>JADJYS010000015.1 GCA_016719645.1 bacterium
CGTGAACGGCGACACCAACGTCCCCCAGACCTTCATCACGTCCGGCGATTGCGTCGTGGCGAACGAAGCCATCACCTGGGGCCAGATGAAGGCCCTGTACTGATCCACGGTTGGATGACGCTCTGCCTGGATTGGGCCGCGATGTACGCCGCCGCGGTGCGCCGCTGCGTGCCGCTGCAGACCACATTGTCGGCGGCGCAAGCGGCGGCCGCAAGAATCAGTGTGTTGCGGGACAAGGAGTTGAGGGTGCGGTCGTAGCAGGAGCATCACGGACAGAGCGGTCGGGATTGACCTCACCGAGGGATTCGTGCGAGGATCGACCATCGCTTGATTCCATGTTACGGAGGTCGGAAATGAAGAAACTCAACATCATCCTTACTTTCATCCTCCTCACGATCCTGACGATTGCGACCCACGCCGCCATCGATCCCCATCCCGACGGCATCGGCGTCTACTTCGATACTGAGGCCTCTGCGTTGTGTCATGCGCCGGGCGGGACGGTGACGTGCTACCTCATGCTCACGAATTTCACCGGCCCTTATCTGCTGGCCTGGACATGTTCCGTGGATATCGAGACGAGCCTGCCGGCCAGCTCCATGCAGGACTGGTTTGTTCGCTCCGGCATCGACGTTGATGACCCTGAAGATCCGACGACGTGGGTGAAGGGATTCATCGTCGGCATGGAGTCTTTTACGCCGTCGATAGGCGGTAACGTCGTCCTCGCAGAACGGCAGATAACAACGCTGAGTATTTCCGACGAAGTGAGTTTTCGAGTGTTCCCAAACCAGGACAACACGCCGGCCTGCACAATGTGTTATGTGGCAATGCTGGGGACAGACCTACCCTTCCACGTCGTGAACGGCAACACCGACGTCCCCCAGACCTTCATCACGTCGGGCGATTGCGTCGTGGCGAACGAAGCCATCACCTGGAGCCAGTTGAAGGCCCTGTACTGATCCGCATGGGACGCCCTGACGAGACTGGTTCCCGTCTCCCGCACCAGCACTGAGGCCCTCGGCGATCACGCCTCCACGGAAGCCGCGGGGGCAGTTGATTGACTCATCCCCTGAAAGGCTGTTATCATCAAGAAGTCGCCTAACGAGATGCTGAGTTTGTATCCGAGAAGCGCCGAGCGATTCGGCGCAAATAGCGTCTAGCCACCAAAGGAGCCGCCATGGCTCGCTCCCGATCGGTCCTCATCGCCGCGGCGGTGGCGGTCGTGTTCGCTGCCGGATCACTGCCCGCGCAGCCTTGCATCGACTATTCAGCCCTGGTTCACCCGGCTATCGTCGGTTCGTTCATGTTTACCACTGTCACGGCAGCCGACGAATCCCATATCTGTAGCGCAAGCTACAATGGTTCTCCACGCGAAGTTGCTTGGTTCCGCATCGGTAACGACGAGAGTTTGATCCGTGAGGGAACCTATTATATCGACGCCAGTCAACACACCATGATCGACATGGCCGTGAGTGGAGATCTGGCGATTCTCGCAACTTCAAGCACGGTGACGATCTTGGATTTCAGCACCCCGGAATCACCTGAACAGCTGTCCCGGATTACGGCTCCTGGCCAGATCGACGCCATTGCGGCTTGTGGTGACGTGATCTGCATCGGCGTGCGATCACAGGGTCTCTGGATCATCGACATCTCCGATCCCTCGGCACCCGTCGCTAGCATCTTGATGCCGCTCGATGGGAGCCGATTTCTCGTGCAGAGAGAGGGCAACGTCTGTTGGGTAGCCTCATTTGCATCGAACGTGAATTGCATGTGCAAACTGATGGCGCTCGATATCGCAAACCCCTTGTCGCCCATTGTCCTGGGAAGTGTCGACTTGGGTGCACACTGCTCCGACTGGGCAGATTTTCGCATGTGCGTGAATGATAACATCGCTGTCATCAACGCCAGCGACTACAGCGACGAGTACAATGAAACCGATTGCTGGGTTTGCGATGTGGCAGATCCATCAGCGCCGCTAATCCTCCACCACGATACTCAATATCTCGGCAAGTTCGCCATCCACCAGAATATGCTCTTCACACGCATGTTGGGGCATGGTATCGCCGTCTATCGAATCAACACCGATGGTGTAATTGCATTCGAGGGCGTGCAGGATACCGAGACGACTGCCTTGGATTTCGTCATCACCGAAAACTCTGTCTGGACCTTCGGTGATGTCATCTACCGACTTTCTCCAATATGCGGAGAAGATCCCATTTTATATAGCGAGAATTTTTACACGCACACCCAGTATGATCAATGGGGCGATCACTTTTCCACATCCCGTCTCGAAGAATACGATGTTGCTGGAGGCTCGGTGTTTTTGCTCGAGGCGATATCGATGGGCGACATGGGAGGGGTGCACGATTACTGTCATGTGACCGTCCTCGATGTGACGGATCCAAGATCACCGTCCGCCGGGGAAACCATTGTTAACCAAGGCGGCTATGACTGGGGGGCGGAGGTCTATAACCACATCGCTGTCAACGGGGATTACATCTACACGGACAACCCGGCAACGGGAACCTGGCACTGGCCGTCCGACTCGAAGCTCAGCGACTTCCATCTCGTTCAAGGTTACTTCATCGGAAACGATGCCCTGTATGCAGTGGCCTCACCTGGACTCGAGATCCGCGATCTTGCTGTTCCTGAAAATCCGCCGCTGGCCGGGACGCTGTTGACCGATCACGAGGTCCACAACCTTGTTTCCATCGGGGACCATGCCTACGCCCAATGCGAGGGGTCCCTCGTCGTTCTGGATGTCGAAAATCCGCTGTCACCGTTCGTGATCGAAGAGATGCCGATGACCGATTCCGGCACCAGCGCCGCAGTGTCGACCGAATCCCTTCTGCTGGCCGGCGACGATGGCCTCTTCGCGTACGATTTGCGACTTCAGGGTCCCGGCCACCCAGTTCAAATGGGTTCCTTGCCAGGGATCCCTTTCGATGACGTTGAGTTGTCGGGGGGCGTAGCTTACTCGGTCGTACGCGGCCAAGGAATGCTCATCGTGGATGTGACCGATCTAGCGAATCTGGAAGTGATCGGTCGTTTCGACCTTCCCTATCTTTCTGAAATCTCGCTTGTCGGCAATTGCCTCGCTGCGACCACCTTGCAAAGTTATTTCAATCTTATAGCCCTCGACTGCTCCGACACCGTCCCCATCGCTGTACAGGACTTCTCCGCCACCTGGCAGGACTCCGGCTTCCGCCTCACCTGGCGCCTGGCCCGCGACACCGTCGGCCTACGCCTCGACGCCATCGCCGACGACCGTACCTGGACCGTACCCTGGACCCGCGAAGCCGACGGCTACGCCGCGCTCGACCTCGACGGCCCGTTGCTCCCGGGCGAGTCCGTCACCTACCTGCTGTCCGCCCGCGACGACGATGGAGTCTGGCAGGAACTCTCGCGCACGACCGCGATCGTCCCCGAGTTGACGACCGCGCTGCTCGCCCCGCACCCCAATCCGTTCAATCCGACCACGATGCTGACGTTCACGCTGGAGCGCCCGCAGGACGTGCGGCTGACGATCCACGATCTGGCCGGCCGCGAGGTGCGTCGGCTGGTGGACGTGCGGTTGCCCGCGGGTCGTCATACGTCGCCGTGGGATGGCCGCGACAAAGCGGGCCAGGCGCTGCCGGCCGGGACGTACCTCGCCCGCCTGCAGGCCGGGGACCGGGTGGAGACGGAAAAGCTCTCGCTCGTGAAGTAGCCCGGCGTTGACCGCGACGCCCTACCCGGCCTGCTCTCCTGCGCCGGCGCGCGCCGAACGCCGCAGCAGCCACAGGCCGAACCCCGCGATCGGCAGCATGATCACCAGCGGCGCCACGACCTCGCCGGCCTTCGGCGTCGCCTTCTCGGCCAAACCGCCCGCCGACCAGAAAGCCAGGAAGTCCTGCAGCGCGTGGATCGCGACGAGCGGCCACAGCGTGCCGGTCACCAGGCGCGGCGCCGCGGCGGCGAAGCCGAACAGCCCCGCGAAGACGACCTGCAGGCCCGTCGCGACGGGGTCGGCGCCGGACGCGAGGTTGGCGAGGTGCAGCAGGCCGAAGATCGCCGACGAGAGGACCGCCGCCCGCAGGGCCCCGCCCGGCAGCAGCGCCCGCAGGGCGACGCCGCGGAACACGACCTCCTCGGCGAAGCCCGTCATCAGGGCGACGGCGGCCAGGAAGAGCAGCCGGCCGGCCGTCGCCGGGCCGAACTCGCTGAACGCGAGCATCAGCGCCGGGATGACGGCCAGGGGCAGGAACGGGAGCCAGGACCGCGCCCGCGGCGCGACGGCCAGGCCCGCCCCGCGCCACCAGCCGAGCCGCCAGGTCAGCGCCAGCGCGAAGAGGCAGGAGGTCGCCTTCTCCAGCAGGCTGCGGGTCTCCTCGTCCGCCCCGGGCAGGCACCACCTCCACAACAGGTGGCACAGCATGAAGATCACGCTGACGAGGACGACGAAGAGCAAGGGGCGCGAAACGGAACGCTGTCGCATCGGCGATCTCCTGGGTCAAACTTGCCTAAAGCCTAGAATAGTGCTAGGATCTCTGCATGCGCCCGCTCCTGACACGCAACGCACTGCGCTGGACCGCCTTGCCGGCCCTGCTGTTCCTCGCCACGACCTGGCTCGGCGTCCAGGCGACCGGGGAACCCGCCATGGCCGACAGCGCCGCCTGCTGTTGCGGCACGAGTGCGGGCGACGCGCACGACTGCTGCTGTTCGCCCGACGGCGACCCCTGCGGGCCCGAGACCTGCGGGAGCTGCCCCGGTCCCGGCGGCAGCCGCACCTCCCCCTTCACCGTGGAGATTGCACCGCCGCCCGCGCCGGCGAAGGGCACGCTGATCCTCGCCGACGACGTCGCGGCGCCGTCGCGCTCCACGGCCCCCGCCGAACGCCCTCCCATCGCCGGTTGAAACCCACGACGTCACGGCGTCCGGCGCGGTTGCGCCGGCGCCAGGTTTCGACTCCAGCGACAAGGATGGACGACATGAAGCTCAAGAAGACCCTGCTGGCGCTCGCCATCGTCGGCGTCGTCGCCACGGCCGGGTACGGCGTCGGCCGTGCGCTGGCCGCCAAGCAGGACAAGCCCTGCGCTTGCTGCACCTGCGAGAGCTGCGCCTGCGATCCCTGCACCTGCTGCTCGTGCGGCTCGTGCAGCTGCGGCAGCTAGCGAACCTCCGGGTCCGCCACGGCGCCCGCCCCCTTCGGGGGGCGGGCGTCGCGTTTCCGACCGGCGCGCATCCTCACCGCACCAGCACCGCCCGCCGCACCTCGCTGCGCCCCCCCGACATCAACCTGGCCAGGTAGAGCCCCCCGGGCTGGCGGGCGCCGCGGTCGTCGGCGCCGTCCCAGACGACCATCTGCTCGCCCGCGACGGCCGGCCCGGCCAGCAGCGTGCGCACGCGGTGGCCGCGCAGGTCGATGATCTCCAGGCGGGCGACGGCGGCCTCGGGCAGGCGGAACCAGAATTCGAGCTCCGGGCCGGCGTCCCGCGCGACGCGCAGGTCGAAGGCCGACGGCGCGGTGTCCGGCACGGCGGTGGCGACCGGCAGCGCGACGTGCTGGTCGCCGGGGTAGTCGGCCAGGTCCGGCGCGACGCCGGGCGCCGTGAGCGTGCCGCCCAATCCGGGCAGCCACTGGTTGGTGACCGTGCCGTCGGTCCGCAGCAGGAAGGCCGCCAGCTGCGGGGCGGCGCCCTCGCCGGGCGTCAGGCCCACGCTGAGCGCGGGCAGGAAGATCTCGAAGCCGGTGGTCGCGGTGGCCGCCACCGCCGCGCTGGACGCGGTCACGCCGGCGGTGTTGCGGTTGTCCAGGGCCACCTGGATCCCGTGAGGGTTGTCGCCCCCGGCGAGCAGGCCCGAACCGCTGCCGACGACGCCCGCGCCGCGGTAGGTCTTCACGGCGCCGCCGCCCGCCGGCAGCGTGTACTGATCCACGTAGATGTTGCCGGCGTAGGCGTTGACGAACAGCAGCTGGTCCGGCGCGAAGCCGTCGTCCAGGCGCAGCCCGCTCAACAGCTCGGGGCCGCTGGGCGGGACGGGCACGCCGTCGAGATCCAGGACCGTCTGGCCGCCGGGCGCCGTGTCCAGCAGCAGGCAGAGGCCGGTGCCGTCGGTGGCGAGGTTGCCGGTCGCCCCGACGAAGAGCGAGTCGCCCGACACGCGCGCGAACAGGCGGTCCAGCTCCGAAACGTTGTCGCCCAGGTTGGTCGGCGTGTCCTGGAGGGCTAGGGGCGGCGCCAGGTCCGCCACGGCGAGGCCGTCCAGCAGGCTCGCCGGCGGCTCCGGAGCGGTCACCGCGACCTGCAGCAGCCGGTAGCCGTAGGCGCCGAGGGTCAGCGGGTAGGCGCCCCGGTTGGCGTCGGTGAGCGGGGTCAGCGTCGCGCCGGTCAGCAGGTCGGTCGGGACGGTCGCGCCGCCGGCGATCGCGAAGTCGCCGAGATCCAGCGTCAGGGTCCGCGCGGAGCCGCTCACGTTGATCGCGACCAGGACCTGCTGGTCCTGGTGGTCGCGCACGAAGGCCCAGACGGAGGCCGCGCTCGCCGTCACCGGCGCGTAGCCGCCCCGTCGCAGGGCGACGCTGGCCTTGCGGGCGGCGATCAGCTCGCGGTAGGTCTCCAGCAGCGAGCCGGACACGCCCTGCTGCTCGGCGACGCTGCGGCCGTCGTTGTTCTGCGAGATGCGCCCCGCGTAGGCGGCGGCGTTCAGCACGAAGTAGTTGCTCATCGGCGGGCCGGCCACGGCGTTCCACTTGAAGGGCTCGCGCATGGGGATGTCGGCGGCGTCGCCCGCGTAGCTCGTGTTCTTGGCGCCGCGCATGCCGATCTCGTCGCCGTAGTAGAGGTTCGGGGTGAAGGGCTGGGTCAGCAGGACGGCGGCGGCGGCCTTGCCCTTGGCGAACGAGTCGCCGATCGAGCTGGCCAGGCGGCTCACGTCGTGGTTGCCGATCGTGCAGAGGAAGGTGCCGTCGACCGCGGCCGCGTCGCGGGCGGCGACCGTCGCGGCCATCGACGAGTACAGCGGCCCGGCGTCCTCCCAGCTCAGCGCGTCGCGGGCGGCGAACTCGAAGGGCTTGGTGAAGGCGGCGTCCATGCCGGGGAACAGGTCGGTGCCGTAGCTGCCCCAGTCGGCCTGCTCGGCGAAGACGACCACGTCGGGGTTGACCGCGCGCAGCGCCGCGCGCCAGGGCGCCCAGAACGAGCCGATGTGGTAGCCCCAGCCGTCGGGCCCGTTGGGGTAGGTCGACCAGACGTGGTCGAGCCGGTAGCCGTCCAGGCCGTCGGCGAAGTCCCCGTCGCCGTCGGGGTCGAGCCAGTGGCTCGCCCACTGCGTGACCAGATCCACGGGGTGGGGGTCGCGCAGGTCCCACCAGATCTGCCGCACCGTGGCGCCGTTCCAGGTCGTGAACGTCGAGCCCTGGTACTGCGTGTTGGCCGCGTTGGTGAAGGCCAGCCAAGTGTCGTAGACGCTGGACGGGTTCGCATAGGCGTCCTGGAAGTAGACCGCGTCGCGGCTGATCCCGTAGGCCACGAAGTCCACGAACACCTTCAGCCCCGCGGCGTGCGCCGCCTCCAGGAACGACGTCAGCGCCGCCTCGTCCCCGAACCACGGGTTGAGCTGGTCCGCCGGCCCGTGCTGGTAGCCGTGGTAGGCCGGCGACGGGAAGATCGGGTTCAGCCAGATCGCCGTCACCCCCAGCCCCTGCAGGTACGGCAACGAAGCCGTCAGCCCCCCGAAATCCCCGAACCGCTGCGCGTCGTTGTTCCCGTCCCGCCACGCGATCGGCATGACGTGGTAGAACACCTCGTCCGGCAGATCCGCCACCGCCGCACGAGCGGGAGCGTCCGCAGCGAGGCAGGCGCAGATCAATGCGATCGGCAGAATACGGCTGAGTCTCATCGGGCGTGTCCTTCCAGATGCGCGGTGGATCGTGATCGCTGGATGGCGCCTGCTCGTCCAGAGGGGTCATCTCGCCCGGGGCATGCCGTTCCCGTCGTGACGGGGGTGTCCCGGAGGCCCTGGAGCCAGGATGGCGGAAGGGCCGGAGGGTCAAGCGCGCCGGGCACAGGAGGTGCCCGGCGCGCGTCCCCCGTCACGACGGGAACGGCATGTCCCGGGCGAAGGATCCCCTCGCGACGAGCAGGCCCCATCCACCGATCACGAACCCGAGGATACCACGGATCGCTCAGCCCAGTTTCTTGACGAAGACGTATTTGTCGTCCCCGGGCCCGTAGAAGTCCGCGAACACCGCCCCCGTCGCGTACCCGCACCGCTCGTAGAACTTGCGTGTGCTGACGTACTGGGCCTTCCCGCTGGTCTCGGCGTACACGCCCGTGCCGCCGAGCGCGCGGATGCGGCGCTCGCAGTCCTCCAGGAGGCGGCGGCCGAGCCCGGCGCCCTGGGTGTCGGGGTGCACGGCGATCCAGTAGAGGTCGTAGCTGGAGAGCGTGCAGGGGATCAGGCCGTAGCAGGCGTAGCCGTCGAGGCGGCCGGCGATACGGCCGGAGTCGTCGGCGTAGAGGAACTCGTAGCCGCTGGCCGGGCCCCTCTGCAGGCGCTCCTCGACCAGCTCGGCGGCGATCGCCACCTCCGAGGCGGAGAAGTAGCCGGTGGCCGCGGCCAGGTCGCGCACGGCGGCGACGTCGTCGGGGCGGGTCTCGGTGCGGAAGTCCTTGCCGGTCGTCATCGCGATCACGCTCCGGGGACGGCCGCGAGGATGCGCGCGACCGCGTCGTCGAAGGAGAGGCCCGCGCGCGCGACGGCGGCCTGGAAGCCGGCGTCCGCGGACAGGCAGGGGTTGGCGTTCGCCTCGAGGATCCAGGGCTCCCCGGCGGCGTCCACGCGGAAATCCACGCGCGCCCAGCCGCGCAGGCCGAACAGGTCCCAGCAGGCGAGGGCCTGCTCCCGCAAGAGAGCCAAGAGCGGCGCGTCGGCGGGCGCGAGGTCGAAGGTGCGCACGGTGTGCGAGTATTCGAAGGAGCCCTCGTCCCACTTCGCGGCGTAGCCCACGATGCGCGGCTTGTCAGGCGGGTAGTCGACGAAGGTCAGCTCGGCCGGCGGCAGCACCTGCGGGCCATCGGGGCCGTCGAGCACCGAGAGGTTGAACTCGCGGCCGTCGACGAAGGCCTCGGCGAACCAGGGAGCGCCGGGGCGGCCGGCGCGCGCGGCCAGCGCGGCATGCAGGGTCGCCGGGTCGGCGGCCACCACCGCGTCGTCGTCCATGCCCAGCGAGGCGTCCTCCCACACCGACTTCACCAGGCAGCGCGCGGGAGCCGTCGCGCCGCCGCCGGCCGACGAGAGCCGGCCGCGGCGCAGCTCGTACCAGGCGGGCGTGGGCAGGCCGGCGCCGGCCAGCAGCTGCTTGGCGAGGATCTTGTGCGAGGTGGTGAACAGGGCCTCCGACGGGCAGCCGGCGTAGCGCACGCCCAGCGCGTCCAGCAGGGCGGGCGCGACGTGGATCAGGCGGCCCTCGCCGCCCAGGCTCTCCACGAGGTTGAAGACGAGGTCGGGACGCGCGTCGGCCAGGCGGTTGCCGAGCTCGGGCAGGTCCAGGTCGCAGCCCAGGGCGGCGGGCTCATGGCCCAGGCGCGCGAGGGAGGCGGCGACCGCCGCGACCTGGTCGAGCACGTCGCGCTCGTCAGGCGCCGCGTCGGCGGCGACCGCGTTATGCAGGATCAGGATCCGCATGGAGCAGCTCCGCGCGCAGCGGGGGGATCTCGCCGCGCCGCCGCGCGGCCGAGCGGACGATGATGCCGATGAGGTCGGCGTAGGGCAGGCCCCTGGCCGTGGCGATCATCGGCAGGTCCGAGTGTTCGGGGTGCAGCCCCGCCAGGGGGTTCAGCTCCATGATCTGGGGCTCGCCCCGCGCGTCGGCCCGCAGGTCGACCCGCCCGGCGTCGCGGCAGCCCAGCACGCGCCAGGCCGCGAGCGCGGTGCGCTCGGCCTCGGCCACCTGCGGGTCGGCGGCGGCCTGCGGGAAGCGGTACTCGATCAGCTCCTCGCAGCGCTCCTTGTTCACGTAGGTGTAGGCGTCGGCCTCGGCCTGCGGCAGCAGGACGACCTCCATGGTGCCCACCGCGCGCGCCTCGGTGCCGGTGCCGACGATCCCGACGGTCAGCTCGCGGCCCGGCAGGAAGGTCTCGACCAGCACCGGCTGGCGGAACCGCTCCAGCAGCAGCGCGCAGCGCGCGGCCAGCTCCTGCGGCGTGCGCAGCTTCGAGGCGCCGTCGATGCCCTTGCCCGTGCCCTCGGCGATCGGCTTGGCGAACAGAGGGTAGGGCAGGTCGAGGCCGGCGAGGTCGCCGAGCCGCGCCACCTCGGCGAAGGCGGGCGTCGGCAGGCCGGCGTCGCGCAGGACGCGCTTGGTCATGCCCTTGTGCAGGGTCAGGGACATCGTCAGGGGGTCGCCGAAGGTGTAGGCGATGCCGTAGAGCTCGAGCAGGACCGGCACCTGGGCCTCGCGCCCGATGCCGTGCAGGCCCTCGGCGATGTTGAACACGAGGTCCCAGCGCCGGCCGGCGGTCAGCAGCCGGGCCAGGCGCGCCGCGTTGCCGATGCGCTCGGTGCGGTGGCCGCCCGCGCGCAGGGCCGCCTCGAGCGCCTCGACCGTCGAAATGCGGTCGAACTCCGCGGTCTCCTCCTCGCCGTAGCCGGCGGCGAGGTAGTCGTCGCGCAGGTCGTAGGTCAGGCCGACGTGCCAGGACGCCCCCGTCACGACTTGCGCCGGGGGCTGCGGCCCTTCTCCAGCTTGGCGGCGCCGCCGCCACGGGGATCGGGGTAGCGGTACTGCCGGCCCTCGAAGTTGCGCAGCACGACGCTGCCCCCCTCGCGGCCGACCAGGTAGTCCGGCTGCAGGGGGATCTTGCCGCCGCCGCCGGGGGCGTCGATGACGTAGGTCGGCACGCCGTAGCCGGTGGTCCAGCCGCGCAGGCCCTGGATGATCTCCAGGCCCTTCTCGACCGTCGTGCGGAAGTGCGACGAGCCGGAGATGGGGTCGCACTGGTACAGGTAGTACGGGCGCACGCGCATCATCAGCAGGTTCTGCATGAGGCGCTTCATGGTCTCGACGTCGTCGTTGACGCCCTTGAGCAGCACCGTCTGCGAGCCGAGCGGGATGCCGGCATCGGCCAGCCGCGCGCAGGCGGTCGCCGACTCGGGCGTGCACTCGTCGGGGTGCAGGAAGTGGATGCTCACCAGCAGCGGGTGGTGCTTGCGCAGCATCTTCACCAGCGCCGGGGTGATGCGCTGCGGCATCACCGCGGGCGACTTGGTGCCGATGCGCACGATCTCCACGTGGGGGATGCGGCGCAGCTCCGTGAGGATCCAGTCCAGCTTGTCGTCGGCGATGCTCAGGGGCTCGCCGCCCGACAGCAGCACGTCGCGCACCGCCGGGGTGCGGCGGATGTAGTCGATGCGCGCCTCGAGCTGCTCCTGCTTCGGCGAGTACTCGCCGTGGCCCACCAGGCGGGACCGCGTGCAGTAGCGGCAGTAGGTCGGGCAGAAGTCGTGCACCAGGAACAGGACGCGGTCCGGGTAGCGGTGCACAATGCCCTGCACCGGGCTGTGGCCGTCCTCGCCCAGGGGGTCGTCCGCCTCGCCCGGCATGCGCAGGTGCTCGGCCTGCGTCGGCACGACGGTCCGGCGCAGCGGCTGCTGCGGGTTGGCCGGGTCGAGCAGGCTCATGTAGTACGGGGTCACCGCCACCGGCAGCATGCTGCCGTCGCGCTGCAGCGCCAGCCGCTCGGCGGGCGACAGCGAGAGCATGCGGTCGAACTGCTCGAAGGTGCGGACGCGGTTGCGCAGCTGCCAGTGCCAGTCGTTCCACTCGGCGGCGGTCGCCTCGGGGAAGAAGGCGCGGCGGAACTCGCGCGTGCGCCGGCCGATCCGCGCCCCGGGCTGCGCGAACTCGTGGGGATAAAAAAATCCACCTGGCGCTCCAGGAGGAAGGGCGGTCGGTTCAGACGTAGGCTGAACTTCGGCGGTGATGGCGGCTGGGGAAGGAGGCTCCTCGGAGCGCTCCTCCTCTCGCTCGACGGCCACGACGGCGTCGACGCTGTGGTCGCTGCGTGCGGACGTGGGGCAGCGGCGCATGTGGTATCCCTCCCTGGGCACGTTCCTGACCCGCGATCCCGGCGGCCGCCGATCCCGGCGACGCCCTCGCGAGTTGCGTCAAACTATATGCGTGCGTGGGAAAGTCAACAGCCTTTTCGACGACCGGCCGCGGATTTTTTCGGGACCGGCTCCGGACGCTTCGGGGCTGTCGGGCGGACGGGATCGCTGGTATCATGCCCGCCGGTCGGCAGCGGCGCACCAACCCCGGAGGGGCGGCTCATGGAACGGGTCCTGGACGTGTTGCGGGAGATCCGCGACGGCATGGAGTACTTCAGCCGGATGCGCGTGATGGGCGTGCCGGTGGACTGGGTCTTCCACCTGGTCTTCGCGGCCGCGATCGCCTGGGTCGCCTCGCGCCTGCTGCCGCTGCGCCGGGTCGTGCTGCTGGCCGTGGTCCTGATCGCGGGCAAGGAACTGTTCGACATCTTCGCCAAGACGCGCGCCGAGTATATCCGGGCGCCCGGCGCCGACCTGGCCCTGGACCTCACCGCCGGCCTCGCGGGCCTGGCCCTGGGCTGCTGGCTGGCCCGGCGCTTCCCGCCCCGCCGCCGCGGGGCCGCGTCCGGAGACGGGGACCCGGAGGCGACGCCGTGAACCGCCTGCTGCGCGCTGCGCCCGCCGCCCTCGGCACCCTGATCGCCCTGGCCCTGCTCGCCGCCGCCCTGCTGCAGGCGCCGCGGCTGCCGCTGCTGCTGCTGGGCGTCGCCGCCCTGGCCTGGTTCGCCCAGCCGCAGCCGCGGTGGCCGGTCGCGGCGATCGTGCCGCTCGGGCCCGTGCTGGACTTCTTCTTCCTGACGCCCGGCCGCGAGATCTACGCCACCGAGGTCGTGCTGCTGGCGGCGGCGGCCTGGTGGCTGGCGCGCCGTGCGCTCGCGCCGCGGCCCTGGTCCCGGCCCGCGCCGGCGACGCTGCTGTGGCTCGCCTTCGCCGCAGTCGGCCTGATCGCCCTGGCCGCGGGGCCGGGCGGCGGTCCCGCGAACCCGACCTGGCTGCGGGGCGTCCGCCTGCTGCTGCTGGCCGCCGCCGTCCCGCTGCTGCTCGCCGAAGGGAGCGCCGCGCGCCGCCCCGGGCCCCTGGCCTGGTGGACGGCCGCCACGCTGGGCGCGACGTTCCTGCTGGCGGCGGGCGGCGCCGCGGAGTTCCTGCTGACGATCGCCGGCAAGTCGGACGAGGAGCCGGGCTCCTTCTACCGCGGTTCGGTGGGGCTGGCCGTGCACCTGGCGTTCTTCGCGCCGCTGGGCCTGGCGCTGTGGCTGGGCGATTCCGGCCGACGCTGGCGGCTGGCCGGCGCGCTCGTCTGGCTCGCGGCCGCGGCCTGCCTGCCCCTGACCGCCTCGCGCGGGGCGATGGGCAGCCTGGCCGTGACCGCGGCGCTGCTGCTCGCGGCGACGGCCCTCGCCGGCGACCGCCGCCGCCTGCGCGCGCCGCTGGTCGCTCTGGCGGCGCTGGGCGCCTTCGCGGTCGTGCTGCTGCTGAAGCCGGAGCTGGCCGGCGAGTCCTTCGCCTACAAGCTGCGCGCCTCGCTGGCCGGGGACTACTTCTCCACGCGCCTGCCCGCCTGGCGCGAAGCCGCCGCCGCCGTCGCGGCGCACCCGCTCGCCGGCGAGGGGCCCGAGGCCTACGCGCCGAGCATCCCCCTGGAGCTGGCGCGCCGGCTGGGCCTGCCCGCGGCGCTGCTGGCGATCGCGGCCCTGCTGGCCGCGCTGGCGGCCGCCGCCCGCGCGTCGCGGCGCCTGGCGACCGGCGCCTCCCCCCAGGCAGCGGGGCTGTCCCTGTCGTCCGTCGCCTTGGGTGTTGCCGCCGGGCTCGCCGGGCTGCTCCTGGTGGGCCTGGCCGAGACCGGCCTGGGCAACCGCACCACGCCGCTGATCGCCGCCACCCTGGCCGTCACGGCCCTGCTGGGCGCGGCGCGCACCGACCACGGGTCCTAGTCACGGGACGGCGATCACGTCCTTGGGGAGGGTGCTGTCCGGCGGCGGCTTCAGCTCCACGACCCACTGGTAGGGAGCTTCCAGCGCCACCGCCGTCAAGCTGTCGATCTGGTAGACGTCGGGGCGGAAGACGACCGACCCCTGCCGGTCGACCCACGCCGTCCAGTACAGCAGGTGGATCGGGATCGGCGCCGGCACGCGCACGGCCTGCTCGCGGCCCGAGGCCATGGCCTCGGCGATGCGCGCCCGCGGCCAGCGCTCGTCGCCTTTCAGCAGGTAGACCGCGAACTCCTCGGGCTTCTGGATGCGGACGCAGCCGGCGCTGAAGGCGCGCTTCGCCCGCGCGAACAGGCCGCGGTTGGCCGTGTCGTGCAGGTAGACGTTGAAGCGGTTCGGCAGGTTGAACTTCACCAGGCCGAGCGCGTTGAGCGGGCCGGGCAGCTGGCGCAGGCGGTAGGGGAAGCTGCCGGCCGGCACGTTCTCCCAGGCCACGTCCCCGGGATCGACCACCTTCGCCTTCTCCCCCCACCCCGCGATCACCTCGAAGCCGAATTCCTGGAGGTAGCCGGGATCCTGCTGGATCAGCGGGAGCTTGTCCTCGATCGCGAGCTTGGGCGGGACTTCCCAGTCGGGGCTGAACACCAGCGAGTTCAGCTTCGCGCTGAAGACCGGCGTGCGGCGCGTCGGCAGGCCCACGATGACGGGCATGGCGAGCACCACGCTGTCGCCGTGGATCACCTCGAGCCGGTAGTCGGGAATGTTGACCTCGACGCGGCGGTGGCCGAGGTCCGCCGGCAGCCAGCGCCAACGCTCGAGGTTCACCCGGATCTGCCGGACGCGGTCCTCGACCGTCGCGCCGAGCTCGGCCTGCGTGGCCTGGCCGATCACGCCGTCCTGGTCGAGGCCGAAGCGGGCCTGGAAGCGCCGGACCGCGTCCGCGAGGTCCTGGTCGTAGGACTCGGCGTCGGGACTGAAGACCCGGGCCGGCGCCAGGTCGCCCGAGGCCGCGAGGCGGGCCCGCAGCTGGGGCACGCGGGGGTCGCGGTCGCCCGGTTCCAGCTTGCCGCCGGCGGGCACCGCGGGCCAGGCGCCCACCGCGGCCAGGGCGCGGTGCTGCGCGTAGGCGCTCCGCAGGGCGGCGTACCCGGGGTGGGCGGGCAGCAGCCGGTTCAGCGAGCCGCCGACCCCGTCGGCGGCCAGCGCACCCGCCAGCATCGCGACCACGTCGGCCGAGCGGCGGTCGGCGATCCAGTCGGGGTCGAAGGCGCGCGGGTCCAGCCGGCCGCCCAGGCACTGGGTCGCGGCCAGCAGGTAGGCGTCGGTCGCCAGCAGGTCGAAATCGGCCAGGACGTGCGGGTCGGGATGCGTCCGCCACCACCGGCGGTCGCTGAAGCGGGCGCGGGCCTGCGCCAGCGCATCGAGGTGGTAGTCGCGGACCTGCAGGCCCTCGGCGTCGAGGCCGACGAGCGCCGAGCCCAGCGAGTCGGCCACCGCCAGCGGGCCGCGGTCGTCGGTCCAGGCCGGGGAGTACCCGCGCCCGCGGTAGAAGTCCAGCACGAGGTCGGGGCGGTGCAGCGGCTCGTCGAGCGCCGCCAGGGCCGCCCCCGGCGGGACCGCCTCCAGGCGCTGCCGCAGACGGTCGGCGACGCGGCCGCCCGCCGCCGCGTCCTCGGCGTGGAGCGCCGGCGCCGCGGACATCGTCGCGAGCAGCAAGAGCAGTGTCATCCTGCGGATCATGCCCACCGCCGGGAATGTCGCGTCCCGCCAGGACGTCGACCGGAGATGCGCCAACCGGCGCGGGCCGGTGCGGGTGCGCGCGGGCGGGAAGCTAGCACATCGGCGGGGTTCGTACAGGGCGGGTGTCCCGGCGGCCGCCGCCCGCGGCGGGGCTCAACCGGCGGCGGGCGGCTCCGCGTCGGGCCCCGCTCCGGCACGCTGAACTCCTCGACGTGGTGACGCACGACCTTCCCCTCGGACATGTAGATGACGTCCTCGGCGATGTTGGTGGCGTGGTCGGCGATGCGCTCGAGCTGGCGCGAGATGGAGAGCTGCTGGAGGTAGAAGTCCGTGTGCCGCGGGTGCTCGCGGATCCCGGCCTGCACCTGCCCGTACATCGCGCGGTTGACGGCGTCGACCTCGTCGTCCATGGCGCAGACGTCCCGGGCCCGGGCCGGATCGACGTTGACCAGGGCGTCGAGCGCCGTGTGCAGCATCTCCTGCGCGCGCGTGGCCATGCCCACGAAGTCGAAGGTGGTCACCGCCTCCTCGCGCGGCGCCAGGTGCAGGGCGCGCTCGGCGATGTTCACGGCCAGGTCGCCGATGCGCTCGAGGTCGTTGTTGATCTTCAGGACCGTCACCAGGAAGCGCAGGTCGCCGGCCACCGGCTGGTGGAGGGCCAGGGGGGGGGGGGGGGGGGGGGGGGGGGGGGGGGATCTTCAGGCACTCCTCCTCGACCCGCACCTCGCGCTCGTCGATGGCGCGGTCGCCGGCCAGCACGGCGCGGGCCAGGGCCGGGTCGTGCTCCTGCACGGCAGCGCACGGCCAGCCACACGGCCTCCTCGACCGTGGCGCTGAGGCCCAGCACCTGCTCCTTGAGGCGCTCGATCTCGCGCCTGAGATGGACCGACATGAGCACCTCCGTCACCGCTAGCCGAAGCGGCCCGTGATGTAGTCCTCGGTCTGGCGGTGCACGGGCCTTGGTGAAGATCTGCCTCGTGGCGCCGAACTCGACGATGCGGCCCTCGAAGAAGAAGGCCGTGAAGTCCGAAACGCGGGCCGCCTGCTGCATGTTGTGCGTCACGACGACGATCGTGAAGTCCCGCTTCAGCTCCTCGATCAGATCCTCGATCTTGGCCGTGGCGACCGGGTCGATGGCCGAGGTGGGCTCGTCCATCAGCACGCCTCGGGCCGCACCGCGACGCGCGCGCGATGCAGAGCGCTGCTGCTGGCCGCCCGAGAGCGCCGTGCCGGGCCGGTCCAGCGCGTCCTTGACCTCGTCCCAGAGCGCGGCCCCGCGCAGGGCCCTCGACGGCCTCGGCCATCTCGCCCTTGCCCAGACGATAGTGCAGTTTCAGCCCGTAGGCCACGTTTTCGTAGATGCTCGCGGGGAACGGCGTCGGCTTCTGGAAGATCATGCCGACCCGGCGCCGCAGTTCGATGAGGTCGGTCGCCGGGGACAGCAGGTTCACGCCGTCGAGCAGGACCTCCCCCGAGGCGCGCTGGTCGCGGTAGAGCTGGTAGATGCGGTTGCTGGCGAAGGTGCGCGCCAGCAGCGAGGTGGTCAGCACGGCGGCCATGATCAGCGACGCGCCCCAGGCCCTGGCCTGCCAGTCGGCGTACGGCGACATGGCGTACTGGAAGACGGTGACCGTCAGGTTGGCGACGGGCTCGGACATCGAGCGCCGGGGCCAGAAGGGGCTGTTCAGCGCCGTGAACAGCAGCGGCGCGGTCTCGCCGCTGACGCGGGCCACGGCCAGCAGCACGCCGGTGATCAGGCCGCCGCGGGCCGCCCTAGAAGGCGATCAGGGTGGAGCGCCAGCGCGGGCGCCCACCGCCAACGCGCCCTCCCGCAGCGCGTGCGGCACCAGCGCCAGCATGTCCTCGGTGGTGCGGGCGACGACCGGCAGCATGATCAGCGCCAGGGCGACCGCCCCGGCGTAGCCGGAGAAGCTGCGGAAGGGCCACCACCAGCACGGTCCAGACGAACAGGCCCACCAGGATCGACGGCAGCCCCATCAGCACGTTGACGCAGAAGCGCACCGCCGCCCCAGCCGCGTGTCGCGCCCGAACTCGAGAGGTAGACGCCCCGCGAGCATGCCCAGGGGGCACGCCGACCGCGGTCGCCGCGGCCGTCAGCGCCAGGGTGCCCGGGATGGCGTTGGCAGGCCGCCGCCCTCCACGCCGGGCGGACCCGGCAGGGCGGTGAAAAGCGCCGTCGAGGGCGGGCGCGCCGCGCCGGGCCACCTCGGCGAGGATCAGGCCCAGCACGCCGATGCCCAGCCAGCGCCGCGAGGCTCGCGACCGCGCGCACGGCCGCGTCGGCGGCCTTGCGGCCGCGGCTGGACCAGCGCGCCGCATCAGAACCCCCTCCCGGCGCTGCGCTCGGGGCGGCGGATCCAGACGATAGGTCAGCCCTGGATGGCGGGTGATCAGGAAGAGCACCGGGAGCCCAGCTCGACCAGCGCCGACAGGTACAGCAGGTCGGCCGCCTCAACGCGAACTCGTTGGCCAGGGCCGAGGCGATGGTGTTCCCGGCGTCGAGCGACGCCCCAAGCGGCCGGTTGTTGCCGATCACGAAGGTCACGGCCATCGTCTCGCCCACCGCGCGCCCCAGGCCCGGCAGGCAGGCGCCGACCGTACCGCGCGCGCCGTAGCGCACAATGACCTGAAGGGCCACCTCCCAGACCTGCTGCCCATGCCGCACCAGCTTCCCTTGACCACTCGGCGGGACCATCTTCAGCACGTCGCGCATCACCGAGGTGATGAACGGGCGGGATCATCAGGGCAGGATGATGCCCGCGGTGAAAGCGTACCGATGCCCATGGGCGGCCCCGGAACAGGGGCAGGAAGCCCAGGCGCGCCGACAAGGAAGGGCTGCACGTGGTCGGACATGAACGGCACGAATACGAACAGGCCCCACATGCCGTAGATGATGCTCGGCACGGCGGCCAGCAGCTCGATGGCCGCGCCCACCGGCTTACGCGACCGCCCAGGGCGGGGCCAGCTCACGACTCAAAGGAACAGCGCGATGACCAGCGCCAGGGAGTACCGCCAGCGCCGCCATGGCGATGAGCGTGGAGATCCAGCGTGCCGGCGATCGAGGAGAGCGCGCCGAAGTCCCCGGTCACCGGGTTCCAGGCCTCGCGCCACAGGGAAGGAAAAGCCGGACTTCGCCAGCGAGGCTCGGAGCCGCGCACCGCTCCACGAACACCGCCGCCGTCAGCAGGAGGAACAGCCCCACCGCCGCCGCGGCGAGGCTACCGGAACAGGATCGCCCCGGGACCACGGGTGGCGGCGCTCCGGGTTCGGCGGCGGTCAGGTGGCGGTTCGTCGTCACGGGCGCTCCCAGGGCGGTCACTTCAGACCGCGGCGCCGCCGGACTTCACACGCCCGACTTCCAAGACGCCCTCGACCAGAGCGACCACGTCGTCGGGCAGGGGCACGTAGTCAGGGGCGCTGGCGGCGGCGTCACGCCCTCGGCGAAAGCACCAGACGAAGAAGTCGAGCAGCGGCTTCGCGCGGGCGACGTCCGCTTTACTCGCGGTGGATCAGCACGAACGAGGCGCCCGTGATTGGCCAGCTGGCGTCGCCGGGCTGGTCGGTGAGGACCAGGTAGAGACCGGGCGCCGCGCTCCCGTCGGCGCCGGCGGTACCGGCTTGGAAGGACGCCCTTGGGTGGACTCCACGAACTACCGGCGCGGTTCTCCCCCCACCAGCAGGATGTGGGTCAGCTTGTTCTGCAGCGCGTAAGCGTATTCGACGTAACCGACGGCGCCCTTGATGCGCTGGACGTAGGCGGCGACGCCCTCGATTGCCCTTGCCGCCCACGCCGGCGGGCGGGCGGCTTCCTTGCCGCAGCCGACCTTCCCGTGCCGGGCGGGCGAGACCTTGTCAGGTAGTTCTGAAGATCCAAGTCGTGCCGGAAGCCGTCAGCGCGGTGGACCACGGTGATCTCGCGCGCGCAGGCCAAGCCGGGGTTCAGGGCGGCAGCAGCGGGATCGTTTCCACTTCTTGACGGCGCCGGGTAGATGTCGGCCAGCAGCGCCGCCGACAGCTTCAGCGCGCCCAGGGCGATCCCCTCGGGGTTGACCCGCCGGCACCACGCCGCCGACGATCATCGGGAACTGCACCAGGCCGGCCGCGTCGAGCTCCGCCTTGGTCGGGGCGCGTCCGAAGCCCCGAAATCGACGGTCTGCGCCTTGATCTGCGCGATGCCGCCGCCCCGAGCCGATGGACTGGTAGTTCAGGCCCACGCCGGTCGCTTCTTGTACGAGTCGGCCCCACTGGGCGTAGA
>JADJYS010000016.1 GCA_016719645.1 bacterium
TAGTATCTTATGCACCAAAACATTGCTGTAGATTTGTTGAAGGTGGTGACTATACGAATATGTCATATGCTACGACATCATGAACACATTGAATTACGAGTACATTGCAACCAACAGCACGATCGCCGAGTGGTGTTCGGCAAATGAACTGGAGTACACGCCGTAGATGTCCGGCATTCATTTGCATCAAATATTGAAGGCGTCTCAGGAGGAATATGATGCGAAAATCATTCACGGGTATAATCGGGCTATTGTTCTTGTTCTCTATGTTCGCTATCGGCTGTGGAGATAACAACAATCCCGGAACACTGCTAACTGGCACGATCACGATCGATCCCGAACCCAACGACATCAACGCGCCCTGGGTGGTCATGGGGCCGAGTGGTTTCAATCAGTCGGGTTCAGGAGACGCGACTCTCGAAGATGTGACCGCCGGTGAATACTCGCTGACTTGGGGGGATGTGTCTGGCTGGACTGCGCCGAGCTCAGCACCTGTAACGCTGGCGCTGGTAGCAGACGCGACTTTACAATTCACCGGGACCTACATCGATCGTTTCCCATTTCCGGACACGGCCGACAATCTAATGACGAACTTCAAGAACGCCTACGTTGAGATGAATGTTGGGGAGTATAGCAACGTCTTGCACTCGGACTTCATATTCGTGTTCGCCGACTGGAGTGACGTTGCGCCCCCTTCTGGAATCTACACGCGCGAGGAGGATCTCCAGTCCACCACCAACATGTTCAGTGGGGATCAGGGGCAAAGTCCCGACGGCCAGCCGATTCCCGCTGTACGCGACATCGCATTCCAGCAGCTTGTCCGTCTGACCGAATGGGAAGACGTGCCGGAGACACACCCCTACTTTCCAGGTGCCAGCCGCGCCTTATACGACGTGCTTGTGGTCTTCAACCTTGTCAATGAAGGGTGGATTACGATCACAGTCGACACGCAGCAACTATTCTATGTCAAGGCAGTGGCTGAGGAGGAGAAGGACGGCGATATACAACAGCACTTCTATCTGATCGGCCAACAAGACCTGGATGGCAAGTCAGCCGTGTTGTCTTTCGCTAGCAATGAAGACATGAGTTGGAGCATTGTAAAGGCGCTTTACTTGTAGCAGTCCTGCCCGGGAAGCGCTATGCGGGAAAGAGGCAAATCTCATGCGACATATTAAGCGTAATCTGATCTGCATGGCCGTTATGGCAACCACGTCCTTAATGGGGAGTGGGTGTTTCGATGACGAACCACCGACCGACCCGATATTTCCAGGACCGTCATATCCATATCCGGACACCGCTCAGAAGCTAATGGTGAACTATAAAAAGGCCTACGATGAGATGAATATCGATGAATACCGAAATACGCTGCACTCGGACTTCACTTTCGTATTCGTGGGGAGTAGTCCGGTAGCGCCCACCACCGGCACGTACACAAGGGATGAGGACCTTCAATCCACTACCCGGATGTTCAACGGAGAATTGGGTCATGACATGTTGGATCAAGTAAAGCCTGGTGTGCGCGATGTCGAATTCCATCTCCTCGAGCAATTGACCGAGTGGGAGGACGTGCCAGAGACTGACCCCCACTTCGCGGGTTGCATCCGGGCAATGTATGATGCTTGAGAAGTTCTTCTATCTGATTACCGATGATTTAAATACGATCGCGGTTGATTCGCAACAAATGTTTTACTTGCAACCTCAAGACGAAATGCAGCAGGACGGTAGCACAACACAGCACTTTTACTTGATCGGTCAGCAGGATCTTGAATCGGTCCATGCTGGCAATGAGGCCATGAGTTGGGGTGGAGTAAAGGCACTTTGAAGACTAAATGGCGCCATTAGCTGTTTGCAAACGATGGGGGGGAGGGGGGGCGAGGATGTGTTACGCACAGTAGGTGTCCCTCTCTGTAGTTGAACTGTCACGAAACTTCCAGACAGTTGGCGTTGTGATGATATCAGGACCTATGCAAGCCCACGCTTTGAAGGCAGGTACGCGGATATGTATGGTATCTATGCGAGATGGGCAATCGCATTAGGCTAGGTTGTTGCACAGCATCGAGTGGGGTGAAACACAAGGAGGTGCATGCAGTTTCATCTTGTTGTTGATGGCGCTACGTCGAATCATGATACACAGAGACATAGACACGTCAGTTCGCGTGGCCCAGGAGATTCTGCTAAGACTTCGATGATGACATACTAGCAATGATGCCGCTGATATAGTGAACAGACGCGAAATGGCAAATCACACTCGCAGGTCGATGCGGTCTTTTCGCTTACTGACCCTGAGGGGAGATATGTTCGATATGAATTTAAACATGATGAATATACGTCAACTATTCCGTCAGCCATCGTAGTCCGTCAATCACTTGAAGAAGTGCCCGGTGATGAAGTGCAGATACTTGGCGCCATTGAGGGTCGCTATCAAATTGAGGTGATCGGACAGTCCGATGGGTTATTCGTGTTAAGTATTGTTGTCTTTAATGGCGATGAGGTTGCAGACTGGGATGCAGGAAAAAATATTAACTGGTGGTAGCAATGGTATGTATACAATTACATATTCAACCAGCCCCAAACTTGTTATCGAAGGTCACAAAATTGATGAAGCTGGTCCTCAAGAAAGATAAATAGCAGATAAGATGTCTTGATGTGTACAGTTCTAGTATTCACCTGACAGTTAGCACACGGGACCCGTATGAACCACCTGACCACTAGCTGCTTGGCACAATTGCAGCCAGGGTGGGTGCAGGCTCTGCTGGTTGACAATCATTGTCGACAGGCCTACTCCACGGCGGTGTTGGAAAACAGGAATGCCCAGCCCCCGAAGAACTCCAAGGCTAAGGTCGGCCGGAAGCAAGCCACTTCCCAGGCTCGATTGCTGCTGCCATCGAACTCCCGCCTCGCCGCCCTCGACAAGGAGTGTGTGGGGCGGTTCAGCCGCCACGGGACAGGTGGTTGGCGGCGTTATACCTAAGGAGCGCGCGAAGGCCAAGACCCCGGGCCCAAGACTACCCGGACTCCGAAGGTCCAGGTAGCGAAGAAGGTCTCATCGGCCAAGGCCAAGCCCGGTCGCAAGCCGAAGGCCCAGGTTGCGGCGAAGCGTGGGCGTCCTGCAGCCCCCAAGGCCAAGCCCGGTCGCAAGCAGAAGGTCCAGGTAGCGAAGTCCAAGGCCGCCCCCAAGGCCCCCCGCCAGACCGTCGAGTCCGTGGTCGTCGCCCTGCTCAAGGCCAACAAGAAGCCCATGGCATTCCCCGAGATCATGGCCACGATTCAGAAGAAGAAGCTGGTCAAGACCAAGAGCGCGAATTTCGCCAACGTCCTGCGGCGGACGATCTCCACTAGCTCGAAGATCAAGAGGGTGGGGAGGGGGGTGTATCGGGCGTGAAGTGCGGCACTGGTGATGCGATGCAGATTGCGCACGCAGCGACAAAGCTGCCAACAGTGACTAAAGACGTACGATGAACGCGCTATCGGATATATGCAATGTATGAAGAACTCCTAGATCAAGTAGTCCGTTTCTATTTGGATTCCGGCGACTTTAATGGTGTGCCTGTTGCCTGCCTTTTGCCTCAGGATGGCGCGAACGTTCGCATCGCAATCGGTGAATTACTGCAGCAAGGTCTTGTGGATGTGCTGGGAACCGCGCAAGCCGGTAATGCTCACATCAAGCTCTATGGAGTCCCCGACAAGGAGGCCCAACTTGCGGCACTGTCCGCGTGCGACGTCGATCACACATGCGTATACCCTTCGCCGGCACCTCGCCTCCCGGCTTGATCGGCGCGCATACTACGGCCGCCCGTATTCGCTGGTGCTTGCACTTGGTGCAGCTCAAATGGAGTTCCGGTCCTTCGATCTTGCGATCCTCGAGACGTACCGGAGTGACCCGCGATACGAATATCTAACTGAAGGCGTCGGTGGTTATATATGCGTCGCGAATGCGCATCTTCAATCTCCGTATATGCCGGAACGGGATCGCATTCTGCTTGAGACATTTGGATTCGCGTTCAACGACCAACATGGAAGAGCGGTTGCCGTCTTTGTTCGCTATTTGGCACGACTCAGCCCTGAGCATCAGCAGCGCTGGAAGACTCATGAACTGGACGGTGAATTCAGGCTTCATCCAATTTACTTCAAAGCCAATGTGCTCGGTGAGTGGTATGAGGAACTGCCCATTCTCACTGCGCTCCTGATGGAGCTTGCGATCATCAACAAGATGGCGGAAGCGATGGGGCGCCCAAAGCTATTTAATGACGTTCCGGCGACGCCGCACGAACTGAATGGTTATGACTTTCTCATCCGACCAACCCAGAATGAGTTCGATGCATTTGTGCTTCTTCTCGACAAGCTCTTATCCGATAACTTGAACAAATCGTTCTTCGGTTCGGACATATCATACGAGGAGGAGCAGGAGCGGGCCGATGGCAAAACGGTGATTCGTTCCAAAGGAACCCTGCAGATGCTGGACGAATGGATTCGACTGAAGTTCCGGCCGCGCGACTGGGCGGTTTGGGATGCGAGCATGGTGACTCTCCGCAAGATACGACGCATGCGGCAAAGGCCCGCCCACGTCATTCAGAAAGACACATATGACCAGAAGTTCTCAGTAGAGCAGCGACAACTGATTGTGGATGCATACCATGCAGTAGAAGCGATCAGGCTGGCGTTATCCAGTCATCCGGACGTGCGTAAAAGCGATGTGACGGTTGATTCGGCACTCGCCGAGGGCAAGATCTGCGATTTCTAACTCGGCCGGTGGATCGTTAGGCCCAGTATTCGGGGGTGCTACTGCCGGGTTGTTTGAAGATCAGGCGGCTGGGGCAGGGCATGTATCAGGCGTGATGCCGTCGAGGCTGAAGTAGTGGCTTGTAAATAGCCGTCATTCCACCACCCTTCGTTCCGCGGAGCGCCTTATGTCCCAGTGGTACCTCGCAGGGTCTCCGATCGCGTTAGGACTCACTGCTAAGTCTCCGTTGCCAATCTGCCCACGATCTTGTGATGTCTTCATAAGTCGTATCACGGTTCATTCGCACAACATAGTCGGCCTTAAACGCCTTGGCCTCGCGGAGTAAATCCGCATCGTGTAAATCGCCAGAATGATATCGGGCGAGTGCATCCCACACTTGCGCTCCAGCCTCTCGCGATTCTTCGGAAATCCAATGCGCCGCCGCCATCATGCTGGTAAGACCATCAGAACAGTGTCCTGGTGCCACCATGTCGAGCAGATCCGAAAGAGCAGCAGGATTGAGCGCTTCCCAATAGGCATCAGCTTCTCGAGCGGCGACCAACAGATGCAGCTTGTCCCACGTGCATAGTACGTGCCGACGTTGATCCTGGACGCCACGCTCGAAGAGGTATGCCAGAGTGCGCCTGTCATGATCCATGACAACACCCGCGCGAGCAATCCCGAGATCCATATCTAGATAGGCGAGCGCCTCGTTGGCCTTATCGGCAGAACTCTGAAATTGAACTGACAAGCGTCGTGATTCAATCCCGTAGTGTTTGTATAGTCCGATCATGGCATTCCGAGACACTTCGCGAGCACGGCGAAATGCCGTGTCAGAATTAGCTGTTGTGAGTTCGTCGAATCGCACGCCATAGCCTTCGACATAATCTCGAAAACTCTGCTCGTAGCCGTTAGAATGCAGAGCAACGAAATGTGAAACAAATGCATTCGTTGACGCGGCCAGGTCAGCATCTTCAGTGACGATCGTCTGGTAGTTTCGGGCTGCAAGTATCAAATGTGTAGCAGACTCCTCGACATAGTCGAACGGTATCAGAGCCTCAAGCCATGCGCTTCAGCGGAGCGATAAAGGCGGTGTGCGGAAAAGCTGAAGCGAGAGCCTGCGGGCCGGAATAGCAGCGATGAGAGCATTGGCATTGCGACTGATGCATCAAGCATAATATCAGCATCTAGCCCACCGCCCAATATTGTCGCCAGACACTCTTCATTGAGAATAGCTATGTTAAAGTAGAGTTCGGCGGCGGCAAGACACTGTCCGTACGGAGAGGCTGAGACGACTTCAGCAATGCTTGTCACAATCGCACTTCTTGTATCAACACCGTCGGGGACAGCGGCAGCGTCCAAGGCTGCATGCAGATTGCGAAGTCGTGTTCTAAGTGCTCGAAGCGACGGTTCGCCATTGGCGTCGAGAGCGTTAGACGACCAAACGTACCCCGCTGCCAATGCAGCGGCACCAGCAGCGTCAAGTATTGGGTTTACTACGCTGTCGCCGATCGTGCGAACCTGTGTCGCGCCCCTCAAGAGGAGTCGAATGTCCTCGGCGAGTTGAATGCGATCCCGAGAAGTCACGGCCGCAGCTGCATCGAGAGAGGACCGTTTAGCACTAGAGATTACCATGATGCCGGTCTCGCTGACTTGGAGGTCCCGGCGTTGGATCAATCGATCCAATAATGATTCTATTTGACGATGCTGCTCGACAGGAAGGCCCAAGTGATTGGCGATTGCGGCAGCACACTCGTTGCGGAGGAGAGCGCGTTCGGAATTGTAGATTACGGCGATCGCTGCCGCCTCACGTACTGCGGAGCGAAAATCAGTCGCTTCTTCGCTGAAAGCAAGGAACGAATCCGCTGCGAGGAGTTTCGCTTGCAGCATCCTGTTCGCGGCCTCAGGTCTGGCCGGTATCGGCAAGTCACACAATTCTAAGAGACGATGTGTTGCCCCCCATTGGTGATATGAACTCGCGATAGTCTGGCCGTCAAAACGCGTAACATTGACCGCAGTCTCTCGAAATATCATGTCGGCGACCGCGGTAAAGCGGGCCTCAGGTATCCGGTAATTGCAGAGGAAGAAGATATGAATTAGGCCGAGTCTATCGCGAACTTTACGCGCGTCTTGTGTAATCTTTTGTTCCCATTTGCGATCGACCGTTACTTGAACGGCGATTTGCGTTGGGGAGGGGTGCGCCACAAAGAGGCGGAGATCAGTACCGCCATCGTGAGGGCCGTCGACGAGATCTGCGGCGAGGAAACCGCGACGTTCCATGAAATCGATGGCGATTGATCGAAACGTCAGAAAGTCAGCGGAGAACACTAGCCTTGCAAGCGATTCGGTTTGCATGTGGACCTCAGGATAGCGGGTTCGGTGGTGAAGCCTATGGGAAGTCGGTTTGTTGCGTACCTCCGAGACTAAACCATTAATGGACACGTGTAAATGGCACAAAGAGGCCTTGACCGCGCTCTCGTCAACCCGCACGTCACCGCCACACCTGTAAGGTCGGCCACGTCCCTGCTCCGAGTCAGGCGGTCGATCCAATAGGGCCAACGCCAGATATCGGGATCTTCACCGTGTGCATCGATTCGATTCCGATCTCCAACCGTCTACAGGAGACAGCCGGGGATCATTTCTCGCTTGTTAGCAGTCGTACGCTGTACCGTGGCTTCGCGCACGTGCGGGAGCGCGGCTACTATCCTCTCGTCCAAAGATGAGATGCCAGCGTTAACGTAAGGCCAACAATGAGAGTGCGGTTGCGCCATCTGTACAGGTACTTGCCCTGGGGCGTCAGCTTCTCAATTGCTTTATCGAGGGCGTAGGATTTGTTGCGGATCTGCGATGCGCGTTGACTCGCTTCATGCGGCGACACGACGATCCCGCTGACCATGTCTTTGCTGAGTCCTGGGCGAGCAGAAGCGGACTCATAGCCTGCTGCCTTCTCAGACAAGTAGAGCGCACGCGAATTGAGACGAACTACCTGGATGGACCGCTCCATGCGCCGAAGTCCGAAGATCGCCGAGACTAACAATAACGACAATCCAAGAGCAGTTGCGGTTTCTGGTGACAGGATTGCATGGGGCGTTTTGAGCCCCTTCCCCCAATATGCGATCACGGTGAACGTCAAGCCGGTCAGGTAGTATTCGAACTTGCAATCTGCGTCGAACCAAAGCTCATAGATGCGGTCACTTCTCGTCGTTGACATGAACAGATGACCTCCGGCGTCAGCGGTTGCGGTAGCAGGATGGTGACGAGAATATACCTGGTCTTCACGGTTGTCCATGCTGCGTCGGTAGTGCAGGATCGCCTCCTGCTGTTCCGGTGCCATGCTCATGACGGTCAGTACGTCGCTGAGCCGCGCCTTCGAAAGCCATATATTTACGATACGGCCGCCAGGCTTGCGACTACCACCGAGCGCACCAAGCCGTCGATGTAGTGGGCGAGAGCGAGAATTTGGGCATTCCGTACCGCCCGGTCCAGCCGTCTGCGCTCGGTCTTGGCCACGGGATTCGGCGTGGGCGTTGGCCCCGGTCGTAAGCTGGCACAACCCGAGGCCTGCCCACGTCAAGTCGTATCTGGAGAGTAGGGCTCGAACAGCAGGCCCCCATCCCCGGGAACGGGAGGCTGTGGTCGTGGTCTCCGGTTAGGATCTCCATCGGGATGCCGCTGGGGAATGCATCGCACCCAACGGCCCCGCGATGCTTGCGTTGGCAAAATGCACACTGGCTGACTTTGAGTTCGCCCTCACCCCAGGAGAATCGCTTAGAGCGGTCTTCGCTCATGTTCTCTCCTTCGACGGAGAAGGGAGATTGGAAGGTGTGCAGCATTCCCACTGCGCTCTTTCCTTGTGTAGGTTCGGGATATTCGAATCCTCGCACCGATGGTAATCCTTTCCCCTCATGCTATTTCGCATAATGCTCCAGTATCTGAGATATCATTTCAAAATTCGGACGGACAGCTTCAAGTCGCGCATTGCTTGCAAGAATGCTTTCGCGCGTAAGAGGTTCGAATATTTCACCAAATTCATTTGTGCTTCGGGTACGCCTGGCCGTGCTAACTAGAAGCATGCGATCAGAATCAAGCTTTGCCTTTCTTGCGAACCCAGCTTCAGCCATCTGCTGCGCTAAATCACTATATGCTTTTGAATAAAACGGTGATCCAGAATCAAGGGAGAGTAAAAGACAACGCCCTAATTCGACATTATAGCGGTAAGTCAAGTTCTGGTTCTCGTTTAATGCTCGTATTTCGGAGCGAGTCCACTTTGTTCCAGTGCGGGCAATGTAATGCTGACAAACGAAGCGTAGGCTGTCAAAGTCGGCATCCTTGAGAGGCGCCCGGAAAGCCTGACCCAAGACGCGACTAAAAGTTGAATGCTCAGATGTAGAAAGTTCAGGGGCATGCTTTGGTTCGCTGGCCAGAGTTGCTATAGGTGGCAGAATTGTCAGCATCAGAAGTAGGGCGATGCGAGGTATGTTCATTCTATTCTCCCTGTTTCTCGCATGATAATGACTGCAGACTGGATCCCAGCATATGCATCTATACCCAGTAGACCGCAGCCGAAAACGGGCATTACTCAACAGCCACAGGTGCAGGTGGCTGGGCTCAAATTACGGAGGCTCCGGGAAGGCCGGGGCGGTTCACATTATAATCGAGGGGCATCGCGACTCAACTATCATTTCGCATACAGGTCGATTAAATGCGAAACGACTATAATCCGCCGCGTGCGCTCATCCATCCCTTCGGCCAACGGTTCTCTGAACGCACACGAAGCACATAGTCGAGTACTTTCGCATCGGCGATCGCCCCTGCGGCCACCCAAGTGCTTCGCACCTTATGGCCCGCTCCAGCGAAGATGAGCGATTTGTAGAGTTCCTCGGGCCCGGCTCGATCAAGGTTATGAATGCGCATCACCGCTTGTGTGTCATGTTCCGAGCAGCAAACATCCAGGAGCTCTTCAAGTGCTTGGACCTTGGGATCGACACGCCCGCTCTTGATGAGCGCCAAGAACTCATCTGGGCCAGATGGCGAACTCAAAGTTGGGGAGTGTATTTCTAACTGTGTAAACAGCCATGGTGTAAATTCTCCCCCCAGGAGGACCCCATGGCCAGGAAGAAGAAGGAACCAGACCAGATCGACAAGATCATCCAGGAGCTGACCCGCAACGCCACCGCGGCCGAGCTGGTCAACGATCCTACCATGTTGCGCGACTTGAAGAAGCGCCTGGTAGAGTCCGCCCTGGAAGCCGAGATGACCGATCACCTCGGCTACGAGAAGCACGCGCCCGACGGCAACAACACCGGCAACTCGCGCAACGGCAAGTCCAGCAAGCGGATCCTGGACGCCGCCGGCGACTTCCAGATCGAAGTCCCGCGCGACCGCAACGGGGACTTCGAGCCGCAGATCGTGCGCAAGCGCCAGGTGCGGCTGGCCGGCTTCGACCAGAAGGTGCTGTCGCTGTACGCGCGCGGGATGACCACCCGTGAGATCCAGGACCACCTGCAGGAGCTCTACGAGGCCGAGGTCTCGCCGGCGCTGATCTCGAAGGTCACCGACGCCGTGCTGGACGAGGTCAAGGCCTGGCAGGGTCGACCGCTGGACGCCGTCTACCCGATCGTCTACCTGGACGCCGTCCACCTCAAGATCCGCACCGACGGGCGCGTCCAGAACCGCGCAGTGTACGTCGCCCTGGGGGTCGATCTGACCGGCAGCAAGCAGCTGCTGGGCCTGTGGATCGGCGAGGTCGAGGGCGCCAAGTTCTGGCTGAACGTGCTGACCGAGCTGAGCAACCGCGGGGTGCGCGACATCCTGATCGCTTCGGTGGACGGGCTGACCGGCTTCCCCGAGGCGATCGCCAGCGTGTTCCCGAAGACCGAGGTCCAACTGTGCGTGGTCCACCTGGTGCGTAACTCGCTGCGGTACGTGCCCTGGAAGCACCGCAAGGCCGTCGCCCGGGATCTGCGGCGGATCTACACGGCCGCCACGGTGGAGGCCGCCACGCAGGCGCTCGAGGCGTTCGAGCAGGATTGGGGCGAGCAGTACCCGATGGCGGTCAAGACTTGGCGCACGCGCTGGGACAACATCACCCCGTTCTTCGGCTACCCCGAGCCGATCCGCAAGGTGATCTACACGACCAACGCGGTGGAATCGCTGAACGCGCAGCTGCGGCAGGTGACCAAGAAGCGCGGCTCGTTCCCGACCGACGACTCGGTGCGCAAGGTGCTGTACCTGGCGATGGCGCGGGCCTCGAAGCGCTGGACCATGCCGATCCAGGACTGGCCGGCGGCGATGAACTTCTTCTCGATCGTGTTCGGAGAGAGGGTGCCGGTCTAAATCATGAGGGGCTGTTTACACAGTTGGCTTGACACACCCCAAAGTTGCCATGATCTTCGTCAGTCTGTATTCCTTCTTTAGCTTGCCAACAAACCCCATGACTCCTCCACTTCACGGCCAACTACTGCGCCACAACGCACGTTACCGCAACTGACTACTGCTAGTTGAATGCAGGATTGTCAGGTGCAAGCGCTTGTTAGACGATCATGTCCCTTTCTTGTCGAAAGCTACCGGCTCTTTTTTGAATAAAGCCAGTAACCAATTCCATAAGAGCATGATTTAAGTGGCCGAAAATGCTCTCTGTCTCGCCGTGGAACCGGGCCCAGTCCTCCGCGCACGCGATGTTCTCCAAATAGTACTGAAAAGCTGCATCGGCGAAATAGAATCGCGACTCCCTCATGCAGGTACCTCGTGAGAGAAGCGCTCTATCATTACCGGGAGAAGGGTGTGTGAATCTCTCAGTATAACCGCGATGGATCTGGCTGGTATCATAGTGAAAAGCCACCTTATTCCGTATAAGCAGAAGGGCCTTCCCAAGCGGGTGCTTCGGATCTGCACCTCTCGCCACATCTAGCACAAGATGCCAAGACTCACGACCCGGCCTTGACATAGTGCCTTCAATCACTCGCATATAGGGGTCGGCAAGAGCTATATCGCTTCGCTGAATCAACTGGAACAACTCGTGGAGCAAGCCATGGAATCGACGTGCAATGTGATTCTGCAGGCCTAAATATATTCCCCAGGGGCGAGAGATACTCGGTTCAGTTGCCGGACGCGACTCCACTAGCAACTCCATTGCGTAGCCGATATCTTTGGCATCATTATAGATGCCCGCAAGAGTTACTATAAATGCGCACAATTCGAGCCCAGCATTATCGTCAGGATAGAATACGCCAGGATCAAAACTCTCTAGCTCGGCGTGGGCGCTGCAGCGATCCAGAAATCTTTGCAAGCCTACTCCTGTTCGCCTAACGTGCGCGCCCACCTGCTGGCCGCGATGTGGATCGATTGGCTAAGGTAGGGTAAAGTTCGCAATCCAGGCTTCCGCTGCTGGCGCAAAGAGCCCGCCGACCGCCCTGCATTGCGATATGGCGTTCAGCGCCATGAGGATGCTACCACCGATGTGCTGATGCGATATCCTACTGCGCAAGCAAAAGCTCGCATTTACTTTTCTACTATAGCTGAAGAGGATAAACTACTTCGAAGGGTGTGTAAATAGATATGAACTGTAAACGCCGGTTGAAATCCGTGATATATAACGATGCTAGGGTTGCCCATTAGCTTGCTCGATCGCTTTCAACTGGTCTATCCCCGCCATCCCCAGCAGTGAGACAACCTTCGAGACCCGGGCGCGACTGACGCCACACATCCGAGCCACATCCGCCAGATCTGCGATCTCCCCGCTGCGCACCAGGCCGTCGATGTAGTAGGCGAGGGCGAGGTTTCGGGCTCGCCGCGCTACCCGATCCTGCCGCTTTCGCTCGACCGCGGCTTCCGGCGTGGGCTTGGGCTTCGGCACAGGTCGCCGATTGCTGGCCGCCATCTTGAACTCCACTCTCAACTCCTGGTTCACGCAACAACCTCCTGGGCATCCGCGATTTCCTCGGCCAGCGTCCTGATCCCGGTAGGCTGGAAGGTGATAGCCACGGTCTCACGCTCAGCATCGAAGTCGATCCGCTTGACGAGCAGGGCGATGACGCGCTCCTGCTCGCTGGGAAACAGGCAAGACCAAACCTCGTCGAACATGGCCAGCGCCCGGGCCAAGTCCCGGCGGTCAATCGACTGACCCTCGAGGACGGCAAGCTCCTCGGCGATCTCCGCGAGCCGCGCTTCAATCCTCCCTACCTGGACCCCGTCGCTCCCGCGGTCCTGTAAGCGAACCAACTCCCGGTCGAGCCGTCGCCGTTCGGCGACCAGCGCGGGCTGGCGCGTTGCCTTGATGGTCCGCAGCTGGGCCAGCGTCTCCTGCAGCAGGCCGGGGTCGTGGCCGATGCAGGCGATCCGCGCGACGACGGCATCCTCGATCTGCCCGGCAGGCAGCGACGGGTGCGGGCAGGACTTCCACCCGTTCTTGGCTGCGTTCCCGCACACGTAGTACCGATGCACTCGCCCCTTTCGCCGGGTGACCGACGGCGACATGGCGCACCCACACGCCTGGCAGTGCAGCAGGCCCTTCAGGAGATGCCCGTAGCGGTTCTTGGCCACCGCCCCGCCGCTGACGTTGTTCGCCGCCAGCCGGGCTTGTATACGGTCGTAGAGCTCCTGGTCGACGATGGCCGGGTGTTCGCCGGGGAAGACCTGGCCGCGCAGGCCGACTTTCCCGACGTACAGGGGATTGGAGAGCAGCCGCGCGACGTGGTTCTTGTCGAAGGCCACGCCCTCGTGGGGAGTGCCGTCCTTGGTCGTCCAGGACTTCGTCCGCCACCCCCGGCGGTTCAGCTCGGCGGCCGTCGCTTGCTGGGAGCTGCAGTCCAGGTAGAGGCCAAAAATCTGCCGGACGGCCTCGGCCTCCTCTTCGTTGACCATGAGCTTCCCGCCGTCGGGGTGGATGTCGTAACCGAGAACGGGGAACCCACCCGTCCACTTCCCCTTCTTGCGAGCCGCCGCCATCTTGTCGCGGGTCCGGTCCGCGATCATCTCGCGCTCGAACTGGGCGAAGGACAACAGGACGTTCAGCATCAGCCGCCCGCTGGAGTCGGCCGTGTTGATCGGCTGGGTGACCGAAACGAACATGACGCGGTGGCGGTCGAAGACCTCGATCAGGCGGGAGAAGTCCAATAGGGAGCGGGATAGCCGGTCCACCTTGTAGCAGACCACCGCATCGATGCCCCCGGCCTCGATGTCGACCATAAGCCGCTTCAGGGCGGGCCGGTTGATGTCGCCCCCAGAGTAGCCACCGTCGTCGTAGTGGGCCTCCAGGGCGCCCCAGCCCTCGTGCTTGCGGCTCAACACAAAAGCCTCGCCAGCCTCGCGCTGGGCGTCCAGGGAGTTGAACGCCATGTCGAGGCCCTCGTCGGTAGACTTGCGCGTGTAGATGGCGCAGCGGACGGGCCGGGTGGCGGTCGTGATGTCCTCGCGGCGCTTCACGGCTTCTGCGGCTCCTTCGAAACGGCTACCTGGACGGGGCGCTGCTCGACTAGCTTCTCCAGCTGGGTGTTCAGCCGGGCCAGTTCAGCTACCAACCCCGGCATCGTGACGTCAAAGAACGTGCGCCCGGCGCGGGTCGCATAGAACTCGTTCACGGCTCGACCTCCTTCCTATTGGACAGTCCGAAGAATGCGACGCCCGAGCAGTGGGAGCCGGTGACGGCCTTGGCGACGGCCGATAGCGACCGGTAGACCTCGCCATTCCACTCGAACTCCCGATCCCCACGGACGTGGACCACGATGCGCCGGTCCTTGTAGTCGCGGGTCAGGGTGGTGCCGGGCTTCGGCGAGCGGGAATCCCGGACAGGCCGCTTCCGGGTAGTGGGGGATGGGGCGGCGCCACGGTTGTGCTTCGCCCCCTTGAACCACGAGGTCGGCGGTGTGGTGCGGAACTCCTCCTGCAGCTCGTGCAGTCGTGCCTTGGCCTCGGGCGACAGTTCGTCGCCGAAGTGGCGGCGCTGGAGCTCGCATGAGATCCGCTTGACCAAGTACTGCTTGTGCCTTTGAGTGGTCGGCTCGCCGAAAACCTCCAGCCAGCGCTCGCGCAGCTCGGCGACCGACAGGTGTGTCAAGGCGACGACCTGGGCGGCGATGCTCGGCTCGGCCATCACGCCTCCTTCGCCGCCTTCTGGCCGGTCAGCTTGAAGAACACCGGCCCGCTGATCTGGTAGCCGACGATGTGGCGGGCCAGCCCGGAGATGCTCTTAAAGGTCTGGCCGTCGTAGAGGTACTCGCCGTCGACGATGTCGACCACGATCTCCTTGCCCTTGTAGGTGCGCTGGAGCTGGTTGGCGGCGGTGGGCTGCTTGGCGGGGCGCTTGGGCGTGGCAGCCTTCGTCGCCGGGCGCTTCTTGGCTGTGGGTTTCCGGGACTTCGTGGAACTATGGGAAGCCTTCTTACCGGGGACTTCTTCTTGGTCGCCATGATCGTTCCTCCTAAATGACGGGTCGGTTTAGAGTCCGTAGCTCTGGGCCAACTGTTCGCTGTCGGCGGTGGACGCCACGGCGATGCCTTGCAACGCGACGCCGACTTCAGCCACGAACTGCACTTGTGAGAGGGCGTCGAGCGTCGGATGCTCGACGCGCATCCAGGCTTCGATGTGCCGAGGGTCGGCGGTGCCGATGCGACCGGCGTGGGCTAGGATCTCGCGGATCAACTGCTGGTAGCCGGTCATCGCCCCGCCTCCTCGTCCTCGAGGTGGATCCTGGGGGCGGCCGGGAACCCGTGTCCCTACTCAAAACCCCATCTGGACACGATGACGGCACCGAACCTAGTCGTCCGTACTCCCTAAGTTGGATCCGCCCGTGAGAGCAGTTTCGATATTGACCAGATTATCAAGACGAGCATGAAACGTGGGCCCAGAGGGGTCCAGAATGCAGCCAGTAGGCATACCCGTCCGCTATCCGCAACTGATCCGAATCTCCGCTTTCTTCTGGCTATGCTGCTTTGCGGAAATACCGACTGTGCAGTCCCCCGACCATCGCCCGCCGCCCGACCAGACCGAGACCCCGCGTCTCGACCGCACGCCCATCGGGAGTGTCCTTCCCCAGCCCGAGATGCGTGCGCGACCCATGGTAGTACTCGAGGTAGCCCCGCAGGATCCGCCGCGCATGCCCTTCGCTCAGCGGGATCAAGTGGTCGAGGCACTCCCTCTTGAGCGTCCCCACGACCCGCTCGCAGTAGCCGTTCTGCCAGGGCGATCGCGGGCTGATCACCAGTTGCTCGATCCCCAGGCTCTCGATGGCCTGCTGGACCTCGAACCCGTAGATCCCGTCACGGTCCCGGACCAGGAACCGCGGCGCAGTTTCGAACGGGAAAGCTAAGCGTAGCTGCGTCGCCGTCCATGCGGCCGTCGGATGCCGCGTGACGTTGAGGTGCACGATCCGCCGCCGCTCCAGCGAGAGCACGACGAACACGTGCAGTGTCTTGAACATGACGGTCGGCACGGTCAGGAAATCAACCGCGACGGTCTCGCCGAGATGGTTCGTCAGGAACGTCTTCCAGTCCTGGGTCGGACGTCCTCGCCGCTTGATCATGTAGCGGGCGACGGTCGCCTCGCTCACCTCGAAGCCCAGCATCAGCACCTCGCCATGGATGCGCGGCGCACCCCAGGTTGGGTTCTCGCGGGAAATACGCCGGATCAGTTCGATCAGCTCGAGAGGGATGCGGGGCCGTCCCGGTTCGCTTGGCCGGCTCTTCCGACGCCACCAATGCCGCCACAGTTGACGGTGCCAGGCGATGACCGTATCCGGCTTGACCAGCCGCAGAGGGCGACGCCATCCGGGCCACAGTCGGCTCAGCAGAACCCAGAACAGGCGGTCGAGCGGTTTGAAGACTGGTTTCGGGTTGGCGCGTTGCAGGATCAGGATCTGCTGGCGCAGGGCCAGGTTTTCGAGGGCGAGGGAGCGGCGTGCCCGAAGGCCGCACAGCAGGGCGTGGAGGATGAGATTCAGCATGCTGCACGATATCGGCGAGGTGGCATCACGCCTTAGGATGCAAGGCGGATGGCATTTTAAATCGTTACACCGGGTGTTCCGGTGACGATCAAGGGGCCCAGTCCCTCGCCTCCCTCTCCAGGCGCATCCTGATTTCCGGCCATCCGGTCTTCGACAACATCTTCGGCATGGGCTCGGTCTCGGCATCGTCGAAGTAGACCAGGCTGCGGAGCAGGTGCATGACGTTGAATTCCGTGTTTCGGTAGCGTTGCCGCACCAGGGCCATCAGGTCGGGGAAGCTGGCCCCTGCCTCGAGATAGGCGTGAAGGTCGATGAAGTCCTTCTTGGCTCCCCTCCCGGCCACCGCGATCACTTTCATGGCGGCGATGTCACGGACATCCGCCAGGTGGAGTCCACGGTAAGGAACGGGCTCGTAGAGGAAAGGCACCTCTGAGCGCAGGAAGGTCAGGCGGATGTCGTCCAGGCGGCAGTGAAGCGTTCCCGGTGCCATGGCCGAAACCTCGAACTTGCCGAGGCCGGCGAGGGCCTCCCTGAGCGGGGTCACTTCGAAATCTTCGTAGCGGAAGAAGTCCAGGTCGACCGAAACGCGATGACCCAACTGCAAGGCCAGCGCAGTACCGCCAGCGAGGATCCAGCCATTCAGCAGATCCGTACTTCCAAGCGATTTGACCACCGCCCAGGCTTCGGCCGGCAGGACCTTGGGATTCATGCCCCGACCTTCCCTTGCTGGAGGACGACTTCCCAGAATCGACGGACCCGTGGGTTCAGGCTGCGATGGTACGCGGCTTCAGCGACGGCCTCGTCACCGAAGTACCTCCTTGCCAGACGGTTCTGCTGAAGGTCACCGTACTCCAGGACGCGGCGCAATACCCACTGTGGATGATCCAGAAGATGCTGGGCAACGAGGTCGACATCCCAGAATAGCGGGGCGAAGCGAGCGGCCAGATCTCTTGGGTCTGTTGAGGGTTCCTCGGCTTGGCGGGGCGTCAAGCGGATCTCCAGGTCAGCATCCAGGGCCCGCGCCAACCGGCGAAGAGTGCGGAGTTCGAAGCGATCCCAACCGCTCTCATAGCGATGGATTGCCGATTCGCTTGTGCCCAGAATCTCTGATAATTTCTTTAGAGACAGTTTTTTATGAGTTCGGAGCCGTCTCAGGAACGGACCTAGGGGGGTGACCGGCGATTCGAAGGTCATTCTCATATATGAGAAGTTAATTACAGCCTTCCGCAATGTCAAGTTGGTTGTGCCTCCTCAATATTCCGTCTGCTCTGTGATATAAGGAATTAGCGTCAGCTAGCGATTGTGATCATTGCTGTCATTTATTCCCAGTCGACTAGCTACTTCGTGCGGAAAGATAGTTGCCTATGTTTGCATATAAGCCGGCGATGCAAGCCTCTCTCTATTCCATCACGCAGTGCGCCCCGCCCTGGGAGCCAACAACTTCCGATTTAGAAACAGGTTATTGAGTGTGCATTGCATCCAGATCCTCAATACATGCTTGAAATCAATACTGACATCGACTATGATCGGTTACCGAACAAAGTGGGGCCCGTAAGTGCGATGCCCCCGTCCTCCCCAGTCAGCACCCAACTGAGCACGCAAAGGCCGGCCATGACTTCCAAGACCGCTTCTTCCAAGGCACCCCTCTGCTCCCTGCTGCTGGCCCTCGCCGCGCTCGCCGCCGCCCCAGCCTTCAGCGCCACCATCCCCGTCGGCCTCGGCAGCTACAGCACCACCCTGCCCTCCGGCGCCGTGGGGCCGCAGAACTCGTCCGGCGCGAACGTCTCGCCCAAGGTCGCGCCGGCCTTCGCGCAACCCGTGCAGTCGAACGACTTCTGGAGCAGCCTGATCTACCCGTTCTACAGCAACCCGCACACCAACGTGCTGTACGCCCATCCGCTGATGGTCAAGTCCATCGCCACGGGGTTGCAGGTCGGCCACACGACGACACCTGTCTTCGCCGCCAACGACTACCTGTTCCCGTACTCGATCCAGCTGACGGTGGGCGTCGCGGGTCTCTCCGCCCCGCAGACGCAGACGCTGGGCTACGGCGACTGGACCGCCACCGCGCGCTGGGCCGACGAGGCCCAGACGATGGAGGCCACGTTCGGCCACGGGCTCCCGTTCGTCTTCTTCAAGGTGAGCGGCGGCAACGCCGTCGTCACGCCCGAGGGCGCGTTCACGACCTGGTACAACCAGAACGGAACGCTCGGGCTCACGATCCAGGGCCGGAACTACGGCGTCTTCGCGCCGAGCGGATCCACGTGGACGGGCACGGGCCCGCTGACGTCGACGCTGAACGGACAGAACTACCTGTCGATCGCGCTGCTGCCCGACAACCAGCCGGCGACCATCGCGCTCTTCCGGAAGCACGCCTACGCCTTCGTGACGGACAGCACGGTGGACTGGCAGTACGACGAGGCGGCCGCGATGGTGCACACCACCTACGCGTACGAGACCCAGCTGATGGAGAGCAACGGGATCAGCGTCAACCAGACGATGACCGCGCTCTATCGCCACCAGTGGCTGAACACGCCCGCCCCGATGACCGGCTACTCGTACCCGTCCGTCAACGGGCAGATGAAGCTCTACGAGGGGAGCTCGTTCACGACCGACCTGCCGTTCTCGGGCGTGTTGCCGGCGCTGCCGGACCGCGGGGACTACAACCGCGCCGAGCTGCTCGCGCAGGTGCAGGCGGCGGCGGCCGAGACCCTGGCCGTCGGCCCGACGTACGAGAACGGCAAGGCCATGGGCCGCTTCGCCCACCTGGTCCCTATCGCGGACCAGCTCGGCGCGACGGCCGAGCGCGACCACTTCCTCGCCGAGATCAAGACCCGGCTGGAAGACTGGTTCACCGTCGGCGGCGCGCAGGAGTACTCGTACAACGCCGGCTGGGATGTCCTGACCGGATACCCGTCCGGCTACGGGGCGGACAACCAGATCAACGACCATCATTTCCACGCGGCCTACGCCGTCATGGCTGCGGCCACCGTGGCGCAGTACGACAGCACGTGGGCGTCGCAGGACCACTGGGGCGGCATGGTCAACCTGTTGATCAAGGACGGCAACAACTGGGACCGGACCGACACGCAGTTCCCCTTCCTGCGGTCGCACGACGCCTATGCCGGGCATTCCTGGGCGGCGGGCCACGGCGACTTCGGCGACGGCAACAACCAGGAGTCGAGCTCCGAGTCCATGAACTTCGCCACGGCCACCATCCTCTGGGGCGAGGCGACCGGGCAGGCCGACATCCGCGACCTGGGCGTCTACCTGCACGCCACCGAGACGACCGCCGTCGAGCAGTACTGGTTCGACGTGGACGACGCGGTCTTTCCGGCCGACTACCCGCACGTCGCCATCGGCATGGTCTGGGGCGGCAAGGGCGTCCATTCGACCTGGTTCGGGGCCAACCCGGAGTTCATCCACGGCATCAACATCCTGCCCGTGAACGGCGGCTCGCTCTACCTCGGACATCATCCCGACCATGTCCTGGCCAACTACGCCGAGGTCGTGGCCGAGCGCAGCGGCCAGCCGATCATCTGGCAGGACCTCCTGTGGGAGTACCTGGCCCTCGCGGATGCGGACCTCGCCCTGTCCCACTACTTCGCCGACAGCGACTACGCGCCGTTCGACGGGGAATCGCGCGCCCACACGATGCACTGGCTGTTCAACCTCAAGAAGATGGGCCGGGTGGACACGACGGTCTTCGCCGACATCCCGACCTACGCCGTCTTCCGCGACGAGGCCGGCTACGCGACCTACGTCGCCTACAACGCCGGCCCGGTCGACCGCCTGGTCACGTTCACGGATGGCTTCTCGTTCACGGTCGGCCCGCGCCGGACCGCCTCGTTCAGCACCTCGCCCGCGAACCCGGATGCGCCGGTCGTGCTGCTGCTGGCGAACCAGACGACCGGCAAGGCCCCGCTGACCATCCAGTTCCAGGGCAGCCAGAGCTTCGACCCGAACGGCAGCCCCCTGACGTTCGACTGGTCGTTCGCCGGCGTGGGCTCCAGCGCCGCGGCCGACACGACGGTCACCTTCACCGTCGTCGGCGACCACTGGGTCCGCCTCACGGTGACCAACGCGCTCGCCCTCTCCGCGCAGGACAGCGTCAAGGTGACCGTCCTGCCCAACGGCACCCCCTACTCGGGTTCGCCGGTGGCGGTGCCCGGCAGGATCGAGGCGGAGCGCTACGACCTGGGCGGCGAAGGCATCGCCTACCACGACGTCAACGCCAACAACATCGGCCTGGTCTTCCGGCCGAGCGAGGGCGTCGACCTCGAAGGCGCCGCCGGCGGCGGCTACGACGTGTACTGGATCGTCGCCGGCGAATGGCTCGAGTACACGTTCTCGGTGGCCCAGGCGGGCACCTTCGATTTCGTCCCCTACGTGGCGACCGTCCCGGGCTTCGGCAATTTCACCCTGTCGATCGACAATGTGGACGTGAGCGGAAAGCGGCCCGTGACCTCCACCGGCGGCTGGCAGTTCTGGACGCCCCTGCGGGTCGCGGACGTGCCGCTCGCGGCCGGGACGCACATCCTGCGGTTCGACTTCGACTCGGATTCGGACATGACCGGTTGGCTGTTCAGCATGAACTACATCGACGTCGAGCGTGTGACCACGACGGGCGTCGACGACGGCTTGGTGGCGAGCGCCTTCGGCCCGGCCCGGAACTACCCCAACCCCTTCAATCCGCAGACCGTGATCGAGTACGTGGTCCCCGCCGAAGGCCCGGTCAGGCTGGCCGTCTTCGACGCGCGCGGGACGCAGGTCCGCGTCCTCGCCGATGGGCGAATGCCGGCCGGCAAGCACACGCTCACCTGGGACGGGCGGGATGACGGCGGGCGCCTGCTTGCCAGCGGCGTCTATTTCATGCGGTTCGAGGCGGGGGGGGCGGCTCATATCGGGAAGATGTTGCTCCTGAAGTGATAGGGAGCGGCTATTCAACTGAAAACGTGCCTGTCCCCGGGGCCCTGTCCCTGACAGAGCCCCGTTTTCTTGGTTGACATACATAGAATAGCAATGTATAGTGCTGCAAGGTAGTTGGGATCCAGCTCCACGGGCGCCATCCGAGAAGTGATGCCATGGACATCAACAAGGACCTGATGGCCGCCTCCTCGACCCCGATCGTCCTGGCGATCCTGGCCGAGGACGACAGCTACGGCTACGCCATCATCAAGCGGGTCCGGGAGCTGTCCGCGGGCCGCATGGCGTGGACGGACGGCATGCTGTACCCCGTCCTGCACCGGCTCGAGCGGCTCGGCCACGTCGAAGCGCGGTGGGAGGTGGCCGACAGCGGCCGCCGCCGCAAGTACTACCGGATCACCGCCGGCGGCCGCGCCCAGCTCGCGCAGGAGCGCGACCAGTGGCAGGCGGTGGACGCGACGCTGCGGGGCCTCTGGTCGATCCTTCCGCTTGCCGTCCTGCCCGGTCACCCGGCGCCGACGGCGCCTTTTCCGCAGGGAGCCTGAACGATGACGAACCCCGCCGACACGAGCGCGCTCGAGGACCAGATCAACCAGTGGCGCAGCTACCTGCACCGTCGCCAGGCGATCCACGCCGTCGACGTGGCGGAGCTGGAGGACCACCTGCGCGAGCAGGTCGCGGGGCTGGTCGAGGCGGGGCTCGCCGCCGACGAGGCCTTCCTGGTGGCGGTCAAGCGCATGGGCAGCCTCGACGCCCTCTCGCGGGAGTTCGCGCGCGAGCACTCGGACCGGCTCTGGAAGCAGCTCGTCCTGGCCCCGGACGAACCCGGGGAGGCGCGGGGGAGCGTCCCCCGGGAGGCCGCCGTCGCCTTCGGCCTGGCGGTCGCGGCGGCCGCGGCCATCAAGGCGCCGGCCCTCTTCGGCCTGCGCTGGGGCGAGGACGAGGGCTTCTACGCCCGCAACCTGAGCCTCTTCGTGCTGCCCCTGCTGACCGGCTTCTTCCTCTGGAAGCGCCGGCTCGGCGCCGGCGCCACCCGCCGGCTGGCCGCGGTGTTCGTCGCGGCGGGCGTGTTCGCCAACCTCTACCCGTTCGCCCCGGGCGGCTCCGTCGAGATCCTCTCCGCGCTGCACCTGCCGATCGCGCTCTGGCTGGCCGTGGGCGTCGCGTACGCGGGCGGCCGGTGGGGGCAGGCGGCCGGCCGCATGGACTTCATCCGCTTCTCGGGCGAGCTGTTCATCTACTACGTGCTGATCGCGCTCGGCGGCGGCGTGCTGGCGGGGTTCACGGGGTTGATCTTCCAGGCCATCGGCGTGGACATCGAGCCCGTCTTCGAGCAGTGGCTGCTGCCGTGCGGCGTCATGGGGGCGGTCGTCGTCGCCTCCTGGCTGGTGGAGGCCAAGCAGAGCGTGATCGAGAACATGGCGCCGGTGCTGACGCGCCTGTTCACGCCGCTGTTCGCCGCGATGCTGGTGGTCTTCCTGGCGACCCAGCTGTGGACCGGGCGCGGGGTCGACGTCCGGCGCGACGTGCTGATCGCCTTCGACCTGCTGCTGGTGGTGGTCCTGGGCCTGCTGCTCTACTCCGTGTCCGCGCGCGACCACCGGGCGCCGCCCGGCGTCTTCGACGTGCTGCAGGTGGTGCTGCTGGTCGGCGCGCTGCTGGCCGACGCGCTGGCGCTGGGGGCGATCGCGTCGCGCATCTCCGAGTTCGGCTTCAGCCCCAACCGCGTGGCCGCGCTGGGCGAGAACGTGATCCTGCTGGTCAACCTCGCCTGGTCGACGGTGCTCTACGTGAGGTTCCTGCGGGGAAGGGTCGCGTTCTCCAGCCTCGAGCGCTGGCAGACCGGCTACCTGCCGGTCTACGCCGTCTGGGCGGCGATCGTGGTGATCCTCTTCCCGCCGCTGTTCGGGTACATCTGAGGAACGACCCGGGCCACGCGCTCGTGATCGGGGTCGGCGGTGATGCCGGGCGATTATTCCGGTAGGCGGGCAGGCGGTTCGCCGCGGCTCTGCAGGGCCCGGGCCAGGCGGCACATCTCTTCGACGGCTCGGATCTTGTCGACCATCGGCAGGTTGCGGAAATACAGCAACTGGAACCGCTTGGCGCTGTCCCAGTCGCACTGCCAATCCTCGGCGTCGGCGGCGATCTTCCAGCTCTCGTCAGCCATCCTGGAGCATCCTCAAGTGGAAGACGTCGTCCCGGTCGATGGGGCGGCCGGCGGCCTCTTTCATCCGGATCAGGGTCTCGATGTCGACATATCGGAAAGCGATGCCTTCGACCTCTGCCGTGAGGGAACGGGCTTCCGTCGCGTCGAAGTCGAAAGGCTCCGCGACAAAGACGTCGATCGGCGTGGTCCGGAATCGCTCCGAGTAGAGGTTCAGCACCGTCATGCCCTTCTCCGCGATCCAGGTGCTGCGGTTGGCGGGGTCGGCGAACGAAGCCGCCGTGACCGGGACGCGCGGCTGGTAACCGAGGTCCGCGAAGGCGGCGAAGGCCTTCAGGATGTTGTCGCGATCCAGCTTGATCACCAGATCGATGTCGTGCGTCATCCGGCCGTGGCCATGGGCGACGACGGCCATCCCTCCGACGAGCAGGTAGCGGACGCCCCGCTCGTTCAAGGCTCCCATGACCGTTTCGAAACTCTTCAATTCCACGCCAGCCTCCTCGGGCGACACGTCGGCCCGGACGGTACCGCGATGCAACAGCCCGGTGGCCGGTCAGAACGGGTAGCCCCCCGCCGCGATCGCCGCCGCCGCGATGCGGTCGTGCAGCTTCGCCCGCGGCGCGGGGTCGTGCTTGGTCAGCCGCCGCAGGCCCGCCAGCATCGTGCGCAGCTCGTCGCCGGCCAGCGTGTTGGCCAGCGCGCGGCGGCCGAGCGCGGCGGCCTGCTCCATGGCGTCGTTGACGCACAGCGCCGTCAGGTCCGCCATGACGGCGACGCCGGCCCCGGCGTCGCCGACCCGCGCCGCCTGCTTCTGCGTGCGCAGCAGGGCGCTCTCGCAGGCGTAGGCCGCGATCACCAGGTCGGCGCAGTCGGCCAGCACCTCCTGCTGGTCCTTCAGCTTGTCGCCGAAGGTGCGGGCGGCGATGCCCAGGGCCGCCAGGGCCGTCTTCTTGAGGTTGGCGACCAGCTTGGTCTCCGCCTCCAGGAAGCCCGGCTCGCCGGGGGCGGCGAACTCCGGCACGCCCATCAGCTCCTCGGCGATCTTCTGGGCGGCCTGCAGCAGGGGCAGCTCGCCCTTGAGCGCCTTGCGCAGCAGCAGGCCCGGCACCAGCAGGCGGTTGATCTCGTTGGTGCCCTCGAAGATGCGGTTGATGCGCTCGTCGCGGTACAGGCGCTCCAGGCCGTACTCCTGGCAGTAGCCGTAGCCGCCCAGCATCTGCACGCCCTCCTCGGCGGCCAGGGCCATGGCCTCGGTGGCGTAGATCTTGATCATCGAGCACTCGATGCTGAACTCCTCGACCTTCAGGATCGACTTGAGGTCGTAGTCCGGCGCGCCCTTGTCCAGGGTGGCGATGGCGCGGTCCAGCAGGCCGGCGGTGCGGTAGACCATCGACTCGGCGGCGAAGGCGGCGGCGGCGACGTCGGCGATCTTGGCGCGGATCAGGCCGAAGGAGCTGATCGGCGCGCCGAACTGCTCGCGCTGCGTGGTGTAGGGGACCGACCACTCCAGGGCCAGCTTGCAGCCGCCGACGCTGCTGGCGCCCAGCTTGAAGCGGCCCACGTTCAGGATGTTGAAGGCGATGTGGTGGCCCTTGCCGACCTCGCCCAGCACGTTGGCGACCGGCACCGGGCAGTCCTCCAGGATGACCTGGCAGGTGCTGCTGCCCTTGATGCCCATCTTCTTCTCCTCGGCGCCGATGACCACGCCGCCGAAGGACTTCTCCACGATGAACCCGGTGAACTTGTCGCCGTCGATCTTGGCGAAGACGATGAAGAGGTCGGCGAAGCCGGCGTTGCTGATGTACTGCTTGACCCCGTTGAGCAGGTAGTGCGTGCCGGCGGGGTTCAGGACCGCGGTGGTGCGCGCCGCCAGGGCGTCGCTGCCGCTGCCGGGCTCGGTCAGGGCGTAGGCGGTCAGCAGCTCGCCGGTCGCCAGCCGCGGCAGGTAGCGCGCCTTCTGCGCCTCGGTGCCGAAGTAGACGATCGGCAGCGTGCCGATGCCCGCCTGGGCGCCGTGCTGCACCGCGAAGCTGCCGCTGCGCGAGATCAGCTCGCTGATGATCATGACCGTGGCCTTGTCGGCGCCCATGCCGCCGAAGCGCTCCGGCACGTCGACGGCCAGCAGGCCCATCGCGCCGGCCTCCTTGAGCAGCGGGCCGCCCAGGGCGGTGTCGCCCTGGTACTCGATCCGCTCGCGCAGGGGTTCGATCTTCTGCTGGATGAAGTCGCGGGCCGCCTGCGCGATCATGCGCTGGTTCTCGTCGAAGTCCTCGGGGGTGAAGACCTCGGCGGGCGCGGCCGCCCGCAGCAGGAACTCGCCGCCGGTGGGGTACGTCTGCTGGCTCATGCTTCCTCCCGCCCGTCGGCGTCGCTTCTAGAGGGCTTCGAAGATGCCGGCCGCGCCCATGCCCGTGCCGACGCACATCGTGATCATGGCGTACTTGCCGCCGCGGCGGCGCAGCTCGTGCAGCGCGGTGGCGGTGAGCTTGGCGCCCGTGCAGCCCAGGGGGTGGCCCAGGGCGATGGCGCCGCCGTTGGGGTTGATCCGGTCGTCGTCCGCCGACAGCTTCAGCCGCTTCAGCACGCTGAGGCTCTGGGCGGCGAAGGCCTCGTTCAGCTCGATGACGTCCATGTCGGTCAGCGACAGCTCGGCCTGGGCCAGGGCCTTCGGCACGGCGGCCACCGGCCCGATGCCCATGATCTCGGGCGGCACGCCGGCCACGGCGTAGGTCACGAACCGAGCCAGCGGGCGCAGGCCCAGGCCCTCGCAGATCTCCGGGGTGGTCAGCAGGACCGCCGCGGCGCCGTCGCTCATCTGGCTGGAGTTGCCGGCGGTCACCGTGCCGCCGGCCTTGAAGGCCGGCTTCAGCTTCGCCAGGGCTTCCGCGGTGGTGTCGGCGCGCGGCCCCTCGTCGATCTCCAGCACGGTCTCGTGCACGACCGGCTTGCCGCCGGGCCCCGGCTGCGACGTGCGCACGGCGACCGGCACGATCTCGTCGCGGAAGCGGCCGGCGGCGGCCGCCGCCAGCGCCTTGCGGTGGCTGGCCACGGCGAAGGCGTCCTGGGCCTCGCGCGTGATCCCGTCCTCCGCGGCCAGCCGCTCGGCGGTCAGGCCCATGTTCAGGTAGGTCTGCGGGGCCGACGCCACCAGGTCGGGGTTCGGCAGGTAGCGCATCCCGCCCATCGGGATCAGCGACATCGACTCGACGCCGCCGGCGATCACCAGGTCGACCTGGCCGCAGGCGACCTTCAGGGCGCCGAGGTTGATCGTCTCGAGGCCCGAGGAGCAGAAGCGGTTGACGGTCATGCCCGGCACCACGTCCGGCAGGCCGGCCAGCAGCGCGATGTTGCGGCCCACGTTCATGCCCTGCTCGCCCTCGGGCATGGCGCAGCCGACGATCACGTCGCCGATGCGCTCGGCGTCCAGGGCCGCGGCCCTTTCCAGCAGCCCGCGGACGACCGCGGCGCCGAGGTCGTCGGGCCGCGTCTGGGCGAACGAGCCCTTGCCCGCCTTGCCGGTGGGGGTCCTGAGCGCCAGCGCGACGACGACTTCTCTCATGACGGTCCTTTCGGCCGGCGCGGATCGCGTCGCGGCATCTCAGTTGCGCAGCGGCTTGCCGGTCTTCAGCAGGCTCTGCATGCGCTCGAGCGTCTTGCGCTCGCCGCACAGCTTCAGGAAGCACTCGCGCTCCAGGTCCAGCAGGTGCGCGTGGGAGACGGTCGTCGGTCCGGGCACGTCCCCGCCGCAGAGGATCCGCGCCAGGCAGCCGCCGATCTTGCGGTCGTGCTCCGACGCGTAGCCCGCCTCGACCATGTTGTAGAGCACCGACTCGCAGAGCGCGACGCCGGCCCGCCCCATCACGGGGATCGCCGGGTCGGGCGTCTGCGGCGCGTAGCCGCGGTCGGCCAGCGCGAGCGCCAGCTGCTTGGCGTCGGCGATCTGCAGGTCGCGGTTCATGCTCCAGGTGTCCGCGGCGCGGAAGTAGCCGAACTCGCGGGCCTCCTCGGCGCTGGTGGCGACCTTGGCCGTGCCGATGGTCTCGAAGGTGGCGCGCAGCGCGGGGTACAGGTCGGTCGCGTCGGCGAAGCGCTCGCGGTTGCGCCGGTACAGGCGCACGCAGCCGCCGCCGGCCGGCACCACGCCGGCGCCGAACTCGACCAGGCCGATGTAGGTCTCGGCCGCGGCCCGCACCAGGTCGCCGGCCAGGGTCACCTCGCAGCCGCCGCCCAGGGCCAGCCCGTGCGGGGCGGTCACCACCGGCACGCCGCAGAAGGCGAGGCGGTCGGTCATGCCCTGGAAGGCGCGCACGATCAGGTCGATGTCGTCCCAGTTGCCCTCGGCGGCCTCCATCAGGAGCAGCGCCAGGTTCGCGCCCGCGGAGAAGTGCTCGCCCTGGTTGGCCACGACCAGGGCGCGGCCGTTCAGCTCGGCCTCGCGGCAGGCCGTCATCGCCATCTGGATCTGGTCCTGGCCCAGGGCATTCATCTTGGCGTGGAATTCCAGGCAGAAGACGCCGTCGCCCAGGTCCAGCAGCGAGGCGCCGGGGTTGCGGCGGATCTCGCGCCCGCCGCGCCGCAGCAGCTCGAAGTCGAAGGCGCGGGGGTGGACCGGCACCGGGGCGAAGGCGCCCGGCGCCGCGGTGGGCGACTCCAGGCCGCCGTCGCGCTCGCGGTAGAGGGACTCGGCGCCGCTCGCGTGCAGGGCGTCGATCCAGGCGGGCAGGGGCAGCCCGTCGGCGCGCAGCCGCTCGGTCGTCGCGCGGAAGCCCAGCAGGTCCCAGGTCTCGAACGGCCCGAGGTCCCAGTTGAAGCCCCAGCGGATGGCCCGGTCCACGGCCGAGACGTCGCCGCAGATCTCGCCCACCCGCATCGCCGAGTAGGAGAGCGTCGGCGCCAGCATCGCCCACAGGACCTGCCCGGCGCGGCCCTGGCCCAGCACCAGGAAGCGCAGCCGCTCGGCGAGGTCGTCCATGGTCTTGGCCCGCTCGATCTCCGGGAAGGCGGCCTTGCGCTTCTCGCGGTACTCGAAGGTCCCGAGGTCCAGCGTCAGGATGGTCTTCTCGCCCTCGCCCTTGACCATCCGGTAGAAGCCGCCGCCGGTCTTGCGGCCCAGCAGGCCCTTGTCGACCATCGTGCGCAGGAAGGCGGGCGGGGCGAAGACGTCGCGGGCTTCGTCGGCGGTCGCGGCGGCGTGGACGTTCTCGGCGACGTGCAGGAAGGTGTCCAGCCCGACGAGGTCGGCCAGCTGGAAGGTGGCGGTCTTGGGGCGGCCCACCGCGGGGCCGGTCAGGGCGTCGACCTCCTCGACGGTCAGCCCCATCGTCTCCATGACCCGGAACGTGGTCATCATGGCGTGCACGCCGATGCGGTTGGCCACGAAGTTGGGGGTGTCCTGCGCCAGCACGATCCCCTTGCCCAGGCGCACCTCGCAGAAGGCGGCCACGTCCGCGAGCGTCGCGGGGTCGGTCCGCGGCCCGGGGACCAGCTCCATCAGCTTCATGTAGCGCGGCGGGTTGAAGAAGTGCGTGCCCAGGAAGCGCGGCCGCACCGCCTCGGGCAGCCCGTCGGACATCGCGGCCAGGGACAGGCCCGAGGTGTTGCTGGTCAGCCAGGCGTCGGGCTTGAGGTGGGGCGCGGCGGCGGCGAGCACCTTCAGCTTGATGCCCAGGTCTTCCTTGACGACCTCGACGACCCAGTCCGCGTCCTTGAGGCGCGCCAGGTCGTCCTCGAAGTTGCCGGTCTCGATGAGCTTCAGGCGGTCGCGCGTGAACAGGGGGGAGGGCTTCGACTTGGCCATGGCCGCCACCGCCCCGTCGACCAGGGCGTTGCGCTCCTTGCGGCCGGCGCCCGCGGGCAGGCCGGGGGGCACGATGTCCAGCACCAGCGCCGGCACCCCGGCGTTGGCGAAGTGGGCCGCGATCGCGCTGCCCATGACGCCCGAGCCCAGGATCGCCACCTTCGACACCTGTTTCATGCTGCCTCGCGTTTCCTGACGGGTTCCGCGGCCGGCTGAAGGACGCCCGTCCCGCAGCGTAGGCCCGTTGCCGGGGCCTGTCAATCCGGGCCGTGCCGATTCCCGTTGTCCCTGCCGCGGATGCGGGGTACCATGGGCGCCTGCGGTGGAGATCCGAACCAGGCGGGAGATGGTGGCCGTGATGCGAGACGCGCGATCCGCGATGCTGACGTTTTTACTCCTGATCGTCTGCGCCCTGCCCTCGGGCTGCGGCCGGCGCGGGGACGGACCGGCCGCGCCCGCCTCGCCGCCGCGGCTGCTGGTGATCGGCATCGATTCCGCCGACTGGGGCCTGCTCGACCCGATGATCGCCGAGGGGCGCCTGCCCCGGCTCGCCGCGTTGCGCGCGCAGTCCGCCTCGGGGCGCATGAAGACCTTCGTGCCGCTGGAGAAGTCGCCGCTGCTGTGGGCGAGCATCTGCACCGGGGTCGGGCCCGAGGTGCACGGCGTCGCCTCCTTCCTCAGGGAGGAAGGCCGCAAGTCGCCCACCGGCAGCGCCTGGTACGCGCCGGCGATCTGGGACATGATCGGCGCCGCGGGCCAGAGCACGGCCGTCAGCGGCATGTGGACCACGTACCCGGCCCGCCCCATCGACGGCGTCATGGTCAGCGACTACCTGCCGTACGGCCGGGAGCGCAGCGTGCCGCTGGCCAACCTGGTCTACCCCGACTCGCTGAGCGCGCGCATCGTCGCCTGCCGCGTGCATCCCGACTCGCTGCGGGCGTCGGACCTGGCGCGGTTCCTGCCGCCCGGCGCCGACGTCGCGGCGCTCGAGGCCGCCTTCCCGCGGCAGATGCGCAACCTGCGCGAGTTCTGGGCCGCCGACCTGGGCTACCTGAACGTGGCGCGCCTGCTGAAGGACGTCGCGGACTTCAACCTCTTCTTCTTCTACCTGCGCGGCCCTGACATGATCAGCCATTCCTTCTACCATTACCTGAAGGACGACCCCGCCTCGCCGCGCAACGACCCCGGCGAGCTGGCGGCCTTCCGCGAGGTCGTGCGCCTCTACTACGACTGGGTCGACGAGGCGGTCGGCGAGGTGCTGTCCTGGTTCCCCCCCGACCACCCCGCGGCGGTCCTGTCGGACCACGGGTTCTTCGGCCCGCGCCCGGACGGCCACGGCACGGCCGAGCACAGCGAGTGGGGCATCTTCCTGGTGCGCAGCCCCCTGTACGAGGCCGGCGCGGTCTTCGACCGGATCGAGCTGCTGGACATCTGCCCCACCTTCCTGTCGCTGCTGGGGCTGCCGCCGGCGAAGGACATGCCGGGCGCGATCCTGTCGCAGAGCCTGACCGAGGCGGGCGGCCGCCACGTCCGGCGTCTGGAGAAGCACCGGGTGCCCTCGTACATGGAACTGCGCCCCGTCGAGGGCGCCGAGGCGGGGCTCGACCCCGCCGTGGGCGAGGAGATCCGCAAGCAGTTGCGTTCGCTGGGCTACATCAACTAGTCGCGATCGGAAGACCATCCCCATGTCGAGGCCGATCCCGCGGAGCGTGATCCTGCTGACGGCGGCGCCGTGGCTGGCGCTGCTGCCGCTGCTGCCGCTGCTGCTGGTGTCGTGCACCGGGGAGATCGGGCCCGACGCCGCCCTGCGCGAGGTCGGTGCGGTGGAGGGCTACGCGCTGGTCGCGGGGCGGGGGGAGTCCCTGAAGGTCGTCGCCTCGCTCCTCACGGCCGGGAACTACTACGACTACAACGACGCGGTGATGGCCGAGACGTGGTCGGACTCCACGGGCTGGTACCGGCTGGAAGTGCCGGCCGGCCGTTACATCCTGGACACACGCAGCACGGCGGGCGGCTCCACGATCAGGAGCAAGCCCGACACCGTGCAGGTCACCCCCCACGTCCTGCGCCACGACCTGCGGCGGGGGTTGGCGAGGGTGCGGGTCCGGGTGCCGCCGGCGTGGGAAGGCCGGTCCTGTTCGCTGCGCCTCGAGACGTCCACCCGCTACGACTGCAACGGCAACGATCGCGTGGAGGACGGTTGGGCGGACTTCGAGTACCGCGCCGTGGAGCCCGGTCCCTACCTCATGAAGTTCTCCGGACCCAACGGCGGGGAGATCTTCCTGCCGGCCTCGCTGACGGCAACAGGGGCCGACACCCTGACCGTGGGTTTGGAGACCGCGGGCTCCTACGAGGGCGATTTTACCGAGACCTTCGCCACCATCTCCGGCCGGGTGACGGGCAGCTGGCAACTGGCGCCGGTGCAGTCCCTGTCCGTGGACGCCTACTCGACGGAATCTCGGCAGGTCTCGTACGATTACTGCGACCCGGACGGCAGCTTCCAGATCGTCCTGGCCATCCCGCAGGATGTGCGCCTGCTGTTCTACTGCGGCGGGGCGAGCCGTTGGCACGGCGGCCTCACCTTCGCCACGGCCACGAACTTCGCCTTGCAGGCGGGCGACCGGATCACGGGGGTCGACGTGGTCGAAGGCGGGCTCGAGATCTGGCTCGACGGGCCGGGCATGATCACGGAATACGATGTCGATCTCGAGGTCTGCGACGAGGCGGGGAACGTCCTGATGTCCCAGTCGGCTTGGCACAATCCGATCCGGATCGGGAACCTGCTCCCGGGCCGCGTGCTGCTGCGGTTGGACGGGGTCTGCGAGCGGCAGACCTGGGCCGGCCAGTGGTTCGACGGCGCCGCCTCGCCGGCGGACGCCACGCCCATCGAGGTGGTGGCGGGCGAACGCCGCCGCCTCGACGTTGCCCTGACGCCGGGCGGGAGCATCGCCGGCGTCATCCGGGAAGCCGACGGTGCGATCCCCGGCTCGATCCAGGTGACGATCTGCGACGATCGCGGCGAGCCGCTGTGCGAGCAGTGGTCGTACTTCAGCGGCGGCATCTTCTCCTTCGTCGGCCTCGCCGACGGCGACTACTACCTGAAAACCTTGTCGGGTGACGGGTCGCCGTGGTGGTACCCGGGCGCGAACGCGTTCGAGGGCGCGGTCGCCGTCGGCATCGTCGGCCACGGCGCCGTGACGGGCCTGTCCTGGACGCTGCCGCCCGACCCGGGAGGGAGCCGGCCATGACCCGCCTCCCGCGCGCGGACCGCATCGTGTTGCCGGCGCTGGCCGCGCTGCTCGTGATCGGGTCCGGTTGCGCCGAGTTCGGCGATCCCTGGTCGGGGATCCCGGCCGGCCGCATTGAAGGCCGCGTGACCACCGGTGCATCCCCCGTCGAGGCGCTGGTCTTCTTCGACCGGGTGAGCGGCGGCGCCGAGGACCGGTTCGAGTGCACCCTCGTGGTCGACGACGACGGTGGTTTCGGCCTGGACGTTCCGGCCGGGGAGTATCTGGTGTCGGCGTGGGCGGAGGGGGCCGGCGAGACGGTCCACCACGCCGCGCCGCATCCGGTGTACGAAGCGGCCGACGCGGACACGATCACGGTCTCCGCCGCGAACTCGCCGGTCGTGATCGATTTCGCGCTGGGCAGCCTGGAAGTGGGGCTGACGCTGCCGCCCGGGCTCGAAGGGTACGAAGGTTCCCTGTATTACATGGTGCCCGCCGTGGGGGAGGACGGCCCCGCCCCGTTCCAGGTCGCCTCGCGCTGGGTCGAGGTCGAGAACGGCCGGATCGATGCGCGCCCGGTGATCCTGCTGCCCGGCGATTACCTGATCCTGCTCGGGATCGGAGCGCCTCTGGACAGGTCCTACGGGTACGCTTGCGAGCGGGTCTGGCTGCCGGGCACCCGCGATCCCGGCGCGGCGGCGCGGTTCACCGTCGCGGCGGGGGTCGCCGCGCACCCCCTCGTCCCGGTCACGGTCGAGCCCCTGCGCGTCGAGGGCCGCGTCGGCGGCGCCTGGCTGGAACTGGGATTGACGTCCAACCCCAGCCTCACGGTGGCGGACCTGGACTCGACCGAGCTGATCGACTCCTTCGGGGTCGACGAGGATGGGACGTTCCGATTCGACCTCCTGCTGCCCGCCGAATTCAAGCTGGGCATCGGGCACAACTACGCGGACCGGACCTGGTACGGAGGTCCCCGCTTCGAACAGGCCGAGGTGTTCGCCATCGGTCCGGGGGAGTCGCTCTCCGGCCTCGAGATCCTGCAGTGCGGGTTGCGCCTCGTCCTCGCGGAGATGCCGGCCGGCTACAACGACGCCTGGTGCGACATCTACGATGCGACCGGCACCGAACGGCTCGGTCGCCACAGCGTCTACTTCCAGCTCGACAGCCAGATCGGCATCCCCAACCTGAGCCCCGGCTCCTACCTCCTGCGGATCGGCTACGACGGGTACTCCGTCGGCCGGCTTTCCTGGCTGCCCCAGTGGTTCGACCGCGCGGAGTCGCCCGCCGGGGCCCGGCCGATCCTGCTCACGGAGCCGGGCGAGATCGTCACGCTCGACCTCGTCCTGGAGAACGGCGGCACCATCGCCGGCAGCCTGGAGACGCTCTCGACGGAGTACCACATCGTCTTCGTGTGCCGCGAGGATCAGCCCCTGGAGTGGGCGCACACCACCGTGTCCAACGGCGCCTACACGTTCCTGGGGCTGCCCGACGGGCGCTACAAGGTCGGAGCGGTGCCGTCTGAGGACTACTGGGACGCGGAAGGGTTCCCGCCCCCCGGCACCACCTGGTACCCTTCCACCCCGGACTGGGACGCTGCCGGCGTCGTGGAGATCGTCGGCGCCGGGACCGTCACGGGCGTGGACATCGTTGTCCCGGGCGCGTAGCGCCCGCGTCCTACCGGTCCTGCGACCCGGTACCGACCGGGGCGGCCACCGTGTTCCTATCCGGACTGGCCGCCACCGTCCTCTCTAATCCGAGGAGGCGCGATGCGAAGTGCCACGACCCTGACGGCGGCCTCGGCGCTCACGCTGCTGGCCGCGCTCTGGTGGCTGCAGGGCTGCGGCGGCGATGATCCGTCCGGCCCCGGACCCGATCCGGAGCCCCAGCCCGTCCCGACCTCCCAGCTGGCCGGTGCGGTCGAGCTGCCCGCCGGCTGGACCGGCGACCCCGCCACCCTGCGGGTGGTCAACGGCCTGGCCGCGTCGCCCTGCGACGCCGCCGGGTCCTTCTCGCTGAAGGTGCACACGGGCCTCGATCAGCTGGCCCTGGTCCAGGGACCCGCCGGCGCGACGGTGCTCATGGGCTGGTTCGGCGAGCAGAGCGCGACGCTCTCGCCGCGCACGACCGCCGAGGTGCTCGCCTGGCTGTCGCTCGGCTCCTGGATGGTCCCCGGCGACGGCGCCGAGGCGATCCGCGCCCTGCTGGCCGATCCCTCCGTGGACCTCTCGGGCGTGGAGGCGGCCTGGGCGGCGATGCTGGCGTCCACTCCCGGCGGGCTCGCAGTCCCGGACCAGGGTCTGCACGACGCCCTGCTCGCCCTGACGTCTTCCCTGGTGCCCGAACCCGGGAAGGGCGTGATCATCGAGCCCGGCGCGCAGCAGAGCGGCGTCGAGGTGCTCAACGAGGGCGGGATCAACCGCATCACCATCAAGAACAGCTACCGCCGCCGCGCGGCGGGCTTCGTGATGGAGCTGGGCTGGCGCGACACCAACGATGTCGAGCACGAGCTGCCCGACCCGCTCGTGGCCCACGAGCTGGAAGTGCCGCCGGTGGCCGCCTTCGGCGGCACGATCAACACCATCGTCGGCGCCCTCACGGGCGGCTTCGCCTACGCGCCCGAGTCGCTGGACCCGATCCTGCTGGAGACGCGCGGCGACGCGAAGCGCACCTACTACCGGGTCGACGTGCTCGGCATGGGCCTCGAGGAGCCCGACGATCCGGAACTCTACACGTCCTACGAGCTCGCCCAGGGCGAGTGGATGACGATGAAGTGCCTGGTGATGGACTACTTCATCCCGATGTTCCTGAACACCGCCGGCGCCGCGGGCACGGTCGCCGACAACGTCTTCGGCGACGACATCCCCGGCCAGGTGAACGACTTCGTCGGGCTGGTCACCGGCGCCCTGCCCAACGTCCACGCGCTGGCGAACGACGGGCAGTTCTGGCCCGCGCTGCTGGAGCTGTGGAACGCCGCGCTGACCAACGGCACGCTGCAGGGCTGGGTGCGCGACCTCATCGCCGACGGGCTGCAGGCGGCCCTCTTCACCGCCGACGAGTCGGCCGAGGTGATGGACGGCGTCGAGCGCGCCTTCTTCCTGATCGGCATCGCGGACATCGTCGGCAACCTGGCCGACAACACGATCACCGGCTACCACTTCGGCCTCTGCAAGAAGGCCGAGAGCTGGGACGTGACGGTCACAGCCCCCCTGATCCACGTCGAGCCGCGCGGCGCGCGCATCATGGTGCACGGCACGCAGCTGCTGACCCTGGTCGTCGACGACGACACCGGCGGCAACCCCGAGGGCTGGGCCTACGCCTACCGCTGGCGCTGCCCCGGCGCGCGCGGCACGCTCGTCAACCCCCAGGCGCCGACGGACACGGGCAACGACTTCTTCACCAGCAGCGCCTTCGTCCAGTACGTGGCCGACGACGGCAGCGAGGGACTCGAGACGGTCACCTGCGAGCTGTACGTCACGCTCGGCGGCGAGCGGACCTTGGTGCGCGCGGCGACCAGCACGCTGGAGGTCGTGCGCCGCCACATCGTGCTGCCGGACACGGTGTTCTCCTGCCCGCGCGGCCAGTTCCGCCTGTCGCCGACCCTCGACCCGCCCTTCACGGGCGACGGCACGCTGCTCTGGCACTGGCGCGGCGGCGGCGCCAACGGCACGCTGCACGGGCCCGGCAACGTCAGCCCGCCGTGGACCTCGGCGACGCCGTGGGCCGATTTCCTGGTCGACAACGACGGCGGCAACGATGTGGTCACCTGCGTGGCGCGCCTCGACCTGGGCGAGGGGGTCGTCTCGCCGGTGGACTCGGTCGACGTGGTCATCCGCACGCCGGTGCTGCCGGAGATCGCGGGGCAGACGTACTGCGCCGAGTCTTCCGGCGGCGAGGAGCCGAATTGCTGGGCCGGCTACCGGATCTCGGTGCGCTGGACGCCGCTGCCGGGCATCACCCGCTACCGCGTCCAGGGATCGGGCTTCAACGATCCCTGGTACTACGGGACGTCGTACGACGCGACCGTCCAGGAATCGAGCTGCGAGCACGAGGACGGCGACCTGCTGCTGGGGCTCACCTGGGGCAGCGGCAACGTGGAGTGCGGCGCGCACCCCGAGTCCGTGAGCTGCGGCGGGAACGTCTGGCGGTTCGCGGGCGCCGTCTGGGTCATCACGCCGGTCTGCCCCTGAGGGGCCGGAACGCACCGGAATCGGATCGAGCGGGGCGCGGCCTGCGGAGGCCGCGCCCCTGCCGGGAAGGACCGTCGTGCCCGCCTTCACCGCCCTGCTGCGCGGCATCAACGTCGGCCGCGCCAAGCGCATCGCCATGGCGGACCTGCGCCGCCTGTTCGCGGACCTCGGCTACGCCGACGTCCGCACGCTGCTCAACAGCGGCAACGTCGTCTTCGCGGCGAAGAGCCCGGACGCCGCCGGGCACGCGCGCGCCATCCGTGCGGCGATCGAACGCGAGTTCGGCTTGACGGTGCCGGTGATCGTGGTGACCGCGGCGGACCTGGCGGCCATCCTCCTGGAGAACCCCCTTCGCGACGTGGCCGACGACCCCGCGCGGCACCTGGTGGCGTTCGTGCAGTCCCCGGGCGACCTGGACGCGGCGAGACCGATGCTGGCGCGATCCTGGTCGCCCGAGGCCTTCGCCCTCGGGAAGCGGGCGGCCTACCTGTGGTGCGCGGGCGGCGTCGCCGACAGCGAGATCGTCAAGGCGTTCACGCGCCTCACGGGGGACACCGCCACGACCCGCAATCGGGCCACCGCTGAGAAAATCCGGGTGACCCTCGATGGTGACGCAGGGCCCGCGTGACGTAATTCCGATACAACCTACCGTAGTAGCAGGCAATCGCTGCAGCACGACCGTGGTTGCTTGGCCTGCAGCGCGCGGCTACTCTGGCACTAGGCAACCGCGGCACCGGAGGAGGTGAAGGATGGCGGAAGAACTGAAAGCGGGATGCGCTCGCCCGACCGGCGGACTGGTCGGGCAGCCGGAACCATCGCCCTCGGAACCGACATCGACCACGCAGAAGGAGGAGAGAGCCATGATCCAGGTCGGCAAACCAGCCCCTGATTTCGTCTCCCCGGCGTACCACAAGGGCGCGTTCACGAACGTGAAGCTGTCGGACCACCTCGGCAAGTGGGTGGTCCTCTGTTTCTACCCCGGTGATTTCACCTTCGTCTGAGCGACCGAAATATCGGCGGTCGCCGATCATTATCCCGAGTTCGTGAAGCTGGGCGTCGAGGTCCTGTCGATGAGCGTCGACAGCGTCTTCGTGCACAAGATGTGGAACGACCACGAGATCTCGAAGATGGTCAAGGGCGGCGTGCCCTACCCCATGCTGTCCGACGGCGGCGGCAAGGTGGGCACGGCCTACGGCGTCTACGGCGAGGAGGCGGGCGTGGAGAACCGCGGCCGCTTCATCATCGACCCCGACGGCGTGATCCAGGGCTACGAGGTGCTCACCCCGCCGGTCGGCCGGCACGTGGGGGAGACCCTGCGCCAGATCCAGGCCTTCCAGCTGGTCCGGGCCAGCAAGGGCACGGAGGCGACGCCGTCGGGCTGGAAGCCCGGGCGCATGACCCTCAAGCCGGGGCCGGATCTCGTCGGCAAGGTGTGGGAAGTGTGGAAGACCGACATGGCGTCGGACTGACGATCGGGGTTGCCCGCGTCAGCGGGCTGTGCCAGCATGGACGCGCCCGGCGGGAGCCGATGCTCCCGCCGGGCGCTTTGTCGCTTCATCTCCTCTCGAAGAGGTATCCCGATGCGATGGCGAGACGCCGCCGGTCGCTCCCGCCGGCCGCTTCTGCACCGATGTGCGGGCGGTCTCTGCGTTCGCTTGCTGGCGCTGTGCTTGGCGAATGCCGCCATCGCGGCCGGGGCGGAGCCGCCGGTTCTCCTGGCGAATTCCGCGGCCGTGGACGTCCGCGACGGCGACCGGTTCCAGGAAGGCGTCTGGGTCGTCGACCCCGCGCTCGCGCTCGACGTCTACGCCGCGCTGCGGTCGAGCGCCGCGAAGCGCGTGACGTTCATCTCGGACGTCGACTCGTTGTCCTTCGACGTCGAGCCCGGCCGCACCTACGATTTCACGGTCCTGCTCGGGGGCCGGGACTCCTGCCGCACGCGCATCTCGACGATGATGCAGGCCTACGTGCGGGTCGACCCGCGCGCGTCGGGCCCCGACACCATCCCGATCTCGATCAGGAACGGCAAGCTGAACGTCATCGGTGCGATCAACGGGTCCGGACCGCTGAACCTCATCTTCGACACCGGGGCCGAAGCTTGTGCGCTGTATCCCTCCGCGCACGGCGAGGGGGCCGAACTCCGGCTCGACGGCACGACGCTCAACAGCGGGACCGGCGGTGCGACGGAGCGACGGACCGCCAGCGACAACCGCCTCGCGATCGCGGGTCTGCGGTGGGACCACGAACCGTTCATCGCGGTGGAGAGGCAGGCCGACCCGGCCGACGGCATCGTCGGCTGGCAGCTGTTCCTGGGCAAGGTGGTCGAACTCGATTACGACCGCATGATCATGATCGTCCACGACGACCTGCCCGCGAAGGCGGCCGGATATGCGCGGACCGCGATGCCGTACGTGGGCCCGCTCACGGCGGTGGAGGTCGTGCTGGTGGCCGGGGAGAAAAGGGAGGGCGGGCTGTTCATCCTCGACACCGCCGGCACGGGGGCCATGAACGTCAACCAGGCCTTCTCGGCGGCCCACGACCTGCCCGGCGCGATGCGCGTGCTCGGCAAGAGCGCCTCGCGCGGCGTGGGCAGCGCGGTGATCCGCAACGAGGTCGTGCTGGTGCCGGAACTCGTGGTCGCCGGCTTCTCCCTGCCGGACGTGCCGGTCCACCTGGAACTGCCCTCGGCCGGCAACCAGGCGCCGCCCGGCGGCGTGCTGTGCATGGAGGTGCTGGCGCGCTTCGACACGATCCTCGACTACCGGCACGGCCAGGCGTACTTCCGGCCGAATGCGCGCTTCGGCGACCCGTTCGCGCGCCGGAGCGGCGGACCGACCTGGCCCGCCGTCGCGGGGATCGCCGGGTTCGTCGTCGTGTCGATCGTGGTGGTGGGCGTGATCGGGCGCCGAAGGCGGCGCCCGGATTGAGGTCTCCCGCGCGTCTCCCGGACCGTCCTAGACGAGCGGCATCCCCGCCAGCGGGTCCTTCAGCCCGTGCCCGGTGACCAGCGCCACGACCTTGTCGTGCGGCCCGATCAGCCCCTGCGCGCGGGCCTGCATCAGGCCGGCGAAGCCCGCCGCTCCCGACGGCTCGGCCCAGACGCCGGCCAGGCGGGCCAGCAGGCGGATGGCCTCGCGGATCGCCTCGTCCTCGACGGCGAGGAAACCGCCGCCGGTGCGCGCGACGTACTTCCAGGCCTTCAGCCGGTTGCGGGGCACGCCCACGCTGATCGAGTCGGCGATGGTCGCGGGCGTGACCGGCGCGACGGCCGCCAGCACCTCGCGCGGGGTGAGCGAAGCGGCGCGGGCCCCGGCTTCCCCCCAGGCGCGGGACAGCGGCGCGGCGCCCGCGGCCTGCACCCCGAACACGGCCGGCACCCGGTCCAGCCGGCCGACCTCCGCCAGCTCGACGAAGGCCTTGGCGGTCGACGACACGATGCAGCCGTCGCCCGTGGGCACGAACACCGCGTCGGGCGCCCGGAAATCCAGGGCGTGGGCGATCTCCAGGCCGCAGGTCTTCTTGCCCTCGACCAGCAGCGGGTTGTAGGCGCAGTTGCGGGAGTACCAGCCGTGCTCCCGCGTCTCTTTGACGGACAGGTCGAAGGCCTCGTCGTAGGTGCCGTCGATGCGGCGGACCTCGGCGCCGTGCAGCTCGAGCTGCGCCAGCTTGGCCCGGGGCGCCGCGGCGGGCACGAAGATCGTCGTGCGCACGCCCGCGCGCGCCGCCAGCACCGCGAGGCTGGCCGCGGCGTTGCCCGTCGAGGCGGCGGCCACGTGGGAGACGCCCAGGCGGGCGCCGTCGGCCATCGCCACGGCGGTGGCGCGGTCCTTCAGGCTGGCCGACGGCAGGGCGGTGTCGTCCTTCAGCAGCAGGTGGGGCAGGCCGAGGTGCTCGCGCAGGCGGTGCGGGGCGTGCAGCGGCGTGTCGCCCAGCGACCAGCAGGCGTGGGGCGCCTCGGGGCGCAGCGGCAGCAGGGCCGCGTAGCGCCAGAGGTCGGGACGGCCGCGCGCGGGGAAGGGGTCGCCCGCGGGCAGCTCCGCGCGGATCGCCGCGTAGTCGTAGGTCGCGTCGAGGATGCCCTCATCGCCGCAGGCGGCGCAGACGAAGCCGCGGTGGTCCGTCGGGTGCGCCTTGCCGCACAGCCCGCAGGCGTACCCCGTCCAGTGCGGATTGGTCCCGACCTGCGGCAGCTGCATCGCGCGCCCCCGGCTTCTACATGGTGAGGGCCATGATGGCCTTGGCCGTGTGCAGGCGGTTCTCGGCCTGGTCCCAGACCACCGACTGCGGGCCGTCGATCACCGCGTCGGTGACCTCCTGGCCGCGCGTGGCCGGCAGCGGGTGCATGTAGATCGCGTCGGGCGCGGCCAGCTTCATGCGGCGCTCGTCGCAGATCCAGCCGGGGTACTTCTCGATGTGCTGGACGGCGGCCGCGCGGTCGGGCTCGTGCACCAGGCAGCCCCAGCTCTTGGGGTAGACCACGTGGGCGCCCTCGAAACCCGCGTCCATGTCGTCGACCGTCTCGAACTTGCCGCCGCTGCGCTTCGCGTTCGCGCGGGCGCGCTCGATGATCTCCGGCATCAGCTTGAACTCGGGCGGGTGGGCCAGGGTCACGTCCAGGCCCATGCGCGTCATGATCAGGATCTCGGACTGGGGCACCGAGATCGGGCGCACGTAGCTCGGGGCGTAGGTCCAGCTCACGACGATCTTGCGGCCCCGCGTCTCGCCGCGGAACTTCTCGCGCACGGTCATGATGTCGGCCGCGGCCTGGCAGGGGTGGTAGACGTCGCACTGCAGGTTGATCAGCGGCACGCGCGAGATCTCCGCGATCTGGCGCATGAACTTGTTGCCCACGCCGAAGTCGCAGTTGCGGATGGCGATGCCGTGGCCCATGCGGCCCAGCACGCGCGCGGTGTCCATGACCGTCTCGCCGTGGCTCAGCTGCAGCTTGTCCGGGGTCAGCACGTGGCAGTGCCCGCCGAGCTGCGTCATGCCCGCTTCCATGGAGTTGCGGGTGCGCGTGCTCTGCTCGAAGAACAGCGCGAACAGGGTGCGGTCGCGCAGCAGCGCGTGCGGCTCGTCGCGGTAGAACTTGCGCTTGAGGTCGCCGGCGGTCGCGAGCATCAGCTCCAGCTCGTCGTCGGCCCAGTCCTCGGTGTCGATGAAATGCTTGCCCTGCAGGATCTTGCTCATTTCGCACCTCGGTCGCTGTTCAGGAAGGATTGCGGGAAAGCCGTGTAGAAGGCGCAGGCCCGCACCACGTCGTCCACCGGGACGTACTCGTTGGGGGCGTGGGCCAGGGCCTCCTGGCCCGGCCCGAAGCCGACGCAGGGCACCCCGTGCAGGCCGTTGATGGCCACGCCGTTGGTGCTGAAGGTCCAGCGCGACACCTCGGGCGGCGCGCCGAACACGCCCTGGTGCGCGGCGACGCCGGCGCGGACCGCGGGGTGGTCCTGCGGCATCAGCCACGTCGGGTAGTACTTCTCCATGGGGTAGACCAGGCCGGTCCAGGCGGGGACCTCGTAGGTCAGCATCCAGACCTCGGCCTCGACGCCGGCTCCGGCCAGGGCCTCGCGCACCTCCCGCAGCGCCCCGTCGCGGGTCTCGCCCGCGGTCAGGCGGCGGTCGATGTGCAGTTCGGCCTTGTCGGGCACCGCGCAGAGGCTCGGCGACAGGCTCTGGAACATGCTGACGGTGCAGGTGCCCTTGCCCAGGAAGTCGTCCGTGCCGAGCCGCTCGTTCAGCGCCTCGATCGCCGCGCAGGCGGGGGCCAGCTTGTAGACGGCGTTCACGCCGCGCTCCGGCGCCGAGCCGTGGCACGACACGCCGCGCGAGGTGACCCGGATCTCCATGCGGCCGCGCTGGCCGCGGGTCAGCGTCAGGCCGGTGGGTTCGGTCGAGACCACGACCTCCGGCCGCAGCACCTTCTCCTGCAGGATGTAGTGCCAGCAGAGGCCGTCGCAGTCCTCCTCCATGACCGAGCCGACCATCCACACCTGGCAGCCCTCGAGCAGGCCGAGGTCCTTCATCAGCTTGCCGGCGTAGACCATGCCGGCCATGCCGGCCTTCTGGTCGACCGCCCCGCGGCCGTAGACGCGGCCGTTCTCCAGCTTGCCCGTGAAGGGGTCGCAGCGCCACTGCGCGGGGTCGCTGACGTCGACGGTGTCGAGGTGGGCGTCGAAGGCCACCACGCGCGGCCCGTCGCCGATGCGCCCGAGCACGTTGCCGAGCCCGTCGATGCGCACCTCGTCGAAGCCGACGCTCTCCATCTCGGCGGCGACGCGGCGCACGACGCGCTCCTCCTGCCCCGAGAGGCTGGGGATGGCGACGATGTCGCGCAGGAAGGCGATCATGGGCGCCTCGAGGGCGCGGGCGGCGGCGTGGAGGTCCTGTCGTGTCATCGCGGCTCCGGGCACGCCCCGGCCGGACGCGCCCGTCGCGGGGGCGTCCGGCCGGGATCGCGGATCAAAGGTTGGCCATGCGGTCCCAGATGCGCTGGGCGGCGGCGCGGCAGGCCTTGCCGTCGTAGGGCGCCGGGTCGCCGCGGCGGTAGCGCGGCGCGCCGTCGACCCAAACTTCCTGGATCAGGCGGGGCTGCATGCCGAACAGCAGCAGGCCGAGCCAGTTGCCCCGGTGCAGCGGCTGCTTCTGGTCCTCGCAGCCGATCACGAAGTCGGCGGGGGCGCCGGCGTCCAGCGAGCCGAAGGGCTCGCCGAAGATCTCGCGGGCCAGCTGGTAGCCGCCGATCCAGAAGCGCTCGGCGCCGTGGAAGCCCAGCGGGCCGCGGCCGGTCTCGTTGCCGCGGTAGAACGTCGTGCGCAGCTCGCCGAACATGTTGCCGTCCAGGCCGTCGGTGCCCAGGCAGCTGCGCGGCGGGAAGCGGTCGACCGGCGCGCGGCCGACGCCGTTGTTCATGTTCGAGCGGCCGTTGTGCACCAGCCAGGCGCCCTTCTCCTCGATGGTCTGCAGGTCCAGGGGGGTGAGGTCCACGCCGTGGGCCAGCAGGCTGCGCGGGCGGATCAGGCCGTGCCGGTCCAGCCGCTCCAGGGGGTCGGGCCAGCCGCGGTCCTTGCAGATCTCGCGGTCGGTCGAGCCCTCGGCCAGGTGGATGTGCACGCCGGTGTCGAACTCGGCGCAGAGCGCCGCCAGGCTGTCGAGCGTGCCGTCCTCCAGCGTGAAGCCGGCGTGCGCGCCGACCAGGCCCTTGAACCAGGGACACGGCCCTGGTCGCCGGCGGGCGCGGTGGTCTTCTGCAGGTAGCGGCGGGTCTCCTCGAGGCAGGTGTCGCGGCTGCCGGGGCCGCCGCGGTCGGTGACCTCGTAGCAGAGGCACCCGCGCACGCCGGCGTCGCGCAGCCCCCGCTCCACCAGGTCGAGCGAACCGCCGACCGAGGTCAGGCTGCTGTGGTGGTCGAAGATCAGGGTCGCGCCGCAGCGCAGCGCGTCCCAGGCGCCCGACGCCGCGCTCATGTGGATGGCCTCGGGGTCCAGCGCGCGGTCCAGCTTCCACCAGATCTCCGTCAGCACGTCCTGGAAGCTGCGCGGGGTGTTGGCCGGCGGCGGCATGCCCGGCGCCAGCGTGGAGTAGAGGTGGTGGTGGGCGTTGATCAGGCCGGGCATGACCGTGCGGCCGTCCAGGTCGCGGACCTCCTCGCCCTCGCGCGGCGCGAGCCCGCGCCCGCGCTCGACGATGCGGCCGCCCTCGATGCGCAGGTCGGCGGTCTCGACGCGCGGGTCCGGCGCCGCGTTCATCTGCGGCGGCAGGTAGTCCAGCACGTTCGCGTTGGTCAGCAGCACCCCGGGGGCGCTTTTTCGGCTCTGCTTCAAGTCCTGGCCTCCGGTGCGGGGCGCGTTGGCGACTCCGTGAGCGGTACCGGTTTAGGATCATCCCCGGCCCCTGAATCTGCAAGCAAAAACGCCCGGGAGAGGGCCTCCCGGGCGTTCGGCGGGGCCGGCGGCCGGATCAGGCGTCCGGCAGCAGGTCCTCGAGCTTCTTGAAGATCTGGTCGATCTTGAACTCCCGGATCACCCAGATCTTCCGGTCCCGCGAGGTCATGCAGAAGCGGCCCTCCTGGACGCCGCCCGCGACCGGCCGCGCGTCGCCGACGCGCAGTTCGAAGGTCGAACCGTCGGCCAGCGCCACCTCGACGCGGCGTTCGGCTTTCCACAGGCCGTACTGCTCCATCCCGACCCTGGGGTCGGCGACGTCGGCGGCCTGGATCGAGGCCAGCGCGTTCATCACGCCGTCGACCTTCGTCTTGGCCAGGGCGCGGCGCGAGGGCGAGGTCAGCGTCCACTCCCACTCCTGGGGCGGCGGCGCGGAGCCGTCGCCGGGGCCGGCGGCCGTCAGGACCTTCTCCATGACCAGGGCCTTGTCCCCCTGGTGCAGCGTGATCCGGCGGATGCCGGCGGCGTCGGTCTTGAAGACCGACAGGTCCAGGAAATGGCGCGACTCCGGCGCGGCCTCCGGCGACCACAGGCCGAGCTTGCCGCGCACCTCGGTCCTCGCCAGGTAGACCGCGTTGCTGCCCGGCGCGCGCACGAAGACGCCCGCGCCGTCGTCGGCGCGCTTGCCCAGCAGCAGCGCGCACGACCGGCTGCCAGTCCTTGCCGAACAGGGTCACCTCCACGGGGGCCGAGCGCGGTCCCAGGCCGTAGTCGTCCAGGATCGCCGCCTCGTCGGAGCGGAAGTCGCCCTGCAGGCTGTCCAGGGCGGCCAGCAGTTCCTGGAGCTTGCGCGGGTCGGCGGGATGGTCCCACGCGGTGCGGGTCACCCAGCCCTCGCCCAGCCGTTCGATCACCACCGTCGCGGTGTCGGCCCCGGCGCCGACGGTGACGCGGTTGATGTCCGCCGGGTCGAAGTCCGCCGCCACCACGGTGGCGGTGGCCGGCGACGTCACGGCGCGCCGGTGCAGCACCCGCTGCGCGACGCTCGCGACCAGCAGCAGCGCGACCACCGCCGCCAGGATCAGCAGGGGGCGGTTGCGGTTCATCGCGCCGCCTCCTTCCGGCGCTTGGCGGCGCGCAGCAGGCCGAAGACCGCCAGGGCGGCGGGCACCAGCACGGCGGCGAACAGGCGGTAGAAGAGCTTCTCGCCGTCGTCGACCGGCCGGATCACGCGCTGGGTCAGGGCCTTCGAGCGGATCGAGATCATCTCCTCGCCGTGGGTCAGCGCGTCGACGGCGTTGAGCAGCAGCAGGGCGTTCTGCCCGGCCTGCAGGCCCATGTCGTCGAACATCTTGGCGCAGCCGATCACCGCGACGCGGGCCGTCTCGGCGCGCAGCGGGGCCGGCGCGTCGATGGCCGCGGGCGCGGCGGCTTCGCCGCCCGCCGGGGCGGGCCACGCCGGCGTCGGCCGCCCGGCGAAGGCGTCGGGGAAGCGGCCCTCGAGCAGCACCGCCAGCGGCAGCTTCGGCTCGATCTGCTTGCCGTCGGGCGCGAACAGGCTGCCGGGCAGCAGGCCGTCGGTGAACGGCGCGCGCCAGGCGCGGTCGCTGGCGGTGAACAGCACCGTCGAGGTCAGGCCGTTGCCGCCGATCACGGAGCCGTCCAGGTCCAGGGCGCTGCCCCACAGGTAGAGCAGGTTCGCGATGCGGTTGCTCAGGGGCGAGTCCCGGTTCATCTGCGCCTCGGTGACCTTGACCTGCACCGGCAGGCGCACCGGCTCGTTGGTCTGGAAGCGCATGCCGCCGATGTTCTGGGTGCGGGGCACGGCCAGGGTCTCGTGGCTGGCGTCCAGCAGGTGCCGCGTGTCCACGGCGACGCCGAAGGCCCCGAGGACGGACTCCAGACCGCTGGTCTGGCTGGCGCCGCTGATCGTGAAGCCCCCGCGCATGGCGGGCTGGTAGCCGTAGGTGTGCAGCTGCACCGCGATCAGCGCGTTGACGCCGTTGCTGATGGCGCGGTTGATCTCGAAGGCCTGGCGCTCGTCGAAGCCCGACGGGTTGAGCACCAGCAGCGCGTCGGCGTCGGCGGGGATGCGCGAGTCGGCCGTCAGCGACACCCGCTCGACCTGGTAGTGCTCCTGCTGGAGGTACTGGGCGATCGAGGTGTAGACGTCCACCGGCTCGGGCGGCTGCATGCCGCGCTGCAGGTACTGCATGGCGACCTGCGGGTCGATCTCCTGCAGCGGCGCGACCAGGGCCACCTTGGGGTCGCTGTCGCGGGTCAGGCGGTAGACGCGCGAGATCAGGTCGTACTCGAAGGTGGCCAGCGACTGCGGCAGGATCTGCGGCATGACCTCCTCGGGCCGGTCCTTGTAGGCCACGGTCATGGCGCTCCAGATCAGCTTGACGCCGATCTCGTCCTTGTCGATGGACTGGACCTGGAACGGCTGGATGCTCCGCTCGCCCAGCTGGCCCTGCAGGGCCTCGTCGTCCTGCGGGTCGTGGACGCTGAACTGGATCATGCCCCCGGACGCCTGGGCGTAGTCGCGCAGCTTGTCGGTGACGTCGCGCTCGAGGGTCTTCAGCTCGGTCGGCATCGCCGCCGCGCCGGTGATGTAGAGCTTCACCTGCACGGGGGCCTTCAGGCCCTTGAGGATGTTCTTGGCGGCCGGCGCCATGGTGTAGAGGCGCTCGCTGGTCAGGTCGACGCGCGCGCCGCCGAAGCCGCCCAGCACGTCGGTCAGCAGCACCGACACCGCCAGCAGCAGCAGGGCGGTCACGGCGAAGGTCACGCGGAAGTTCCGGCGCTTGGTGCTCATCAGTACTTCCTCCCTTCCAGCCAGACGGCGTTCAGGACCAGGAACACGGCCGTCAGGCCCAGGAAGTAGGCCAGGTCGCCCAGCTCCAGCACGCCGCGCTGCAGCGCCTGGTAGTGGGGCATCAGGCCGAACGCGTTCTGCAGGAAGGAGCCGAGGCCGCCGACCCAGCCGTCGATGGTGGCCGAGACGGCCGGCACCCCGACCAGGAACAGCGCGAAGCAGGCCAGCATGCCCAGGATGAAGGCGGAGATCTGGTCGCGCAGCAGGCCGCTGGTGAAGATGCCCACGGCCATGTACAGGCCGCCCAGCAGCAGCGCCCCGAGGTAGCCGCCGAAGACGGCGCCCAGGTCGGGGTTGCCCAGCAGCGCCAGCATGAGCGGGATCGGCAGCGTCCCGAGCAGCGCCACCACGTAGAAGGCCATCGCCGCGAGGTACTTGCCCAGCATGACCTCGCTGGACTTCATCGGCAGCGTCATCAGCAGCTCGAAGGTGCCGCTGCGCTTGTCCTCGGCCCACAGCCGCATGCTCACCGCGGGGATGAAGAAGATCAGGAACAGCGGCAGGTTCCCGAAGAAGTCGCGCATGTCCGCGAGCTGCGCCAGGAAGAACGGCGTCATGAACAGCCCGCAGTTGAGCACCAGGAACACGATGATGAAGATGTAGGCGATCGGGCTGTTGAAGTAGGCCGCGAACTCGCGGCGGAAGATCACGCCGGTGTTAGACATGGCTCACCTCCCGGGCGCCGCCGCTCTGTCGCGTCAGGGCGATGAACGTGTCCTCGAGGCTGAACGGCGACTCCTGCAGCTCGAGCAGGTCCCAGCCGCGCGACTGCCCGAGCCGGCCCAGCGGCGCCAGCACGTCCCGGCCGAAGTCGGCGCGCACCTCGAAGCGGGCCGCGCCCTCGCGCCCGGCGACCGGCCGCACCTCGTGCAGCCCGTCCAGGCCGCGCAGGGCCGCCTCGGCCTCGGCGGCCGGGGCGCGGTAGGCGACGAAGATGCGGTTGCGCCCCATGGCCGCCCGCTCCAGCTCGCCGATGCGACCGTCGGCGACGATCCGGCCGGCGTTGATGATCACGACGCGGTCGGTGACCGGGGACACCTCCTGCAGGATGTGCGTGCTGAAGATGATCGTCTTGCTGCGGGCGAGGCTCTGGATCAGCTCGCGGATGCCGATGATCTGCAGGGGGTCCAGGCCGCTGGTGGGCTCGTCGAGGATCAGCACCTCGGGGTCGTGGATCAGCGCCTGCGCCAGGCCGGTGCGCTGCCGGAAGCCCTTGGACAGCTCGTTGATGGGCTTGCGGTAGACGCTGCCCAGCCCGCAGGCCTCCACGACCCACTCCAGCCGCCGGCGCAGCTCGTCGCCGGCCAGGCCGCGCGCCCGGCCGACGAACTGCAGGTACTCGTGGACCATCATGTCCACGTACAGCGGGTGGTTCTCCGGCAGGTAGCCGATGCGGCCGCGGACTTCCAGGGGGTCGCGGAGCACGTCGATGCCGTCCACGCTGACGGTCCCGGAGTCCGGGGCCAGGAACGTGGTGACGATCTTCATCGCGGTGCTCTTGCCGGCCCCGTTGGGCCCCAGGAAGCCGAGGATCTCGCCTTTGTCGAGGCGGAACGAGACGCCGTCGAGGGCGACGGTGGCTCCGAACCGCTTCGTGACGTCACGTACCTCGATCATCGCTTCGAGTCCTCCGTAGCTGGGTTGGTAGGGGATGGGGGATCCCGGGGCGCGCCCGAACACGACAGACGCCGCTCGTGGGCGGCGCCGCCGGGCAACCGGGGCCAATCTACACGAAACCGGGGTCCCGGTTCCAGTTTTTCCGAGCCTCGGGGCGCCCCAGGGCTTAGACTGGCCCGGATCCGTGCCACCCGCCGCGCAGCGAGGACCGCGATGGACCGAGACCCCCGCATTCCCCTGGTTTTTCGCGAACGGACGCCCTCCGAAGCGGCCGCCAGGGCCCGGGATTTCACCGAGGACCTGGCCCGACGTCGCTCGGTCCGCGATTTCAGCGACCGGCCGGTGCCGGCCGCGCTGATCGCCGACTGCCTGCGCGCGGCCGCCAGCGCCCCGAGCGGCGCCAACCAGCAACCCTGGCATTTCGTGGCCGTGGGCGACCCGGTCGTCAAGCAACGCATCCGCGAGGCGGCCGAGGCCGAGGAGCGGACCTTCTACGGCGGGCGCGCTCCGGGAGAGTGGCTCGCGGCCTTGCGCCCGCTCGGCACCGACGCGAGCAAGCCCTTCCTGGAAAAGGCGCCCTGGCTGATCGCCATCTTCCAGTTGCGCCAGGGAGTCGGGCCCGGCGGCGAGCGCGTCACGCACTACTATCCCACGGAGTCCGTGGGCATCGCCACGGGCATGCTGATCGCCGCCCTCCACCGGGCCGGCCTGGCGACGTTGACCCACACGCCGAGCCCCATGAATTTCCTGAACGAGGTGCTCGGCAGGCCCCGGCACGAGCGGCCCTTCCTGCTGCTGGTCGTCGGCCATCCCGCGCCGGGCTGCACGGTGCCCGATCTGCGCCGCAAGCCCTTCGACGAAGTGGCGACCTTCCTCGAGGCGGCGACATGACCGACCGCCGCCCCCCCGAGCCCTCCCTGTGGCGCTACGAGCTGCCCGGCGGCTGGGTCGTGCTGGCCGGCCGCACCGACGCCGACAACGACCGCCTCAGCCTGAAGATCGCCAAGCCCAACGACTGGTGGTTCCACGTGAAGGGCCGCCCCAGCAGCCACGTCGTGCTGCAGGTGCCGGCGGGGGAGGAGCCGCCGCGCGAGCTGCTGGAGGCCGCCGCCGCGGTCGCCGCCTGGCACAGCAAGGTGCGCGAGGCCAAGCTGGTGGCGGTCTCCGGGACCCAGGCCCGTTTCGTGACGAAACCGCCCGGCGCGAAACCGGGCACGGTCCAGATCCGTAAGGAAAAGACGTTCATGGTCAAGCCGGGCGTCCCCGGCTGACGTCCGCACGCCTGCGGCGATCCCCGGCCCGACCCTGCAGTTATCCCAGGAGGCGAATCCCTTGAAACGACTGGCCATCCTCTCCCTCGCGGTCGCGCTGGCGGCCGCCTTGTCCGGGGCCGCGTCCGCGACCGCGCCGGGCGCCTCGCAGCTCATGCGCAACCCCGACATCAGCGCCGAGCACATCGTCTTCACCTACGAGGACGACCTCTGGCTGGCGCCCGCGACCGGCGGACCGGCCCGCCGGATCACCAGCGGCCCCGGCTTCGAGAACGCCGGCAAGTTCAGCCCCGACGGCCAGTGGATCGCCTTCACCGCCGACTACGACGGCGGCACCGACGTCTACGTGATGCCGACCGCCGGCGGCGAGCCGCGCCGCCTGACCTTCCACCCGGGCGCCGACCTGGCGCTGGACTGGCACCCCGACGGCCGGCGCATCCTGTTCCGCTCGTCGCGCGAGCACCCGCTCGGCCAGCCGCAGCTGTTCCTGGTCGACCGCGAGGGCGGCCTGCCCGAGAAGGTGGCCGTGGACCGCGGCGCCCTGGCGAGCTTCTCGCCCGACGGCAAGCGCCTCGCCTACAACCGCATCGCCCGCGAGGGGGCCACCTGGAAGCGCTACCGCGGCGGCATGGCCCAGGACGTGTGGGTGGCCGACTTCGCCTCCGGCGCCATCGCGAAGGTCACCGACTTCGAGGGCACCGACAGCTTCCCGATGTGGTGGCAGGACCGCATCGTCTTTCTGAGCGACCGCGAGGACGGCACCCTGAACCTCTACGCGATGACCCCCGCGGGCGGCGACGTGACGCGCCTGACGAGCTACCGCGACTACGACGTGAAGTCGCCCGGCTGCGGCGCCGGCCGCGTCGTCTACCAGCACGCGGGCGGCCTGCGCGTGCTCGACCTGGCCACCGGCGTCGACCGCGAGGTGGCGATCGACGTCGCCACCGACCGCGCGCCGATGCGCTCCGAGCTCGTCGAGGCGGCGCCGTCGACCGGCAGCTTCGGCCTCTCGCCCGCCGGCGAGCGCCTGCTGCTGGAGGCGCGCGGCGAGATCCTCAGCCTGCCCGCCGAGGAAGGCGAGTGGTTCGACCTCACCCGCACCAGCGCGAGCCGCGAGAAGAACGCCGCCTGGTCGCCCGACGGCCGCTGGGTCTGCTTCGTGAGCGACCGCGGCGGCGAGGAGCAGCTCTACCTCGCCGACCAGCGCGGCCGCGACGCCTGGCGCCCGCTGACGACCGGCAACCAGGGCTTCCTGCTGCAGCCCGTCTGGTCGCCCGACTCGCAGCGGATCCTCTGGGGCGACAAGTTCATGCGCCTGAACATGGTGGACGTCGCCAGCGGCAAGGTCACCGTGATCGACACGGGCGAGTACGACGACGCCTGGGAGCGCTGGGGCATCCTCGACTACGTCTGGTCGCCGGACGGGCAGTGGGTGGCCTACACCAAGAACACCGCGAACATGAACGAGGTGATCTGCCTCTACGGCCTCGCCTCCGGGAAGATCACGCAGGTCACCGACGACTTCTTCACCAGCTGGTCGCCCAGCTTCGACCCCGAGGGCCGCTACCTCTGGTTCCTGAGCAACCGCACCTTCACCCCGATCATGGACCGCCAGGACCAGAACCACATCTTCGTGGACATGGCCAAGCCCTACCTCGCCCTGCTGCAGGCCGGCGTCCGCTCGCCGTTCTTCGAGGATCCGGGCCTGGTGGCGGCGAAGGCCGACGGGGAGGAGAAGGGCGGCAAGGACGACGACGGCGCGAAGACCGCCGCCACCCGCATCGACCTCGACGGCCTCGCCGGCCGCGTCGTGGCCGTCCCCGGCGTCGCGGGCGGCAACTACTTCCGCCTCACCGCGACCGCCGACGGCTGCCTGATGCTGCGCCGCGACGAGCCGGTCTTCCTGAAGTACCAGAACGTCGACGACCGCACCGCCGAGAGCGACCTCACCCTGGTGGCGTACGACGTCGCGGAGCGCGAGGCCAAGGACCTGGGCGGCGGCCTCGCCAACTACCACCTCTCGGCCGACGGCAAGAAGCTGGCGTACCGCGCCGGCAGCAGCTACGGCGTGGTCGACGCGGGCCAGGAGTTCAAGCCCGGCGACGGCGCGGTCGAGCTCGGCGGCGTGCGCCTGCGCGTCGACCGCGCGCAGGAGTACCGCCAGATGCTCGACGAGGCCTGGCGCATCCAGCGCGACTGGTTCTACGACGAGAACATGCACGGCGTCGACTGGCAGAAGATCCGCGGCAAGTACGCGGCCCTGGTCCCCTGGTGCGGCGCGCGCGGCGACCTCACCTACCTGATCGGGGAGATGATCGCCGAGCTGAACATCGGCCACACCTACGTCTACGGCGGCGACCAGCAGCACACGGGCGCGCCGCCGCGCACGGCGCTGCTGGGCTGCGACTTCGCCGCCGATCCGCGCGCGGCGGCGTGCGCATCGCCCGCATCCTGCCCGGCTGCGTCTGGGACGCCGCCGCGCGCTCGCCGCTGTCCGAGCCCGGCGTGGACGTGCGCGAGGGCGACTACCTGCTGGCCGTCGACGGCCGGCCGCTGGCCGCCGGCGCCAACCCCTACGAGCTGCTCGCCGACGCCGCCGGCCGCACCGTCGAGCTCACCGTCGCCGCCGACGCCGGCGGCAAGCAGCCGCGCACGGTCGTGGTCGAGCCGCTGCGCGGCGAGGGCGGCCTGCGCTACCGCGCCTGGGTGGAGGCCAACCGCCGCTACGTCGACGAGAAGTCGGGCGGCCGCCTCGGCTACCTCCACCTGCCCGACATGGGCGAGCCCGGCCTGATCGAGTTCGGCGCCTACTGGTACCCGCAGACGGGCCGCGAGGGCATCGTCATCGACGAGCGCGACAACGGCGGCGGCTTCGTCGGCGACATGATCATCGACCGGCTCGAGCGCGTGATGTGGTCCCTGACCATCCCGCGCGAGGGCGGCCCCGGCCGCAACCCCGAGCGCGCCTTCCACGGGCCGCTGGCGGTCCTGATCAACGAGGACACCGGCAGCAACGGCGAGTTCTTCGCCGAGGCGGTCAAGGTCCGCAACCTCGCCACCGTGATCGGCATGCGCACCTGGGGCGGCGCCATCGGCATCGAGCCCCACCAGGACCTCGTCGACGGCGGCACGGTCACCCCGCCCCAGTTCGGCCTCTACGACCTGCACGGGAAGTGGATCATCGAGGGCCGCGGCGTCGAGCCCCACATCGAGGTGCAGAACCAGCCCGCCGCCGTGGTGGCCGGCCGGGACGACCAGCTCGACTACGCGATCGGGCACCTGCTCGGCCGCCTGAAGGACGAGGGCGGGCTGTGGCGGATCCCGGCGGTGCCGGACTATCCCGACAAGAGCAAGCCCGGGGAAGGTGTTCGCAAATAAGGCCGCGGACTGCCGCCCCGGACTGCCCGGGTGATCCGAACCTGGATGGGCGCGCCGGACACATCCTGTGTCCGAGCGCTTGACCCGGCCCTCCGCACGGGCGCAGGAGCGCGGCCATGCCCATCCGCCGCCATGGCCTTCATTTACTGCACCCAGGTAGATGCGGGACGCGTCCGGCCCGGGGGCGCCGGGCGGCCCGGGTCAGGAGACCGGCAAGCGCCCCCCGCCGGACGCGTCCCGCATCTACCTGGGTGTCTCGGTGTAAAGGAAGGTCAGGGCCGAGGGTAAGGAATCCCTCCAGAAGCCCCAGGAGTGGCCCTGCGGTAGTTCCTCGGACAGGCAGGCGAAGCCGCAGCCCGCCAGCAGCGCGGCGAACTCGCGGTCCATCGGGATCAGCTGCGGCAGGTCGAAGGCGCCCCAGTTCAGGTAGACCCGCACGCTCTGCGGGGGCATCGCCGCGTAGGCGACGGTCTGCTCGGGCGCGACGTAGGGGCTCATCGCGGCCACGCGGTCGAAGCGGCCGGGGAAGCGGCGCGCCAGGTCGAGCGCCGCGTTGCCGCCGTAGCTGGCGCCCATGACGCCCCACGTCATGCCCACGTCGTGCTGCACGGCGACGAAGGGCTGCAGGGTGCCGGTGACCCACAGGCCGAAGGGCTCCTGCAGCCCGCCGGCGTACTCGTCGGTGCGGCGCCCCGGCGGGACGCACACGCAGACCGGCAGGACCAGGTCGGGGCGGTGCTCGGCCAGCCAGGCCAGGGCCCGTTCCAGCCCTCCCAGCGTGACGTATTCGAGGCCGTCGTGGACCAGCAGGCAGGGGCGGCGGCCGCGCGGTTCGCCCGGGGGCGTCAGCACCAGCACCTCGCGGGGGCCGCCGAGCGCGGGCGCCGGCAGTTCGTAGCGGTCCTGGCGGCAGGCGGTCGCGGCCGGGGCGGCGACGAAGTCCGGCTCCTTGTAGTCCGGCCCGCGCAGCTCGGAGTTGGGACCGTAGCCGCCGGTGCAGGTGCGCGGGTTGCGCGCGTCGAGCAGCCACTGCGCGTCGACCACGAACTTGTAGTCGACCCGGGCCTGCGGCGGCAGGACCAGCACGCAGGACCACAGGTCGGTGCCGGCCAGGTGCGCCAGGGGCAGCGTCGGCAGCCAGGCGGTCTGGTCGCCGGCGAGCCGCACGTCGCGGCCGGGACCGCGGTAGAACAGCAGCAGCGTGTCGCCGCCCGCGATGATGGGGTTGAAGGGGTGGTCGGCGAGCAGGGCGGAGGCCTCGGCCTGGCGGGACGGCATGGGCAGGCGCTCGAGGGCGCCGAGGCGGTCGAGCGGGCGGCCGGCCGCGGCGGCCGCAGAGGCGGCGGCCAGCGCGGCGACGGCGAGCATCGGCAACGTCAACGCCTTGGTGCGCATGGGGCTCCGGCCCTCCCGCCGGGTCTACACGGGGTTTTCACATGGTCCGCACCGGCAGCCTAGCATAGAATACCGGCAGCCGCGACCCACGCGTTCACCGCGATCCCTCGCGTTCCCAGCAAGGCGGAACCCATGACCGGAACTTCGCGCTTCAGCCGTCTCTTCCCGAATCTCGAGGCCGTGCCCCCCGAGCACCGCCTGCCCGGCCTGGTCGAACAGTCGACCTGGCTCTGCGGCGGCGAGCTGCGGGGCTGGGACGGGGCCGTCCAGCGCGTGGTGTCGCCGGTGTGCGTGCCCTCGCCCGACGGGCCGAAGCGGGCGGTGATCGGGTCCTACCCGATGCTCGGGGCCGAGCAGGCGCTCGCGGCGCTCGCGGCCGCGCAGGCGGCCTGGGACCACGGCCGCGGCGCCTGGCCCGCGATGCCGGTGCGCCGCCGCCTGGCGCACGTGGAGGACTTCGCCGCGCGGATGGCGCGGCGCCGCGACGAGGTCGTGCGGCTGATCATGTGGGAGATCGGCAAGACGCTGCCCGACGCGCGCAAGGAGTTCGACCGCACGGTCGCCTACATCCACGACACGGTCGCGGCGATGAAGGAGCTGGACCGCGCCTCGTCGCGCTTCGAGCAGAACGAGGGGATCATCGGCCAGATCCGCCGCTCGCCGCTGGGCGTCGTGCTGTGCATGGGGCCGTTCAACTACCCGCTGAACGAGACGTTCGCCACGCTGATCCCGGCCCTGGTCATGGGCAACGCGGTCATCTTCAAGCCGCCCAAGCTGGGCGTCCTGCTGCACAAGCCGCTGCTCGAGGACTTCCGCGACGCCTTCCCGCCCGGGGTGGTCAACACGGTCTACGGCGACGGCGAGACGGTCGTGGGCCCGCTGCTGGCCTCCGGGTCGCTCGACGTGCTGGCCTTCATCGGCACCAGCCGCGTGGCCGACATCCTGCGCAAGCAGCACCCGCAGCCCCACCGCCTGCGCTGCGTGCTGGGGCTCGAGGCCAAGAACGCCGCGATCGTGCTGCCCGACGCGGACCTGGACGGGGCCGTGGCCGAGTGCGTCGCGGGCGCGCTGTCGTTCAACGGCCAGCGCTGCACGGCGCTCAAGCTGATCTTCGTCCACCGCAGCCTCGCCGCGGAGTTCAACCGCCGGCTGGTCGTCGCCGTGGACGCCCTGCGGCCCGGCCTGCCCTGGGATCCCGGCGCGCAGGTCACCCCGCTGCCGGAGACCGGCAAGGCGGCGTACCTCGCGGAACTCGTCGCGGACGCCCGCGCCCGCGGCGCGCAGGTGCTCAACCCCGACGGCGGCGCCGTGCACGGCACCTACTTCCACCCGGCCGTGCTGTACCCGGTGGCGGCGGGCATGCGGGTCTTCCACGAGGAGCAGTTCGGCCCCGTGGTGCCGGTGGCGGTCTACGACGACGTCGAGGAACCGGTGCGCGCGATCAGGGAGTCGCCCTACGGCCAGCAGGCCAGCCTGTTCGGGCGCGACCCCGCGGTGGTCGGCCGCCTGGTCGACCTGCTGGTCAACCAGGTGTGCCGCGTCAACGTCAACGCCCAGTGCCAGCGCGGGCCGGACGCCTTCCCCTTCACCGGCCGCAAGGACTCGGCCGAGGGCACGCTCTCGGTGAGCGACGCCCTGCGCGTCTTCTCGATCCGCACCCTGGCCGCCACCCGGGCCACCGCGGCCGACAAGGAGCTGTTCTCGCGGATCGTGCGCGAGGGGCACGCCACGTTCCTGAGCACGGACTGGCTCTTCTAGGAGGCAACCCGAGCGCCGTCGCGCCCGTATCCCAAGTCGATGCCCTTCCCGCCCGCAGCCAGGAGGAGGCCGACATGGCCGGATTCAACCTGACCGCCCGCCGGATCGTCCTGCGCCGCATGCAGGCCGCCGACGCCCCCGTCCTCTACGCCTACCGTTCCCTGCCCGAGGTCGCCCGCTACCAGGACTGGCTGCCCCACGACCTCGACGAGGTCCAGGGCCTGGCCCGCGACCAGGCCGACGTCGAGCCGGGCGCGCCCGGCACCTGGCTCCAGCTGATCATCGCCAGGCGGGACGACGGCGAGGTCGTCGGGGACTGCGGCATCCTCTTCCCGGACGGGGCGCACGCGAGCCCGGAGCTGGGGATCGCCCTGCGCCCGGACCACCGCAGCCGCGGCTTCGCGACCTGCGCCACGCGCCTGATGCTGGCGCACCTCTTCGACGAGCGGAAGGTCCACCGCGTGGTGGCCCGCACCGACCCGCGCAACCTGCCCTCGATCGCCGTGCTGCAGCGGCTCGGCCTGCGCCAGGAGGGGCACCTGCGCCGCAGCCACTGGCACCGCGGGCAGTGGGTCGACGACATGATCTTCGCCATGCTGGACGAGGAGTGGGAGCGGGAGCGCAAGCGCCTGCTGGCGCATTGCGAGGGCGAGGGGGACTGAGCCGCCGTTCAGGTCGTCGCGATCTCCCGGCCGCCGACCACGACCGCCGCGGCGTCGCGCGGGTGGCAGAGCAGCAGCGCGGCCACGCGGTCGCCGGCGCGCTCGAAGGCGAGGTCCCCGAGGTCGAAGAGCGCCAGGTCGCAGGCCTTGCCCGGCTCGAGCGAGCCCACGTCGTCGCGCCCGAGGCAGGCGGCGCCGCCCAGGGTCGCCATCTCCAGCACTTCCCCGACCGTCATCGCGCCGGCGCCGCCCAGGACGCGGTGCAGCAGCAGGCACTGGCGCAGCTCGGCCAGCAGGTGGGACGAGTCGTTGCTCGCCGAGCCGTCCACCGCCAGGCCGACCGGGCAGCCCGCGGCCCGCAGGTCGCGCACGCGGCAGATGCCCGAGCCCAGGCGCATGTTCGAGGTGGGGCAGTGGGCCACGGCGACGCCGGCGCGCCCGAGCCGGGCGATCTCCGCGTCGTCGAACCAGATGCCGTGGGCCAGCCAGACGTCGTCCGCCAGCCAGCCGCAGTCCTCCAGCAGGTCCACCGGGCGCATCCCGTAGGTGGCGGAACAGTACGCGTCCTCGTCGCGCGTCTCGGACAGGTGGGTGTGCAGGCGCACGCCGTGGCGGCGCGCCAGCGCGGCCGTGTCGCGCATCAGCTCCGGGGTGACCGAGAACGGCGAGCAGGGGGCCAGCGCGATGCGGGTCATCGCGCCCGGCGCGGGGTCGTGGTGCAGCCGGATGAGCCGCTCGCTGTCGGCCAGGATGGTGTCGTGGTCCTGCACCACCGAGTCGGGCGGCAGGCCGCCGTCCTTCTGCGAGCGCGACATGCTGCCGCGCGTGGGGTGGAAGCGGATGCCGGCCTCGCGGGCCGCCGCGATGGTCACGTCGATCAGCTCCGGCGAGGCGTCGCGCGGGAACAGGTAGTGGTGGTCGGTGGTCGTGGTGCAGCCCGAGCGCAGCAGCTCGCGGCAGCCGACCAGCGCGCCGCGGTGGAAGTCCTCGTCCGTGAGGCCGGCCCACACCGGGTAGAGCGTCCGCAGCCAGGGGAACAGCTCCGCGTCGATCGCGCCGCCCCAGGCCCGGGTGCGCGTCTGGTAGAGGTGGTGGTGGGTGTTGACCAGGCCCGGCAGCACGACCCGCCCGCGCGCGTCGAGCCGCCGGAAGCGCTCGCGGGGCGCGCCGTCGATCACCGCGGGCGCCGGGCCCGCGCCCACGCCGACGATCAGGCCGTCGCGCGCCGCCACCCAGCCGTCGTCCAGGGTGCGGCGGGCGGGGTCCATCGTGACCAGGGGGTCGGCGTGCTCGAGCAGGAAGAGGTCGGGGTCGCGCATGGTCGGCTCCGGGGTTGGGTTCGCGGTCCACTTCGCCTATAATGCCCTGCGGCGGCGGCGGCGGCAACAACCCGCTAGCACGGTTCCTGCACGAACCGTCCGTCGGCGCCCGCCGGCGCCCGTTCCGACCTGGAAAGTGGGCAAACCGGCGCGGCCGTGACCGGATCCGTGGACAGCGCCCCGGGCTCGGGGGCTGGGCGGATCGCAACGAAGGAGACTGACGTGCGGAATCCGATACCGACGAACCCGACCTCGGGACGGCTCACCCGGACGGTGCTGGCGCTGCTGGCGCTGGGCGCGCTGGCGCTGGCCGCCGGCTGCGGCGGCGGCAAGGCGGTCACCCGGGTCGGGACCGACACCACCATCGACCTGTCCGGCAACTGGAACGATGCCGACAGCCGCCAGGTCGCCGAGACGCTCATCGCCCAGGTCACCACCGGCGCCTGGGTCGAGAACCACCTGCTGGCGCGCGGCAAGAAGCCCGTGGTCATCGTGGGGCAGATCGCCAACAAGTCGTCCGAGCACATCCCGGTCAAGACCTTCGTGGCCGACGTCGAGCGCTCGTTCATCAACTCCGGCCGCGTGACCGTCGTCGCCTCGTCCGAGGAGCGCGAGGGCGTGCGCGACGAGCGCGCCGACCAGCAGCAGTACTCCTCGCCCGAGACCATGAAGGCCTGGGGCCGCGAGAAGGGCGCCGACTACATGATGCTCGGGGAGATCAACACGATCATCGACCGCGAGGACGGCGACGAGGTGAAGTACTACCAGGTCGACGTGTACCTCGTGGATCTCGAGGACAACACGAAGGTCTGGGCGGGCGTCGAGAAGATCAAGAAGTACGTCAGCCGCAGCGGTCACAAGCCTTGAGCACCCGGTTCCGCACGTTCCCGGCCGGGCCGGCCGCCGTCCGCACGGCGGCCCGCCTGGCCCTCGCCGCGGCGCTGCTCGGCGCCGCCGGCTGTTCGACCTACGCGGACCGCCACGAGCGCCTGCGCACCGACCTCGCGGCGGGCCGCTTCGACGAGGCGCTCGCGGGGATCGACGCGGCCGCGCGCGACCAGGACCGCCTGGCGAACCTGCTGGAGAAGGGCCTGGTCCTGCACTACGCCGACCGCTGGGCCGAGTCCAACGCGGTGTTCGAGGAGGCGGAGCTGCTGGCCGCGGACCTCTACACCAAGAGCGTCAGCGAGGCCGTCCTGTCCCTGGTCACCAACGACGGCGCCATCGCCTACCGCGCCGCCCCCTTCGAGATGGCGCTGGTGCCCTACTTCCGCGCGCTGAACTACGTCTACCTGGGCGACCGCGAGGAGGCCGTGGTCGAGGCCCGCAAGGCCGAACTGCACCTGCGCGACTACGCCGAGATCGCCCGCGCCCTGCGCGACGACGACGGGGGAGACGCCCGCGCCGCCGCCCTGGACAACGACGCCTTCCTGCACTACCTGCGGGCCATGCTGCTGGACTGGGGCGGCGAGACCAACGACGCCTTCATCGCCTACCGCCAGGCCGCGCTGGCCTACCGCGACGCCGAGGGCCTGCTGGACGTGGTCACCCCGCCGTGGCTCGGCGCCGACCTGCTGCGCACCGGCGCCGCCCTGGGCTTCACGGCCGAACTGGACGAGCTGCGGACGCAGCTGCCGGACCTGCTGCCGGCCGCCCTGCCCGCGACGGGCACCGGCGAGGTCGTCCTGTTCCTGGAGACCGGGTACGCGCCGCGGCGGGTCTCCCGGGCGGCCGACGTGCCGATCTTCAAGAGCGAGGGCCGGCGCGACGATCGCGACGCCTGGGCGCTGTCGCTGCGGCACCGTTACGAGTACGGGTGGGACCGCGACCAGAAGATCGACTACTGGCTGCGCTTCGCCCTGCCGGAACTGGTGGACGAGCCGCCGGCGGTGGCGGGCGCGCGCGTCTCGGCGGGGACGATCGGCGGCCGGACGCGCGCCGTGCCCGTGGAGGACGTCGCCGGCAGGTCGCGGCAGTACTTCCAGGACGCCCAGGGCAAGATCGTGCTGAAGACCATCGTGCGCGCGCTGGCCAAGTACGCCGCGCAGGAGCAGGCGCAGGACCAGGGCCAGGTCGCGGGCCTGCTGGTCAACCTGCTGGGCGCGGCGACCGAGCAGGCCGACACGCGCAACTGGCTGACGCTGCCGCGCGGCATCTCCATGGCCCGGCTCGCGCTGCCGCCCGGGACGCACGACCTGCGCGTGGACCTGGTCGACGCGCAGGACCGCCGGCTGGAGACGCGCGAGATCACCGGCGTCGACGTCGTCAGCGGCGGCTGGACCTTCCTGAGCCGGCGGATCTTCTAGCTCCCCCCTACCTCACCAGCGTGAGCTTGCGTTCGGCGGCCGTGCCGCCGGGGCCGCGCAGCCGCGCCAGGTACACGCCGCTGGGCAGGGTCCGGCCCGCGTCGTCGTCGCCCGGCCAGAGCACCTCGTGCGGACCCGCCGCCGCGTTCCCCGCCAGCAGCGTCCGCACGCGCCGCCCCTGCAGATCGTAGACCGCCAGCTCGACCCGGCCTTCGCGGGGCAGGTCGAAGCGCACCGTCGTGCGCGGGTTGAAGGGGTTCGGCCAGCCGGCCAGCCCGGCGCCCGCCGCCGCGGGCGGCCCGTCGTCCACGCCGGTGACCTCGCCGATCGCGAGCGTGGCGTGGACGGCGTGGGGCCCGGCGGGGTCGTTCGAGAACAGCGAGATCACGTCGTAGTACAGGCCGGTCGCGAGCCCCGTCGCGTCGAAGACCGCCCGCATCGCCAGCGAGTCGCCGGGGGCCACGGTCGCTGCGCGCGGCGACACCGCGAGCCAGCCCGCCGACCAGGCCACGTCCTGCAGGAGCAGGGGCAGCGGCCCGTCGTTGTGGACGACGAAGTGCTCGACCCCGACCAGCGGCAGCGCGGCCAGGGCCGCCGGCAGGTCGAGCAGGCCGGCGCCGGACTGGTTGTCGCGTCCGGGCGAGCCCAGGTCGCGGGCGGTCGAGGCGAGGGCTGCGGACAGTTGGGCCGGCGTGACGCCGGGCGAGGCCTGCAGGCAGATCGCCGCGGCCCCCGCCACCAGCGGCGTCGCCATGCTCGTGCCCGAGTAGGCGGCGTAGGCGCCGGTGCCGATCGTCGAGGTGATGCCGTCGCCGGGCGCCGCCAGGTCGGGCTTGACCAGGCCCGGCGGGTAGGGGTAGTCGCCGTAGCCGGCGGCCGGGATGTCCCAGACCGTGGGCCCGAGGCTGGAGTAGGCCCACGTCGCGTCGGCCGAGGTCGTCGCGCCGACGGTGATCACGGCGGAGTGGCCGCCCGCGCCGTACCAGGGGTCGGGGCAGTCGCCCGGCGAGCTGATGTCCTGCGGCACGGCGTAGTGGCCGCCGTAGTTGTCGCCGTTGCCCGCGGCGCAGAACCAGGGGATGCCCATCGCCAGCAGGAACTCGGCGTTGGCCCGGTTGGCCTCCTTGAGGTCGTCGAGGGGATCGCTCCAGCCGGCGCTCATCGTGAACAGGTCGACCGGTCCGTGGTCCAGCCCGAACTGCATGGCTTCGATCAGGTCGGCGTAGGAGCCGGGCACCGCGCGCAGCGCCATGAGCGTCGCACCCGGCGCGGCGCCGGTGCGGGTGCCCAGCGTGCCGTCGCCGACGACCAGGCCCGCGGTGTGGGTGCCGTGGTTGATGGTCGCGTCGCCCTCGACCGGGTCGTCGTCGTCGTCCACCGCGTCCCAGCCGTGGTGCGGCCAGGCGGCGCCGCCGTCCCACATGTGCGCCGCCAGGTCGGGGTGCGCGTAACCGACGCCGGTGTCCACGTGGCCCACCAGCACGCCGTCGCCGTCGTAGCCCGCGGCCCAGGCGGCGTCGGCGCCGATGCGGCTCAGGTGCCAGGCGAGCGCCTGCCGCGCCACGCCCTGGTTCGCGCTGCCGGCTCCGCCGCCGAACGCCTCGCTCGGCCGGTCGTCGAGCCAGACGCGCCCCACCGCGGGGTGCTCCGCCAGGCGCCGGGCCGCCTCGGGCGTCGCGCGCAGGGCCAACGAGCCGGCGAGCCAGAGGTCGGTCGCTTCGCCGGCCAGGGCGGACGCTTTCAATTCCTGGAGCAGGGGCGCGAGTTCGGCGCGGGACCGCGCCAGGTTCGCGCGCAGGGCGGCGCCCACGGTGCCGCGCCGCAGGGACTTGCCGGCGCCGTCGAGGGCCGCGCCGAGGGCGGCGGCGTCGACCTGGCGCGCGGGCGTCACGATGATGCAGACCGTCCCGTCGGGCGCCGCCTTGACCGGCTCCGCGAGACGGGCATCCAGCACCGGCAGGTGGTGGCGCAGGCGTACCGGCGGCGCCGCTGCCAGGGCGCGCGCCGCCGCCGCCATCGGTTCGGCCACGTCGTGGCGGATGCGGTCGGGCTCGACGCGCAGGACCGGATCGCCCTCGAGCCAGGTCCAGGTCCGCAGCACGGTGTTGTCGGTCTCGTCGTCCTCGGGCACCGCGTTCAGCGGGTCCAGGACCACCGAGATCTCGTGGGGCCCGGCGCCGAGCGTCAGGGCGTGGTCCTCGACCGCGGCGTAGGTCGCGGCGGGCAGGCCGCCCGCGATCTGCCAGGCGGCCGCGACCGCGCCGTCGACCCGCAGCCGCACCAGCACGTCGGTCGTGGCGTCGGCCAGGCCGGCGTTGACCACCGCGAAGCTGACGTAGGCCGGGCGGTCGGCGGCGAACCAGCCGACGGTGCGCTCGCCGGGGACCAGGCCGCCCACCAGGGGCCCGTCCCAGCCGGAGGGGGTGAACGCGGCGAGGTTGGGCCGCACCGCGCGGTCGGCGTTGTAGACGTTGAGCCCCTGCGTCGGGTAGTCGCGCCGGTCGATCCAGGCGGCGTGCAGGCGGCCGGCGCCCGCGGCGCCCGACAGGAAGTGGAACTGCGGCTCGGCGTGGTTCTGGTCGCTGACGGTCTCGACGTCGCCCCAGTTGTCGGGGTGACCGCGGCCGCCGGCCTGGCGCGCCGCGACGTCGAACTCGTCGCCGCCGGGCGGGGCGTCCAGCCACAGCGCGCCCACGACGCCGTCGCGCGCGTAGACGGTCGGCCCCACGCTCTCGTACTCGTCGGCGACGATCTCGTACGGTCCGAAGTAGGTGGCGCCGGCGTCCCAGGAGAAGCTGTAGACGATGTCGCCGTCGAGGTTGCCCAGCCCGTCGTCGAAGTCGTGCTGGTAGACGACGAACACGTCGTCGCCCTGGCAGGCGATCTGCGGGAAGCCGCAGCCGTTCGCGGTCCACGCCGACAGGTCGGTGATGTCGTTGAAGCCGCCGCTGACGGCGTCGCTGCTGATCAGGATGCGCGGCAGGCCCGTGTCCAGGTCGACTTCGGCGTTGACCAGGTGGACCAGCCCGTCGTCCAGCGCGCAGTCGGGCCAGAGGTCGGGGTAGCCGTCGGGTTCCAGGTAGTCGTAGGTGACCGTGGTGCCGGCGTTGGTGGAGTACATCCAGATGAGCGTCCACTCCCACTGGTAGAGGTCCCAGTTGATCTCCTGGTAGCTGGCGGCGATGAACAGGGTCGCGAAGTCGCCGGCGCCGCTGACCGCGATGCTCGGGGTGGCGTTGGTCGAGTCGGTGAACAGGCCGCGCACCGACGACCAGGCGGCGGGGTTGTCGCCGCCGCTGGAGCGGACACGCACGATGTAGCCGTCCAGACGCAGCCAGACCACGTGCAGGAAGCCCGCGCCGTCGATGGCGATCTCGGGCATCGCCTCGTCCTGCGTGAACGACGGCAGGTCCCAGACGGTCCAGGTCAGGCCGCCGTTCTGGCTGCGGGCGATGTGGATGTCGCGGTCGGTGCCGCCGAGGTCCTTGGCCTCGAACACGGCGTAGAGCCAGCCGGTGACCGGGCTGACGGCCAGCGAGACGTAGCCGTCGTCCATGCTGGTCGGGTTGGCCAGCAGACGGTCGGCCGACCAGGGCGCGTCCTTGTCGCCGCCGCGGGGTCCGGCGCCGGACAGCTTCAGGGAGCGTCCCGGCGTCAGGGCGCGCAGGTCGTCCAGGGGAGGGCCGCCGGCAGGATCGACCGGCTCGCCACCCCTCGCGCCACCTCGCCGCCGCCGTCGGCGTCGGCCGTCAGGTCCACGTCGGGGAACTCCAGGCGCCGGTCCGCTGCCGTCGCCGCGGTGGAGGCCCGCGGCGTGGCGGTCGCGACCGCTGCCGTCGGCAGGCGCGGGTTCGCGCTCCCGTCCCCGGCGGCCGGCGCCAGGGGGCGCGGCGCCAAGGTGCGGATCGGCAGATCGGTTGCCCGGGAAGCCGCCGCGGTGAACGAGAGCAGCAGGGCCAGGACCAGGAGAGGGCGACGACGCATGGACGGCAGCCTCCGGTTCAGGTGGTGAGCAGGTTATATTATATCAAAAATAAGCACATAATATCTATATCCATGATCGGCTCCGTTGAGGGCTCCCCATGGATGTTATTTCATGACAATGAATTACAGGATAGATCCGCCGGCAGGGGGATGGCCCTAGGGGGCCAGATTGCGGGGCAGGAAGATCCCGGCCGAGGCGTCAGGCGCCAGCTTCCCGTCCCGGACCACCTGTTCGCCCCGCCGCCACACGTCGACGATACGGCCGCGCCAGTCGTCCCCCGTCCACAGCGAGGGGTCGGGGTGCCCGTCGACGGGCAGGTGCGTCCCGCACGCCTCGGGGTCGAACAGCACCAGGTCGGCGTCGTAGCCGGCGGCCACGCGCCCCTTGCGGCCGGCCAGGCCGAGGCGGCCGGCGGGCGCCTCGCAGCAGACCCGCACCCAGCGCTCCGGGGTCAACCGGCCGCGACAGACGCCCAGGGTGTAGGCGGCCAGCAGGCGCTCGCCGACGCCGGCGGCGCCGTTGGGCACGGCGGCGAACCCGTGGACGGCCTCGCGGCGCTTGGTCTCCAGGGGGAAGGCGCAGTGGTCGGTGGCCAGCCAGGCGATGTCGCCGCCGGCGAGCCCGTCCAGCAGCGCGGCGGCGTCGGCCGGCGTGCGCAGGGGCGGGGACATCAGCGCGGTCAGGGCCTCGTCGCCGCCGCGCGCGTAGAGGGACTCGTCGCGGAACAGGTACTGCGGGCACGTCTCCGCGCGCAGGTCCACGCCCACGGCGCGGGCGCCGCGGATCAGGTCCAGGCCGGCGGCGGTCGACAGGTGCACGATGGTCAGCGGGCAGCCGGTCTCCTCGGCCAGCAGCATGGCCTGGCGGATCGCCTCGACCTCGGACTCGGGCCCGTGCGCCGCGGGGTGCCACTCGGGACCGGTGCGGCCGGTCGCGGCGAGGATGGCCTCGGCGGCGGCGTTCATCTCGCCGTCCTCGGCGTGCAGCAGCAGGTGCCCGCCGACGTCCTTGACCTGGCCCATGAGCAGGCGCAGTTCGGCGGCGGCGAGCATCAGCCGGCCCTTGTAGGCGAGGAAGGCCTTGAAGGTCGGCACCCCCGCGCGCACCAGGCCGTCCAGCTCGGCCAGGCGCTCGGGCGCGATGTCGCAGACCGTGGCGTGCAGGCCCCAGTCGCAGAGGCAGGCGCCGTCGGCCGCCGCCTGCCAGCGCAGGACGGCGTCGGCGATCGGCTCGCCGCGCGCCGGGTTGGCGAAGTCGATGACCGTGGTCGTGCCGCCGAGCAGGGCGGCGGCGCTGCTCTCGCGCCAGCCGCGGCTGCACAGGCCGTCGCGCAGCGGCATGCCGAAGTGCACGTGCGGGTCGACGCCGCCGGGCAGCAGCCACAGGCCCTCGGCGTCGACGTCGCCCGCCGCGACGGCCGAGCGGGCGCGCCGCTCGTGCAGGTCGACGATCTTGCCGTCGCGGACGTGCACGTCGGCGTCGAGCGGCCCGTTGCCGGTCATCACCACGGCGTTGCGCAGGTGGAATTCGCGTGGGGTCATGGGTCAACAGTAGGCGGCGGCGGACCGCTCCACAAGGGGGGGCCTGCGCGGCCCTCTCCGTCGGGGGTGGACCGGTCCGGCCGCGGCCTCTATACTGGCCGCCAGCGTCCGCGAACACCGTTCCCGCCGGGAGGACCATGAAGAGGATCGTCTCGAAGATCGACAGGCACGACAAGGCGTTCGTCGAGAACGACCGGCGCAACCGGGCCGCGGCCGCGGAGCTGGCGGCCCTGCTGGGGCGCATCGGCGAAGGCGGGCCGGCGCCGGCGCGCGAACGCCACACCGGGCAGGGCAAGCTGCTGGTGCGCGAGCGCATCGAGCGGCTGCTGGACCCCGGCGCGCCCTTCCTGGAGCTGTCGCCGCTGGCGGCCCACGGCGTCTACGGCGACGACGTGCCGGCCGCGGGGCTGGTGACCGGCATCGGCACGGTGCACGGCCGGCCGGTGATGGTCGTGGCGAACGACGCCACGGTCAAGGGGGGCACCTACTACCCGCTGACGGTGAAGAAGCACCTGCGCGCCCAGGAGATCGCCCTGGAGAACCGCCTGCCCTGCGTCTACCTGGTGGACTCCGGCGGCGCGTTCCTGCCGCTGCAGGCCGAGGTCTTCCCCGACCGCGACCACTTCGGGCGGATCTTCTACAACCAGGCCCGCATGTCGGCGCTGGGCATCCCGCAGATCGCGGCGGTGCTGGGCAGCTGCACCGCGGGCGGCGCCTACGTGCCGGCGATGAGCGACGAGGTGGTGATCGTGCGCGAGCAGGGCACGATCTTCCTGGGCGGGCCGCCGCTGGTCAAGGCGGCGACCGGCGAGGAGGTCACGGCCGAGGAACTGGGCGGCGGCGACGTGCACACGCGCATCTCGGGCGTCGCGGACCACCTCGCCCAGGACGACGCGCACGCCCTGCGCCTGGTGCGCGACATCGTGGAGAACCTCGGGCCGGTCGAGACGGCCGCGGTGCCGACCGCGCCGGCCGAACCGCCGCACGAAGACCCCGCAGAGCTGTACGGCGTCGCCTCGGCCGATCCGCGCCAGGCCTTCGACGCGCGCGAGGTGATCGCCCGCCTGGTCGACGGCAGCCGCCTGCACGAGTTCAAGCCGCGTTACGGCGCGACGCTCGTCTGCGGCTTCGCGCGCCTCCACGGCTACACGGTGGGCATCCTCGCCAACAACGGCATCCTGTTCAGCGAATCGGCCCTGAAGGCCACCCACTTCATCGAGCTGTGCAACGCGCGGCGCGTGCCGCTGGTCTTCCTGCAGAACATCACCGGCTTCATGGTGGGCAAGGCGTACGAGCACGGCGGCATCGCCAAGGACGGCGCCAAGCTCGTCAACGCGGTGAGCAACAGCACGGTGCCGAAGTTCACCGTGATCATCGGCGGCAGCTACGGCGCCGGCAACTACGGCATGTGCGGCCGCGCCTTCCAGCCGCGCCTGCTGCTGATGTGGCCGCAGGCCAAGATCTCGGTGATGGGCGGGGAGCAGGCGGCCGGCGTGCTGCTGCAGGTCAAGCAGGACCAGCTCGCCCGCCAGGGCGGGGCGCTCGACGCCGCCGGCGAGGCGGCCATCGTCGAGCCGATCCGCGCCAAGTATGAGACCGAGGGTCACGCCTACTACAGCAGCGCCCGTCTGTGGGACGACGGTGTCATCGATCCCCTGCAGACGCGCGACGCCCTGGGCCTGGCCATCGCCATGAGCCTCTGCGCCCCGATCCCGCCGGCGACCTACGGCGTCTTCCGCATGTAGCTGCACCGATGAGAGAACCCCCGCCTCCCGAGGGGGGCGGGGGTTCGCGTGTCCGGCGACCGGTGTCGCGGAGTCCTAGCGGTACGTAGCCTTGATGCTGCTCCAGCTCCCGGCCTCGTTCGCCACCGCGCAGTCGATCTGCAGCGTCAGCGTGATGACCGAGCCCCAGGTCCCGAACTGCTGGCCGGCGGAAGCCGCGGCGCAGCTGCCGTCCAGGAACGTCGGGTAGTCGGCGGGCTTGGTGATCGCCGGGTTGAGGCTGGTGGTCTCGCCCGCGCCGATGCCGTTGCCGATGGCGAAGACCAGCGTGCAGCCGTTGTCGAAGGTGCCGGTCGTGTTGCCGTTGACGACCGCAGCCACCGGGGTGCTGTTGCCGCTGATCATGACGTACTGGACCGTCGTGATGACGGTCATCGCGGCCAGCGTCCCGGAGCCGTCGCCCCACGGGAAGCCGCCGGCGAAGAAGTCGAAGGTGCCGCCGGTGTAGGTGGAAGTGTAGACGATCGTGCCCACGCCGCTGATGCGGTTGTCCTGGACGGTCATGCTGCCGGAAGTGGGGCAGCTGATCTCCCACTGCGTGCCCAGGGCGGCGCCGTCCCACGACTGGGCGTGCAGGACGTGCGGGAAGCCGGAGTTGATGCCGGACCGCCAGGTCGAGGCGCGGCCGGTCAGCAGCTGCCCGCCGAGGTCGGTGGAGTTGTAGAGTCCCGCGACGGGATCGGCCAGGGCGATCACGGGGACGGAAACCAGCAAGAGAAGAAGCAGGACCGATAACGTAGCCTTCATGGTGCACCTCTCGGGGCGTTGTGGGGTCTGTGGGCGGTTTGTCACCGGGACACTATAACCCAACTCGATCACAATTGGGACAGTTTTTGATTGATTATGCACATTCATTCACGGATCGGTGAGCGTCGTTCTGCTGCCGCATGGCCCGGCACGGGGCGCGGGATTTGCGAAGTCACGCCAAGGGGCGGGGATGATCAACATCCCTCCTGTGTGAAAACACAGTAACACGTTGTAATAATTATCATTACAGCGATGATCTGATCGGTGCCCGTGCTAGCGGAGCCCGCAGTGGTCCATGACCGGCAGATCCCTGGTCGGATCTGGACCTTCCTGGAGCATGGTCGAATCCCCAGACAGAACGGGCGGTGCCGGTATGGCTGTTCGAGAAGATCACGGTTGGCGCGAGGACGCCTACCTGGACGCCAACCCGGATGTGAGGGCCGCGGTCGCGCAGGGAATCGTCCGCGACGGCTACCACCACTACCTCCTGATGGGGCGCTTCGAAGGCCGGCGCGGCGGCGGCCTCGACCGCGAACCGGCCGCGACCACGAAACTCTGCTTCGACCCCTGGGAGAACGCCGAATTCACCCTGGACGGCGCTCTGAAGCCCTGTTGCATATTCCTGCACGGCGTCGAGATGGGTGACGGCTGCGGCATGGAGGCCGTCCGCGACGCCCCGCTCTTCCGGGACCTGCGGCACCGTCTGCTGACCGGCGACCTCGGCCCCGAGTGCGCGCGGTGCCACATCAGGCCGACCGTGCCGGCCCAGAAATTCGTCGAAGCGCTCTATCCGCGTCTGCCAGGGAGCAAGCACCTGCTCGACTGCGGCAAACTCGACCGCGTTCGGGTCGACGTGACCCAGAAATGCAATCTGCGGTGCGTCTACTGCGCCCTGAGCGTCGAGGGGGCGCCGGCCGGCGCGCACATGGAGGAGCCGGTCCTCGATCGGGTCAGCCGCTTCATCCTCGAGCACCCCGGGATCAGCGACGCCGGCATCAACGGCCACGGCGAGACGACCCACCATCCGCATTGGCGGGAGTTCTGCGAGGGGTTGCTCGAAGGCGGCGCGCCCCTGTCGATCATCACCAACCTGGGCCGCGTGTACGACGAGGCCGAGATCACCACGCTGTCCCGATTCCGCGTCATCCAGGTCAGCATCGACATGGCCGACGAGGAACTGCTGCGCCGGATCCGGCGCAAAGTGGAACTCGGCCGCATCCTGACCAACATGGCGCTGATCCGTGCCCGCGCCCTGCAGGACGGCCGGCGCCTGCCCGTCTTCTCCTTCAGTTGCGGCCTCTACGACAAGAGCATCGTCCGGCTGGAGGAGTTCGCGGCCCTCGCGGTCGCGATGTCGGTCCACATCGTCACCTTCTGGGACCTCATGAAGTACCCCGACCTGCCCGGCGCGGAGAACGTCCGGCCCCTCGCCGCGCTGGACGGGGCGGAACTGCGCCACGGACTGGCCTGTTACGACCGCGCGCTGGCGATCCTGACGAAATACCGCGTCGACGTGCAGGTGGCGGGGGGATTCGTGGACGGGCTGCGCGAGCGGTCGGGATGTGCGGCGGCCACGACCTGATTTGCCCACTGGATCGGTCGTTGCCCCTGGCCTATCATGGGTTGCTGCGGCGACGGGCGCGCCCGCCGCCCGGTCGCTCCGCCATCGACTCGAACTCCCCGAGGTTGTGACGTGTCCAAGATCCTGATCGAGCGCCAGGGCCCGGTGCTCGCGGTGACCCTGAACCGGCCGGAGGCGCGCAACGCCTTCGATCACGACATGGTGGTCACCCTGCGCGACGTCTTCGCCGGCGCCGGGACCGCGGACGACCGCCCGCGCGCGGTGCTGCTGCAGTCCGCGGGCGCGACCTTCTGCGCCGGCGGCGATCTGAACGACATGCGGCGGCTCGGCCGGGCGGGGCGCGATGAGAACCTCGCCGCGGCCCGCGAACTGGGAGAGATGTTCCGCGCGGTGCGGCTGTGCCCGGCGCCGGTGATCGCGCGCGTCCAGGGCGGCGCCTTCGGCGGCGGCGTGGGCCTGGTCTGCGCCTGCGACATCGTGGTCGCCGGGCCGGAGGCCTTCTTCGCGCTGACCGAGGCCCGGCTCGGGCTGGTCGCCGGCGTCATCTCGCCCCTGGTCATCGGCCGGCTCGGACCGGCCCGCGCGCGCCTGCACTGCCTGCTGGGCGAACGCATCGACGCCGGCGAGGCGCACCGCATCGGTCTGGTGGACGTGCTGGCCGGGGACGGCGGTCTCGACGCAGCCGTGGCGGGCGCGGTGCGTTCGCTGCTGCAGGGCGGCCCCGAGGCCCTGGGCCGGATCAAGGAACTCGTCGAGGGCGCGGCTGCGCTGCCCTTCGCCGACAGCCTGGAGTTCACGGCGCGGATGATCGCCGAGGCCCGCACCACGCCGCAGGCGCTGGCGGCCCTCGACGCCTTCTTCGCGAAGGAGCCGTCGCCATGGGCGCGCGATCTCGAGGACTGGACCCGCGACCGCGAGGGCCGGCAGCCGTGAGCGCGCCCTTCGGGAAGATCCTCGTCGCCAACCGCGGCGAGATCGCGTGCCGGGTCATCCGCACCTGCCGCGAGATGGGCATCGCGACGGTCGCCGTCGCGAGCGAGGCGGACCTCGCGGCGCCGCACGCCCGCCTGGCCGACCAGACCGTGCGCCTCGGCCCGCCGCCGCCGGACACCTCCTACCTGCGCCAGGACCTGATCATCGCGGCGGCCCTGGCGACCGGCGCCGAAGCGGTCCACCCCGGCTACGGGTTCCTGGCCGAGAACGCCACCTTCGCCCGCGCCTGCGCGCAGGCGGGGCTGGTGTTCATCGGCCCTGCTGCGGAAGTCATCGCCTCGATGGGCGAAAAGACGGCAGCGCGCCGCATCATGGCCGAGGCCGGCGTGCCCGTCGTGCCGGGCGCGTCGCTGCCCCCGCCCGGACCCGGCGGCGCCCTCGACGCCGCCGCGGTGCGCAAGGCGGCGGACGCGGTGGGTTACCCGCTGCTGGTCAAGGCCGCGTTCGGCGGCGGCGGCAAGGGCATGCGTCTGGTCGAAGCCGGCCAGGATCCCGTGGCGGCCGCCGAAGCCGCCGTGCGCGAGGCGTCCGGCGCCTTCGGCGACGGCACGGTCTACCTGGAGCGCTGTCTGCAACAGCCCCGCCACATCGAGTTCCAGATCTTCGCCGACGGGCACGGCCGCGTCGTGCACCTGGGCGAGCGCGAGTGCTCGATCCAGCGGCGCCACCAGAAGATCGTGGAGGAGACGCCCTCGACGGCCCTGGACGAGGGGCTGCGCCGGCGCATGGGCGAGGCCGCGGTGGCCGCCGCCCGCGCCGCAGGCTACGTCGGCGCCGGCACCGTGGAATTCCTGCTGACCCCCGCCGGGGAATTCTACTTCCTGGAGATGAACACGCGCCTGCAGGTCGAGCACCCGGTGACCGAATGGGTGACGGGGCTGGACCTGGTGAGGGCGCAGATCCTGGTGGCCGCGGGCGCGCCGCTGCCCTGGTCGGTCGCCGACCTGGCGCCGCGCGGGCACGCGCTGGAGTGCCGCCTTTACGCCGAGGACCCGGCGCACGGTTTCCTGCCGTCGCTGGGGCGGCTGCTGCGCTACCGCGAGCCGTCGGGGCCGGGCGTGCGCGTGGATGCGGGCGTCGCCGAGGGCGACGAGATCACGCTGCACTACGACCCGATGATCGCGAAACTCTCGGTCCACGCCGAGGATCGCGCCGCGGCGATCGCGCGCATGCGCGCGGCCCTGCGCGACTATGTGGTGCTGGGAATCACGACCAACGCGGCCTATCTCGACGCGGTGCTGGCCCACCCGGCGTTCGCCGCGGGGGACACGCACACGGGTTTCCTGCAGCAACATCTGCCGGGCGAGTCCGTATCCGGCGACGCAGCCGACGAGACGGCAGCTCTGGTCGCCGCCGCGCTCCACGAGGCGGCCCGCGGGGCCGCCGCGGACGTCGCGCCCCGCACCGCGCCCCGCGTCGCTCCGACCGTGCCGGCGATCGGCCGCTTCCGGCTGAAGGGACTGGACTGACCATGCACCTGGAATTCCGCACGCCGCAGGGACGCCGCGAGGTCACGGTCCGGGAGAGCGGAGGCGTCTGGCGCGTCGCGGTCGACGGACGCGAACTGGACGTCGCGGCGGTGAGCGTCCAGACGACGTCGTCGGCTTCGCGCTCGACGGCGCGCAGCGCCGCGCGCACGTCGCCGTCAGCGGCGTCGAACGCCACGTCGTCGTCGACGGCGGGTCCGGGTGCTGCGGCTGGCCGATGAGGATCGCGACGACCCGACGGACGACTCCGCTGACGCGGGTCTGCACCTGCGGCGCAGCTGCCGGGCAGAGTCGTCAAGCTGCTGGTGGCCGAGGGAGACGTCGTGACGGCGGGACAGCCGCTGGTCATCCTCGAGGCGATGAAGATGGAAACCGAAGTCGCGGCGCCCCGCGGCGGGCGCGTCGCGCGCATCCACGTCGAAGCGGGCCGCATCCTGGCGCTGGGCGATCCCCTGCTGGATCTCGATCCCGACCAGGAGCCCGGCGAAGGGGAGAGAGGCGGAGATGGAACGCTTTCCCGACGATCGGGGGCGTCGGCGTCGTGCTGGTCGGCGGCGGCGCGGGCGGCGTGGCCGCCATCGGCATCCTGACTTGTTGCGGGGCGGGCCTGAAGCACGTCGCGGTGGCCGGCACCGGATGGGCGCGCTGATCGGCGCCTTCTGGGCGGCGGGCTTCACCGTGGACGAATTGAAGGCCCTGGCCACGGGCACGCGATGGCGCGAGGTCGTGGACTTCGCGGGACCCGGCGGCATCCTGCGGGGCCAGCGCTTCCAGCGTTGGCTGTCGGACCACCTGCCGGCCCGCTTCGAAGACCTGGATTTCCCTTTGATTTGCACGGCCACCGACATCGACACCGGCGAACTGGTCCGACTCGACAGCGGCGACCTCGTGTCGGCGGTGCGGGCGACGTGCGCCTTCCCGGGCGCCTTCGTCCCGGTGGAACGCGACGGGCGGCACCTGGTGGACGGCGGCCTGAAGTGCACCGTACCGGTGATCTGCCTGCCGCCCGGCATGGTGGACTACGTCGTGGCCTGCGACTTCCAGCCGCCGCTGAACCGGCCCGTGGTGCCCAGCCAGACGACCAACACCCTCGACTGGAACCGGTTCTGGGAGGCGCTCACCGCCGCCGCGGGCTACCGGGCCGCGGACATCCTGCTCAAGGCGGTCGACATCCTGCAGACCGAGGTCTGCCGCCGGCAGCTGGCCGACCAGCCGCCGGACCTGCTGATCGCGCCGCCGATGCCCGAGGTCAACATCGAGGACTTCCGGCTCCTCCACGAAACCATCGAGCACGGGGCCGCGGCGGCCAGGCGCGCCCTGGACGCCGCGCCTACCCCTGCACCGCGGTGTGCCTGAGGTGTTCTACGCGCGCTCGCCCACCCGCTTCGCTGACCTGATGCTGCTGGCGGTGACCGTCTGCTGGGGCGTCTCGTTCGCCGCGATCAAGACGGCGACGCACCACGCCTCGCCCGTGCTGTTCGTCGCCGTGCGCTTCACGGCGGCGACGCTGTTGCTGCTGGCCGTCTGGCCCTGGCTGTTGCGCGGCGAGACGCCGGAGGTGCGCCGGCGCAGCTACCGCAGCTTAATGACCCGTCGACCCTGCGCCGGGGATTTGACGGGAACCCCTCACGCTACCGGGCTGGCACGACCCAGACCGCCGGGTTGACACCACCAGCGCCGCCGACAACAGCGCCTTCCTGACGGCCCTGAGCGTGGTGCTGGTGCCGGTGCTGGTGTTCCGGTCCACGGCGAGAAAGTCCCGGCCGGCCGGTCCGGGCCGGGCTGGGGCTCGCGCCGCTGGGTCTGGCGTTGCTGACCTCGTCCGGACCTGGGCCGCACCGTGACGGGG
>JADJYS010000017.1 GCA_016719645.1 bacterium
GCACGGCCGTCGTCATCGTTCTCTCCTCTGGGGAAAACCGCCGATTCGCACCGCCCTAAATTTGCGCTCCCGGCGCCCGTCTGTCCACCCCGGGTTGGGCCCGGGCCGATTTCATCAAGATTTCACAGACGGGGAGGGCTCCGCTGCCTATCATGGGCGCCGGGAGGTGACGGCATGGCCAAGGACACGATCCTGATCGTCGAGGACGAGGAGGACATCCAGGAACTCGTCCGTTACACCCTGGAGCGGGAGGGCCACGTCGTGGTGGCCGCCGAGACGGGCGAGAAGGGGCTGGCGGCGGTCCGCGGGGCGCGGCCGGCGCTGATCCTGCTGGACCTCATGCTCCCCGGCCTGGACGGCAGGGAGGTCTGCCGGCGGCTCAAGCAGGACGAGGCGACGCGCTCCATCCCGGTGATCATGCTGACGGCCCGGGGCGAGGAGGCCGACATCGTGGCCGGCCTGGAGCTCGGCGCCGACGACTACATCACCAAGCCCTTCAGCACCAAGGTGCTCGCGGCGCGGGTCGGGGCGGTGCTGAGGCGGGCGGCGCGGACCGTGCCGGCCGCGCAGGACGTGATCGAGATCGACGACCTGGTGATCCATCCCGGCCGGCACGAGGTGACCGTGGCCGGGAACAAGGTCGAGCTTTCCTCCACGGAGTTCGGCATCCTGCAGTTCCTGGCGCGGCGGCCCGGCTGGGTCTTCACGCGGCGGCAGATCGTGCGCGGGGTGCACGGGGAGGACCACCCGGTCCTGGACCGCTCCATCGACGTGCAGATCGCCTCGCTGCGCCGCAAGCTCGCTGAGCGGGGCGACCTCGTGGAAACGGTGCGCGGCGTCGGCTACCGGTTCGCCGAATAGGGCGCCGGCGCGGCGCGGCGCGGGGGTGGCATGGGACGTCGGCGCTTGTTCTGGCAGCTCTTCCCCGCCTTCGTGGCGATCACCGCCCTGTCGCTGCTCGCCGTCTCCGCCCTGACCGCGCACGTGGTGCGCAGCTCCTACCGGGACCGCGCCGCCGCGGAGATGCGGCGCGCCGCCGCCGCGATCTCCCCCGACATCGATGCCTGGTTCCCGTCCGCCGCGCCGCCGGGCGCGCGCGACGCGGCGTGCCGGGACCTGGCCCGGCGCCTGGGCTTCCGGCTCACGATCATCGCGCCCGACGGCGTCGTGCTCGGGGATTCGGAGGGGGAGTCGGCCACGCTGGAGAACCACGCCGACCGCGAGGAGGTGAGGGCGGCGCTCGCCGGCCGCACCGGGGCGGTGGTCCGCGAAAGCCGCAGCTTGGGGCACGAACTCATCTACCACGCGGTGCCCGCGACCTTCGGCGACGGGTCGGCCGTCGTGCTGCGCCTGGCGGTGTCCTCGGCCTTCGTCGACACCGAGCTGGCCGCCATCCGGGGCCGGATCGCGCTGAGCGCCCTGGCGGTGGCGTCGCTGGCGGCTGTGGTCAGCCTCGGCATCAGCCGCCGCCTGAGCCGGCCCCTGGAGCAGCTGCGGCGCAGCGCGGACCGGCTCGCGGCCGGGGATCTCGACCACCGCCCGTCGCCGGCGGCGACCCGCGAATTCGCCCAGCTGGCCGGGGCCATGGGCGCCATGGCCGCCCAGCTCGGGGAGCGCATCCGCACGGCGGAGCGCCAGCGCGACGAGCTCGAGGCGGTGTTCGCCGGCATGGTCGAGGGGGTCCTGCTGATCGACGCCCGCCAGCGCATCGCCGGCCTGAACCGGGCCGGCGCCGACCTGCTGGGCGTGCCGTGGGAGGGGGCCGTCGGCCGCAGCGTGCCCGAGGCGCTGCGCCACGCCGCGCTGCAGCGCTTCATCGAGCGCGCGGCCGGCGAGGCGGCGGCCGCGGCCTGCGAGACCGACCTGGAGCTGCCGGATGCGGAAGGCGGGACGATCCACCTGCGCGTGCACGGGGTGCGGCTGGAACGGACGGGCGAGCCGCCGCGCACGCTGATCGTCATGCACGACGTGACCCGCATGCGCCAGCTGGAGAACGTGCGCCAGGAGTTCGTGGCCAACGTGTCCCACGAACTCAAGACGCCCGTCACCTCGATCAAGGGCTTCGTGGAGACCCTGCGCGACGGCGCGCTGGAGAATCCCGCCGACGCGCGGCGCTTCCTGGACATCGTGGCCCGCCAGGCCGACCGGCTGCAGGCGATCATCGAGGACCTGCTCTGCCTGTCGCGCCTCGAGCAGGGGACCGGGCAGACCAGCCGCGAGATGGGGGTCTACCCGCTGGCCGGCGTCCTGGCCGCCGCCGTCCAGACCTGCCAGCCCCACGCCGACGCGCGCGGCGTCCGGCTGGAACTGGCCTGCGACCCGGCCCTGCGCGCCCACCTGGACCCGCCGCTGCTGGAACAGGCCCTGGTCAACCTCATCGAGAACGCCGTCAAGTACAACGACGCCGGCACGCTGGTCACGGTCTCGGCGGGCGAGCAGGGCGAAGCGGTGCGCATCGCCGTGACCGACGACGGCCGCGGCATCGAGGCCCGGCACCTGCCGCGCCTCTTCGAGCGCTTCTACCGCGTGGACCGGGCCCGCAGCCGCCAGGAGGGCGGCACCGGGCTGGGGCTGGCCATCGTCAAGCACATCGCGCTGTTCCACGGGGGCGAGGTGGGCGTGCGCTCCACACCGGGCCAGGGCAGCGAGTTCTCGCTCACGCTGCAGCGGCGCCCGGGGACGGCCCTTCCCGCCTAGCTGTCACTTCGAGGTGGTGGGCTCCCGGCCGGCGGCGATGCCGAAGGGGAGTCCCAGCGAGGCCAGGTTGACGCCCATCGCGAAGCTGTCGTTGCGGTTGAGATTGAAGGCGAGGCCGGGCCGCAGGCCGCAGACCTCGAACAGGCCGGGGTAGAGGTTCACCCGCAGCTTGTAGTCCTTCGAGCGGGCCCAGAGCACCGAAGCCAGCAGAGAATTGTGGCGGTCGTAGAAGACGCCGGCGGTGGCCGCCAGCTCGGCGCCCTTGTGGTACTGGGTGATGTCGATCAGGACGTCGGCCTTCATGCCGGCGCCGACGGACAGGCTGCGGCCGTCGTCCCAGGTGCGCGACAGGCCGAGCTCGCCGTGCGTGCCGTAGTGGTAGAACAGGCTCCAGCGCTCCCAGAACGGCAGGTCGAGCTTCATGGCGAAGTTCTGCCCGTTGTTGACGAGCGTCTCGTGCCAGGGGTCGACCATCGGCTGGTAGGACCAGTCGCTCATGTGCAGGGTGTCGCCGAAGAAGCGGCAGACGCCCTCGTGGCTGAACAGGATGATGCTGGCCGGGTCGAACAGCAGGACGTCGGCGACGGGGTCGGTGGTCCAGCCGTCGTAGTCGTCGTTCTCGACCACCTCGTTCAGCAGGTGGTAGGACATCAGCGTGGCGCCGCTCCAGGTGGAGGCGTGCTCGTAGCCGTGGGCGCGGTACCACTCGGTGATCATGCGGTAGCTCATGCCGCCGCCGAGCAGGTGCTGCGTGTAGTTCGGCCAGTAGTGGGCCTTGCCGCTGTTGAAGCTGATCGGGATGACCTCGCGCTGCAGGAAGTCCCACCAGCCCTCCGCCTGGATGGCGCCGCCGGGATCGGCCAGGTTCTTCCAGACGTTCTTCCAGCCCTGCCGGTAGTCGATGTCCAGGGGGTGGTTGTCGCGGCTCGACAGCTGCATGATCCCCCAGCCGCCGTTGACGACCAGGCGCAGGGGGTGGATGAGCGAGTCGGTGCCGTAATCCAGCCCGTGGTAGAAATAGTAGCGGGGCTCCTCGTCGGCGCGGGCGAGGCCCGGCGCCGCGACGAGCAGCAGCAGCAGCGAGATGGCCGGCAGGACCCTGTTCATGACCTTCCATGTCCGGGCTGGGGCGAGGACCGGGGCGCCCGGGATCGTGGCGCGGAAACGAATATCCGTCTCAAGTTCGACGTCCGCAAGTACCTATCTCCGCAGGAGATCCGGGGGGAACAACCTATTGACAGCAGGGTGATCCCGCGCCACCTTTGATATCACTGATTCGAAACCGTTTCCAGAGTCGCAGCCGGGAGTGCCCGCCATGACGAACCCGCCCCCGCCCGCCCGACGCCTGCGCTTGTTCGCGGCGGCGGCCTGGCTCCTGGCGTCGGCCGCCGGCGCCGCCGCGGCCCAGTCGGTCGACGATTGCCTGATCTGCCACGACGACCAGACGCTCACCAAGAACCGCGGCGGCAGCGTCGTCTCCCTCTTCGTCGCCAAGGCGGTCTTCGAGGGCTCGGTGCACGGCCGCGGGGGGCTGGCCTGCGTCGACTGCCACGCGGACCTGGCCGGCGTCGAGGGCGAGCACGAGTCCCGGCTCGCGCCGGTGGATTGCGCCACGTGCCACGACGATGTCGCGGCGATCTACGCCGGCAGCCTGCACGGGCGGCGGGTGGCCGCCGGGGACCCGAACGCGCCGAGCTGCGCCGACTGCCACGGCGCCCACGACATCCTGCCGCCGGCGGAGCCGACCTCCCGGGTGAACCGCTTCAACATCCCGCTGATGTGCGGCGGCTGCCACAAGGAGGGCACCCCGGTCGCGCGGATGTACGACATCCCGCAGGACAGCATCCTGACCCACTACTCCCAGAGCATCCACGGCGAGGGCCTGTTCAAGCGCGGCCTGACCATCTCCGCGGTCTGCATCGACTGCCACACCGCCCACGACGTGCGCCCCCACACCGACCCCAAGTCGTCGATCTCGCGCGAGCGCGTGGCGGCCACCTGCCAGCAGTGCCACGGGCGCATCGAGCAGGTCCACCAGAAGGTGATCGAGGGCGCGCTGTGGGAGAAGGAGCCCCACAAGGTCCCGGCCTGCGTCGAGTGCCACCAGCCCCACCGCGTGCGGCGCGTCAGCTACCAGGAGGGCGTCTCGGACGGCGAGTGCCTGGCCTGCCACGGCCGGCGGGACCTGACGACGGTGCGCGGGGGCGAGACGGTCTCCCTCTTCGTCGACGCCGCCGAGGCCGGCGGCTCGGCGCACCGCAAGGTGTCCTGCGCCCAGTGCCACACCGGCACCACGCCGAACCACCCCGAGCGGGCCTGCGCCACGGTCGGCGGCCGGGTCGACTGCTCCATCTGCCACGCCGAGCAGGTGGCCCTCTACGCCGAGAGCACCCACGGCACGCTGCTGGCGCGCGGCGACCCCGACGCGCCCCAGTGCCGTACCTGCCACGGCACGCACGGTACCCGGCTGCACCTCGATCCCCGCTCGCCCACGTACGTCAGCAACGTCGCCACGCTGTGCGCGGAGTGCCACGGGGCCGGCGGCAAGGCCGACGTCCGCTACACCGGCCGCGACAAGGGCATGGTGGAGAACTACGCCGAGAGCGTGCACGGGCGGGCCATCCAGCAGAGCGGCCTGGTCGTCTCGGCGACCTGCACCGACTGCCACACGGCGCACCACGTCCTGCCGCAGACCGACGTGCGCTCGACCATCAACCGCAGCCGGATCGTGGGCACCTGCGCCCGCTGCCACGAGGGCATCTTCGAGACCTTCCGCAACAGCATCCACTTCACGGGGCAGGAGCGCGACGGCGTCCTGCTGCCGATGTGCAACGACTGCCACTCCTCGCACGAGATCACCGAGACCGACGCCCGGGGCTTCATGCACGAGATCGTCACCACCTGCGGCCACTGCCACCAGGAGGTCACGGAGTCCTACTTCGAGACCTTCCACGGCAAGGTCGTCAAGCTGGGCTACACCGAGACGGCCAAGTGCCAGGACTGCCACGGCTCCCACGGCATCCTGCCGCCGGACGACCCGGCCTCGACGCTCTCGCGCGACAACATCGTGGCCACCTGCGCCCAGTGCCACCCCGAGTCGCACCGCCGCTTCGCCGGCTACCTGACGCACGCCACGCACCACGACAAGGACAAGTACCCGTTCATCCACTACACGTGGCTGTTCATGACGTCGCTGCTGGTGGGCACCTTCGCCTTCTTCGGCATCCACACGCTGCTGTGGCTGCCGCGCTCGATCATGGCCCTGAAGCACTCGCGACAGCTGCGCCGCGACCAGCGGCCGGGCGAGAAGCAGTTCCGCCGCTTCAAGCGTCTGCCGCGCTACCTGCACATCCTGGTGATCGTCAGCTTCCTGGGGCTGGCCGTCACCGGCATGACCCTGAAGTTCTCCTACTTCGGGTGGGCGCAGTGGATCTCCCACGCCCTGGGCGGGTTCCAGGGCACCGGCGTGATCCACCGCCTGTGCGCGCTGATCACGTTCTTCTACTTCACGCGCCACATCATCGACATCATCTGGCAGAAGAAGCAGTCGGGCCTGGGCTGGGCGGGCTTCCTGACCGGCCCCGACTCGATGCTGCCCAAGAAGCGCGACGGCGTGGAGTTCGTGCAGACGATCCGCTGGTTCGTCGGCCTGGGGCCGCGCCCGGAGTACGGCCGCTGGACGTACTGGGAGAAGTTCGACTACTTCGCGGTGTTCTGGGGCGTGGGCATGATCGGCCTGTCGGGCCTGATCCTCTGGTTCCCCGAGGTGTTCACCCGCGTGCTGCCGGGCTGGTTCGTCAACGTGGCGACCATCATCCACTCGGACGAGGCGTTGCTGGCGACCGGCTTCATCTTCACGGTGCACTTCTTCAACACGCATTTCCGGCCCGACCGCTTCCCGATGGACCCGGTCATCTTCACCGGCCGGATGTCGGTGGAGGAGTTCAAGGCCGACCGGCCCCGCGAGTACCGCGAGCTGGTCGAGTCCGGCGAGCTGGAGAAGCACCTGGTCGACCCCCTGACGCCGAACATGGTCAAGGCGCTCAAGGTGTTCGGCTTCACGGCGCTGGGGATCGGGTTGAGTCTGATCGTCCTGATCATCTGGACCGAGATCTTCGGGTACCGATGATGCCGAACATCGGGTAGGGACACATCTGGTGGCGTTAGGGATGGATTTGGGGTATTGATAAGGGACTCGGCAAGCTTGGGTCCCGGGGATTCCGGGACTCAAGTTCGCTCCCCGCCTGCCGATAATTGATATTAGGTCAGATTTGGTGTAGAATTGTGCGACGTTGCCCGGACGATCCCGCGGGTGCGGTGGTCGCCCAACGTTTATCTGTCTGGGGAAAGGACATCCAAGATGTTCACGTTGCCGAGGTTCGCGCCGCGTGCCGGCGCTGTTTCCTGCCTGCTCCTGCTGTGGGTTCTCGCTGCCGGGCCCGCCGCGGCGCAGTGGTCGGACGCGAGCACGCCCGCCCTGGCGGACGCGACGCCCAGCCACGGCGTGTCCTGGGCCGACTTCGACCTGGACGGCGACCTGGACATCTACCTGGCGAACAACGGCGTCAACAAGCTGTTCCGCAACGGCGGCGAGGACCCGGGCAATCCCGGCCAGTGGCTGTGGGCGAACGTGGCGCCGGTCAACGGGACCGGCATCGGCAGCAGCCAGGTCTCGAGCGTGGGCGTCTGGGGCGACTACGACAACGACGGGGACCCCGACCTCTACCTCGCGAACACGCAGGGCGCGAACCACCTCTTCCGCAACGACCCGGTCAATCCCGGACAGCCGGACGACCCCAACCGCGCCTTCGTGGACGTCACCAACTCGCTGGTGCTCGGCTCGACCCGGGCCACCCACTCCTCGGCCTGGGTGGACTACGACAACGACGGCGACCTCGACCTGTACATGTGCGACGCGATCAGCAACTACCTGCTGCGCAACGACGGCGCCGACCCCCAGGCTCCCGGCTTCACCACGTTCACCGACGTGACGGCCGCCACCGGCACCACGAGCGTCTACGACAGCCAGGGCGTGGCCTGGGCCGACTACGACCGGGACGGCGACCAGGACCTCTTCATCGCCAACTACAACGGCCCGAGCCAGTTCCTGCGCAACGATCCCCAGACCCCCGGCGATCCCGACGACCCGGACCGCGTCTTCGTGAACGTGACCGCGGCCGCCGGCCTCACGCACACCGGGCCCAGCCGCGGCGCGGCCTGGGGCGACTTCGACAACGACGGCGACCACGACCTCTACCTCACCAACTACGGCACCGCGAACCGCCTCTACCGCAACGACGGCGGCGTCTTCCTGTCGATCGGCGTCGCGGCGGGCGTCGCCGACGCCGGCAACGGCCGCCACTGCTGCTGGGTGGACTACGACAACGACGCCGACCTGGACCTCTGGGTCACGAACTACGACAACGGGATCGTGACGCAGAACAGCCGCCTGTACCGCAACGACGGCCCCGACGGCCTCAACCCGAACGGCTGGCTGTTTGTGGACGTCGCCGACGTCCTGCTGGCCAACGACCTCGGCCTGGGCTCCTCGGCCGGTTGGGCCGACTACGACGCCGACGGCGACCTGGACATGTACTTCGTCAACTGGAACGCGGACCATCCCAACAAGCTCGTCCGCAACGACCTGGCCACCGGCGCCGACTACCTGCACCTCGACCTCGCCGGGCGCCTCTCGAACGCCTCGGCCGTCGGCGCCCGCGTGCGCGTGGTCACCGGCACCCACACGCAGGTCCGCGAGATCAACGGCGGCGAGGGCTACCACGGCCAGAACAGCCTGCGCGCGGAGTTCGGCCTGGGCCTGAGCGCCGTGATCGACTCGGTGACCGTGCGCTGGCCCTCGGGCGTGGTCCAGCAGCTGGGCTCCGTCACGGCCAGCCAGCTGCTCGAAGTCGTGGAACCAGGCCCGGACTCCCCGGTCATGGTCGCCGAACCGGCCTACACCTCCGGCACGACCAACACCGTATCCTGGAGCGACGAGTCCGGCAGCGGCGCCGTCGCGTACCGCGTGCAGGCCGCCCTGGACACCGGGTTCGCCACGCTGGTGGGCGACTCGGGCTGGATCGCCGGCCTCTCGCATATGTTCACCGGTCTGACCGACGGCCAGGTCGTCCGCTACCGGGTCCGCGCGCGCGACGCAGGCGGCATCGCCTCGCGCTGGTCGGGCTCGGTGGGCTCGCTCCAGGACGACGCGCCGCCCGTCTCGTCGCTCAACAACGTCGTGAGCCCGCAGCAGAACGTGCCGTTCAGCGTGGCGTACCTGGCCACGGACACCGGCAGCGGCGTGGCCTCGGTCGACCTCTTCTACCGCGTGGACCCGGCCCCGTGGACGCTCTTCGGCACCCGGACCGACGGGCAGCCCTTCGTCTTCACCAGCCCCGAGGGCCCGGCGACCTACGAGCTGCACACGGTGGCCGTCGACAACATCGGCAACGTGGAAGACGCGCCGGTCATGCCCGACGAGACGGTCGTCGTCGAGCCGGCGCACTGGGTCAACGTCGCCCCGGCCGACGGTTCGGGCGTGGGCAACAACGGCAACGGCCGCGGCGCCGCCTGGGGCGACTACGACGGCGACGGCCTCTACGACCTGTTCATCACGAACCGGCCGGTCTGGTTCCTGCCCAACGACGACACCGACCACCTCTTCCACAACCTCGGCCCCGACCTGGGCGACCCCGACTCCTGGCTCTTCCAGGACGTCACCACCGGCGCCATGGCCGACCGGGCCTACGGGCAGGGCGTCTCCTGGGGCGACTTCGACGGCGACGGCGACCTGGACGTGTACCAGGCCAACATGGCCGTCGGCACCCCGGCGCCCAACCACCTCTGGCGCAACAACGGGAACGGGTCGTTCACGGACATCGCGCCGCAGACCGGCACCACGGACCCCGCCGGCAGCGGGCGCGGGGCGACCTGGGTCGACTTCGACCTCGACGGCGACCTCGACCTGTACCTCTGCAACGACGGCCCCAACTACCTGTGGCGCAACGACGGCGAGGACCCGCTCAACCCGGGCCAGTGGCTGTTCGTCAACATCGCGCCGACCGACGGCACCGGCGTCGGCGACGACATGTACACCATGGGCTGCTCGTGGATCGACTACGACAACGACGGCGACCCGGACCTCCACCTCGCCAACTACGCCAACGGGCCCGACCGCCTGTTCCGCAACGACGGCGAGGACCCCCTGAACCCCGGCCAGTGGGTCTTCACCAACGTGGCCGCGCTCATGGGCATCGAGGATACCGCCGACGGGATGAACGCCAGCTGGGGCGATTACGACAACGACGGCTGGCTCGACTTCTACCTGGCCAACGACGGCCCCAACCGCCTCTTCCACCGCGTGCCGGGCGTCGACCACTTCGAGGACGTCACCGCGGTCAGCGGCGCCGGCCTCGGCGACCCCGCCTACACCGCCGGCACCGGCTGGGCCGACTACGACAACGACGGCGACCTGGACCTCTACGTCGGCAACCACTGGACCGACGCCGCGAGCGACTGGGTCCCCAACCACCTGTTCCGCAACGACGGCGAGGACCCGCTGAACCCCGGCCGCTGGGTCTTCACCGACGTGGCCCCGGCCGGCGGCGCCGGCATCGGCGCCGGCGAGAACACCACGGCCACCGCCTGGGCCGACTACGACAACGACGGCGACCTGGACATCTACCTGTGCAACATGTCCGGTACGCCGAACTTCCTGTTCCGCAACGACGTGCCCGACGCGCAGACCAACCACTGGCTGCAGCTGGACCTCGTGTCGATGTCGGCGAACACCTCGGCGATCGGCGCGCGCGTGCGCTGCGTCGTGGGCGGGACGTCGATGATCCGCGAGGTCGAGGGCATCACCGGCTTCCTGTCGCAGAACTCGCTGACCGTCGAGTTCGGCCTGGGCGCCGCGGCCGTGGCCGATTCGGTCCTGATCCGCTGGCCCTCCGGGATCGAGCAGAACCTCACCAACGTGCCGGCCGATCAGCGGCTCGAAGTGATCGAGAGCGGGCCCGGACGCCCGGTGCTGGCCGCGCTGCCGGCGATCACCGCCGGGGACTCGCTCGCGCTGGCCTGGGACCCCGTCACTGGCGAGGCGCCGGTGACCTACCAGGCCGAGCTGGCCGCCGACGCCGCCTTCACGCAGGTGCTGGCCGACAGCGGCTGGATCGCCGGGACCTCGCACGTCTTCACGGGCCTGGCCGACGGCTTCACCGGCTTCTACCGGGTCCGCTCCCGCGACGCCGCCCTGCTGGTCTCGCTGTGGTCCAACACCGTCACCACGCGGCAGGACGCCAGCCCGCCGGCCTCGGCGGTCGACCCCGTGGTCCTCGCCTTCCAGGGCCTGCCCTTCGACGTGACCGCCACGGCCGCCGACGCCGTGAGCGGCGTCGCGCGCGTCGACCTCTGGTACCGCCACGGCGACGATCAGGGCCCGTTCACGCTGTTCGGTTCGACGACCGACGGCTCGCCGTTCTTCTTCGACCTGCCGGACAGCCTCGGGATGTACTACTTCTACACGACGTCCGCCGACAGCGCGGGCAACGAGGAACCCGCGCCCGCCGGTTGGGACCAGTCCGTGCTCGTGACCCAGCCGCAGTGGGTGCTGGTCTCGCCCGCGGACGGCAGCGGCGTCGGCAACAACGGCAACAGCCGCGGCGTGGCCTGGGGCGACTACGACCGGGACGGCGACCACGACCTCTACATCACCAACCGCATCGTCTACCAGAACTCGGCCGACGCCACGAGCCACCTGTTCCGCAACGACGGGGCCGACCCCGGCGAGTACGACAGCTGGCTGTTCGCCGACGTCTCGGTGCCCCCGATGACCACCCCGGGCTACGGCCAGGGCGTGGCCTGGGGCGACTTCGACGGCGACGGCGACCTGGACCTCTACCAGACCTACATGCAGGTCAGCGAGGGCACGCCGGCGCCCAACCGCCTGTACCGCAACGACGGCGCCGGCGTCTTCGCCGAGATCGGCCTGGAGACCGGCACCAACGACGGCGGCAGCGGCCGCAGCTGCGCCTGGGCCGATTACGACCAGGACGGCGACCTGGACCTCTACCTCTGCAACAACGGCGCGAACCGCCTCTACCGGAACGACGGCCTGAATCCCGAGACGCTCGCCCTCTGGGTGTTCACCAACGTGGCCCCCGCCGACAGCACCGGCATCGGCGACGGCAGCTACACCATGGGCTGCGCCTGGGGCGACTACGACAACGACGGCGACCCCGACCTCTACCTCGCCAACTACAACAGCCAGCCCGACCGGCTCTTCCGCAACGACGGGGAGGACCCCGCAACGCCGGCGAGTGGCTGTTCACCGACATCGCCGCCGAGGTCGGCATGACCGACACCGGCAGCGGCCTGGGCTGCACCTGGGGCGACTTCGACAACGACGGCCTGCTGGACCTCTACGTCAGCAACGACGGCCCCAACTTCCTGTACCACAACGTCTCGACGGGCGTGACGACGGGCAAGCTGGGCCGCCGCGCGTACGACGCCGGCGACAACGCCACCGAGAAGGCCGAGCCGGCGATCCAGTTCACGAACATCGCGCCGCTGTACGACATCGGCCTCGACGACGGTCTCTACGGCTCCGGCATCGCCTGGGCCGACTACGACAACGACGGCGACCTGGACCTCTACATGGGCAACCACTGGAACGCCAACGGCGACCCGGCGCCCAACCGCATGTTCCGCAACGACGGCCCGGACGAGGGCAACGCCGTGGGCTGGCTCTTCAGCAACGCGGCCCCCACGCACCTGGGCCTGAACATCGCCGACGACTCGAGCACCAACGGCGTCGCCTGGGCCGACTACGACGGCGACGGCGACCTCGACCTCTACATGGCGAGCATGATGGGCGTGACCAACAAGCTGTTCCGCAACGACGTGGCGGACTCCACGGGCAACCACTGGCTGCAGCTGGACCTGTCCTCGCCGTACATGAACACCTGCGCCATCGGCGCGCGCGTGCGCGTCGTGGCGGGGGGCATGAGCATGATCCGCGAGGTCGACGGCGGCTCGGGCTTCCTGTCGCAGGGTTCGCTGACCCTCGAGTTCGGCCTCGGGGCGGCGGCCTCGGCCGACTCCGTCGAGATCCTGTGGCCCGACGGCTACCACCACCTGATGCTGAACGTGCCCGGCGACCAGCGCCTGCTGGTCTCCCAGCCGCAGACGGCCATCGACGACGACGGTCCGGCGCCGACGCCGCTCGCGTTCCGCGTCTACGACAACTTCCCGAACCCGTTCAACCCGTCCACGACGATCCGGCTGGACCTGCCGGCCCCGTCGCGGGTGCGGCTGGGGATCTACGCGGTGGACGGTGCGCTCGTGCGCACCCTGTTCGACGAGGACCTGCCGGCCGGCACGCACCAGGCGGTGTGGGACGGGCGCAACCGCAACGGCGGTCGCGTGGCTTCCGGGGTGTACTTCTACCGGGTGGAGACGCCCGGGGACGTGGTGACGCGGAAGATGCTGCTCGTGAAGTAGGCAGAGCGGTCAGGGATGATCTGGGAGTGGCCCCGGGCGCGAGCCCGGGGCTGCTTCTTCATGGGGGCTGTCAGCTTGGGGGGGCGGTTCGGGCCTGCCTGGAGATCCGGCAACTCGTTATTAGAAGACGGCCGCCAAGGGTATTCCGGGAGGGACGGCCGCATGGAGTCGGCGTCTGACAGGCGGTCGATGGTCAGCGAGTCGATTCGAGCATCAGGGCATTGAACTCCGGCGTCTCCAGCACGACGACCAGGGAGTCTCCTGCAGCGTTCCAGTCGAGATCCGGCATGTTCAGGTGACCTGGCTGAAAGTCCGTCAGGCGACGGGGCGGCGATCCGTCGAGGGGCACATCCCAGATGTTGGGCGTGCCGACTTCGCGGACGTAGCAGGTCAGCCCGGTGCCCCGGGGGTTCCAGCACAGAAACGAGAAAGCCCCGTCGATGCCGAGCAGCTCGGGGACGCCACCGCCGGCGGGCAACAGGCCCAATCGGTAGGCGCCGCCGGCGGGATCCTTGAAGTAGGCCGCGATGCGGCTGCCGTCCGGCGAGATGTCAGGCCAGATCCCCGGCCACTCGGACAGCGGGATGGTCGTGCGGTTGCGCAGGTCATGACGCATCAAGATGTATGAGCCTCCGGCAGCCGGCTTTTCTCCATAGAGGAGCCACGAACCATCGGGTGCGAACCGCGGGAACTGGTCGATGACTTCCGGTGCCGCCACCGGCAGCGGCGACGTGCCGTCGGCGGCGGCAAGCCAGACCGTGAAGTCCGTGCCCTCCCAAGCGGCATAGGCCAGTCTCCGGCCGTCATCCGACATGTCCACGTCAGCCACATAGTCCACGTCGACCGGGATCTGGTGGCGCTCGCGGCCGTCGGAGTTCATGACGACAAGACCGACGCGGTTGCCGAAGCGCTGAGTGACCAGCAGCTGCCCGGCGCGCGTCCAGGTGACCTTGCCGTTCTTGACGATGTCCGTGGAGATGTCGGTATACCGGTCGGGGTGATCGACGCCCAGGACCCGGATCGTACGCTTCGTCATGGCATAGGCTGCGGCCAGTCGCCGTCCGCTGCGATCGACCGAGACATCCAAGTAGTCGTGGAGATCTCGAGTCAGCCGCTGGGGACGGTCCGCGCCAGCGGGTAGCAGCCAGAGATCGGTCTGCCTCTCCAGCACCTCGCCTGCCGGCTGGCCGACCACGAGCAGGCCGCCGTCCGAGACCGATTGCAGGTCCAGGATGGTCTGCCAGGGTCCGCCGGCCAAGCGTGCGGTGCTGTGGCCGTCGAGCGTGTGGGCCACGATCGCGAACTTGCCGCCGGCCGTGTCGCGTTCCGTCGTATAGACCCGCAGGCCGTCGGCGGAAAAGGCGAGGCAGGGCGGTTCGGAGATGTCACGCGGCCGCGCACCGAGGCGCCTCACTTCGGTGCCGTTCACGTGGGCGACGAGTATCAGTACCGAGTCGCCGGCGGACCTCATGAACGCCAGCCGCTGACCGTCGGGCGAACAGTCGAAACGGCGCCCGATGATGCCGGTGAGGACGCGTTGGGTTCGGCCCTCGGTCAGATTGAGCCGATAGACGTCGTACTCGCCGTAGTAGCCCAGGCTGTACTTCGGCCCGGCCATGGCGTAGTAGGCCACGTCGCCGTCGGGCGAGAACAGCGGCGAGCGGATGCCCTGTTGCCTGCGGGGTTCCAACTCGCGCTCCGCGCCGCTGGCGATGTCCTTCAAGTGCAGGCGTGCTCGCCCTGTTCGGCGCGTACCAGCAGCAGGCGGCGACCGTCGGGCGAGATGCGGCAGGCATTGGTGGTGCCATCGCCCGTCAAGGCGGTCTGGGCCAGGTCGGGCAGCTCCGCTTCAGCGTCCGGCCCGAAGCCCGGTATCGTGCGTCCGCCAAGGAACCACGCAGCCGACAGCATTGCCGCCACCAGTCCGGCCGCGACCGCAGCCCGGGTCCGCCGGCTCCGGCCCCTGCCAGCCAGCACAGTTGTGGACCCCGGGACGTGTTCGGTATCGATGCGTTGCCGCACTCCGTCCACGAACTTCAGGAACGCGGCATCGTTCGGATCGCCCTTCCAGTTGATGAGATCCAGGGTATGGATGTTGCGGACGTGGAAGGGGATCTCCACGGCCTCGATGAGCGCCGGAACGAGCTTATCTCGCTGGGCGGCGTGTTCGGACTCGTTGCGTACGAATCGGGATTTGATGCTGTGCGCCGACCACAGCACGGCCACGCAGGCCGACGCGTCCAACAGTTCCTCGATGCGGTCGGTGAATTCTTCCCCGGGCAGCAGGTCGCGGTCCCACCAGACCTTCAGGCCGTGGCTGATCAGACCTTCGGCGATGCGGGCAGCGGTCTTGCGATCCTGGCTGGAGTAGCTGATGAAGACGTCGTGTCGGCCGTTGGCGGGAGGCACGGAATTCACTCCTTGGCGCCGGGGAGGGGGCCACAGCGACGGAGGCTATCATGGCGCCTGGACGGTCTCAATGCGAAAGGGGCCCCGGGCTGCGCCTGGGGCCCCTTTCCGGCCGATTCCGCGACTACTTGACGAGGGTCAGTCGCCTCGTCAGAGTCTGGCCGCCCGCCTCGAGGCGGGAAAAGTAGGTTCCGTGGCCACCCGCTGGCCGGCATCGTCGGTTCCTCGCCATGCCGCGCTGTGCCGGCCCGCCGGAAGATCGTCGTCCACCAGCGCCCGCACCTGACGCCCCCGCAGATCGTACACGGTCAGGCGGGCGGCGCCTGCGGCAGGCAGGTAGAACGCGATGTTTGTGGCCGGGTTGAACGGGTTCGGCGCCGCTGGATAGAGCTCGACCGCCGTCGGCGCGCCGGGCACGCCGGTGATGGCGTCTGCGGCGGCCGGTTCGCTCTCGAGGCCGGCGTCATCCACGGCCGTGACGAAGTGCCACGCGTGGACCGGCTCGGCGATGGTGTACTGGTTCTGGATGGTGGTGCCGAGCGAGACGGCCAGGGCGAAGTCGCCGGCGGACGCGCCGTACACCTTGTAGTAGGCGAAGTCGTTGTCCGGGACGTGGTCCCACCCGAGTCTGCCGGCACCGAACCAGGCCACGTTGGCGGGTGTGGCCGGTGCGATGTTGTCGAGGCTGAAGCCCGCCAGCGGGGCGCTGGCCCAGTTGCCTTCGTCCATGTGGGCGATGACGCGGAACTGGGTGCTCCAGCCGGCGCCGTCGCCCCGGGTCCCGGCCACCACCTTGTAGTAGGAGCGACGGTAGGCGCCTGTGGTGGCGACCGCTACCCAGTCTGCGCCGTCCAGGCGTTCGATCGTGTACATCTCCAGGCCCTTGCCCAAGCCGTCGGAGTCGAAACCGCTGCGGAAGAAGGAGATGTAGACCAGTCTGCCCTGATCATCGGGGATGTCGCTGACCCCGGTGAGGACGGCGGGTTCGGTCAGCGCCGAGATCTCCATGGCCTTAGTCCCGGTGTTCGTGCCGTTGGTGGCGGTCAGGACCACGTTGTAGGCGCCGGGCTGGGCGAAAGTGTGCGCCGGGCTTTCCTCGGTGCTGGTCGTGCCGTCTGCGAAGTCCCACAGGTAGCTCATGCCGTAGCCAACCGAGGCGTTGTTGAACTGTGTCGTGAACGGATAAAACCCCTCCACGGCCGGGACCTCGAAGTCGGCCAGGATCGATTCGTCGTAGCCGCACTGTGTCGGGCAGATTTGCAGGCCGCCGGTTCCGGCGGCGATATAGGCGAACTCGCCGTCGACGAAGACGCCCAGCGATGTGGCGGGCACCTGGGCGTTGCCGACGATGGTGGGGCTGTTGGGGTCGGCGACATTGATGATCTTGACGCCTTTGCCGCTGTCGGCGACGAAGGCGAAGATGCCTGCCAGGAAAAGGTCCTTCGTCGCATCCTCGGTGGCGGTGTTGCCGAGCTCGGCGGGAAATGCGGGGTTGCTGATGTCGAGTACCGTCAGGCCCGCCGCTTCATCCGTGACGAAGGCATAATTGCCGCGGACATCGACTTTCATGGCGCCGGACAGGGCCTTGCCCAGGGTGCCGCCGATGATGTCCGGGTTGTCGGGGTCGGACACATCGACGATCACCAGGCCGCCGGCGCCGTCAGCGACGTAGCAGAGGGCATCCGCCAGCTTCACACCCTGGGCGTACCCCGGGGTTGCCACCGCCGAAATGATCGCAGGCGGCGCGGTCTCCGAGATGTTGATCAGTTGGACGCCCGAGTCGCCATCGGCCACGTAGGCGATGGTGTCGACCACCGCCAGGTTCAGGGCGGTGCCGGGTGTCGACGGTTCCGATGATCGTCGGCGTGGCGGAGGCCGAAATGTCGACGATCTGCAGCCCCTCGCCGCCGTCGGCGACGTAGGCGCGGTCGGCCGAGATGGTGACGTCGGAGGCGAAACCGGGGGTGTCCACGGTGCCGATCACGAAGGGGTGCAGAGGATCGTCGATGTTGATGATCTGCAGGCCTCCGCTGCCGCTGGCCACGTAGGCCGGTTGCCGGCTCTGGACGGAGACGGTGCGAGGACGACGGTCTGAGCCGCGCCCCACCGTGGCCACGCTGCTGATGGGGCGCCATCGGGCTGGGCGACTGCACCGGGACCACGTGCATGGGGCCGGACGTGGTGATGTGGAGGT
>JADJYS010000018.1 GCA_016719645.1 bacterium
GCCACGTTCGCCTGGACGCAGGGTCGCAGCCGGCGTTGGTGGTCCATCATCCCCAGCGGGGTGTGCGGCCCGGTGTAGGTGTCGATGATGGCGGAGCCGCCGTTGTTCCCCGGGACGAAGTCCTCGGCCACGACGACCTCGGCGGTGAGGCGGTAGTATTTCCCGGGCGACAGCGCGAGTCCGGTGAAGTCGACGACGGTCTCGTCGTTCATGGCCAGGCCCGTGACGTTCACGGTCTCCTGGGAGTGCGGCAGGTCGTTCTCGGTGACCGTGAGGACGACCGCGAAGTCCTCGGTGCTGCGGCCCATGTTCACGACGGCCACCTGGGGCGCCGGCGTTTCCGCGGCGTCGAACTGCTGCAGGTCGGGCGTGACGGCGGTGAGCGCCAGGTCGTGCAGCGGCGGCTCGTAGATCCGCAGGTCGTCGACGTACCAGTTGTCGGCGTCGCTGCCCACGTACCGCAGGGCGACGTAGACGACGGCTGGCCCGCGAAGGCCGCCAGGTTGACCATGGCCGGCGTGGCGCCGAAGGCGTTCTCGTTGATGGCGTGGTTCAACGGAGTCCAGTGCCAGCACCTGGCGAACTGGGCGGGATCGGTCTGGCTGGTCGTGCTGACCATCACGTAGTGGTGCTCGCCGTAGTCGCCCCAGTAGGGCGAAGCCTCGTAGAATTCCAGCTTCGGGTTGGTCAGCGCCGAGAAGTCCAGCGCGGGCGTGACCAGCCACTCGTTCTGCGTGATGCTGGCCGGGCCGTAGCGCTGGTAGGCGCACGCCACGCCGGTGTTGTGCGACGCGGTGCTGCGCGCCCAGGTGTAGGACGTGCTCAGGTGCAGGCGGGCCCAGCCGTGGGCGGGAAGGTCGTGGCCTCGAAGCCCTCGACCAGGATGTTGTCGTCCCGGGTCGCCGCGGCCGGCGGCGCCGTCCTGCCCAGGCTCAGTTCCGGATTGTCCAGGTAGTCCTTGGCGGCCAGCGGCGCCGCCAGCAGCAGCGCACAGATCGCGAGCAGCAGTCGTCTAACAACGGGTTGCATCAGGGGACCCCCTCGGGATATGGATGCGGAAGGGCGCTTCAGGAGATGGGCGAGCATCTCGAGGTTGGCGCAAACACCCTACGATGATGGAGTATATCCAAATCGACACCTATTTGACAAGACGGCAGATCGCTGGCAGCGTGGTCCTATGATGAAGCAAGCAAACGATTTCGGTGGTGGTTTCTACGATGATCCGGTCGTCTACGACATCCTGGCCGCCCCCGGCACGGAGGGTGAACTCGATGTCCTGGAATCGGTTGTCGGAGAATGGGCCGCGCCCGTTTCCGGCCCGCGCCTGTGGCTGGAACCGGCCTGCGGTACCGGGCGCTGCCTGCGGGGATGGGCGGCCCGCGGGCAACGGGCCGTCGGTTTCGACGTGAGCGGGACGATGGTGGCCGACGCCCGCCGCCGGCTGCGGCGGCGCGGCCTGACCGACCGCGCCGAGGCGCGTGTGGCCGACATGGCCGGACTGCGGCGGCCTGCTGCCGCCGGGAACGGTCGATGCCGCGTACCTGCCCGACAATTCCTTCCGCCACCTGCCGGACGACGCCGCGGCGCTGGCTCATCTGGACGGGATGGCGAAGCTGCTGCGGCCCGGCGGCGTCTACGTCGTGGGGATCAGCCTGACGCGGCCCGGAAGGGGAGGAGCCGGACGAGGACGTGTGGACGGCGTCGCGCGGCGGGATCCGCGTGACCCAGGTCGTGAACTACCTGCCGCCGGAAACGGGCGCCCGCGGTCCGCGTCGCGAGCGGGTGATCAGCCATCTGGTGGTGCAGCGCCCAGGTCGTGAAGAACACCGGGACCACGTCTACGACCTGCGCACCTACACGCCCTCCCAGTGGGAGGAACTGCTGGCGGGCAGCGGCCTGCACAAGCTGGCCAGCCTCGATCGCCTGGGAATGCCGCGCGCCGGACGCGACCTCCTCTACCAGCTGGAGGTGCTCGCCCGGCGCGCCTGATCGAGGCCGCGTCCGAAGTTCGCAGTTCAGCGGGCGCCGTAGAGCGCCTTCACTTCGCCCCAGGCCGAATCCTGCGACGCGACCGGATCGCACGGCAGGGCCGGGAACACGCCCGTCACCTGGCCGAAACTGCTGTACGTGCCGAACTTCTGGCTCAGGAAACTGTTCGGCGTGACGATCTGCGCGGGCGGCTTGTCGGAGTAGAAGACGAGCCGGCCCCAGCCGGTGGGACCCGGTCCCCGGACCGAGCCGGGATGGGGCTCGAACTTCAGCAGGGGTTCGGTGATGTTCAGCGAGGGATCCCCGTTGGGCTCGTACCAGGCCATGCACAGGATCTCGCGCGTGAAGTCCGAACTGATGACCATGCCGGCGATGTCGTCCCACAGCACGCCGCCGTTGATCTCGGTCTCGGAGCAGTCGGTGCCCGCTCCCAGGGACAGGTTGAGGTGGCTGAGGCCGCGGTTCGGTTCGTTCTGCCAGGTCACGGCCAGGGTGTAGCACCACTCGCCGATCTCGCGTTGGCCCACGTATTCCGCGGTGATCACGCCGGTCAGGTTGCTGGCGAGAGCCGAGCCTGCCGGCAGCAGGATCAGGATCGCCACGGCCGCGAACTGCAGTTGTCGTAGCGTTCTGCAATTGTTCATATCGCCCTCGCTCGGTTTGCGAAGGAACCGCGGGATCCGGGAAGAACCCCCGGCGCCTTTCGCTCCCTCTCGATCCCCACGGGAAGGCCATCGGGACCATTCCCGAGCATCCCACTGGAAGATCCGTGCCCGGCACAAGCGGGGAGGCCCATGCGCATCGTCTCCTGGAACGTCAACGGCGTGCGCGCGGCCCTGGGCAAGGGCCTGCGCGAATCGATCGCCCATGCGGCGCCCGACGTGCTCTGCCTGCAGGAGACGCGGGCGATGCCTGAGCAGGTGGCCGTGGGGCTGGAGGGTTACCTGGAGTTCTGGAACCCGGCGCAGAAACCCGGCTACTCGGGCGTGGCGGTGTTGACGCGCAGCGATCCCCTGGACGTGCGGCGCGGCGGCGTGCTGCCCGGCCTCGACGACGAGGGGCGCACCCTCGCGCTGGAGTTCCCCGACTTCTTCGTGGTCTCGGTCTACACCCCCAACGCGCAGCGCGGCCTGCTGCGCCTGGAGGACCGCATGCGCTGGGACGCGGCCTTCCTGGCCTACCTGCAGCGTCTCGAGCGCGAGAAGCCGGTCGTGGTCTGCGGCGACTTCAACGTCGCCCACCGCGAGATCGACCTGGCCAACCCGCGCCAGAACGTGAACAACGCGGGCTTCACGCCCCAGGAGCGCGCCGGCTTCGACGCCCTGATCACCGCCGGCTTCGTGGACACGTTCCGCGAGTTCGAACCCGGCGGGGGACACTACACCTGGTGGACCTGGCGCGTGGACGCCCGCGCCCGCAACATCGGGTGGCGCATCGACTACGCCCTGATCTCCGCCTCGCTGCGCCGCGGCTGCGGCCCGCGTCCATCCTCGACGACATCCACGGCTCCGACCATTGCCCGGTCGGCATCGTCTCGATTGAGCCCCGGATCCCGGCGTCAATCTGAGAATCAATGATCATCCGGATAAATGTCGGATCGTGCGGGAACTGTTGCTCTGGAGATCGCATATAGGTAAACTATGCATTCCTTCCTCGCGGCCGGGAGCCCGTTTCGGTTCCGGGCGGCGCGAGGGATGACCCGATGAGGCACCGAGGAAAGGACCCCGACATGAAGAAAATGACCACGCTCCTGGTCATCGCCCTGGCCGTCGTCGCGCTCGTGGCGATCGGCGCGCAGGCCGGCGGACCGGGTTGTGCGCAGAAGGCCGCCGCGGGCGAGAAGGCCGCGTGCGCGACGAAGGCCGGCGAGGGCTGCAAGGCCAGCTGCGCCGGCGACAAGGCTGTGCGGCGCACGCGACCGCCGACGGCGAGAAGTCGGCTTGCGGCGGCGCCCAGGCCGCCTGCAGCGCCGAGATGAAGGCCGCCTGCGCCGCCGGCGGCAAGGGCTGCACCCCCGAGATGAAGGCCGCCTGCGCCGCGGACAAGTCCGCCCGCGAGACCGCCATGGCAGCCATGCACCCCTGCTGCGCCAAGGCCGTCGCCGACGGCAAGGGCTGCTGCGGCAAGGACGCCGCCGCACTGAAGGCCGCTCTCGACCAGAAGACCGCCGAGGCCAAGGCCGCGGCCGCGAAGACTTCCAGCTAGCCGGTCCGAGACCGCGAGTCGGCGCCGACCCCGGTTTCCTCGCGGAAGCCGGGGTCGCCTGTTGATGGCAGGTCGCGCGTTGACGGCAGGTCGTTTAACTTGACCGCCGCGCGCGCACCAACCCCCTTCCGGGAGGATGTTCCATGCCGAAGATCGGAACCAAGGCCCCGTCGTTCACGCTGCTGAACCAGAGGGGCGAGAAGGTCAAGCTGTCCGACCACCTGGGCAGCAAGGTGGTCCTGTTCGCCTTCCCAAGGCCAACACCTCGGGCTGCACCGCGCAGGCCTGTGGCTTCTCGGAGGCGCTGCCGCGCTTCGCGAAGCGCGGGGCCGTGATCCTCGGGATCAGCCCCGACGCGCCGGCGGCGCTGGCCCGCTGGAAGGAGCAGAAGGGCCTCGCCTTCGACCTGCTGTCCGATCCCGAGCACAAGGTGCTGGAGAAGTGGGGCGCCTGGGGCGAGAAGAGCATGTACGGCAAGAAGTACCAGGGCGTGATCCGCTCGCACTGGATCGTGGGCGAGGACGGGCGCATCCTCGACGAGCGGCTCAAGGTGAGCCCGGCCGACAGCGTCGCGCTGGCCGAGAAATTCCTGTCCGAGAGCTGAGCGCCGGGCCATCGCCGCGTGCATCCGGACCGCCGGTGGTGTAGGCTCCCCACCCAGGGGAGGGACGCATGGCCTTGCGCGCGAAAACGATTCCGGGCCTGGCGCTGCTGCTGGCCGCCGTCATGGTCGTCGAGGGATGCGCGCCGCGGATCCCGAGCTTTTCCCGGCACGCGACGACGTCGGCTTCCGAGGTCCGGCCCGACGCCGACGACGCCTGGCTGAAGGCCCACTACCGCGACGGGCGCGTCATCGTCTTCGAGTCGTGGCAGATCCGGCAGCGGACCGTCGAGGGGGACGGCGTGCTGCTGGGCGCCGACCGCGACACGCTGGCCGTGGGCCCCCTCACCGCGCCCCTGGATTCCCTCGTGCTGTTCGAGACGGACCGCCTCGAGCCGGGGCGCTCCGGGGCCGCGCTGACGGTGATGACCGTCGTCATCGGCGTCGTCGGCTTCCTCTGCGCCCTGAACCCGAAGGCCTGCTTCGGTTCCTGCCCCACCTTCTACGCCGGCGGCGACGGCGACGACCATCTGGTCGCCGAGGGATTCTCCGCCAGCGTGACCCCCACGCTGGAGGCGACCGACCTCGACGCCCTGTGGCACGTGCGCCCGCAGGACGGCGCCGTGGTCCTGCGGATGAAGAACGAGGCGCTCGAGACCCACGCCGTCCGGCACGCCGACCTGCTGGCGGTGCCGCGCGGTCCCGGCGAGCGCGTCCTGGCCGACGGCGCCGGCGGGTTCCGCGCCGTCGGCGCCCTGACGGCGCCGGACGCCGGCCTCGCCGCCGAGGGGGACATCGCCGAGCTGCTGCGCGCGCCCGACGCGCGCGAACGGACCAGCCTCGCCGACAGCTTCGATCTCGCGACCCGCGAGGTGATCGACCTGCGGTTCGCGGCGCCGCCGGCGGGGGACCTCGGCCTGGTGGTCCGCTCGCGGCAGAGCCTGATGAGCACCTACCTGTTCTACCACTCCCTGTCCCTGCTCGGCGCCGAGGCGGGCTCCTGCCTGGCGGTGCTGGAGCGCGGCGGGCTGGGAGGCGCGCGCAGCCTGCTGAATCCCAGCGTGGAGCTGGGTCTCATCGAAGTCCAGCTCCCCGACGGCGCCGGCGGCTGGCGCACCGTGGGCGAGGTCGGCGAGCCGGGCCCGCTGGCGCTCAACGTCCACCTGCTGCCCCTGCCGCCGGGCTGCGACGCCTCGCGCGTGCGCCTGCGGCTGACCAAGGGGCACTGGCGGCTGGACTGGGTCGCGCTGGCGTCGCTGGGCGAGGCGCGCGAGGCGGTCCGCCTGCCGCCGTCGGCCGCGCTGCGCGACGGGTTCGACGATCCCGAGACGGTGGACATCCTGCGGGATCCCGCCCGCGTCCTGGCGGCGCTGCCCGGCGACGAGGTCAGCCTCGTCTACGAACTGCCGCCGGGCGACGGCGACTGGGAGCTGTTCCTCGAGGCCCGCGGCTGGTACCTGGAGTGGATGCGCCAGGAGTGGCTCGGCGCCCCGGACCTCGCGGCGGCGAGCCGGCTGCTCTCGGATCCCGCCGGTTCGCTGCGCCGGCTGGCGCCGGCCTACAAGTCGGTGGAGCCGGGCATGGAGGAGATCTTCTGGGGGAGCCGGTATGTCCGCGCGACGCGCTAGCCTCGCGGCGGCGGCCGCGGCGCTCGTCCTGGGCGGGTGCGCGGGGGCGCCGGGACCGCGCGAGTACCTGCCGTCCGCGAAGGAAGCCGTGCGCACGGCGCGGGGCGGTTGGGTGGAGGTCGTCCGCCGCGAACCCGACCCGACCTTCGGGGACCGGCGCATCGCCGCAGGGGAACTGCTGGCGGCCTGCGCCGACACGCTGCACGTGCTCACCGAAGCGGGCGCGCTGACGGTCGTGCGCGGCCCGCTCGACCGGGTGACGCTCGTCGGCGAATACAACCGGGCCGGCGAGAGGTCCGCCGTCAGCGCCGTCCTGAGCATGTTCTGCCTCTCCAACGGCTGGTTCGCACTCGGCACCTTGCCCGTCAACTGGATCGTCGGCGCCGCCGACTCCCACGCGCAGGCGCGGGTCGGCGTGCTCGAGATCCGCGAAGGCCCCTGGGACGCCTGCCGGTCGCGCGCCCGCTTCCCGCAGGGGCTGCCGCCGGGCCTGGACCCGAACCGGCTGACCCTGCGGCGGTACCGGGCGCCCGTCCGGGCGGCGCCCCCGGGCCCGCGCTGAGCGCTCCGGGCCCGGTACTGGACAGTCCCGCGTTCCGCCCCTAGTGTTGGTGCCGACTGCGGCCGTCCGGCCGCGACCGTCCCCCCGTGTGCCGACCGGAGCGAGGTCCCATGTCCGAGACGCCGAACAACTTCATCGAAGAGATCATCCGCGAGGACAACCGCACGGGCCGCTGGGGCGGCCGCGTCCACACGCGCTTCCCGCCCGAGCCCAACGGCTACCTCCACATCGGGCACGCCAAGAGCATCTGCCTCAACCACGGGCTGGCGCAGAAGTTCGGCGGCAAGTTCAACCTGCGCTTCGACGACACGAACCCCGAGAAGGAGGAGCACGAGTACGTGACCTCCATCGTCGAGGACGTGCGCTGGCTCGGGGCCGACTGGGAGGACCGGCTGTTCTTCGCCTCGGACTACTTCGAGCGCATGTACGAGCTGGCCGAGCAGCTCGTGCAGGCCGGCAAGGCCTACGTCGACGACCAGACCGACGAGCAGATCAAGGACACCCGCGGCACGGTCAAGACGCCGGGCACCGACAGCCCGTGCCGCGGCCGCACGCCCGCCGAGAACCTCGACCTGCTGCGCCGCATGCGCGCCGGCGAGTTCCCCGACGGGTCGAAGGTCCTGCGGGCGAAGATCGACATGGCCTCGCCGAACATGCTGCTGCGCGACCCGCTGATCTACCGCATCCGCCACGCCGAGCACCACCGCACCGGCGACAAGTGGTGCCTCTACCCGATGTACGACTGGGCGCACGGGCTCGAGGACTCCCTCGAGGGCATCACGCACTCGATCTGCACGCTGGAGTTCGAGGTGCACCGCCCGCTGTACGACTGGTTCCTGGAGCAGCTCGACGTCTACCGGCCGCAGCAGATCGAGTTCGCGCGCCTGAACCTCACGCACACGGTGATGAGCAAGCGCAAGCTGCTGAAGCTGGTGCAGGACGGCCTGGTCGACGGCTGGGACGACCCGCGCATGCCCACCATCTGCGGCCTGCGCCGCCGCGGCTACACCGCCAGCGCGATCCGCGACTTCTGCGACCGCATCGGCGTGGCGCGCGCCGCCAGCACCGTCGAGTACGCCCTGCTGGAGCACTGCCTGCGCGAGGAGCTGAACCTGTCGGCGCCGCGCGTGATGGCGGTGCTGGACCCGCTGAAGCTCGTCATCACCAACTACCCCGAGGGCGAGGACGAGCTGCTCGACTGCCTGAACAACCCCGAGGACCCGTCCGCGGGCGAGCGCGAGGTGCCCTTCTCGCGCGAGCTGTGGATCGAGCGCGACGACTTCCAGGAGAACCCGCCGCCGAAGTTCTTCCGCCTCGCGCCGGGCCGCGAGGTGCGGCTCAAGCACGCCTACTACGTCGTCTGCGACGAGGTCGTGAAGGACGAGGCGGGCCGGATCGTCGAGCTGCGCTGCACCTACGACCCGCAGTCGCGCGGCGGCGGCACCCCCGACGAGCGCAAGGTCAAGGGCACGCTGCACTGGGTCTCGGCGGCCCACGCGCTCGACGCCGAGGTGCGCCTCTACGAGCAGCTGTTCAGCGACCCCTTCCCGGGCGTCTCGGAGGGCTGCGCCGATCCGCTGGACTGCCTGAACCCGCAGTCGCTCACGATCCTGAAGGGCTGCAAGCTCGAACCGGGGCTGGCCGCGGCCGAGCCCGGGCACAGCTGCCAGTTCCTGCGCCACGGCTACTTCTGCGCCGACGCGCGCCACTCGCGGCCCGGCGCTCCCGTGTTCAACCGCACCGTCTCGCTCAAGGACAGCTGGGCGAAGGAGCAGAAGAAGGTCTGACCGTCACCCGCCGGGAGGCTCGATGAAGTCCCTGCTCGTCTGTTGCTGCGCGGCCCTGCTGTGCGGCGCCGCGGCCACGTCGGCGCACGCCGCCGACACGTTCACGATCGAGGCCTTCCTGCAGGTGCCGACGCTGACCGCGCCCGCCGTCTCGCCCGACGGGACGCGCGTGGCGTACCTGAAGCGCTGGCGGGACCTGGAAGAGGACAAGAACCGCCGCGAGATCTGGGTGGCCGAGGTCCGGGGCGGGGAGCCCCGCCGCGTGACCTACGACGAGCACGTCGTGGGCGGCGTCGCCTGGCGCCCCGACGGCGCCCTGAGCTACCTGGCCAAGCGCGGCGAGCACACCCAGGTCTGGGTCAACCCGCTCGACGGCACCGAGCCCCGCGCGGTCACCGACCTGCCCGACGGCCTGAGCGCCTACTGGTGGTCGCCCGACGGGACGCGCCTGGCGGTGCTGGCGGCGCCGGCCGAGGCCGAGGCGGACACCGCGGCCGCGGACGACGACCGCGCCGACTGGACGGTCATGGACCGCCTCGAGCACCCCGAGGACTACGAGCAGCTGTGGGTCGTGGCCGTGGCGGGCGACGGGCCCGCGCCGGACGAGCCCGTGCAGCTCACGCGCTCGCCGCTGCACCCCTCGCACGCGGCGTGGTCGCCCGACGGCGCGACGCTGGCGCTGACCTACAACCAGCGCTTCTCGACCCTGGTCGACGAGGAGCAGCGCGTGGGCCTGATCCCGGCGGACGGCGGCGAGATCGCGCTGGTCAGCGACCCCGACCGCCACGCCTCGCTGGCCGCGTTCTCGCCCGACGGCAAGCGCCTGGCCTACTTCATGGACCGCGCCGACGCGCTGCGCTCCTACCTCAACCTCAAGAGCCTGTTCGTGCGCGACCTCGCCACGGGCGCCGAGCGCGACCTCGCGCCGTCGGCGCAGTCCTGCCTGTCGGGTTCCGGCTCCACGCCCGAGGATCCCCCGTTCTGGTCGCGCGACGGCCGCTGGATCACCCTGCGGGTGGGGGAGGGCCGGGACATCAACCTGTGGCGCGCCGACGCGCGGCAGGGCGGCCTGCAGCAGCTGACCTCGTTCGCCGGCAACGTCACCGAGCTGGACCTGGCCGCCGACGTCGTCGCCTTCGTCGAGAGCGAGCAGCACCGGCCCGGCTCGGTGCGCGCCGGCGCGGCCGCCAAACCGGAGTCCGCGCGCCTGCTCGCGAGCGTCGACGACGCGGTCGCCGCGCACGGCCTGGCCGCGCCGCTGCGCCTGGACCTGCCCGGCCACGACGGCGCCGTGGTGGAGGGCTTCCTGTTCCTGCCGCCCGGCAAGACCGTCGCCGACGGCCCGTTCCCCTTCGTCATGGAGATGCACGGCGGCCCGTTCGCGCGCTACGGCAACGCCTGGACCACGCGCTACCCCTGGCAGGTGCTGAGCCGGCGCGGCTACGCGGTGTTCATCGCCAACCCGCGCGGCAGCACGTCCTACGGCGAAGCCTTCCAGCGCGGCGTCTACCGCAACTTCGGCACCGACGACCACCTGGACCTGATGGCGGCCTGCGACGAGCTGGTCGCGCGCGGCATCGCCGACCCGGCGCGCCTGGGCTTCACGGGCTACTCCTACGGCGGCCTGACGACCAACAACGTGATCTCGCGCACCGACCGCTTCCGGGCGGCCGTCTCGATCGCCGGCATCTTCAACTACGTCTCGGCGATGGGGCAGAACAACCCGCAGCTGTTCATCGACGGCTACGACCGGCCCTGGGACGGCGACCTGCAGCGGATGTGGGAGCACAGCCCCGCCTCGCGGGCCGGCGCCATCGTCACCCCGACGCTGGTGATGCACGGGCAGGACGACGAACCGGTCGACCCGCGCCAGTCCGTCGAGCTGTTCACCTACCTGCAGCTCAACGGCGTGCCCAGCCGGCTGGTGCTCTACCCGGGCGAAGGGCACGGCATCAACAAGCCGAGCCACATGCTCGACTACCAGACGCGGGAGCTGGGCTGGTTCGACCACTACCTGCTCGGGGACGCCGGGGCGCCGGGAGCGGAGCCGCCCACCCCGTCGCGGATTGAGGCCGGCATGATTTTTCTCAGGTTAAATGACGGGTGATTTTGATACCCGAGTTCGAAATACACGAGTACCTTGGTGGTGATTACGGCCGGAAACCCACCTACCAAGGGAGAGAGACGATGAAGAAGAACGTGGCGATGCTGGCTTTGGCTGTGATGCTGCTGGGCGCGGGTTCGGCGCTGGCCGCCGAGAAGGCCTGGCTCGACCTCGAGAACTGCGGCATGTGCAAGAACCTGCTGGCCGACATGGACCTGTTCGAGCACATGAACTGGAGCACCCACGTGTTCTCCGCCGGGATGATCGAGGTCACGACCTACCCCGCCGGGTACAAGGACCGCTTCGACAAGCTCATGGCCAGCTTCGAGGCCTGCGGCGCCAAGATGATGGCCGGCGAGCAGATGCCCATGTGCGGCATGTGCACCTCGTTCGGGTCGATCATGATGTCCGGCGCCCAGATGGAGCAGATCCCCATCGAGGGCGGCGTGCTGATGGTCACCAGCAGCCAGGACCCCAAGACCGTGGCGATGATCCGCAAGCACGGCCAGCGCAACATCGACGAGTACGCGAAGATGATGGCCGCGCAGGGCGCCCAGGGCCACGGGCACGACGGTCACGCCCACTGACCCCAGGCCCGCCCCAAGCGACTCAGGAGGCGATCGCCGTGCCGATGACCGCGATCGCCTCCTTCTCGCTCATCACCCTCGCGCTGCTCTTCTACACCCTCGGCGTCTGGTCCGAGCGGCTCGCCCGCGACCTGCGGCCGCGGCATGTCGCGGCCTTCTGGACCGGGCTCGCCTTCGACGTCTCGGGCACCCTCGCCATGCACCGCCTCGCCGCCGGCCCCTTCGACCTGCACGACCCGCACACGCTGACCGGACAGCTCGCGCTCTGGCTCATGCTCGGGCACGCGGTCTGGGCGACCCGCACCCAGCGCCGCGGCAGCGCGGCGGCGCGGCGCGGGTTCCACCGCTACTCGCTCGTGGTCTGGCTGATCTGGCTGGTCCCGTACTTCGGGGGCATGGCGCTGGGCATGGGCGGCTAGCAGCCGGCCGAGCCGGCGTCGATAACGACAGCATTTTTTGACTGCGATTCCCCCTTTTTCGCCTGCCGCGCCAAGGCGTACCTCTATAATATCTTTTATTATATATATTTATATGATTTCGCCATCGTTCGAACGAATATGGCAGCATTGAAAAAAGACAGTTGACATAACGACAGTTTGCTGATATTATGGCTTCATGATGAAAAACGACAAGACCTACAGCATTTCCGAGTTGGCGGCCCTGGGGGACGTCAGCCCGCGCACGGTCCGCTACTACGTGCAGCTGGGCGTCCTGCCGCCGCCGGCAGGACGCGGGCTGGGCGGGAAGTACGGGCCGCAGCACCTCGAGCGCCTGCTGAAGGTGCGCGAGCTGCAGCGCGAGGGCGTCCACCTGGAGCAGATGGCGGCGTTCCTGGACCGCCCCGAGACGAAGGACATGGAGCTTGAAAGGCCCATGCTCCTGGCCGAGCCGAGGCTCGAGCTCCAGCGCTCGTTCCTTCGCGAATCCCCGTACGAACCGCCGGCGCTGCGGCGCCAGGTCGTGACGCGGGTGGAGGTGGCCGAGGGCGTCTGGCTGGAGTTCGCCGCCGGCGCAGGGATGCCCGTCGGGCCGAGGCTGGAGCGGATCGTGCGGCTGCTGCGCGACAACCTGGACATGCCGTCCGGGGAGGATCCCGGCGCGCGCCGCGGGTGGGAGAGCCGGTGAACCCGGCAGGGAGGATGACCGAGATGAAGACCGAGCTGAAGACCTTCGGCATGTTCGGCAGCAACGAGGCGCCCGTGCCCCTGCAGGGCGTCGAGATCGTGGTCGACGCGCGCGACACCGCCGCCCTGGTCAAGGTGCGGCAGCGGTTCCGCAACGTGGAGAGCGGCCCCATCGAGGCGGTGTACAGCTTCCCGCTCGATGAGAGCAGCGCCGTCCGCGGCTTCGTGATCGAGGTCGAGGGCCGCCGCATCGTCGGCCGCGTCGTGGAGAAGGAGAAGGCGTTCGAGATCTACGACGACGCCATCGCCGACGGGCACCAGGCCTTCCTGATGGACCAGGACCGCCCGAACATCTTCACCGTGAGCGTCGGCAACCTGGCCCCGGGCGCCGAGGCGACCGTGACCCTGGAGTACGCCACCATGCTGGACGCCACGGCCGACGGCGTGCGCCTCTGCCTGCCCACCACGATCTCGCCGCGCTACATCCCCGCCGCCCAGGCCGCCGGGATGGACCCGTCGGAGCTCGACCACCTCACGCCGCCGGTCGCGCGCGGAGGCGTGCCCTACGGGCTGCGGATCGACGTGGCCTACGCCGGCGCGTCGCCGCTGCGCGGGATCGAATGCCCGAGCCACCCGGTGTCGATCGACCTGGACGGGACGCGGGCCGGGATCACCCTGGCCGCCGAGTCCACGGCCCTGGACCAGGACTTCGTGCTCGAAATCCGGCAGGCCGACCCCTTCCGGCCGCGCGTCACGCTGGTGCCCGACCCCACCGGCGGCTACGTGGCGCTGCTGAACTTCCGGCCCGAGATGCCGGTGTCGGAGTGCGTCGCGCGCGAGGTCGTCTTCCTGCTCGATCGTTCCGGCTCGATGGACGGCGAGAGCATCGAGCAGGCCCGCAAGGCGCTCCTGCTCTGCCTGCGCAGCCTGCGGAAGGGCGACAGCTTCAACGTGGTGAGCTTCGGCTCGCACTTCGAATCGCTGTTCCCGCGGCCGGTCGCCTACGACCAGGCGACGCTGGACCGGGCGACGGCGGCCATCCAGGCCATGACCGCCGACCTGGGCGGCACGGAGATCCTGGCGCCGCTGAAGCACATCCTGCAGTCGGGCGCCGGGCGCCGCTGCGACATCCTGCTGCTGACCGACGGCCAGGTGGGCAACGAGAAGGAGTGCATCGAGCTGGTCGGCGCCCATCTGGGCGTGCGCCTGTTCACCTTCGGCATCGGCCGCGGCGCCTCGGAGCACCTGGTGCGCGGGCTGGCGCGCGCGTCCGGGGGCGCGGCGGAGTTCATCTTCCCGGGCGAGCGCATCGAACCCAAGGTGCTGCGGACGTTCGGGCGCCTGGGCTGCCCTGCCTGGTCCAGCATCGTGCTGGAATGGGAGGGGCTGCAGCCCGACCTGGTGACGCCCGGCACCCTCAACCGGCTGTTCGGCGGCGAGCAGTTCACGGTGATGGCGCGGCTGCGCGCGCCGGGGGAGGGCACCGTGACGCTGCGGGCCCGCGACGGCGACAACGTGCGGTCGTGGTCGCTGCCGCTGGACACCACGGAAGTGGCCGACAGCGACGCCGGCCTGCCCGCCCTGCTGGCCCGCCTGGCGATCCGCGACCTGGAGGAGGCGCCGCGCACGGGCTCCGTCCAGACCACCCGCAAGCGCGACGGCCGGGAGAAGCGCATCCTCGAGCTGGCCTGCGCCTACCAGGTGATGTCCAGCCTGACCAGCTTCGTGGCCGTGGATCGGGAGTCGCGCGTCGAGGGTACGGCGGAGCTGCGCCGGGTGCCGGTGGCGCTGACGCGGGGGTGGGGCGGCGCGGGCGCGGGGATGAGGATGTGCATATGCGAAAGCATCGACTACATGGCGAAATGCGCTCCCTCTTCCAACTACATGGCGAACCTGTTCTCGTCCAAAGGAAGCTTGTGGATGGATGCTGAAGAGCACTCGGAAGATGGTGAAAACAACCGGAAGCGCCTCGAGCGCGACGAGCCGGACCTGCTCCTGCAGCTCGTGCTGGCCCAGCAGGCGGACGGCTCCTGGCGCCTCACCCGCGAGCTGGCCAAGGCCGTCGGCGCCAAGCTCAAGGATCTGAAGCTGGAGGCGGCGAGCCTGACCCACCTGGATCCGGACACGGCGGCCGCCGTGGTCGCCACCCGGTGGGCGCTGCAGACGCTCGCGATCCGGCTGGCCGATCGCGAGGTGGAGTGGAGCGGCGCGGCCGCCAAGGCCCGGGCGTGGCTCGCGGCCGTGACGGGGCAGGCCGTGATCTGCATCGATCCCGTCATCGACTACCTGAATGAGACCCGGTCCGTCTGAGTCCCGCCCGGATCGCTCTGAAGGTGCCGGCGCCCGATCGGGCCGGCACCTTCCCTGCCGAGATGCACAGCGCCCGTGTGCGGCGCCACGCAGCGGTTCAGTACTCGAAGGCCGCGCCGGCCTGCACCGACCAGCCACTCCACTGCCAGTAGAGGTCGTTGGAAGACCGGCGCGCCCATTCGACGGAAACCCGGAAGCTCGCGGTCGCCCCGCCATGGAGCGCGGCGAGGCGCTGTTCGAGATCGAGGCGGACGCGCGACAGCTCGTCGCTGCGTTCGCCGGCGCCCAGGACGATCTGATCGTCATCGTCGAGCAGGAACTCGCCCGTCGCCGGGTCGTAGATCTGGGGCGGCCGGCCGGGATAATCCGACCAGGCCCGCTCCGCGGAAAGCTCGGCGAGGCAGTTGCCGGGCAGGATCACCTTCAGGGCGGCGCCGGCGCGGGGCCCTTCGGCCGAGAACTCGTCGAGCAGGGGATTGTCGAAGGCCGCGACCTGGACGGCGACGTCGCCGTACTCGTAGAGACGGGACCGCGACCACCAGGCCCGCAGGGCGAACCGCGAAGACAGCGATTGGGCCACCTGTGCGGAGATCTCCCAGGATGCCGCCGGTTCCAGCTGGTCGGTGGCGTAGGATTTCCAGCCCGCGCGCGCGCTGCAGCCGAGGCTCGTGCGGGTGGGCAGCGAGCGCTGCAGCCTGGCCGACAGCCACGTCCTGCGCGCGTCCTCGTCCGGGGAATCGGGGTACGCCCGCCGCGAGAGATCCGCGCGCAGCTGGGCGCTGAAGCCGGGCGCGAGGTAGCGCTTCGCGGACAGGTAGGCGCCGCCTTCCCGGTAGTCGTAGAGCGCGTAGAGGTCGTCGTTGGCGCGCTGCGAGACGGACAGGCCCGCCATCCACTGCGTGGCCGCGCCCGGCGTCGACCGCCGGGCTTCGGCCGAGGCCTGCAGGTAGGCGTGGTTCAGGTCCGGGTTGTCGAGGAAGCGTACCAGGCGCCCCGAGGCGCCCAGCTGCAGCATGTCGGCGGGAGTCCAGAGCAGCCAGCCGCGACCGTCGACGATGCCGTCGGCGGGAGACGGCGCGGTGCCGAACACGTTGTCGACTGCGATCAACGAGACGCCGGCGCCGGCGTTCCAGGCCGGCTGGGCCCGCGGGACGGCGGGCGCCGCGAGGCATGCCGTCGCGAACAGCAAGGCGGTGAGCGGCGCGGGCGCCGATCTCACCGGGGGGCCGGCCCGCTCGAGGAGCCGCCGTTGCCGTGGCCCGAGTTGCCGTTGCCGCCGGGTCCGCCCTGTCCGGTGTTCGCGCGGTGGTGCTGGAAGCCGCCGTCCTGGAACCAGCAGCCGTCCGCCAGGCCGTCGCCGTCGCGGTCCTGGAAGCGGTCCTGCTGGCCCTCCCGCCCCTGACGTCCCGGCAGCGGCCGGTCGTCCGGGAAGCCGTCGCCGTCCTCGTCCACCCAAGGGGCGCCGTCCCTGACGAAACCGAACCGTTCGCCGTGCAGGTCGTTGCGCCGGTACGCCAGGCCCGTGACGTCGTTCTTCCCGTCTCCGTCCGCATCCAGCACGTTGTCGTCGCGGCCGTCGCCGTCGGCGTCGCGGAAGTCCGTCTCGAGGTCGTTGACGCCGTCGCCGTCGGCGTCCCGGTAGCGGTCGTTGAGCCGGTCGCCGTCGTCGTCGGCCCAGCCGAAGGGGTGGGCGTACGCGCGGCCGTCGACGTCGTTGACGCCGTCGCCGTCGGCATCCCGGAAGAGATCGTGCCGGCCATCACGGTCGCTGTCGACCCAGCCGGCGGCCGGCACGGCCGGCGCGCCCGCGGCCGACGTCGCGCCCGCGGCGACGATGACCGCACCCGTCATGAGCAAGAGTCGGTTCTTCATCCCGGCACCTTCAATCGTCGGAGGGGGCGGAAGAGCCTCGCCTCTCCCCGCCCCCTCTTATCGGATCGCTACCAAGTGCGAGGGGGTCCACTCGTTGTTGGGTAGCTCACCGCGGTCCCTCGGAGGACCATGCGGAGGCCTCCAGCAATTTCGCGGCCCCGGGGCTCGGAAAATGTATCTAGTTCCATGGCAACCCGTTGCGCCGCCGGATCGTGCGCGGGGCGCGGTCGCGTTCGACGATTCCGTCGAACGGCTCGACGTTTCCGGCGGGGCTACCAGCCCCACTTCTGCAGCTTGTAGCGCAGGTTGCGCTCGGTCAGGCCGACCGCGCGCGCCGCCTGGCTGCGGTTGCCGCCGGCCGCGTCGAGGGCTTCCCGGACGATGCGTTTCTCGACTTCCTCGACGAAGCGGGGGAGATCGCCGCGGAAGTCGTCGAGGCGGCGCGCTTCCTGGCTGCCCGTGCCTCCCGGCAGGTCGGCCAGCGTCGCGACCGGTCCGCGGGCGAGCACGATCATGCGCGTCACCAGGTTCTCCAGCTCGCGGACGTTCCCCGGGTAGTCGTGCTTCACCAGCAGGTCCATGGCCTCGCGGCTGATCGCGTCCACCGACTTGCCGTACGCGGACGCGGCCTTGCGCCGGAAGTGCTCGATGAGCGCCGGGATGTCCGCCCGGCGTTCGCGCAGGGGCGGCAGGCGGAGGTTGACCACGTCGAGCCGGTAGTAGAGGTCCTGCCGGAAATCGCCGTCGGCGACCATCTGCTCGAGCTCGCGGTGCGTGGCCGCCACGATGCGCGCGTCGGCGGACAGGGTCTGGTTGCTGCCGACGCGCTCGTAGGTCTTCTCCTGCAGCACGCGCAGCAGCTTCACCTGCAGCGGCGGCGGCAGGTCGCCGATCTCGTCCAGGAAGAGGGTCCCCCCGCCCGCCGCCTCGAAGCGGCCGGCCCGCTGCCGGTCGGCGCCGGTGAAGGCGCCCTTCTCGTGCCCGAACAGCTCGCTCTCCAGGAGCGTCGCGGCGAACGCCGCGCAGTTGACCGCCACGAACGGGCCGTCGCGGCGGGAGCTGGCGTGGTGCACGGCGCGCGCGACGAGCTCCTTGCCGGTGCCGCTCTCGCCGCGGATCAGCACGGTGGCGTCGGTGGCGGCGGCGCGCGACGCGAGGTCCAGCGCCGCGGTCATGGTCGGGCTCTCGGCCACGATGCCGGCGAAGGTGTGCGGGGCCGCGACCTGGCGCCGCAGCTCGCGCACCTCCGAGACCAGGTGGCGCCGCTCGACGGCCTTCTGGATCTGCAGCTCGACGTCGTCGAGGTCGATCGGCTTGGTGATGTAGCCGGACGCGCCGCGCCGCATCGCCTCGACCGCGTCGGCGATGGAGCCGTAGGCCGTCACGACGATCACCTCGAGCAGGGGGTTGGCCGCCTTCGCCTTCGCCAGCAGCTCGGCGCCGTCCATGACCGGCATGCGCACGTCGGTCAGCATCACGTCCACGACGCTCTCGTGCACGATGCGCAGCGCCGTCGCGCCGTCCCCGGCCAGCACGACGTCGTAGCCGCGTTTCAGCAGGAACCCCCCGAGCGATTCGCGCTGGCTCGCCTCGTCGTCGACGATCAGCACCCTGGCGTCCGTCATCCCGCATCCTCCGTCGGGCCGCTCCGGGGCAGCTCCAGGGTGAAGGTCGAGCCGTGGCCCGGCCGGCTGTCGACCAGCACCCGCCCGCCGTGCTGCGCGGCGATCTGGTCCACGACGGCGAGCCCCAGCCCGGTGCCGTCCGGCTTGGTGGTGTGGTAGAGGTTGAAGATGCGCCCCAGGTTCTCCGGGGCGATGCCGCAGCCGCCGTCGCGGACGACGAGCAGGACCCGGTCGCCTGCGGCCCGCAGCTCGACGTCCGTGCCGGCCCCGGCCGGGCAGGCGCCGAGCGCGTTGTCGAGCAGGTTGTGCAGCGCCTGCCGCAGGAGGTCCGGGTCGGCCACGAGCTCGAGCCGCTCCGGCGCCGCCGCCGCGAGGGACACGCCCTTGGCTTCGAAACGGCCCCTCACCAGGGTGACGACGTCGCGCACCAGCGCCGCGGCGTCCGTCGGGCGCGGGCGGGGCGAAGGCGGCCGGGCGAAGCGCAGGAACTGCTCGACGATGCGGTTGATGCGCCCGACCTCGCCGCGCACGGTCCCGGTCAGCTGCCGGTACTCCGCCTCGTCCTGCGTCGGCACGAACTCGCCGGCGAGCCGCTGCGCCACGACGTGGATCGCGTTGAGCGGGTTGCGGATCTCGTGGGCCACGCCCGAGGCCAGCTCGCCCAGGGCGAAGCTGCGCTCGCGTCGCGCGCGCTCCTCCTCGAGCGCCGTGACCTCGCGCCGCGCCGCCGCCCACGCGGACCTGGCCGCGGCCAGCCGCCGGCTGGCGATCAGCAGCGAGGCGCCGGCGCCCAGGGCCGCCAGCAGCAGCAGGGAATGGACCGCCAGGCTGCGGCCGATCTCGCGCTGCCGGCGCTCGACCTCGCCCAGGTCCAGGCCCACGCGCAGCAGGCTCACCGGGCGCCCGTCCACGTCGAGCCGTGAGACCCGCTCCAGCACCCTGCGCCCCGCGAACGCCGTCTCGCGGGTGGCCGGTATCCCGGTCGCCATCACCCCCGCCAGCAGCGTGTCGCCGGCCAGCGAGGAGAGCTGGTCCACGTTGGGCGTCGCCGCGAGGATCCCGCCCCCGTCCTGCAGCGCGAGGAACGTCGTGCCGCTGCTCTGGCCCAGGGCCTGAAGCAGGCGCCCCGGTCCGATGCGCCGCCGCTCGGCGGCCAGGACCGCGGCGTCCATCCCGGCGCAGACGACGCCGCCGTCGGCGCGCCGCAGCGCGCCGATCAGCCGGTAGCCGCCGCCGTCGGGCGCGGGCACCCGCAGGACGCGCGACTCGCCCGGCCGCAGCGCCGACGCGCCGGCCGCGTCGAGCTCGTGCCAGCACGCGGCTTCGCCGTCGGCGGCGGCGCTCTCCGCGCGCCGGTCCGGCCAGTGCACCGTCAGGCAGGTCAGGTCGTTGGCGGCCGCGATGCTGTCGATCACGGCGTGCGATCGCCGCCCGTCCTGCACGAGGTGGTCCACGAGCGACGCCAGGGCCAGCAGCCGCTCGCCGGCCTGCGTCTCCCACGCCTCGAAGGCGGCGAGCGCGTGCGCCTGGCTCTCGCCGACCACGCGCTGGATCTGCTCGGCGTGGCCGATCGTCAGCTGCTCGAGCGTGCCGCGCGCGCTGCGGATCTCGCGCACGGTCGAGGCGAGGAACACGGCGCCGGCCAGCACCAGCACCGCCACGACGACGACGGGGCGCAGCAGCCAGAGCCGGGGATGGTCGGGGAGGTTCACGGCGGCAGGCGCTCCGCGACGGGGGATGGGCGGGCCGGCACGGACGGCGAGGGCGCCGGCCGCGCCACCATACCCCGCACCCCACCGCCGCACAAGGCGCGATTGCGGCCCGCGCACCGTCGCCGGCGACGAGGATCGTCGAACGATTCGACCAGATCGTCGACTTCGCGGTCCGCCGCCGCGTCGAGGCGGATCCGCGCCGACGCCGGCATCCATCATCCCGGCATGACGTTACGGCGTCCGTCGCGGCCCGCGCGCCGGACTGGCCCGTCCCATGCTTTGCCGTCCGCTCACGAGACCTCGCCTCGACAGCAACGCAGACGTGAAGGAGCATCATCATGAAGACCCGGCTCGCACTCGCCGCTCTCGCGATCCTCGCGCTGACGGCCATCGGCTCCCCGGTGTTCGCCCAGTCGTACGGCTACGGCGTCGGCGGCTTCGTCGACGAGAACGGCGACGGCTTCAACGACCTGGCCCCCGATGTCGACGGCGACGGCATCCCCAACGGGCTCGACCCCGACTACGTCCCGCCGGCCGACGGCTCGGGCGCCGGGTTCGGCCCGGGCGACGGCGACTGCACGCAGACCGGCACGCAGAACGCCGGCGGTTTCCTGTACCGCCTGAAGGCCATGTGGCAGTCGGCGGCCGGCGCCGCCGGCGGCTTCGGCCCCGGCGACGGCACCGGCAACGGCGGCACCGGCCCCGGCGACGGCACCGGCTTCGGCCCGGGCGACGGCGTCTGCCCGACCGCCAAGGGCGGCGGCCGCTCGCTGTCCGGCGGCCATCACTGACCTGCACGCCGGCAGTCGATCATCAAGGGGACGGGGGAGCCGCAGGGCTCCCCCGTCCTTGTGCGATCCGTCTCTTCGGCTGCTTACAGCAACCGCGCCCGCCAGGCGGCGGCTTCCTGCGGCCGGCCCTGCCGGTCGCAGAGGCCGGCCAGCAGGCGCATGGCGTACTGGGCGTCGCCGTTGGCGGCGCCCAGTTCCTTCTCGAGGATCCCGAAGCTCTCTTTCAGGACCTTCTCGGCCTCGCCCAGCTCGCCCAGCGCCAGCCAGGACTCCCCGCGGTCGGTGAGGATGCGGCCGCGGGTCCGCGGATCGACGGGACCCGGCGCGGCGTCCAGGGCCAGGGCCAGCAGACGGTCGGCGTCGGCCCGGCGGCCCGCCCTGAGGTGCAGGCTGGAGAGCCGCGCCCGCACCCAGCGGGTTTCGGTGCTGCCCGGCCCGGAATGCCCGAGGTAGAACGCCTCGGTGGCCGTCAGCTCCTTCTCCGCGTCGTCGTACCGCTTCAGGTCGATCAGCGCGCCGGCCAGGTGCACCGTGCCGATCCAGCGCCCGGGGTGGTCGATCCCCTTGGCGGCCGTGTAGTCGTCGCGTCCCTGGCGCAGCTGCCTTTCGGCTTCCTCCGGCTGGTCCAGGCGCCGGAGGCTGCGTCCCAGGTCCACGCGCGTGATCGACGTTTCGGGGTGATCGGCGCCCAGGACCCGCTCGCGCGTGGCGAGGACCACGCGGAGCTGCTTGACCGCCGCCTCGTCGTCGCCCAGTCCGGCCAGCGCGCGGGCGTAGTCGTTGCGGAACAGCAGCGTGTTGGGGTGGTCCGCGCCGCTGACCGCGGTGGAGAGTTCGACCGCCTCGGCGTAGGGAACCAGCGCGTCCCGGTTGCGGCCCTGTTTCTGCTGCGTCGTCGCCAGCCGGTAGAGCACGGTCGGCAGCAGGCTGGGATCGGTGATCCCGGTGTCGCGGCAGGTCGTCACCAGTCCGGCGAAGGTCGCTTCGGCCCCCGCGAAGTTCCCCGGCGCGACTGCACCTCGGCCACCGCGATCAGCGCCTGCACGGTGGTCTCGTCGTGGTCGCCGTAGATCGTCCGCGTCATGGCGTAGGCGGCCTGCGCGAGCGAATCCGCCTCGTCGAAGCGTTCGGAACCCACGATGATCTCCGCGAGCGAGCGCAGCAGGATCGCCGTGTCCGGGTGGGGGCCGTCGAAGACCTTCCCGTGGATCGCGATCGCCTCGCGCAGCAGCTGCTCGCCCTCGCCGCTGCGCCCCATCGCTTCCAGCAGCCGGCCCAGGTTGTGCAGGTCGGTGGACACGAACGGGTGGAGGTCGCCCAGCACCCGGCGGTGGACCGCGAGAGCCTCGGTGTAGAAGCCTTCCGCGGCCGGCAGGTCGCCCCGGTAGCGCGCCAGGTTGCCCAGGCTGTTGAGGTTCACGGCCAGGGCGTCGGACTCCTGCGGCAGGCCGCGGTAGACCGCCAGCGAGCGCTGCATCAGCGAGTCGGCCTCGCCGTAGTTGCCCTGCTCCTGCAGCACGTTCGCCAGGTAGAGGGAGGCCTCGGCCCAGGCGACCGAGTCGATCGGCGCCGAGTCCGCCATGCTCTGCAGGGCCTGCCGGTACGTCGCTTCGGCTTGCTTCATCTCGCCGCGGTTCCAGGCCAGCGATCCGGCCTCCACCAGGTACATGACGGGGAAGGCCGAGTCCCGCCCGAACGCCGACCGCAGGGCGAGCACGCGGTCGATCTGCGCCTGCGCGGCCCCGTAATCGCCCAGCTGGCGGTAGGTGCGCCCCAGCTGCAGCCGCAGCGCCGCCTCCACCTCCGGCTGGTCCGCCAGCTCCTTGCCGACGCGCCCGGCCGTCTCGTCGAGGATCGCGCGCAGCATCTCGGTGTCGCGCCCCTGGGCCACGTGCGGACCCACGCCGCCGAGCATGTCTCCGAGGAAGCGCGACACCTGCGTGGCCTTGGCGGCCTCGCGGATCGCCAGGCGCGAGGCCCGCTCCGCGCGCACGTACATCACCGAGCTGACCACCACGGCCGCGATCAGCACGGCCGTGATCGCGCCCAGCGCGGCGAACGTCCCGCGGTTGCGCCGCACCAGCTTGCCGAGGCGGTAGGAGGCGCTCGGCGGCCCGGCGGTCACCGGCTCGTTGCGCAGGTGGCGCCGCACGTCGGCCGCCAGCCCGTTGGCCGTCTCGTAGCGCCGCTCGCGGTCCTTCTCCAGCGCCTTCATCGTGATCCAGTCCAGGTCGCCGCGCAGCTCGCCCTGCAGCCGCTTCGGCGCGAGGCCGCGGGCTTCGGCGATGCTCGTGGACCGCTCGCCGAGGGTGCTGAAGCGCGTGCTCGGCCGCGGCGGGTCCTGCTCGCGGATGATCTTGCGGATCGCCTCGTAGCCGGCCTTGCGCAGGTCGCGCGAGTCGAAGGGCAGCGCGCCGGACAGCAGCTCGTACAGCACCACGCCCAGGGCGTAGACGTCGGTGCGCGTGTCGATGTCGTCGTCGGTGAGGGACGCCTGCTCGGGGCTCATGTACTCGGGCGTGCCGATCAGCTGACCCAGCTCGGTGAACATCGTCATCTCGGTCAGGCGCTGGGTCGTGGCCTTGGCCACGCCGAAGTCGATGATCTTCGGGGCCGGCCGCCCGTCGACCTCCGCGACCAGGATGTTCGACGGCTTCAGGTCGCGGTGGATGACGGCCTTCTGGTGGGCGTGCTGCACGCCCTCGCAGACGCGCACGAACAGCTCCAACCGTTCGGCGGTGCCCAGGCGGCGGCGGTTGCAGTAGTCGGTGATCGATTCGCCCTCGACGTACTCCATGACGAAGAAGGGGCGGCCGCGCTCGGTGGCGCCGGCGTCGAAGACCTTGGCGATGCAGGGGTGGTCCATCAGGGCCAGGGCCTGCCGCTCGGCGTCGAAGCGGGCCACCACCGCGCGGGTGTCCATGCCCTGCTTGATGACCTTCAGGGCCACGCGGCGGCGGATCGGCTCGGTCTGCTCGGCCTCGAAGACCTCGCCCATGCCGCCCTCGCCGATGCGGCGCAGCAGGCGGTAGGGGCCGATCACCGTGCCGATGTCCTCCCCGGCCGGGGCGGCGCCGCCGGCGGGGCCGAGGGGCAGGGTGCGGTCGTCGTCGGGGCCGATCGAGAAGGTGCGGTCGTCCGTCATCTGGAACTCCCGGTGGAAGGGGCAGAGGAGCGCGTCGAAACCCCTCTTTCAGCAGCGGCCGATCCGGGACAGAATAATGGAAATAGGATTGAAATTCTCTATCATTTTGCAGCAACAAGGTGCAAGGAGCCCGACGATCACCCCCAGGCCCTATATATGGATAAATCAGGATTATATTATGGAATATTTTGGATATTCATTGAACCGGAGCGGTCCTATGAGGGCCGACCTTGACCATCCTGCAAGTCACAACTAGACTGGCGTCACCCGATCAACTCGATGCCGATCTCTCCAACTCGAACGAAGCAGGTAAGATCCGTGGCTGACGGACGCGGCGCGGCCCCCGCCGATCTGGGCAAGTTGCGCATTTCCGACGAGGAGCGGCAGGGACGGCGGAAACCGCGGCGCTGGCCCTGGTTCCTGCTGGCGGCGGCCGTCGTGATCGCCGTGCTGGTCTTCGTGTCGCGGCCCGCCACGGTCGCCGTGGCCACGGCCCGCAGCGGCGGCGGCGGGCCGGCCGAGCAGGGCGGGGTCGTGCTGACGACCAACGGCTACGTCGAGGCCCGCCACCAGGCGTCGGTGGCGGCGCGCGCGACCGGCCGCCTCGCCGAGGTCATGGTCGAGGAGGGCGACACCGTGTCGGCCGGCCAGGTCGTGGCGCGCCTGCTCGACGAGGACCAGCTGGCCGCGGTCGCCCGCGCCGAGGCGGACCTCGCGCTGGCCCGGGCCCGGCAGGCGCAGGCCGAGGCCGTCGAGGTCGACGCCCGGCGCCGCGCCGCGCGGCGGGCCGACCTGCGGGCGGCCGGCGCGATCGGCGCCGAGGAGGACGAGAGCGCGGACACCGTCGCCCTGACCGCCGCGGCGGAGGCCAACGCCGCCCGCGCCCAGGTCGCCGTGGCCCGCGCCGCGCTGCAGACCGCGCGCCTGGAGCTGGACAAGACCCGCGTCACGGCCCCGTTCGCCGGCGCGGTGCTGCGCAAGGACGCCGAAGTCGGGGAGATCGTCGGCCCGATCATGACCAGCAACACCGCCCGCGCCGGCGCGGTGGTCACCATCGCCGACCTGGGCACCCTCGAGGTCGGCGTCGACGTCAACGAGAGCTACATCGCCCGCGTGGTCCTGGGCATGCCCTGCGACGTGGTGCTCGACGCCTACCCCGAGATCCACTATCCCGGCGAGGTCCGCTCCGTCTACCCCTCGGCCGACCGCGACAAGGCCACCATCCCGGTGCGCGTGCGGTTCGTGGCGGCGGACGCGCGCGTCCGCCCCGACCTCGGCGCGAAGGTGACCTTCCTGGAGAGACGTCCGACCGATCTGATCACGACCGTCCCGAAGGTCCTGCGCGTGCCGGCCGCCGCGGTGCGCGAGCAGGCGGGCGGGCGCCGGGTCTGGGTCGTGCGGGACGGCAGGGCGGCGGCCGCCGCGGTCACCGTCGGGGAGCGCAGCGGCGAGCTCGTGGAGATCCTCACCGGCCTGGAGGACGGCGACCAGGTCGTCGTCGACGGCGCCGCGCGCCTGCGCCAGGGACAGCGCGTCCGCATCGCGCTCTAAGGGAGCAGCGTGGAGAACCTCGCCGGCGACCGGCCGATCATCACCCTGCGCGGCGTGAGCAAGACCTACCGGCGCGACACGATCGCCGTGCCGGTGCTGGCGGCGCTCGACCTCGACGTGGCCGCCGGCGAGTTCCTCGCCCTGATGGGGCCGTCGGGCTCGGGCAAGTCGACCATCCTGAACCTGGTCAGCGGCATCGACACGCCGACCGCCGGGCGCGTCGTGGTGGCGGGGGTGGACCTCGGCGGGCTCGACGGCGCCGCGCTGGCCGCCTTCCGCGCGCGGCACGTGGGCTTCATCTTCCAGTCCTACAACCTGATCCCGGTGCTGACCGCGTTCCAGAACGTCGAGCTGCCGCTGCTGCTGACCTCGCTGGACCGCCGCCAGCGCCGGCAGCACGTGCTGGACGTCCTGGAGGTCGTCGGCCTGAACGACCGCAGCGACCACTTCCCGCGCCAGCTCTCGGGCGGCCAGGAGCAGCGCGTGGCGATCGCGCGGGCGATCGTCAGCGACCCCTCGCTGCTGGTGGCGGACGAACCCACCGGCGACCTCGACGCCGCCTCGGCCGCCGAGATCCTCGACCTGATCGGGCGCCTGAACCGCGAGTTCGGCAAGACGGTCGTGATGGTCACCCACGACCCGCGCGCCGCCGAACGCGCCCACCGCGTGCTGCACCTGGACAAGGGCGTCCTGGTCGAGGCGGTCCGGCGGGAGCAGCCTTGACGAGGTACCTGCCCTTCATCCTGCGCAACACGCTGCGCAACAAGCGGCGGACCGCGCTGACGGTCCTGTCGATCTTCATCTCGCTGTTCCTGTTCTGCACGCTGCGCACCGTGATCACCTCGCTGGCCGCCTCGCTCGAGTCGGCCTCGTCGGCCCGCCTGATCACGCGCCGCTCGACCTCGCTCACCTTCATGCTGCCCGTCTCCTACCGCGACCGGCTGGCCCAGATCCCCGGCGTCGCGGACGCGAGCTGGATGACCTGGTTCGGCGGCATCTACATCGAGGAGCGCAACTTCTTCGCCCAGTTCGCGGTCGACCCGCAGCGCTACCTGGAGCTGTACCCCGAGTACAAGCTGACGCCCGAGGAGAAGGACGTCTTCCGCCGCGAGCGCACGGCCTGCATCGTGGGGGAGAAGCTGGCGCGCAAGTACGGGTTCGAGGTCGGCGACCGCATCACCCTGCGCGGCACCATCTTCGAGGGCGTCTGGGACTTCACGGTCTGCGGCGTGGCGCACCCCGCGACGCCGGACCTGGACACCAACTGGCTGCTGTTCAACGGGGAGTACCTGAACCAGCGCATGGGCGACTTCGGGCAGGTGGGCGCCTTCGTGCTGAAGCTCGACGATCCCGCCCGCGCCGGCGACGTCGCCCGCACCGTCGACGCCACGTTCGCCAACAGCGCCGCGGAGACCAAGACCGAGACCGAGAAGGCGTTCCAGATGGGCTTCATCTCGATGCTCGGCAACATCCAGGCGGTGATCTACGCGCTGGGCTCCGCCATCGTCATCGCCATCGGCCTGGTCTCGATGAACACGATGATGATGGCCGCCCGCGAGCGCACGCGCGAGATCGCGGTCCTGAAGGCCCTGGGCTTCGCCGACCGCACCGTGGTCGGCCTGGTGCTGGCGGAGTCGCTGCTGATCACCCTCGCGGGCGGCCTGCTCGGGGCCGGCCTCGCGCGGCTGGTCTTCGGACTCACGGACTTCACGGCGGGCGGCTTCTTCCCCAGCTTCACGGTCACCGACGGCACGGTGGCGCAGGCGCTGGGCATCGCGCTCTTCCTGGGCGTGGTCAGCGGCGTGGCGCCGGCCTGGAACGCGGCCCGCCTGCACATCGTCGACGCGCTGCGGCACACGGGGTGACGGGGATGCGACTGCCGCTGCAATACAACCTGCGCAACCTGGTCGTGCGCCGCACCATGACGCTGATGACCGCCGGCGGCATCGCCCTGGTCGTGGCGGTGCTCGTGCTGACCCTCGCGCTGGCCCACGGCTTCAGCGCCACCCTCGTGGCGACCGGCCGGGCGGACAACGCCATCGTGCTGCGCGGCGGCGCCACCAGCGAGATGATGTCGAGCCTCTCGCGGGATTCCGCCCGCATCGTCGCGGCCGACCCGGCCGTGGCCCGCGGGCCCGACGGCGAGCCGCTGGCCCAGCCCGAGATGGTCGTGCTGGTGAACCTGCTGCGGCGCGGCGACCCGGGCGCCTCCTCGAACGTGTCGGTGCGCGGCGTCGACCCGCAGGTGTTCGCCCTGCGCCCCGACATCCGGCTGCGCGAGGGGCGGATGCTGCGGCCCGGCATGGACGAGGTGCTGGTCGGCCGCAAGCTGGACCGGCGCTTCGAGGGCTGCGGGCTGGGGGAGACGCTGCGCATGGGCGGCCGCGACTGGCGCGTGGTGGGCACCTTCGACGCCGGCGGCAGCGGTTTCGATTCCGAGATCTGGGGCGACCGCGAAGCCTTCCTGCCGGCCTTCGACCGGGTCGAGTACTCCTCGCTGACCCTGCGCCTGACCGACCCCGCCCGCCTCGCCGACCTGCTGGCCCGCCTGGAGGCCGACCCCCGCGTGCGCGCCGAGCCGCAGATCGAGCGGGAGTACTACCGCCTCCAGTCGCAGCAGCTGGCCGGCGTGATCCGCGCCCTGGGCCTGTTCCTGGTGGTGGTGATGGCCGCCGGCGCCGTCTTCGGCGCGCTGAACACGATGTACGCCGCGGTCGGCTCGCGCAGCCGCGAGATCGCGACGCTGCTGGCCCTGGGCTTCCCGCCGCGGGCGATCCTGGCCAGCTTCCTGGTCGAATCGGTGCTGCTGTGCCTGATCGGCGGGGTGCTGGGCTGCCTGCTCGCCCTGCCCGTGCACGGCGTCTCGACGGGCACCACCAACTGGGCCTCGTTCAGCGAGGTCGCCTTCGAGTTCCGCATCTCCCCCGGCATCCTGGCGATCGGCCTGCTGGCGTCGGTCGTGCTCGGGCTGGTCGGCGGCTACTTCCCCGCCCGCGCGGCGGCGCGGCGCACGGTCAGCGAGGCGCTGCGCGCCGGCTGACGCGGCCCCTTTCGCTTCGTTGAAACGGTATTATCATGTAGGCGGATCGTTTTCGCCGCCCCCGCCGAACGGAGACCCCCATGCGGGTCCTGCTGGTCGAACCCCGCACTCCGGACACCTTCTGGAGCTTCCGCAACGCCCTGCCCTTCGTCGGCAAGCGCGCCTCGAACCCGCCGCTGGGCCTGCTGACCCTCGCCGGGTTGCTGCCGCGCACGTGGGACCTGCGGCTCGTCGACCTGAACTGCCGCCCCCTGCCGGCCGCGGACGTGAAGTGGGCGGACTACGTGCTCGTCAGCGCCATGCTGGCGCAGCGCGATTCGCTGCTCGAGGTGATCCGCACCTGCCGCGCGGCGGGCAAGCCGATGATCGGCGGCGGGCCGCTGTTCACCGCCGAGGCGGCCGACAATCCCGGCGTCGACCACGTCGTGGTCGGCGAGGCCGAGGAGACCGCGGCGGCGCTCGTGGCCGACATGGAGGCGGGGTGCGTCCGGCCCCTGTACGAGGCGCCGCGCTACCCCGACCTGTCGCTGACGCCCCTGCCGCGCTGGGACCTGATCGACCTGCGCGAGTACGCGACGATGTCGGTGCAGTCGTGCCGCGGCTGCCCCTTCGACTGCGAGTTCTGCGACGTCGTGGCGCTGAACGGGCACAAGCCGCGCTACAAGACGCCCGAGCGCTTCCTCGCCGAGCTGGACGCGCTGCGCGGGCGCGGCTGGCGCGGCCAGACCTTCCTGGTCGACGACAACTTCGTGGGCGACCCGCGGCGCTGCAAGGAGCTGCTGCGCGCGATGATCGGCTGGCGCCGCGCGACGCGCGCGCGCATGACGTTCCTGACCGAGGCCTCGGTGAACATGGCCGAGGACCCCGAGCTGCTGCAGCTGATGGTCGAGGCCGGCTTCAAGAAGGTGTTCCTGGGCATCGAGACGCCGAGCGCCGAGAGCCTGCAGGAGTGCCACAAGATGCAGAACCTGCGCAGCGACCTGCCGACCGCCGTGCGCCGCATCCAGCACGCCGGCCTGGAAGTCATGGGCGGCTTCATCGTGGGCTTCGACAGCGACCGCGCCGACATCTTCCAGCGGCAGTTCGAGTTCATCCAGAACACCGGCGTGGTCACCGCGATGGTCGGGATGCTCCAGGCCATCCCGCGCAGCCGCCTCTACCAGCGGCTGGCGGGGGAGGGGCGTCTGCGGGGCGACGGCGGCGGCGATAACACCAAGGCGACCTTCAACTTCGAGCCGAAGCTGGACCGCGAGTTCCTGATCGAGAACTACCGCACCCTGATGCAGCGGCTCTACGAGCCGAACACCTACTACCGCCGCGCCCGTGTCCTGCTGGACAACCACCGCGCCCTGGGGCCGCGTGCGCACCTGTCGCGCAGCGATCTGCGGGCGCTAGCGAAGTCGTTGTGGCACATGGGGATCCGCGAGCGCGGCCGCCGCGCGTACTGGCGCTTCCTGACCACGACGCTCCTGCAGCACCCCGACCGCATCGGCCTGGCGGTCACCCTCGCCATCACCGGGCGGCATTTCCGGATCGTCGCGAAAGCGCTCTGACCGGCGTCCACCCGTCCGCCTCCGCCACATACAGGTGGCGATCAGTCTTCATTGAGCCTACCCTGCCGCTCTCGGCGCGGCGGCCGGCCTTGCCGGCATCAGGTGCATTTCCCGTCCGTGGGCTTCAATGATCGGATCGATGTCATGATCAGCTTGAAACCGACCGCCTCCCGCTTCGCCGTCGCCGTGTGCCTGTCGCTGACGATCGCCGGCGCCGGCGCCCGGGCCGACTCCATCACGCACAGCGGCACGTACGGCCCGTCTCCCTATCTCGGCATGAGCCAGTACTCGTTCCCGGTCCAGTCCGTGCCGCAGTTCGATCTTGCCGGCCAGTGCCTGACCTCCGTCTGCGTGCAGGCGACGGCGCACGGGGCCGGGTTCCTGAGCTACGAGAACCTCCAGCCCTTTCCCGCGGCCGTGACGAGCATCTACCAGGTCCAGATCACGGTCCGGCGGCCCGACCTGTCGCCGGTGATGGTGCTCCAACCGTCGCAGTCCTTCTCGGATGCGCTCACGTCTTTCGACGGCGTCGCGGACTACGCCGGCACCTCCGGCGTGACCCACTCCGGACTGGACGTGTCCGCGGGCAACACGGTCTGCCTGGCGAGCGCCCTCGATCTGGCGCTCTTCACGGGCGCCGGCACGGTCAACCTCCCCTGCACGGCTTTCGACATGTCCTACCAGAACGGCGCCAACAGCTGGTCGATCGGCATGCAGGCCTACGTCAGCTACTCGGTCACCTACAACTACATGGAGTGCGGCGTCCCGGCCGAGCAGACCGCCTGGGGCAACGTCAAGAGCATGTACCGTTGATCGCCGGCCGAGCGTGATCCAGGGCCGCCGCCCCGCCGGGCGGCGGCCTTTTTGTGACGGGCGGGCCACGAGAATCCTGGACGCGGCGGCGAAATCGAGCATCTTCCTAGGGCGGACACTTCACCGCCGGCCGTCACGTCCGGGCACCGACAGGAGTCCCGTGTTCGCGCACCTCGCCCTCTCGCTCTGTCTGGCCGCAGGCGCGCCCGCGCCGCGCAACATCGTGCTGTTCATCGCCGACGGCGCCGGTTTCCTGCACTATGAGGCCGCGAGGCTCCACGACGAGGATCCGACCGGACGCCAGGTGTACGACGGCTGGCCGGTGCGCCTCGCGATGTGCACCGCGCCGCTCGGCGTGCAGTACGACCCGCAGCTGGCGTGGCGCGACCCCGACTGGTGCGACCGCGACGCCACCGATTCGGCCGCCGCCATCACAGCCATGACCACCGGGCGTCAAGACGGCCAACGGCCGCCTGGCGGTCGATCCCCAGGGCGTGCCCCTCGCGACGCTCGCGCAGGCCATGGCCGCGGCCGGCAAGGCGACCGGCGTCGTCTCCACGGTGCCCTTCACCCACGCCACGCCGGCGGGCTTCGCCGTCTCCCATGCCGACCGCGGCGCCTACCCGGAAATCGCGCGGCTCATGCTGGGCGACGGGGACCTCGACGTGGTCATGGGCGCCGGGCACCCCTGGCACGACGACGACGGGCGCCGGTGCGACGTCGCGGACTACCGCTGGGTCGGCGGCGCCGCGACCTGGGATTCCCTCGTCGCCGGGCAGCTCGGTTCGGCGGACGCGGGCTACTGGACGCTGGTCTCGACGCGCGCGCAGTTCCGGGCCCTGGGCAGCGGGCCGGCGCCGCGCCGCGTGGCCGGCGTGGCGATGGCCCGCGAGACGCTGCAGGAACAGCGCGACGGCGATCCGCTGGCTGCGCCCTTTGCCGAGCCGCGCCGCGACGATGTTCCGAGCCTGGCCGAGATGGCGCTGGCCGCCCTGAACGTCCTGGACGGAGGACCCGGACGGCTTCTGCCTGCTGATCGAGGGGGCGCCGTGGACTGGGCCAGCCACGACGGCCGCTTGGGGCGGATGATCGAGGAGATGACGGACTTCAACCGGGCGGTCGAAGCCGTGCTGGCCGGGCTCGACGAGCGCGGCCTGCTCGGGGAGACCCTCGTCGTGGTCACCGCGGACCACGAGTGCGGCCACCTCGCCGGCCCCGTGCCGGCCTACGTGTTCCTCACCGGCGATCACACCAACTCGCTGGTGCCGCTCTTCGCGCGCGGGCCGGGCAGCGGGGAACTCGTCGTGCGCGCGATGGAGACAGATCCGGTTCGCGGACCCTACCTCGACAACTGCGAACTCGGTGCGACGCTCGTCGGTGCGGCTGCCGGCTTGCGGAGCTGCCGCACGGACGGCCCGGAGGGATCGAACACGAACACCGGCAGGTCGGACTGAGCGCCGATGCTGCGGGCCGCCCCGTCGACGAGTTCCGCCAGGATCCGGCCGGCTTGCGGGCTCCCGAGCTGTCCCGGACGCGGCAACGCCACGCCCTGCAGCGGATCGAACCCGTGAATGCGCGCGAATTCGCGGCGCGGCCACGGGTGGGTCAGCAGGGCCGGATTCACTACCACGAGTCCGGGCTTCTCCCCGTCGAGGATCTGCCAGGCGCGCAGCCGGAACGACATGTCGTCGGCCCACAGCAGGAAGCCGCGCTCGGCGGTGACGGATTCCCACATCTTCCGCAGCAGTTGCTCGTGCCGGACGTAGGCAACACGCCGCTGCCAGCCGGTGCGCAGCCACGGCGTCGCGACCGCGAGCAGGGCCAGCACGAGCAACGCGCCGGCCGCGGCCCGTCCGCGCCTTGCCGTCGGCACGCGGAGTCGGGCGGCCGCGTGGGCCGTGGCGACCAGACCGAGCGCCAGGACCGGCAGGAAGTAGGAAGTGGGATCGGGAACGCCGTAGCTGAACGTCACGGCGCACTCCAGCACGCAGGCGGCCGCGACGGCCTGCAGCAGCCGGCGCCGCGGACCGGGCCCGCTCGCCCGGATCGCCGCGACCAGCGCGAGCGCGGACAGGGCCAGGAACGGGTAAACATGCACGGCGAGCAGGCGCGCCTGACCGGCCGAGGGCTGGAATCGTCCGAAGAACTCGCGGTACTGCGCGGCCCGCAGATGGTCGAACACGGATCCCCAGGAGGGAGACAGCAGCGGCCACTGCACCGCCCCGGGATGGAAGGCCCGCCAGGCCACGAATCCGTAGGCGGCCAGCGGCAGCAGCAGGCCGGCGAGCGCGGGCGGGAGCAGACCCCACGACAGGCCCCGCCGCCGCGCCGCGATCGCGAGCGCGGCGGTCAGGATCGCCGCCGGCAGCAGGGCCGTCGCGTGGTGGGCCAGCCCGAGGCCGCAGACCAGACCCCATAGGGCAGCGTCGCGGCGGGCGAAGGCGGCGGCGACGGGCGCGTCCAGCTTCGTGAACAGTCGCAGGGCCAGCAGCGCCGCGCCGCAGGACCAGGCCACGTGCCACGAACCGGTCTCGGCCAGTGTCGTCTCGAAGGTCCAGACGGGGTTGAGGCCGAAGAGCAGCACGGGCAGCCAGGACAGCAGCGCGCCGCCGGGACGGCCCGCGGTCAGTTGGCGGGCCAGCCGGTGCAGCAGCGCGATGGCCACGGCGCCGCCCAGCGCGCTCCACGCGTTGGCGGCGTAGGCCCAGCTCACCCCGCAGGCGTGCAGCAGCGATACGAACGGGTGGCCGAACAGCGTGTAGAGCGGGTAGCCTGTGGGGTGGGCGACGCCGCGGGCCGCCAGCACCAGCGTGAACTCCGCCGCGTCCTTGTCCCCGACCGCCGGCGGCGCGAGCAGCAGGTAGAGGGCCAGCGCGCCGATCCCGGCCAGGAGCGAAGGCATCCAGCCGGCATTCCCGGCGGGGATCGCAGGAGATCCCGGTGTCGTTGGTTTGGTTACTGTCACCAAGAGGTGTCCCTTCCCGCGACGGCTCTGCGGCACCAATCTTCCCGGGGATTGTAGAGCCCGACAGCCCGCACGTCGATTCCCGCCTGCCGTCACGACGGCGACGATGGCGCCTTGACCGCCGACCGCCGCGTTCCTAAGGTGGTTCGGGAGGACATCATGAACGTTCGATCTCAAGGCCCGGCCGTCCGCGGCGCCGTCGTGCTGCTGACCGCGATCCTGGCGCTGCTCGCCGCCGGCTGCGCCAGCGGGCCGCCGCGCGTCGGCGGCGTGGCCGGGGTCTCGCCCGCGCCCGACACGCCCTGGATCCCGCCGGCGTCCGCCGCCGTCGCCGTGTCGCCCTCCGAACCCGCCATCCCGCCCGAAGCCGTCGCGGAGCGCCTGGCCAACCTCACCCTGGCCGAGGTCGTGGACATCTCGCTGGCCAACAGTCCCGCCACGCGCGAGGCCTGGGCCAACGCCAAGGCCGCCGCCGCGGGTTACGGCTCGGCGAGGGGGACCCGGCTGCCCTCGCTCGACGGGACCGCGACGCTCGCGCGCGGCAACACCGCGCAGAACCGCGCGACGGGCGGCGCTTCGGGTTGGTCGACGACGTACGGGCCCGGCGCCACGCTTTCGTGGCAGCTGCTGGATTTCGGCGGGCGCGCGGGGCGCGTCGAGGCTGCAAAACAGTCCCTGCTGGCGGCCGACTGGACGCACAACGCCGTCATCCAGGACGCCGTCCTGGACGTGGTGACGGCGTTCTACCGCTACGGCGGCGCCAAGGCCATCCTCGCGGCGAACCGCGCGTCCTTCACCGAGGCGGACAGCAGCCTCGCCGCGGCCGAGGCGCGCCACGAGGTCGGGCTGGCCACGATCGCCGACGTTTTGCAGGCGCGCACGGCCCGCGCCCAGGTCAAGCTGGACCTGCAGACCACCGAAGGCCAGGTGCGCACCACCAGGGGCGCGCTCGCGGTGTCGATGGGCTACCCGGCGAACGCGCCCTACGACATCGAGATCGGCGTGCCCGACGTCCCGGTCGACGGCGTCGCGCACGCGGTGGACGAGCTGATCGCCGGCGCCGTGGCGACGCGGCCCGACCTGCGGGCGGCGCAGGCGCAGGCAAGGGCCGCCGAGGCCCGCGTCCGCAGCGCGCGCGCGGACCTGCTGCCGTCGCTGTCGGTGGGCGGTTCGGCGGCCCGCACCTGGACCGACGGCGTGGACGATCCCGTCGACCGCACCGGCGGCGCGCTCACGCTCAGCATCCCGCTGTTCGGCGGCTTCTCGGGCCGCCACGAGCTGGCCCGGGCCCGGGCCGAGGCCGACGCCGCCGCCGAGCGGGCGCGCGGCTTCGAGCAGCGCGTGGTCTACGAGATCTTCGTCGCGCACAGCGACTTCCTCACCGCCACCGAGCGGGTCCGGACGGCCGACGAGCTGCTGACGAGCGCCGCCGCCTCCGAAGAGGTCGCGCTCGGCCGCTACCGCGAGGGCGTGGGCGACATCCTGGACCTGCTGTCGGCGCAGCGCGCTCTGGCGTCGGCGCGCGCCCAGCAGGTGAACGCCCGTCTGGACTGGTTCACCTCCCGGGCGCAGCGCGCCCGCGACGCAGGCGTCCTGGGCCTGCGCGGCGCGAATCCCCTGGCTCCCGACAACCTGCATCCCGAGGTGACACGATGACGGCGACGAAGAGACACCCCGCTCCCGCGCTGATGCTGTTCGCCGTCCTCCTCGCATTCGCGGGCACGGGTGCGAAGCCGGCCCCGAAATCGCCGACGGTGCCGGTGGTGACCGGCGCCGTGAAGGTGCAGCCGGCGCCGCTGCTGCTCGAAGCGGTGGGCACGGTCGAGCCGATCGAGTCCGTGGCGGTCCGCCCGCAGGTGGGCGGCGTGATCACGCGCGTCGCGTTCACCGAGGGCGACGACGTGCGGGCGGGGCAGCCGCTGTTCCAGATCGACCCGCGCCCGCTGCAGGCGGCGCTCGAGGCGGCGCAGGCCCAGCTCGCGCGCGACGAGGCGCAGGCCGCCAACGCCGACGCCCAGTCCGCCCGCTACGCGAAGCTGGCGGCCAAGGACTACGTCACGCGCGAGCAGGCCGACGCCGCCCGCACCCAGGCGGACGTCTTCCGGGCCGCCGTGCAGGCCGATCGCTCGGCGGTGGAGCAGGCGAAGCTGAACCTGGCCTACGCCACCGTGTCGTCGCCCGTGGCCGGCCGCACCGGGAGCATCCTGGTGACCAAGGGCAACGTGGTGGCGCCGAACGGCGGCCCGCTCGTGGTGGTCAACCAGCTGAGCCCGATCCGGGTGAGCTTCGCGGTGCCCGCGGACCGGCTGCCGCAGGTGCGCAAGCACACGGCGGGCGGCGCGCTCGCGGTCCACGCCCGCCCCTCGCGCGACGGCGCCGGCGAGGCACTCGTCGGCCGCCTGGTCTTCGTGGACAACGCCGTGGGGGCCGGCACCGGCACCGTGACGCTGAAGGCGGAGTTCCCGAACGAGGACGGCGCGCTCTGGCCGGGGCAGTTCGTGGACGTGGACCTGGTGCTCGCGATCGAGACCGACGCGCTGACGGTGCCCGCCGCCGCCGTGGTGACCGGGCGCGACGGCCTGTTCGTCTTCGTCGTGGGCGACGACCGCAAGGCCGAGAAGCGCGCCGTCGAAGTGGACCGCACCATCGACGGCCTGGCCGTGGTGCGGGGCGACCTGCGCGACGGCGAGGCGGTCGTCATCGACGGTCAGATGCGCCTGGCGCCGGGCACGGTCGTGGAGATCAAGACCGCGAAGCCGGCGACCGGGGGCGCGCGATGAGCCTCTTCATCCGCCGGCCGGTCATGACCACGCTGATCATGCTGGCCATCCTGGGGGCCGGCGTCCTGGGCTACCGGCAGCTGCCGGTCAGCGACCTGCCGAACGTGGACTTCCCGACGATCTCGGTGTCGGCGGGCCTGCCCGGGGCCAGCCCCGAGACGATGGCCTCGGCGGTGGCCACGCCGCTGGAGAAGCAGTTCTCAACGATCGCCGGCATCGACAACATGACCTCCACGAGCAGCCTGGGCTCCACCTCGATCACCATCCAGTTCAGCCTCGAACGCGACATCGACGCCGCGGCGCAGGACGTGCAGGCCGCCATCGCCGCGGTGCAGCGCCAGCTGCCGAGCGACATGCCGTCGCCGCCGTCCTACCAGAAGGTGAACCCGGCCGACTCGCCCATCCTGATGATCAACATCACGTCGCCGACGCTGCCGCTGTCGGTGCTGGACGAGTACGCGCAGACGATCATCGCGCGGCGCATCTCGATGGTCAGCGGCGTGGCCCAGGTGCAGGTCTACGGCTCGCAGAAGTACGCGGTGCGCGTGCAGCTGGACCCGCAGGCGCTGGCCTCGCGCGGCATCGGCCTCGACCAGGTCGTCCAGTCGATCCAGGCCAACAACGTCAACCTGCCGACCGGCACGCTGTGGGGAGCCGACAAGGCCACGACCGTGCGCGCCACCGGCCAGCTCGAGTCGGCGGCCGAGTACCGGCCGATCGTCGTGGCCTACCGCGACGGCGCGCCGGTGCGGCTGCAGGACCTCGGGCGCGTCATCGACAGCGTGCAGAACGACCGGACCGCCAGCTGGTTCGTCGACCAGCGCGCGATCATGCTGGCGGTGCAGCGGCAGCCCGGCACGAACACCGACGAGGTCTCGCGCAAGGTGCAGGCCCTGCTGCCCGAGCTGCGCAGCCAGCTGCCGGCCGCCGCGACGCTCAACGTGATGATCGACCGGGCCCAGCCGATCCGCGAGTCGGTCCACGACGTGAAGTTCACGCTGCTGCTGACGCTGTGCCTGGTGGTGCTGGTGATCTTCCTGTTCCTGCGCAACCTGTCGGCCACGGTGATCCCCAGCCTCGCGCTGCCGATGTCGCTGGTCGGCACCTTCAGCGTCATGGCGCTGCTCGGCCACAGCCTCGACAACCTGTCGCTGATGGCGCTGACGCTGTCGGTCGGCTTCGTCGTCGACGACGCCATCGTGATGCTGGAGAACATCTACCGGCACCTGGAGATGGGGAAGAAGCCCTACCAGGCCGCGGTCGACGGGGCGCGCGAGGTCGGCTTCACCATCGTCTCGATGACGCTCTCGCTGGCCGCCGTCTTCATCCCCATCCTGTTCATGGGCGGGATCATGGGGCGCCTGTTCCGCGAGTTCGCGGTCGTCATCATGACGGCGATCCTGGTGTCGGGCTTCGTCTCGCTGACGCTGACCCCGATGATGTGCAGCCGCTTCCTGAAGCCCCAGCACGTGAAGCACAACCGGCTCTACGACGGCATCGAGCAAATCTGGGTGGACGGGCTCGCCCTCTACGAGCGCACGCTGGGCATCGCGATGCGCCACAAGCGCGCCACCCTGCTGCTGTCGGCGGCGGTGTTCGCCGGCACGCTGGTCCTGTTCCGCGTGGTCCCGAAGGGGTTCATCCCCAGCACGGACACCGGCTACCTCACCGGGACCACCGAAGGCGCCGAGGGCCTCTCCTTCGAGGCCATGCGGACGCACCAGCAGAGCGTGGCGGCGGTGCTGGCGCAGGACCCGAACATCGACGTCTTCATGTCGAGCGTGGGAGCCGGCGGCCCGACCTCCTCCGGCAACCAGGGGCGCTTCTTCCTGCGCCTGAAGCCCCGCGCCGAGCGCGAACTGAGCGCCGACGAGGTCGTCGCCGGCCTGCGCGGGAAGCTGGCCGCGATCCCGGGCATCCGCGCCTTCGTCAACAACCCGCCGGCCATCAACATCGGCGCGCGCTTCGCGTCGGGGCTCTACCAGTTCACCATGCAGTCGGCCGACCTCGAGGCGCTCTACGCGGCCGCGCCCGGCTTCGAGGCCCGGCTGCGCCAGGAGCCCCTGCTGCGCGACGTCAACAGCGACCTGCGCGTCAGCAACCCCGAGGTGGAGGTGGTCATCGACCGCGACCGCGCCGCCTCGCTCGGCGTGACGCCGCGGGCCATCGAGGAGACGCTCTACTCGGCGTTCGGCACGCGCCAGGTGTCGACCATCCTGGCCCCCAATAACCAGTACTACGTGCTGATGGAGCTGCTGCCGGAGCGCCAGCGCGACCCCGAGGCCGTCGCGCAGCTCTACGTGAGGGCGGCGGACGGCGAACTGGTGCCGCTGTCGGCGATCGCGCAGATCGTGCCCGGCGTCGGCCCGCTCACGGTCAACCACTCGGGGCAGCTGCCGTCGGTGACGGTGTCCTTCAACCTGGGCGAAGGGGTGGCGCTGAGCGAGGCCGTGGCGGCCGTCAACCGCGTGGCCCGCGAGACGCTGCCGTCGTCGATCGTCACGAACTTCGCGGGCACCGCGCAGGCGTTCAAGGCCTCGCAGGCCGGCATGACGTCGATGCTCATCCTCGCCATCCTGGTCATCTACCTGATCCTGGGCATCCTCTACGAGAGCTTCGTGCACCCGATCACGATCCTGACCGGCCTGCCCTTCGCCCTGTTCGGGGCGCTGCTGACGCTGCTGATCTTCAGGGCCGACCTGAGCCTCTACAGCTTCGTCGGCCTGATCATGCTGATCGGCGTGGTGAAGAAGAACGCCATCATGATGATCGACTTCGCGCTGGACGAGAAACGCCGGGGCACGCCGACCGAGGCGGCCATCGTGAAGGCCTGCAGCATCCGCTTCCGTCCGATCATGATGACCACGCTGGCGGCGCTGGTCGGCACGCTGCCGATCGCGCTGGGGATGGGGGCGGGCGCGGAGGCGCGGCGGCCGCTGGGCCTGTGCGTCGTGGGCGGGCTGCTGTTCTCGCAGCTGATCACGCTCTACGTGACGCCGGTTTTCTTCACCTACCTCGACCGCTTCCAGGAGCGGCTGAGCCGCGGGAGGGCGGGCCGACCCGTGTCCTGACCCGCAGGCGGGGAGCGACGGACGAGCCGCCGCTCCCCGCACCCGACGCAGTGCCGCTCAGTCGGCGTGCGGTCCCGCACGCTCCCCGTGGCCGCGGCCCGCGTGATCCCGGACCCACTCCAGGATCGGCCGCCACACCAGATCCGGCGCATTCGACGCCGTGAAGATGTCGATGTGACCGTAGTCGAGCTGCCGCTCGGGTGCCCCGACCGAGACGTAGAGCTGCGTGACGTCCGTGCTGCCGAGGTAGCCGACCGTCGCGGCGCTGGAGGGCGCGATCCCACCCTCGGCGCCGATGTCCAGGACGGGCACGGTGATGTCCCCCAGGTGCGACACATAGGGGCTGTCCATCATGGCGAGCAGTTTGAAGTACTCGAGTTCGAAAAGCAGCGGCTCGTAGGCGGCCGTGTTCTCGATGAAGTCGAGCCACTGGTCGACGGTGACGAACTGGAAACCGACCGGGAGGCCGTCTTCCAGGACGGGGGCCAGGTAGTGGATCGGCGTCGGCGGGAACATCGGCCCGCCGCCCAGGAAGAGCGCGAACTGGTAATTGGTCAATCCCGGCGCGAACGGGGAGTCACCGTCCGGATCCGAGCGGGCGAGCATCGAGACGTCGTAGGTGATCAGGGGATCCTGGAACTGCCCGCCGTCGTAGAGCGACTGGTACAGGTCGACCCAGCCCAGGTTGTTCTCGATCCATTCGGGATCATCCGAGCGGACCCCGCAGTCCGCCGCGATGTAGCCCTTGACCTGACGCAGGCGCGCCGGGCGCTGGGCTTCCTCGTTCAGCAGGGTGTAGCCGGTCATGCAGCCGCTGCTGTAGCCCAGCAGCAGCATCTGGTCGAGGCCGTTGCCGGTCAGCCAGCGGGAGAGCCGCGCCACGGCCAGCCCGGTGGCGAGATGGTCGGACTCCTTGGCGAGTCCCCAGCCCTCGAAGAACGAGAAGTCGGTCTCCTCGCGCGGCACGAGATTCCAGGCCTGGTCCATCCCCCAGACGTCGATGCCGTTGCGCGCCAGGAAGACGGCGAGCCCGAAGTCGTCGGGCAGGTTCGGGGAGAACTGGCCGGGGATGAACATCCCCTCGAAGTCCTTGAGATCGCCGTGCAGCAGGAAGAGCGTCTTCTCGGTGCGGACGGGCCGGTAGGGCCGGTTCTCGCGCACGACCCGGTGGATGCCGATGCGGTCGTACCGCCCCGGCCCGGTCTGGACCGTCGCGCTGTAGTGGACGATGTTGCCGCTGATGACCTCGCGCTCGAACTGGCCGACCAGCCCCGCGCCTCCCGACTTCAACGCCTCCTGGACGTCCTGCGGCAGCGCTTCGCCTGCCTCGAGCCAGTCGCCGGCGCGCACCAGTTCCGACGCCATGGTCTCGGGCGCGTACCCGGCGTCGGGGCCGGAGAGGGAAGCGGTGGGAGCGCCCGGATCCTGCGAGCAGCCGCAGGCCAGGAGCATCGCGAGCAACGCAAGCACGATCAACGCCGAACGTCGCATGAGAGACCTCCTTCCGGCTGCCGGACGGGAGGCGCGATGACGGTAATCCATGACCCGTCGACGTTCCCACCGACAGCCACGCCAGAATTTTGAGATGTGGATCGCAGTTGCAATAAGGGGTGGGCGCTACCCTCGCGGCGGCGAGCATAGACCAACGCGGCGATCATTTCAAGGGGGGCGGTTTTCGGGGGCCGAGGTCAGGGCAGGCGCCGCAGCAGCACCAGCGTCACGTCGTCGCTGGTGGGCGCTTCGCCCACGAAGGCCTTCACGTCGGCCAGCACGGCGTCGCGCACGTCGGCCGTCGGGCGGCCGCGCAGGGACGCCAGCAGTTTGCGCAGGCGTTCGTCGCCGTAGTCCTCGTCGGCGGCGTTCCAGGCCTCGGGGATGCCGTCGGTGTACAGGGCCAGCAGGTCGCCGGCCGCGAGCGACGCGGTGCCGGCCTTCCAGACGCCGTCGTCCATCAGCGCCACCGGCAGGCCCGTCCCGGTCAGCGTGAAGGTGGTGCCGTCGCCGCGCACCACGAAGGGCGGGTTGTGCCCGGCGTTGACGTAGGCCAGCTCGCCGGTGGCGGGATCGAGCAGCCCCACGAACAGCGTGGCGTAGCGGATGGGCTCGGTGGCGGCGAAGAGGACCGCGTTGAGCCGGTGGACCAGGTCCGACAAGTCGGCGATCGAGCCGGCCAGCCCCCGCAGCAGCGGCAACAGCGAAGAGACCAGCAGAGCCGCGCCCAGCCCCTTGCCCGCCACGTCCCCGATCACGACCGCCAGGCGCCCGTCGGGCAGCGGGAAGACGTCGTAGAGGTCGCCGCCGACCTCGGTGCAGGACTCCAGGTGGGTCAGCAGCTCCCAGCCCGGCACCGCCGGCGACTCGGCGGGCAGCAGCGTGGCCATGATGCGCCTGGCTGCGCCCAGCTCGGTGTCGAGGCGCTGCTTCTCGGCCTCCATGGTGTGGTAGCGCGCGTGGGTCAGGGCGACCGCGATGCAGTTGGCCAGCAGGGTGAAGGCCTTCAGCTCGTCGGTGGTGTAGCGATCGGCGGTGTCGGCGGAGTCGGCGTAGAGCAGGCCGATCACGCTCTGGTTGTCGAACAGCGGCGCGGCCATGGCCGTGTGCAGGCCCTGCGAGACGATGCTCATCTGCGCCTGCAGCGCCACGTCCCGCTGCGCGTCCTCGATCAGGAACGACACCCGCTCGCCGAGCACGCGATCGATCACCGTCCGGCTGAGCATGATGTTGTCGGCCTCGCCGCCGCCGCGCACGCGCGAGGCGCGCACCTGCGGCTCGCCGTTCTGCTCGTCCAGCAGCACGATCAGCGCCCGCTCGGGCGCCATGGCCGCGTCGACGAGGTCCAGGATGGGTTCGAACAGGTCCTCCGGCGCGCCGGGGGAGATCAGCAAACTGCCGGCCTCGGCCAGCACGGTGAACAGCTCAGCCCGCTTGCCGCCCCCGCGCGATGCGAGGCGCTCGCTGCGGTCGCGCCCGGTGACCTCGTGCCAGGTGATCGCCACGCCCGTCGACGGCCGGTCGCCGACGAAGGTCATCAGCGCCCGGGTGTCCTGCTTGCCGCCCACGGTCAGCGTCGCGCGGCCCAGGGTCAGCTTGTCGCCGAACTCCAGCTCGTGCCAGTCGTCGATCGGTTGGCCGTTGACCTGCGTACCGTTGTGGCTGCCCAGGTCGCGCAGCCGCGCCCGGCCGTCGCGGAACTCGATCTCGGCGTGCCGTCGCGAGATCGAGGATTCGGACAGCAGGACGTCGCAGTCCGCGGCGCGGCCCGCGACGTGGACGCCTTCGCCCAGCTCGAAGCGGACGTCGAGGTCGCCGACCCGGCCGCCCAGGATGAGGGTGCGCTTTTCCATGCCGACCAGGATAGATCGGTTGCCCGGATCGCGCCTCCCGGAATCATCCCTGGCGAACGAAGTGCGGCATCTCAGCCGGGATCTCCAGGGACAGCTCGACGAAGCCGGCGTACGCGCCATCCCGGTACCAGGGCGACTGGTAGATGAGCTTGCGCACGCCGCGCTTCTCGATGGTGTAGGCGTTGCGGGTCTGGCCGGCCAGCATGGACGCCACCTGGGAGCGCGAGGGTTCGGGGTGGCAGTCCAGGAGGTTCAGGCCGACCAGGGCGGCGGCGCCCTGCTCGGCGAAGGTCGCGATCGCGCGGGCGTTCATCTCCAGGATGATGCCCTGTGGGTCGCAGACCGTGATCGCGGCGGGGAACTCGTGGATCCAGGCGCAGGGCTGCACGGCGGCCTCCTCAGCGGACCAGCATGATCTTGCGCGTCTCGGCGACGCCCGCCGCTTCGAAGCGCGCGAAGTAGACGCCCGACGCGGCGGGCCGGCCGCGGGCGTCGCGGCCCGTCCAGACCAGCGCGTGGCGGCCGGCGGGCTTCTCGCCCTCGAGCAGGCAGGCCACCTCGCGGCCGGCCAGGTCGTGGACCGACACGCGGACGCGCCCCGGGGCGGCCAGATCATAGCGCACCGTCACGCTGGGGTTGAACGGATTCGGAAAGATCTCGGCCAGCGCGTTGCGCGCGGGCAGACCGGTCGCCGGCGGGTCGTCCACGCCGGTGACCGCGCCGGCCAGCGTGAAGTCGACGTAGGAATGCGTCTCGAAGAGGCCGGACCAGGCGGCGGAGTACTCCCAGGCGTCGGAGCCCACCACGGGCGCCACGGTGACGTTCAGGCCGAGCACGCGCCCCTGCTCGAGGGTGAGGCCCTGCACCACGGGCGTGCCGGCGCCGGCCGGGTACCAGGTGAAGCCCGCGCCGGGCGGCAGCGTCGCCGGGATCAGGACCTCGGTGCGGTAGACGCCACCGGTGAAGGTCGAGGCGATCTGGGCGCCGGCGACCGGCCCGCGGTCGTAGACCGACACGCCGGCCAGCCCGTGGGCGAAGGTGATGTCGTTGCCGTCGCCCCAGACGTCGCCGATGTGGTTGGCCCGGTTGTCGGGGTTGTCGGTGTCCGTTGCGCTGCCGACGTGACGGACGGGCGACTCCCAGCGGCCGTCCTCGCCGCTGCCGTCGACCGAGACGTGGAAGCGCAGCCGCACCGACGACGCGAACGCGAAGTAGAGGCCGTCGGCGCGCCAGCCCGCATAACTCTCGAGCGTGAAGGGGAGGGGCGCTCGTGTAGTAGTAGCCCGTGGCGAAAGGCGGCCAGGACGGTTCCAGGACGCCGTCGATCACCGGCGCGGTATCGAGCCGCGGCAAGACTGTCGCGACGTCGTAGAGCGGTTCGGGATCGGCGCCGTCCAGGACGCCGTCGCCGTCGGTGTCCGGGACGGTCGGCAGGGTGCCGCGGAAGTCGTAGCGGGCGTACTCGGCGAGGTCGCCGAGACCGTCGAAGTCCGTGTCGGGCTGCACGGGGCTGGAGCCGAAGCCCGCCTCGTCCCGGGCGACGCGGTCGTCGGCGTCGGGCAGGCCGTCGCCGTCGGCGTCCAGGCACTCCAGAACCCCGTCGTAGGGGGCGGGGAAGGTCAGCCAGGAGTCCCCGTACAGGCGGTTCGTCACCGCGATACCGTTGTAGTGGGGGCCCCAGTCCAGGTGCCGGCCCTCGCCGCCGAAGAGGCCGGGGTAGTCCCACGCGAAGTGGCAGAACACGACGTCCGGCGTGGCGTCGCCGGTGATGTCGTCCATGCGTTCGAGCACGTGGTGCATCTCGTGGGTGAAGGTCCAGGCGACGCTGTAGTCGACGGCGGCCAGGTTCTCGGGGTAGGTCACGCTGCAGACCGTGCCCAGCGCGGCGATCGTGCTGTCGAAGACGTGGTACGGGCCGAGGCAGCCGGCCAGGTGCAGGCCCATCAGGTAGGCGACGTCGTACTGGTCGTCGCGAACGCCGCGGGCGCGCAGGTCGGCCTCGACCTCGGGGCCCCACTCGTCGGCCGGCAGGGGCGCGTCGATGTAGAGGAAGGTCGGGTCGAAGTTCAGGTTGCCCTCGGTGGTGCGCCAGTAGAACTCGATCGCCTTGTGGATCCCCTGGGTCATGCGGTTGATGTCGTTGGCGGAGTAGCCCTCGGTGTAAAACGCGACGAGCAGCTCCAGGTTCTTGTGCCGGGAGAGACCGGATGAGGCTGTCTGCATGGTCGCGGCGCAGCCCGACGACAGCGCGGTGATCCGCGAACCGAAGGCGTCGATGCCGACGACGCGATACTCGTAGGCCTGTCCCGGCGTCAGTCCGCCGTCGGTGAACGACGTGCGGGCGAGCACGCGCTTGACCACGGCGAAGGCGCCGCCGGCGGGCCGCCGCTCGATCTCGTAGCCGGCCAGGGCGGTGGCGACGACCGGGTCCCAGTCCACGCGCGCGGTGGTGCGGAAGCCGACGGCGCGCGCGTTCGCGGGGGCGGGCAGCGCGGCCTGGACGTTGATCGCCACGGCGTCTCCTGCGGCGTGCCAAGTGGCGACGGCGTTCGTGGCGCCGACCCGGCGGCCGAGGATGCGGCCCTGGGCGTCGACCTTGGCGACGGTCGTATCGACCACCGTCCAACTGCAGGCCGCTGGCGGCACCTGCAGGACGGGTCCGCTGGTCGCGGTCGCGGTGATAACAGGCGTGACCGTCCAGCCCACCGCGACCTGCACCGGATCGGGCGCGATCGCCAGCGATGCGAAGGTCAGGCCGCGCGCGTAGCTCTCGAGGATCTCGTCGGCGGTGCGCACCGTGCTGCTGATGCGCACCTCGTCGAGCCGACCGTCCAGGGGGCCGGCCGCGCCTTCGCCGCCGATCTGGAAGGTGGCGGCCGCGATGGCCGGCAACGCGAAGCCCACCGGTTCCTGGGCGCGCAGCTCGCCGTCGATGAAGACCTGGACCTGCGTGGCGCTCCAGGTGAAGGCGCAGTGGTGCCACTCGCCTGCGAGCCACTCGGACGCGACCGAGAAGCCGGCCCCGCGCTCCGACGTGCCGTCGGGCCCCCAGCGGTTGACGATGATGCGCAGGAAGTCGCCGCCGTCCTTGCAGATCAAGAGGCCGCCCCAGGTGCCCCAGGCGAGCACGTTGCGGTCCTGGTTGTCGTCGCCGTTCCAGTTCGGGCGCAGCCAGCACTCGAGCGTGCCCTGTGCAGCGGCGAGATTCGCGGCCGCGTTGTAGGAGAGGCGGCTGCCGGACGGCAGATTCACGCCATTGCCGAACCTGCCCGCTGCGTACGAGAGGCCGGTGGCCTGGGTCGGCGTCTCGCCGGCGGCGCCGTTGGCCGAGCTGTTGAAGTGCAGCAGCAGCGAGGTATTGGCGTCGGGAGTGTGTTCCTGGGCGAAGGCGGCGCCGGCCAGCAGCATGATCGACAGCGCGGCGAACCAAGCGGCGCGCGAACGCGCGCGGCCATGCGGGTGACGGTGCATTTCGGAACTCCCCCTGGGCTCGGATCACGGGTCGAGGAACACTCAGTGATGGCTATGGCAATGCAATCCTGTCGGATACGGGTCGTGGCGCCGTCGGCGGCGCCGTCGGAATGACCCGGGAAGTGGCGGGGGAGCTGACGAAATCCCGAGTTCAACAAGGCTACTCTGTCCGGAGGGGGTTTTCAAGGGGCTGGACCGGGGGCCGAGGGACTCAAGCGGGTGCCGGAAGGGCCGATATCTTGACAGGTTGGGGGGGATCGGCTATCGTACCGATTCCGCCGGGACGCCGGGATTCAACCCCGGCGCAGGCGCAACGAGTTCTGGTTCCTCGGTAGCTCAATGGTAGAGCATGCGGCTGTTAACCGCAGGGTTGTAGGTTCGAGCCCTACCCGGGGAGCCAAATTTCATTTCCGGCTTTTTTGAAGCGATTTCGGCGCGGTAGCTGTTCCTCGGCTGCCGCGCCATCTGCTATCAGGTCAAAGGGTTGGCGCAGTTCGCAAGTGACGGCACCATCGCGCAGCGTGCAGTTCGAGAGTAGCAAATCAGAGTTTGCGCTGTTCGGCTGGATTCTGTGCAACGTAAAGCGAATATGCACGTTGCGAGTTCTGAGGATTCTTCCCGCCGTTTCGAGATAGCCGTCCTCTGCCGAGTCCAAGGCTGCGATCCTGGCCGCGATCCCTTCCTGCCGCTCACGGTACTCCGCATACTTCGCTTTCCAGAAGGATTCCGGCACCGCTCCCGTTAGCCTGTCCTCATAGGCGAGGTTGATTCTCCGTTCCAGTTCGTCATGTTCGGCCCGCAACCGCCGCAGGTCCGACTCGCGGGACTTCTGCTGGTCGGTATGGCTGCTCCTTGAGGGCTTGCAGGATCCACTCTGCGCGTTCCTGGGTGACCCGTAGGCGCTTCAGCGGAGCGCCCAGGAGCTTCGACAGGTTCGGCTCCGAAATCGCGGCCTGGCGGCAGTCTCCCTTGCTGTGGGTGCAATGGTAGTAGACGTACCGTTCCTTTTTCACTTCGCCGCAGATAGCGCACCCGCATTGCCCGCACTTCAGCAGCCCACGGAAGGCGATATCCCGCTTGCTGGGACCGCCCCGGTGCCGGTCATGGAGCAGGGCTTGCACCTGGTTGAACAGTTCCCGCGAGATGATCGGCTTGTGCTTGCCCTGGTAGACGACGCCGCGCCAGCGAAATTCCCCGGTGTAGATCGGATTGGCGAGGATGATCGCCATTGCGGCTTTGTAGACCAGCGCGCCCTTGCGGGAACGTAGTCCGATACGTTGCCTAACTGTGACGCGGCTTGGATGGACAGATTCCCCCACCGCGTACGCCTCGAAGATTTGCTTGATAAGCGGAAGCCCGTTCGGGGTCGGGTTCGATGCTGCCAGCCTCACGGTTGTTCGAATAGCCGAGCGGCGCTTGGGAGGGATAGAGTCCTTGCCGGGCCTTTTCCAGCATCCCCTTGCTTGTCTCTTCACCGAGGTTTTCGATGTAGTTCTTGGCCATCAACACGCGGATCCCGTGCATGAATTTCTCCGACGACCGCGCTTTGTCCGTCAGGATCGTGCCCTCTTTGACCAGGTGAACGTCCACGCACAGTTCATCGACCGTCACCCAATCGCGGATGTTGCGGTAGAGGCGATCGGTCTTTTCGACGAGGATGGTCCGGCAGCTTTTATTTGTCCGCAGATAGCGGATCATTTCGCCGAACGAAGTGCGGCCCGCACGCTTGGCGGTTTCGACATCCGCGTACACTTGCGCCACCCGCAGGTCATTGCGGCTTGCATACTCTTCAAGAAGTCTCTTCTGTGCCGGTATCGAGAAGCCTTCCTCCGCTTGCTCCTTGCTCGAAACCCGCAAGTAGATCACGCAAGAACTCGTCATGGTTTTCCTGCTCCGTATAGGTTGCTATGACCTCGAATCCCCTGCCTGCGAACTCCGGCGGTATGTCCGCATCCGTGAACGGGCCGAAGTTCGGCCCATCATTTGCCGCTTCCGCATTCGCCCTGTCAACCCCACCTGGGACGGCGAACAGAGCCACATGGCCGTTCGAGTCTGTTTTCTCGGTGACGATATTGCGCTTATGGCGTTTGTAGGCCGACTCGATTGTGCCCTGTAGCAGCGTCCAGACTCCCGGTTCGGCTTTCTCGCGCAGATGAATGTCCCTTGACGAGCTGAACCGGCGAATGCCGCGCGGCACGCCGAGGATGGCGTCCTTGGACAGGTACTTGCCGAGGTAGTAGCCGACGCGGTCCAGTTCCACCACGCGCTCGATATGCACGATTCTGCCGCCGCCGAGGCGTTGCCACCGATTCGATATCCACTTTTGGTCCAGGTAATGGCTGATCAGCACGTGAAGGTGGGGCATCCCGTTCTTCTGTAGCTCCAGCACTTCGATGAAGGACACCTTTTGGCCCGTATGCCGTCTGATTACGACTCGGAATTTTGCCCAGGTCCCGCGAATGAGCTTGTAGGGATTCTGATTGCCCACTTTGGAGGGATCAAGGGTCAGCGTCATCAGCCGGTCGAGTTTGTGCTGCTCCGCACACTTGGCGATGTTCTGGCAGAGGGACCACGCGCGAATTGGTCCACAGTAGGAGCAGCCCCAGGTCTTGCAGTAGATCCGCTTATAGACGCGATTCCTGGCCCCATCGGTCGTTTCTACCCGCGTTATCACCTTGCTGCCGCATGCCCACGTGTTTCGATTGTTCTCTTTGGTATCAAGTGAAGGGGGAGAGGGCTTCACGCCGCCCCCCGGTCGGGGGAGGCGGCGCCGGCGGTCTCCCGGCATTCCCGCCGGCCTTGGCGACGCCGGCGCTCACAGTTTGGCCCCTGTGGGCCTCTGTGGGCCGCATCCCAGGACGCCAGGAGGCGAAATAGGTCCGCAACCCGTTGCCTTGCTTCATCTTTGAGTTCGGGAGTCTCTTGCGCACGTTTCATAGTGCGCAGGAGATTGGAGCGGTCAGGTGGGGTCAAACTGCGACAATCAGCTAATCGCTAATGTCGCACTTTCGGTTGTGCCGGGGTCGCTTCAAGCCGTGACGGTTGAGCATTCTGGCGAAGGATCGGGGGTCTACGGATCCCCGTGCCAGTACGCCCGCGCCCTCTAGGGCTTCTACCATTGCAGGGTAGGATACCCCGACCAGGTCGGTTTCCCACAGGTAGGCGCAGATCAGCTTGGCTTTGAAGAGGTATTCGGGTTCATCGACGGGCTGTTGCATTACGGCTTCACCGAGCTTCTCGAAGAAGGCCCAATCGGCTTCATGTTGCTTCTTGATGATTAGGTTTGAGCCGTAGGGACCGACCATGAACGTTTTGTCTACTTTGACCATCTTGAATAGCGCGCCTGGTGTACCCATGCCGACTTCTGCCAATAGTCGTTTGTATGGCATCCTGTAATTTTGCAGGCACGCATAGTCGTACATCAGGAATCTTAACAGCGTATCGTGTACTATACTGGGATTAATTCCCGCACTTTCTAGTTTCTTCATCGCTTCGCTATTCATTATATCCGTCATGAAGCTGTAGAAGTATCGTAGATTGGGTTCATAATTGTCTCGTTCTATTGGGTACTTTGGCTAACCTCCTGGACTTGTTACTGGGCGAAACTCTGTGTCCAAATTCTGGAACAATAGGGACAATGCGTCGCCGAAATGTTTTGTCATAGGTATTCTATTCCCTTTAAGCAGGTCTTGGTAAGCAGATGGCAACGCCAACAAATTGTTAAGAGATTATCAATGTAGGAAATAATCGCCGTGTTTCGCTTAACATTTGCCACTATGACTTGTGACGATAAATTGTTTGTTATGCATGCGTTACGATATTTCCTTTTTCGTGATTCATCCCGGTTTATATGCGATAACTTTTGTTTGTCCTTATTGGGACGGCACCCACCCTAATTCCTTAGGCTACATCAGGTTGGCAGTAAAATGCAATTGACGGCTTCCGTGATTGCTGATAACCATGTTTATGATATCACCCATAAACAGTGCTAGAGAGGAAGATTGCATCGCGCGACGCTCGTATTTCTGCTGTTGTTGCCACATTTTTGCATAATGGCCCTAGGCATTCCGGCTCATGGGCAGAGC
>JADJYS010000019.1 GCA_016719645.1 bacterium
CACCGGCGACCTCCGACGCCGCCCCGGCCGCCGAGATCCTCGACCTGATCGTGGGCGCCTGAACCGCGAGTTTTTCCTTTCGGCAAGACGGTCGTGATGGTCACCCACGACCCGCGCGCGCCGCCGAACGCGCCCACCGCGTGCTGCACCTGGACAAGGGCGTCCTGGTCGAGGCGGTCCGGCGGGTTGAGCCTTGACGAGGTACCTTCCACCCTTCATCCTGCGCAACACGCCGCGCAACAAGCGGCGGACCGCGCCGACGGTCCTCGTCGATCTTCTTCATCCGCTGTTCCTGTTCTGCACGCTGCGCACCGATCAGCACTTTCGCTGGCCGCCCCGCTCGAACTCGGCCCTCGTCGGCCCGGCTGATCACGCGCCGCTCGACCTCGCTCACCTTCACGCTGCCCGTCTCCCACCGCGACCGGCTGGCCCAGATCCCAGGCGTCGCGGACGCGAGCTGGACGACCCGGTTCGGCGGCATCTGAGCATCGAGGAGCGACACTTCTTTGCCCAGTCCGCGGCTCGACCCGCAGCGCTACCTGGAGCTGTACCCGGAGTACAAGCTGACGCCCGAGGAGAAGGGACGTCTGGCGCCGCGAGGCACGGCCTGCATCGTGGGGAGGCTGGCGCGCAAGTACGGGTTCGAGGGTCGGCGACCGCATCACCCTTGCGCTGGCACCATCTTCGAGGGCTCTGGGACTTCACGGTCAGCGGCGTGGCGCACCCGCGACGCCGGACCCGGACACCAACTGGCTGCTGTTCAACGGGAGTACCTGAACCAGCGCATGGGCGACTTCGGGCAGGTGGGGCGCCTTCGTGTTGAAGCTCGACGATCCCGCCCGCGCCGGCGACGTCCCCGCACCGTCGACGCCACGTTCGCCAACAGCGCCGCGGAGACCAAGACCGAGACCGAGAAGGCCTTCCAGATGGGCTTCATCTCGATGCTCGGCAACATCCAGGCGGTGATCTACGCGCTGGGCTCCGCCATCGTCATCGCCATCGGCCTGGTCTCGATGAACACGATGATGATGGCCGCCCGCGAGCGCACGCGCGAGATCGCGGTCCTGAAGGGCCTGGGCTTCGCCGACCGCACCGTGGTCGGCCTGGTGCTGGCGGAGTCGCTGCTGATCACACCCTCGCGGGCGGCCTGCTCGGGGCCGGCCTCGCGCGGCTGGTCTTCGGACTCACGGACTTCACGGCGGGCGGCTTCTTCCCCAGCTTCACGGTCACCGACGGCAGGTGGCGCAGGCGCTGGGCATCGCGCTCTTCCTGGGCGTGGTCAGCGGCGTGGCGCCGGCCTGGAACGCGGCCCGCCTGCATCGTCGACGCGCTGCGGCACACGGGGTGACGGGGATGCGACTGCCGCTGCAATAGAACCTGCGCAACCTGGTCGTGCGCCGCACCATGACGCTGATGACCGCCGGCGGCATCGCCCTGGTCGTGGCGGTGCTCGTGCTGACCCTCGCGCTGGCCCACGGCTTCAGCGCCACCCTCGTCGCGACCGGCCGGGCGGACAACGCCATCGTGCTGCGCGGCGGCGCCACCAGCGAGATGATGTCGAGCCTCTCGCGGGATGCCGCCCGCATCGTCGCGGCCGACCCGGCCGTGGCCCGCGGCCCCGACGGCGAGCCGCTGGCCCAGCCCGAGATGGTCGTGCTGGTGAATCTGCTGCGGCGCGGCGACCCGGGCGCCTCCTCGAACGTGTCGGTGCGCGGCGTCGACCCGCAGGTGTTCGCCCTGCGCCCCGACATCCGGCTGCGCGAGGGCGGATGCTGCGGCCCGGCATGGACGAGGTGCTGGTCGGCCGCAAGCTGGACCGGCGCTTCGAGGGCTGCGGGCTGGGGGAGACGCTGCGCATGGGCGGCCGCGACTGGCGCGTGGTGGGCACCTTCGACGCCGGCGGCAGCGGTTTCGATTCCGAGATCTGGGGCGACCGCGAAGCCTTCCTGCCGGCCTTCGACCGGGTCGAGTACTCCTCGCTGACCCTGCGCCTGACCGACCGCGACCCCCGCGTGCGCGCCGAACCGCAGATCGAGCGGGAGTACTACCGCCTCCAGTCGCAGCAGCTGGCCGGCGTGATCCGCGCCCTGGGCCTGTTCCTGGTGGTGGTGATGGCCGCCGGCGCCGTCTTCGGCGCGCTGAACACGATGTACGCCGCGGTCGGCTCGCGCAGCCGCGAGATCGCGAGCGCTGCTGGCCCTGGGCTTCCCGCCGCGGGCGATCCTGGCCAGCTTCCTGGTCGAATCGGTGCTGCTGTGCCTGATCGGCGGGGTGCTGGGCTGCCTGCTCGCCCTGCCCGTGCACGGCGTCTCGACTGGGCACCACCAACTGGGCCTCGTTCAGCGAGGTCGCCTTCGATTTCCGCATCTCGCCCGGCATCCTGGCGATCGGCCTGCTGGCGTCGGTCGTGCTCGGGCTGGTCGGCGGCTACTTCCCCGCCCGCGCGGCGGCGCGGCGCACGGTCAGCGAGGCGCTGCGCGCCGGCTGACGCGGCCCCTTTCGCTTCGTTGAAACGGTATTATCATGTAGGCGGATCGTTTTCGCCGCCCCGCCGAACGGAGACCCCCATGCGGGTCCTGCTGGTCGAACCCCGCACTCCGGACACCTTCTGGAGCTTCCGCAACGCCCTGCCCTTCGTCGGCAAGCGCGCCTCGAACCCGCCGCTGGGCCTGCTGACCTTCGCCGGCCTGCTGCCGCGCGCCTGGGAGCTGAAGCTCGTCGACCTGAACTGCCGGCCCCTGCCGGCCGCGGACGTGCGCTGGGCCGACTACGTGCTCGTCAGCGCCATGCTCGCGCAGCGCGACTCGTTGCTCGAGGTGATCGCGACCTGCCGCGCGGCGGGCAAGCCGATGATCGGCGGCGGGCCGCTGTTCACCGCCGAGGCGGCCGACAATCCCGGCGTCGATCACGTCGTGGTGGGCGAAGCGGAGGAGACCGCGGCGGCGCTCGTGGCCGACATGGAGGCGGGGCGCGTCCGGCCCCTGTACGAGGCGCCGCGCTACCCCGACCTGTCGCTGACGCCCCTGCCGCGCTGGGACCTGATCGACCTGCGCGAGTACGCGACGATGTCGGTGCAGTCGTGCCGCGGCTGCCCCTTCGACTGCGAGTTCTGCGACGTCGTGGCGCTGAACGGTCACAAGCCGCGCTACAAGACGCCCGTGCGCTTCCTCGGTGATCTGGACGCGCTGCGCGGGCGGGGCTGGCGCGGTAAGACTTTCCTGGTCGACGACAACTTCGTGGGCGAACCGCGGCGCTGCGAGGAGCTGATGGGAGTGATGATCGGCTGGAGCCCCGCGACGCGCGCGCATGACGTTCCCTGACCGAGGCCTCGGTGAACATGGCCGAGGACCCCGAGCTGCTGCAGCTGATGGTCGAGGCCGGCTTCAAGAAGGTGTTCCTGGGCATCGAGACGCCGAGCGCCGAGAGCCTGCAGGAGTGCCACAAGATGCAGAACCTGCGCAGCGACCTGCCGACCGCCGTGCGCCGCATCCAGCACGCCGGCCTGGAAGTGATGGGCGGCTTCATCGTGGGCTTCGACAGCGACCGCACCGACATCTTCCAGCGGCAGTTCGAGTTCATCCAGAGCGCCGGCGTGGTCACCGCGATGGTCGGCATGCTCCAGGCCATCCCGCGCAGCCGCCTCTACCGGCGGCTGGCCGGCGAGGGGCGCCTGCTGGGCGACGGCGGCGGCGACAACACCAAGGCGACCTTCAACTTCGTGCCGAAGCTGGACCGCGAGTTCCTGATCGAGAACTACCGCCTGCTGATGCAGCGGCTCTACGAGCCGAACGCCTACTACCGGCGCGCCCGCATCCTGCTGGACAACCACCGCGCCCGCGGGCCGCGCGCGCACCTGTCGCGCAGCGACCTGCAGGCGCTCGCGAAGTCGTTGTGGTGGATGGGGATCCGCGAGCGGGGCCGCCGCGCGTACTGGCGCTTCCTGACCACGACGCTGCTGCAGCACCCCGACCGCATCGGCCTGGCGGTCACCCTCGCCATCACCGGACGGCACTTCCGGATCGTCGCGAAGGCGCTGTAGCCGGCGCCCGCCCGCCCCGCGCCCCTATCCAGGTGGCGATTAGTCCTCATTTGGCCTACCCTGCCGCTCTCGGCGCCGCGCGACCGCGCCGCGCCGAGCAACCCCCAAGATGCGGCCGCCTTGCCCGGTACATCAGGTGCATTTCCCGTCCGTGGGCTTCAATGATCGGATCGATGTCATGATCAGCTTGAAACCGACCGCCTCCCGCTTCGCCGTCGCCGTGTGCCTGTCGCTGACGATCGCCGGCGCCGGCGCCCGGGCCGCCTCCATCACGCACAGCAGCGTCTACGGCCCTTCTCCCTATCTCGGCATGAGCCAGTACACGTTCCCGGTCCAGTCCGTGCCGCAGTTCGATCTTCCCGGCCAGTGCCTGACCTCCGTCTGCGTGCAGGCGACGGCGCACGGGGCCGGGTTCCTGAGCTACGAGAACACCCAGACCTTTCCCGCGTCCGTGACGAGCATCTACCAGGTCCAGGTCACGGTCAGGCGGCCCGACCTGTCGCCGGTGATGGTGCTCCAGCCGTCGCAGTCCTTCTCGGATGCGCTCACGTCGTTCGACGGCGTCGCGGACTACGCCGGCACCTCCGGCGTGACCCACTCCGGCCTGGACGTGTCCGCCGGCAACACGGTCTGCCTGGCGAGCGCCCTCGATCTGGCCCTGTTCACGGGCGCCGGCACGGTCAACCTCCCCTGCACGGCTTTCGACATGTCCTTCCAGAACGGCGCCAACAGCTGGTCGATCGGCATGCAGGCCTACGTCAGCTACTCGGTCACCTACAACTACATGGAGTGCGGCGTCCCCACCGAGCAGACCGCCTGGGGCAACGTCAAGAGCATGTACCGGTGATCGCCCGCCGAGCGTGAGCCAGGGCCGCCGCCCCGCCGGGCGGCGGCCTTTTTGTGGCGGGCGGGCCACGAGAATCCTGGACGTGGCGGCGAAATCGAGCATCTTCCTGGGGCGGATACCTCACCGCCGGCCGTCACGTCCGGGCAGCGACAGGAGCCCCGTGTTCACGCATCTCGCCCTCTCGCTCTGCCTGGCCGCGGGCGCGGCCGCCCCGCGCAACGTCGTGCTGCTCATCGCCGACGGCGCCGGCTTCCTGCACTACGAGGCCGCCCGGCTGCACGAGCCGGACCCGACCGGCCTGCAGGTGTACGACGGCTGGCCGGTGCGCCTCGCGATGTGCACGCCGCCCGACGGCGGGACCTACGACCCCGAGCAGATGTGGCGCGACCCCGCCTGGTGCGACCGCGACCCCACCGATTCGGCCGCCGCGATCACCGCCATGACCACCGGGGTCAAGACGGTCAACGGCCGCCTGGCGGTCGATCCCCGCGGCGAGCCCCTCGTGACGCTCGCCCAGGCCATGGCCGCGGCCGGCAAGTCGACGGGCGTCGTCACCACGGTGCCGTTCGTCCACGCCACGCCGGCGGGGTTCGCCGTCTCCTGCCGGGACCGCGGCGCCTACCTGGAGATCGCGCGGCTCATGCTCGGCGGCGAGCTGGACGTCGTCATGGGCGCCGGGCATCCCTGGTACGACGACGAAGGGCGCCGGTGCGACGTCGCGGACTACAGCCGGGTCGGCGGCGCCGCGACCTGGGATTCGCTCGTCGCCGGCAGCCTCGGTGCGGCGGGCGAGGGCCCCTGGTCCCTGATCACGGCGCGCGGGCAGTTCCAGGCCCTGGCCCGCGGCCCGGCACCGCGCCGCGTGGTCGGCGTGCCGCCGGTCCGCGAGACCTTGCAGGAGCAGCGCGGCGGCGACCTTCTGGCGGCGCCCTTCGCCGTGCCGCGCAACGAGGCCGTCCCGACCCTGGCCGAAATGGCGTTGGGCGCCCTGAACGTCCTGGACGAGGACCCGGACGGCTTCTGCCTGCTGATCGAGGGGGGCGCCGTGGACTGGGCGAGCCACGACGGCCGGGCGGGGCGGATGATCGAGGAGATGACGGACTTCAACCGGGCGGTCGAAGCCGTGATCGCCGGGCTCGATGAGCGCGGCCTGCTCGGGGAGACCCTCGTCGTGGTCACCGCGGACCACGAGTGCGGTCACCTCGCCGGCCCCGTGCCGGCCCACGTGTTCCTCACCGGCGACCACACCAACTCGCTGGTGCCGCTCTTCGCGCGCGGGCCGGGCAGCGGGTCGTTCGCCGCCCTCGCCGACGACACCGATCCCGTCCGCGGACCCTACCTCGACAACGGCGAACTCGGCGCGGTGCTCGTCGGCGCCGCCGGTTCGGTCGTCGGCTTGCGCAGCAGCCGCACCGACGGTCCCGCGGGGTCGAACACGAACACCGGCAGGGACGACTGAAGGTTGAGGCGCCGGGCCACCTCGCCGCTCAGGCCCGCGAGGACCGTGTCCGCACCCGCGTGACCGAGCCGGCCCGCGCGCGGCAGCGCCACGCCCGCCAGCGGATCGAACCCGTGGACGCGCACGAATTCGCGGTGCGGCTGCGGGTGGGTCAGCAGGGCCGGGTTCAGCACCGTGAGCCCGGGCTTCTCCCCGTCGAGGATCTGCCAGGCGCGCAGCCGGTACGCCATGTCGTCGGCCCAGATCAGGAAGCCCCGCTCGGCGGTGACGGACTCCCACATGCTTCTGATCAGCTGCTCGTGCCGGACGTAGACGCCGCGCCGCTCCCACCCGGTCCGCAACCACGGTGTCGCCAGGGCGACCAGGGCCAGCGCGAGCAGCGCGCCGGCCACGGCCGGACTGCGGCCGCGTCCCGGCAACGCCCGGCCGACGCGGGCCGCCGCGGGCGCCGTGGCGACCAGCCCCAGCGCGAGGATCGGCAGGAAGTAGGACGAGGGGTCGGGCACGCCGTAGCTGAACGTCACCGCGCACTCGACGGCGCAACCGGCCGCGATCGCCAGCAGCAGCCGGCGGCGCGGCCCGGGCCGGCCGCGCGGATCGCCGTCGCGAGCGACAGCGCGGACAGGGCCAGGAACGGGTAGACGTAGAGCGCCAGGAAGCGGGCCTGGGCGGCCGACGGCTGGAAGCGCCCGAAGTACTCGCCGTACTGCGCGGCCCGCAGGTGGTCGAGGACGGAGCCCCAGGCGGGGGCGAGCAGCGGCCATTGCACGGTCCCGGGGTGGAAGGCCCGCCAGGCGACGAAGCCGTAGGACAGCAGCGGCAACAGCAGGCCGGCCAGCGCCGGCACGAGCAGGCGCGCCGGCAGGCCCCGCCGCCTCGACGCGAACGCGAGCGCGAGCGTCAGGGGCGCCGCCAGCAGCAGGGCCGTCGCGTGGTGCGCCAGCCCGAGGCCGCAGACCAGACCCCAGATCGCGGCGTCGCGGCGGGCGGATGCGGCGGCGACGGGAGCGTCCAGCTCGGCGAGCAGGCGCAGGGCCAGCAGCGCCGCGCCGCAGGACCAGGCCACGTGCCAGGATCCGGTCTCGGCCAGCGTCGTCTCGAAGGTCCAGATGGGGTTCGGGCCGAACAGGAGCACGGGCAGCCACGCCAGCACGGCGCCGCCGCGCGCGTCCGCGACCAGGCGGCGGGCCAGCCGGTGCAGCAGCGCGACGGCCACCGCGCCGCCCAGCGCGCTCCACGCGTTGGCGGCGTAGGCCCAGCCGACTCCGCAGGCGTGCAGGAGCGCCACGAACGGGTGGCCGAGCAGCGCGTAGAGCGGGTAGCCCGTGGGGTGGGCGACGCCGCGGGTCGCCAGCACCAGCGTGAACTCCGCCGCGTCCTTGTCCCCGACCGCCGGCGGCGCGAGCAGCAGGTAGAGGGCCAGCGCGCCGATCCCGGCCAGGAGCGAAGGCGTCCAGCCGGCGCTCCCGACGGAGATCGCAGGAGATCGCGGCGTCGGTGGTTTGGTTCCTGTCACCAAGGGGGGCCCCTTCCCGCTACGGCTCACCGGCACCAATCTTCCCGGGATTGTAGGCCTGACCGCCCGCGCGTCGATTCCCGCCTGACGTCGCGACGCCGACGATGGCGCCTTGACCGCCGACCGCCGCGTTCCTAAGGTGTTTCGGGAGGACATCATGAACGATCGATCTCAAGAGTCGGCCGTCCGCGGCGCCGCCGTGTTCCTGACCGCGATCCTGGCGCTGCTGGCCGCCGGCTGCGCGAGCGGGCCGCCGCGCGTCGGCGGCGTGGCCGGGGTCTCGCCCGCGCCCGACACGCCCTGGATCCCGCCGGCGTCCACCGCCGCCGCCGCGTCGCCGTCCGGTCCCGCCATCCCGCCCGAAGCCGTCGCGGAGCGCCTCGCGAACCTCACCCTGGCCGAGGTCGTGGACATCGCGCTGGCCAACAGCCCCGCCACGCGCGAGGCCTGGGCCAACGCCAGGGCCGCCGCCGGGGGTTACGGCGCGGCGAAGGGGACCCGGCTGCCCTCGCTGGACGGGACCGCGACGCTCGCGCGCGGCAACACCGCGCAGACCCGCACGGCGGGCGGCGTGTCCGGATGGTCGACGACCTACGGCCCCGGCGCCACGCTGTCGTGGCAGCTGCTGGATTTCGGCGGGCGCGCGGGGCGCGTCGAGGCCGCGAAGCAGTCCCTGCTGGCGGCCGACTGGACGCACAACGCCGTCATCCAGGACGCCGTCCTGGACGTGGTGACGGCGTTCTACCGCTACGGCGGCGCCAAGGCCATCCTCGCGGCGAACCGCGCCTCCTGGGCCGAGGCGGACAGCAGCCTCGCCGCGGCCGAGGCGCGCCACGAGGTCGGGCTGGCCACGATCGCCGACGTGCTGCAGGCGCGCACGGCCCGCGCCCAGGTCAAGCTGGACCTGCAGGCCACCGAGGGGCAGGTGCGCACCACGCGGGGCGCGCTCGCGGTGTCGATGGGCTACCCGGCGAACGTTCCCTACGACATCGAGATCGGCGTGCCCGACGTCCCGGTCGACGGCGTCGCGCTCGCGGTGGACGAGCTGATCGCCGGCGCCGTGGCGGCGCGGCCCGACCTGCGGGCGGCGCAGGCGCAGGCGCTGGCCGCCGCGGCCCGCGTCCGCAGCGCGCGCGCGGACCTGCTGCCGTCGCTGTCGGTGGGCGGATCGGCGGCCCGCACCTGGACCGACGGCGTGGACGATCCCGTCGACCGCACCGGCGGCGCGCTCACGCTCAGCATCCCGCTGTTCGGCGGCTTCTCGGGCCGCCACGAGCTGGCCCGGGCCCGGGCCGAGGCCGACGCCGCCGCCGAGCGGGCGCGCGGCTTCGAGCAGCGCGTGGTCTACGAGATCTTCGTCGCGCACAGCGATTTCCTCACCGCCACCGAGCGGGTCCGGACGGCCGACGAGCTGCTGGCCAGCGCCGCCGCCTCCGAAGAGGTCGCGCTCGGCCGCTACCGCGAGGGCGTGGGCGACATCCTGGACCTGCTGTCGGCGCAGCGCGCGCTGGCGTCGGCGCGCGCCCAGCAGGTGAACGCCCGCCTGGACTGGTTCACCTCCCTGGCGCAGCTCGCCCGCGACGCGGGCGTCCTGGGCCTGCGCGGCGCGAACCCTCTGGCTCCCGACAACCTGCATCCCGAGGTGACACGATGACGGCGACGAAGAGACGACCCGCGCCCGCGCTGATGCTGCTCGCCGCCCTGCTCGCCCTGGCGGGCACCGGAGCGAAGCCGGCCCCGAAGTCGCCGCCGGCGCCGGTGGTGACCGGCGCCGTGAAGGTGCAGCCCGCGCCGCTGCTGCTGAACGCGGTGGGCACGGTCGAGCCGATCGAGTCGGTGGCGGTCCGCCCGCAGGTGGGCGGCGTGATCACGCGCGTCGCGTTCGCCGAGGGCGACGACGTCGCGGCGGGGCAGGCCCTGTTCCAGATCGACCCGCGCCCGCTGCAGGCGGCGCTCGAGGCGGCGCAGGCCCAGCTCGCGCGCGACGAGGCGCAGGCCGCCAACGCCGACGCCCAGTCCGACCGCTACGCGAAGCTGGCGGCCAAGGACTACGTCACGCGCGAGCAGGCCGACGCCGCCCGCACCCAGGCGGACGTCTTCCGCGCCGCCGTGCAGGCCGACCGCTCGGCGGTGGAGCAGGCGAAGCTGAACCTCGCCTACGCCACCGTGTCGTCGCCCGTGGCCGGCCGCACCGGCAGCGTCCTGGTGAAGAAGGGCAACGTGGTGACGGCGAACGGCGGCCCGCTGGTCGTGGTCAACCAGCTGCACCCGATCCGCGTGGTGTTCGCCGTGCCCGCGGAGCCGACCTGCCGCGGGTGCGGCGCTACGCGGCGGGCGGCGCCCTGGCCGTCCACGCGCGGCCCGCGCGCGACGGCAGTGGCGAGCCGCTCGCGGGCCGGCTGGTCTTCGTGGACAACGCCGTGGACGGCGCCACCGGGACGGTGACCCTGAAGGCGGAGTTCCCGAACGCCGACGGCGCGCTCTGGCCGGGGCAGTTCGTGGACGTCGACCTGGTGCTCGCGGTCGAACCGGCGGCGCTGACGGTGCCCGCCGCCGCGGTGGTGACCGGCCGCGACGGCCTGTTCGTCTTCGTGGTGGGCGACGACCGCAAGGTCGAGAAGCGCGCCGTGGTCGTGGACCGCACCATCGACGGGCTGGCCGTGGTCGCGGGCGACCTGCGCGACGGCGAGACGGTCGTGGTCGACGGGCAGATGCGGCTGGCGCCCGGCGCGACCGTGGAGGTCAAGACGCCGCGCAGGCCGCTCCGAAGGCCGCGTCGGGGGGCGCGCGATGAGCCTCTTCATCCGCCGGCCCGTCATGACGACGCTGGTCATGCTGGCCATCCTCGGGGCCGGCGTCCTGGGCTACCGGCAGCTGCCGGTCAGCGACCTGCCGAACGTGGACTTCCCGACCATCTCGGTGTCGGCGGGCCTGCCCGGGGCCAGCCCCGAGACGATGGCCTCGGCGGTGGCCACGCCGCTGGAGAAGCAGTTCTCCACCATCGCCGGCATCGACAACATGACCTCCACGAGCAGCCTGGGCTCCACGACGATCACCATCCAGTTCAGCCTCGAGCGCGACATCGACGCCGCCGCGCAGGACGTGCAGGCCGCCATCGCCGCGGTGCAGCGGCAGCTGCCGAGCGACATGCCGGCGCCGCCCTCCTACCAGAAGGTGAACCCGGCCGACTCGCCCATCCTGATGATCAACATCACCTCGCCGACGCTGCCGCTGTCGGTGCTGGACGAGTACGCGCAGACGATGATCGCGCGGCGCATCTCGATGGTCAGCGGCGTGGCCCAGGTGCAGGTCTACGGCTCGCAGAAGTACGCGGTGCGCGTGCAGCTGGACCCGCAGGCGCTGGCCTCGCGCGGCATCGGCCTCGACGAGGTCGTCCAGTCGATCCAGGCGAACAACGTCAACCTGCCGACCGGGACGCTGTGGGGCCCCGACCGGGCCACGACCGTGCGCGCCACCGGCCAGCTGGAGACGGCGGCGGAGTTCCGCCCGATCGTGGTGGCCTACCGCGACGGCGCGCCGGTGCGCCTGCAGGACCTCGGGCGCGTGATCGACAGCGTGCAGAACGACCGCACCGCGAGCTGGTTCGTCGACCAGCGCGCGATCATGCTGGCGGTGCAGCGGCAGCCCGGCACGAACACCGACGAGGTCTCCCGCGCGGTGCAGGCCCTGCTGCCCGACCTGCGCAGCCAGCTGCCGGCCTCCGCGACGCTGAACGTGATGATCGACCGCGCGCAGCCGATCCGCGAGTCGGTCCACGACGTGAAGTTCACCCTGCTGCTGACGCTGTGCCTGGTGGTGCTGGTGATCTTCCTGTTCCTGCGCAACCTGTCGGCCACGGTGATCCCCAGCCTGGCGCTGCCGATGTCGCTGGTCGGCACCTTCGGCGTCATGGCGCTGCTGGGCCACAGCCTCGACAACCTGTCGCTGATGGCGCTGACGCTGTCGGTCGGCTTCGTCGTCGACGACGCCATCGTGATGCTGGAGAACATCTACCGGCACCTGGAGATGGGGAAGAAGCCCTACCAGGCCGCGGTCGACGGGGCGCGCGAGGTCGGCTTCACCATCGTCTCGATGACGCTCTCGCTGGCGGCGGTCTTCATCCCGATCCTGTTCATGGGCGGGATCATGGGGCGCCTGTTCCGGGAGTTCGCGGTCGTCATCATGACGGCGATCCTGGTCTCGGGCTTCGTCTCGCTGACGCTGACCCCGATGATGTGCAGCCGCTTCCTGAAGCCCCAGCACATGAAGCACAACCGGTTCTACGACGGCATCGAGCGGGTCTGGGTGGACGGGCTCGCCCTGTACGAGCGGACGCTGGGCACGGCGATGCGCCACAAGCGGGCCACCCTGCTGCTGTCGCTGGCGGTGTTCGCCGGCACGCTGGTGCTGTTCCGCGTGGTCCCCAAGGGGTTCATCCCCAGCACCGACACCGGGTTCCTCACCGGCACCACCGAGGGCGCGGAGGGGCTCTCGTACGAGGCCATGAGCGCGCACCAGCAGACCGTGGCGGCGGTGCTGGCGCAGGACCCGAACGTCGACGTCTTCATGTCCAGCGTGGGGGCCGGCGGCCCGACCGCCTCCGGCAACCAGGGGCGCTTCTTCCTGCGCCTGAAGCCCCGCGCGGAGCGGGAGCTGAGCGCCGACGAGGTCGTCAACAGCCTGCGCGGCAAGCTGGCCGCGATCCCGGGCATCCGCGCCTTCGTCACCAACCCGCCGGCCATCAACATCGGCGCGCGCTTCGCCTCGGGGCTCTACCAGTTCACGATGCAGTCGGCGGACCTCGAGGCGCTCTACGCGGCGGCGCCCGCCTTCGAGGCCGGGCTGCGCCGGGAGCCGAAGCTGCGCGACGTGAACAGCGACCTGCGGGTGAGCAACCCCGAGATCGACGTGGTCATCGACCGCGACCGCGCCGCCTCGCTCGGGGTGACGCCGCGGGCGATCGAGGAGACCCTCTACTCCGCGTTCGGCACGCGCCAGGTGTCGACCATCCTGGCCCCCAACAACCAGTACTACGTGCTGATGGAGCTGCTGCCGGAGCGCCAGCGCGACGCGGCGGCCGTCGGCCGGCTCTACGTGCGGGCCGCGGGCGGCGCCCTGGTGCCGCTGTCGGCGATCGCGCAGGTCGTGCCCGGCGTCGGCCCCCTGACGGTCAACCACTCCGGGCAGCTGCCGTCGGTGACGGTGTCCTTCAACCTGGGCGAGGGGGTGGCGCTGAGCGAGGCGGTGGCGGCGGTCAACCGCCTCGCGCGCGAGACGCTGCCGTCGTCGATCGTCACCAACTTCGCGGGCACCGCGCAGGCCTTCAAGGCCTCGCAGGCCGGCATGACCTCGATGCTGATCATCGCCATCCTGGTCATCTACCTGATCCTGGGCATCCTCTACGAGAGCTTCGTGCACCCGATCACGATCCTGACCGGCCTGCCCTTCGCGCTGTTCGGGGCCCTGCTGACGCTGCTGGTCTTCAAGGCCGACCTGAGCCTCTACAGCTTCGTCGGCCTGATCATGCTGATCGGCGTGGTGAAGAAGAACGCGATCATGATGATCGACTTCGCGCTGGACGAGAAGCGCCGGGGCGCGGCGGCGGAGGCGGCCATCGTGAAGGCCTGCAGCATCCGCTTCCGGCCGATCATGATGACGACGATCGCGGCGCTGGTCGGCACGCTGCCGATCGCGCTGGGGATGGGGGCGGGCGCGGAGGCGCGGCGGCCGCTGGGCCTGTGCGTCGTGGGCGGGCTGCTGTTCTCGCAGCTGATCACGCTGTACGTGACGCCGGTGTTCTTCACCTACCTCGACCGCTTCCAGGAGCGGCTGGGCCGCCGCCGGCAGGGCCGGGCCTGACGCGCGGGGCGCCCGCGGCTCAGGCCAGGCGCCGCAGCAGCACCAGCGTCACGTCGTCGCTGGTGGGCGCCTCGCCCACGAAGGCCTTCACGTCGGCCAGCACGGCGTCGCGCACCTCGCCCGCCGGCCGGCCGCGCAGGGAGGCCAGCAGGTCGCGCAGCCGCTCGTCGCCGTAGTCCTCGTCGTCGGCGTTCCAGGCCTCCGGGATGCCGTCGGTGTACAGGGCCAGCAGGTCGCCCGGGGCGAGCGAGACCGCGCCGGCTCCCCAGACCCCGTCGTCCAACAGCGCCACGGGCAGGCCCGTGCCGGCCAGCGCGTCGGCCGCGCCGTCGCCGCGCACGACGTAGGGCGGGTTGTGCCCGGCGTTGACGTAGGCCAGCTCCCCGGTGGCGGGGTCCAGCAGCCCCACGAACAGCGTGGCGTAGCGGATCGGCTCGGTGGCGGCGAAGAGGACCGCGTTGAGCCGGTGGACCAGGTCCGAGGGGTCGGCGATCGTGCCGGCCAGGCCCCGCAGCAGCGGCAGCAGCGAGGAGACCAGCAGCGCCGCGCCCAGCCCCTTGCCCGCCACGTCCCCGATCACCACCGCCAGGCGCCCGTCGGGCAGGGGGAAGACGTCGTAGAGGTCGCCCCCGACCTCGGTGCAGGACTCCAGGTGGGTCAGCAGCTCCCAGCCCCCGACCGCCGGCGCCTCGGCGGGCAGCAGCGTGGCCATGATGCGCCGGGCCGCGCCCAGCTCGGCGTCGAGGCGCTGCTTCTCGGCCTCCATGGCGTGGTAGCGGGCGTGGGTCAGGGCGACGGCGATGCAGTTGGCCAGCAGGGTGAAGGCCTTCAGCTCGTCGGTGGTGTAGCGGTCGGCGGTGTCGGCGGAGTCGGCGTAGAGCAGGCCGATGACGCTCTGGTTGTCGAACAGCGGCGCCGCCATGGCCGTGTGCAGGCCCTGCGAGATGATGCTCATCTGCGCCTGCAGCGCCGCGTCCCGCTGCGCGTCCTCGATCAGGAACGAGACCCGCTCGCCGAGCACGCGCTCGATCACCGTCCGGCTGAGCATGATGTTGTCGGCCGCGCCGCCGCCGCGCACGCGCGAGGCGCGCACCTGCGGCTCGCCGTCGTTCTCGTCCAGCAGCACGATCAGCGCCCGCTCGGGCGCCATCGCGGCGTCGACGAGGTCCAGGATGGGCTCGAACAGGTCCTCCGGCGCGCCCGGGGAGACCAGCAGGCTGCCCGCCTCGGCCAGCACGGTGAACAGCTCGGCCCGCTTGCCGCCCCCGCGCGGCGCGAGGCGCTCGCCGCGGTCGCGCCCGGCGATCTCGTGCCAGGTGATCGCCACGCCGGTCGAGGGCCGGTCGCCGACGAAGGTCATCAGCGCGCGGGAGTCCTGCTTGCCGCCCACGGTGAGCGCGGCGCGGCCCAGCGTCAGCCGGTCGCCGGGTTCCAGCTGCTGCCAGCCGTCGCCGGCGGCGCCGTCGACCGGTTTGCCGTTGATCTGCGTGCCGTTGTGGCTGCCCAGGTCGCGCAGCCGGGCCCGCCCGCCGCGGACCTCGATCTCGGCGTGACGCCGCGAGATCGAGGATTCGGACAGCAGGACGTCGCAGCCCGCGGCGCGGCCCGCGACGTGGACGCCCTCGCCCAGCTCGAAGCGGACGTCGAGGTCGCCGACGCGGCCTTCCAGGATGAGGTTTCGCGTTTCCATGCCGACCAGGATAAGGCGGTTGTCCGGATCGCGCCTCCCGGGATCAGCCCTGGCGGACGAAATGCGGCATCGCGGCCGGGATCTCCAGGGACAGCTCGACGAACCCGGCGTAGGCGCCGTCCCGGTACCAGGGGGACTGGTAGATCAGCTTGCGCACGCCGCGCTTCTCGATGGTGTAGGCGTTGCGGGCGGGGTTCTTCAGCATGTTCGCGAGCTGCGTGCGCGAGGGCTCGGGGTGGCAGTCCAGGAGGTTCAGGCCGACCAGGGCGGCGCCGCCCCGGTCGGCGAAGGTCTCGATGGCGCGGGCGTTCATCTCCAGGATGATGCCCGCGGTGTCGCACACGGTGATCGCGGCGGGGAACTCGTGGATCCAGGCGCAGGGCTGCACGGCGTCCTCCTCAGCGGACCAGCATGATCTTGCGCGTCTCGGCGACGCCCTCGGCGACGAAGCGCGCGAAGTAGACGCCCGACGCGGCCGGCCGGCCGCGGGCGTCGCGGCCCGTCCAGACCAGGGCGTGGCGGCCGGCGGGCTTCTCGCCCTCGAGCAGGCAGGCCACCTCGCGGCCGGCCAGGTCGTGGACCGACACGCGCACGCGGCCGGGGCCGCCAGATCATAGCGCACCGTCACGCTGGGGTTGAACGGATTCGGGAAGACCTCGCCCAGCGCGCTGCGCGCGGGCAGGCCGCCCGCCGGCGGGTCGTCCACGCCGGTGACCGCGCCGGCCAGCGTGAAGTCGACGTAGGAGTGCGTCTCGAAGAGGCCGGACCAGGCGGCCGAGTACTCCCAGGCGTCGGAGCCGACCACGGGCGCCACGGTCAGGTTCAGGCCGAGCACGCGGCCCTGCTCGAGCGTGAGGCCCTGCACCACGGGCGTGCCGGCGCCGGCCGGGTACCAGGTGTAGCCCGCGCCGGGGGGCAGCGCGGCCGGGATCTTGACCTCGGTGCGGTAGACGCCGCCGGTGTAGGTCGAGGCGACCTGCGCGCCGGCGACCGCGCCGCGGTCGTAGACCGACACGCCGGCCAGGCCGTGGGCGAAGGTGATGTCGTTGCCGTCGCCCCAGACGTCGCCGATGTGGTTGGCCCGGTTGTCGGGGTTGTCGGTGTCGGTCGCGCCGCCGACGTGGCGCACGGGCGACTCCCAGCGGCCGTCCTCGCCGCTGCCGTCGACCGAGACGTGGAAGCGCAGCTGCACCGACGACGCGAAGGCGAAGTAGAGGCCGTCGGCGCGCCAGCCCGCGTAGGTCTGGAGCGTGAAGGGGGAGGGGGCGCTCGTGTAGTAGTAGCCGGTGGCGAACGGGGGCCAGGACGGCTCCAGGACGCCGTCGATCACCGGCGCGGCGTCGAGCCGCGGCAGCACCGTCGCGACGGCGTAGAGCGGCTCGGGGTCGGCGCCGTCCAGGACGCCGTCGCCGTCGGTGTCCGGGACGGTCGGCAGGGTGCCCCGGAAGTCGTAGCGGGCGTACTCGGCGAGGTCGCCGAGGCCGTCGCCGTCGGTGTCGGGCAGCGCGGCGCTGGAGCCGAAGCCCGCCTCGTCCCGCGGGGCGCGGTCGTCGGCGTCGGGCAGGCCGTCGCCGTCGGCGTCCGCGCACTCCAGGACGCCGTCGTAGGGGGCGGGGAAGGTCAGCCAGGAGTCCCCGTACAGGCGGTTCGTCACCGCGATGCCGTTGTAGTGGGGGCCCCAGTCCAGGTGCCGGCCCGCGCCGCCGAAGAGGCCGGGGTAGTCCCAGGCGAAGTGGCAGAACACGACGTCCGGCGTGGCGTCGCCGGTGATGTCGTCCAGGCGCTCGAGCACGTGGTGCATCTCGTGGGTGAAGGTCCAGGCGACGCTGTAGTCGACCGCGGCCAGGTTCTCGGGGTAGGGCACGCGGCAGACCGTGCCCAGCGCGGCGACCGTGCTGCCCAGCACGTGGTAGGGCCCGAGGCAGCCGGCCAGGTCCAGGCCCATCAGGAAGGCGACGTCGTACTGGCCGTCCTGGACGCCGCGGGCGCGCAGGTCGGCCTCGACCTCGGGGCTCCAGATGTCGGCGGGCAGGGGCGCGTCGATGTAGAGGAAGGTCGGGTCGAAGTTCAGGTTGCCCTCGGTGGTGCGCCAGTAGAACTCGATCGCCTTGCGGATGCCCTGGGTCATGCGGTTGATGTCGTTGACGGCGTAGCCCTCGGTGTAGAACGCGACGAGCAGCTCCAGGTTCTTGTGGCGGGAGATGCCGGTTGCGGCGGTCTGCGTGGTCGCGGCGCAGCTCGACGACAGCGCGGTGATCCGCGAGCCGAAGGCGTCGATGCCGACGACGCGGTACTCGTAGGCCTGCCCCGGCGTCAGCCCGCCGTCGGTGAACGAGGTGCGGGCGAGCACGCGCTTCACCACGGCGAAGGCGCCGCCGGCGGGCCGCCGTTCGACCTCGTAGCCGGCCAGGGCGGTGGCGACGACCGGGTCCCAGTCCACGCGCGCGGTGGTGCGGAAGCCGACGGCGCGCGGGTTCGCGGGGGCGGGCAGCGCGGCCTGGACGTTGATCGCCACGGCGTCCACCACGCCGTGCCAGGAGGCGACGGCGTTGGTGGCGCCGACCCGCCGGCCGAGGATGCGGCCCTGGACGTCGACCTTGGCGACGGTCGTGTCGACCACCGTCCAGCTGCAGGCCGCCGGCGGCGCCTGCAGGACGGGGCCGCCGGTCGCGGTCGCGGTGACCACGGGCGTCACGGTCCAGCCCACGGCGACCTGCACCGGATCGGGCGCGATCGCCAGCGACGCGAAGGTCAGGCCGCGCGCGTAGCTCTCGAGGATCTCGTCGGCGGTGCGCACCGCGCTGCTGACGCGCACCTCGTCGAGCCGGCCGTCCAGGGGGCCGGCCGCGCCCTCGCCGCCGATCTGGAAGGTGGCGGCGGCGATGGCCGGCAGCGCGAAGCCCACCGGCTCCACGGCGCGCAGCTCGCCGTCGATGAAGACCTGGACCTGCGCGGCGCTCCAGGTGAAGGCGCAGTGGTGCCACTCGCCGGCGAGCCACTCCGAGGCGACCGAGAAGCCGGCCCCGCGCTCCGACGTGCCGTCGGGCCCCCAGCGGTTGACGATGATGCGCAGGTAGTTGCCGCCGTCCTTGCAGATCAAGAGGCCGCCCCAGGTGCCCCAGGCGAGCACGATGCGGTCCTGGCCGTCGTTGCCGTTCCAGTTCGGGCGCACCCAGAACTCGAGCGTGCCCTGCGCGGCGGCGAGGTTCGCGGCCGCGTTGTAGGAGAGGCGGCTGCCGGACGGCAGGTTCACGCCCTGCCCGAACTTGCCCGCGGCGTAGGTGAGGCCGGTGGCCTGGGTCGGCGTCTCGCCGGCGGCGCCGTTGGGCGAGCTGTTGAAGTGCAGCAGCAGGGAGGTGGCGGCGTCGGGGGTGGACTCCTGCGCGGAGGCGGCGCCGGCGCAGGTCAGCAGCGCGAGCGCGAGCATGAACGCGAGCGTGAAGAGACGGCCGGCGCGCGGGGGTGCGCCCTTCCTCGGGAATCGGAGCATCGCGGAGCCTCCCCTTGGAGTTCGGGATCGGTGAACGGGACCGTCGTAGGTCATCGATGGCGATGGTGATGTCCCGGACGCGGGCGGCGGCGGCCGACGAGGGGGCCGCCGGGAGCGGTCGGGATGGCCCGGGAGGCGGCGGGGGGAAGCGAAAACCCGGGTTCAACGAGTCTAGTGGGTCGCGGGGGGGAATTCAAGGGGGCGGGGGGCTCAAGGCGGTCCTGGAAGGGCCGATATCTTGACAGGTTGGGGCGAATCGGCTATCGTACCGATTCCGCCGGAGCGCCCGGTTCGGGCTGTGGCGTTCGGCGCACAGGTTCTGGTTCCTCGGTAGCTCAATGGTAGAGCATGCGGCTGTTAACCGCAGGGTTGCAGGTTCGAGCCCTGCCCGGGTATGTGTCTGTTAGCTTTGGGGTATGACTGTCTCCACGATTTAGTTTGATGAAGCGCAGAGCAGATGAATGAGGCGCTATAAGCATTATTCTAACATAACAAAGCGGAGGCGATCATGCGATGCTGCATTCAATTTGTTAGTAGCGCTCGCACTCAATCTTTCATTACAATTTTATTATCACTGTTATATTTACAATTAACTCCTGCATATGCATACAATGTACGCTTTTTGACGCCATGGGGAGGCTCAACCGTCACTCAAACAGGCCTTGTCGTGGTATATCTAATTGTTGATGAAATTAACCCTAACATTGATGATAACATCTGTTATGGATTTTTCATTGGAAGCTAGTCCCATACAGTCCGTGGTGTTCTCAAGTCTAATCCCGCCGTTCATCGATTTTGAAGGTGATGATGTAAATGCTCTGACATGTGTTACTGAATTGAGAATGGTACCTAGGTCAATCTTGCTATAGTTGCTGCGCTCCTTATGAATGGGAAAACACTATATACTCGCTACCACTCAAGTCCCGACGGTAATGGGTATTTGTTAGGAACCATTCTTTCTCCGTCCCATCTTTGCCGAATAGACCTGTAGAGTTAAGAATAGTATCTCCCCAACATTGCAATTTTGGGAATATACAAACTGTCTTCGGTACAAATACACTTGTATTCGCAGAGTGTGCAGCCGACTTTGAGTTCCGGCAGGATGAACTAGGCTCGCCTGTTGTGCATTTTACTGACTTAACAGAACCA
>JADJYS010000020.1 GCA_016719645.1 bacterium
AGCCGCGGCACCTGGCCGCCCTGGTCGCTCGGCTGGGTGGCCGCGCCGCGCCGCGGCGCGACGTCGATCCGCTGGAGGCCCTGTCGAGCCTCTACCAGGCCGTGCCGCTGGCCCAGTCGCCGCGCCCCCTGCTGATCGGCGAGCGCACCAACGCGAACGGCTCGAAGGCCTTCCGCGAGCGCCAGGCCGCCGGCGACGTCGAGGGTCTGGTGGCGATGGCGCGCGCGCAGCAGGACGAGGGGGCCCACGTCCTGGACGTCTGCCTGGCCTTCGTGGGGCGCGACGAGGCCGCCGACGTCGCGGCCCTGATGCCGCGCCTGAACGTCGAGGCGCAGATCCCGGTGATGATCGACTGACCGGAGCCGCCGGCCGTCGAGGCCGCCCTGAAGCGCCTGGGTGGCCGCTGCATCGTCAACTCCATCAACCTCGAGGATGGCGAAAGCCGCGCGCGGGACGTGCTCGCGCTGTGCCGCCGCTTCGGCGCCGCGGTCGTCGCCCTGTGCATCGACGAGCAGGGCATGGCCCGCGAACCGGCGCGCAAGCTGGCCGTCGCCCGCCGCCTGACGGCGCTGGCCGCCGAGTACGGCCTCGGCCCGCAGGACATGCTCATCGACCCGCTCACCTTCACCCTCGGCAGCGGCGACGAGGACTCGCGGCGCAGCGCCCTGGACACGCTCGAGGGCCTGCGGCTGATCAAAGCCGGCATCCCCGGCGCCCGCACGCTGCTGGGCGTGAGCAACGTCAGCTTCGGCCTGCAGCCGCGCGTGCGGCGCGTGCTGACCTCGGCCTTCCTGCGCCGGGCCCTGGACGCCGGCCTCGACGCCGCCATCCTGCACGCCGGCAAGGTCCTGGGCGCCGACGACGTGCCGGCCGCCCTCTGGGACGCCTGCGGGCGGCTCATCGACGACGACCGCGCGGGCGGCGACCCGCTCGAGATCCTGCTGGCCAGCGACGGCGTCGCGCTCGACGCCGCGCCCGCCGAGGACCTGACGCTGGAGCAGCGCCTGCACCGCCGCATCGTGTCCGGCCGGCCCCAGGGGCTGGAGGCGGACCTGGACGAGGCGCTGGCCGCCTACGAGCCGCTGGCGATCATCAACGACCTGCTGCTGCCGGCGATGCAGGAGGTCGGCGACCTGTTCGGTTCTGGCCGGCTGCAACTGCCCTTCGTGCTGCGCAGCGCCGAGACGATGAAGGCGGCCGTGCGCCACCTCGAGCCGCACATGGCGCGCAGCGCCGACGCGAGCCGCGGCCGCTTCGTGATCGCGACGGTCAAGGGCGACGTCCACGACATCGGCAAGAACCTCGTCGACATCATCCTGACCAACAACGGCTACACGGTCGACAACCTGGGCATCAAGGTCCCCGTCGAGCAGCTGATCGAGGCGGTGCGGCGCGACCGGCCCGCCGCGGTGGGGATGAGCGGCCTGCTGGTGAAGTCGACCCTGGTCATGCGCGACAACCTCGACGCCTTCAACGAGGCCGGCCTCGACCTGCCGGTGGTCCTGGGCGGCGCGGCCCTGACGCGGCTCTACGTCGAGCGCGACCTGCGCCGGCTCTACAAGGGGCCCGGTCTACTACGCCCGCGACGCCTTCGAAGGCCTGCGCCTGGTCGGCGCGATCAGCCGCGGCGAGGCGCCGCCGGCGCCGGTGCGCGGGGACGATGCGCCCGATCCCGAAACGGCGGCGGCCGCCGCGCCGCCCACCGCCGGTTCCCGCTCGCCGCTCGCCCCGGTCGCGCACATCCCGAGCCCGCCCTTCTGGGGCACGCGCGTCACGACCGGCATCGGCCTCGAGGAGGTCTGGGCGCTGCTGAACCGCCCCGCCCTGGTCAAGGGCCGCTGGGGCTACACGCGGGCGGGGCTGGACGCGCAGAGGTACGCGGACCTGCAGCGCGAGGAGGTGGAGCCCGCCCTCGCGCGCCTGCGCGCCGGCGCGCTGAGCGACGGCTGGCTGCGGCCGGCCGCGATCCACGGCTGGTTCCCCTGCGCGGCCGACGGGGACGAGCTGCTGGTCTGGGCCTCGCCCGACGACGCGCGGCCGCGCTGGCGCTTCCCCTTCCCGCGCCAGCTCGAGACGCCGGGGCGCTGCCTGACCGACTACGTGCGGCCGCCGACGCCGGCCGGCGGCGCGGACGACGTGCTGGGCGCGATGGTCGTGACCGTCGGCGAGGAGGCCACCGCCCGCTGCGCCGACCTGCTGCGGTCCGACGACTACCGCGAGTACCTGCTGGCGCACGGCTTCGCGGTCGAGACCGCCGAGGCCCTGGCCGAGTACCAGCACCGGCAGCTGCGCCGCGAGCTGGGCGTCGACGGCGACGACGCCGCCGACCCCGCCGACCTGGTCAAGGGCCGCTACCGCGGCCGCCGCTTCAGCTTCGGCTACCCGGCCTGCCCCGACCTGGAGCACCAGCGCCTCCTGGGCGAGATGCTGGGCTGGGAGCGCATCGGCATCCGCCTGAGCGAGGAATGCCAGCTGGAGCCCGAGCAGAGCACCAGCGCGCTGGTGTTCCACCACCCGGGCGCCGAATACTTCTCGATCTGAAAGGACGCGCCATGAGAGCCCTCGCCCTGCTGCTGGTCGCGCTCGCCGCCGGCGCCGCCCTCGCCCACGAGGCGGACCCCGGCGCCGCGTCGATCACCCCGGAGAACCTGCTGGCCGACGTGCGCGCGCTGGCCGCGCCGGAGCTGGGCGGACGCCTGCCGGGCACGGCCGGCTACGAGGCGGCGATGCGCTTCTGCACCGAGCGGTTCGCCTCCCTGGGCCTGACGCCGGGCGGCGACGACGGCTGGTCGCAGCGCCTGACCATGGAGCTGAACGAGATCCGCAGCTGCGAGCTGGCGCTCACCGGCGCCGACGGCGTCGCCGCGCCGCTCGCGCTCGGCGTCGACTACGCCTGCCGCGGCTTCACCGGCAGCGGCGTCGCGGACGCGCCCGTGGTCTTCGTCGGCTACGGCCTGTCGCTGCCCGAGCGGGGCCACGACGACTACGCCGGCCTGGACGTGCGCGGCAAGGTCGTGCTGGCGGTCAAGCCGGCGCCCAAGTGGGAGCCCGCCGACGGCCAGGGCTGGGGCGACGCCCACCTGCCGCGCCCCAAGGCGCGCGCGGCGCGCGACCACGGCGCCGTCGGCCTGCTGCTGGTCCCGCACCCGGCGGCCACGCGGCCGCAGCCCGCGATCGCCAGCGTCCTGCACGGCCCCGGCGAGCAGGTGGGCGACCTGCCGCAGGCCGAGCTGACCGCGGCGGCGGCGGCGCGACTGTGCGCCGGCGGTCTCGCCGAACTGGCCGGCCTGGTCGCGGCCGTGGACGAGGCGAAGGCGCCGGCCTCGCGCGAGCTGCCGGGCCGCGCCCGCCTCGCGGTCGACGCCGCGTACGACCCGGCCGCCCCGACGGCGAACGTGGTCGGCGTCCTGCCCGGCACGGACCCGGAGCTGCGCGACGAGTGCCTGGTGATCGGCGGCCACCTCGACCACGTGGGCCGCCAGGGCGAGGTCTACTGGCCCGGCGCCAACGACAACGCGTCGGGCGCCGCGGCCGTGCTGGCGCTGGCCCGCGCCTTCGCCGAGGGCGGCGTGCTGCCGCGGCGCACGGTGGTGTTCGTCCTGTTCGCGGGGGAGGAGCAGGGCCTCAACGGCGCGCGCTGGTTCGTGGCGCACCCGGCGCGGCCGTTCGAGCGCACGGTCGCCATGCTGAACCTGGACTGCGTCGCCCACGGCGACAGCATCCAGCTCGGTGGCGGGGGCTCGCAGCCGGCCCTCTGGGGCCTGGCCCGCGGCCTGGACGCCGCACACGCCCGCCTGTCGACGGCGCGCACCTGGCCCGGCGGCGGCGCCGACGCCGAGCCCTTCCACGAGGCGGGCGTCCCGACGCTCTACTTCGCGTCCACGCCCAGCTACACGCACCTGCACCAGGCGTCCGACACGCCCGAAACCCTCAACCCGTTGCTGCACGCCGAACTGACGCGCCTGGCCTACCGCACTGCGGTCGAAATCGCGCAGGGGCGGTACGTCGGAGAGGCCGGGGAGCGGCCTTGAGGCGGGTTTTCGGTCGACACAACGGCCGGCCGTGCTACTCTGCGCACGAGGGGGAAAGCAGGTCTGAATTCGTCAGTTTGCCTGTAGGGGGATCCGATGCCCGCGAACGTCTCGCCGTCCACCATCGCCAAGGCGACCCGCTGCGACCGCGACCACGCTTGCGTCCGTAGCGGCGCGGACTACCGCTGCCCGATCGAAGAGATCGTGGGCGACGAGGTCGTCTTCGTCGCTTACCTGCCGCAGGTCACCTGCGGGTACCGGTCCAGTTACGGCGAAGGGTTCGTCTGCAACTGCCCGGTCCGCCGCGAAGCCTGCTGCTGCCAGCGGGACTGACCGCGCCCCGCCCTTCTCCCGTTCAGCGGCCGATCATCGCCAGCAGTCGGCTCAGGATGCCGTGGCGTTCGACCACCGCGTCCGCCGCCGCCTCGTGCTCCTGCGACAGCCGGTCGAGCGTGGCGCGGTTCTGCGCGGCGCGCGTCGCGGCCAGGGTCGCCAGCGCCTCGGGGATCTCGTCGCGCAGGGCCAGCATCGCCCGGAACGCCGACGGGCCGAACTCCAGCAGCTCGGCGCGCTCGGTCACCGTGACGGTGGCCGACCGCGCCGCGCCCGTCATCAGGCTCATCTCGCCGACCACCGCGCCCGGCCCCAGCTCGAACTCGGCCGCGACGTCCGCGTCCTTCACGACGCGCACGGCGAGCCGCCCGCGCACCACCACGTGGAAGGTCTCGCCGGACTCGCCCTGGACGAAGACGGTCTCGCCGCGCGTGTACGGCAGCCGGCGCAGCAGGGGCGCGACGCGCGCGAGGGCCTCGCGGTCCAGCAGCGGGCGGCCTTCGGCGTCCACGACCAGCTTGGTGCAGAGGTCGCTGCCGAGCAGGTCGTCGAGGCGGGCGGCGAGCTCGCGGTCCTCGGGTTCGAGGCGTCGCTGGCCGTTGACGACGGTCATGAAGTCGTTGAGCAGCTTGTCGCTCATCGGGAAGGGGATCTCGATGCCGCGCCGCTTGAACTGGTACCAGACCATTCGGTTCACGTCGCCGTCGATGGGGGTGTGCTTGTAGTACTGGGTCGTCCAGAACTCCAGCTGGTAGTTGATGCCGAAGTCCAGGAAGGCGGTGATCATCGCCGCCGGCGCCGGGTTCGCGCGCACGTCGGGCACGCTGCGGGCGGCGGCCGTCAGGGCCGCGATGACGTCGTCCGGCGCCGCGTCGTAGCTGGCGCCCACCTGGATCGCGTGCCGGCGCACCGGGTTGGGCTGCTCCATGTTGTGGATCAGCGACTCGGCCACCTTGGCGTTGGGCACGGTGATGTAGTGGCCGGCGCGGGTGCGGACCTGGGTCTCGCGCCAGTTGGTGCCCACGACGTGGCCCTCGAGGTCGCCGATGCTGATCCACTGGCCGGCGCGGAACGAGCCGACCAGGTGCAGCGACATGCCGGCCAGCAGGTTGCCCAGCACGCCCTGCAGCGCGAAGCCGACCACCGCGGTCAACAGCGCGGTCGAGGCCAGCAGCGGCGCGATGTCGATGCCCATCTGCAGCTTCATCACCGCGAAGCCGACGGCCAGCACGAACAGGGCCCGGATGATGTCCAGCAGCAGGTCGGGGATCGGGAAGACGCGGCGGCGCATCGCGTAGGCCTGGACGGCCAGCCCCTCGATCAGCTCGACGGCGAGCACTCCCAGCCAGAACATCCGCCAGGCGTCGAGGTGCGACGGGCGCGCCCGCAGCCAGGCCGCCGCCTCGGGCATCGAGTCCAGCAGCATCAGGGCGGCCTGGGTGAGCAGCAGCACGGCCACCGGGCGCGAGGCGCAGCCGGCCAGGCTGCGCAGCAGGTGCAGCAGCGCGGAGCCGGAGCCGCGCTCGCGGCGCTTGCCGCGGCGCAGGCGCGAGGTCAGGACCGAGGCCAGGCCGTAGACGGCGAGCATGGCCAGGACTTCGACGACGATCCAGGTGGAGTCGCTCACGGTTCGCCTTTCCGCCGGGGACGCGTCCCCGGCGCGTGGAGTCAGAGCTCGAGGACCTGCCCCTGCCGCGCCGCGGCGGCGCCCGGCAGCAGGCCGGCCAGCGCCGCTTCGACGGCGGCCATCGCCGCGTCGTCGCGCTCGGGCGAGTGGTGGGTCGTCAGCAGGCGGCCCGCGCCGCCGGCCCGGGCCGCCGCCGCGCACTCGCCGAGGCTGCTGTGGCCCCAGCCGCGCCGCGCGGCGATCTCGTCGTCGGTGAACTGGCCGTCCATGATCAAGAGGTCCACGGGCCGCGGCTCGCGGCAGAAGCGCGCGAAGGCCGCGCGGCCCGCGTCGTCCCAGGTCCCCCACTCGATGTCGGTCGCGAAGACGAGGGAGCCGCCGCCGCTCTCGTCCAGCCGGTACGCCGCGCAGCCGCCGGGATGCGCGACGGCGTGGTGGCGGATCTCCAGGCTGCCCCAGGCGAACGCGGCGGGGAGCCGGCGGAACGCCACCGCCGAGCGGAGCGCATCCAGCCCCAGGGGCCACAGCGGCGGCTCCATCAGCTTGCGGACGGCGGCCTCCGCAGGCACGAACTCCGGCGCGGCCACCGTCAGGCGCCAGCCCGGCTCGTAGAGCGGGCCCAGCGAGGGGAAGCCCTGCAGGTGGTCGTGGTGCGCGTGGGTCAGCAGCAGCAGCAGCTCGCCGCCCGGGCGCGGCAGCTGCTCGGCGGCGGCGGTGATCCCGGTGCCGGCGTCCACGAAGACCGGCGGCCCCTCGCGCGGGGTCACCTCCAGGCAGGTCGTGTCGCCGCCGTACCGCGCGAAGCGGGGCGCGGTCCGCGGCCACGAGCCCCGCACGCCGGCGAAACGGATCCTCATCGCGTCACCTACTTGCTGGTCAGGTTCCAGACGCCGTCGAAGGGCTCGCCGCCCGCCGCGGACTCGCGGCAGCGTTCGGCGTACTGCCGCGCGACGGGGTCGTCCGGCAGCGCGGCGAAGGCGGCGGCGGCGGCCGCATCGCCGGCGCGGCAGAGCGCCAGGGCGGCGTGGTAGCCGTCGAAAGCGTGGACGTCGGCGGCCGTCGCGGGCCCCAGCAGTTCGAAGACGGCCACCGGCTCGCGCCGGCCGACCACGCGCACCGCGCCGAGGTCGCGCACGGCGATGGTAGCGCCGGCGGCGGCGCGGGTCACGCCCGAGATCATCGTCGCGGTGCCGAAGGCCTTGTTCGCGCCCTCGAGGCGCGAGGCCAGGTTGGCCGCGTCGCCGAGCACGGTGTAGTTGAAGCGCTGCCGCGAGCCCATGTTGCCGACGACCACCGGCCCGGTGTGCAGGCCGACGCGCATGTGCAGCGCGTGGCCGGTGCGCGCGCGGAACTCCTCGCGCCGGGCCGCCAGCCGCTGCTGGCAGCGCCAGGCGGCGTGGCAGGCGCGGGCGGCGTGGTCGGGCACCTCCAGCGGCGCGTTCCAGAAGGCGATGATGGCGTCGCCCTCGTACTTGTCCAGGGTGCCGCCCTCCTCCAGCACGATGTCGGTCATGTCCGTCAGGAAGTCGTTCAGCAGCTCGGTCAGGGCCACCGGGTCCAGCGCCTCGCTGATCGAGGTGAAGCCGGCCAGGTCCGAGAACATGATCGTCAGCTCGCGACGCTCGCCGCCCAGGCGCAGCTGGCCGGGGTCGGCGATGAGCCGTTCCACGACGTGCGGGCTGAGGTAGTGGCGGAAGGCCTGCTTCAGGAAGCGGCGCTGCCGGCCCTCGGTGGCGTAGTTCCAGACCAGGCCGCCGGCCAGCGCGCCCGCCGCGGCGACCCCGGCCGGCACCACCGGGAACCACCAGCCCAGCGCGTACCCGCCGACCCCGAGCAGGGGCGGCAGCGGGGACGTCGCGGCGATGACGAGCAGCCCGTGCCAGGCCTTGCGGCCCGCCAGCACGAGCGCCGCCGCGCCGACCGCCAGCAGCGCGATCGCCGGCCACACCGCGGCCGCCGGCGCGTCGCGCAGGAAACCGTCGCCGCGCAGGTCGTCCAGCACCGCGGCGTGCAGCGCCACGCCGGGCGCGACCCGGCTCAGCGGCATCGGGCGCAGGTCGAGCAGGCCCGGGGCGCTGAAGCCGAACAGCACGTCGCAGCCGCGCAGCGACTCCGGATCGACCACCGGCTCGCCGCCCTCCAGCAGGCGCAGTTCGGACTGGATGATCGCGGCGGCGCTGAAGGTCTCGTGGACGTCCGCCGGTCCGGCGAAGCGCAGCAGCGCCCGGCCGTCGGCGTCCAGGGGCACGGCGCGCTCGCCCACCAGCAGGCGGCCCGGCTCGAGCTTCAGCGCGGCGCCCCGGCCCTCGCCCAGCAGGTAGGCCGCCAGCCCCAGCGAGGGGACGGGCCGGCCGTCGAGCAGGCGCAGCGGCCGCGCGCGCCGGTACACGCCGTCGGGATCGGGCGTGTCGGCGACGTTGGCCAAGGTGCCCGAGACCGGGGCGGCCTCGGCGACCGGGACCGTGGCGCCGCCGGCGGCCAGCGCCCGCCGCAGCGGCGCCGTCGCGGGATCGTCGAGCCCGGCGCAGGCCCAGTCGGCGTCGCCGGGACCCCAGCCTGCCTGATCCACCTTGCCGGCCTGGTCCGCGCCGCCTCCCGTGCCGGTCCCGTCGCCCTGCGCCAGGAAGATCGCGCCCACGAAGCCGGGCGCGCGCGCCATGGCGGCGCCCAGGGCCGCGTCGTCCTCGACCCCGTACACCGAGGGCTCGGTGAACAGCACGTCGAAGGCCACGGTGCGCGCGCCGCCGCGGGCGCAGAAGTCGAGGATCGGCGCGTAGACCTCGCGCGGCCAGGGCCACGACCAGCCGTTCTCCCGGCTGCCCCAGTCCAGGCTGGCCTGGTCGAGCAGGATGAGCTTCACGGTCGGGGTGGCCGCCGAGGGGGCGGCGGCGGCGCGGACGCGCCACGACCAGGCGGCGCGCTCCCAGGCGCCCAGCACGCCGGCGGACCAGAGCGCCGCCGCCAGCGCGGCGGCGCCCAGGCCGATCAGCAGGGCCGGACGCAGTCGGCCCATGGCTCAGACGTCGCCGACGGCGCGCTCGAAGCGGGCGCGGCGCGCGGCGGGATCGGCCATGGCCCGCTTGTCCATCAGCGACGGGGGCAGCGCCCCGATGCGGTCCTGCGGCGAGGGGTGCGTCTTGCCGAAGCCGGTTCCGCCCGGCTTCACGCGCTCGCCCATCTTCACGAGCATCGTGACCAGCGCGCGCGGGTCGTAGCCCACGCGCCCGAGGATCGCGAGCGCCGCCTCGTCGGCCTCCTTCTCCAGGCCGCGGGCGTAGCCGCTGTTCACGAGCGTCTGGGTGACGTCCATGATGCTGCCCTCGAAGTCCGCGGTCAGCTGCTTGAGGTCCTCGTCGCCCAGGTTGCGCGCGGCCTCGACCGAGAGGATGGCCAGGGCCGAGGTCAGCCGGCTCTTCTTGATGGCGCGCAGGCCGTGCTTGCCCTGCACGTGGCCGATCTCGTGGGCCAGCACCGCGGCCAGGGCGTCCTCGCTCTCGCAGCAGCGCACCAGCCCGCGGGTCACCAGCACCAGGCCGCCGGGGGCGGCGAAGGCGTTGACCTCCTCGCTGTCCAGCAGCAGGAAGTGGTAGCCGCCGAAGGTCTGCGGGCGGTCCGAGGCCATGGCCAGCGCCTGGCCCAGCTCGTTCAGGTAGGCGTTCGCGGCCGGCTCGTCGGCCGCCGGGTAGGTCTGCAGGATGGTCGCGGCGACGGCGCGGCCGATGTAGTACTCCTGCTCCGGCGTGATGTCGGCGAAGGTCTTCTCCAGCGCCTCGGCGGAGCGGTTGATCGAGGTGGCCTGCTCCTCGGTGATGGCGCCGGCGCCCTGCCCGAGCTGCGTGCCGAGCTTGGTCACCGAGGCGCAGCCCGCGACCAGCGCGGCGAGCAGCAGCAGGGCGGCGGGGGCGGTCAGGTGGCGCTTCTTCACTGCGCACCTCCCTTCGCGGCGACCTCGCCGGCGGCCAGGAAGGCCACGGCCTGCTCGGGCGTGACCACGAAGGTCTCCATGCGGTCCACCCAGGCGTAGTCGGCCTCGGCGTTCTGCGCCTTGTACTCGCCCTCGACCTGCTCGTTGAACCCCTTGCCGGCCAGGGCGATCTCGTCGCCGCCGGCGCCGGCGGCCACGTCGGCGTCGCCGGCCTTCAGCACCACGCGCTTGGTCGTCAGGGCCGATTCGTGGATCCAGCCGGTGCGCCCGCGCGCGTCCTTGACGCTGTACCAGGCGCCCTGCTTCTGGACGACCGTCAGGCGGTCGCCGTAGGCGACGCTCGCCGCCACCTTGCCGAGGTGGGAAGGGGTCGCCCGGAGCTGCCCCGCCCGCACCTGCACGCTCATCTGCTGCACGGCCGCCCAGGCGGCGACCCCGAGGACCAGGACCGCGGCCACCAGCAGGCCTCGACGCATCGTCCGCATCGCATCCCCCTCACACTTCGTGAACGTCGGCGCGCGACGTGCGCGCCGCGCGCGATGGTACCACCGAACCCCGTGCGGGCCAACGCCCATCGCGCCGCGCCCGCCCGCCGCCCGGGGCCGCAACAACCGGGACGCGGGCCCGTAGGAAGGGGCCGATCCGGGCCCGCCCGGCCCGCGCCCCACGCCAACGAAGGTCGGACCATGCGCACGACGCCCCTGCTCGCCGCCCTGCTGCTGTGCACCGCCCAGCTTCCCGCCGCGTTCGCGCAGGAGGCGGTCTTCGTCCCGGTCTACCACCCCCAGCTGGAAACGCGGCGCGCCGCCGGCCCCATCCAGATCGACGGCGAGCTGGACGATCCCGGCTGGCAGGGCCTGCCCCGCGCCGACAACTTCGCCGAGCACAACCCCGGCGACCAGGTGCGCCCGCCGGTCGACACCCACGCCATGATCACCTACGACGACGACCACCTCTACATCGCCTACGTCTGCCGCGACGACCCGGCGCTGGTGCGCGCCAGCCTCAGCGAGCGCGACAACATCTGGAGCGACGACTACGTCATCACGGCCATCGACACCTACGCCGACCAGACCTGGGCCTACGAGATCGCCTGCAACCCCCTGGGCGTGCAGGGCGACCTGCTGTGGTCGGCCAACGTCGGCGAGGACATGAGCTACAACATGGTCTTCCACAGCGCGGGCCGGGTCACCGACGAGGGCTGGCAGGTGGAGCTGGCCATCCCCTGGTCGAGCCTGCGCTTCCCGGTCCGCGAGGAGCAGGTCTGGCGCCTCGACTTCTGGCGCAACCACCCGCGCGCGGTGCGCGGCCAGTACTCCTGGGCGGCCTACGACCGCGACGAGAGCAGCTGGCCCTCGCAGTGGGGCACGGTGCGCGGCATCCGCGGCGTCGAGCCCGGCAAGGGCATCGAGCTGCTGCCGTCGCAGGTGTTCACGCAGGCCGGCTCGCGCCGCGGCGACGGCTTCGACAACGGCCCGGTCCTGGGCCAGGCCTCGCTCGGCGCACGGGCCAACCTCTCGTCCAGCTTCACGGTCGAGGGCACGGTCAACCCCGACTTCAGCCAGGTCGAGTCCGACGCCGCCCAGATCGACGTCAACACCACCCTGGCTCTGTTTTTTCCCGAGCAGCGGCCCTTCTTCCAGGAGGGCAGCGACCTGTTCAGCACCTTCTTCAACGCCGTCTACACCCGCACCATCAACGATCCGCTGTTCGCGGCCAAGGTCACCGGCCGGCCCGGCAGCACGAGCGTCGCCTACCTGGTCGCGCGCGACGAGGTCTCGCCGTTCACCCTGCCCTTCGAGGACGTGAGCGCGTTCGCCGTCGGCGGCCGCAGCACCACGAACATCCTGCGCGTCCAGCAGGCCCTGGGCGACGGCGCCAGCATCGGCCTGCTGGCCACCGACCGCCGCATCGACGGCGGCGGCGCCGGCACCCTGGGCGGGATGGACGGCCGCGTGCGCTTCACGCCCTCGCTGCAGTTCGAGTGGCAGGCGCTGGCCTCGCGCACCGAGGAGCCCGACGACCCGGCCCTGACCGCCGGCCTCGAGGGCCTGACCTTCGACCGCGGGAAGCGCACGGCGGTCTTCGACGGCGAGACCTTCGACGGGCTCGGCGTCTACACCAGCCTCGAGTACAACGACCGCCTCTGGGACTTCGACGTCGACTACTGGTCCTACAGCCCCACCTTCCGCGCCGACAACGGCTTCATCCCCCGCAACGACCGGCGCGAGGCGACCGCGTCGGCCTCGCGCGTCTTCCGCTACGAGGACTCGCGGCTGCTGGAGTGGATCCAGCCCCACGTCAACGCGGGCCGCGTCTGGAACCTGGCCGACGCCCGCAAGGACGAGTGGATCTGGGCGGGGGTCGGCGCGCGCCTGCGGCAGTCGCAGCTCTACTGCCAGCTCTCGCACATGAAGAGCAACGAGCTGTTCGGCGGGATCTGGTTCGACGGCATCGACGCCACGGAGTTCCAGCTGCAGGCCGTGCCCTCCAGCGCGCTGCAGGGCGGCCTGAGCCTGAGCCACGGGCACCGCATCGCGCGGCGCGAGCGGGTCATGGGCCGCGAGTCCAACGCCACGCTGTGGTTCGACCTGCGCCCCGCGGACCGCCTGCTGGCCGAGGTGGTCTGGAACTGGATCCAGAGCGTCGACGACCAGACCGAGGCGATGCTGTTCAAGGGCTACATCCTGCGCACCCGCCTCGGCGTGCAGGTCTCGCGCGAGCTGTCCCTGCGCCTGGTGCTCCAGTACGACGACTTCGACCAGAAGTGGGAGGCCGACCCGCTGGTCACCTACCGGCTCAACCCCTTCAGCATCTTCTACGTCGGTTCGACCCGCGACTACGCGCCGCTCGACCCGGAGCACGACGGCGTGCGCGACTGGCGGCTGACCGACCGCCAGTACTTCATGAAGCTGCAGTACCTCTTCCAGATCTGAGGCAGCGCGGCGCCGGCTACGGGAAGGGAGCCCCCCGCGGGGCTCCCTCCTTCGTTCCGACTGCAGGCGGCGTCACCTGTACAGCGACTTGATCCCGCCCCAGCTCATGTCCTCGTTGGCGATGATCAGCGTCGAGATCGTGTCGATCCACACCTGGTCGATCCAGGTGTTCGGCGGCAGGATCACGTTGACGAACTCCCGGTCGGGGTTGAACGGCAGGTACCAGTGCTCGGTCATGAACCCCGGCGCGCCCCACCTTTCGACGAGCTGCCCGTAGAGCGGGTCGGGCCACTCGTTGGTGGCGGGGTTGGGCGCGATGACCTCCTGGACGAAGGGCGCCCCCATCCCGCCGTAGGTCAGCTGCACCCAGATGTACTTGTAGGGGTAGTAGTCGATCCAGTTGCACAGGAAGAACAGGATGCGGCCGGGCTCCGGGCCCGTGACGATGCGGCCGTCGTTGGGATTCAGCGGGTCCGGCTGCCAGGTGCAGTTCTCGAAATGGGCGTGGGTGAAGCAGCTCGCGTTGAAGTCGTGGATGCCGTCGCCGACCGTGTTGAAGTAGTCGGGCGGCATGTCCAGCAGGTTCGAGGTGAGGAACTCCCACTCGGCGGCGACGGTCAGCGGGCCGTCGCGCCAGGGCGGCGGATTGAAGTCGTCCGCCAGGGCGGCGGTGGCGGCGACCGCGGCGAAGCCGGCGATCACCAGCAGCGAGGTGCGAAGACGCATCGGAATACCCCCTTCTCCGGTTGCGCCCCGTCCTTGGGGACGGGTCGGGCGAAGCGGGTCGTCGGCGACAGGGCGCCCTCCAGCGTCCCGCCGCGGACCCGCGACGGGAACATGTTGCCGATCGGACCTCCCTCCGTTGAGATCGACTGTTCAACTGGAGCCTAGCACCGGATCCCGATCGCCGTCAATCCGGCCCAGGCTCTTTGTTTTCAACGGATTGGACCGCAGTGAGTTACTTGCCGCCCCCCAGCAGGCCCCGCAGCCGCGCGCGGGCTCCCTGGGCGGCCTGCGCCGCCGCGCCGCCGGCGACTTCCTTCAGAGCCCCGGCGACGTCCAGCTCGACCGAGGGCTTCGTCAGGGTGCCTCCCGCCCGCAGGGGCACGACCACGCGCTCGACCGGCGCGGCGGCGCCGCCGCCGCCGCCGAGCAGCCCGGTGACCCGGCCGACCACGCCGCCGGGGTTGCGCAGCTTGCGCGACAGGTCCTCGCTCAGCAGCAGGCCGCCGGCGGCGTCGAGCTCGCCGGTGAAGGCGTAGCCGCCGCCGAACACCAGCTCGCCGAGGTCGCCCAGCCGCGTGGCGAGCGTGTCGAGGCCGACGCGCCCGTCGCGCACCACGACGTGGGCGGCGAGCGCGCGCAGGGTCTGGTTCTCGGCGAACGAGCTGCCCGCCTTCGTCGCCACCGCCGAGAGCGCCGCGTGCACCGGCCCGCGGGTCACGACGCGCCCCTCGTCCATCTTCGCGCCCGCGTCCAGGGTCAGCGAGCTGCGCACCGCCGCGCCGTCGCGGCCGGCGGCGCCGTAGGTCCCCGACAGGTCGAACTTGCCGAACAGCAGCCCCTTCAGCGGCGTGAAGCGCGACAGGAAGTCGTCGGCCTCGATGCGGGTCGCCGCGAAGCGGCCGCCGAAGGCCGGGCGGTTCAGGTCGTTCAGGTCGACGGTCGTGCTGCCGGTCACCTTGCCGGTGTAGACGTCGGCCTTCACGCCGGCGACCTCGATCCGGCGGTCGACGATCTTCACGTCGCCGGTCACCGAGGTGAAGGCGACCCCGCCGTACAGCAGCGAGTCCGCCCGCAGGGTGCCCGCGCCCCGCAGGTCCGGCAGGCGGCCGGTCAGCGAGTCGCGCGCGGCGGGGGCGGCCGCGGCCGTCCCGCGCTTGACCCAGGCCGGGCTGGCCGCGGGGAAGATCCGGTCGACGTCGAAGCGCCGCGCGTGCGCGGCGAAGCTCAGCGCGGGCCGGCGGGCCGCGTCGCCGGCGAGGGCCGCGAAGGGGTCGGCGAGGCGGCCGGTCAGGGACACGTCGCTGCGGCCGAAGCGGGCGGCGCAGCTCGCGATCGTCACCGCCTCGGGGCTCAGCGCCAGCTTCGCATCCAGCGAGGTCAGCGGCTCGCCCAGCATCGCGTCGCGGTAGGTCATCCGCGAGACGACGACCTCGCCGCCGCGCAGCAGCTGCTGCGGCCGCTTCACGTCGCCGTCCACCTCGACGCGCACCGTCAGCGCGCCCGCGATCGCGGCCCCGCGCCCCGGCGGCAGGAAGGGCTGCAGGTAGGCCAGGTCCACTTCCCCGCTCAGGCTGCCGCGCAGGCGCGGGTCCGCGAAGCGCGTCACCGCGAAGTCGCCCTGCAGCGGGCGGCCGCCGAACGAGGCCTTCGTCAGGGCGACGTGCAGGCTGTCGGGCTGCAGGTCGGCCCGGGCCGAGGCCACCCGCAGCTCGCCGGGCAGCTCGCCGCCGCTCATCGTCAGGTCGGTCAGCGAGGCGGTCGCGGCGTAGGCGGGCGCGCGGCCGGGCTCCAGGCTCGCGTCGGCCTCCACCACGACGTCGCCCGCGAGCCGGTACGCGGCCAGGACCTCGCGCCGGTCGGCGGGCAGCAGGCCGAGCAGGTCGGCGGCGGTGATGCGGTCCGAGACGAGGCGACCGCGCGCGGCCAGCCCGCCGTCGCGGCGCGCGGCGTCGCCCGACAGCTTGAAGCGCAGCGGCCCCGCCGCCAGGGCGGATTCCGCGAGCGTGAACGAGCCGGCGGCCGGGTCGTGCGCGAGGTCGAACGTCAGCGTGACCGGCAGGGCCGGCACGGGCGCGGGCCCGTCCACCAGCAGGCTGTCGACGCCCAGCTCGCCCCGCGCCGCGATGCGGCCCGCCGTGTCCGTCGCCAGGGTCGCCTCGAGCTTCACGCCGACCAGCCGCACGCCGGTCCCGGCGGCCGCGTCGGCGAAGTCGAGCCGGCCGCCGACGATCGCGATGCGGTCCAGCGCGACCGACGGCGCCGCGACCGAGGGTGTCTTGCCGCCGGCTTTGCCCCCGCCGGCGCCGCCGCCCGCGGGCGGCGCGAAGGTGAAGTTGTCCCGCCCGTCGGCCAGTCGCCGCAGCTTCAGCGCGGGCCCGGTGACCACGAGCCGGTCCGCCTCCACGCGGCCGCGCAGCAGCGGCGCCAGCCGCAGCCGCAGGTCCACGGCGTCGACCGCGGCCAGCGGCTCGCCGCCGAACCCGGCCGGGTTGCCCACGCGCAGCCCCTGCAGGCGCACGCCCAGCCCGCCGCGCAGCGACAGCTTCGCCTCGTCGATGGCGACCTCGCGGCCCAGGGCCGCCGAGGCGCGGCTCGCGGCCAGGGCCTTGACCCGGCCGACGGGGAAGAAGATCAGCAGGCCGGCGACCAGCAGGACCAGCGCGCCGGCGATCACGGGCAGGAGACGTCGGGGGGATTTCCAGTTGGTATTCATGCGGACAGGATGCCCACGAACGCCGCCCGTGGCAAGAACGACGAAGCCCCCCTCCCGCAGGGGAGGGGGGCTTCGCGACGGAAGGTCGAAAAGACGCGGACCGGAATTACCGGTACATCGTCTTGACGTTGCTCCAGCTGGTGTTCTCGTTGCTCACCGGAGCGTCGACGGTGACCGTGGTGAGGCTGCAGGCGCCGGTGCCGTAGGCGTCCACGATCAGGTAGTACCAGCCGGCGGCCGGGGCGTTGAAGGACACGATCTCGGTGTCGCCGCTGAAGGTGTCGTCGGCGCCGGCGACGCAGGTCCCGGCCGTGTTCGCACAGTCGGTCACGACCCACAGGGCGGAGTCGTGGGTGCCGGTCTCGGTCGCGGTGAAGGCCTCACCGGCGGCCAGGTAGATCTTGTACACGACGTCGTTGCCGGCCGAGGTGTAGCCGGTGCAGCCGCCGCTCGGGGCGCTGTAGTCGCCGGCCGCCAGGCACAGGTCGACCTGGAACGAAGCCAGGCCCTGCTCCTGCAGGTCGATGGCGGTCGCGCAGGTGTCGTTCGCCGGCGGCGGCGGCGGCGGCGGCGGCGAGTAGCCGGTGCCGTCGTCGACCATGACGGCGTCCAGGACGTGCAGGTCGCCGTCCACACCCTCGTAACGGAAGGTGATGGTCACGGTCTGGCCGTCGTAGGCGCCGAGGTCGATGAAGTACTGCTCGTAGGTCATGTGGGCGGTCACGTTGCTGTCGAAGTCGAAGACGGGGATGCCGTTGACTTCGACCGTCTCGGCGACGTTCAGGTCCCAGGTGGTGCCCAGGGCGCCGGCCATCCAGAAGCTCAGCACGGACTCGCCGCCGGCGACGTCGATGGCCTGGGTGAACGAGAGGGTCTCGTTCTGCAGGACCGTGAGATCGTAGCCGACGAAGGCGCAGTAGGTGCCCTCGAGAGCGCCCACGGAGGTGGCGCCGCTGACGCCCCAGGTGCGGGCCGGGTTGACGATGGTCTGGGTCCAGCCGGCCGGGATGACGCCACCCTCGAAGCCCTGGAAGTCGGCGCGCGCGGAGAAGGCGTCGCCGTGGATGCGGTTCATCCGCTGGAAGGTCTCGATGTCCGTGCGGCCGTCGGACTTGGGCGTCCCGGCCACGGCGGCGGTCGCGGCCAGAGCCACGATCAGCGCCAGGGTCAGCATTGTCTTGAAGCGCATGTAGAACCCCTCGTGAAAGTGTGTGGAGAAATCACTGACGCGGGCCAGGACCGGGGGATCCGGAGACTGATGTCGACGCCAGCATCTTCTTACCTTATCACCACATCTCACCATCCGTCAATCACGTAAGTTCTGGCCACGAAATTGGGTCTGGAGGTATGGCGGGGAATTTTATCCATATATTTATTTATATATATACATATATAGGGGTTGTCTGGGGTCTCTCGACCCCAGACCCAATTTCGTGGCCAGAACTAACGGACCAAAATAACGGTGTTGGCGGGGTCGCGGTCCTCGAGCAGGAGCCCCCGCAACGCCCCCCACCCCCCCGCCTCCACCCGTCCCCCCACGATCTCCAGCGTGCGCTCCAGCCGCACCCGGCTGCCGTCGCGCTCGACGGTCAAGCTGAAGCGGCCGGCGTCGTTGACGAGTTCGCGGGGTTCGGGCAGGCGCACGAGTTCGCGGTCGCCGATGTCGAGGGACAGCCGCACGCACTGCGACAAGGCGCCGGGGGAGAGCACCGGCGTGGCGCGCGCCTCGTCGTGGAGGTGGACGTCGGCCGGCAGCAGGGAGGCGAGGCCGTCGCGCGGCGCGCCGAGCGTCAACGGCAGGCGGCCGACGTCGTCGGGCTCGCCCGCGGGCACGGTGAGGTCGAACCCGTAGACCACGACGTCGGGCCGGAGGGTGGCGGGGTTGGCGTTGACGATTTCGGCGCCCGCGAGCACCGAGGCGACCACGGCGGCGAGGTGGCCGCGCGCGTCGGCGTCGAGGCCGGCCATGCGGTCGTGGGACGAGAGCAGACCCTCGGTCAGCAGGCGTCCGGTGCCGCGCCAGCCGCCGTCGTCGGCGGGGGACAGCGCGAGGTCCAGCATGAAGCGGCCCGCGGTGTCGGCGGCCGGGCCGGCGGCCGGTTGCGTCGAGCCGTCGAGCCAGCGCCACAGCGGGCCGGCGAAGGCGGCCGGGGCTTCGGCGAGGCGGCCCGTGGCGGGATCGTAGACGGCCTTCAGGCCGGAGCCGGCGACCTCGACGAAGGGGCCGTCGAGCTCGGCTGCCGACGGGACGTCGGGGTCGACGGGCAGGCCGCCGCGGGAGCGGTAGAGGCGGTCGGCGGCCAGGCCGGCCGCCCGGAACAGGGCGGTGGCCAGCGCGGCGCGGTCGCGGCCGTGGCCGTAGGCCGTCTCCCAGGTGCGCGCCGGGGAGCGGGTCGCGGCGCGCCAGAAGCGGTCGTCGACGCGGACGTGGCGCACGCCCTCGTCCAGCAGGTGCGCGATCGCCTGCGCGCGGGCGCGGTCGTCGGGCGCGCGGTCGAGGCGCGCGGCGAGCGTGTCGCGCAGTGCGGCGCCGAGCAAGATGTCGCCGGGCAGCGCGTCGGCGGGCAGGGCGTCGTCCTCGAAGCCGTGCGACAGCGCGTCGCCGAGGTCCCGCCAGCTGGGCCAGGTCGACCACAGCACGCTCGGGGCGTCGGCCTGCGGGGCGGGCAGCAGCGGCAGGCCGAGCGCCGGCACGTCTTCGAGGCGCCAGGTGTAGGTCGTCGCGGCGCCGGATTCCGCGACGGTCGGCGCGGGGGCGCCGCGCCGCTCGGCGTGGCGCACCGCGACGCCGGACGGCACGCTCAGCGAGAGTTCGCTGACCAGCGCCGGGTCGCGGCGGGCGAAGACCCAGGCGCCGTCGGCGCCGGCCTGCGCGCCGCCGCGCTCGACGATCTCGTACTCGGTCTCCAGCAGGCAGGGCAGCTCGACGCCGTCGTGCAGGAGCATGGTCTCGCGCAGGTCGGCGTAGTCCGCGGCGTGCTCCAGCGCGAAGGGCAGGGTCTCGACCACGGCGATGGGGGAGACCTGTTGGGCGTCGGGCCACCAGCGGCCGTCCCGCCAGGTGCGCAGCTTCAGCACGGCGAGCGACGAGGCGCCGGCGCGCCAGGGCACGCGCTGGTCGGCGTAGGCCTGCAGGCCGCTGCGCGTGGCGATCCAGACCACCTGGTGGGTGCGGGTGGCGAGGTCGCCGTCGGCGGTGAGGGTCGTCGCGCGCGCTTCGCACAGCAGGACGGCGTCGCGCTGCGCGAAGTCGGGACGGGCGCGGGCGCGGGCCAGCAGGGCGTCGAGGTCGCGGCCCGACGAGGTCCCGAGGGGGGCGGCCTGCGCCGCGGCGCAGAGCAGCAGCACGGCCAGCAGGCAGGGGGCGTGGGCGCGCTTCATCGGGCGCCTCCCTTCTCGGCGCGGAAGACGCGGTCGCCCCAGGCGCGGGCGGCGTCGACGGCCTTCTTGAAGCCGTGGTAGCCGTCCGGCGGGATCTGCCGGCGGCGGGACTCGAAGCGCTGGGTGATCACGAGGTCGCGGCCGTCGGCGCGGGCGGCGCCGCTGAAGGCGGCGTAGGTCTCGTCGACCGCCGCGGGCGGCTCGACGTCGGCGGCGCGCCAGCCGCGGGGCAGGCGGATGGTCTCCTCGGCGTCGAGCAGCTGGGTGAAGTAGAGCAGGATGTCGGTGCGGCGCTCGTCCTCCCAGGCGGTGGCGCCGGCGCGGAACAGGGTGCCGTCGTGCAGGGTCAGCTGCAGCAGCGGGCTGCGGAACTCCAGGCCGCCGTCGACCGGCAGGGCGTAGCGGGGGATGCGGTAGGCGACGGTGATCCGCATGTCGCCGCCGAAGTCGTCGGTGCGGCGGTGGGTCACGCGCACGCCCTCGACGCGGGGGCTGACCGCGGCCAGGGCCCGGGCGAAGACCGCGGCCAGCTCGTCGCGGCGGCCGTTGGCCATGCCGCGCAGGCGGCCGTCCATGACGCCGCGGCCGGTCAGCTCGATCTCCCCGACCAGGGCGCCGTCCTCGCCCAGCTCGGCGCGGTGGACCGCGCGCAGCGGCGACTCCGCGGGCGGGCTGTAGGCGATGCGGTCGAGGGTCGACCCCTCGGGCGAGCCGACCAGGTAGTGCTGCTCGGTCTCGGAGTGCGACCAGATGTTGTTGTCGTAGGGCACCCAGGTCGGGTCGTACATGCGGAACGAGCCGTCGGGCAGGCGCAGGGCGGTGACGCAGTGGTTGAACTGGTCGGCGGGCACGTCCTCGATGCGGCTGCCGGCCATGGTCATGGCCGCCTGCGCGTCCAGGCCGGCGGCCCGCAGCATGGTGACCAGCATGCCGGCGATGTCCTTGCAGACGCCGCTGCGCTGCGCGAAGACCATCGCGCCGGAGTGCAGGATGAAGCCCTCGCCCGGGCCCATCGTCTGGCCGCTGTAGCGGATGTTCTGGGCCACCCAGTGCAGCAGGGCCTCGGCCCGGCGCTCCGGCGCGGCGCCGGTCAGGCCGGCGGCGGCCAGGACCTCGTCGACCTTGGCGCGGATCTCCGGCGTGACGTCGAACTGGCCGCGGTTCACGTCGAAGAACCAGCGGCTCTTGCTCTCCCAGTCCGCGACCGTCGCCATGACCACCTTGGGCGCGAAGTCGCTGGCGGCGGGCTGGCGGGTCTCGTGGACCAGGGCGGGCAGGTCGCGGCCCCACCAGGCGTACTCGGTATGCTCGGCGTCGTAGGTGACCGACGAGAACAGGGCGCCGTTGTAGACCTCGGCGTGCAGGCGCTTGTCCGCGGGCAGGCTCAGCACGTAGCGCTTCTCGAGGATGGGCGCGTCCTCGGCGAACAGCACGATGTCGAAGTACTCGCCGGGCATCGGCGGCACGAAGCGGGCGTCGTCGTCCGCGGACGCGCCGGCGGCGCCGCCGTTGCCGAGCAGCGCGTAGGTGAAGCCCTTGCGCAGCGTGCGCACCTCGATGCCGTCGCCCGGCCGCAGCCGCGGCAGCTGCAGCAGCAGGATGCGGTCGCTCCAGTAGATGGCCGACTGGGGGGCGGGCAGGTCGCGCACGGCCGCCACGTCGACGGCGAGGCGCTCGCCGCCGCGCAGCACGGCCACCTCGCGCACCTCGACGCGGCTGCTCTGCGGGTCGTAGCGCCAGGTCAGCACGGAGCGGTCGCGGCAGCCGGCGGGGGTCAGCACCTTGGTCAGCCGGTAGCCGTCGACCTCGGTGACGCCCGAGGGCGCGACCCGGTTGACGGCCTCCTCGTAGACGACGACCAGGTCGGCGCCGGGGTGGTCCGCGGCGTCGCCGGCGTCGGCCAGGCGCGACAGCGCGGTCGGGGGCGGCAGGTCGCCGGGCGGCAGGTCGTCGGCGCCGGGAACGGGGGCCGGTCCGGCCGCGACGGCGGCGGCGGCCAGGGCCAGGAACAGCAGGAGCGTCGGGAGCGCGGGGCGAGGCGGCAGGTTCATGGCGGCGTCTCCGGGTTGGAGCACGGGTGCGGAGGTCCGCCGAATCTAGCACTTGAGACCGCCCGTTCAAAGGCCCGCCGCACCCCCCGCGGATGTGCTAGACTCCAGGTAGATTCCCGGGCTCTGCCCTTCGCTCGAAGCCCCACGACAACAGGAGATGATGGCGATGCGCACCTCAAGCAACCGCGGACCTTCGGGCTTCCGCATCCTCGTGGCGATGCTGCTCGTCCTGGCCGCGGCCTTCACGGCCCGGGCCGACGTGCTCATCAACGAGATCGACGCCGACACCCCGTCGACCGACGTGCTGGAGTTCATCGAGCTGTACGGCACGCCGAACCAGTCGCTGGACGGCCTGGTCGTGGTCCTCTACAACGGCTCCAACGACCTGTCGTACGCCGCGTACGACCTGGACGGCTACAGCCTCGACGCCAGCGGCTTCTTCCTGCTCGGCAACACGGGCGTCACGCCCACGCCCTCGATCATCTTCAACTCCAACGTCCTGCAGAACGGCCAGGACGCCGTCGCCCTCTACAGCGCCAACGCCGCCGACTTCCCGAACAACACGCCGGTGACGGCGGCCAACCTCGTCGACGCCATCGTCTACGACACCGCCGACGCCGACGACGCGGTCCTGCTGGCCACGCTGACCCCCGGCCAGCCCCAGATCGACGAGAACGGCAACGCCAACGGCGCCAACGAGTCCTGCCAGCGCAGCCCCGACGGCGCCGGCGGCCCGCTGGTGACCACGGCCTACGTCGTGCAGGCGCCGACCCCCGGCGCCTCCAACGGCGGCATCGTGCTGCAGGCCCCCGACGTGGCCAACGTCTACCACCGCAGCCTGCTGCCGGTGCCCGCCGAGGCGGTCACCGTCTACGCCGACGCCACCGACAACGACGGCACCGTCACCGAGGTGCGCCTGTACTGGCAGGTCAACGGCGCCGGCGCGACGTCCGCCGCGATGACCCTGTCCGAGGGCGAGACCTACACCGGGACGATCCCCGGGGCCGCCGACGGCGCCCTGGTGGAGTACTTCGTCGAGGCCACGGACAACGACGGCCTGTTCGGCACCAGCCCCGCCACCGGCTTCTACAGCTACACCGTCGCCCCGGAGACCGTCACGCCCATCGCCTCGGTGCACGCCGATTCGCTCGGCTTCGCCGGCGAGGTCATCATGGTCCAGGGCCAGGTCTACATCCCCGGCGACTACAAGGCCGACGGCACCAGCGTCAGCGCCTACATCCAGGACACCGCGGGCCGCGGCCTGAACATCTTCGGCACGACCCGCAGCACCGGCGCGGCGCTGCTGAACGACACGGGCAACCTCGTGAAGGTCACCGGCACGGCCTACTGGTTCGGCACCACCGTCGAGCTGGTCAACTACGAGGTCGAGCTGGTCAGCAGCGGCAACGCCCCGCTCGCGCCCGCCCTGCAGACCACCGCGGCCGCGGCCGCGGCGCCCAACGAGGGCAGCTACGTCGCGGCCGTGGGCGCGATCACGGCCATCTCCGCCACCACCGGCACCAACCCCGCCCACAACTTCACGATCGACGACGGCTCCGGCCCCGTGGTCGTGCGCGTGGACGACGACCTGGCCCCCGGCCTGGAGACCTGGCTGGTGGGCGACGAGCTGGAGGCCGCCGGCGCCGGCGGGCACTTCGGCACCGACGGGCAGATCATCGCCGGCCTCGCGGCCGACCTGGTGAACAACGGCCAGGGCCCGGACGTGACGCCGCCGACGCTGGTCGCCGCCGCGCTCGACGGCACCGTCGAGGTGCTGGTGCAGTTCAGCGAGGCCGTGACGGCCGCGACGGCCGAGGACGAGGGCAACTACGAGGTCTACCAGACCGCCGTTCCCGGCAACACGGTCGCGGTCGTGACCGCGGTCCTGCAGGCCGACCCCTCGCAGGTGCTGCTGACGGTCGCCGCCTCGCTCAGCGGCACGCCGCACACCGTGCGCGTGAACGACGTCCAGGACGCCGCCGGCAACCCGATCGCCGCGAACTCCACCGCCGCGATCAGCGACCTCGGCCCGCTGCCGCAGATCGTGATCACCGAGATCATGCAGAACCCGCTGATCCTGCTGGACGCGGACGGCGAGTGGTTCGAGATCCGCAACGCGGGCACGACGGCCGTGGACCTCAACGGCTGGACGATCAAGGACCTGGGCACCGACAGCCACGTCATCGCCAACGGCGGCCCGCTGGTCATCAACCCCGGCGAGTACAAGGTGCTCGGCGTGAACGCGACGGCCATGGCCGCCGAGGGCGTCACGCTGTTCTACCAGTACGCGAGCTTCACGCTGGGCAACGCCGACGACGAGCTGATCCTCGTCGACACGCTCGGCCGCGAGGTCGACGTGGTGATGTGGGACGGCGGGCCGGTGTGGCCGGACCCCGCCGGCGCCTCGATGGCCTGGTCCGGCACCGGCGACAACAACGTCGGCGCCAACTGGGCCGAGAGCACCGCGGTCTTCGGCAGCGGCGACCTGGGGACCCCCGGCGCGTCCAACGGCGGCCCGACCGCCGCCCCGCCCGCGCTCGCGACGCTGCTGGGCGCCAACTACCCCAACCCCTTCAACCCCAGCACGAAGTTCAGCTTCGCGCTGGACCGCGACGCGACGGTGTCCCTGGCGGTCTTCGACCTGCGCGGCCACCGCGTGCGCACCGGTCGTCGAGGGCCGCCTGGCCGCCGGCGACTACCGCAACGTCTACGCCTGGGACGGCCGCGACGACCAGGGCCGCGCGGTCACCAGCGGGACGTACTTCTACCGGCTGACGACGGACGGCGGGTTCGTGGCGTCGCACAAGATGACGCTCCTGAAGTAGCCGCATCCGGCAGCTGGATCCGGGAGCGGGCGGGGGCGACCCCGCCCGCTCCGTTTGTCGGGTGGCGCCGCCGCCCCCGCCGGGTATCATGATCCCATGGCACTCATCCTGCGCATCTTCGCCGAATGCGAAAGCGGGGAGCGGGCGGCGGCGGTCGCAAGCGACCTCGCCGCGGCGCTCGCCGCCTTCCGTCCGGTCGCGAGCATGGAACCCGCGCGCTACCGGAAGCTGCCCGAGCTGTTCGAGTTCTCCTTCGACCTGTCGCCCGGCACGCGGGCGACCTTCGACGCCGTGCTGGCCTGCGCGGCGGACGGCTGGGTCCACACCGGGGACGAGGAGCACGGTTCTTCGGTCTGGAATCGCGCGCCGGGCGGGGTGTTCCTGCTGCCGTCGGTGAGGTGGGCCGAGCTGATCCGGTTCGACTAGGGAAGGCAAGGCCGGAGGTGGCCCGTCAGGTGCGCCTCAGAGTGCTGGCCCCGCCAATAGGAACCTTGCTGAGGGGGGGGGGGGGGGGGGGGGGTGGGGGGGGTTGGGGCCGGCTGCGGGGGGGGGCCCCCCCCCCCCGGGGGGGGGGGGGGGGGGGGGGCGGCGGGCCGGTCTGTTCTAGGGGCGTCTCTAAGAGTTGCGACCATGTCGTTAAAGACATACCTTATAATATAAAATGGTATAAATATATCTATATTGGGAGGGGGCTCCTTGAGATTTGAATTCACGAGAACAAGAGTCAGGCGAACATGCAAGCATGGTCTCGACTCGTGGCGGCGCAGGCGCTCTGCTCGACGAACTCCGGGTGGAGATCCCGGCCGCACGACGATGAGCCGGCTCGTCGTGGGCATGATCGGGACAAGCACTGGACCGCCACTCAGTTATCGTGATGAGAGGATCCGCCTGATTCCGTCCGGAGGTCGCGCGAAGAGGAGGTCGCGATCTATGAAAGCTAGCGATTTCGACCGCAAGTTCGCGACGGGCAGACATCACCGGATCTCGACCTGACCAAACTCCGCGGCCCGCAGACCCGCGTCAATGTCGACTTCCCGCCTGGATGATCGAGTCCCTCGATCGCAAGCGCCGGTTGGGTGTCACGCGCAGTCGTCATCAAGATCTGGATCGCGGAGCGGCTCGAGCGCAAGGCGTCCTGAGCTCCGATGCGGGCGCGATCCCTGAAAGGAGCCCCGACCATGAACTGGAAACACCGCGGCTGGTTGCCGCTGCTGCTGGCGATCGCCCTGCTCGCGGGGTGCGGGGACGACGAACCCGCCTTCACGCTCACCGGGACCTGGGATTTCATCGGTTTCGCCGATCAGGGCATCGCGTGTCCCGCGACCGGCAGCGCCACGTTCAGTGAGGGTGGCGATTTCGAGATCGTCGGCGAGGTCACGCATCCCGGCGATCCCGCCGAATCGTTCACCATGAGCGGGGCCTGGAGCCAGACCGGCAACCGGGTGACGCTGACGACCCTCACGGATTCCGGGGAGTGGACCGTCCGCTACGTGGGCGACCATGCGACGCTGACGCTGGTCGGCGACGAGCCCACGGACGTGATCAGGCTCTGCTGCCGGGCTGCCGACATCAAGTGATCGCTTCATCACCGAGAGGTGAACCCGACATGTCCAGATCCAGGTTCGCGACGATCGCACTCCTGCTGACGGCCCTGGCCCTGCCGGCGGCGGCGCGGGCCCAGGGCCGCCCCGACCCGGCCGTCCTCGCGGCGGCGCAGAAGGCCGCCCTGGCCAAGCTCTCCTTCATGGACGGCGTCTGGAAGGGCTCCGCGTGGACCATCCTGCCGTCCGGCGAGAAGCACACCCTGACCCAGACCGAGCGGGTGGGACCGTTCCTGGACGGGGCGGTGAAGGTGGTCGAGGGCCGCGGCTACGAGGCGGACGGCAAGCTCGCCTTCAACGCGTTCGGCACGATCTCCTACGACCCGGCCAAGAGCGCCTACACGATGCACTCGTATGCCATGGGCTACGTCGGCGACTACGTGCTGACGCCGACGGCCGATGGGTTCGTGTGGGAGATCCCCGCGGGTCCGATGACCATCCGCTATACGGCGAAGATCGAGGGCGGCAAGTGGGTGGAGGTCGGCGACCGTCTCGTGCCCGGCCAGGAGCCGGTGCGCTTCCTCGAGATGAACCTCGAGCGGGCGGGCGACACGGGCTGGCCGGCGGAGGGAGCGATCGCTCACGCCGGAGTGAACCGGGAACCGGTGCCCACGATGATGCGATTTCCCGGCAACGTCAGGGGCGATTCTGGTGGCTTCCGATCAATGGTCGCCGAGGTGCGACGGGGTGATCGAAGTGAAGTCGAAGAAAGCACCCGCATGACGCACGTGCACGCCCACGACGATCACAACCGCATCTTCGCGCTCGCCGTGGCGCTCAACGTCGGCTTCGTGGCCGTCGAGGCCGGGTTCGGCGTGGCCGCGGGCTCGCTGGCGCTGCTGGCGGACGCGGGGCACAACCTGGGCGACGTGCTCGGGCTGCTGCTGGCCTGGGGCGCGACGCGGCTGGCGCGGCGCAGGCCCTCGCAGCGGCGCACCTACGGCTGGCGCAGCTCGTCCATCCTGGCGGCGATGCTCAACGCGGGGCTGCTGCTGGTCGCGGTGGGCGGGATCGCGTGGGAGGCGGTGCGGCGCTTCGGGAGCCCGGGCGAGGTCGCCGGCGGGACGGTCATCTGGGTGGCGGCGGCCGGCGTGGTGCTGAACACGGCCACGGCGCTGCTGTTCGTGGCGGGGCGCAAGCACGACCTCAACCTGCGCGCCGCGTTCCTGCACATGGCGGCCGACGCCGCGGTGTCGGCGGGCGTGGTGGTCGCCGCGGTCGTGATGCTGCGGACCGGGTGGGTGTGGCTGGACCCGACCGTCAGCCTGGTGATCGCGGCGGTGATCCTGGTCGGAACCTGGGGGCTGCTGCGCGAGTCGGTGGACCTGGCCCTGGCGGCGGTGCCGGCGGGGATCGACCCCGCGGCCGTGGAGGCGTACCTGGGCGGGCTGCCCGGGGTGACGGCCGTCCACGACCTGCACATCTGGGGCATGAGCACGACCGAGACCGCGCTCACCGCCCACCTCGTCAAACCCGACCCCCGCGACGACGACGAGCTGCTGGCCCGGGCCTGCCGGGAACTCCACGACCGCTTCGGCATCGGGCACGCGACGCTGCAGTGGGAGCGGGGCGGGCAGACGGCTCCGTGCGCCGGGGCCTGCCTGCGGTAGCCCCCTCCCTGCCCCAATGAAACCAGACGATCAAATCCCCGTAGACATCAGAACGCCTCGCCCCACGCCCCGAGGCGCCGTCATCAACCATACGGGGGAGCGGAGATGAAGAAGCTGTGCGGGCTGCTGGTCGGCCTGGCGATGGTGCTCACGGCGGCGGGCGCCGCCGCCGAAACGGTGGCCGGCCTGCCGGTCCACGTGCAGAAGCTCGGCGAGGGGATCGTCAGGGTCTGGGTGGGGGACCACATCTCCTCGACCGCGACGACGGCCTTCGCCACGCAGAAGGGCATCCTGGTCGTGGACACGACCGGCATCCCGGTGGTCGACCGCGCGCTGCGCGGGGTCATCGCGCGGGAGCTCGGCCGCGACGACTTCACGACGCTGGTCAACACCCACGAGCACGGCGACCACACCGGCGGCAACGCGGTCTACGCCGACTGCGAGATCGTCGGGCACGAGCTGGTCGCGGCCGGCATGAACGAGGCCCTGGCCGACCGCGACCGGGTCCTGCAGTGGTACGCGACCGGCATCCCCGAGGCGGAGGCGCGCCTCGCGGCCCTGCCCGCGGACGACCCGAGCCTGCCCAGCCTGCGCGAGGACCTGGCCCTGGACCGCCTGAACCGCGACGTCCTGCTGTCGGGCGAGCACGCGCCGCCGCCCACGCGCACCTTCGCCGACCGCCTCACGCTCGACATGGGCGACACCACCTTCGAGCTGTACTACACCGGCGGCATGCACACCGCGAGCGACATCGCCGTGTTCGTGCCCCGGCACGGCATCCTGATGACCGGCGACACGATGTCCGACCGCTGGCTGACCGACACCCCGGGCTGCCTGGCGTCCTTCATCGCGCGGCCGGGCGTGCGCCACGACTTCCCGAAGCTGCTGAAGAACTGGGAATACCTGGCGCAGCAGAAGGACCGCATCCGCCTGCTGGTGACCGGCCACTGGAACGGCGAGCTGTCGTACGACGGGTTCGCGGCCCGGGTCGGCTACGTCCGGGCGCTGTGGGACGGCGTGCAGGCCGAGGTTGCGCGCGGCGCGACCCTCGAGTCGCTGTTCGCGACCTTCGCGCTGGACGCCCGCTTCCCCGAGCTGGCGCAGAGCCCCGGCTTCAACCGCAACAACCACGCCATGACGCTGATGGAGCTGTGGACCGTGACGACGGGCCAGACCTCGGCCGCCGACCGGCTCTTCGCGCTGATCGACGAGGGGGCCGGCGAGGCCGCCGTCCGCGAGGTCGTGGCGAGCCGCGGCGCCGAGCCCGCCCGCTACTTCTTCATGGAGGGCCAGCTCAACGCCTACGGCTACCGCTTCCTGCAGGCGGGGCGCGCGCCGCAGGCCGTGGCGATGTTCCGGGCGTACGCCGACCTCTTCCCGGAGTCGTGGAACGCCTACGACAGCCTGGGCGAGGGGCTGCTGGCCGTCGGGGACACCGACGGGGCGGTCGCGATGTACGAGAAGTCGCTGGCGCTCAACCCCGAGAACACGAACGGGCGCGACGTGCTGGCGCGGATCCGGGGCGGGGGGGCGACGGCGGCGCAGTGAGCTGGGGGCGGCGGGAGCGCGCGCGCTCGGGCGGCATAAGTCGATGGGAAACTCGGTGTTTCGGTGACTCCGGTCACAGACGGGGTCTGGCTGAAAGAGGACTATGCGAATAGTCTTTCGGGAGGGGCGTGCCCCTCTCCTGCCATTCCCAGTCCCCGACCGCGAGCCCGGGAGGCCGACGTGCACAGATCCCCCATCTCGACCATCTGCCTGTTCCTGCTGATCGCGGCCACCGCCACGGCGCAGCCGTTGCCCGTCCTCGAACAGGGCCTGCTGCCCGGCGACGCCGCGGTGTCGGCGGCCACGGGCAGCCAGCAGGACCACGATGCCGCCCGGGGCGGCGACCTGACCCTGGTCGTCTGGTCGGACTTCCGCGGGCAGGAGGTCGGCGGCGGGACGGAGCAGAGCGGCGGCGACGTCTTCGGGATCCGCCTCGACGCGCAGGGCGCGCCGCTCGACGCCTCGCCGATCCTGATCGCCGGCGGCATGGGCCTGCAGGACCGCCCGTTCATCGCCTGGAACGGGGAGGCCTGGCTGGTCGTGTTCCGCTCCCAGGACCCGGTGGGCGGCTACTTCGAGTACCGCACGCGCGCGGTGCGCGTCTCGGCGCAGGGCCAGGTGCTCGACGCGACGCCCATCACCTTCCCGGCGACGCAGTTCGAGCCCAACGACATCGGCCTGAACGTGGCGGGGCAGGGCGGGCAGTGGCTCGTCACGCGCTGCATCTACCACAACGACGGCTACGGCACCTACCTGGCCGGCCAGCGCATCAACACCGCCGGCCAGCTGCTGGACCCCACGCCGATCGTGATCATGGACTGGGTGTACGGGCCCACCAAGGCGGTCGTCGCCGACGGCGAGTACCTGGTCATCGGGCCCGACTGGTCCGACGGCGGCACGCTCAAGGCACGGCGCGTGGGGCTGAACGCGCAGCCGTTCGGCGCCTCGTTCACCGTGCCGGGCATGACCATCGCCGGCAGCGGCAGCGAGTACTACGTCTCGTGGATCGTGGACTTCGGCACCCTGCTCGGCTCGCGCATGACCCTCGACGGCACGCTGCTGACGCCCGCGGGCACGGTGCTCGTGTCGGGCTTCACGCAGTACGACCACTCCACGCTGGCCCACGACGGCGCCCAGTGGTGGCTGGAGTGGGGCATCTCGGACATCCTGCGCACCGTGCGCATCGACGCGGCCGGCAACGTGCTGGACCCGAACGGCGGCGTGCTGCTGCCGATCGTCATCGGCGGCAACGTCAACACGGCCTACGGACCGCTCATGACCGGCCGGGTCGGCGGCGGCGTGCACCTGTTCTGGTACGACCTGCGCGTCGCGCTGGGCTACGACACCAACGTCTTCAAGCTGCCCATCAGCGCGGGCAACGTGCCGGGCACCGAGAGCAGCGTCTCGACCGGCACGCGCAGCCAGCGCACGCCCGACTTCGCGCAGGGACCCGGCGGCCAGACGGCGCTGGTCTTCGTCAGCGAGGCGGCCCACGACGACCGCGTGCTGCTGCACTTCCTGGACGCGGACGGGCAGCCGCTGTCCGCCGAGCCGCTCGAGGTCGCCGCGTCCGCGAGCATCGGCCAGACCGGCGTCGCCTGGAACGGCGCGCTCTACCTGGTGACCTGGGACGACGGCACGCTCGGGGTGCGGGCGCGGCGGCTGAACGCCGACGGCTCCTTCGTCGACCCCGCGCCGTTCAACGTCATGCCGGGGTTCGACCCCGACGTCGAGGCCCTGGGCGAGGACTTCCTGATCGCCACGGCGCGCTACGCGGGCTACCCGCAGTACATCGACACCTGGATGCGCATCGTCGACGGGCCGACCGGCGCCTTCCAGAACGCCGCCACGGTCATCGGCGGCGGCTACGTGAACGTGGGCCCGCGCGTGCGCCAGGACGGGTCGCGCTGGATCGTGACCTACCACAGCCACTGGTCGCACGACAGCAGCAACTCGGACGCGATCTACAACTTCGTGAGCCCGAACGGCACCTTCACGTCGGCGGCCAACCCCGCGACGACCTCGGGCTCGGCCGGCACGCCGGACGTGGCCTTCTCGGGCCAGAAGTACCTGTTCGTGTGGCGGAACAACTCGCTGTCCAACGCCAACAACTACATCGCCGGGCGGCTCATGAACGCCGACGGCACGTTCCCGGGCGGCAACTTCACGATCGCCGAGGCGGCGGGCCGCCAGCTGCGGCCGGTCGTGGGCTGGGACGGCGCGACCTTCGTGGTCGCCTGGGACGACCAGCGCCACCAGGACTCGTTCTTCGACGCGCGGACGGACGTCTACGGCGCGCGGGTCAGCGAGGCCGGCGCGGTGCTCGACCCGGCGGGCTTCCCGATCCAGGTCGGCGCCCAGGGCGACGCCACCGCCGCGATCCTGAGCCGCACCGACGGCGTCAACCTGGTGGCCTGCGCCAGGTTCACGACGACGATGCCGTACGACTCGTACCGCATCGGGGTCTCGAAGCTGGGCACGAGCACGTTGGCGACCGGCGTTGGGCCGCTGGCGCGGCCGTTCCTGCGCGGCAACGCGCCCAACCCGTTCAACCCCCGCACGGCGTTCAGCTTCACGCTGGACCGCGACGCGCAGGTGTCGCTGGCCGTGTTCGACCTGCGCGGCCACCGCGTGCGCACGATCGTGGAGCAGCGGCTGGCCGCGGGGAACTACGACGGGGTGTACGCGTGGGACGGGAACGACGAGCAGGGCAGGGCGGCCACGAGCGGGACCTACCTGTACCGGATGACGACCGATGGGGGCTACAGCGAATCCCGCCGGATGACACTGCTGAAATAGGATCTGCACCAATGCGGGTAGGGGGCGGGCGGGGGTGACCCCGCCCGCTCTGCGTGTGGGTAAATGGTATTGCGACCCAAATGGTCTTTGGAGTTCATTTGTCTTGTGATAAGATCGACGCCCGCCATCGAAGATCCGGTTCCCATGTCTTGACCATTGATATCAACAGAGGATGTGACCCATGTCGCTGCGTCGGTTCCCCGTGCTGTTGTCGATCTTCGTGCTGCTGTCCCTGCTGACGCACGCCGGTTGCGGCGGCGGCGATTCTCCCGGCACGCCCGACCCCGAGCCGCAGCCGGTCCCCGTGACGGGCAGCGTGACCCTGCCGGCCGGCTTCCCGGCCGAGGCCGGGCCGCTGACCATCGTGTGCGGCGCCGGCGGCGCCGGCGTGGGGGGCGACGGCGCGTTCACGGTGCTCACCGGCGACGGCAGCGCGCAGCTCGCCGTGGTCCGGGGCGCGGACGGGCCGCTGCTGCTGGGCTGGATCGCAGAGGACGCGGCCGCGGTCGGCGCGCGCAGCACGGCCGAGGCGCTGCTGTTCTTCGCGCTGGGGACCTGGCTGCTGCCGGACGAGGGGCAGATCGCGGTGCGCGGGCTGATCGGGGACCTGGGCGAGGAGCTGGACGCGCTCGAGGCGGCCGTCGCGGCGGCGGCCGTCGCCCACCCGACGGGCCTGGCCGAGTCGCAGCCCGCCGTGCAGCAGGCGCTCGCGGACGCGGCGGCGGCCGTCACCGCCGAGACCGGCGAGAAGGGCGTGATCGTCGAGCCCGCCGGGGAGCGCAGCGGCATCGCGGTGCTGAACCAGGGCGGCATCAACACCCTCACGCTCAAGAACTCGTACCGCCGGCGCGCGGTGGTCTTCGTGCAGCGCACGGCGTGGATCGGCCAGGACGACGTGCACCACGAACTCGCGGAGCCGGCCACGTCGTTCGAGCTGCCGCCGGTCGGCGGGTTCGCGGGCGTGCTGGGCACCATCGGCGGCTGGCTGGCCGGCGACGTCGCCTACACGCCGGTGGTGAGCGACCCGCTGCCGCTGGAGCTGTGGCCCGACAGCAAGATCACCGAGTACACGGTCAAGGCGGGCGGCGCCAGCCCGCCCGGCGATACGGAGGCGTGGCTCACGCCGGCCGAGAACGCGGCGATCGAACTGGTCGCGATCCGCACGGTCGTGCTGGACTTCTTCGTGCCGCTGATGGTCAACATCGCGGCCACCTCGAACCAGCTCGGCGAGCTCGACGACATCCTGGGCGCGGAGCAGGGCACGGGCGCCGAGGTCGTCGCCTTCGTCTCCTACTGCAAGGACAACGTGCCCGCGATGTGGACCCACGTCCAGGAGCGCGACTACGGCGCCGCGGCGCTCGACCTGTTCGGAGCGGCGGCGACCACGCCCGTGTTCCAGCAGACGCTCTGCGACTTCCTGGAGCACCTGCTGGTGCGGGGCGGCCTGAACCCGGCGAACGCCGCCGCCGCCCTGGGCAACGCCGCCTCCTACCTGAACCTCGTGGGCTGGATCAACATCGCCGGCAACTACATGGACTCGATCATCGTGGCCAGCCAGATCGCGCTCTCCCACCACGCCGATCTGTGGGACGTGCGGGCGACGCAGCCCACGGTCCACCTCAGCTCGTCGCCGACCGCGATGTACCAGTACGACGAGGCCGATTCGCTGTGGGTGCACGTGGCGGACGAGCTGGAGGACCCGCAGGGCTGGGCCTTCGCCTACCACTGGCGCTGCGACGGCGTCGCCGGCACGCTCGTCGACCCGGCGCACCCCGAGGACCGGGACAACGACTTCACGACCAGCCGCCGCAGCGTCGGCTACGTCGCCGACGGGGGCGCGCCGGGCACCGAGCGCATCATCGTCGAGGTCGCGATCACCGAGGGCGGCGAGCTGACGCCCGTCGGCGCCGACACGCTGACGCTGACGGTCGGCGCGCGCACCCTGGCCCTGACGCCGGTCACGACCAACGTCGCCGCCGACGCCGTGCGCTGGTTCGAGGCGAAGCTCACGCCGCCGCTGCCGGAGGGCGCCGAGACCGTCTACGCCTGGTCGGGCGGCGGCAGCGCGGGCGACCTGCGCTCGGCCGACGGCACCCCCGTTCCCTGCGAGACCGCCGACGCCCGCGCCACCTACCACGCCGGCCTGGCGGCCGGCAGCGACGAGGTGCACGTCACCGTGTACCGGGTGCTCGAGGGCGGCGCGCGGCGCAGCCTGGGCACGGCCAGCGCCACGGCCACGGTGCGGCCCGACATGATCGAGGGGCGGCTCGTCGGGTACCTGTGGCTCTACCCGGAAGAGCACCGCTTCGTGGCCCCGCTGTACGTGGAGTTCAACCTGCAGCCGGGCGTCGAGCACTACCAGGTGCACGGCTACAACTTCGTGGACTTCACCGGCTACTACGGCAACGAGTACCTGAGGAACGGCCCGCCCTTCAACTCGCACGACACGCAGACCGAGACGGTGTACCGCCTCCTGCTGGCCGGCCTCGGCGGCAGCATGGACCCGCTCAACCCGCCGAACGAGGAGACGTCGGGACTGAACTGGAACCGCTCGCGGTTCGCGGGCAGCGTCTGGGAGGTTTGGCCGCTGGATTGAGGGGGAACCTCGACCGCAGTATTTGCACTATCATGCCGCCCACACCTGAACGTGACGGGGTTTTTGGCCATATTATCAAAAATCCAAGTGACTGCGCAGTATCAAAAGCAGTAGCATCATCCGCAGGGGTTCTCAGCCATCCGACATCCCATCCATTCGCGGGAGGACATCGCCATGTTCCAGCGCTTCGTCGTCCCCGCCGCCCGGCTGCTGATGGCTGCCGGGCTCGTCATGTGGCCCGCCGCCGCTTCCGCCTGGGAGATGCTCTCCTACCAGGACGATCCCGTGGACCTGGCGGTCGACGAGTCGCTGGACATCACGGCCGCGAGCGTGGAGCAGCAGGGCGGCCGGCTGCTGTTCACGATCGCGCTGCGCGGGGACGTGCCCGCGAGCCTGCCCGGGGCGGACGACAGCCAGACCTACCTGTGGTACGTGGACGCCGACGAGGATCCGTCCACCGGCCAGAACCACGGCGCGGTGGGCAGCGAGTTCAACGTGCGGGCGGTGGTCGGGGAGACCTACGGCGGCGGCTGGGTGGACATCACCGGCGGGATGCCGGGCGGGGGCGTGGGGACCGTCACGGTCGAGGGGTCGGTCGTCTTCATCAGCGTCTGGATGGACCAGATCGGCAACGCGGCCAGCTTCAACTGGCGCTGCGCGACGTTCAAGGTCATCGACGGGAACTACACGTTCGGCAACTCCGACACCCAGGTCAGCAACGCCGTGACGCTGCCGTACACGCCGCCGGCGACGGTGACGGTCACGACGCCGATCCTGCAGCTGTGCCCCAGCGGGCCGGCCACGGGCCAGCTCGAGCTGGAGATCCGCGACGCCAACGGGGCGCTGCTGCCGCCCGAGGAGCACTTCGTCGCCTACCGCAGCACCAACCCGGACGTCGCCACGGTCGACGCCGACGGGCTGGTGACCGCCATCGTGCCGCCGGCCGAGCACTGGCAGACGCCGTACGTCGACGTGACGGTCGACGGGGTCATGGCCGGCAACTCGGCGGTCATCCGGGTGAACGCCTTCGACCCCGGGGTGACGCACCGGCAGACCGCGGCGTCCAACGTGACGTTCGTGATGCCGGACGTGATCGAGGGGGTGGACCTCGCGGCGCTGACCGCGCAGTACGAGGTGGTCCACGCCACCGACGCGGCGTTCCTGGCGCAGGCGATCGGCGTGGGGCCCGACCGCACGGACTGGACGACGCAGTACCTGGTGCTGGACGTGGCCACCGACCCCGTGACGTCGGTCTGCGGGGCCAGCGGGAACCCGGTGCGGCTGGGGTGGCTGTGGGGCCAGCCGCAGCACAACACCTGCTACATCATCAACGACCCGGCGAACCGCCGGCCGCAGTGGTTCGTGATGTGGCACGAGCTGGGGCACAACTTCACCTGCTCGTGCAACGCGTTCAACATGTTCCTGTGGACGCCGTCGCCGCAGCACAACACGACGTACGGGGAGGGGTTGGCGTCGCTGGGGGCGCTTTGGAGCTGGCGGATGGCGATGGATTATCCGAGCGATCTGGGGGCGGCGGCGCGGGCGGACATCGATGGGCACTTCTGCGACTACTGGGGGAACTTCCAGGACGCTCTGGCGGCTTACAAGGCGAATGGGCGGGATTATGCGACGATCGACGCCGATGTGCTGGATGGGATCCTGCTGGAGATGTGGGGGACTTACGGGGTGAAGTGCTGGTTCGATCTGTTCAGCACGTTCCTGCCTTCGCAGGAGGCGATCCCGGTGGCGATGGATTCGGTGGAGAAGCAGGCGACTTGGTTCGTGGCGGCGATGAGTGCTTCGGTGGGGGAGGATTTGCGGGAGCTGTTCGTCGACGAGTATGGGTTCCCGATCGACGAGGATGCCTGGCCGGAGATCATGAGCGTGGTGCAGGGGCGGGTGGATGCGCGGGATTTCTATTCGGTGGGGGTTGGGGGACGCCGGCGGTGGTGGTAGTGGCGGGGGCGCGGCTGTTGCCTAATGTGCCGGATCCCCTTCAATCCCAGCACCTCGATCGGGTTTGTGCGCCATCCGTGCCGCGGGCGCCCGGGCGGTGATGAGCCGGGGGGGGGGGGCGGGGGGGGGGGGGGGCGGAGGGGAGGCGGGGGATCTCCAGATGGGGGGGTTTGGGACGGGCGAAGTGACCAGGGACGGCAAGTCACCAGTGGGGACTACATCCTGCGACTGTCAACGAATGAAGGCCCCGCGAGTGCGCGAAAAGTACTGCTGGTGCGATGAGCTAATGAATTCTACAAGCATATTATGTTAGCATCCCTGTCGCATGGATCCCGTCAGCCCTAGGCGCCGCGCGAGCACTCGTGTCTGGATGGACGGAAGATCGATGAATAGTAGCGACATCCTCGACCGCCTCACTTCTGTCTCGGTCTGGACCAGTGGCGACCGCCGGGCGCCTCACAAGCCCTTGCTGTTGCTGCTGGCCCTCGCCCGCTGCAGCCGCGGCGAGCCACGAGAGATTCCGTACCGCGAGGTAGACCAGAAGCTGGGTGCCTTGCTCCGTGAGTTCGGCCCGCCGAGCAAGTCCTACCATCCGGAATATCCGTTCTGGCGCCTTCAGAACGACGGGATCTGGCTGGTTCGGGATGCGGACAACCTGGCGTTGCGCACGGGGCACAGCGATGTACGCAAGTCGGAACTGCTGCGAACCAACGTTCCGGGCGGCTTGAGTCCGGAAATTTATACGGCACTTCAGAAGGATCACAGGCTGCTGGTCGAAGTGGCCGCGGCTATACTCGACGCCCACTTTCCCGCACTCTGCATGGTGACATCCTGTCCGCAGTGGGATTGGAGCTGGAGCGAGCGTCTTCGTCTCGAGCCAAGCGCGACCCGGCATTCCGAGAAAAGTTCTGCGCGCCTACGAGCGGCGATGCGCCGTCTGCGGATTCGACCTGCGCCTCGGAACCGTGGATGTGGCCCTGAGGCAGCGCACATCATGTGGCACGAGGCGGGCGGCCCGGATGTGGAGTGCAATGGGTTAGCCCTTTGCACGATG
>JADJYS010000021.1 GCA_016719645.1 bacterium
AACCTCGGCCCCGCCGGCATGGCGGCGGTCATCATCCGCGACGACCTGCTCGGAAGTGCAGCGACGACCTGCCGGCGTACCTGAGCTGCAAGGTCCACGCCGCGGAGGACTCGCTCTACAACACGCCGCCGGTCTTCCTGATCTGGGTCTCGGCGCTGGTGCTCGAGCACGTCAAGGCTCCACGGCGGCCTGGCCGGCGCTGAGCAGCTCGCGACGAAGCGTTCCCAGATGCTGCACGACATGATCGCCAAGCACGCCGGCTTCTACCGCTGCCCGGTGGACGCGTCGTGCCGCAGCAAGATGAACGTCGTCTGGCGCCTGCCCAGCGAGGAGCTCGGAGGCCAGTTCATCAAGAGGCCAAGGCGGCCGGGATGAGCGGCCTGAAGGGCCACCGCAGCGTCGGCGGCTGCCGCGCGAGCATCTACAACGCGATGCCGGTCGAGGGCGCGAAGGCCCTGGCCGACTTCATGGACGCGTTCGCCCGCAAGCACGGTTGACGGGCGGGCCGCGACGAACGGGGCCCCCGAGGCATCGCCTCGGGGGCCTTTCCGTTCCCCCCTCGCGCATCACACCGCCATCGCGCTGGTCATGTCCCGCAATCAGGTGTATAATCATCCAGTATCGACCCGCCTTCGCCGGCCTCCCGGCGGTTCCCACTTCTCACGCCAGGAGGACGATTTCCAGATGTCCAAGCGACACTTCATGTTATCCATTTCGGGACTGGGCCTCTGCGCCTGTGCGGTCTCCGCCGCCGCCGTCCCGGAGCCAGTGCCCGGGACCGCGCCCGTCATCCGGACGCCGCCCGCCGCCGCCTTCGATGTGAACGTCCTGCGCACGGTCGTCGACCCCGTGACCGGCCTCCCGCGCGCGGCCACGGCCGCCGACCTCGCCCGGGGCGCGGGCGAACACCCTTACCCGCAGCGCGAAGCGGCGGGCGCCGAGGTGGTCGTGCACCCCGACGGCATGAAATCCGCCGTGCTGGACGCGAGCTTCCGCTCGATGAGCGTCGCGAAGATCGGCCCCGACGGCAGCGTGATCACCGGCTGCGTCTCGAGCCGCGAGGAGTTCGACGCCTTCTTCGCCGCCGGGACGGCCGCCGACGGCGCGGAGGTGCGCTAGATGACGACCACCACCCTGCGCGGGACCCTGGTCGCCGCGGCGAGCGCGCTGTGGCTGGCCACGGCGGCGTCCGCGGCCACCATCACCATCGTGAACGCCGACGGCGTCGACGAGGGCTTCAACGACCCCACGCCGGCGTCGCCGATCGGCGGCAACACCGGCACGACGATCGGCGAGCAGCGGTTGATCGCCTTCCAGTTCGCGGCCGACGTCTGGGGCGCCCTGCTGCCCAGCGAGGTCGAGATCAGCATCACCGCCGCCTTCGACCCGCTGACCTGCAACGCCTCCAGCGCGGTGCTGGGCTCGGCCGGACCGTGGCAGGTCTTCTCGGATTTCGCCGGCGCGCCGTTGCCGGCCACCTGGTACGCGGCGGCGCTGGCGAACAAGCTCGCCGGCGTCGACCTCGCGCCGGGGGATCCGAACACCAACGCCGACGACCTGCAGGCCCGCTTCAACTCGAGCATCGACAACAACGTGAACTGCCTGGCGGGCTCGGACTGGTACTACGGCCTCGACGGCAACCACGGCACCGACGTCGATCTGGTGGTCGTGCTCCTGCACGAGTTCGCGCACGGGCTCGGCTTCTCCAGCCTGGTGAACAAATCCACCGGCGCCCTCTACTCCGGGCAGGACGACGTGTTCTCGAACTTCCTGTACGACAACGACTACGGCCTCCACTGGCCCGACCTGACCGACCTGGACCGGTCCTGGTCGGCCACCAACACCCAGCGGGTGGCCTTCGACGGGCCGCAGACGATCGCGGCCGCCGACGCCCTGCTCGGCTTCGCGCCGGAGCTGGCCGTGAGCGCGCCGGCCGGCGTGGCCGGGACCTACGCCCTCGCCGAAGCCGCCTTCGGGCCTTCGGTGGACGAGCAGCCGGTGAGCGGATTCGTGGTGCAGGCCCTCGACGGCACGTCCCCGCCCGGGGACGCCTGCCAGTCCGTGGTCAACGCCGCGGCCCTGAACGGCAACATCGCCCTGGTCGACCGCGGCGCGTGCGCCTACACCGTCAAGGTGCAGGCCGCCCAGAACGCCGGCGCCATCGGGGTGATCGTGGTCAACAGCCTGGGCGGACCGCCCGTGCCCATGGCCGGTGTCGGCGAATCGATCACCATCCCCACGGTCATGGTGAGCCTCGCCGACGGCAACCTGCTGAAGGCCCAGCTGGCCAACGGTGTCGTCGCGACCATGCAGACGAGCCTCACCCGGCGGGCGGGCCTGGACGCCGGCGGGCGGCCCCTGGTCTACACGCCCGATCCCGTGCAGTCGGGCTCGTCGGTGTCGCACTTCGACGTCAGCGCCCTTCCGAACCTGCTCATGGAACCGACGATCAACGTCGACCTGGTCCACGACGGCGTCGATCTCACCCTGGCCGTGTTCCGCGACCTGGGCTGGCTCAACGGGGCGCCGACCCCGGCACCCGCCGTTCCCGGCCGCACCCTGCTGCGGCAGAACGCCCCGAACCCGTTCAACCCGAGCACCACGATCCGCTTCACGCTCGCCGACGGCGGCGACACGCGGCTGAAGGTGTTCGACGTGCGGGGGCAGCACGTGCGCGAGCTGGTCGCGGGCGGCCTCGCGGCCGGCGAGCACGCCGTGACCTGGGACGGCCGCGACGACGCCGGCGCGACGATGCCGTCGGGGATCTACTTCTACCGGCTGCAGTCGGGAGACTTTACGGGGATGCAGCGCATGCTGCTGCTGAAGTAGGCTGCAAGTTCCGACGGGATGGCGAGGGGCCCGGTCGCGGCAGGCGGCCGGGCCCCTGCGTGCGGGTGCTGGCCGGTTTCCCGCTGCATGGACGGGCAGGGTCGGGCGTGCTACCATCCGGGCCTTGATGGGGGGCTGCGATTCGCATGTCCCTGCGGCGGACCTGCCTGTTCGGGTCCAGCCGCGTGCGGGTGGTCGAAGCGGAGCTTCGCCGCCCCGCCGCCGAAGCCGGCGCGAAGCTCTTCGCCGCCGAGGGAACCCCGGGCCCAACGGAGCCGGCATGGAACCGAAGTTCTTCCGCACGCCGGACGAATTCAGAGCCTGGCTCGAACTCCACCATGCCGCGGCGGGCGAATTGCTGGTCGGCTTCCACAAGAAGGGCTCCGGCAAGCCGAGTCTCACCTGGCCGGAGTCCGTCGACGAGGCCCTCTGCTTTGGCTGGATCGACAGCATCCGCCGGAGGCTCGACGACAGCAGCTACACGATCCGCTTCACCCCCCGCCAGGCCCGGAGCCACTGGAGCGGCGTCAACATCGCCCGCGCCCGGGCGCTGATCGGGCAGGGGAGGATGCGCCCCGCCGGCCTCGCGGTCTTCGAAGCCAGGCGTGAGGAGGAAGGCGGCGCCTACTCCTACGAGCAGCGCAGCGTGGATCTGGCCGAACCGTACGCCGGGCTGCTGAAGCAGGACGCGACCGCCTGGGCCTATTTCCAGGGGCAGCCGGCGTCCTACCGCAAGGCGGTCAGCTGGTGGATCGTCAGCGCCAAGCAGGAGGCGACGCGACGGCGGCGGCTGGACAAGCTCAAGACCTGTTCGGCGCAGGGGCGGAGGCTGCCGGAGTTCACGCTCGAGAAGCGGGGATCGCCTGGGCGGTGAGACCGCGGCGCGCTCGCTCTGCCTGCGGTTCGTCCGCCACCTGGACGGAATGACACCTTAAACGGTACCCGTCGATCCCGGCGGCGTTGCGGGATCGAGCCGGCAAGAACGGCACGCCACGGCGAAAGCGAGGGGATCATGATGGTCGGTGGGAAGACGATCCGAGTCGGCGGTGGCCCGGCCGTCAGGCCGGCGGGGGAGCGATCGAGGATCCTGGCCGCATTCCTGGCGTTCTTGGTCCTCGCCGCGGGCGGGGCGCGGGCGCAAACGGCCTGGCCGCGCGTCGCCGTCTCCGCCGACGGCGTGCCGATCACCTACGAGGTCAGCGGTGCCGGGGAGCCGGCCCTGGTGTTCGTGCACGGCTGGAACTGCGACGCCCGCTACTGGCGCGAGCAGGTGCCTCATTTTGCGCAACATCATCGCGTGATCACGCTGGACCTGGCCGGCCACGGCCACTCCGGCGCCGCGCGGGAGCGCTGCACGATGGCGTCCTTCGGGCAGGACGTGCAGGCGGTGGTGGAGGCGTCGGGCAGCCGCCGCGTCATCCTGATCGGCCATTCCATGGGCGGCCCGGTGATCGCGGAGGCCGCGCGCCTCATGCCTGATCTCGTCGTGGGCCTGATCGGCGTGGACACCCTGGAAGACGTCGAGTACCGGATGACGCGCGAGGAGCTCGACGGGTTGATGGCGCCGCTCAGGGCGGACTTCCGGGCCGGGAGCCGGGAGTTCGTGGCCGGGATGTTCGCTCCCGACACCGATCCGGAACTGCGCGCGTGGGTCCTGGCGGACATATCGAGCGCGCCGCCGACGATCGCGCTGAGCGCGATGGAAGAGATGATGATGCAGTACGTGACGGGAGAAGCGGCGACGGTCTTCGAGGCGATCCGCATCCCCGTCATGACCGTCAACGGGGACCTGTGGCCCGTCAACGCCGAGGCGAACCGGCGCCACATGGCCGCCTTCGACGCCGTGATCCTGGAAGGCGCGGATCACTTCCTGATGATGGACCGGCCGGAGGAATTCAACCGGGCGTTGGAGCAGGTGATCCATGCGATGGCGGCGACAGACGCCGACTAGCGGCCGGCCGGGTTCCGCCCGCGGAGCCGGCTTTTCCTGGCTGTGGCTGATCGTGATGACGCTGGTCGTCGGCGGCTGCACGACGTACCGATCCGTCAGGTTGCCGGACGCCCCCGACCAGGCCCCTACGGGCGATCCGCGCCCGACGATCAGGGCCGGAAACCTGGTGCGCGTCACCCTCGCGAACGGCGACACGCTTTCCGGCGAGGTCTGGCGGGTGTCGCCCGACGAACTCGCCGTCGGGATCGTGGCGAACCACGCCGTCGAGGAACGGGTCGTGCCGCGGCAGGACATCCAGGCGCTCGAGGAGTGCGGGGGGACCGAGGGCGCGAACTTCGTGATGGGGGTATTCGGGACGTTGATGGTCGGGACCATAGCGTTGGTCATCTGGTTGGGAACCGTGGAATGGGGTCCGTCCTAGCCCGCCTCGCGGGTCGCCGGCCCTGCAGGTGGTTGCGGCTCGCAGCGCTCGCGCCTTTCGTGACGTCTTCCCGTCCCGGCCGCTCCGCCGGCCGGGACCCGGACCATCACCGAAAGGAAGCACCATGGCGACCGGCACGGTCCGACTCCACCGCGTCCTGCGGGCGCCCCCCGAGCGGGTGTACCGCGCCTTCCTCGACGCCGACGCGATGGCCAAGTGGCTGCCGCCGCACGGCTTCACCGGCAAGGTCCACCACCTGGACGCCAGGGTCGGCGGCACGTTCCGCATGTCGTTCACGAACTTCACCACGGGGGGCGGGCACGCCTTCGGGGGCGAATACCTCGAGCTCGTGCCGAACGAGCGGATCCGCTACAACGACAAGTTCGACGATCCGAACCTGCCCGGGGAGATGATCGCGACGATCACCCTGCAGGCGGTGTCCTGCGGGACCGAGCTGGGCATCGTGCAGGAGGGGATCCCCGAGGTCATCCCCGTCGAGATGTGCTACCTCGGGTGGCAGGAGTCGCTCGCGATGCTGGCGCAGCTCGTCGAGGCGGAGATCCGGGACTAGCCGGAGACGACGGAGCGCCCCTTCCCGGTGATCGCGCATCCCGGCGCGGTGCTGCCGGGTGGTATCCCCACCCGGCTTCGACGATCGCGTCGGCGGGGCTGCGGAGCCGCAGCCTACGGCTTGTCCATCTCGCGGCGGTAGGCGCCCCTGGCCGCGGCCACCGCTTCACCGGCGGCGTTGACCCGCTGGTGGACCGCGTCGCTCACGGCCTGGCCCTTCTCGCGGGCGTCCTCCTCCAGGGAAGACGCCGCGTGGCTCACCGCGTCCCGGCCCCGGCGCAGGCCGCGGCCGCTCCCATCGCGCAGGCGGCGCCGCGTGACCTCGCCCTTGTCCGGCGCCAGCAGCAGCGCGGTGATGCCGCCCACGGCGGCGCCCAGCACGAACGCCATCAACGTATTGGTATTGCGTGACATGTCAGCCTCGGCTTTCTTCGTCGTACTCGATCCCGTTCGACGGTTCCCCGCCTTGCGCGCGCCCGCGATCACGCCAGGCGAGCAGGCCGGTCTTGACCGCCACGGCGACCGCCCGCCCGTGGCGGAGCAGCTGCCCGAGATCGGATACCTCGGTGATGATGGGCTGGACCGCAAACTTCAGCCCCGTGGTCACGCTCTCGGCGTGGCCGGCGATGCGGTTCATCTTCGCGCTGATCCCGTGCAGCTCCACGAGCTCGACTTCCAGGCTGTCCATGATGCGGTCGAGCTTGGGGCGGCTGGTTTCCAGGAACCGCGAGGTGTCGTCGAGCCGCTCGATGATCGGACGAAGCCGGATCAGGGTCCGGATCAGGTACGCCGCCGACGCCACCACGGCGACGACGACGGCGCTCACCGCGAGGTACATGAACGTGACCGGGTTCATTTCACCCTTGCCGCCTGGGGGCGATGACCGGCGCCTCCGCCGGGATCGGGAACTTCCGTCATCTCGAGGGTGAAGGAAACCATGCCGGCGTGATTGCTGTTGCGGGGGGGGGGGGGGGGGGGGGCCCGGGGATGCCGGCGTAGTTGTTCGAGTCGTCGTTGAGCCCGATGCCGATCTCGCCGACCAGGTCGGCGACGTCGGACAGCCGGTATTCGAACCCGGGCACGAGGTGCAGCCGCGTGTAGGTGTCGTCCACGCCGGCCGGCAGGTCGTCGACGGACTCGAACGAGGCGTCCAGGGCGCCGCAGAGCTCGAGGTTCTCCGACACGTTGCCGCTGATCATCGGCGCGATGTCGAAGCCCATGGAATCGTGGTAGCCGTCGCTGCCGAAGATCCAGTGCAGGCCGCCGGTCAGCGAGGCGTCCAGGCCGGCGCCGTTGTCCTTGCCGTGCAGGAGCCACAGCTCGCCGTCGAGGCCGGCGTAGGTGCTGTTTTCGAAGAGGCCCAGCTTGACCTCGGCGTCGAAGCTCTCGCTGAAGCCGTAGCCCGCGCGCCCGGCGACGCCGAACTCGTCGTCCGCGCCGTCCTCGCCGAAGATCATCAGCGGGGCCAGCGCGAGCTTGTAGGTGCCGGGGTCCATCGTCTCGGCGGACTGCAGTCCGCCGACGGTCTGGGCCGCGGCCGGCAGGCCGAGGCAGAGTGCAAGGCCCGCCGCGAGCAGGCTTCGGTAGTTCAACATGTCGATATCCTCCCTGTTCAGTTCCCGGTTCGGGCGTGGACGGGATCCCGTCTACAGGACCCGGCGCCCCTGGATGAGGCGGATCAGCACGGCGACGACGGCGACGACGAGCAGGACGTGGATGAAGCCGTTGAGGGTGGTGGACGTCACGAGTCCCAGGAACCACAGAACGACGAGCACGACTGCGATGGTCCACAACATGACGCATCTCCTGGCGTGGCGCCGCGGCGGGAGGGCGGGTCCGGCGAGCCGCCGCCCCTCCCGGATCCGCGGCTAGTGGTAGAACGTCCAGCCGATCGTGATCTTCACGTCCGGCACGTCGTTGAGGCTGAGCTTGCTCTCGATGAAGAAGCGGTCGCCGTTGACGAGGCCCTTCTCGATGCCGCCGAGCAGGTTGACGCCGAGGTCGGTGTCGGAGTCGCTGTCGTGCCCGTTGTCGTAGCTCCTGATGTTCAGGCCGAGCCCGCCGCCGAGGTAGGGGCTCCACACGTCCCATTTCTCGCTGAAGCGGTAGGCCGCCTCGGCGTTGAAGCAGGCGAGCGTGATGTTGTCGCTGAAGCCGATCTCGAAGTTCGGCTGGAAGCGGACGTGGCGCGCGAAGTGCCCGTAGTCGAAGTGGGCGCCGAAGTGGACCTGGTCGGGATCGACGGACAGGCCGACCCGGGGTCCCCAGCCGCGGAAGCCGACGTCGGTGTACGGGTCGGCCGTCGCCAGGGCGGGCGCCAGGAGCGCCGCCGCGAGGGCGACCAGCAGGATCGTGGTGTATCTGTTCATCTCTTCATCCCTTCCTGTTCGTGGACGTTGTCGGCAGGGTCATTTCTGGGCCAGGACCTGGATGCTCGTGGGGGACGTCATCGTGACGTTCAGCCGCTGGCCCGCCGCGAGTTCCACCTCGTCGCCCTTGGTCGCGAGCATCAGGATGGTGCCGGCGCCGGCGCCCGCGCCTGCCCCGATCGCGGCGCCCTTGCCGCCGCCGCTGATCCCGCCGATGATCGCGCCGAGGACCCCGCCCGCCGCGATCTTCTCGACGTCGCCGTGCGTGGCGGACTCCGCCTGCAGCGTGAGCGGCTGCGCGGAGATCCCGTGCGTCTTGCCCTGCGCATCGACGATCTTCTCGTAGGCGAGCGTCATGCGGGCCCGGCCGCTGGTCCGGCCGGAGGCCTGGACGTCGCGCAGCACCCCGTAGATGCGGGCGCCGGCCGGGACGACCGTCACGCCGCGCACGACGATGGCTTCCGTCGTCGTGGTGACGAACGAGTCGCCGGTGCTGTTGTCGCCCGTGGAGAGGCGCGTGTCGAGCATGGTGACGACGCTGGTCCCGTCGGGGATGACCATCGTCTCGAAGCGCGGCTTCCGGGCCTCCGCGGCGGCCGCGAGCCGGGCGGTCTCCCGTTCCTCGTTGCAGCCCGTCGCGAGCGCCAGGGCGCTCAGGACGAGCAGGCCGGTGCCGATCTGTTGCAGTTTCATGTGCGTGAACCTCTTGTTCCGGTAACGATCCCGGGGCGACCCGACCGTGGGTTCCCCTGTCTTGCCTGCGGGTCCGTCGGTCCGCCTCGCCGCGTCCCTACCGCCCCGGATCCGCGAAGGCGGTCGCGAGGTTGGTCCACGCGCCTTCCAGATCAGGCATCAGCCGCAGCCGCTTCAGGTCCCGACCGCCCAGAACTCGTGGTGCTTGGCCTGTGCGATCGCGTGCAGGGCCTTCAGTTCGTCGACCCTCATGGTGGCGTCGAATCCCGCCCCGCAGCCCGCCTTGTGAGTAGCGATCGCGAGACGGTCGATCCGCAGGCGCCAGTCCCAGAGTTGCGACTCCATCTTCTCGTGGTCGAATTCCATGGCGTCTCTCCTCGATGGGTGCTGAACGGGGCCTATGCCACGATCGTGCCAGCCGTAACCTCTTGATATTATAGGGGGATTCGCGGAACGAACCCTTGCCGTCCCCCTCATAACGAGGTAAGGTCGATCAAAAGGGAGGGGTGGGCATGCGTGTCGAAGACCTCAAGATCAGCGAACTGGTGGAGTTCGACTCCGAGGCCGGCGTGGTCCGTTTCGCCGGCCAACGGGCCCTCATCTTCGACGCCACGGCGAAGGGGAACCTGCGCAAGGAGCTGATCGACCATTTCGGCGTCAGCACCGCCCGCGCCGTCCTGACCCGCTTCGGCTACGTCCAGGGCTGGCGCCTGGCCGAGGCGACGCAGGAGATCTTCCAGTGGGAGAGCGAGGCCGACTGGCAGGAGGCGTGCGGGCGCATCCACATGCTCGGGGGCATGTACCACCTGGCCCCGGGCGAGCCCGGCTCGCTGACCAAGGAGGGCCTGACGCTCGTCGGCTCCTACGAGGCCGAGCAGCACGTCGCCCACCTGGGGCGCAGCGACGTCTCGGTCTGCTGGACCATCTGCGGCATCACGAGCGGCTACCTGAGCCGGGCGCTGGGCAAGGAGATCTACGTCCTCGAGGAGCGCTGCATGGGCAAGGGCGACGCGGCGTGCCATCTCCTGGCGCGCACGCTCGAGGAGTGGGGGGACGAGCGGTCCGACGAGCTCCGCTTCTACCGCGTGGACAACCTCAAGGAATGGCTCGAGCCCTCGCTGCACCTGATCACCGAGAACCTCAAGGCGACCGAGCAGAAGCTGCTGCGCAAGAAGCGCGTGCTGGCCCGCGTGGCGCCCGAGGTCGTGGACCCGCTCGGGATCATCGCCCGCAGCCCCGCCATGCGGCGGGTCGTCGATCTCGCCCGGCGCATCGCGCTGGTGGACTCCACCGTCCTGATCACGGGCGAGAGCGGGACGGGCAAGGAGCTCATCTCGCAGATGGTGCACGACGAGTCCACCCGCGCGGCCCGCCCGTTCATCGCCGTCAACTGCGGCGCCATCACCGAGTCCCTGCTCGAGAGCGAGCTGTTCGGGCACGCCCGCGGCGCGTTCACCGGCGCCGTCCACGACCGGCCGGGCCTGTTCGAGGCGGCCAACGGCGGCACCCTGCTGCTCGACGAGATCGGCGACGTCTCGCCCGGCATGCAGGTCAAGCTGCTGCGGGTGCTCCAGGAGCGCGAGATCCGCCGCGTCGGCGAGAACCGGAGCCGGCCGGTGAACGTGCGGGTGATCGCCGCCACGAACCGGGAGCTCGCCGCGGACATCGTCGAAGGGCGCTTCCGCAAGGACCTGTACTACCGGCTGAACGTCGTCCAGCTGCACGTGCCGGCGCTCCGGGACCGGCGCGAGGACATCCTGCCGCTGGCGCGGGTGCTGCTGGCGGCGGCGGCCAAGCGCATGAAGCGGCCCGTCACCGGGTTCGCCCCGCGCGCCGCCGACCAGCTGCTGCGCTACGGCTGGCCGGGCAACGTGCGCGAGCTGGAGAACGCCATCGAGCGCGCATCGCGCTCGGCAGCACGAACCTCGTCGGGTACGACGACCTGCCCGAGGAGGTCCGGCAGGCGGTCCCGATCCCGTCGGTGACGGGTCCGGTGCGGGAACTCGAGGAAATCGAGAAGGACTACATCCTGGCGGTGCTCGACCTCAACGAGGGCAACCAGACCCGCACCGCCAAGCAGCTCGGCATCGGCTCGGCGACGCTGTCCAGGAAGCTCAAGAGCTACGGCGTCGGCCGCGGTACGCGCAAGCCCGAGGACGGGCCCGACGCGGTCTGAGGCCGCCGCCCGTCACGGTCCCCGGGGCCGTGACGGTCACCGCGACGGTGTGCCGCCGCCGGTCGTCCACGAGCGGCAGGGCGTCGCCGGCGAGGCCGGTCCCGTCCAGGACCACGCGCGTGGCGCCCGCACCGTCCGCGCCGGCGGCCACCTGCGTGATCTCGATGTCGTAGACGGTGTCCCGGTACCGGTAGCGCACCTTGTAGGACCGCCAGGACGACGGCAGGCAGGGCGTGAACCGCAGCCTGCCCGCCTCCAGCCCGAGCCCCAGCAGCGACTCGGTCAGCAGCCGGTACATCCAGCCGGCCGAGCCCGTGTACCACGTCCAGCCGCCGCGGCCGGTGTGCGGCGTGACGGCGTAGACGTCGGCGGCGACCACGTACGGTTCCACCTTGTAGACGGCCGCCTCCGGCCCGGTCCTGGCGTGGTTCACGGGGTTGATCATGGACGCGAGATCCCAGGCGCGCCGGCGGTCGCCCAGGGCGGCGAACGCCATCGCCGCCCAGATCGCCGCGTGGGTGTACTGCCCGCCGTTCTCCCGCACGCCCGCGGGATATCCCTTGATGTAGCCGGGCTCCAGGTCCGAGACCGCGAACGGCGGGTCCAGCAGCTGGACCAGACCGTGGTCGCGGCGCACCAGGCGCTCGTCCAGCGACGCCATCGCCAGGCGCGCGCGGTCCGGGACGCCGCCGGCGGCGAGCGCGGACCAGCTCTGGGCGATGGAGTCGATCTGGCACTCGGGGTTGCCGGCCGATCCCAGCGGCGTGCCGTCGTCGAAGTACGCCCGGCGGTACCAGGCACCGTCCCAGCCGTTGTCCTCGACGTTGCGCCGCGTGAGGGCGGCCGTCGCGCGGCAGCGCTCGGCGAATTCTCCGTCGCCGCGTCCGCGGGCGACCTCGGCGAACTGCGTCAGCACTTCCTGGAGGAAGAAGCCCAGCCAGACGCTTTCGCCCCTGCCGTGCTCGCCCACCAGGTTCATGCCGTCGTTCCAGTCGCCGCTGCCGATGAGCGGCAGGTGGTGCTCGCCGGTGCCCAGGCCCTTCAGGATGGCGCGGACGCAGTGGTCGTACAGGCTGGCGGACTCCCCGGACTGGCCGGGCAGGTCGTAGTAGGAGTCCTCTTCGGGCTTCACCGGACGTCCCTCGAGGAAGGGCAGGGATTCGTCGAGCACGCCGGTGTCGCCCGTGGCCCGCACGTAGCGCGCGGTCGCCAGCGGCAGCCAGAGGAAGTCGTCCGAGCAGTGCGTGCGCACGCCCCGGCCCGCGGGAGGGTGCCACCAGTGCTGGACGTCGCCCTCCTGGAACTGGCGGGCCGCGCTGCGCAGCAGGTGTTCGCGGAGCAGCCGGGGCTCGGCGTGGACGAGCGCCATCGCGTCCTGCAGCTGGTCGCGGAAGCCGAAGGCGCCGCCCGGCTGGTAGTAGCCGGTGCGGGCCCAGAGCCGGCACGCCAGCGTCTGGTACAGGAGCCAGCCGTTGGCCAGCACGTCGAGGGCCGGGTCCGGCGTCTCCACGCGCACGACGCCCAGCATGTTGCGCCAGTAATGGCGGACTGCGATGAATGCATCGCGCGCCGAGTCGGCTCCCCGGAAGCGGTGGGCCAGGTCGCCGGCTTCCCGGGCGTCTCGCCCGACGCCGAGCCTGAAGACGAGTTCGCGCTCCTGCCCCGCGCCCAGCGCGAAGGGGACCTGGATCGCCGCGCAGGGGTCGAGAGCCGCCCCCGCCCGGTCCGAGAGCCGCGTCCGCGACATGGCGGCGGGACGGACCGGCGAGCCGTTGCGCCCGAGGAATTCCCGGCGGTCGCAGGTGAAGGTCCGGCCCATGTCGTCCACGTCGAAGAAGGCGACCCGGTCGGCGAATTCCGTGTTGTACGGGTTGCGCGCGAGGAGGGCGCCGGTCTCGGCGTCGATGGCGGTGACGATGTGCATGGCCGTCTTCGGCCGCAGGTCGCCGATCACCCACTCCACGTAGCCGGTGACGGAAAGCCGGCGCGGCCGGCCGGACTCGTTCCGCAGCTTCAGCGCCGAGAACTTGACCGACGCGTCCAGCGCGACGTAGACCAGCAGCTCCGACCGGATGCCGGACTCCAGGTGTTCGTAGATGCTGTAGCCGAACCCGTGCCGGCACACGTGGTCCCCGGTGCCGCGGCAGGGCAGCGGCGTGGGGGACCAGTAGCGGCCGCTCTCCTCGTCGCGGATGTAGAGGGCTTCGCCGCCGAGGTCGCTGACGGGGTCGTTGGTCCACGGGGTCAGCCGGAACTCGTGGGCGTTCTCGCTCCAGGTGAAGGCGGAGCCGCTTTCCGAGACGGCGGTCCCGAAGTCCGGATTCGCCAGGACGTTCACCCAGGGGGCCGGCGTGAGCCGCCCCGGGCCGGTCGTGATCACGTATTCGCTGCCGTCCGGCGTGAAGCCGCCCAAGCCGTTGAAGAAGAGCAGGTCTTCCGCCGGGGGCGCCGCGGCCGGCGGGGCGGCCGGCGCGGGGAGGCGCGCGGGTGGCGCGAACAGGCCGGGCAGGTCGTCGTCGACCGCTTGGCCGATCTGTTCCGACAGCGTCCCGCGGTCGTCGGCGATGATGGCGCGGGCGGCCGACATCAGCAGCGTGCGGTCCTCTTCCGGGATCTGCTCCGCCGCCCTGACCAGGATGCAGCCCGTCCGGTTGGAGATGTTGATCTCGTTGCCGGCGGCGATCAGCCCCATGATCTGGTCGTGGAGCGCCTGCCGGTACCCGGCGTGGTCCTCGTTCCAGATCACCAGGTCGACGGCCAGCCCCTTCAGGTGCCAGTAGGCGTGGGCCTGGACGAGCTGGCGCACCAGGTCGATGTGGTCGGGGTCGCCGATCCGCAGCAGCACGATCGGCAGATCCCCGGAGATGGAGTAGCCCCACAGCCCGGACTGGCCGCGGTGGTCCCGCACGAGGATGCCGGGGTCGGCGCGCAGGGAGGAGTTCGCGTAGATCAGGGACGCGGCCAGGCGCCCGTAGTCCTGCGCGTCGGATTCGGCCGCGTCGAGCTGCCGCAGCAGGACCTCGCCGTGGGTCCACGCCAGGTCGAAGACCCGGTTGGCCAGCCGGCGGTCGAGGTACTTCTCGGCGAGGCCCAGGCAGGCTTCGCGGGTCTCGCCGACGCCGTAGACGGCGTTCACCGTCGCCGACTCCTCGGGGCCCAGGGTCAGCCGGTGCCTGATCGCGACGATGGGGTCGAGCACCGATCCCTCGCCGTCCGAGAGGGCGCCCGGTTCCAGCATCGCCGAGGGTTCGGCCACGGTGTTCCCGCGACCGACGAACCGCTGCCGGTCGGTCTCGTAGGACACCGCCTCGACGTCCGCGCCGTGCACGGCCATCAGGTGGAACATCCAGGGAGTCGGCTCGGCGGGGGAACGGGGCCGGCGCGTGCAGAGGATCGCCTGCCGCTCCCTGACGATCTCCGTCCGCACGAAGAGGTTGCTGAACGCGGGGTGGAGCGCGTCCGCGGCCGGCGAGGCGAGGACGACCTCCGCGTAGCTCGTCACCTCGATCGTCCGGCGCGAGCGGGAGCGGTTCGTGATGTGGATGCGGCGGACCTCGACGTCGTCCTCCGGCGAGACGGCGATCTCGGTGTGCGTGTCGAAGTCGTGGTCGCGGCGGCGGAACTCCACCCGCGATTCGGAGAAGATCGCCTCGTAGCGCTCAGGCTCCCGGCGCGTCGGCTGGTAGGCGTTCGACCAGTACCGGCCCGTCTCCACGTCGCGGATGTAGCAGAAGGTGCCCCAGTCGTCGCGCGTGCCGTCCTCGCGCCAGCGGGTGACGGCGAGATCCTTCCAGCGGCTGTAGCCGCCGCCGGCGTTGGTGACCATCACGTGGTACCTGCTGTTGGACAGCAGCTGCACCTCCGGCAGCGGCGTGTGCGGGGTGTCGACGACGCGGGCGGGGGTCCCGCGGCCGTCGGCGCTCGCCGTCGCCGCGGACGTCTCGGTGATCAGGGGGTGGAACACGGAGGCCTTCGGCACGCGCTCCTGCAGCAGCAGCACGGTCGCCTGGAGCCCCGGATCCGCCGTGAACCGTCGCTGCATCGGGCGGTCCAGCAGCAGGTAGGCGAGGGACAGCAGGCTCATGCCCTGGTGGTGTGCCATGAACGAGCGGACGACGGCGTGCGGCTGCCCGCGCGGGATGCGGGAAGGGGTGTAGTCGATCGCCTCGTAGAGACCGTACCGTCCCGCGAACCCGGCGGCGGCGAGGCGCTGCAGGTTCTGGCAGGCCTCTGCCGGCGCCACCATCAGCGCCAGGGCCGAGGCGTACGGGGCGACGACCAGATCCGAGGCCAGGCCGCGCTTGAGCCCCAGGCCGGGCACGCCGAACGCGCGGTACTGGTAGTTCAGGTGGGCGTCGATCGTGTTGTAACCGGATTCCGACACGCCCCAGGGCACGCCGCGTTGCTTCCCGTACTCGATCTGCCGCTCGACCGCTCCGGCGTAGGTCCGGTCCAGCAGCGTGTGCTCGTACGTCGGCATCACCAGCAGCGGCATGAGGTACTCGAACATCGAGCCGCTCCAGGACAGCAGCACGGGCGCGCCGCCGGTGGCGCTCAGCAGGCGTCCCAGGGCGAACCAGGTCTCCTGGGGCAGCTGTGCCTGCGCGATGCCCACGAAGCTGGCCAGCCGCGCCTCCGACGCCAGCAGATCGTAGTAGCTCGAATCGCGTCGTCGCTGGACGATGTCGTAGCCGATCGACAGCAGATGCCGCGCCTCGTCGTAGAGGAAGCCGTAGTCGATGCCCGCGAAGCCGCCGGAGCGTCGCGCGAGATCCTCGATCGCCTCCAGCCTGGCCGCGGCGCGGTCGCCGGCCTCCGCGGCGTACGACGCCAGCTCGCGCAGCGTCGGGATCGCGTCGGACTGCGGGACGGCGACGGCCGGAGACCCCGGGACCGGCGGCGACGTCCAGGGCGCCAGGAAGGCCAGGTCGTCGAGCGCCGCCGAGCACTGCCGGGAGAGGGCGTCCGACCACCACGCCGCCTCGCCTGGCTGCGTTGCGGCCCGGTCAGCCGCGGCTTCGGCGACGGCTGCCGCCAGCTTCTCGAGGCAGCGCCGGGTGGCCGTCAGCGTGGTCGGCTTCTGCCGGCAGACGCCGTCCAGGTCCGCCCGCAGCCGGGCCAGCCGCGGCGCTTCGCCCGCGCCAGCGGCGTCCGACAGTACCGCGAACGTGTCGCGCAGCCCCTCGAACAGCCGGTCGCCCAGGATGCCGTGATCGGGAAGCGCCAGCAGCCCGGCGCGCAGCGTCAGCAGGTGGCCGGCGAGGTTGCCGCTGTCCACGGTCGAGACGTACAGGGGCGGCAGCGGTTCCAGGGTGCGCGTGTCGTACCAGTTGTAGAAGTGCCCCCGGTGCCGCGCCATGGCGTCCATGGCGCCGAACGTGCGCGCCGTGCGCTCGATCAGCTGCCCGGGCGGGAGGTAGCCGAAGTCGTAGGCGGCCAGGGACGACAGCAGGGAAAGCCCGAGGTTGGTCGGGGACGTGCGGTGCGCGATCCTGGCCGTGCCGAGTTCCTGGAAGTTGTCGGGAGGCAGCCAGTGGTCCTCGGGCCCGACGAACGTCTCGAAGAACATCCACGTCCTGCGCGCCAGCCGGTGCAGGAAGGCGTCCTGCTCCGCGGACAACGTCGCCTTGCGGGGGGACAGGGGACGGCTGAGCCACCACGCCAACGCCGGCGAGATCAGCCAGAGGCCGAGGACGGGCCCGGCCGCCGTCAGGGCGGACGGCCGCAGGGCCGTCAGGCCGACCAGCGCGGCGACGGCGATCGCCGGGGCGGCCCACATGGACAGGCAGACGGCGGCGAGGCCGGTCCGGCGGTCGTTCCCGCCGCCGCCGGACGGGTTCCACTCGAGTAGCCGCCGGCGGACGAGCAGCCGCCAGAACGTGCGCCCGATCGCGTCGAGACTGGAGCGTGCCTCGTCGGGGAGACAGGCGAACCCGAAGGACGCCTGGGCGAAGTGGCGGCCGGCCGCGCGCGCGGTGACGGCGAGATGCTGCGCCAGGTCCACGTCGCCGGACTTGCGGGACAGGTCCAGCAGGGTGGCGGCCAGCGGCGGGATCATGACGATCCCGGCCACCGCCAGCGTCCAGAACCACGCGGGCGCCAGCGCCGTCCAACCCAACAGCAGCAGCAGCGTCAGCGCCGGCGAGACGAGGCTGCGCCGGAGGTTGTCGATGAGCTTCCAGCGCGACAGCCCCGAGAGGGTGTTGCGCCGCCGCCCCGTTCCCGCGGCCGGCACGCGCGGCAGCAGCCACGCCAGGAGCTGCCAGTCGCCGCGGATCCAGCGGTGCCGGCGGTCCATGTCGGCGAGGTAGCGGGCGGGATAGTCCTCATAGAGCTGCACATCGCTCAGCAGACCCGAACGGGCGTGGCAGCCTTCGAGGAGATCGTGGCTCAGGATCCGGTTTTCGGGAAAGCGCCCCTCCAGCACGCGCTCGAATGCATCGACGTCGTAGATGCCCTTGCCGATGAACGAACCCTCGCGGAACAGGTCCTGGTAGACGTCCGACACGGCGCGCGTGTACGGGTCGATGCCCGGTTCGCCCCCGTAGAGCCGGGCGTACCGGGACCGGTTCGAGCCCGGCAGGCTGGCGGCCACGCGGGGCTGCAGGATGCCGTAGCCCTCGGTGACGCGCTGCCGGCCCGCGTCGTAGCGCGGGCGGTTCAGCGGATGCGCCATGGCGGCGACGAATTGCCGCGCCGTGTCGCGCGGGAGCTGCGTGTCGGTGTCGAGGGTGATCACGAACCGCACGTTGGGCAGGACCGACGTCCTGCCGACGACCAGCGCGAACCGGCCGGGAGGGGCGCCCCGCAGGAGCGCGTTCAGGTCGGCGAGCTTCCCCCGCTTGCGCTCGTGGCCCATCCACAGCCGCTCCCGGGGGTTCCAGGTGCGCGGGCGGTGGAACAGGAAGAAGGAGCTGCCGAGCCCGCGCCGGTACTTCTCGTTCAGCGCCTCGATCTTCTCCCGGGCGAGCTGCAGCAGGGGGCCGTCTTGCGGAAGCGTCTCGGTGTGCGCGTCCCGGAAGTCCGTCAGCAGGCCGAAGTGCAGGTTATCGTCCCGGTTCGCCAGGAACCGGACTTCCAGGGCCTCGGCCAGGGCTTCGATGTCGCGTTCGCTGGTGATCATGGTCGGGATCACCACGAGCGTTCGCCACTCCGAAGGGATCCCCGTGGAGAAGTCCAGGCGGGGCAGCAGGTCCGGCCGGGCGAACAGGGAGGCGAGCCAGTTCACCAGCGCCGCCGACAGCTGGCTGGCGCACAGCAGCGAGAGGACTCCGGCCAGCACGAGAGCCGGAACGCCCGGCGCGGCGGCCAGCGCGGCCGCCGTCAGGCCGCCGGTCAGGAGCGCCGTGATCAGCAGCATCGGCCCCAGGTACACCAGGAGCGGGAAGCGGGCGGCGAAACGGCGGAGCGTCCAGGCGACGGTCGGCCGCATCCCCGCCGCCCGTTCGAGGTGCGGCAGTCCCTTGTCGATCAGGTAGTAGCCGACATGCGACGCCCGGTCGTCGTCGCCGGCCGTCGTGCGGCCGGTCTCGGAGAAGCCGATGGCCAGACGCGCGACCTGGGCCTCGGTCAGCCGGCTCCGGTGCGCGACCCGCTCCACCACGTGGCGGTACCGGTCGCGGGTGGTGAAGTCCATCCGGCCATACACGCCGCGGGGGTCCTCCCGCAGCGTGGATTCCACGACGCTCATCGTCTCGACGAACTCGCGCCAGTCCATCGCGCCCAGGAAGCGGAGGCTGCCGATGCTGTTGCCGATCGAGACCTGGTCGGCCGCCTGCTGCTGGTTCTCCGACTGGACCAGCTGCTCGATCGTCTGCCCGGACTGCGCGAGCCGCTGCTCGATCCAGGTCAACGGGAGCGCCAGCGAAGGGCTCCGGCCCTGGAGCCGGCGGGCCAACTCGGCGACGAAGGAACTGACCATCGGCGGGTCGGAACGCGCCATGTCCGCGACGGCGAGGATCAGGCTGTTGGGATCGCTCTCGGCGATCTCGGCCATCTTGTCCGCCCAGTGGTCGGCTCGGTTGCGGTCGATCCTGTCGACGGCGATCCGGACGGCGACGCGACGGAGGTTCTCGATGAGGGCCAGGCGCAGCATGATCGGGATGGCCCACAGCTCGCCCAGCGTCAGGACGCTGACCGACTGGTAGGAGGCGACGAAGCTGCTCAGGTTCTCCGGGTCGACGCGCCCGTCGCCGTGCGAGATCGTCTCGAGCGCGATGTCGTAGACCCGAGGGTAGCCGGCGGAGGCGCCGTGGCGCAGGGTGGGCAGCTCCCGGCTGTAGCCCTTCGGCAGGTGACGCCGGGCCGTGCGGATCTGTTCCTCGATGAGGTAGAAGTTGTCGAGCAGCCACTCGCCGGCCGGCGTGATCCGCCGGTCCGTCCTGACCGCTTCCGTCACCAGATCGCGGGTCTCGACCAGGACGCGCTCGTTCGCCGCCAGGCGGGGCAGGAGCCGGTCGGGCGCCCGCCCGCCGGCCGTATCGTGGCCGGAGGCGAGCGATTTGCCGTGCTGCATCATCTGGTCCGCGCTGAACAGCTCCGCGCGCAGCGGCGGCTCATCGGCGGAGGTCCGTCCCGGTAGGTCGGGGATCGCGGCTTCGTTTTCATCGCAGCCCGATATCGCCACGGCACTGCGCGGCGAACCCGGGAACCGCGGGGACGAAGGCGGAGACATTCGCTGTGATGGTGTTCGGCGTTTCTACCCGGCCTCCGGGCGGAGGCGGCGGATGTCCCGGACCAGATCGTTGCTCTTCATGTCCGACAAGTTAGCTGACATGGCTGACGGGCGCCATGTGCCGGCCGGTTCGACCGCGCGGTCAATCCGCGGGCCGCGCCTCGAACCACGCCTCGAACCCGCAGACCACCGTCCTGCCCGCCAGCGGCAGCCCCGTCTGCGATTCCACCAGCGCGTCGAACACGTTGTCCACCCGCAGGTGCACCGCGCCGCGGGACAGCGGTCCCATGCCGCCGGTCACGGCCCGCGCGAGCCGCAGGTTGACCGTCCCCTGCGCCGGCAGCCGCTTCAGGCCGTCGCCCGCGTCGGTGACGTCGGCCGACATCCGCGGCCCCAGCGCCATCCCCTCGACCGTCGCCTGCCAGCCGCCGCGGCGCCACGCCGCCGACAGGAACGACACGTACGACGGCCGGTCCTCCACCGCGCCGTCGTAGCGCCCGTCCGCCAGCCGCCGCGCCTCGATCACGCTGTGGTGGCCGCCGATCTCCCACGCCGCCGAGGGCCGCCAGGTCGCCACCGCCTCGACGCCGAGGGTGCGCACCGCGTCGAGGTTCACGCGCTGGAAGCGGTTCGTGCCGTCGCCCAGGCCCGTGCGCTCGATCGCCCCGTCGAGGTAGCTCGCGAACCCGGTCAGCCCGAGCTCCCAGGCGCCCCGCCGCCCCACGGCGCCCAGGTCCCACAGGTCCTGCACCTCGGGCGCGAGGCCGGGGTTGGGGACGAACCGGCCGAGCGCGCCGGAGTACAGCTCCCGCAGGGCGGGGAAGCGGCTGCGGCGCGCGTACGAGGCGTGCAGGGTCAGCGGCTCGCCCAGCCGTCGCTCCAGGCGCGCGAAGGCGGCCGCCGCCCCGGTCGCGTCGCGGGCCGGCTTGTCGCCCGACTCGGGGGTCGAGGCCAGGTCCCAGCCGCCCCCGGCGCGCGTGCGCCAGCTGCGGCCGAGGTCCAGATCCGCCTCGACGGCCGCGGCGCCGAGGAACTGCGCGTAATCCAGCTCCGGGCCCGCGTGCTGCAGCGACTCGCGGTGGCGGGCGTAGCGCGCCGACGTCTGCACGGCCAGGCTGCCGCGGTCGAGGTAGCGGACCGCGCGGGCGCGGGCGAATCCGGTGCGGTCGTCGTCGGTCTCGTAGTCGACGCCGGGGGCGACGGCGGGCGTCGTGTAGGTCGCATCGTCGAAGGCGCGGATCTCCAGGTGGGAGACGTCGGCGGCGGCGTCCAGGACGAGCTCCCAGACATGGCCCCCGCCCAGCGGCGTGCGCAGCCCGGCGCCGAGCAGGCCGCGGCGCGCCGACGGGTAGCGCCAGAAGCGCGCGTCGGCGCCGAGGTGCGTCTCCGGCGGCACGCCCTTCTCGCCGTCCGCGCCGAGGAACGTCACGTGCCAGACGGCGCCCGCGGCGCTGCGGCGCTGCAGGCGCAGCAGCAGGGAAGCCTGCTCGAGGTCGCTGTTGAGGCGCTGCCGCGACGGGCCCTGGTTGACCGGCGCCTCGAGACCGGCCGGCACCACGTAGCCGTCCTGCGCGCGCCAGGAGCCCGCCGCGAGCACCTCCCAGGCGCCCTGCCGGCGCTGGTGCAGCAGCCGCCCCTCGCGCAGGACCGACTCGCCGAACTGCGCGCCCAGCCGGGTGCGCGCGCCGTCGGCCGGCATCGCCTGCGGGCGCAGCTCGATGGTGCCGGCCAGGGCGTTGGGCCCCTCCAGCACGCTGCCCGCGCCGCGCACCCCGCGCACCGAACCGATCGCGTCGACCGGCACCAGGCCGGCGTCCACGCGCTCGTCCCAGGGCACGTTCAGCGGGATGCCGTCCAGCCACAGCCGGACGTGCCGCTCCGACGCGCCGCGCACCATGAACACGCTCTCGCCGCGGGAGTTGACCACGGCCCGGGTCGCCGGCAGCACGGGCGCCAGGTCGGCGGCCGCGTGCAGGTCCTGGGCGCCCAGGACGATGGCGTCGACGGACGAGGCGGCGGGGTCGGTCGTGCCGGAAGTCGTGGAGCCGTAGACGACGACGGGTTCGGTGATGACCCACAGGGTGTCGGCGCCGGCGATCCGCCGCTCGGCGGGGAAGGACTCCGGCGCCTCGTCGGCAGCCGGGGCGGCCGTGGCGCACAGCAGGACGGCGAACACGGCGGGGATCGTAGGGCGCATGGAGTGTCCTTCGCGGCTGTTTGCCGGTGTCGGGGCGACAGGCGACCACCCGTCGGCGTCCGATCGCCCGACCGCTTCTACCACCGCCGGGCAGCCGGCGTCAAGTCGCCGGGTCAGGTCCCGGGGCGGGATTGCAATGGTGCCTGTAATGCCGGGGCATGGTAGGATGGCCTGCGGGAGGTGGGCATGAAGCGACGGGATCTGACGACCAGGATCATCCGCCCGGGCGAACCGGTGCCGCCGGATGTCGACTGGCTGTCCTGTACCGCCGAGGAGCGGATCGCCGCCGTATGGGAACTGACGGTGCTGTGCCAGGCGTGGAGACAGGAAGGTGCCGGTGAACCGCGACTTGATCGATCTGTTGGCCGAGTTCAACGCGCAGGGCGTTGAGTTCCTCATTGTCGGCGCCCATGCGCTGGCCGTGCACGGACACGTGCGTGCCACGAAGAACCTCGACGTCTGGATCCGGGCGGATGCCGCCAACGCTCCGCGGGTCTTCGACGCCCTGGTGGCGTTCGGTGCTCCCCTCCAGGACCTCACGGTTCGCGATCTGGCCGAACCTGGTCTCATCTTCCAGATCGGCGTGCCACCGTTGAGGGTGGACGTGATCACCGCGATCGACGGGGTCGATTTTTCAGCAGCCTGGGTCGATCGAGTCCTGGTGTCCCTGGACGGCACGCCAGTGCCCGTCATCTCGCGCCGTCATCTGATCGAAAACAAGAAGGCTTCGGGCCGCCTCCAGGATCTGGCCGACGTCGAGCGGCTCGAAGCGAATGAGGGCCAGGAGTAGGCCATGCACACTTCCGGCTCCCTGCTCGACCTGCACGAGCGCACCCACCATTGCCTGAAGGTCCTGCTGGACCACTGCCGCGGTTTCACCGCCGAGGAACTGCACCGCGAGCTGCCGGGATTCGGCTACCCGTCCGTCCAGCTGCAGCTGCACCACGTCATCGGCGCGCAACGCTACTGGCTCGGCGTGCTGCAGGGCCGGATCGACGCCGACGAGGACGCGCCCGACTTCCCGACGATCGAGGCGCTCGAGCGCTTCCGCGGGCAGGTCTTCGCGGCGACCGAGGCGTACCTGCGCGGCGTGACCGCGGCGGAGCTGGCTGCGGCCCGGCCGATGATGACCTGGGGGAACCGGGAAAAGACGCTCGCGCCGCAGCACGTGGTGCTGCGCGTGCTGACGCACGTCTTCCACCACCAGGGCCAGCTCGCGGCGATGTGCCGCCTGCTGGGCCGGCCCTGCGAGGGGTTGGACTACCCGCTGGACTGACCCGCGGAACCCGCACCGCGGACTGGATGTTCCATCCCTTTCCATGCTATGTTGCCCGCCTATCAGGGAGCATCCATCCTGACGACCATGCCGCGACATCTCCTCTGGCTCTGGCTGTTGCTGCCGCTGCTCGCCGGTTGCGCGGGCGACGACGGGCTCGCCGTCGTGCGCGCCGAGCGCGGCGCGCTGCCGCTTGTGATGGTCGAGACCGGCGAGATCGGCGCCGTGCGCGCCCAGGACCTGCGCCCGCCGCAGGACTGGGAATCCTCGCTGATCATCGTCGAGATGGCGCCCGAGGGGACCGTCGTGGCGGTGGGCGACACCGTGGCCCGCTTCGACGACAGCGCCCTGGCGCGGCCCCTGGCCGACGTCGAGGACCGCCTGCGCAACCTCGCCGTCCAGCGCGAGGGGACGGTCGCCAGTCAGTCCAGCCAGCGCCAGGCGCTGGTCGACGCGGTGGCCATGGCCGAGCTGAGCCGGGAGCAGGCGCAGCTGCAGCTCGCCAAGCTGCAGTTCGAGTCGCAGGTGCGCCAGCAGGAGTCCCGGCTGACGGCCGAACGCGCCCGCATCGCGCTGGACGAGGCCCGCGCCAAGCTGGTGGCGCAGGCGATCCTGGACAGCCTCGCCCTGGCCAAGGCCGATCTCGAGCTGGCCGACGCGCGCGCCCAGCGGGCCTCGCTGCTGGAGCGGCGCCGGGCCCGCTCGCTGCTGTCGCCGCTGCCGGGCCTGGTGGTCTACCTCGAGCAGGAGGACCGCCAGGGCAAGCGCACCAAGCCGCGCGTCGGCGACGCGATCGACCCCTGGCGCCCCATCATCCAGATCCCGGACCTGTCGGCCATGCAGGTGACCATGATGATCCACGAGGTGGACCGCCACCGCGTGGCGGCGGGCCTGCCGGTGCGGCTGCGCCTGGAGGCGTACCCGGAGGCCGAGTTCACCGGCCGCATCGAGAGCATCGCGCGCCTGGCCGTGGAGCTGGAGACCGGCTCCGGCGTGCGCGCCTTCCCGACCGTGGCCCGCATCGACGGCGCCGACCCGCGCCTGCGGCCGGGCATGACGGCCATCGTGGAGATCGGGCTCGGCGAGGTCGCCGACGCCGTGCTGGTCCCGCGCGCCGCGACGAGCGGGCGCGACGGGGCGTGGTTCGTCTACCCGCGTGCGGACTGGCCGCGTCCGCTGCAGGTGCGCCCTTTGGCCGTGACGCCGATGACCGTGGCGGTGGCCGCCGACGCCGAACTGCCCGCCGGCACCGAGCTGGTCGCCGCGCCGCCGAAAGAGGAAGAATGACCATGCCCTCCCGCCGCCGCCTGCTGGCGGCCGCCGCCGTCGCCGTGCTGCTGCTGGCGACGATCCTGGCCCTGGTCGCGCGCCGGCCGCCGGCGTCGCTGGTGACCGCCGTCGCCCGGCGGGGCGAGCTGGTGATCGACGTGGCCACCGTCGGCCAGGTCGAGGCGGTCCGCAGCCGCAGCGTCTCCCGCCAGCGCACGAGCTTCTCGTGGGACGCGGTGCAGATCGCGCAGATGGCGCCCGAGGGGAGCGTGGTGGCCCAGGGGGACTTCCTGGTCCAGCTCGACCAGTCCACGACCAGCCAGCAGCTCGAGCAGGTCGAGAATTCCCTGCTGAACGCCCGGGCCGAGCTGGCGCGCCGGCGGGCCGAGATCGACCAGCGCCTCGCGGAGCTGGAGAGCGCGCGCCTGAACCAGGAGTACGGCTACGAGCAGACCCGGCTGCGCTACGACCTGATGGCCTTCGAGGCCGAGGTGCGCCGCCGCGAGCAGGAGCTGGAGTTGAAGAAGGCCGAGCTCTCGCTGCGCGAGGCCGGCGACCGGCTGGCCGCCCAGCGGATCATCGCGGAGGCCGAGCTGGCCAAGGCCCAGTACGACGTGCGCAACGCCGAGATGCAGGTGGCGCAGGCGCGCGAGGCGCTCGCCTCGCTGACGATCACGGCGCCGGAGCCGGGGCTGGTCGTCTACAAGACCTTCCGCGGCGGCAAGATCAAGGTCGGCGACCAGGTCTGGCCCGGCATGGAGCTGATCGACCTGCCCGACCTCTCGCTGATGCAGGTGCGCACGCGGGTCAACGAGATCGACGTGCGGCGGATCGCCGTGGACCAGGAGGTGGCCGTCGCGGTCGACGCCCTGGCCGGGCGGGAGTTCCGCGGCAAGGTCACGCGCATCGCCACGCTGGCGCGGGCCGAGGGCGAGGCCAAGGTCAAGGTCTTCGACGTCGACGTCCTGATCGAGGGCGAGGCCGGCGACCTGCGGCCCGGCATGACGGCCCAGTGCCGGATCATCGTCGCGCGCCTGGCCGACGTGGTGACCGTGCCGCTGGAGGCGGTCTTCGAGCGCGACGGCGGCAGCGTGGTCTTCGCGGTCGACGGCCGCGTCGCGGCGCGGCCGGTCGTGCTCGGGGAGCGCAACGACGACTTCGTGGTCATCGAGTCCGGCCTGGAGGCGGGCGCGACGGTCTCGCTGCGGGACCCGCAGCAGCCGCCGCCGGCGGCCCCCGGCAAGGACGCGGCGCGGGAGGCGAAGCCCTGAGCATGCCCCTGCTGCAGACCGCGCGCGTGGGCGTGGCGGGCCTGGCGGCCCACCGCCTGCGCTCGCTGCTGACCACCCTGGGCATCGTCTTCGGCGTGGCGGCGGTCATCGCCATGCTGTCGATCGGGGAGGGCGCGCGCCGGCAGGTGATGGCGCAGTTCGCGCTGCTGGGGATCGACAACCTGCTGGTCATCGACAAGCCGCCGCCGGAGCCCGACGACGAGGAGCAGGGCCGCCCCTTCAGCCCCGGCCTGTCGCTCGCCGACGCCGCGGCGATCCGCGAGGTGCTGCCGGGCGTGCGCCGCGTGGTGCCGCTGCGCATCGTCGAGCTGGACGTGCAGTCCGGGCGCAAGCGCGTCTCGGCCAGCGCCGTCGGCACGACGCCCGACTACGTCGCGGTCCTGCGCGGCCGGCCGGCGGCGGGGCGCTTCTTCACGTCCTCCGAGGTGGACTCGGTGGCGCGGGTCTGCGTGCTCGGCGCGGGGCTGGCCCGCGAGCTGTTCCTGTCCGCCGACCCGCTCGGGGAGCGGGTCAAGATCGGCCGCGACTGGTACGACGTGATCGGGGTCATGGCCGGCCCGCCCGCCGGGGCCGGGGGCCGCCTCGAGGACGTGCGCGACACCGACCGCGACGCCTACATCCCGGTGACCTGCGCCCTGCAGCGGATGCCGCGCAAGGTCGGCGAGAGCGAGCTGCACCGGCTGGTGGCGCAGGTCGGGGACACCGACCGCATCCTCGAGACGGGGGCCGTGCTGGGCGCGCTCGTGGCGCGGCGCCACCGCGGCGTCGACGACCACCGCCTGGTGATCCCCCAGCAGCTGATCCGGCAGCAGCAGTCCACGCAGCGCATCTTCAGCATCGTGATGGGGGCGATCGCCGGCATCTCGCTGCTGGTCGGGGGCATCGGCATCATGAACATCATGCTGGCCAGCGTCCTGGAGCGCACCCGCGAGATCGGCGTGCGCCGCGCCGTGGGCGCCACGCAGAAGGACGTGCTGCTGCAGTTCCTGCTCGAGGCGGTCGGCGTCAGCTTCCTGGGCGGGCTGATCGGCGTGGCCTTCGGGATCGGGCTGGCGCAGGCCGTCGCCCGCTACGCCGGCTGGCCGGTGGCCGTCGCGCCGTGGTCGGTGCTGCTGGCGTTCGGCGTCTCGGCCGTCGTGGGCGTCGTGTTCGGCTACTACCCCGCGCGCCGGGCGGCGCGCATGAACCCCATCGACTCCATCAGGTACGAGTGATGAACAAACTGCTGCTGATCTGCCTGCCGGCGCTGCTCGCGCCCGGCCTCGCCGCCGCGGCCGACGCCCCGGCCGACACCGTCTCGCTGACCCTGGCCGCGGCGCTCGACCTGGCGCTGGCCGACGGCTACGAGGCCCGCGTCGTGCGCCTGGACCTGCTGCAGGCCGAGCAGGACGTCGCCGCGGCGCGCGGCCGCTTCAAGACCCAGGTGGGTCTGGCCTTCGACGCCCCGAACTACGACGAGTCGGTGCAGGGGGTGAGCGTGCCGGGCCAGCTGCCGCAGTACACCACCTACGGCAGCCGCGAGTGGCGCGCCGGCCTGTCGCTGACCCAGCCCCTGCCGACCAGCGGCAGCATCGGCCTGTCCGGCGACGTCTACCACCGCACCGACACGGTCTACGACGACCTGACCGACGCCAACCTCGAGAGCCGCACCTTCTTCAACAGCTACCGGATCGACTTCGCGCAGCCGCTGCTGGTGCCCAACGCCCTGAAGCTCTCGCTCGAGCGCGCCCGGCTGGCCCTGGACGAGTCGCGGCGCGAGTTCACCGCGGCCCGGCTCTCGATCGTCTACGACGTCACCGCCGGGTTCTACGAGTACCTGCGCGCCCAGCGCCGCCTGGAGATCGCGCGCACCGACCTCGCCCGCCAGCAGGAGGCCTTCCAGCTCGCCCGGCGCAAGTTCGAGGCGGGCCTGATCCCCGAGGTCGAGGCCCTGCAGATGGAGGTGGACCTCGCCCAGAGCCGCAACGACCTGCTGGGGGCCGAGGGGGCCGCCGCCCGCGCCGCCGACCGCTTCAAGCTGGACGTGGGCCTGCCCCTGGACGCCGCCCTGCGGCTGGCGGCCGAGACCGCGCCGCGCTTCTACGAGGTCGACCCCGACCTGGCGCTGCAGCACGCGCTCGCGCACCGCGCCGAGATCCGCAACACCGAGGCCGGCCTGCGGCGCGCCGAGATCACCGTCGCGGAGACCGACGCCCGCTCGGCCGTCAAGGGCGAGCTGCGCGCCTACTACGGCCTGACCGGCGTCGGCAGCAGCGACGACGACCTGCCCCTGCGCGACATGTGGGACCTGAGCTGGGACGACCTGCGGCAGCGGCCCGGCAACAAGGGCGTGGCCCTCACCCTCTCGGTGCCGCTGTGGGACAGCGGCGTCAACAGCGCCGAGGTGGCGGCGGCCCGCGCCGCCCTCGCACGCAGCGAGCTGGGCATCGACCGCCAGCGGCGCGCGGTCGTGCTGCAGGTCAACGCGGCCCTGAGCAACCTGGCCGAGAGCCGCGCCCGCCTCGAGGCCCTGGCCCGCAGCGTCGAGGTGGCCGGCCGCGGCCTCGACATCAGCCTGCAGCGCTTCGACAACGGCGACATCACGAGCCAGGATCTCGCCCTGGACCGCAGCCGCCTCACCCAGGCCAGCCTGGCCTACCTCGACGCCTTCATCCAGTACCAGCTGGCGGGCGCGGACCTGCGGCGGCAGACGCTGTGGGATTTCGAGGCGGGGAGGTCGCTGGTGGCGGAGGCCGGGGAGCGCTGAACGGCCCCCCGGCCCGCCTGCATTCCTGTCGCCCCGCTCACCGCACCAGGACCATCTTCTGCGCCCCGCCCTGCTGGCGGCCATCCACGAGCAGTCGGTACAGGTAGACGCCGCTGGCCGCCTCGCGCCCGCGCCGGTCGAGGCCGTCCCACTCCAGGCCGGCGGGGCCGGCGGGCAGGCGGCCGCCCTCGAGGCGGCGCACCAGCACGCCGCACGCGTCGTGGATCATCACCGCAACCGCGCCGCCGCGCTCGAGGCGGAAGCCGATCAGGGTGCTCGGGTTGAACGGGTTGGGCCGGTTGTACAGCGCCGGGCCGACGGCGTCGGGCACGCCGTCGACGCCGACAACGACGAACTCCAGCTCGAGCGGCGATCCGTCCGGCGCCAGCGTGACGCCGTCCTCGGCGCGCAGCGAGGGCAGCAGCGTGCGGCCGGCGCTGCGCAGCTCCAGGTCGAGGTCTGCGGGCAGTTCTTCCCGGTTCCAGCACAGACGGATCTTGCGCAACGACGCGGGCTCGAGGCGGACCGCGTACGCGGGTCGGACCGCATCCGCCGCTCGGATGTCCGCGGCGAACAGGCGTTTCCCGGCGCCCTCCCAGCCGGGCCGCGGCAGCGCGAGCCCCGGTTCGCCGGCGGCGCGGGCCGGCGCGGGCAGGTCCTTGGCCGGGTCGCGGCCGTCGGTGGCGTCGGCGTGCTGGCCGATGACGATGCTGGAGGCGGCGCCCTCGATCCCGACCGTCAGGGCCCAGGCGCCGGCCTGCGGTTCGGCGGCGGACGCCGCGAGCGCGGAGCCCGTCACCGTCAGGATCGCCGGCACGTAGACCAGCGGCCTCAGGGGGTCGCCGCTCTGCACGACGATGGTGGTGCGATGAATGCCGGCGGCGATGTCCGTCGCGTCGAACGACACCGTCACGTCCTGCGCCCCGCCGGGCGGCACGAGACCCGCCGCCGGCGCGATCGCCAGCCAGTCGGCCCGCAAGCCCACCAGGGCGATCTCGTTCTGCGCCAGCTCGACCGCGTCGCGCAGGCCGTCGCCGTCGTCGTCGGCGGTGTAGTTCGCCGTCTGGAAGGCGTTGAAGATCGCGCGGCCGGTCGCGTCGAGGATGATCGCGGCCGAGCCGGGGTGCTCGGGGAACGTCGCCAGCCGGCGGGCGCCGGGCAGGGTCGTGACGATCTGCCCGTCGCGGATGTGCTGGTTCGCGTCCCAGTGCAGTGCGCGGATCTCGTGCGGCCAGTGGAAGCAGGCGTGGCTTTCCTCCGAAGCCACGAGGTCCAGCGGCGTGGTGAAGGTCGACTGGTAGGCGATGCCGAGGCGGGGGAGCAGGGCGTGGCTGACGTAGTAGTACAGGCCCCAGTCGGCGAAGATCAGCGAGCCGCCGGCATCGAGGTGCGCCAGCAGGGTGTTCAGGGCCGAGGCCGAGGTCGGCTGCGAGTAGTTGTTGGCGATCATCAGGTCCCAGGGGCCTGCGTTCGCCGCCGCGGCGACGAAGTCCTCCCAGGTCGTGGTCAGGGTGTGGTCCAGGCCCATCCGCTGCAGCGCGAGGGCGAAGGCGTCGTTCTGCGCTTCGAAGGAGGACTGCAGCAGGATGCGGGGGGCGCCGGTCGGGACGTCCAGGCAGTCGAACGCCGACCACGCGAGTTCCCCGGGCCCCAGGTCGGCGATGGCCAGGACCCGCGACGCGAAGCCGCCGGCGGGCAGGCTGACCGCGAGGGAATCCGGCGACACCGCGATCACCGGCGGCGCCAGGCCGGTCCCGGCCAGGGGGACCTTGAGCGTCGGCCGGCGGCGGTCGTCGCTCGCGATCGTCAGCTCGCCGACGGCGTCGCCGGCGTCCACCGGCGTGAAGGTCACCGCCACGACGCGCGTCTCGTCCGGGGCCAGCGTGAGCGGGCCCGCGGGTGCGACCGTGAACGCCGGGTGGTCCGATGACACGGCGGCGATTGTCAGCGGCTCGCAGCCGCGGTTGGCGACGGCCAGCGACCAGGTGGCCGTGGCCCCGATGAACGTGGGCGCGAAGTCGATGCTCGCCTGGGCGACCGCGATGACGGGTTCCCCGATCACCTGCAGTTCGACCGGGATGCCGCGGGTGGGCGCCGACGGGTCGTTGCTCTCCAGTTCGAGCAGCGCCGCGAAGGCGCTGACGCAGTAGTCCGTCGTTTCGGCCAGGAAGGAAGTGTCGAAGCCCACCGTCACGGCCTGGGTTTCGCCGGGCACGAGGACGCCCGCCGTCGGCGACGCCGACAGCCACGGCGCCGTCTCGATCAGCGCCATGATCTCGTTCTCCGCCAATTCGGCGAGGTCGCGCCGGCCGTCGCCGTCGTCGTCGCCGGTATACAGGCGCGACGGGAAGGAATTGTAGATGGTGCGCCCCGACGGGTTCATGACGATGGCCGGCGAGGAGGCGATCCCCTGGAACGAGGCCAGGATGTGCGCGTCCGCGTCCGCCTCGACGATGAGGGCGTCGATGCTGAGCGAGTCCAGGTCCCAGAGGAAAGCGTGCACGGCGTTGGGCATCCGGAAGCAGCGGTGTCCGGGGGCGTCGGCGGCGAAGTTCAGCGACGTGGTGTTGAAGGCCAGGTAGGTGATCCCCATGCGGCTCAGCAGGGCGGGGTCCTCGCGATAACTCACCATGTCGGAGAAGATCAGGGAACGGCCGAGATCGACGTGCTGCCTGAGCGCGGCGAAGGCGCCCGAGTCCACGGTCTGGTCGGCGTTGTTGACGATCACCAGGTCCCAGGGACCGCCGTTGATCAGCCAGGTGGTGAACTCCTGCCAGTTCGTGATCGGGGTGTAGGCGAGGCCGAGCCGGTCCAGGGCCATGACGAAGGCGTCGGTCGACGGTTCGGGAGTGGGCAGCAGCAGGATCCTCGGTGCGGCCCGCTCCTTGCCGGCGGGTTCGTCGACGGTGGACGTCGTGAGCGACCAGGCGAGGTCGCCCGATCCGGCGTTGCTGATCGTCAGGGACCGCGTCAGCGCTTCCCCGACATGGAGCTGCGCGAGCAGCGAATCGGGCGTCACCGCGAGCACGGGCGCTTCCAGGCCGGAGCCGGTGAGCGGCACGGTGAGCACGGGTTCGTCCAGGTCGTCGCTCGCGACGGTCAGGTCGCCGGCGGCCGGGCCGGCGACCGAAGGGGCGAAGGTCACGACCACGTCCTGCGACGCTCCCGGCGGCACGACGAACGGTCCGGCAGGCGTCGCGGCGAAGTCGGGGTGGCCGCAGGCCACGGCGGTCACCGTCAGCGGCTCGCAATCGGTGTTGGCGATGGTCAGCACGGCGTCCGTCCGCGTGCCGATGTAATGCGTCCCGAAGTCGATGCTCGACGGCGAGATCGAGATCTCCGGCTCTCCGAGCACGTCGAGCGAGGCCGGGACCACCGATTCCGGCGTCAGCGGGTCGTTGCTGGACAGGACGATGTCGGCGGCGAACGCGCCGCCGCAGAGACCCGCCGCGTTGAACCAGACCTTGGCTTCCAGCTTCTCGCCGGGCGGGATCGTGCCGGCTTCCGGCTCGATCTGCAGCCAGCCCGAACCCGCCAGCCAATCGAAGGCCTGGTTGCCGAACAGGCGGTTGTCGTCGCTGTTCAGGCCCCAGACGCCGATCAGGTCGTCGGCGAGCGCGATCACCCGGCCGCGGCCGACGTGGGAGCACGCGACCACGCCGGAGCCCAGGACGTCGCGCACGATGATCTGGGCCGGGACGGCCGTGGCGGCGAGGGTCGCGCCGGGGCTGTCCAGGAAGAGCGCGCCGACGCCGGTCGTGCACGCGTGCGGCGAGATCGCGGTCGTGGTGCCGGCGCCGGGGTTGGGGAAGCCGTAGGCGAGGCCGGCGCCGGCGGTGGACAGGATCGCGTTGAAGTTCCCCAGGGTGGCGTCGCTGTCGCCCTCGAGGATCAGGCCGCCGCCGCCGCGCAGCCAGCCCGCGAGCGCCGTCCGCTCCGCGGCCGTGAAGCTCGTGAAGCATTGGCTGGACCAGAAGATGTCGCAGCCGGCCAGGAACGACGGGGTGAGGCCGGACCAGCAGACCTCCACCTCGGCGCCGCGCAGCTCGAGGTCGCCGACCATCGTGCTCCAGTTGGCGTAGCTGGCCTGCGCGTGGCTCTGGTCCCAGACGATGCGCAGCCCGGTCAGGTCGCGCAGTTCGGCCGTCAGCGCGGCGCCGGCGGCCGCGTCCGCCGTCGCCGGTCCGGATTTCTCCGCGGGGGCGGGGGCGGCCGGGAGCGGCGGCAGCGCGTACGTGCGCGTGGCCGCGGCGTGGCGGACCAGGGCCGACCAGGCCAGGTCGCCCTGGCCGCGGTTCTTGATCGTCAGGGGCAGGGCGGTCTCGCCGTTCTGGGGGGGCAGGGCGACGGCGAACGACGCGGGCGACAGCTCGATCTGAGGCGGTTCCTGGCAAGCGCCGGACAGGGGCACGGACGTGACCGGCTCGTCGGGATCGTCCGCGAGGATCGTCAGCGTCCCTTCGTGCAGCCCGGCGGCGTGCGGCGAGAACGTCACGGTCGCGATCAGCGATTCCCGGGGCAGCAACGCCAGCGGGCCGCAGGGGGCGACGGAGAAGGCGTCGCTATCCGTGGTCAGCGCGGCGATCGACAGCGGGGCGCAGCCCTCGTTGGTCAGCGTCAGCGAGGCGGCCGCCTCCTGGCCGGGTCGGACGACGGCGAAGGCGAGGTCCGACGGCGAGCAGGACAGGTCCGCCGCGCCGAGGACCACGAGCGAGGCCGGCGCCGAGATCTCCGGGGTCAGGGGGTCGTTGCTGTCCACGATGATCCGCGCCGCATGCCCGCTGCCGCAACGGCCGCCGGCATCGAAGGTCACGGCCAGATCCTGCGCCGATCCCGGCGGGATCGACCCCGAGGCCGGGTCGATCTGCAGCCAGCTGCCCGTGGCCAGCCAGTCGAACACCTGGTTGCCGAACAGGCGGTTCCCGGAGGATCCCAGGTCGGCATTGCTGAACATCTCCTCGCTCAGGGCGATCACGCGTCCCCGCCCGGGCTCGCACCAGGCTCCCATCGGGTGGTGCTGCGTGTCGCGCATGAGCACCTGGGCCGGGTGGACGATCGAGGTGAGCGTGGCGCCGGGGCTGAAGAGGTGGAGGTGCGTGACGCCCGCCGTGGTCGCGTGCGGGGTGATCCTGGTGGTCGTCCCGGAGACGGCGTTGCTGGCGTTGAAGGTGATGTCGACATCCGCCGCGGCCAGGATCGCGTTGAAGACGGGCAGGGAGGGATCGGAGTCGCCGGTGAGGAGCATCCCGCCTCCGCGGCGCACCCAGGCCGCCAACAGGTCGATCTCGCCCGGCGACCAGCCCGCCACGCAGTTGACGGTCCACACGACGTCGAACTCGTCGAGCAGGCCGGCGGTGACCGGCGCGGTGTTGGTCGCGACGGCGGCGCCTCGCTGCTCGAGGTCGTCGATGATGGCCGACCAGGCCGACGGTGCGGCCTGGCCGTGGTGGGCGGCCCACATCACGCGCACGCCGGAGAGGTCCTGCAGCTCGGCGGTCAGGCGCGTCTGCGGCGCGGCGGCGAGGGGAGGCAGGTCGTACGGGCTCTTCGTGTCCCAGTCCACGACGTGCGCCGTCCAGTCGAGCGCGTAGGAGCCGTTGTTGGCGATCGTCAGGGACTGGACCGTGTCGGCGCCGGGCGGCAGCTCCGCCGCGAGCGATTCGGGCGTCAACGTGATCGAGGGTGCCGGCAGGCAGGATCCGGCCAGCGGCACCTCGAGCTGCGGCTCGTCGGGATCGTCGCTCGCGATCAGGAGGGCGCCTGCGGCCTGGCCGACCGTGGCCGGGAGGTAGTCCACCTGCAGGGTTTGCCGCGTGTTCGGCGGCAGCGTGAACGGCGGGGGCGGAGACGTCGTGAATTCCGCGTGATCGGAGGTCACGCCGCTGATCGTCAGGTCGACGCAGCCGTCGTTGACGAGGTCCAGGAACAGGGACGCCGTGGTCCCGATGTAGCGGGTGCCGAAGTCGAGCGACGCGGGCGCGGCGAAGATGTCGGCGGCCGCGCTCACGCGCAGCGCCGCCGGCACGGCGGTCAGCGGCGACGCGGGATCGTTGCTCGCCAGCTCGAGGGATGCCGCGAAATCGCCGCCGCACAGGCGGGAGGCGTCGAAGGTCGCCGTGAGCACCTGGGTGCCGCCGCCGGGCACCGCTCCCGCCGCCGGTTCCACCGTCAGCCATGAAGGGCCGAAGCCGACCAGCAGGATCTCGTTCTCCGCCAGCTCGACGGCGTCGCGCAGGTCGTCGCCGTCGTCGCTGGACGTGTAGTTGGCGGTCTGGAAGCCGTTGAAGATGGCGCGGCCCGTCGCGTTCAGGACGATCGCCCCGGACCCGGGATGCCCGTCGAACTCGGCCAGGCGCCAAGCGCCGTCGCGCGCCGCGACGATCTGGCCGTCGCGCGTGGTCAGGTCCACGTTCCAGAACAGGGTGCTGACCGCGTTGGGGTCCCGGAAGCAGCGATGCAGCGGTTCGAGCGCCCGCACGTAGAGCGGCGTCGTGAACGTCGACTCGTAGTCGACGCCCAGCCGGTCCAGCAGCGTGTGGTGGTCGTAGCTGTAGAGCGCCCAGTCGGCGTAGATCAGGGAGCCGCCGCGGTCGAGGTGACCGACGACCGCCTCGAGGCCGGACGCCGTCGGGGAAGCGAAGTAGTTGTCGACGATCACCAGATCCCACGGGTCCGCGTCGCCGAGGGCGGCGTCCAGTTCGTCCCAGTCCGCCACCACGGTGTGGCCGAAGCCCAGGCGCTGCAGGGCCAGGGCGAAGGCGTTGGTCGACGGCTGGTAGGAGGTCAGCAGCAGGACGCGGGGCACGTAGCCGCCCGACCGGTCGGAGACGCAGAGGCGGCGGCCGAATCCCGGTGCTTCCGGCGGCGCGCCGTTGGCGCCGGCGGCGGCCGGTGCGGCCGCGCGCCCGGGCAGGTCGCGGACGGCGAGGGAAGCGCCGCGCGTCCGCAGCGCGAGGGCGCGGGCGGCGTTCACGCTCGCCGACCAGTCCAGGGCGAAGCCCCCCGGGTTGGCGATGGTGACCAGCGCGGTGCTGCTTCCGCCGGGGTCCAGCGACGAGCGCAGGGAGTCGGGGGCGACGGCGATCACCGGCGCCGTCAGGGCCGCGCCCGCCAGCGGCACCGTGGAGACGGGGTTGTCGGGATCGTCGCTCAGGATCGTCAAGGTGCCGGCTGCGCTCCCGCTCTGCGCGGGCGCGAAGGTCACGAGGACCGCGCGCGAGACGCCGGTCGCCAGCGTGAACGGGTCGAGCGGCTCGACGACGAAGGCGGCGTGGTCCGAGGTCACGGCGCCGACCGTCAGCGTCGAGCAACCGGTGTTGGCCAGGATCAGCGTGTCGCTCGCCGCGGCGCCGACCAGCTGTGTCCCGAAGTCGAGACCGGCCGGCTCGACCGCGAGGTGTGGTGGCGTGTCGATGGTCAGCGTCGCCGAGGCTGCGGCCGGCGGCACCAGCGGGTCGTCGCTCTCCACCACGATCAGGGTCGCGAGCGTGGCGCCGCATTCCGGCGGGGCGGCGAACGTCACCGTCACGGCCCGGGTGGCGCCGGCTGGCAGCGTGCCGGCCGGCGGCGCGATCGTCAGCCAACGGTTCCCGAAGCCGACCTGATTGATTTCGTTTTCGGCCAGCTCGAGCATGTCGCGCAGGCCGTCGCCGTCGTCGTCGGCCTGGAAGTTCGACGCCTGGAAGGCGTTGAAGATGGTGCGGCCCGAGTCGCCCAGCACGAGGGCGGCGGCGTCCGGGTGGCCCTGGAACGTCGCCAGGCCGGAGGCGCCGTCGCGCACGGCGACGAGCTGCCCGTCGTAGTGGTGCTGGTCCAGGTTCCAGTGGAGCGCGGCGATCCCGTTGGGATGCCGGAAACAGCGGGGCAAGGGGGAGACGGCCGCGAAATCGCAGGGCTGGGTGAACGAGGACAGGTAGGCGACCCCCAGGCGCGCCAGCAGGTCGTGCGACGGGTAGTTGAAGAGGGCCCAGTCGGTGTAGATCAGGGAGCCCCCGGCGTCCACGTGCCGGGTCAGGGCGTCGAGGCCGGCGGCCGTGGCGTACGTGGAGTAGCTGTTGACGATCACCAGGTCCCAGGGACCGTCGTTCACCAGCCGATCGGCCAGGGTGGACCACCCCGCCACCATCGTGAAGCCGACGCCGATCCTCTGCAGGGCCAGGACGTAGGCGTCTTGGGGGGGATCGAGCGAGGCGTAGACCAGGATGCGGGGGTCGCCGATCCGCGCCCGGTCGCTGGTCCAGATGCGCGCGCCGAATCCGGGCTCGACCGCCGCACCGCCGTTGGCGGCGTCCGCGGGCCGGTCGGCCGGGTCGGCCGGGGTGTCGCGGTACGTGAAGGCGGCCCCGTTGGTGCGAGGGTAGAACGCGTCGGGGTCGGAGGTGAACGCGGTCCAGTTCAGGTCGCCGGTGCCCGCGTTGGTGATCAGCAGCGAGCGCTCAGCGGTGCCGCCGGGCGGCAGCGTGACCGCCAGCGCATCGGGCTTCACGCCGATCACGGGAACGGCCGAGGCGGGAGCCGGCACGCCCAGGACGAGCAGGCCCAGGGCGAGCAGGCCCAGGGCGAGCAGCACCAAGGCTACCGACTTGGCGGACGCAACGACGCGGCTCCGGTTCGGCATGGAGGCCTCCTGCGGTCGATGGGGGTCGGGCGTATCCGTACCGATGGTGTTGACGATGGCATATCATGATGATACCGCGCGGGAGCGCCGGGAGTCAAATGGCGGGGAATCGGCGGCGGAGTCGTGTCCGGCCGCCATCTCGCGTGTAGCTAGGGTCACGAAGCGGAATCGGAGCTGTCGGCATCTCCAGCGGTGTGAATTTCAGTCTGCATAGCACATGCCTTCGAAGACCTCGTCGCTGCGGAATCCACCGAGGTACCCGTTCTCGCACCTGCGGAACAGCCCCACGATCCCGGTCGTCGTCACGAGTTCCAGCCAGGATTCGTGACGGTAGCTATTCAGGACGCCTTTATCGCCCGCGCGGGCGATGGCGAACGCCGTCCCCATCCCGGTTTCCCAGCTGTAGAGGGGGACATCCTGCAGGAGGGTGACGGCGACGGTGCCCGACCACTTCCCGACGGGGTAGCCCGCGAAGACCTCCGCGCCTCTCGCGCTGCCGATCGCGCACCGGCAGCGGAACCAGCCGATGCGGCCGTCGTACATGGCGATCTGGCACCAGTCGCGGTCGTCGGTCTGGACGAGCAGGGCGCGGTCGCCCGGCTCGGCGGTGAACAGGGAAGGGCCGTCCTCGCGGTCGGCCAACACCGTGAGTGCGCGCTTGAGCGTGACGGGCGTTCCCATCGGATACAGGTCCCGCTCGACGAATTCGAGCGTGCGCGCCGGCGTCAGCCGGTAATCCGCCGGGAAGAACCAGGTCTGCAGCACGTTGCCCCGGGCGTAGGAATGCACGACGCCGGTGCCGTCGATGTCGGGCCGGCTGCCCGGCACCGTGCCCGCGGTCCGGACCTCCGCGCCGTCGAACCAGAGAAAGTGCGTGGCGAAATCGCCGCTGGGGCCCATTTCGGGGACGGCGATCTCCAGGTACGCATCCGACGTGTCGAGGTCGACGACCGAGCAGGTGCCGTAGATGTACGAACCGTTGACCCGGCAGGTGGAGGCGCCGACGGTCACCGTGAACACGTGCAGCCAGCCGTCGATGCGGGCCGTCGCGGCGAAGACGAACGGGTCGTTCACGCCGTTCCCATCCAGATCGAATCCCGCTTCGGCGATCTCGATTGGTCGGTGGGGCAGGTCCTCGGGTGACGGATTCTCGGAATGCGGAAGTATGTAGCGGCTCATGACGTTGCCGGCGAAGGATGTTCCGGCGGTCGCGTGTAGGATCGCCATGGCAACGAGGCTGGTCGGCAGGCCGGCATTTCGCATCTCTGTCATCTCATCAGTCTTCCGTGAAGTCGACGGTGCGCTGGGTCCCTCATCCAGGATTCGCAGCCCAAGGCGCCGCCATCCCCCATCCGCCGAGCTTGGCCTCGAACTCCGCCCGCTCCCGGTGCCGCTTCCACCCGCCGGCCCCGCGCTCCAGCCACCCCGCCGCGCGCGCGATCCCGCAGGCCCGCTCGGCATCCCCGGCCCCGATCGCGCCGAGGATCTCCTGCTCGATCCGCGACAGCGACGCCGCGCCGAGCCGGTAGTCGACGAAGGCCTCCCAGACCAGCGGCACCCACGTCGCGACGATCCGCTCGCCGATCACCGTGGCGTACGCGCGGATCTCCTGCTGCGCGTGCGCGTCCATGCGCAGCGACAGGAAGTGCAGCAGGTTGTGCAGGGTCGATCTTCCAGTAGGCCTCGGTGTAGGTGCACAGCGGCAGGTCCTTGCGGGCCTGCTCGCGGGCGACGCCCTGTAGTATGCGCGATCTGGGCATTGCGAGGCCAAATCGTGCAATTCGGCTTCAATGCGTGTCAGTTCGGCGCCGGATTCGGGCGCCAAGGTGCAGTCGCTACCTTGTTTGTTGATAGTGGATTGCAGGCGCCAGCCCTCGGGGGGCGTGTTTTGGGCAGCGTCAATTGCAACGGAATAGCGGGTAGAATATTCGTTCACCGAGTTGTGA
>JADJYS010000022.1 GCA_016719645.1 bacterium
AGGTCGCGGTCCACCCCGAGAACCGCGGCAAGGGCGCCGCCCTGCAGACCGGCTTCGCCTGGGCCCGCGACCACGGCTGGGAGTGGGCCTTCACGATGGACGCCGACGGCCAGCACCTGCCGCGCGAGATGGCCCCCTTCCTCGCCGCGGCGCAGGCCCGGGGCCTGGACGTCGTGGTCGGCACGCGCATGGACCGCACCGCGGACATGCCCTGGCTGCGCAAGGCGACCAACGTCTTCACCAGCCGGGTCGTGAGCCGCCTCGCGGGCGTGCGCATCCCCGACTCGCAGAACGGCTACCGGCTCTTCCGCGTCGCGGCGCTGGAGGGCCTGCGCGTCACGACCAGCCGCTACGATTTCGAATCCGAGATCCTGGTGCGCCTGGCGCGGCGCGGCGCCCGCATCGATTCGGTCCCGACCACCACGGTCTACGGCGAGGAACGCAGCGCCATCCACCCCCTGCGCGACACCGTGCGGTTCTTCCGCCTGGTGCGTCGCCTGAGCCGCACCCGCGAACAGGAGCGTCCATGACCCGCCACATCCTGCTGAGCAACGACGACGGCATCGAGGCCCACGGCCTGAACCTGCTGGCCCGCGTCCTGACCGAGCGCGGCGACGTCCGGGTCAGCGTCGTGGCGCCTTCGGAGCAGCAGAGCGCCTCGAGCCACTCGCTGACCATCCGCAACCCGATCCGCGTGCTCGACTGCGGGCCCGGCCGCTGGGCGGTCACCGGCACGCCCACCGACAGCGTGCTGGTCGCGGTCGAGCACATCCTGCGCGACGACCCGCCCGACCTGGTCATCAGCGGCATCAACCACGGCGCGAACATGGGGGAGGACGTCACCTACTCCGGCACCGTGGCCGCCGCGCTGGAGGGCGCGATCCTGGGCTTCCCCAGCTACGCCCTGTCCTGCGCCTCCTGGCACCCCCGCGACTGGGGCGCGGCGGAGGCTTTCGTGCGCCACCACCTCGACGACCTGCTGGCGGTCCCGATGCCGGGCAACGCGCTGCTGAACGTGAACATCCCGGACATCCCGGCCTCCGAGGTGCGCGGCATCCGCACCTGCCCGCTGGGCCACCGCCGCTACAAGGACGTCATCACCGAGCAGACCGACCCGCGCGGCCGCCCCTACCTGTGGATCGGCGGGCGCGGCCCGACCTGGGAGCAGATCCCGGACACCGACGCCGTGCTGCTGCAGCAGGGGTTCGTGGTGGTCACCCCGCTGCGCGTCGACCTGACGCACTCCGAACTGCTGGCCGGGATGGGTGGCCTGGACCTCGGCGGCCCGCTCGGCCCGGCGGCGGGGGCGCGATGAAGGACTACGCCGTCGCGCGCCGCCGCATGGTGGACGAGCAGATCCGCGACGCCGGCGTCACCGACCCGGCCGTCCTGGGCGCGATGCGCGAGGTCCCCCGCCACCGCTTCGTGCCCCGGCTGCTGCACCACCGGGCCTACCAGGGCTGCGCCCTGCCCATCGGCCACGGCCAGACCATCAGCCAGCCCTTCATCGTGGGCCTGATGACCGCCCTGCTCGAGCTCAAGGGCGACGAGCGCGTCCTGGAGGTGGGCACCGGCTCGGGCTACCAGGCGGCGATCCTGTCCCGGCTGGCCCGCGAGGTGGTCAGCGTCGAGCGCATCGAGGCGCTGGCCCTGCGCGCCGCCCGGACGCTCGAGGAGCTGGGCTGCGCCAACGTCGTGGTCCGGGCCGCCGACGGGGGCGCCGGGCAGCCCGAGGCCGGCCCCTTCGACGCCGTCGTGGTGACGGCCTGCCCCCCGCGCCTGCCGTCGCTGCTCTTCCACGAGCTGCGCGAGGGCGGGGTCCTGGTGCTGCCGATCGGGGACGACGACGAGCAGATCCTCTACCGCTACCGCAAGGTGGGGGGGGAGCCGGTCGTGGAGCGTTCGGTGGCCTGCCGGTTCGTGCCGATGCTGGACGGGGTGCAGCGGCTCGACGGGGACTGAAGCCGGAAGCCGTCCTTGCGTTTCCGGTGCCGATGGTGCATCTTGGGCGTCTGTTTCGCGGGTCCCCGGGCCGACGCCCGGGGCGTTCGCGGACCACGGAACTGGTCGGGGCGTAGCGCAGTCCGGTAGCGCACCTGGTTCGGGACCAGGGGGTCGGAGGTTCAAATCCTCTCGCCCCGACCACACGATGCCGAAGGGAACGGGCCGCCGCGAGGCGGCCCGCTTCCGTTCGCGCACCCGGCGGCCGCGTTCCCGCCGGTCCGGTTCACGAGGGCGTCGGACCTTCCGCATCCGGGACGGCGGCCTCCCGCATCGCCCAGCCCCCCCGCCAGGCCAGCAGGCCGCCCGCCGCCAGGTACACCGCCCCGCCCAGCAGCAGCGCCGCGCGGTACCCCGCGACGAAGGCCACCAGCACGGCCAGCGCGGAGCCGGCCACCGCGGCGACGCCGTTGACCGCGAACCCCCAGTCGATCAGCGCCCCGACCCGCTGCCCGCCCTTGGGGAAGGGCATCCCCATGCAGAATCCCCAGCGGGGCGATCAGCACCGCGGCCGTCGCCGCCCGCGCGCCCAGTCCCCAGCCGCCGCACAGCTCGGCCACCCGCGGGAACAGCAGCACGTCCAGCAGCAGCCAGACGGCGATGCCCAGGAAGGGCAGCGCGTCGCCGGCGCGCGGCGACAGCCGGCTGCCCAGGCCCGACCCCAGCAGCAGCACGGCCAGGACGGTGATCAGGCCGTAGACCGACGGCCCGATCAGCAGCGCATACTGCTGGATCAGCACCACCTCCACCATCATGAACGCCATGCCCAGCAGGAAGAAGTAGAGCCAGGGCGCGGCCCGCAGGCGCGGGCCGCGGCCGAGGCGGGGCAGCAGCGTGAGCGGCGCCACCAGCAGCAGGCTGGCGGCCAGGACCACCGCGACCAGCAGCTTCGCCAGCGGGAAGCCGCGGAACTCGTAGGGGCTGATCTGCGCCAGCGCCCCCGGGCGGAAGTTCTTCCACAGCCCGAGCTGCGCCGTGAACGGGCGGTTGTCGTCGCAGGGCGAGATGTCGATCGGGGCGTCCGCGGCCGCCGCTTCCCAGCCGCCGTCGACGATGCGCTGGATGAGGTTGTCGCGGTCCGCCTCGTCCGCCGGGTAGAGCAGGTGGATCTGGCCGTGCCGCTCGGGAGTCAGGGGCCAGAAGGCCGTGCGGCGGATCTCCTCGGTCAGCGGCTGCTTCGAGAGCAGCAGCAGCTGGCGCCGCATCGCCGGCAGGTCGTAGACCGCGAGGTGCGCGGCCGGGTCCGCCACGCCCAGGTCCTGCAGGGCCAGCAGCGCCTCGCTCACCAGGCGCGGCATGTAGAACTGGTGTTCCATCGACAGGAACCCGTCGTCGCTCAACGCGAGCCAGTAGTCCCGGAACGCCTCGCGCGTGAACAGGTAGTTCTCGGCCATGGCGAAGGAGCCCGAGGCCAGCGCGGCGAAGGTGTTGGAGCTGAGCGAGTAGATGAGGTCGAACTCGCCGCGGTGGCGGCGCACGTAGCTGCGGCCGTCCTCGGTGGCCACCGTCACCCGCGGGTCGTGGTAGATGCGGCCGGTGAACTCGGCCAGCGGCCCGTCGGTCAGCAGCCGGTTGATGTGCGGCACGACCTCGACGGCGTGGACCTCGGCGGCCCCGTACACCAGCGCCTGCAGGACGTCGCCGCCGCCGCCGGCGCCCAGCGACAGGAAGGTGCAGCGGTCGAAGCGCTCGATCAGGGGCCGCACGTCGATGCCGAAGACCGGCCCGGCTTCGCGGGGGGGCGGCGTGAAGTCCCCGTCGAAACGGTGCACCGGCGAGTTGGCCGCGTTGTCGATCTCCAGACCCTTGGCGTCCTCGCCGTAGTCGTAGACCTTCAGCTTGGCCACCGCATCCCAGTGCGTGAAGCTCACCGGCGCCCGCTCCTGGCGGGGCTTGCTCAGGAGCGATTCCGCCTGGCCGCCCATCACCGCCATCGCGACCAGGACCACCGCCGCCAGGGGCTTGGCGCGGCGGGGGAGGGTCAGCGCGGCTCCCAGCAGCACGGGCACGCCGCAGGCGAAGACCGCGGTGGGCGTGCCCAGGACGTTCATCACCACGACGCAGAGCAGGACGCCCAGCCCGGCGCCGGCCAGGTCGGCGGTGTAGAGCCGGGGCAGGTCGGCGTGCCCGCGCGCGAAGAGCTGCGCCAGGGCCGCGCCGCCGCAGAAGTAGGCGCCTCCCAGCAGCAGGGCCGTCAGCGCGACGTTGCCCCCCAGCGCCCAGCTCTGGAAGATCCGGCCGAAATCGGCGTTCACGGCGAAGGCCAGCGGCGGCCCGGCGGTGGCCGCGGCCGCCGTCGCCAGCAGCCACCACGGCAGCGCGCGCTCGTGGCCCGCCACCGGGGACAGGCGCACCGCCAGGGCGCCCAGCCCCAGCCCCAGCACCGCCACCGACAGGATCAGGAAGGCGAACGAGTAGAAGAACTCCGCGGAGAAGACCCTGGTCCAGGCCAGTTCCAGGGCGATCAGGGACAGCGAGGTCAGAGCGACCAGCAGGCCACGGCGTCGGTGCATGTCGGCTCCCGGGATGGCGGTCCGTCATTGAACGGCGGGGATCAACAGGCAGGATCTACGAGCGGCGGGAGAGATGGTTGCCGCGCGCGGCGCGATGGCGCGGCGCGGCCGGCCTCACCGCAGGCCGATCAGGCGCCGCCAGCGGGATCGGCCCGGAAGGCTGCACAGCCGCTCCACCTTGCGGAACTCGCCGCGGCCGTCGATCAGGGCGTACCCCTGCCAGCTCTGCGGCAGGCCGCAGTACCGGGTCCCCGCGCGCTCGCTCTCGTGCCAGCGGTGGTGGTGCCCGAAGAACCACCAGCGCGGCCGCAGGTGCTCGGCCACCCGCGCCAGCCCGGGAACGCCGGGGGGGCCGAGGTGCGCCAGGGCGGCCTCGCTGGGCACCCCGATGCCCGAGGGGCAGTCGTGGCTGATGACGATGTCGATGCTGCCCGGCGCATGGAGCAGGCAGGCGGCGATGTCCCTGTCGCGGATCTCGCTGCCGCTGGGCGTCGACCAGGCGTCCATGTAGCGGGCGCCGCCGACGCACAGCCAGTTGCTGGCGCCGAACCGCTGGACGCTGGACCGCGGCAGGTGGGTGAAGACGTCGGCGTAGTCGCGCACCAGGCGCTCGAACGCCGCGAAATCCTCGTGGTTGCCCTCGATGAAGGAGACCGGGTGCGAGAACCGCCGCCCGTCGCGCCGGAAGTGGCGCTGCAGATCGTCGCCGAACAGGCCGAAGTCGCCCAGGACCAGCACCTGGTCGACCGCGCAGCCCAGCTCCTGCTGGGCGTGCTCGACCTGCGCGTCGACGACGCCGTACCGCGCGTGCACGTCGCTGAGCAGCAGGATCGCCCCGTCGCCGTTCGGCATCGCCCTCAGGCTCCCTTGAACTCCTGGTCCAGCAGCGTCTGCAGCGTCTTGATGTGCGCGAACACGTCCTTCAGCGTCCGCCGGACCTCCGGCGCCAGCGACTCCGGTTCGATCCGGTTGTCGGGCTCGAGCCGTTCGAGGAGGCGCCGGGCCTGGCGCTGCAGGCGCAGGTCCATCAGGAAGCGGTAGTCCGCGGCCAGCTCGACGGCCGTCTCGGCGCGCAGCTGGCCCGCCGCCGCCAGGGCGTCCAGCCGTTCGATCGTGCCGGTGGCGGCGACCCCGTGCTGCAGGGCGCGCAGCCGCACGTAGTCGACGATCTGCGCCATGACGCCCTTGACGTCGAAGGTGGCGCGGTCCGCTTCGCCTTTTTCCAGCGCGAAGCCGCCGAACGGCCGCAGCGGCGGTTCGTACTGCAGCACGCTGCGCGCGAGCAGGTGCAGGAAGCGGGGCTCGCTCGCGACCTCCCGCGCCAGGTGCGACCGCAATGCGGCCAGCAGCTCCGGCTCCCCGAGGGCGCCGCGGAAATCGAAGAAGATCTTCGCCTGCAGCAGGTCCTCGGCCTCCAGGGTGTGGATCCAGCCCGCGAACGTGCGCTGCCAGCCGCCGAGCGACTGGCAGCAGCGCCGCTCCCCGGACATGATGCCGCCGCTGCAATAGGGGTAGCCCGCCGCGTCCAGGATCGCGGAGAGCCGCGCGCCCAGGCGCAGGAAGTAGGCCCGCGCCGCCTCGTCCGCGCCGGCCTCCAGGTCCGGGTAGATGATGGCGTGGTCCTGGTCCGCCAGCAGGCTCACCTCGGCGCGGCCGAGGCTGCCCATGAGCATGACGTCGAAGTCCGACGGCGGCGGCCCCAGCTCGGCGATCGCCAGTTCGACGCCCTTGCGCACGGCGACGTCCGCGTTCTGCGAGAGCATGCGGCTGACCTGCAGCGCGTCGGCGCCGTGGCTCATCATGAGGCCGGCCATGGTCGCCAGGCGCCGGTTCGCCGCCGCGAGGTCCTCGCTGCTCTGCGCCGCGCGCAGGTCGAGCTCCCGCGGCTTGGCGAGCCGGGTGGCCACCGCCATGAACCCCGGCTTGCCCTGCAGCAGCACGCGCGACAGCGACAGCATGACCCGCACGGCGCCGCCGTCGCGCGTGACCAGCTCCGCCTCGTAGCGCGTCGGCGCGCTCTGCCCCTCGGCCACCGCCTGCCAGTGACGGCGCCCGCTCTCCAGTTCGGCGGCCGTCGGGAGCACCAGCTTCCCGGCGTCCAGGCGGGCGAACTCCTCGCGATCGTAGCCCGCCAGCTTCAGCATGCTCGCGTTGGCGAAGAGCCCCTCGTCGCCCACGGACATGAAGATCGACTCGCCGGCCGACTCCACCAGCGAGCGGTACTTCTCCTCGGAGGACTTCAGGGCGGCTGCCGTGAGCTGGCGGCCCCGCTCCGCCTGGTAGCTCGTGCGCAGCAGGAAGACCAGCAGCAGCGTCACCGCCGCGAGGATCAGCAGGGCCGCCGCCTGCAGCCGCCCGGTCACCGCCGCCACCTCGCGGTCGACGTCGTCGGTGTAGACGCCGGTGCCGATGATCCAGCCCCAGGGCGCGAAGCCCTTGACGTAGGAGAGCTTCGGCACGATGCGCGCGGGGTCGTCCTTCCACTGCCACATGTAGTCGACGTAGCCGGCGCCCTCGCGGCGCACCACGTCGGCCATCGCCACGAAGATCAGCTTGCCGTGCGGGTCGGCGAAGGCGGACAGGTCGCCGCCCTCGAGGTCGGGCCGGTAGGGGTGGACGATCATCCGCGGCTGCAGGTCGTTGATCCAGAAGTAGTCCTTGCCCTCCTGGCCGTAGTGGAGGCTGCGGACCTGCAGGATGGCGGCGGCCTGGGCCTGCTCGCGCGTGAGCCGCCCGGCGCGCTCCTCGGCCTCGTAGCGGGCCAGGATGTTCCACGACGACTCGGTCAGCTCGCGGATCATGAGCCGCTTCTGGTCCATCACCGCGCGGCTCAGGGTGGGCAGGAAGTGGAAGAAGACCACGCCGGAGAAGAGGCCGATGGCCAGCAGGGCGGGCAGGCCGGCGCGCAGCGCAAGACGCTGACGCCTCATCGTGGTGACCTGCCCGCCGTCTTCATGCCGTTGCCTCCGCGCCGGAGCCTACAGCAGGAACTGCACGCCCGCCAGCAGCTGGTTGGGGCTGTCGCCGGTACTGTATTCCAGGCCGTAGCGCAGCTTGTGCTGCAGCCGGAAGAAGTGCAGCCCCGCCGTGAAGTTGCGGACCGCGGCGCCGACGTCCGGCTCGTTCGCGGCGATCTTGCCCGTCAGCTGCACGCGGTCGCGCCGCAGGCCCGCCTCGGCGAACCACGTGCTGCCCGCGAAGTTGAGGTTGTCCCAGTCGTACCAGCCCGCGTTGCAGGTGTAGAAGATGTCGCCGGCGCCGAACCCGGACTGCAGGTCGAGCACGAACGCCCGGTTGTTGATCACCCAGCCGGGGCTCCCGCCCGCAACGGCGCCGAGGCGGCTGGCCCGCTCCTGGTAGTCGACGCCCGTCCCCAGCAGCAGGTAGGTCTCGCCGCCCAGGCGCTCCTGGCCGTGGAACCAGGCGGTCGGCGCCGCGCCCACGGCCGCGAACTCCAGGTGTCCGGTGAAGCGGGGCGCCGCGGCGGCGTTCTTCGTGACGGCGTCGTCGTGCCCGTCGAAGACGCCGGCCCGGTAGGCGAAGCGCTTGCCGCACGGGCCGTGCAGCATCAGGCCCTGGTCCCGCCAGACGAAGGTGTGGGCCAGCTTGATCACCTCGGCGTTGTAGTCCAGCCCCAGCAGGGACGCGGCCGAGGACGTGCTCTCGAAGGACAGCGGCAGCAGGATCAGGCCCGCCTGCAGCCACTGGTCCCCGCCGAGGCGCAGATCGACGAAGACGTCCTGCAGGTCGGTGGACACGCCGCCGGCGCGGTAGCGTCCGGCGTTGTCGTTGTCCGTCTCGGCGAAGACCTTCACGCCGTCGGCGATCTGCCCGCTGAAGATCAGGCGGCCCCGGCGCAGGTACAGGTCGAGGTCGTCGTCGGCGCCCTCCAGCGCCTGGGCCTGGAACTGGCCCAGCAGGCTGAACTGAAGGTACGCCCCGTCATCCAGATCCCAGCGGGGGCCGGCCAGCGCGGGCGCGGCCGCGACCGTCAACACCACCAGCGCCGCACGTAGCATCCAGTCCGTCCTGGTCATCGCTCACTCCTTGTCGGGATGGAAGGGGAGGCGGGCCGGCCGACCGGCCCGCGCGTTCAGCCCTCGACGGCGACCCGCCGGTTCTTCGTCACCAGCGACACCACGATCAGCGCCAGGAAGCTCAGAGGGATCGAGATGATCCCCGGCTGCCCCAGGGGATGCCACGCCTGTTCGGCGGTCAGCCCGTACGGGCCCGCGAACATCTCCGGCCCGGTCAGGATGATCCCGAGCGAGGAGACGATGCCCACGATGATCGAAGCCACGATGCCCGCCGCGGTGGTGCGCTTCCAGAACAGGAGCATCAGGATGGCCGGCAGGTTGGCCGACGCCGCCACGGCGAAGGCCCAGCCGACCAGGAAGCTCACGTTGACCCCGCGGAAGACGATGCCCAGCACGATCGCCACGATGCCCACGGCGAAGGCGGCGATCTTGCCGGCGCGCACCTTCTGCCGGTCGGTCAGGTCCATGCGGCCGAAGCGGTCCATCAGGTCGTGGGCCACCGCGCCCGAGGCGGCCACGATCAGGCCGGCGACGGTGCCCAGCACGGTCGCGAACGCGATGGCCGAGATGATGGCGAACAGCACGCCGCCGAAGGACATCGCCAGCAGCGGCGCCGACATGTTGTTGTCGGCCGGGTTGACCGTGCCGTTGACCGCCGCGCCGAGGCCCAGGAACAGGGTCAGGACGTAGAAGAAGCCGATCGAGGCGATGGCCACGATCGTCGACTTGCGGGCGCAGGCCGGGCTCGGCACGGTGTAGTAGCGGATCAGGATGTGCGGCAGCGCCGCGGTCCCGAAGAACAGGGCCATCATCAGCGACACGAAGTTGAGCTTCTCGGTCGTGGTGTGCACCTTGAACTTCACGCCCGGCTTCATCGGGTCGGTGCCCGTGACGGTCTTCGGCGAGTAGACCACGTACTTGGCGTCCTTCTCGTCGGTCACCGCCTGCTTCTGCCACTGCTCGACGCGGGTCTCGGGGTGGGTCAAATGGGCCAGGAAAGCCACCGGACTCACCGAACCGGTGCCGGCGGCGGCTTCCGCTGCGCTCATGCCGCCGATTTGCCGCAGGCGGCCGACGGGCTCCAGCACGCCGTCCGCCACGCCGTTGACCACCCCACCGCTGGTCCACTGCGCCCGCCAGAGCGTGCCGTCGGCCTCGCGCTTCCACCAGGTGGTCGCCCCGTCGCGGTCGTACTTCTGCAGGCTGCCGGTCGTGTGCACCAGCACGTACCCCTGCTCCACCAGTTGGCTTTCGGTGGCCTCCACGGTCATCTCGCCGCCGGGGGCGCCGCCGTCGAGGCCCACGGGCTCGGTGCTCAGGCCGCGCGCGAGCACGAAGCCCACCAGGATGGTGGAGAAGATCAGCAGCAGGCCGCCCTTGAGGAACTGCACGTACGTCGTGGAGGTCATGCCGGCGGCCGACACGATCACGATCACGATGACGCCCACCAGGATCACGCCCACCCAGTGGGGCAGGCCGAGCAGCGGCTCGACCAGCGAACCGGCGCCGTTCATCTGCGGGATCAGGTAGCAGATCGACACCACCAGCGTGGAGATGGCCGCGGCCAGCTTGATGCCGCGGCTGTCGAACTTGGCGTCCAGGGCGTCGGTGAAGGTGAACTTGCCCATGCGCTTCATGGGTTCGGCCACCACGAACAGCGCCACGACCCAGCCGGCCAGGTAGCCGATGGAATAGAGGAAGCCGTCGTAGCCGAGCGTGGCGATCATGCCGCAGATGCCCAGGAACGACGCGGCCGACAGGTAGTCCCCGGCGAAGCTGATGCCGTTGACCGCCCAGTGGATCTGCCCGCCGGCGGCGTAGTAGCCCGCGGCCGACTTCGCCTTGCGCGCGAAGAAGAAGCTCAGGAACAGCACCGCCGCGACGAACAGCGCGAAGATCACGATGGACAGAGGGGTTCCGTGCAGGTTCATGCTCCGGCCCCCTTGCCGCCGGCGGCGGCGCCCAGCTCGCGTTCCCGGCGGGTGCAGAGGTGGTTGTAGATGAGCGCCAGGACCAGCGCGAAGATGATCAGGCCGAAACCGTAGACCACGGCCAGGTTGAGCCCGGCGAACACGATGACCTGCATCGCGCGGCCCTCGGCGACGACGCTGGTCAGGACGAACCCGGCGTAGACGAGGCAGTAGATGATGAACATCACCACGCCCAGCCGGGTCTTGTAGCCGCTGGCGGGATCGGGGCCGGACGAGCGGGCGGGTTCGTGGAGCATCTGGTTCCTCCTGGCAAGTTTCCGCGACCGAACGCAACGCGCACGACCCTAGCACGTTGTGAAATATTACACAACGAAATCGGCCGGCCCCGGCCCGATTCCGACGGGGGAGGGGAAAGGACGGGGCAGGGGGCCGACAAATCCCTCCTGATCACGAAAACCCTTGCCCCCGCTGCCTGTCCCGGCCATCATGCGCCCAGGACGACCAGCCACGGAGGACTGCCGCCCATGCATCTGCCCACCCCGCGCGAAGGACCGCCGCGACGCCCAGCGCGCCGCCTCGTGTCGCGCAGCATCCGCTTCGCGATCCTGATGACCCTGATCTCGGCCGGCACCCTGGCGGCCGCGACCGACGGCAGCTACGTCGTGCGCAACGGCGACTCGCTGGGCAGGATCGCGACGCGCTGCGGCACGTCGGTGGCCGAGATCAGCCGCCGCAACGAGCTGGCCGGCGACGTCGTCCACGTGGGCCAGGTCCTGCGGATCTCCGCCCCGTTCCAGAAAGTCCTGCCGGACAAGATCTCCTGGCGCCACCCCTTCGACGGCCGCCCCGGCCGCGTGCTGCGCCCCTACGGCGCCCAGGCGGGTTCGGTCGTGGGGCGCCGCACCGGCTCCGACATCGCCTACGCCCTCGGCGGCGCGGTCCTGGCCCCCGCCAACGGGCTCGTGCGCTACGTGGGGTCGCAGGCCGGTTACGGCACGCTGGCCATCATCGATCACGGCGGCGACTACACGACGGTCCTGGGTCCCCTGGACCCGGAGCACCTCGCCATCGAGACGGGGCGGATCGTCCTGAAGGGCGAGTCGCTGGGCCGCTGCGGCGCGCCGGTCGAAGGCAAGGAGCCCTACCTGCACGTGGAACTGCGGTGCAAGAGCGAGGCGGTCGACCCGTCGCGCCTGCTGCGCTGACCCGCGACCGGAACGGAGTGCGACGATGGACCTCAGCCGCGTCATCCGGGCCGTGCCCGACTTCCCGAAGCCCGGGATCCTGTTCCGCGACATCACCCCGGTCCTGAACGACCCCGCGGCCTTCCGCACCGCCCTGGACGGGATGGCCGACCTGGTGCGCGGCGTGCCCTGCGACCGCCTGGCGGCCCTGGAATCCCGCGGCTTCCTGTTCGCCGCACCTCTGGCCCGGCAGTGGGGGAAGGGCCTGGTCGCGATGCGCAAGCCCGGCAAGTTGCCGGCCGACACGGTCGCCGAGAGCTACGCGCTGGAGTACGGCACCGCCACCCTGGAAGTCCACCGCGACGCGATCGCGCCCGGCGAACGGGTGCTGATCGTCGACGACCTGCTGGCCACCGGCGGCACCGCCGCGGCGGCCGCGGCGCTGGTGCGGCGCCTGGGCGGCATCGTGGCGGGGCACCTGTTCCTGGTCGAACTGGAGGGGCTGGGGGGGCGGGAGCGTCTGGCCGACGACAAGGTGTTTTCGCTTGTCAAATTCCCGGAGCACGGCTAGGTTGCCGATTCCGGCCTTCACCGGTGCGACGGAACGGTCTCGCCCGCCCGGGACCGCTTTCCTGATCCGACGTCCCCGCTCTGGAACGGACCGGGTACCCCAGTAGCTCAGCTGGATAGAGCACCGGTTTCCTAAACCGGGGGTCGCAGGTTCGAGCCCTGTCTGGGGTACCACCGCTTCGCCGACGCCGCTTCACATCATTTGAACGATGATTCCGTCCACACCATCACGTCACCGGGATTTCTCACGATTGATCAACGCTGGTCGGGGGAGTGGGTCGCCTGTCGGAGGCTCACGAATCCGTGCCTCTCCAATTCCTGCAGGAAGAGCCAGACGCGCTCGCTGGCCTGATCGGCCTGATCCGGGTGCGCGGCCACGAACCCGCGCATGACCTCCGCGAGGTTGCGGCGGCCGTCCAGCAGGCCCCAGATCGTGCTGCCGTAGGCTTCCAGGCGCACCTCGATGTGGGCCCGTTCGGGCGGCAGGCGGGATTGCAGCCAGCGCGCGCCCGGGCCGCGGCGGAAACGCGGTTCCAGCAGCACCACCTGCACGCCGCCGTCGACGCGCGACTCGCGGGCGGCGACCAGGGTCTGGGGCACCAGTTCCAGGATCCGGTCACCCGCGACCGTCTTGCGCCGAAACCAACCACGCATTCCCATCGGGACTGACGCCTCCTCGGATCCCCGGACCCACGCTCCGCACGGCCGACGGCGCAGGCTAACATCAATCCCGACCCGTCACAAGCAGCGGACGGTGCACGCGGTACCTGAAGCCCGCCGCGCGTTCCACGCTTTTCATCGGCGCGCCGATCCGCTACACTGCGGCCATCGTCCAGCGCGTCGCCTCCGGGCCGAAAGGACCGCCATGACCGAACCGACCGTCACGGAACGCTGGTGGGCCGCCGCCTGCTACGCCAGCGCGCTGGTCGTGCTGCCCATCCTGATGGTGGAGCACAAAGGGGAGTTCCTGGCCCGGCACTGCCGCCAGGGGTTCACGCTGCTCGCCGCCGAGGTCGTGCTGCTGCTGGTGCTCGGCATCGTCGACGCCAGCCTGGGCCGCATCCCGCTGCTCGGCCTGCTGCTCTCGATCGTCCTGCACCTGGTCGGCCTGCTGGCCGTCCTGGGCGTCTCCGCGCTGGGCTTCGCCCGCGCCCTGGCCGGCGAATCCTGGAACCTGCCGTTCCTCGAGGACTTCGCCCAGCGGGTGCCGATCCACTGACATCTGCAGACCGGTGGGGAACGCCAACGCGATGCCCGCGCGGGCGTTGCGGCGCTCGCTTCATTGATTGCGCATAATGTATATTATGTTAAGTTAGAACGGATCCGCGTCACGGGGCGCAGATCTCCAGGATGGCCCTCTCGAGGATGGTCTCGGGCTCCAACGGGCTGCTCTTCATCGCGGCCTCGCAACGGTGGCAGGCCCGCAGCGCCCGCTCCACCGTGGCGTCGCCCCAGGCGCGCGCCGTCTCGAGCGACTGGCGGGCGGCGAACGGCGTGATCCCCAGCAGGCCCGGCACCGCCTTCTCGGGCTGCCCCTCGGCGCGCAGCGCCGCCACCTGCGCCACCTGCTTGACCCGCCAGACCAGCAGCGGCGCCAGCTCGAAGGCCGAGCGGCCTTCCGACAGGAAGCGCTGGAAGGCCGCCAGGCCTTCGCGCTCGCGTCCCGGCCCGAGCTGCTTGACCAGTTCGAAGGGATCGATGGCCCGCTGCTCCAGGATGACCGCGCGCAGCGCGTCCTCGTCCAGGCCGTCCTTGGCCTCGGCGGCGATCAGCGCCAGCTTGTCGAGCTCGCCGTCCAGGGCGTGCAGGTCGTCGCCGACGAGCTCGACCAGCATCTCGGCCAGTTCCAGGGCCAGCGGCAGCTTCTTGTCCTTGGCGCGCCGCACGGTCCAGTCCACCAGATCGCGCCCGCTCGGCGGCGCCATCTCGAAGAAGCAGCCGGCGGTCTTGCAGGCTTTGACCCAGGACTTGCGGCCATCCACTTTTTCGGACATCAGGACGAGGGTCGTGGCCGCCACGGGGTCGGCCAGGTAGCGCTGCAGGGCCTGTTCGGACGCGGCGTCGCCGACCATGTGCTCGGCCCGCTTGACCCAGATCACCTGGCGGTCGCCGAACATCGGGTAGCTGCGGGCCTGCTGCAGGATCTTGTCGCAGCCCGCCTGTTCGCCGTCGAAGACGTGGGAGTTGAAGGCCGAGCCCGAAGCGCCCAGGAGCTTGTTCACGAGGTACTCGACGATGCTCGCGGCGCGGTGCGTGTCCTCGCCGGCGAGCAGGTAGACGGGCCGGAAGCTGCCGGCGGCGAGCTCGCGGCGCAGGCTGGCGAAATCCGGGCCGTCGCTGCGGCCGCCCCAGTTCGCCATCACCAATCCTCCACGATCAGGCCCAGGACCTCGCGCACGATCTCGGCGGCCGCCTCGCCGCGGGCCGTCAGTTCGCTGGTGGCGCCGTCGCCGAGGATGAAGTTGCCGCTGCCGTTGAGGCGCTTGCGGGTGAACACGTTCTCGCCGCCGTCCAGGCGGCGCATCGTCAGCTCGACGGAGATCTGCACCTGGTACTCGTCGACCTGCATGTTGCCGCCGGTGGCCGAGGTGAACGCCTCGCGGAGCTTGTAGCCGACCACCCGCCCGGCCAGCTCGACGCGCGCGGCCTCGGGGCCGACCACGCGCAGCGTGTTGTCGTCCTGCAGCGCGGTGATGATGGCGTCGGTCAGCTCGATCTCGATGTTGGGCTCGGCGGTGGCGTTCTCCAGGTACGGCACGTTCACCCAGCGCAGGGCTTCGTCGACCCGGCCGCTGCTGGTGGAATAGGCGCCGCAGCCCGCGGCCAGCAGCGCGAAGACGGCCAGCGGCGCCAGGGCCGCCGACCGCCGCCCGTCAGGGTTTCGCGGATTCATGCACATCCTCATTGATCCGGTACATCTTCAATCTGTATCGCAACTTATCGCGATTCATGCCCAGCAGTTCCGCGGCCCGGGTCTGGTTGCCGCCCGCCTGGGCCAGGGCTTGGCGCACGCAGCGCTCCTCGGCCTTGGCCAGCGTCTCCTCGAGATGCAGCCCCGCCTCGGGCAAGGGACCGCCCAGCAGCGCCGCCAGGCTCCCGCCCGGCGGGGGGGGCGCCCCGTGGGCTTCGGGGAGGTTGAGCTGGGCGGCGTCGAGGGTCTCCCCCTCCCCCAGCAGCACGCCGCGCTCGATCACGTTGCGCAGTTCGCGGATGTTCCCCGGCCAGGGGTAGGCCAGCAGGGCGCCGACCGCGTCCGGCGCCAGCCGCGACAGCCGCTTGTGGAACTGCAGCCCGTACATGCGCAGGAAGTGCTCGGCCAGCGGCAGGATGTCCTCGGGGCGCTCCCGCAGCGCCGGCACCCGCAGCGGCACCACCTTGAGCCGGTAGAAGAGGTCCTCGCGGAACGTGCCGGCCCGCACCATGGCCGACAGGTCGCGGTTCGTCGCGGAGATGAGGCGCACGTCCACCGTGATGTCCTTGAGCCCGCCCACGCGCCGGAAGACCTGGCGCTCCAGGACGCGCAGCAGCTTCACCTGCAGGGTCGGGGCCATCTCGCCGATCTCGTCCAGGAACACCGTGCCGTGGTGGGCGAGTTCCAGCAGGCCCTGCTTGAGCTGGCCGGCGTCGGTGAAGGCGCCCTGCTCGTGGCCGAACAGCTCGCTCTCGAGCAGCTTCTCGGGCAGGGCGGCGCAGTTGATCTCCAGGAAGGCCTTGTCGCCGCGGGGCGAGCTGGCGTGGATCAGGTTGGCCAGCACGTCCTTCCCCACGCCGGACTCGCCCTCGATCAGGATGGAGGTCTTCTCCCCCTGCGCGATCTTGCGGACCGTCGCGTAGATCTCCTGCATGGCGGGGGCCAGGCTCATCACCATGCCCGGCGTCCGCGCGAAGCCCTGCCCGCGGCGGCGCAGGGCGGCGAGCTCGGCGGCGTCGCGCGTCGCCTCGAGGCCGCGGCGGATGGAGAGCAGGAGCTGCTCCACCTTGAAGGGCTTGCGGATCACGTCGAAGGCCCCGCCGCGCATGGCGTCGACCGCGGTCTCGAGGTCGATGTGGGCGCTCATGAGGATCACGCACATCTTCGGGAACTGGGCGTGGATGTCCCGCAGCACTTCCAGGCCGTGGCGGTCGGGCAGGATCATGTCCAGCAGGACCAGGTCGGGGATCAGCTCGTGGACGGCCGCCAGGGCCCCTTCCCCGTCGGCGGCCGTGGTGACCGCGTGGCCCTCGTGGGCGAGGGTCTGACGCAGGAATTGCAGGATGGAGGCCTGGTCGTCGACGACCAGCAGTTGGGCGGACATCTCACCTCCGGCGGGGTGCGGCGGACCACGGCGCGATTATCGAGGGGCGGCGCGCTCCTGGCAAGGCCGAGTTGTCGGGTCGGGAGCGCGGGGACCGCTCAGTGGGCGCCTTCGCCCTCGAGCAGGACCCGGAAGGTCATGGCCAGGATCCGCAGGTCGGTCCGCAGGCTGAGGGTGCTGATGTACTGGCGGTCGAGGGCGACCTTGCGGCGGACCGAATCGACGTCGGTGTCGTAGCCGTTGATCACCTGCGCGAGGCCGGTGATGCCCGGCAGCACGATCAGCCGGTCGTGGTAGCAGGGGACGTCGTTCTCGAGCTGGCGGATGAAGCAGAGGCGTTCGGGCCGCGGGCCGATGACGCTCATCTCGCCGCGCAGGACGTTGACGAACTGCGGGAACTCGTCGAGGCGGCTCTTGCGCAGGACGCGCCCGACGCGGGTCACGCGGTCGTCCTGCTTCGACGCCCACTGCGGCCCCTGGGCTTCGGCGTCCTGGCGCATGGTGCGCAGCTTGTAGATCCGGAAGGGGCGGCCGGGGTAGACCACGCGCCGGCGTTCGGGGTAGGACGGGCAGGGCGAGCGCCGCTGGCGGCGGTCGATCCCGATGCGCGACTGCAGGAAGAACACCGGCCCGCGGGAATCGAGCTTGATCGCCAGCGCGATCAGGGGCAGGAAGAGCCCGAACACCGCCAGGGCCACGAGCGCCAGCCCCACGTCCAGGCCGCGCTTGATCCCCTGGGCATAGGCCACCGCCCGCTCGGCGACGAGCCGGTCGTCGAGACCGGGCACGGGCTCGAGCAGGCCGTCGCCCACCAGCGAGGTCCGCAACGGCGGCCGGTCGGGCCGCGGTTCGGCCCAGAACGGATCGTTCTCAACGCGCACGGGACGTGCCTCGCTTCCCCCACTGATGTCGCGCCTTCCGGGCCGCGGCGGCGATCGGGACCTGACCGCGCAACGTCGCGCATCTCTCGGGCGAGGATGCTGCGATTATACAGGATCCGGCGTCCGGCTTCAAGGATATCGGCGGCGGCGGGAATTTCTTGAGGAGGGATCCACGGACGCGGCGAAGCCCTCATCGCGTTGAGCGACAAGGGCTTCGCCGGGCGTCCTCAGTTGAGACGGTTCACGGCGATCGACACGGCGGCCGCCGTGGAGATCGTGCCGAGGATGATCGGGTAGATGGTCCGGAAGAAGCCCGGCGCGTGCTGCGGGACCTGCACCGTGTCGCCCGGATGGACCAGCGGGTTGCCCGCCAGGTCGCCGCGCTGCAGGAAGGCGACGAGGTCCACGGGCGTCGACGCGTGCCGGCCCTGCGGGTCGGCGTGGACCCACCACACCTTCTTGAGATCCCCGGTCTCGACCGGCGCGCCGGCGAGCATCAGCACGCTCATCAGCCGCGTCGGCTCGTTGATCAGGTAGGTGCCCGGCGCGGCCACGCCGCCGAAGACCTGCACGCCCTGCGCGGGCGCCACCTGCGCCGCGGCGTTGCCCGGCACGATGACGGTGTCGCCGGACCGCAGGAAGACCGGGGTCGAGGGGCCGCTGCCGGTCAGGATGCCGCTGACGTCGTGGACCGCGGCCGTGGTCGCGCCCGCACCCTCGGCCACCACGCGCACCTGGCTGAGGCTGGCGTCGGGCGCCGGGCCGCCCGCGGCGCGCAGCACGTCCCAGAGCGTCGGCTCGGCCTCGAACGTGTAGCTGCCGGGGTTCGCGACCGCGCCCAGGATGTAGACCCGCAGGGCGTTGTACTGCATCACCGTCAGCGAGACGTCGGAGATCTCGCGGTTGAAGAGGCGCAGCTTCTCCAGCACCAGCTGCTCGGCCTCGCGCAGCGTCAGTCCCGCCATCGACACCTCCCCGACCAGCGGCACCACGGCGGTGCCGTCGGGCCGGACGGTGAGGCTGCGGTCGAGCGTCGGCTGCTGCAGGACGTTCAGCTGGACCACGTCGCCGCCGCCGAGGCGGTAGGCGGCGGGCGGCTGGGCAGGGCGCGCTGGCGTGTTCCTGCGCCGCGGCGGCGGTCGCCAGTGCGAACAGCAGCGTGACGATCAGCATGACGGAACGACGGTTCATGGGTCCCTCCGGATCCGGCGGCGCCGGACGGCTCAGGCCAACTGTTCCCGGTACCAGGCCACCGTGCGCGCGAGGCCGGTGGCGAAGTCGACCTGGGGCGTGTAGCCGATCACCTCGCGGGCCAGCGAGATGTCGGCCTGCGAGTGCGGCACGTCCCCGGCCCGCGCCGGGCCGTGGACGGCCGGCAGGTCCGAGCCGGCGTGGCGCTGGATCAGCGCGTAGAGCTCGTTGAGCGAGAAGCGGTCGCCGCAGGCCACGTTCACGGTGCGGCCGCCGGGATCGGGCGCCTCGGCCGCGCACAGGTTGGCGTGCACCACGTTGTCGATGTACGTGAAGTCCCGCGAGAAGGTGCCGTCCCCGTTGATGACGGGCGCCGTCCCGGCCAGCAGGCGGGTGATGAAGATGGGCACCACGGCCGCGTACTGGCTCTGCGGGTCCTGGCGGGGCCCGAACACGTTGAAGTAGCGCAGCCCGACGCAGCTCAGGCCGTACAGCCGGGCGAACACCGACAGGTAGAGCTCGCCGACGTACTTCTGGACCGCGTACGGCGACATCGGGTCGTACTTCATGTCCTCGCGCTTGGGCAGGCTGGGCGAATCGCCGTAGGCGGAGCTGCTGGCCGCGTAGACCAGCCGCTTGACGCCGGCGTCGCGGGCGGCGACCAGCAGGTTCAGCGTGCCGTCGACGTTGTGCAGGTGCGAGGTGAGCGGGTCGTCGACGCTGCGCGGCACCGAGGCCAGGGCCGCCTGGTGGAAGACGACGTCCGCGCCTTCGCAGCAGCGCCGGGCGGTCTCGGGGTCGGTGATCGACCCCTCCACGAACGTGATCCCGTCGCGCACGGCCGCCAGGTTGGCGAGCTTGCCGGTGGACAGGTTGTCCAGAACGGTGACCCGATCGCCGCGCGCGACCAGGGCCGCCGTGAGATGCGAGCCGATGAAACCGGCGCCGCCGGTCACCAGGCATGTCTTCATGTTCCCTCCGTGGTCCCTCTAGAGCTTGAACAGGTGCTCCCCGCGGTGCCCCTTCAGCGCGTTGCGCGTGTCGACGACCGGCTTGCCGGTCTGCAGCAGCAGCGCGTGGTCGACGGTGCGGTGCGGGGTGACGATGACCGCCGCATCGAACGCCTTCAGGGCCGCGAGGTTCCAGTCCTGCAGCCGCGGCAGGCCCTCGAACCCGTGCAGCGACTCGACGTGCGGGTCGTACCAGGAGACGTGGGCCCCGCGCTGGTGCAGGAGTTCCATGATATCCAGAGCCGGGGATTCCCGCACGTCGTCGATGTCCGGCTTGTAGGCCACGCCCACGCAGAGCAGGCGGCTGCCCTTGACGGAGCGCTCGATGCTGTTGAGCGCCGAGGCGACCAGCCCGGCCACGTGGCGCGGCATCCCGCCGTTGACCTGGCCGGCCAGCTCGATGAAGCGGGCCTCCATGCCGAACTGGCGGGCCTTCCACGAGAAGTAGAAGGGGTCGATGGGGATGCAGTGGCCGCCCAGGCCGGGGCCGGGGTAGAACGGCATGAAGCCGAAGGGCTTCGTGGAGGCGGCGTCGATGACTTCCCAGACGTCGATGCCCATCGAATCGCACATCAGGGCGATCTCGTTGACCATGCCGATGTTCACGCTGCGGAACGTGTTCTCCAGCAGCTTGACCGTCTCGGCGACGCGGGCGTTGCTGACCGGGACGACCCGCTCCATGACCTGGCCGTAGAGGGCCGCGGCCGCCGCGGTGCAGGCCGGCGTCACGCCGCCGACGACCTTCGGGATGTTGCGCGTCTGGTAGACCGGGTTGCCCGGATCGACGCGCTCCGGCGAGAACGCCAGGTGGAAGTCCTTGCCGACGACCAGGCCGCCCTCGTGCAGGCGCGGCAGGATGACTTCCTCGCAGGTGCCGGGGTAGGTCGTGCTCTCCAGGATCACCAGCATGCCGGGGTGCAGGCGCGGCGCGATGACGTCGACGGCCGACTGGATGAAGCTCATGTCGGGGTCGTGCGTCTTGCTCAGCGGCGTCGGCACGCAGATGTTCACGCTGTCGCACTGGGACAGCACGTCGGGCGAGGTCGTCGCCCGCAGCAGGCCGGCGTCGACGGCGGCCTTCACGTCGGCCGCGGGCACGTCGATGATGTAGCTGTCGCCGCGGTTCAGGGCCGCGACCTTGCCCTCGTCCAGTTCGATGCCCGTGACCTTGAAGCCCGCCTTGCAGTACTCGATCGCCAGGGGCAGGCCCACGTAGCCGAGACCGATGACCGCGAGGTGCGCGGTGCGATTCTGGAACTTCTCCTGGATCATCATCCCCATCCTCTTCTTCTGTTCTGCGCCGGCAGGCGGCGGACGGCGTCCGCGGTGGGCGTGCCGGCATGACCGGTCCCCCGAAAGGAACGAACGCAGCGAAAGCAAGGAGAGTGCCACGCGCGCAGGGGCCCTAGGAGCCGTCCCAGCCGGTCCGGGCGCGGGTCCGCCAGAGGCGCCACTCTCCGAATAACTCTCTGATCGCGAATAAGTTACGAGCGAGGCGCCGCACCGTCAGGGCCAGGGCGACGCCCACCACGCCCATCAGCAGGATCTCGCCCCAGACGCCCGCCCTGGCGCGGTGGTGAACGAAAAGCCGGTGCGCCGCGAGCCCGAAACTGACCAGCAGGCCGGCCAGGATCCCGGACAGGACCAGCTGGATGCCGCGCTGGATCAGCTCGTCGCGGCAGCGCAGCGACTGGCGCAGCGGGAAGGCGTCGGAACCCTCGGCGAAACGCGAGCGGTAGGGTCGTTGCTCGTCGCTCACGCGATCCTCCCCCGCACGTTCCGCCCGCGGCGGCCCCGCGCCGCCGCCCATAGAAGAAGGGGCTCCGGCCCGTCCAGAAACCCCTTGTCTCTCTTCGAGTTCTGGTACGCCCGGCGGGATTCGAACCCACGACCTCTTGCTCCGGAGGCAAGCGCTCTATCCAGCTGAGCTACGGGCGCACGATGAGCGGCAGCTAGTATCGCCGCTGGAAGTGCGGGGGTCAACTCGCATTTACCCGGCCGCGCCGGCCGGATTCCGGGACCTCGCGCCCGGCGTCGCGCAGCAGGTCGCGGGCGTACGAGCGCTGCGTCTCGGCGCCGCCCTTGACGCCGGCGCCGCCGAGCAGCCGGGCGATCTCGTCCACCCGGGCGGCCGGGTCCAGGACGCCGACCTCCAGCAGGGTGCGGGTCCCGACCCGCCCCTTCTTCGCCAGCCAGTGGACGCCGCCGTGCACCGCCATGGTCGGCAGGTGGGTGATGCAAAGTACCTGGGCGCCGGCCGCCAGGCGGCGCAGCAGCCCCGCCACCGGCAGGGCGTTGTCCATGCCGAGGCCGGCGTCGATCTCGTCGAACAGCAGCAGGGGCGGCTCCTCGTCGCGGCGGCGCAGCGCGGTCAGGCCGAGGTGGATGCGGGACTTCTCCCCGCCCGAGGCGATGGCCGACACCGGCCCCGCCTTCTCGCCGGGGTTGGTCCGCACCATCAGGTCCACGTCGTCGGCCCCGTCGGTCTGGACGCGGCAGGCGGCGCCGTCGACCTTCAGGGGGCTCTCGGGGTCCAGGCGCGGGACCACGCGGAACTCGAGCGCGAGGTCCGGCAACGCCAGGGGCCGGATCAGGTCCTCCGCCGACCGCGCCAAACCCGGCGCGGCGCCCCGCCGCAGGCGCCGCAGCTCGGCGCAGGCCTGCGACAGCGCCCGGGCGGAATCGGCCAGCCCCGCCTCCAGGTCGGCGAGGTCGTCGTCGGCGGCATCCTGGCGCGCCACGCGCGCCTGCAGGCGCGCCAGCAGGTCGTTCAGCTGCGCGACGTCGCAGCGGTACTTGCGCTGCAGGTCCTGGTAGAGCTGGGCCCGGGTCTCGAGCGCCTCGAGGTCGTCCGGGCCGCCGTCGAAGCCGTCCAGGAAGCGCTCGAGGATGCGGGCCGCCTCGTCGGCCTGGTCCACGGCGGCGTGCAGGCGCTCCAGGGCGCCGGCCAGGCGGCTGCTGCGGCCGGCCTGGCGCTCCAGATCGCGGGCGGCGCGCGCCAGGCGGGCCTGCGCGCCGCCGTCCTCGTCGGCGACCGCGGCCAGGGCGGCCGCCGCGGCGGACTGCATCTCCGCCGCGTGGCGGGCGACGGCCAGCGACTCCGCGATCTCGGTCTCTTCGCCCTCCCGCAGGCCCGCCGCCTCCAGCTCGTCGCGCTGGTAGCGCCAGAGCTCCAGCTGCTCGCGGCCCGCCGCGACGTCGCGCCGACGCTCGGCGAGTTCCGCCTCGGCCTGGCGCCACGCCGTCCAGGCGGCCTTGACCGCGGCGCGCTGGGCCAGGCCCCCGCCGAGCTCGTCCAGCAGGTCGCGCGCGTGGCCGGCGCGTTCCAGCTCCCGCTGCTGGTCCTGGCTCTGCACCGAGATCAGCAGCGGCCCGACCTGATCCAGAACTTGAAGCGAAGAGAGGATCCCGTTGATCAGCACACGGTTGCGGCCGGCGCGACGCAGCTCGCGGCGGATCACCAGCACGCCGTCGGCGGCCGGCAGCACGCCGGCTTCGCGCAGCCGGGCCAGGGTCCGGGGCCGCTCGGCGAGGTCGAAGACGCCCTCGACGTAGGCCTCGTCCTCGCCCTCGCGCACGAGGTCCTTGGGCACCGGGGCGCCCGCCAGGACCGACAGCGCGCCGGCGATCATCGACTTGCCCGCGCCCGTCTCGCCGGTCAGCATGGTCAGGCCCGGCCCCACCGACAGGACGAGGTCGTCGACCAGGCCGAACTGGGAGATGCGCAGGGAGACGAGCATGTCAGTCCCCGACCGGCCGGCGCTGGATGGCCCCCCACTGGAGCTTGTGGCGCATGGCGAGGAAGAAGTCGCTGTGGGGGAACTTGACCAGCCGCACCGGGTGCTCGCTGCGGCTGTATTGGATCACGTCCCCGCAGGCCACCGAGCAGGCGGCCTGGCCGTCGGCCGTCAGCGTCGCGCCCTGCCCCACGTCCGCGAAGTGCAGCTCCACGGTCCGGTCCTCGGGGATCAGCAGGGGGCGGATCGCCAGGCTGTGCGGGCAGATCGGGGTCACGACGAAACCGTGCACGCCGGGGTGCACGATCGGCCCGCCCGCGGACAGGTTGTAGGCCGTGGAGCCCGTCGGCGTGCTGACGATCAGGCCGTCGCCCAGGAAGCGGCCCAGCGTCACCTGGTCGATGCGCAGCTCCAGAAGCAGGGCGCGCGGCAGGGGGCCCATGTTGACCACGAGATCGTTGAGGGCCTCCAGCTCGACGAAGTCCCGCCCGTCGCGCCGGACCAGCCCGCGGATGCGCGAGCGCTCGGTCACGGTGTAGGACCCGGTGAACAGCTGTTCCAGGCTGGGGACGAGTTCCCCCAGGGGGACGTCGGTGAGGTAGCCCAGCGAGCCCAGGTTGATCCCGAGCAGGGGCGTCGGGCGGTGGCCGATGGTGCGGGCCGCGCGCAGCATGGTCCCGTCGCCGCCGAAGGCGACGACGACGTCGCAGCGGTCGGGCAGCACGTCGTCGGCGACGGACTCGACGCCCGGCGCGAAGCGCGCGAGGTCGGCCGCGGCCAGCAGCGGCACGCCGGCCCGCCGGCAGCAGTCCGCGGCCTCGGCCACGGCCGCCGCGATCTCCGGCTTCGCCGGATTCCCGAACAGACCCAGTCTCCGGATCGGCATGTCGGCCGCCTGTCTGGTCAAGTGGCCGCGCGGGCCCGTCCCGCGCGGCAGCGCAGGCGGACGCGGTCCGCGATGGCCGCCGCGTCGAGGCCGACGCCGTGCAGGATCGCGTCCCGCGAGGCCTGGTCGAGGAAGCGGTCGGGCAGGCCGAGCGTCATCACGTCGGGCAGGCCGTCGCCGCCCCGCGCCGCCGCCCACTCCAGCACGGCGGCCCCCAGGCCGCCCACGATGGAGTTCTCCTCGACCGTCACCACCAGGACGCCCGGGACCAGCAGGCGGCGCAGCAGTTCGACGTCCAGCGGCTTGATGAACCGCATGTTGACCGCGCCGACCGACAGGCCGGAGGCCTCCAGCAGCGCCGCCGCCTCGAGGCAGGGCGCCACCATGCTGCCGGCGGCGAGCAGCCAGGCGTCGCGGCCCTCGCGCAGGACCTCGGCGCGGCCGATCTCGAGCGGCGTCGCCGCGGCCGGCGGCTCGTGGGCGGGGCAGGCGCCGCGCGGGTAGCGCAGCGCGCTCGGGCCGTCGTCGCGGGCCAGGCCCGTGGCGAGCATGCGCCGCAGCTCCAGGTCGTCGTGCGGCGCCATCAGCACCAGGTTCGGGACCGCCCGCAGGTAGCTGAGGTCGAAGGCGCCGTGGTGGGTCGGCCCGTCCTCCCCCACGACCCCGCCGCGGTCGACGGCGAAGACCACCGGCAGCTTCTGCAGCGCCACGTCGTGGATGACCTGGTCGTAGGCCCGCTGCAGGAACGTGGAGTAGACCGCGACCACGGGGCGCATGCCGGCGCAGGCCAGGCCGGCGGCGAAGGTGACGGCGTGCTGCTCGGCGATGCCGACGTCGAAGAAGCGGTCCGGGTGGCGCTCGCGGAAGGCCTTGAGGCCGGTGCCCTCGGGCATGGCCGCGGTGATGGCCACGACCCGCGGGTCGGCCGCCGCCGCCTCCACCATGGCGCGGCTGAAGGCGTCGGTGAAGCTGGGCGACGAGGACACCGACGGCTTCAGCCCCGCAGCCTTGTCGAACTTGCCGACGCCGTGGTAGCGGGCCCGGTCCTCCTCCGCGAAGGCGTAGCCCTTGCCCTTCTGGGTCACGACGTGGATCAGCACGGGCCCCTTGAGCTTGCGCACCGCCTGCAGGGTCTGCACCAGCAGCGGCAGGTCGTGGCCGTCGATGGGGCCGAAGTAGCTGAAACCCAGCTCCTCGAACAGGATGGTCGGCACCACGACCTGCTTGAGGCCTTCCTTGATGCGGCTCGCCAGCTTCTGGGCGAGCTGCCCGCGGGGCAGCATGCCCAGCATGTTCCACAGGTCGGCCTCGAAGCGCGTGTACACCTGGCCGGAGGTGATCTTCGTCAGGTACTTGGCGATGGCCCCGACGTTCGGGGAGATGCTCATCGCGTTGTCGTTCAAGACGACGATGAGGTCCGACTGCAGCTGGCCCGCGTTGTTCAGCCCCTCGTAGGCCAGGCCGCCGGTCAGGGCGCCGTCGCCGATGACGGCGATGACGGACTCGTCGCCGCCGCGCAGGTCGCGGGCCTTGGCGAAGCCCAGCGCGGCGCTGATCGAGGTGCTGGCGTGCCCCACCCCGAACTGGTCGTGGACGCTCTCGCAGCGCTTGGGGAAGCCGCTCACCCCCGCCTCCTGGCGCAGGGTCCCGAAGGCGGCCCGCCGCCCGGTCAGCAGCTTGTGGCCGTAGGCCTGGTGGCCCACGTCCCAGACGATCTTGTCGCGCGGGGAGCGGAAGACGTGGTGCAGCGCCACCGTCAGCTCGACCACCCCGAGGCTGGCGCCGAGATGGCCGCCGGTCGAGGCCACGGTGGTGATGATCTCGTCGCGCAGTTCGGCGCAGACCTCGTCCAGCTGGGCGGGCGCCAGGCCGGCGAGGTCGCCGGGGAGGTCGAGCTTGTCCAGGATGCGCTTCATCGGTCCCATCGGCCGGCGGACCGGCGCTGGCTGGGGTGGCGCCGCCCGGGCGACGGCCCGGGCGCCAACAGGCACAGAACATAGCCCGGCCCGGGTGCGGGCCGCAACCGAAGCTTGGTCAGCGGTCGCGCTCCCAGAGCAGGCGGACCAGCGCCAGCAGGCGCTCGCCCCGCGGATCCGCGGGCAGCAGCTCCCGCAGGCGGCGGGTGCCGCCGCGCCCCAGGCGGGCGGTGCGGGCCCGCGCCGCCGCGACGCCCTCCAGCCGGACCCAGGTGGCCTTGTCCTGGTCCGCGTCCTTGCCGGCGGTCTTGCCCAGGTCCGCGGTGGCCCCCTCCACATCGAGCAGGTCGTCAGCCGCCTGGAAGGCCAGCCCCAGGTCGCGGCCGGCCCGATCGGCGGCGGCCACCGTCGCGGGGCCGCAGCCGGCCAGCAGGGCGCCCATGGCCAGCGGGGCGCCGATGAGCCGGGCCGTCTTGCCCGCGTGGATGCGCCGCACCAGGGCCCCGGTCAGGGGCCGGCCGGCCGCGTCGAGGTCCTCCTGCTGGCCGCCGACCATGCCCGCGGGCCCCGCCGCCGAGGCGACGATCCCGACCAGGTCGGCGCCGCGTCGCGGGATGCCGGCCAGGAGGCCGAAGGCCAGGGCCTGCAGGCCGTCGCCGGCCAGGATGGCGGTCGCCTCGTCGAAGGCGACGTGGCAGGTGGGCCGGCCGCGGCGCAGGTCGTCGTCGTCCATGGCCGGCAGGTCGTCGTGGATCAGCGAGTAGGTGTGGATCATCTCGAGCGCGGCCGCCGCCGTCAGGGCGTCCGCGCGCGGGGAAGCGCCCCGCGCGCGCAGGGCGTCGTGGGCCCACAGCAGCAGCAGGGGCCGCAGGCGCTTGCCGCCGCCGAGCAGCGAGTGGGCCATCGCCCGGCGCAGCCGCGGCGGGAACCCCGGCGCCGGCGCGAGGTGGCGCCGCAGGGCCGCCTCGACCAGGCGGCGGTCGGCGGCCATCGCCGCGGCCAGGTCCGCGCGCGCCGCGTCCGGGATCGCGCCGACGCTCACGCCCGCGCCCCCCGGCCGGCCGCGGCCTCGTAGGTGTTGCGCATGAGCATGGCGATCGTCATCACGCCGATCCCGCCGGGCACCGGCGTGTAGGCCGAGGCCCAGCCGTCGAGGGCTTCGGGCGCGACGTCGCCGACCAGGCGCTGTCCCTTCGGGGCTTCCGGGTCGTCGATGCGGTTGATGCCGACGTCCACGACCACGGCCCCGCGCGCCACGTGGCGGCGGTCGAGGAAGGCCGGCGCGCCCAGCGCGGCGACGACGATCCCGCAGGCCGAGGTGACGGCCGCCAGGTCCGGCGTGCGCGAGTGGCACAACGTGACGGTGGCGTCTCCCCCGTCGCCCTTGCGCGACAGCAGCATGGCCAGGGGGCGGCCCACGATGACGCTGCGCCCGACGATCGCGACGTGGCGGCCGGCGACGTCGATGCCGTAGTGCGCGAGCAGCACCGAGACGCCCAGCGGCGTGCAGGGCACGAACCCCGGCGCGCCGGCCAGCAGGCGGCCGAGGTTCTCCGGGTGGAATCCGTCGACGTCCTTCGCGGGATCCACGGCGGCCTGCACGCGCGCGGCCGAGAGGTGGGACGGCAGGGGGACCTGCACCAGGATGCCGTGGATCGCCGGATCGCGGTTCAGGCGCGCCACCAGCGCGAGCAGCTCGGGCTCGGCGGCGTCGGCCGGCAGGCGGTGGGTCTCGCTGTGGAAGCCCAGGGACTCGCAGGCCTTGCCCTTGCTGCGCACGTAGACCTGCGAGGCGGGGTCGTCGCCGACCAGGATCACCGCCAGGCCGGGGCGCAGCCCCGTGGCGGCGCACCGGGCGCGCAGGTCGGCGAACACCGCGTCGCGGACCGCGGCGCCGGCGAGGCACTGGCTCGTCATCGGTGGACCTCCGTCAGCGGGCGAAAGCGACGGCGCGCGTCTCCCGCAGCACCATGATCTTGATCTGCCCGGGGTACTCCAGCTCGCCCTCGACGCGGCGGCTGATCTCCTCGGCCAGCACGACCGCCTCGGCGTCCGAGACCAGGCTGTGGTTGACCAGGATGCGCACCTCGCGCCCGGCCTGGATCGCGTAGGACTTCTCCACGCCCTCGAAGCTGTCGGCGATCCGCTCGAGGCTCTCCAGGCGCTTGACGTAGTTGTCCAGGCTCTCGCGGCGGGCGCCCGGGCGCGACGCCGAGATCGCGTCGGCGGCCGAGGTCAGGAAGGTGTAGACCGACTCCGCGTCGACGTCCTGGTGGTGGCCCTCGACGGCGTTGATCACCGCGGCGGCCTCCCCCAGCTTGCGCAGCAGCTTGCCGCCGATCAGGGCGTGGGGGCCGTCGACCTCGTGGTCGGCGGCCTTGCCGATGTCGTGCAGGAAGCCGCAGCGGCGGGCGAGCTTGGGGTCGAGCCCGAGCTCGCCGGCGATCATCGCCGAGATCGCCGCCACCTCCTTGCTGTGCAGCAGGAGGTTCTGGCCGTAGCTGGTGCGGTAGTGCAGCCGCCCGATGTAGGGGTGCAGCTGGGGGTTGACGTTGGCGAGGCCGAGCTCGAGGCAGGCCTGCTCGCCGAGCTCGCGCACGCGCTCCTGCATCTCGGCGGTGGTCTTCTGGACGACCTCCTCGATGCGGCCCGGGTGGATGCGGCCGTCGCGGATGAGCTGCTGCAGCGACTGGCAGGCGATCTCCCGGCGGACCGGGTCGAAGCCGGAGATGATCACCGCCTCGGGGGTGTCGTCGATGATCACGTCGACGCCGGTGGCCATCTCGAAGGCGCGGATGTTGCGGCCCTCGCGCCCGATGATCCGCCCCTTCATGTCGTCGTTGGGCAGGTCGACGACCGAGACCGACATCTCGGCGATGTGCTCCGAGGCGTAGCGCTGCACGGCCATGCCGATGATCCGCTGCGACTCGCGGCGGGCCCGCCGCTCGGCGTCCTCCCGGACCTCCTTGACGGTCCGGGCCGCGTTCATCCGGGCCTCGGCGATCATCTTCTCCTCGAGCTGCTGGCGCGCCTTCTCGGCGCTCAGGCCGGCGATCTGCTCGAGCCGCTGGCGCTGCTCCTGCTGCAGCCGGGCGACGTCCTCGCGCATCGCGGCGACCTCGTCGAGCCCGGCCTTGAGCTCCTGGTCGCGCTTCTCGAGCTTGGCTTCCTTCTGGTCGATGTAGGCGACCTTCTTGTCGAGGCCGGCGTCGCGCTGGTCGAGGAACTCGGTGCGCTTGGCCAGCTCGCGGCGGGTGTCCTCGGTCTCGGTCTCGAAGCGCCGGCGGGACTGGAACAGCTCCTCGCGGGCGCTCAGCTCGGCGGACTTCAGGACGCTCTGGGCCTCGCGGCGGGCCTCGTCCAGGACCCGCGCGCTGCGCTGCTCGGCGTCGCCGTTGAGGCGGTCGTAGCGGGATTTGTGCAGGAACCAGCCGGCCGCGAGGCTGGCGGCCGCCAACAGCGCGCCGCCCGCAGCGATCAGGATCGTCGACATGATGTATCTCCTTCCGGGAACGGAAGGAAAAAGAGGGGGGGCCGAGTGCCGTCGACGATGACGTGGGGATCGAGATTCCCCGCCGGGTCGTGTGGCCGGAAGCAATTGAACCATTGCTTCAGGTCGGGTCTCCTGTCCGGCCCTTCGGGCTTGCCTAGGGGACGGAACTCCGGAATCCCAGGTCGTCAGTGTTGGCTCAATGAACGCGACACATCACGGGCCAGGCAGGGAATCCTTTCCGGCGATCCTCAGAGCTTCTCCATCTCCTTGTCCAGGAACGCGGTGATCTGCCCCGTCCGCTCGTCGAGCTGGGACAGGGCCTGCTGATGCTTCTGACGTTCCCGCAACAACTCGTCGGCCAGATTCACCGCGACCAGGATCGCCACCTTGCTGGTGGAGGCCAGGGCGGATTGGTCCGCGATCTCGCGCATCTTCTGGTCGACCAGGGCCGCGACCTTCTGGACATAAGCCGGTTCGGCCTCACCCTTGAGGGTGTAGTCGCGGCCGTAGATGGACACCGTCACGCTTCGGGGATCGGTCATCCTGTGCACTTTCCGACGGCTCCGGCAACCTGGGCGCCCGACCTCGTCCCGCGCCCCTGGCGCGGCCGACCCGGTGGTCAGTCGATGGACTCGAGCGTCTCCAGGAGGCCTCCCACCTTCTCCTCGATGAGCCGGCGCTTGTCCTCCCAACGGGCGACAACCGCGGCCTGCTGCCGGACTGCGGAGAGTTCCTCCTGGGTCCGGCTCACCTGATCCTTGAGGGCTTCGACCAGCCTCTCAAGCTCGTCCCGTCGACCGGCCAGGGCCTCGTTCTCGGCCTTGAGCTCCTGGATCCGCCGGACGGCGGTCATGACTTTCGCTTCCAACAGCTCGAAGCTGTTATCCTGCATCTCTTGGATCGCCTTCCAGTTGAGCTGGCAGCCTCATCGTTCACCCGAAGCTGCGGCTATCCCCTCAACTCAACATTCAAGGTCCGGGCCAGGGCCGCGGTCACGGCATCGACGGCCGCATCGACGGCCTTGCCCTGGAGGCTACCCTTGGCACTCTGGAACTTCAAGCGAATTCCGAAGGCGGCGCGCCCCTCCCCCAGGCCGCTGCCGCGGTAGACATCGAACAGGACGCAGGACTGCAGCAGGGGTCCGGCGGCCTCCCGCACGACCTCCTGCACCCGGTCGTACCCGACCCCGTCGGGCACCAGCAGCGACAGGTCCCGCTTGGCGGCCGGGAAGCGGACGAAGGGGGTGAAACGCGGCGCCGCCGGCGCGAGGTCCAGGTTGCCGAGCTCCACCTCGCACAGGGCGACCGGCGCATCCAGGTCCATGTCCCGCAGGACCTTGCGGGCGACGAGCCCGGCCGAGCCCGCGGCCGCGCCCCGCTCGTCGCGGATTTCCCACTGGCAGCCCGGCTGCAGGTAGGACTCGACGTCCTGGGGGACCAGCGTCAGCGGGAGCCGCAGCTGGGCCGACAGCGCCTCGACCAGGCCCTTGATCTCCAGCAGGCCGGCGTCGGCGTCGCCCAGCACGCGGTCGCCGCGGCCGACCACGGCGGCCTGCAGCGTCCAGGTCTCCTGGGGCAGGCGGCGCTCGTCCTCGTGGCGGACCTCGGCCGGCCGGCGGCCGCCGGGCAGGAAGGCCTTGTTGAGCTGGAACAGCCGGAAGGGCAGCTCGCGGTCGGCGTTCACGTTGTGGCGGGCGATGCGCAGCAGCGACGGCACCAGGGTCGTGCGCAGCAGCGTCTCGGACCCGGAGTGCGGGTTGCGCACGGCCAGCATCTCGCGCCGGGGGTCGGCGGCGGTCAGGCCGAGGCGGTCGAGGTCGGCGCGCTCCATGAACGAGCTGGTGACGATCTCGCTGTAGCCGACCGCGGCCAGGTAGCCGCGCGCGGTCTCGGCCAGCTCGTCCTGCGGGCGCCGCCGGACGCCGGCGCCGCCGCGGAAGGCCGCGCCGTCGGCGATGTTGTCGAAACCGTGCATGCGGGCGATCTCCTCGATGAGATCGACCTCCTCGTGCAGGTCCCGGCGGAAGCTCGGGACGGTCACCATGAACTTGCCGTCGCCGCCCTGGCGGCCGCCGCTGCGGCCCACCGGCTGCGACTTCAGCCCGATCGACTGCAGGTACGCGAGCATCTCGGACATCGAGAGCTCCGTGCCCAGCAGGCGGTTGGCCTGGGCGACGCGGATGGTCAGCGGCGCCGGCTCGCGGCGGTCCGGGTTCTGCCGGTCCACGACGGTGGGGTCGATGCGCGCCGCGGCCAGCTCCTGCAAGAGGTGCAGGGCGCGGTGCGCGGCGTCCTCCACCGCGTCCCAGTCGGCGCCGCGCTCGAAGCGGTAGGAGGCCTCGGTGGACAGCTGGTGGCGCCGGGCGCCGCGGCGCACGGCGCCGGGGTCGAAGTAGGCGCTCTCGAGCAGGATCTCCACCGTGTTGACGTCGACCTGGGAGTCGGCGCCGCCGATCACGCCGGCCAGGGCGACCGGCCCCGCGGCGTCGGCGATCAGCAGGTCGTCGGCCGTCAGCTCGCGGTCGACGCCGTCGAGGGTGAGCAGCCGGGTGCCGGGCTTGCCGCGCCGGACGGACAGCCGGTTGCCCGACAGCTTCTTGAGGTCGAAGGCGTGCAGGGGCTGGCCCAGCTCCAGCATCACGTAGTTGGTGACGTCCACGACGTTGTTGATGGGGCGCGCGCCCACCGCCAGCAGGCGGTCCTGGAGCCAGCGCGGGGACGGGCCGATCTTCACCCCGCGCGCCACGTGGGCGGTGTAGCGGGGGCAGTCGGCGAAGTCGGCGATCTCGACCGGGAAGTCGGGGCGGTCCCCCCCCGTCTTGGGGGGCGACCACAGGGCGGGCCCGTCCAGGAGGTGGCCGGAGATGGCCGCCACCTCGCGGGCGACGCCGAAGTGGCTGAGCCAGTCGGGCCGGTTGGGCGTCACCTCGATGTCCAGCACGGTGTCGCGGCAGCCGATCAGCTCGTCGGCGGCCGTGCCCGGGGCGGGGGCGCCCTCCAGGACCAGGATGCCCTCGCTCTGCTGGGCGAGCTGCAACTCGGCGGCCGAGCAGATCATGCCGTGCGACTCCACGCCGCGGATCTTGGACTTGCGGATGCGCAGGTCGCCCGGCAGGACGGCCCCGACGCGCGCCAGCAGCACGTCCTGCCCCGCCTGCACGTTGGCGGCGCCGCAGACGACCTGCAGCGGCTCGCCCGCGCCGTCGTCGACCGTGCAGAGGCTGAGCTTGTCGGCGTCGGGATGGCGCCGGCAGTCGGTCACCCGCGCGACGACGACGCCGGGGAACTCCCGCACGTAGGGGGTCACGGACTCGACGTTGAGGCCGGCCATGGTCAGCCGGTGGGCCAGCTCCTCGGGGGTCCAGTCCCACGTCACGAAGTCGCGCAGCCAGTTCAGACTGATCTTCACCGCACACCCCGGAACTGATGGAGGAAGCGCAGGTCGTTCTCGTAGAGCAGGCGGATGTCGTCGATGCCGTAGCGCAGCATGGCGATGCGGTCGATCCCCAGCCCGAAGGCGAAGCCCGTGTACGCGTCGCGCTCGTAGCCGGCGGCGGCGAACACGTTGGGGTGCACCATGCCGGCGCCCATGATCTCGATCCAGCCCGTGCGGCCGCAGACGCCGCAGCCCTGGCCGCCGCAGGCGAAGCAGCGCATGTCCACCTCCACCGAAGGCTCGGTGAAGGGGAAGAAGTGCGGCCGGAAGCGGATGGTGCAGTCGGCGCCGTAGAGCAGGCGCAGGAACTCGCGCACGGTGGTCTTGAGGTCGGCCAGCGTGACGTCCTTGTCCACGCAGAGGCCCTCGATCTGGAAGAACTCGGCGGCGTGCGAGGCGTCCGCGGCCTCGTTGCGGTACACGCGCCCCGGGGCGACGATGGCCAGCGGCGGGCGGTGCTGTTCCATGTAGCGCACCTGCACCGGCGAGGTCTGCGTGCGCAGCAGCAGCTTGTCGTCGATGTAGAAGGTGTCCTGGCTGTCGCGGGCCGGGTGGTCGTCCGGGAAGTTCAGGGCCGTGAAGTTGTACCAGTCGAGCTCGACGTCCGGGCCGTCGGCCACGCTGAAGCCCATGCCGTGGAAGATGTCGCAGACCTCGCGCACGATCGCCGGCAGGGGGTGCAGCGAGCCCGCGGGGGCGGGCGGCGTGCCGGGCAGGCTCAGGTCCGCGCCGGCCCCGGCGGCCGTGTCCCCGGCCGACCGCAGGCCCTCGGTCTTGAGCTCCAGAGCCGCCTCGAGCTCCTGCTTCAGCTCGTTGAGGGCGGCGCCCGCGGCGGGGCGCTCGGCGTCGGGCAGCTCGCGCAAGCCGCGCAGCAGCGCGGTCAGCGACCCCTTGCGCCCGAACAGCGCGACCCGCACCTGCTCGATGGCCTGCTCCGAGTCCGCGTCCCCGATCAGGGCGCGGCCCTCGGCGCGCAGGCGCTCCAGCGTCTCCTGCATGGTACCTCCTCGTCGTGCGCGTCTACAGCGCGGCGCGTGCCGCTTCGGCCAGCTTGGCGAAGCTGGCCATGTCGCGGACGGCGAGGTCGGCCAGCTGCTTGCGGTCGATCTCGATGCTGGCCTTCTTGAGGCCGTTGATGAGGTGGCTGTAGCTGAGCCCGTGGATGCGGGCCGCCGCGTTGATGCGGATGATCCAGAGGCGCCGGAAGTCCCGCTTGCGCCGCTTGCGGTCGCGGTACTCGGACACGAGCCCGCGCTCGACCTGCTGGCGGGCCATGCGGAACTGGTTGCCGCGGCCGGCCACGTTCCCGCTGGCCTGCTTCATCACCTTGTTGCGCTTCGCGCGCGCCGCGGGGTTGTTCGTCGCTCTCGACATGTCTCTATCTCCTGATCGGGTTGTGGAATCCTGTCCGTCGCCGCCGGGGCGGCGCCGCGGCTACTTGCCGGCCAGCATCCGGTCGACGCGGCCCAGGTCGGCCTGGTCGAGCATCGCCGACTTGCGCAGGTTGCGCTTGCGCTTCGGGCTCTTGGCCGTGAACAGGTGGCCGGCATAGGCGTGACCGCGCTTGATGCCGCCGGAGCCGGTGCGCTTGAAGCGCTTCGCGGCGGACCGGTTGGTCTTCATCTTCGGACCCTTCATGATGTCTCACCTTTCGGACGCGGCGCGTGACCATGACCGGAGCGGCTGCGCCTCGCCGCCCCCGTCGCTGCATTGTCGATCCCTACTCGCCCTTCAGGGGCATCAGGATCAGGCTGACCGTGCGACCCTCCTGGGTCGGCCGGCTCTCGGGCTTGCCGAATTCCGCGACGTCCTCGACCAGCTCCTTCAGGAACTCGATGCCCAGGTCCATGTGGGACATCTCGCGCCCGCGGTACTGCATGATGACCTTGACCTTGTTGCCCTTCTGGAGGAACTCGACGATGTGCTCCTTCTTGAAGTCGTAGTCGTGGTCGTCGGTCTTGGGACGGAACTTGATCGTCTTGACCTTCGTGACGTGCGACTGCTGGCGCGCCTTCTTGGCCTTCTTGCTCTGCTCGTACTTGAACTTGCCGTAGTCCATGATGCGGCAGACGGGCGGCCTCGCGGTCGGAGCCACTTCCACCAGGTCGAGACCCCGGTCCTCGGCCAGGATCTGGGCCTCGCGAGTGTCCAGCACGCCCAACTGCTCGCCGTTCTCGTCGACCACGAGCACCCGGGGGATGCGGATCATGCGGTTGACCCGGAGCGTCTTGTCCTCTTTGATCGCCCAACCTCCTGATAAGACCGCGCGGCGACGGGCCACGCAAAAATGGCGGACATGACGGTCCGCCGCGATGTGCGCACAACCGTTCCCGCCGCGAGGGCGGGCGAAACGGTGAGAGGACCGGCCTCTGCTTGGCTCGAGATGTGGCGGCCGGTGGTCCGGCCGCAGGGTCCAATCTACTGCTTGCGGGCGATCTCGTCAAGCCTGGCGGCGGCGAAGGCCCCCACTTCCTGGACCCCCTGGTCCCCCCCGTGGCGGGTGCGGACGGCCACCGACCCGGCCGCCTGCTCCTTGCCCCCCACCACCAGCATGTAGGGCACGCGCATGGTCTCGGCGTCGCGGATCTTGTGGCCGATCTTCTCCTCCCGGACGTCGGCCTGGGCCCGCAGGCCGGCGGCGGTCAGCCGGGCGGCGACCTCCCCGGCGTAGGCGTGCTGGTCGCGGCTGACGGACAGGATCCGGCACTGCTCCGGGGCCAGCCAGAGGGGGAAGTCCCCCGCGAAGTGCTCGGTCAGGATGCCGATGAAGCGCTCCAGGGAGCCCATGATCGCCCGGTGCACCATGTAGACGAACTTCTCCTGCCCGTCCTGGTCGACGTAGGTCACGTCGAAGCGGCGCGGCAGGTTGAAGTCGAACTGGACGGTCGTGGCCTGCCACTTGCGGCCCAGGGCGTCGATCAGCTTGATGTCGATCTTGGGGCCGTAGAAGACCGCCTCGCCCTCCTCGCGGGTGTAGGCGAAGGCGTGGGCGTCGATGGCGCGCACCAGCGCGCGCTCCGCCATCTCCCACTCCTCGTCCGTGCCGGCGTACTTGTCCTTGTTCTGCGGGTCGCGGACCGACAGCTCGACCTTGAACTCCTTGAAGCCGAAGGCGCCGAGGATCTCGCGGGTCAGCACCAGGACGTTGTTCACCTCGTGCTCGAGCTGGTCGGGGGTGCAGAAGATGTGGGCGTCGTCCTGGGTGAAGCCGCGCACGCGCATCAGGCCGTGCAGGGTCCCCTTCAGCTCGGCGCGGTAGACGGTGCCCAGCTCGGCGTAGCGCACCGGCAGGTTGCGGTAGCTGCGCTTCTTGCGCTTGTAGATCAGGATGTGGCCGGGGCAGTTCATCGGCTTGACGACGTGCGGGCGGCCGTCCTGCTCGAAGACGTACATGTTCTCGCGGTAGAACTGCATGTGGCCCGAGGTGTCCCAGAGGTCGGCCTGGGAGATGTGCGGGGTCGTCACCGTGACGTAGCCGTCGCGGCGGTGGACCTGCTTCCAGTAGGAGATGATCTCGTCGCGCAGGATGTCGCCGCGCGGGAACCAGAAGGAGAGGCCGGGGCCCGCCTCGTCCATGATGCCGTAGAGGTCCAGCTCGCGGCCCAGCCGGCGGTGGTCCCGGCGGCGGGCCTCCTCGAGCATCTGCAGGTGGGCGTCGAGGTCCTTCTTCTTGAAGAAGGCCGTGCCGTAGATGCGCTGCAGCTGGCGGTTGGCGCTGTCGCCGCGCCAGTAGGCGCCGGCCATGTTCAGCAGCTTGACCGCCTTGAGCTCCGAGGTGTCCGGCACGTGCGGGCCCTCGCAGAGGTCCGTGAAGCCGCCCATGGCGTAGGCCGACAGCTTGACGTCGCCCAGGCTCTCGATCTGCTCCAGCTTGTAGGGCTGGGCCGAGAACAGCGCGCGCGCCTCGCCCGCCTCGATCTCGCGGCGCAGCACCGGCACCCTGGTCGCGGCGAGCTCGACCATGCGCGCCTCGATGCGGGCGAGGTCCTCGTCGGTGAAGGGCTGCTCGCGGTCGAAGTCGTAGTAGAAGCCGTTCTCCACCGGGGGGCCGAAGGCGAACTTCGTCTCCGGGAAGAGGTCCTGCACGGCCCAGGCCAGCAGGTGGGCGGCCGAGTGGCGCAGGGCGTCGAGGCCCTCGGCCGAGTCGCGGGTGATGACGGCGAGGGAGCCGTCCCCCGGCACCGCGTCCTCGAGCGCGTAGTGGCGCCCGGCGTGGGTGACGGCCAGCGCGTTGCGCAGCAGGCCCGCGCCGATCCCTCCCACCACGTCGCGGAACGAGGCGCCGGCCTCGGCGCGCTGGACGGAACCGTCGGGCAGGGTCAGGGAGAACTGGGCCATGGCTGCGCTCCTGGGTCGGCGCCGCCGCGGCGGCGCGGAAAAAATTCCTGGGTACTTAAAAAGATGAGGTGATCCCGGGGGCCACCTCATCCTTGACAGCTGAATGGTGGGCGATACTGGATTCGAACCAGTGACCCCTTGCGTGTCGAGCAAGTACTCTAGCCAACTGAGCTAATCGCCCACTGTCCGGCAGGGCAAGCCTGCGCGTCGCCGAAACTAGGCCCCCACGGCGGACCTGTCAACCCTTTCAGGACAAATAGTCGACCAGGCGGCCGCCGGCCACGGCCTGCCGGATCTTGCCGAGGGCCTGGTTGCGGATCTGCCGCACCCGCTCCCGGCTGAGGTCGATGTCCTGACCGATGACCTCCAGGGACTGGGGCTCGTCCTCCCCGATCCCGTAGTAGCGCACGATGATGCTGCGCTCCCGCGGCGAGAGCAGCCCCAGGGCGGCCTCCATCTCCTTGAGCATCTCGCCCTCGACGAAGTGGGACTCCGGCGACAGGGCGTCCGGGTCGGTGAGCGTGTCGGCGAGGGTCACGCCCTCCTCCTCGTAGACGCTCTCGTCGAGGCTGGCCAGCGGGCGGCTGGCGTTGCGGATCTGGTTCATCTTGCGCGTCGTGAGGCCGAGCTCGGTGGCGATCTCCTCCTCGTCGGCCTTGCGGTGGTGCTTCTGCTCCAGGCGCTGGGCCGCCTTCTTCATGCGCTGGGCCTGCTGGGTGCGGTTGATGGGCAGGCGCACGGTGTTGGTCTGCTCCGCGATGGCCTTCTGGATGGCCTGGCGGATCCACCACACGGCGTAGCTGATGAACCGGAAGTCGCGGCGCTCGTCGAAGCGCTTCGCGGCCGTGATCAGGCCGATGTTGCCCTCGGCGATCAGGTCCATGTAGCTGAGGCCCTGGTTGAGGAACTTCTTGGCCACGCTCACCACGAAGCGCAGGTTGGCGTTGACCAGGTGGTCGAGCGCCTCCTTGCTGCCGGCGCGGATCCGGCGGGCCAGTTCGAACTCCTCTTCCTTGGTCAGCAGCTTGTATTGGCCGATCGTCTGCAGGTAGTGCTGCAGACTGGAGTCTTCGCGACGGTCACTGCTCAGTTCGATCTCGTACACGTTCGTCCTCCTCGCTCCGCCCGCCCTGCCGGCTTCCCGGCCCGCTGCCGCCGATCGTGTGGACTTCTGAACGCTCCGTGCGGGCTCAGGTTCCCGCTTTCGTGACTCTGAATCTTGTATTCATTATCACGACCGCAAGAATTCTAGGGTACCGCCCACCGGGTGTCAAGATTAATCTTCCCTTTTTACTCCAGTTTACCGCCGACATGAGACTGGGCCGGCTATCCACCGGCCCAGTCATCATTTACGGGCAGCGGCGGGGTCAGTCGTCGACGACCTCGTAGTCGGCGTCGACCGAGTCGGCTCCGCCCTTCTTGCCGCGGCCGGCGGCCGGCTCGTCCGGGCCGCCCTGGACGGGGCCGTCCTCGGCCTTGGGCTGGGCCGAGGCCTTCTCGTAGGCCTTCTCCGCCAGCTTCTGCATCGACTGCATCAGGGCGTCGGTGGCGGCCTTGATCACCTCGGCGTCGTCGCCCTTGACCGTCTCCTGGACGGCCTTCAGGCGGGTCTCGACCTCCTGCTTGAGGTCGTCGTCGATGTCGTCCGCGAGGTCCTGCAGGCTCTTGGTGACCTGGTGGCAGGCGCCGTCGGCGTGGTTGCGGGCGTCGATGAGCTCGCGCTTGCGCTTGTCCTCCCCGACGTGGGCCTCCGCGTCCTGGACCATGCGCTTGATCTCGCTCTCGTTCAGACCGCTGGAGGCCTGGATGCGGATCGACTGCTGCTTGCCGGTCGCCTTGTCCACGGCGCTGACCGACAGGATGCCGTTGGCGTCGATGTCGAAGGCCACCTCGATCTGGGGGATCCCGCGCGGCGCCGGCGGGATGCCGGTGAGCTGGAAGCGGCCGATGGTCTTGTTGTCGACGGCCATCTCGCGCTCGCCCTGCAGCACGTGGATCTCGACGGTGTCCTGGCTGTCGGCCGCGGTCGAGAAGACCTGGCTCTTCTTGGTCGGGATGGTGGTGTTGCGCTCGATGAGGGCCGTGCGCACGCCGCCCAGCGTCTCGATGCCGAGCGTCAGCGGCGTCACGTCCAGCAGCACCACGCCCAGGTCGTCGCCGCCCAGCACGCCGCCCTGGATCGCGGCGCCCATGGCCACGACCTCGTCCGGGTTGACCGAGCGGTTCGGCTCGCGGCCGAACAGCTCCTTGACGCGGGCCTGGACGGCCGGGATGCGGGACGAGCCGCCGACCAGGATGACCTCGTCGATGTCCGACGGGGACAGCCCGGCGTCCTTCAGGCAGGACTTGCAGGGCTGGACGGTGCGCTCGATCAGGCCGTCGACCAGCGACTCGAACTTGGCCCGGGTCAGGGTCAGGGTCAGGTGCTTGGGGCCGTTCTGGTCGGCCGTGATGAACGGCAGGTTGATGTCCGTCTGGCCGGAGGTGCTCAGCTCGCACTTGGCGCGCTCGGCGGCCTCCTTCAGGCGCTGCAGGGCCATGGGGTCCTTGCTCAGGTCGATGCCCTCGTCCTTGCGGAACGTCGCCACGAGGTGCTCGACGACGGCCTGGTCGAAGTCGTCGCCGCCCAGGTGGGTGTCGCCGTTGGTCGCCAGCACGCTGAAGACGTCGTCGCCGATCTCCAGGATCGAGATGTCGAAGGTGCCGCCGCCGAGGTCGAAGACGGCGACCGTCTCCTCCTTCTTCTTGTCCAGGCCGTAGGCCAGGGCGGCCGCGGTCGGCTCGTTGATGATGCGCTTGACCTCGAGGCCGGCGACCTTGCCGGCGTCCTTGGTGGCCTGGCGCTGGCTGTCGTTGAAGTAGGCGGGCACGGTGATGACCGCCGCGGTCACGGGCTCGCCCAGGTACTCCTCGGCCGTCTGCTTCAGGGCCTGCAGGACGATCGCCGAGATCTCGGGCGGCGCGAACTCGCCGGCGGTGGTGCGGACGCGGGCGTCGCCGTTGGGGCCCGCGACGACCTTGTAGGGCACCTCGCCCATCTCGGAGGCGACCTCGGCGTGCTTGCGGCCCATGAAGCGCTTGATCGAGTAGACGGTGTTCTCGGGGTTGGTCACGGCCTGGCGCTTGGCCAGCAGGCCGACCAGCCGCTCCCCGGTCTTGTTCCACGCGACCACCGACGGGGTGGTGCGGTTGCCCTCTTTGTTCGGGATGACCTTGGGTTCTCCGCCTTCCATGACGCTCACGACGCTGTTGGTCGTGCCCAGGTCGATGCCGATGATCTTGCCCATGATCGCCTTCCTTCCGGAGCGTGAATTGTGGCTAACCGGATGGTGCGTATCAAGGCGCGTGCCACGATCCGCGAATCGACGGCGCTGTATCTTATTGAATTATAATATGATATGAGATCAGCGCGAAGGCGCCCGGATGCGCCTGACATCGGCGACTGTCATGTTGGCGTGACGATGTCAGCTTTCACCGGGCGCCGGGTGATCTGACACCGGATCTGTCAGTCCCAGACAGTACGTTGTCAGCACCAGCAGGTCCAGGCAGCGGGCGTAGAGGGGGAAGGCCCGGGGACGGTGGCCGGGGCCGCAGGGCCAGTGGCCCGCGAGGAAGCGCAGCTTCCAGGCGAGCAGCCGGGCCGGCAGGCGCAGGCCGCGCCGGCGCGGGCGCCCGCCGGAATCCGCGAACAGCACCGCCAGGCGCATCTCGCGCAGGCGGTGCGGGTGGCGGCGGGCCAGCTGCTGCAGCGGGCCGTGGCCGCACTCCCGCTTCTTGGCCAGCCACTGGTCGAGGGTGTGGTGGTGGACGTGCTCGGGGACCGGCGCGCGCAGCGGCCGGAAGCGGACGCCGGCGTCCTCGAGGCGGAACCCGAGGTCCATGTCCTCGAACCCGTAGGCGCGGTAGGCCTCGTCGAAGCCGCCGACCGCCAGCAGGGCGGCCCGCGGCACGGCCGTGTTCTGGGTGACGAGGAAGCGCGCGGGCGCCTCGTCGCCGGGGACCTTGGCGACGCCGCGGGTGTCGAGGTACCGGAAGTGCGGGGCGTCGATCAGCTCGGGCGCGGTGCGCACCAGCCCGATGGTCCCATCTCCGGGGTGGCGCGCCAGCAGGGCGAGGTGCGCCGCCAGCAGGTCCGGGGGCGCGACGATGTCGTCGTCCAGGAAGAGCACCGCCTCGCCGGTCGCGGCGCGCGCGCCGAGGTTGCGGGCGGCGGCCCGGCCCACGTTGCGCCCCGGCGAGACGACGGTCAGGCGCTCGCCCCACGTCGCGCGGGCGGCCGCCAGCCAGGCCGCGGTGCCGTCGCGGGCGTCGTCGTCGACCACCACGAGGTCCCAGTCCGGCGCGGGCGCGGTCTGGGCGGCCAGGGCCGCCAGCGTCCGCTGCAGCAGCGGCAGCTTGTCGCGGGTGGGGATGACGACGGTCAGCTTCACGGCCGGGCCGCCGCGTCGCGCAGCGCCGGCAGCCCGACCTCGCGGGGCCAGGCGTCGCGCCCGTGCACCAGCGAGAGCACGATATTTTCGACGTGGGCCATGTTCTGGGCGAAGCCGGCCTCGCGCCGGGCCAGCTCCAGGGCCGCGGCGCCGCAGCGTCGGCCCAGCTCCGGCTCGGAGGCCAGGCGCAGCAGGGCCGCCGCCAGCGCGTCGGCGTCGCGCGGCGGGACCACCAGGCCGGTCTCCCCGTCGCGGATCCACTCCGTGGAGGACGGCAGGCTCGAGACCACGATGGCCCAGCCGCAGCTCATGGCCTCCAGCAGGCTGACCGCCGTGGCGTCGACCGACGGCACCGAGACGAAGGCGTCGCAGGCGTTCAGGGCCGTGGCGAACTCCGCGTGGGGGATGCGCCCCAGGAAGCGCGTGACGCCGCCGATGCCCGCGCGCTCGGCCCGCTCCCAGAACGGGGCCGGGTCGCCCTCGTAGCCGGAGAACAGGAAGCGGGCCCGCGGCTCGCGCTTCATCACGGCGGCCGCGGCCGCGATCACCACGTCGATGTTGTAGTAGGGCTGCGTGAAGGAGCGCGGCGAGAAGACCAGGAAGTCGCCGTCGGCGAAGCCCTGTGAGCGCCGCCACTCCCCCGCCGCCTGGGGCCGGAAGCGCTCGAAGTCCACGCCCCACAGCACCCGGAAGGCGCGGTCCGGGCGCGCGCCGAGCCGCACGGCGGCGTCCAGGATGTCGCGGGAGTCGCCGGTCAGGGCGTCGCAGGAGCGCAGGGCGGCGGACGCCAGCCAGCGCTTCAGGGCCGACTCGTGCGGCGTCACGTAGACGTCGTCCCCCCAGACGGTCAGCAGGTTGGGGTGGCAGCCGCTGAAGTGGCCCCAGTAGCCGTAGCCGGTCAAAAAATGCGTGTTCAGCAGGTCGGGACGCAGGTCGGCCAGCAGGCGGCGCACGACGCGCAGGGAGGCGGCGTAGCGCAGGGGCTTCGGGCCCGCGCCGGCGCGGATGTCGTGGACGGTGACGCCGGGCACCTCCCCCGGCTGGACGGTCAGCAGGTGGCAGTCGTGGCCGCGTTCGACGAACCAGGTGATCCAGCGCTCGGTGTGGATGTGGCGGCCGATGGAGAGGAAGGCCAGGCGCAAGTCGATCTCCCCTGTAAGTAAGTGGTGCCGAGGGCCGGGCTCGAACCGGCACGGAGCAACGCTCCGAGGGATTTTAAGTCCCTTGCGTCTACCAATTTCGCCACCCCGGCGCCGTCGCGGATCATCAAGCACGGCGCGCCGTCTGTCAACGGCGCCGCGCCGGCGGTAGTGATCGGCGGAAGGGGGGGCGACTGGACGGGAAAAAGAACGACCGGCCCGCAGGCCGGTCGTCGGAGTTGGAGGCGGCACCCGGACTTGAACCGGGGAATAACGGTTTTGCAGACCGTTGCCTTACCACTTGGCTATGCCGCCCCGAAAGGCTGTCCCACAGAATGAGGGGTGGACCGCCCCCTGTCAAGGGGGCGGCCCGTGACTCAGAATCCTCAGCCCTGGCCGAAGCCCCGGCGGCGGTCGTAGACGCGCCCGTCGTCGTGGCAGCCGGCGCAGTCGGGCTTCTTGCCCATCCCCGCGGTGTGGCAATCCTCGCAGGACAGCTCCCCGTGGACGTCGTCCAGGGGCGCGCCCACCTTCGCGTGGTCGAAGCCGGCCCCCCAGCCCTGGGCGTGGCAGGACGAGCAGGTGCGGTCCTGGGCCACGTAGATGCTGCCGTCGCCGTGGCAGGCCCGGCACTGCAGCTTGCTGTGGTAGGACTGCAGCGGCCAGCCCGTCGACGCGTGGTCGAACAGGTCGGTGGCCTTGCGGCCGTGGCACTCGCTGCAGTTCTGCTCGCCGTGGCACTGGTAGCAGGTGTCGTGGAGGTTGACCTTCTGCAGCTCGCCCATGGGGTGCGACTCGGCCCCGTGGGTGTGGCAGCGGGCGCAGCTCTGCTCCTTGTGGCAGCTCGAGCAGTTGAGCTCGTACTTCTCGGCGTGGTTGCGGTGGTGGAAGGGCACGACGTCGCCCGCGGCGTACGAGGTCGAGAAGACGATCAGTTCCTTCATCTCGATGGGCTCGTAGTTGCTGTGCTCGCAGACGCCGGTGGCCTCGCCGCCGAGGCGCCCGCCCTGCTTCTTCTCGTGGCAGTTGGCGCACTTGGTGTCGCCGTCCCAGTCGTTGTGGCAGCCCAGGCACTGGCGGTGGTAGGCGCCCTTGAGGCCGGTCTGCTTCAGGGATTCGCCGTGGGCGCCCGCGGGGTGGCACTCGCGGCAGGCGGGGTGGGCCGAGTTGGGCGGCGAGTAGTGGTGGCAGGTCTCGCAGCCCTTGTCCATGGCCACCATCCGCGCGTGGGCGCGGTGCTGGAAGCGGACCGGGACGTAGAGGTCCTCGAGGTCGTCCAGGATCACCACGTCGGGGCCCTCGTCGGCCTTCAGCTTGGCGGTCTCGACGTGCCGCGGGCACTTCGCCTGCTTGAGGCAGGGGTCGGCCTTGCTGGGCTGCGCGCAGGCGTGGCACTGGGAGCAGTCGAGTCCCTGCTCCTGGCGGGCCAGGGACGGCGCCGCGGTCAGCAGCAGGGCGGCCAGCACGAGCAACGCGCTACGCATGGGGGGCCTCCTTCCCCGGCGGGGACGCCGGCGCTTCGACGTGCATCACCGGGAAATTCAAGACGACGAACCGGTAGGCGAAGATCAGGAACGCGATCAGGCCGGTGGTGATCGCCAGCTCGCCGACGTGCGGGAAGTAGTGCTTCGTCGCGTAGACGGGCCGGAAGGCGACCAGGAAGACGTCGATGCGGTTCATCACCACGCCGAAGATCACCAGCGTCGCGGCGGTGAACAGCAGCCGGGGCGAGCGGCGCACGCGCGAGCTGAAGAACATCAGGAACGGCAGCACGAAGCCGACGCCCATCTCGACCAGGAACACGCCCGACTGCCAGCTGCCGTCGGCCAGGCGGTACAGCTGCCCGCGCACGGCGAGGTCCATGGCCTTGGTGCTGATGAAGAAGAACAAGAGCACCGGCAGGATCTTCGACAGCGGCCCCAGGACTTCCATCTCGGGGCGGCGGCCGAAGGCGCGCGAGGCCAGCATGGACTCGAAGATCACCATGCACGGGCCCACGCAGAACGCCGACAGCAGGAACAGCAGCGGCAGCACCTGCGTCCACCACAGGGGGTGCATCTTGTAGGGGGCGATGACCATCAGGGCGCCCAGCGAGGACTGGTGCATGCAGGACAGCACCACGCCCGCGATGATGAACACGGACATGATCCGCCCCAGCGTGCGGTCGAAGAGGCGCAGCAGGCCCTCGACGAACCCGTTCAGCGGGCGCAGGGCCCCGGGCAGGGCGACGCGGCCGCGGAAGCGCTCGGTCACCATGGGCAAAAACTCGATGTACAGCACCGTCAGGTAGAACATGACGCAGATGCCGACCTCGAACAGGACCGAGTGCCCCGACCACATCGACGGCACCATGGGGTGCCAGACGTTGTAGTAGCGGCCGAGGTCCGCCAGCAGGCCGATCACCACGACGGTGTAGCCCAGCATCGCGGTGATCAGGGCCGGCCGGACGATGGGCTCGAACTTCTCGCGGTGGAAGACGTGGGCCAGCGCCGCGGTGGTGAAGCCGCCGGCGGCCAGGGCCACGCCGCAGGCGATGTCGATGGCGATCCAGATGCCCCAGGGCCACTGGTTGTCGAGGTTGGTCACCGCGCCGATGCCCTTGGTGAAGCGCACCGCGGCAAACACGAGGCCCACGGCCATCAGGGCCACCAGGACCCAGGTGCCGCGGGTGAAGAAGCGCATGCGGATCGGGGCGGCGTGGACGTGGCTACTCATGGTGGTCCTCCCCCTTCGCCGCGGCGGCGACCTCGTCCTTGCGGCTGCCCAGCCACATCACCTGGGCCAGGGTCGCGTACAGGGCGACCGGCGCGATGAAGCGGCGGAAGATGCCGTGCTGGATGTTCTCGGTGATGCGGGCGGGCGACTGCTCGCCCAGCTCCGGGAAGCCCAGCGAGGTGAACGGCTGCCCGGCGATGTAGAGCCAGGACGTGCCGCCGACCTCGTGCTCGCCGTAGACGTGGTCCACGTAGCGGCCCGGGTAGGCGCCGATGCGCTCGTGGGCCAGCGTCAGCAGCTCCTCGCGCTTGCCGTAGATCAGGCACTCCACCGGGCAGATCTCGACGCAGCCCGGCCGCTCGCCGCCCGAGATGCGCTCGACGCAGAAGGTGCACTTGCGCACCTCGGGCGAGAGCGCGTCCGCGTACTGGTAGGCGGGGATCTGGAAGGGGCAGGCCACCATGCAGTAGCGGCAGCCCATGCAGCGCCAGGGGTCGTACTTCACGGCGCCGTTGGGCTGCTTCTCCAGGGCGGAGACCAGGCAGGCCGAGGCGCAGGCGGGGTCGTTGCAGTGCAGGCACTGCACCTTGGCCCAGACGTTGCCCTCGCGGCCCTCGCGCGCCCACTGGTTCACGACGGTGAAGTTGCCGGCGTCGGGGCGGCGCATGGCCGCGAAGACGTCCTTGTTCTCGAACTCCTCCAGCGGCTGCACGGGCAGCTCGTTGACCTGGTTGCAGGCCCACTCGCACTTGCGGCAGCCGATGCAGGCCGTGGTGTCGACCAGGACGCCGAAGGCGTCCGGCGGGGCGTGGACGGCCGTGCTGGCCGAGGCGTCGGCGGCGGCGATGCCCACGCCGACCGCGCCGACCGTCTTGAGGAAGTCCCTGCGATCCATGCCGGTCCCTTTCTGCTGTGAAACGGAGGCGGCCGATGTCCTCAGCGGGGCGGCCGCGTCCCGGCGAAAATGGCACACTGTCAATATGATAACAATCGTTTGTTGATCAAGGTTTTTTAACTGGAGGACGCGCGGCAGGAGCGGAAATCCGGGGGGTGGCGAAAATGGGCTTCAATTCCGTAATCTCAGGGGATTCGCGAGGTGCGAGTCTGTGCTAGGATCCTGGCATCGCCCAGCCATTGAAAACGCGGAGGCAAGATCCCATGCCGCATCTGCATCCCCTGGCGCGGTCCCCTCGCCTGGCGCATGTCCTGCGCATCCTCGCGGTCCTGGCCTTCCTGGGCGCCATGGCCGGGGGGTGCTTCAACTCGGAGGACGTCCTGGTCCAGCCGGGGCCCGTGGTCTCGCAGTACCCCTTCCCCGACACGGCCGAGCAGCTGATGGCGAACGTGCGGGCCGCCTACGAGGACATGGACATCACCGAGTACGCGTTCACGCTGCACGAGGACTTCGTCTTCCTGTTCTCGACGGAGTGCCTGATCGCTCCTGAGAGCGGGGCGTACTCGCGCGAAGAGGATCTGCTGCACACGGGGCGGCTGTTGAACGGCGAGGCGGGGTACGACCAGGCCCACGACCGGGTCCTGGCGGCGGTGCGGGACATCGAGTTCGTGGAGTTCGAGAATCTGACGGGGTGGAGCGAGGTGGCGCCGGAGGAGCCGGGGTTTCCGGGGGGGATGAAGGCGATGTATGGCGTTTCGGTTGTGATGACGTTGGATACGGCGGATGAGAACTCTTATGGGATCGATGCGTTGCAGTTGTACTATGTGAAGCAGGAGGCAGAAACCGCGCCCGGAGGAGAATCGAGGTTGCGCTATTATCTTGTTGGGCAGAAGGATCTTGAAAGCGATTAAGGTCAGCGGCGGCCTCCGTCACCGTTAGTGGGCGCATGGCGCGTTGTCCTTGACAGACGCCGACTTTCTAATTTTCCACCCTTCATATGCATCATCGTTCGACACTGATCCAGTCGCTCATTATTGCTGATTTCGACGCGATCGACGCCCCCGTCGAGTTGCAGCATCGAGATATCGTATAACGAGTCGTTGCCAGCGATGTACACTTGTTCCTGGACTTCCCGCAAATTCTCCACACCGGCGAAAGTCCGAATGCTACGGCAGTTATAGACGCCCACACGCCGCTCGGAGGGTTTCAAATGCTGAAGTCCGTCCAACCGTCATCGTAAGCCGGCACAATTTTCGATCTGGAAGTAAAGACTGTCGCTAATTGCCGACAGTCCAATCAGGTCGGTCAGTTGAGAAAGATGTAGCAGTTCTAGTTTGCCGAGTTGCGGCAGATCCGGCAATCCCATGAGGTTTGTCAAACCTGAATTACTGGTCAGCTTCAGTTCTTGTAGCCCGGGCATCGAGGGTAAACCCTGGAGATCTTTCAGTTCGTCCAGGCCAAATAGACTCAGACGCCTCAGTTTCTTCAACTCCGGCAACCCGCGTATCGATTGCAAGCTATCACAATCATCAATTGAGAGCTCTTCTAGTCCAGCCAGTTGGGGAAATCCGACCATGTCGCTCAGACCAGCCACACGACTCAGCACCAACGATCGTAATCCCGGGCATATCGGACGGAAGCGAACGGGTTGCCAGGGCAGAGCAATTCTGGATGCGCAGGTCCCTGAGGTTCGTAACATCGGCAAGTGCGGACAGATCTCTGAGATTCGAACAACCCGCAATCTGCAATCCTTCAAGGTGATGTAGTGCATCTATACCGTCGAGAGACTCCATCTTCGGAAGGTCCATCAAATTGAGATAGCGGACATTGAGGGTATCCTGAAAGCTGCCGAACATCGCGAGATCGGGACAGGATGATAACTCAAGCGATCTAATCGCTGCCACTCCGTGTAGGCTGTCGAGGGATAGCAACCCGGGCATCTCGCGGATCTGCAAGGTATTGAGATGCTGAAGACCTGGCAGTTCAATCGTGCAATTCAAAGCGGACATTTTCACTAATGCCATGAGTGATAAGTTCGGCATGTCACCGAGACCGCGGAAATCGATGACGTTGGTCAGTCCCGATATTCGCAGTTCTTCCACCCCGCGCAAATTGCACAGTCCACCCAGATCAGCCAATCTTGGCGATCCAGATATATCAACATATTTCGTTGCGGCCATCATCGGTGCGTTGTTGATATCGGACAGTTCTGTATTTCCTCGACAGGCAAATTTGAATGCGATCTGCAAGTTGCTGAGGCCATCGAGATTGATCAGCTTCGGATTATCTACAATTGCCACCGATCGTACCGAACAGTGCAGCCTGGCCAAGGGCGCAAGGCTTTCTAACGAGGCATTCTGGCCTATGTTGAGGTTTCCCGTTATGGATTCGAGGTCTGCCAGAGGCGTTAAGTCAACTATATCAGTACTCGCTCCTATCTGCAGATCTCCTGAGATTGCCGTGAGGCCGCGAAGATGGTCGACGTCCGATTGTGTACGCAATATAATGGAATTGGGAACAACCAGATCAGGATTCTCGGCATGCATTCCCGCGCATCCACTGCACGTGATTGCTGCGGCTAGCAGGCAGGTTGAAATTGTGCGGAGCCTGATGCTTTGGGTGATAAGAAAATAAGACTTGAAAGGAGAAGCCTAAATGTAACTCTCTGGCGTTACGCGTTCTGGAATACAGGCGGAGGAAACGTTTTACGCTAATTCGTTTTAGATCGCATTAACTGCTTTCCTGCGCTTCTCTATCTCGCTGAGAGCGTCACTGATTGTGTCCCTGCAGGCCAGGTGCGGGTTGAGGCGGCACTGGAGTGATTCCATGATAGTCGGGTGCGGTGAAATTTTCCTGCTCCGTCACGCGACTGGCTTAGGTGGCTTGATTGTATCACTGATGTCGATTGGGATCGAGCATATATTGGATTTTGATCATAAGAGGTTTCGTCCGTTGGCGGCTTGCCCGGCCCGACGAAAACTATACCCCCCGCTTTTCGACTGGCGTTTTTCTCGACAGTCGCCGACACCCCGATATTCCACCCCCGCATCTGCAACATCGTTCGGCATTGGTCGACGCCTCATTATTGTGGATCTTGACCAGATCGTCAACCCGGTCGAGCTGCAGCATCGAGATATCGTATAACGAGCCATTGTCGGCGATGTACACGTGGTCCTGGACTTCGCGCAAGTTCTCCAAGCCTGCGAAAGACAGTATGCGCTGGCAATCATGGACGCTTAGGCTCTTGCAGGTCATCAGATGCTGAAGTCCGTCCAACGATCGTAAGCTATCACAATTCTCGATATGGAGGTTAAGGCTGTCGTTGACCGCCGTCACCCCCACTAGTTCAGTCAATCAAGAAGATGTACAAGTTCAGCTTGAAGAGTCGCGGCAGTTCCGGCAATCCCCACGAGGTCGTTAAACCTGAATTACTGGATAGCTTCAGTTCGGTGTAGCCCGGGCATCGGAGTAGTCCCGGAGATCCATCAGATCGTCTAGGCCATAAACTCCAAACGCCTCAGTTTCATTAATTCCGGCAACCGCGGATCGTTTTGCAGGCTATCATAATCAAATATTATGAGCTCTTCAA
>JADJYS010000023.1 GCA_016719645.1 bacterium
TTGATCAGCGTGACACCCGGCGGCGCGTGGCGGCGATCGCCGCCGGGCGACGTTGCGCCAACATCTTCGCTTACACCTGCACGTTCTCGGTTGTGGCGGTTGCGGCAGGTGCCGAGGTCGTGTTCTCAGTGGACACAGCCAAGCCCTGTCTGACGACGGGTCGGAGAAACTTTGAGCTGAACGGGTTGGCGGCTTCGAGACGCGGTAAATTCATCCAGGAGGACGCGCGACAGTGGATGCAACGACAGCGACGGAAGAAGGAGAGAGATCCTGGAGCGCACAGGCTGTTGGATCTTGTTATCTGCGATCCGCCGGTCTTCGCATCGGCGAGGGATGGAGGGAGCTTCGCGTTGGAGAAGGAGTGGCCGGTGCTGGCGCGTGGAGCCGCTGACTTGCTAGCCGATGACGGTTGCGCCGTCTTCGCCAATAACCACCAGGTTGGCAACCATGCCCTTTACCGCCGTCAGCTCGAGGATGAGTTTGCCAAGGTGTCCGAGCTACAGGCGTTGGACTTTCCTAGTGGTCGGGCGGGCGCAGCATGTGCGGTCCCTTCTGGGCTTGGCAAACGCGACAAGTATGACGTTATAACTTCTGTTCCCGCCTCGTGAATTGGTATCTGGATGTGGTTGCCTAGCGACGCCGACGACCTGTTGCGCGGTCTACTGCCGTTTGAGATGCACACGTCGGGGTGCTGCTCATCCCGGATCGCGACGTAAGGTTGACGCAGCTCGGGCAGCCGGTTCTCAAGTTCTCCGGGCGTTTCTTGACTAAACCGTTCACGATGCGGTTCTACTGTGGTTATCTCGTTGTCCGGCGGCAGAGCGTGAGTGGCTGGGGGCTCGATTTTCACTATGCTAAAATCATCCGGAAGAATGGGCCGCCGAATGACCAGGATTTCTATCTGTCCCACGAATACAACACGCAGCGTTACCAGCAACTTTGGGATCTCAGTGGCATTGAAGCGATGGCGGGCGTCGTGACGATGTTAACAGCCGCGCTTCGGTATAATCTCAGTCAGTAGTCGATTCCATTATTACCCGTCATTTACATTACCATCCGAATATCTGAATAGCGACACATCTTAGCAGTCACAGAATACGGGGTCGTGCATTACTCAAAGTATGCTCGTGGCGTATGATCGGAAGAATTCAGAGGAATCTCTGCAATGCGTGTGGTGCACACACCATGATCTCCAGTTACAGAAATGGCTACAGTTGAGGGAATCCATGCTACATCTGTGAATTCCATTTTGCGAACTACTAATGAGCGAGCGACATCCGGGAAACATGCTATCGTAACATGTGGCACTGTGTCGACATCTCCATAGTTTGCAGGATCAAATATACCCTCAACATGCTTGGCAAGCAACCGCTTGCATGTCGTGATCACCGACGAGGGATTTATTCCTAAAAACACATACCTAGAATCAGGGGCTGGGCAGTAAGGGCGTGTTAGAGAGATGCGGCCTGGATAGAGCCGCTGCACAGATGTACGAACGACGCCGGTAAGTTCAGTGATCCGATTGGGTGCTACATCTCCCATTAGGAGCGTTAAGTGTGGATAGGGTCCATCAGGGACAAATCGTACTTGTGAATCGCCATCTACAATAAAGCCAGCATTCATCTCGAGGCAAATTCTATACGCCGCGCCTGTTAGCGGGTAGTTGATATTCAGCTTCATCTATATAACTCCATTCCGTAAATTTCGTCCAACAAACTTAAGTCGAGTTTTGCCCTTCGTTTGCGGATTGCGTCGCGTGAAGTAGTAATCTTCAAGATATCGATCATCCCCGGACTCGACAATCTCATAGATTGATGTACCCATGAACTCGTCCATCTCATTTGGGTTTGTTCGGTTTATCGTACGACATTGCCATGTACTGATAAGGCTGTATCGACCATGAAGGTGGTCGGTAACAAATTGTGCGATAATGCTGCTACCACGAGAATTATTGCTATATGCATGTAACTGTGTGCGGAGGAATGTCTGGCGAATCTCTAAAACAAAGAAATGAGGCTCATTCTCACCCAGTCGCTCCACTGTGCCTTCCATCGTCCATTTATATCGGGTGAATCAGTCAACCAACCGCCAAGACGAAAGATCCTTTGCCGCCAACCGAATTTATCAAAATAAACCCAGAAGAACCCTACAGCAGTGATGATGATTCCCGCTTTGAAGGGCATCAGATTAGGAGAATTTGAAAAAGCACTGAAATGGCGGTATATAGAAGCACGCAGAGAACAACGCTCACGGCAGTCAACTTGCGAATATCTGGATATATTGGTGTCATGTGCAATTCTCCAATGCAGAACGCTCCGGTTCATCGGCGAACAGCGCAGTTAGTCGAACGCTGTAGCGTGCTGGTAAACATCGAACAATGTGTCTTCATGTTGACTGAGCTCCTAACCATGCAAACACAGCGGCTGGTGCGGAGTGTGCCAGCGACGATGCATGCTCGAAAATACTTTTCAAACAATACAAGTTGACTGTCTTTTTTGAACAACGCTTTCCGGAGCGAGGTCGCCAGTATCATACACCCAGCGTACCGGCAGGCGCACAACAAGGGGAGTTAATATAGCCCACACAAGATACCCGACCGCGATAACACGCAACGGCGGAAGGCGCCCAGTGTCGACCAACGCAACAATAAAAAACGCGAGCAGAGTTGTTACAATGAACATGAGAAGTGCTTTAATGTACCGGGGCAACAGGCGTCGAAGACCCGTTGCGTGTCGAACGAGTGATGCCTCGGCCTTTGCGACCTCTCCTATAAGATCTCGGTCCTTGGTGCCCGCAAGTCCAAGTGCGGCATTGAATCGATCTATGTCATGAGTTGAGCGCTTTTCTGGAACGAGGGCCTGAACAAACACTAGATGGTCGTCATCGGTCCGCGCCAAGACGCCAGAGTTGCAGAGGCGCTCAATGCTGCGTTCCTGTGGGAGTATCTGATGTCGTGTGCTCACGATGACATGATCGTAGTACGCAGCCTGTGTTTCGCCGAAAGGCAGAATGAAGTTGATGAGATCTGTGCTGTATTGGCAAATTTGTACGTCTTTTTTTCCTTGTTCGGACTCATCGGGAGAGAATGCAATCCCAGACAAAACGAATCGCGGGTTGAAGAGGGATGTGGGAAAACCAGGACTGTGGCCTACAAAGTAGAAGTGCACGAGATCGCGAAGCAATAGAAAGAGAGCGAATAGTGGGGTTAGAAGTGACAAGAGGAGTGGGCCGCCGAGCAAGAACGCTGCGACAGAACGATATGAGTCGCGTCCCTCCACTACGAGTGCTTTCAGGAGGCTGGCAATAGCCTCGTTGAAAAAGACCGGGAATAAGATGAGGAGCCCTGCCCCACCGAGGAAAGCGCTCGCCACGCGGTGCATCGTTGAGAGGCGTACTTCAGCGCGCTGAAGGTAGGCCCTCATCGCGTTTCGTTCATCGACACTGTAGGCGTAGGTCATATGCTATATTCCTTCTTTGGTGTAGTCCCTAATCCGAGTGCAGGCCGAATATTACGCTCAAGTCCAACTGTCATAATCAGCGCATAGATTGCAGCAAGTGCCTGGAAAGCTATCATTTAAGGTGTGATAATTTTCTTCCTAATCGTCGCTGGGAATTCGTATATCACCTTGAGAAGCATCTCGATGAAGGAAAGAAGATCTTCAGCGTCCTCTCTTATCATTACGGTAATTTCGTGATTTGCTTCATTACCCTTCTTTCGGATATGATCCACCCATCCTTTGGCGTCAGGTGGTACATAGTTATTATCAGCTAAAAACTGAACGTATTCCATGAAGGATTGTCCGCTTGCAGCACCTTTGAGACAGCAATGTGCATTAGTATCTTTCTACAGCATAATACTGCGGCGGTATATGCACCATACCCCGTTGTTGTCCGGGCTTCTTCATATAGCGTTTCGATATTCTTGTCAGGAATATCGTTCACAGTATTGCCGAATATTACACCTGGGACTTGTTCGTGTCTCGTATGGTTAAAAAAAGTTGGACATCCGCACTGGTGGCAAATGTAAATGCAGCCTGTAACGTGACCGCCTAAATTCCGAGCATGCCACCCTTTTTGCGAAGCTAGCGGACGCCCACAGAATCCACATGTATAGCTTACCGATCCTAGTTCACAAACGCCATCCCAGATAAATGCCATTGTTCTTCCTTAAAGTTAGTATAACTGACAAGCGCTGATTAATGGGAGCGCAGTATTATGATAATCAAGCTGGTCATCCAACTTGTTCGAATCTGGTGTTCAGCCGGACCATCGAAAACTGAACCAATAGCCGTAATTCAGCGCTTCACTAAGAGAAGGTACCACTAGCTGGCCGCAGTGCAATGAATAATAACCATTCCGTGCATGCCGGCTATAACTCACACTGATATTATCCGAGAATAGGGAGCGTCTCCTGGGTGCCAAGCAAATGTAAAGTATTACTTAAATGCCGCCCGCACCAAATTCTCTACCCCCCCCGCCAAAATAACCTCCTGCACCGGCCGCCCCGTAGGCGAAACCCCAAACTCCTTCCCATCCCAAATAATCTTCGAATTAGCGAAATCCACCTTCAACCCCGCCTCCACCACCACCGTCTTGGCGTCCTTCCCCGAGAACGCCTTCTTCATCGCCTCCACCAACTCCGGACTCTCCAAACAAAGGAACCCATTGTTGATCGCATTGCGCTGATAAGTCTGCGAGTACGTCCCCGCCACCAGCATCCTGATCCCCGCCGCCTGCAGCGCCGTGACCGCCTGCTCCCGGCTCGACCCCGTCCCGAAGTTGTACCCCCCGACCACGAGGTCCCCGGCCCGCACCATCCCCGCGAACGCCGGGTCGTAGTTCTCCATCACCACGCGCGCCATGTCCTGCGGCGTCATGTCCTCGCGGTAGGTGTAGTCCTTCCCGTAGATGCCGTCGGTGTTCAGGTTGTCCTGCGGCAGGAACAGCGCGCGCCCCTCGACGATGGCCGGGAACCCGTCGAGGATCTCCACCGCGCCGGCCTTGTGGCCCTTGCCGCCCGGGACGAAGGCGTAGGGCGGCATCGAGGCGTCGAAGCCCTCGGGCCCGGCGATCTTGCCGGCGATCGCCGACGCGGCCACGACCGCGGGGCTGGCCAGGTAGCACTGCGCGTCGCGCGAGCCCATCCGGCCCTTGAAGTTGCGGTTGGTGGCCGAGATGCCGACCTCGCCGGCCTCGAGCAGGCCCGTGCCCAGCCCGATGCAGGGGCCGCAGCTGGGCGGCAGCGCCTTGGCCCCGGTGTCCAGCAGCGCCTGCCAGATGCCGAGCTGCTTGGCCTGGTCCTCCACGAACTGGCTGGCCGCGGCGATGTAGAAGTCGACGCCCAGGGGCCACCTTGTGGCCCAGCATGACGTCGGCGGCGGCCCTGAGGTCCTCAGCCGCGAGTTGACGCAGGACAGCAGGTACGCCTTGTGGATCTTGATGTCCCGGGTCGTGAGCTCGGCCAACGGCGCGCTCTTCTGCACGGTGTCCGGCCCGGCCACGTGCGGGGAGACCAAGGAGAGGTCCAGCGTGATCACGCCCGCGTAGATCGCGTCGGGATCCGAGGTCAGCGGGTGGCGCTTCCAGAGGTTGAGCCGCGCGTCGTCGATGCGGTCGTCGATGCCCTGCACCGCCAGGATGGCCTGGCGCTTCTCCAGGAAGTCGATCGTGATGTCGTCGCAGGGGAACCAGCCCACCAGCGCGCCCCACTCGGTGGTCATGTTGGCGATGGTCATGCGCGCGTCCATGCTCAGCCCGGCCACGCCCGGCCCCGCGAACTCGATGGCGGCGTTGAGCACCTCGTCGCGGTTGTACTGGCCGCAGAGCGTGAGGATCACGTCCTTGCCCGTCACCCCGGTGCGCAGCTCGCCCTGCAGCACGACCTTGACCGTGCGCGGGATCTGCCACCAGAACCGCCCGGTGGCCCACAGGCAGGCGGCGTCGGTGCGCACCACCGGCGTGCCGACCGCGCCCACCGCGCCGTACATGTTCGAGTGGCTGTCGCTGGCCACGCAGAAGCCGCCCGGCTGGATGTAGCCGTTCTCGATCATCACCTGGTGGCCGATGCCGGTGCCGGCGGGGTAGAAGTCGATGTCCTGCGCGCGCGCGAAGGCCTCGATCTTGGCGTACTTGGCCAGGTTGCCGTCGCTGCGGTTCTGGATGTCGTGGTCCAGCGCGAACACCGGCTGGCGCGGGTCGTGCACCTTGCCCATGCCCAGCTTCTCGAACTTCTGCAGCACCGCCGAGGTGTTGTCGTGGGTCATCACGTGGTCGGGCACCAGCGTGACGAAGTCGCCGGCGTGCAGCTCGGCGCCGCGCGCCAGGTCCAGGGCGTGGGCCTGCGTGATCTTCTCGATGACGGTCTGGGCCATGACGTCCTCCCGCGGGCGGGCTGCCGCAGATGGGGGTGTTCCGGGGTCCGATTCGCCGAAAGGGTTGATTTCGTTGATAAAGTGCCATCTTTCGTTGTCGTCCACAAGATCGTACTTCCCTGGCCGTTGTCACCTAAGTGGAGCGTGATGGTGACTTTGGTCCTGGTTATTGAGGTCCTTGCCGGCACTTCAGTTAGAATTAGGAGCAGTTATTTATACGTATACAATTAGTGCTTGAGCTAACTTTATGATTTGATATAATAGCTACTAACTCTTGCGCTAGGCGATCCCCAACGGGAGAACGAAATGAAACATCCTGCCATGACATCATTTACGAACCCATTCCGACCTGGGGCAGGCCACTTGCCGCCTCACCTTGCTGGTCGTGAAACCAACATGGCTGATTTCATCAAACTGCTTTCACAGCAGCCGGTTATGCAAAACCTGGTGCTCACGGGACTGCGGGGAGTCGGGAAAACCGTCTTGATGGAAACCGCAAAGCCTCGCGCCCTGTCTGCAGGCTGGATCTGGGTGGGCACCGATCTGTCTGAGACTTCGAGCATTTCGGAAACCAACCTGGCTACGAGAATCCTGACGGATCTCTCCGTTGCCACGTCGCTCTGGGAATATCGCAGGGTATCGAACACCAAGCCGATCGGATTCGAAACGGAGCCAACGCAACAGGCCATCATGTTGAACTTCGATACGCTCGGTCGCATCTACGATCACACGCCGGGGCTGCCTTCTGATAAGTTGAAAAAGGTTCTGCTGGTCGTGGCTGAGAATCTTCCCGAGAAGAATCAGGGCATCCTGTTCGCCTACGACGAAGCACAGAATCTGTCTGATCACAAAGAAACGGCCCAATATCCCCTGTCGTTGCTCCTGGATGTGTTCCAGTCGATCCAGCGCATGAACGTGCCGTTCCTGCTGGTCCTTGCCGGGTTGCCGACACTGTTTCCCAAGCTCGTCGAGTCCCGGACATACGCCGAACGCATGTTCCGTGTCATGTTCCTGGATAGTCTGGATCACGCGGCCAGCCGGGAGGCGATCATGGTGCCGATCAGCCGGCAGGACTGTCCGGTCAAGCTCGGCGATGATGCCCTCGATCTGATCATCCGGAATTCCGGAGGATACCCCTATTTCATCCAGTTCATCTGCAAGGAAGTCTATGACGCGTTCATCCAGCAGTATGGTCCTGGCGCGGCTCCGACCGTGCCTCTTGTGGAAATCATGAGGAAGCTGGATACGGATTTCTTCGCCGGCAGGTGGGCGCGCGCGACGGATCGTCAGCGAGAATTGCTCTCGGTCATCGCCGGACTCGATCACTGCGATTCCGAATTCACGGTTCAGCAGATCGTCGATGCCTCCAGGGCCTTGGGTGGAAAGCCCTTCAGCAACAGTCATGTCAGCCAGATGCTGGCGACATTGGGTGCAAATGGTCTGGTCTATAAGAACCGGTACGGGAAGTATTCCTTCGCAGTGCCGCTGCTCGGAGGATTCATCCGCCGTCAACTTGCAGATGCTTGATGTTCGGCGATGAGCGGCCTCGTGATCTGGTATGATCGGAGAACCGAGACATGTTGGGCGAAAACATGGGCGGCGTCTTCAGCTTCAAGCCGATCAGCGACCGGTCGGCGAGGGGTGCTCATTCTGGGCAGCATGCCCGGCAAGGATTCGCTCGCGGCTAATCAGTACTACGCGAACCGTCAGAACTCCTTCTGGAATATCATGGCAGAACTGACCGGTGTTCCCCCGACAGCGCCCTATGAGCTGAGAACTGCGGGTCTCATCGCCAGGGGCATCGCCCTCTGGGATGTGCTGGAGTCTTGCACTCGTCCCGGCAGCCTGGACTCGCGGATTGTCCGTAGCACGGCGCGGGCCAATGATTTCATCGGGTTCTTCTCGCGGCACAAGGCCATCGAGGTCATCTGCTTCAACGGTGCGACTGCTGAAGCGGAGTACATCCGGCTTGTGCTTCCGCTCGAGCTTCAAATTCACGCATGTCGTATACGCCTGCCTTCCACCAGCGCGACGAATTCATCCATGACTTTTCAGGAGAAGTTAAAGACTTGGCGCGCGGCGCTTTCCGCTTAGTATCCCCCTACTTTGCGGTCAGGATCCGCTCCAGAACCGGGTCCCGGCCCGCCAGGTAATCGTCCCAGGTCTGCTCGGCCGCGAGGTCCGGTTGCAGGAGCGGCGGGTCGCCTGGCACCCGGTTGAACTTCTTGGTCGAGTACCACACCTTGAGGCCCGAGTTCGGCAGCAGGAACGAATTCAACTGCCCGAATCGGTTCGGCTTGTTTCCCATCGGCTCGCCTGCTACCAGGGCACCGGTGGCCTGGCGGAAGTCAAGCGCATCGAGCGCCGCCGACGAGAACGTCGCCCGCCCGGTGATGACAAAGCAGCTTCCGATCCGGCCGGCGGCATGACGCGCGGCCACTTCCTTCATCAGCCCGCCCAGAAGACCCGAACTGCCCCCGGTGTTGTAGCGCACGTCAAGGACGAACCGGTCGATCGCCAGTGAGTCCATTGCAGCCATCGCCTCGCGAGTGAAATCCGCGATGGAACGCCCGGCCTCTTCCGAACACCGGTTGTACTGGAGATAGAACGTGCGTTCACCCGGTAGGTACCTGAACCAGTAGCTTCCGGTCCCCGACCGGCAGAGTGGCCGGGCTTCCGGCGCCGGTTCGCGGACCTCGAACGCGAGGGTCTGGCCGGAGTCGGGAAGCGCGATGTGACCGGTGACCTCGCGACCGGACTCCGCCAGTACTGTCACCTCGATTCCACCGGTGGAATCCGCGAAACCAAGGCCTCGCGCGACGTCGACGTCGACTAGCATCCTGGGTGCTTGGTGCCGGAACCAGGATTCCGTTTCGCAAGCGACGAGAGGCCGCACTGACGCTAGGCAATCTGAGATCCCGGCGTGCCCGATGCGCACCACTCGACCGCCGGCAAGTTCGGCGCACCGTCGATCGACCGCCAGCACTCGCAATTCTTCGCCGAAGAATTCCGAGTCGGATAGGCAGTTGTCTGGGACGTTCAGTGGCCCCGATGCCGCTGTGCGCGTCTCCGATCAGGGCGACCAGTGCCATCAGGCGCAGACGTACCTCGTCATCGCTCAGCGTCCTGACCCTCGCCCGGAGGTCCGCCACCTGCGCCTCCCACTGCACGGCGTCGATCATCGTGAACGGGGCAACGTGGAGCATCGGCAGCATCTCGCCCAGGAATGCGACGTCGGCGGCCCACTTATCGTCACGCGAGGCGTCCGGAGTGGCCGTCGGCATGGTCAACTTCTCGAGCGCGAGATCGTCGCAGGCGAGGGTGCCGTTCATGCTGAGAAACACAGACACATCCATGGCGCTGGCACCGATCGGAACCTGGAAATAGACCTCTTTGCGCTCCCAGCTTGTCGTGCCCTTGACCGGACCCAGGATCCAGGCATTGATCTTTGGGCTGTTCGGACCTTTGGCCACAACCATCGCTTGGCTGTTGCGGAACCGGTGGGTGCCCGCCTCCACGTCAGCGGAGCGGAACCAGCCAGAAAAGCAGAACACATCGCCGGGCTCGGCAGCGATGCTCTGGCTCACGGCGCACCACTGCCGGGTGGAATCCGCACCCGTCAGCACCAGGCAGTGCGCGCCGGGGCCGCGGTCAACGCCGGACCCGAGGCTCGACTTCGCGCCCTCGCTTTCGTTCGCGCCGACCGTCACCGACCAGCCGGCAGGCTTGCCGCCGTTCGTCATCGAAGGATCCGTTAACCAGGACGTTCTGCAGTTCGCCGGCTACGGCGGTGAAGGGATGGCCATCAACAGGAGGATCACCGCGACGGCCGGGCCGCTTCGCAGTGAGCGGCGCGTTGTTATAGGCTGCTTGACGTAACGCGCCAGGAATTCGTCGACAAAGTCACGTACTTCCATTAGCCACTCCTCGTAGAGACTTTGACACGTTGCTGCAGAACAGCTTCGTCGCGACGTCCTTGTCCAAGGCGACCAGAAGGGATGCTGGCCGGTCGAGTGGAACATCCTACTAGTTCAGGATGCGCTGATGTGATGTGTCAGGGGAATGGCGGCAGGTCAGGAAGGTGCCTCCCAGCTCAACTCCCTAACTTCCACGCCATGCTCAAACGCCGACCGCTGGATGCGCAATCGCGCAAGTAGAGTTCGATCATTGTGCAGCCGGCGCAAGCGCGGAATATCAGGCACCTAACCTGTCGCCGCGTCATCACAAACGGTCACAGACCAACGCCTCCATCAACGCCTCCGCCCTGCCCAGCCTTTCCACCGCCCAGATCGCCTCCTTCGCCCCCTTCAACCGCTCCGGCGACATCACCGGCGTCGCCAGCGCGTCGAACTTCTCGGTCAGCTCGGCGTCGGTCATCGGGTTGCGCGGGTCGCCCTTGGGGTAGTCAGGGTGCGCACCAGCGCGGCCGTCGGTCGTCTCGATGGTGACGTGGACCTTCTGCAGGGCGGGGAACGCGGCCTCGATCTCGGGGTCCGCGACGACCTCGATCTTGCGCAGCTGGGCGCGGATCACCGGGTCCTGGATCTTCTCCGGCGTGAACTGCTCGGGCGTGACCCGGCGGTCGGCGATGCAGGCCGCCACCACGTAGGGCAGGGAGTGGTCGGCGGTCTCCTTGTTCTGCGGGTCGTACTTGCTCGGGTCCGCGAGGATGTCGCCGCGCGCGCCAGGCTGCGGATGCGCACCTTCACCACGTCGTCGGGCGCCAGGTCGTGGGTCTTGACCAGGTCCAGCACCGCGGACATCGGCGCGTGGGTCAGCGCCTCGGTGGGGAAAGGCCTTCATGCCGCACTGCAGGATGCGCCAGCTCTGGCCGAGCCCTCGGTCACGATGTCCCAGCGCCAGTCGGTCTTCAGCGTGGCTGAAGCCCTCCTTGCCGTCCAGGACGTGCTCGGGGCCGGTGTAGCCCTTCTCGGCCAAGAGCGCGGCGAAGACGCCCGACTGCGTGGCCATCGGGTCGACGGTGTTTTTCATCATCGTCAGCTTGCCCGCCGTCACCGAGCCGCCGGTCAGGTGGCGCGAGGCGCTGATGCCGATGGCGTGCTGGATCTGCTCGGCCGACAGGCCCAGCAGGCAACCGGCCACGATCGGGGAGACGGCCGCGGTCAGGGTGGCGTGGTGCCAGCCGATCTCGCGGATGCCCGGGAACGAGGCCTCGCACAGGCGCTGCTCGAACTCGTAGGCTAGCACGATGCCCAGCAGCAGGTCGCGGCCGGTGCCGCCGGCGCGCGCCGCGGCGCTCATCGCGGCCGGGATGAGGTCGCTGGGGTGGGACGGGTCCTGCTTCCAGTAGATGTCGTTGTAGTCGAGCACGCGGATCAGGAGCGCGTTGGCCAGCGCGGCGGACACCGGGTCCATGCGCTTGCCGGTGCCGATGACCGAGGCCGGGCCCGGCCCGGCGGTCTCCTGCAGCACCTCCAGGGCGATCTTGCAGTCGTGCTGCAGCAGGCCGCCGTAGGCGCAGCCGATGCTGTCGAACAGGAACCTCTTGGCGGCGGTGATCGCCTCGGGCGCGATGTCCTCGTATCGCAATGCGGCGGCCCAGGCCGCCATCTTTCCGCTCACGGTCATGGTCTCGGGTCCTCCCGGGATCAGCGTGGGTACTTGTCGTGGATGTAGTCGGTCAGGTACTCGATGCGGGCTTCGTGGTCCTGGCTGATCTGCCGGACGCAGTCGCCGATGGAGACCAGGCCGGCCAGGCCGCCGCGGTCGACCACCGGCAGGTGGCGGATGTGGGCCGCGGTCATGATCGCCATGACGTCGGCCACGTCGTGGTGCTCGCCCACGCAGATCAGCTGCAGGGACATGACGTCGCGCACCTGGTGTCGCGCGAGGAGCGGCCCTGCAGGGCGATCTTCGCGAGGTAGTCGCGCTCGGTGAAGATGCCGTGGATCTCCTTGCCGCGGGTCACCAGCACCGAGCCGACGCCGCGCTCGACCATGCTGGCGATGGCGGACAGGACGGTGTCGTCGGGGTCGACCTGCAGGACCTCGCGGCCCTTGGCGGCGAGGATGTCCGAGACCTTGGCCATGGCGTCTCCTTCTTCCGGGCGCGGCGCGTCAGGGCGCGGCCCGCAGCAGTCGGCCGTTCCACAGGGCCAGCAGCACGCTGCAGGCCAGGATGACGGCGCCGGTGCTCTGGTGCAGCGTCGTCAGGATCACGTCGGCCACCGCCGGCGTGCCGGCGGCCGCGGTCAGGCCCGTCGCCCAGAGCGCGGCCAGGCCCAGGCAGACCTGCAGGCCCAGCAGGATCATCAGCGCCCGGCCCAGGCCCTGCAGGCGCGGCACGTCGGGGTGCTCGCCCCAGGCCCGCAGGCCCGCCAGCAGGCCCACCACGGCCACCGCCACCGCCATCGTGATGTGCAGCAGCCCGTGGGACAGGTGGCGCAGGATGGCCCCGAGCACCAGCTGCACGATAACCACGATCACCACGGCCCGCGACAGCAGGACGTCGGTGCGCGCGTCGGCGAAGATCTTGGGCCGGGCGGCGCGCCAGCCGCGGGTCGACAGGGCCGCCAGGGCGATCAGCACGCCCAGGAACACCTGGCCGGTCACGCCGTGGACGATGGCCAGCGTCAGGTTGGGGGCGGTGTGGGCCGGGTCCATGCCCCCGGTGAAGCGGCCGGTCACCCGCAGGCCGCCCAGCACGCCCTGGACGATCACCAGCAGCAGCGCCGCGCCCGCCAGCAGCTTCACGCCGCGGCGCTCGTCGGTGCGCCACAGGAAGACCGCCAGCACGAGCGTCGTGAGGCCGACCAGCGAGCCCAGCAGGCGGTGGGCGTGCTCGTAGAACACGCCGCCGGTCTGCGCGACAGCGGGTAGAGGAACATGTTCGAGCCGAAGCTGTTGGGCCCGTCGACGACCGCCAGGCCGGCCTGCTGCCCGGTGACCACGCCGCCCGCGGCCAGCAGCAACAGCGTGGCGCCGGCGGCGACGAAAGCGAAGCTGACCGGCCAGGCGAAGGGGGCGTCGCGGGGCGGCGCGCGCCCTCGACCGCGCCCATCGCGCCGAAGAAGGCGCCCATCAGCGACCCCGGCACCCCAGAGCAGCGCCGACGGCACGACCCGGTTCGGCCCGTCGCCGGCGGCCAGCAGGCTGCCCAGGACCAGCAGGTTGAGCGTCGAGGCCAGGACACCCACCGCGGCGCCGCCGCGCCAGCCACGGCCCGTCCAGCGGCCGGCCAACCGACCGCCCAGGATCAAGAGGCCGAACATCAGGGGCATCAGCACCCACCGGCGCGCCTGCACGCCGGGCAGCCGACCGAAATAGCCGACGGCCCACATCGCGACCGTGGTGGCGAAGCCGAGGGTCAGGATGTCGCCGCCGCGGGTCGGTTCGCGCCGTTCGCTCACGTTGCTCACTGCACGACCTCCTGTTATCCTGCCATGGGCGCCGGCCTGCCGCCGGCGCCGTGTCGGTCCCATTGCTAGCACGATTCGCCGGCCGTCACCACCACGGAGCGCCATGCCCGCCTCGCCCCTGCAGCGCTGGATCGGATTGAGCCTGGAGCTGGGCAGGCCCGCCTCAGCGCGCTGGTGGTGGTCACCACGCTAGCCGGCTACCTGATGGCGGCCCGACCGCTGCCGGGCTGGGGCCACCTCGTCGCCACGCTGCTGGGCACCACCTGTGCGCCTTCGGGGCCAACGGCTTCAACCAGGTGCTCGAGCGCGACCGCGACGCGCCTGATGGTGCGCACGCGGGAGCAGCCGCTGCCCGCAGGAAGGGTCGGCGTGCGCGCGGCGGCGCTCTGGTCGGGCGCGGTCGTGGCGCTGGGAACCGGGCTGTTGCTGGCGCTGGTCAACGCGACGGCCGCGGCCCTGGCGCTCGGCACGGTCGTGCTCTACGTGCTCGTCTACACGCCGCTGAAGCCCCGCAGCACGCTCAACACGCTGGCCGGCGCCATCTGCGGCGCCATCCCGCCTGATGATCGGCTGGAGCGCGGTGACCGGCGGCGTGCAGAGTGGCGGCTGGTGGCTGGCCCTGCTGCTGTTCGTCTGGCAGGTGCCGCACTTCCTGTCGCTGGCCTGGCTCTACCGCGACGACTACCGGCGCGCGGGCTTCAGGATGCTGCCGCTGCAGGACCCGCGCGGCGACCGCACCTTCCGCTTCCTGATGCTCTACGCCTGGGTGCTGCTGCCGCTGGGCCTGCTGGCGACGTTCACGGGCCTGACCGGCGCGGTGTTCGCGGTGGGCTCGCTGCTGCTCGGCGGCGCCTGGCTGTGGCTGGGCATGCGCTGCTACCGCGACCGCAGCAGCCTCAACGCGCGCCGCGTGTTCCTGGGCAGCGTGATCTACCTGCCGCTGGTGCTCGGCCTGATGGTGGCCGACCGCGCGCCGCCCCGGGCGGAGCCCGCGGAGGCGTCCGCCGTCGCGGTCGACGCCGCCCCGTCCGGGAGCGTCTGATGGCCGTGCGCGGCGACCGGCGGCGACTCGTGACGATGATCGCCGCGCCGGTGCTGCTGCTGCTCGCGGTCGTGGCCTGGCGCCTGGGGACCGACCTGCGCGCCTCCCGCGACCACCACGCGGTGGGCGACGGCCGCGACCCCCGCACCTACGGCTTCGACCTCGCCAACCTCGCCTACCCCGAATCCCTGCTCGCGGCCGGCGGCGTGCGCGCGACAGCCTGCCGCCCTCGATCACCCGCCGCTGCTGACCCCCGCGGGCGTCGACTCGCTCAACGAGGCCGAGCGCGGCAAGTACCTCGTGGGCGCCGACCGCGTGCTCGGCGCGGTCGTGCGGGGCGAGGCGCGCTGCTGGCCCCTGCGCGTGCTGGACTGGCACGAGGTCTGCCTCGACACCCTGGGCGGCGCGCCGCTGGCCGCGACCTGGAGCCCGCTGACCGGCAGCGCCGCGGTCTACGGGCGCGCCGCCGGCGGCGACACGCTGCGGCTGGGGGTCAGCGGGCTGCTGCTGAACTCCAACACGCTGCTGTTCGACCGCGCGGCGTCGCCGAGCCTGTGGTGCCAGCTGACCGGCGAGGCCGTCTCCGGCCCGCGCCGCGGCGAGCGCCTGCCGCGCGTGCCCGCGGTCGTGACGACCTGGGAGCACTGGCGCCGCGACCACCCCGGCACGACCGTGCCGGCCCCCGCGCCGACCTTCAAGCGGCGCTACCAGTCCCGCCCCTACCAGACCTACCGCTCCGGCGGCCGCCCCCGCTTCCCCGCGGCGCCGCTGACCGGCGGCGGCGGCCCGCTGGACCCGCTGCTGATCGTCGAGACGCCGGCCGGCCGCCGCGTCCTGGACGCCGCCCGCCTGGTGCGCGAGGCCGGCCCCGACGGGGTCTGGTCGGGCCAGCCGGACGGGGTCGCCCTGAGGTTCCGCGTCGCGCCGCAGGCGCCCGGCGAGCAGCCGGCCGTGTGGTCGGAACTGGTATCGGGCGGCGGGTTCGCCGTATACTATGCCGATCGCTTCGCCTGGCACGCCTTCCACCCCGAGGACCGATTGCCATGAGACACGCCCCGACGTTCGCGCTGATGATCACGGCGATCCTGCTGGCCGCGGGCTGCGGCGGCGGCGGCGATCCCGATCCCGCGCCCGTCGGCGTGGTGAAGGTCTTCACCCTGCCCAACACCCTCGAGGCGGGCTGGACGCTCACGGGCCCCGCCAGCGCGGTCATCGAAGGCACCGACGACGCGCGCCATCCCGGGCGCGCCGCGGGCTCGTGGACCATCGTCTGGGACGAGGTCGAGGACTGGGTGCGGCCGCTCTCGCAGACCCGCACCCTGGCCGCCGGGGACTCCATCACCTTCCTGGGCCAGTACGTGTACGACCCGCCGCCGTCGACCGGCTCGCTGGCGATCGACGTCGCGCCCGACGACCTGCAGATCCGCTGGGTGCTGAAGCGCCCGCTCGGGCTCGACGACGACCGCTCCGGCGTCGGCGACGTCGTCCTGGACGACCTGCCGCCCGGCCCTTTCACCGTGGCTTGGCAGCGCGAGGCGGGCTGGACCGTGCCGGCGCCCGGCTGGGTCGACGGCCTGATCACCGTGGGCGAGACGGCGACCGCGTCGGTCACCTACACGGTGCTGCCGGCCTGGCCCTTCGCGTCGGTGCGCCTGGAGGCGGGCACCTTCACCAGGGGCTCGCCCGCGACCGAGCTCGGCCGCGAACCGGACGAGGGCCCCCGCCACGAGGTGACCCTCACGCGCCCCCTGCTGGTCGCGACCACCGAGATCACCAACGCCCAGTGGGAGGCCTTCACGCGCGGCGGCCGCGTGGTGGACCCCACGCTGGACAACCAGCCCGTCACCTCGATCACCTGGTTCGAGGCGGTGGCCTTCTGCAACGCGATGTCGTCGGCCGACGGGCTCACCGCGGCCTACGTCGTCAACGGGCCGCAGGTGGCCTGGGACCGCGACGCCGACGGCTGGCGCCTGCCGACCGAGGCCGAGTGGGAGGCCCTCTGCCGGGCCGGTTCGCAGGGGTCGCTCAGCGACGGCGACCTGACGCGCCTGGACATGGATGTCGACCCCGTGCTGTCGTTCTTCGGCTGGTCGGCGGCCAACTCGGGCAACCGCGTCAAGCCGGTGCGCGCCCTGCTGCCCAACCCGCTGGGCCTCTACGACGTCCACGGCAACGTGCTGGAATGGTGCTGGGACTACTACGCGGCGACCGCCTACACGGCCGACCCGGCGACCGACCCGGCCGGCCCGCCGACGGGCAGCGTGCGCGTCCTGCGGGGCGGCTCCTACGCCGACGCGAACCAGCGCCTGCGCTCGGCGGCCCGCATCGGCCTGGACCCCGGGTTCGCCGTGGGCATCGTGGGGCTGCGGCCGGTGCGCAACGCGCCGACGGTCAAGTCCGTCGACAAGTAGACGTGCTGATGAGCAGACGAACTTGCATCCCCGCGCGCCCGCGCCTACGTTGCCGGCAACCGGAGGCTGTCGCTTGAGTCCTCGTCGGATCGCCCTGATCTCCCTGCTCTGCCTGGCCGCGGGGTTCGTCCCCGCCCAGGTCGCCGCGATCTGCCCGCCGGCGGCCGCGCACGGCGACGTCTGCCACACCGAGGGCACCCCCTGCGCCGATCCCGACCGCGACGGCGACGCCTGCGGCGCGAACTGCCCCTGCACCTGCTGCCCCGGCCACGGCTCGGCGCCCGTGTTCACGCTCGAGCGCCTCGACGGCCAGGCCCTGACGGCCGGCCTCCGTGTCGGCACGCTGCCCGACGCTTCCGCCCCCCGCGACATCCACCTCGGCATCTTCCACCCCCCGCGCGCCTGACCTGCTCCGTGTCGTCCCGCGCCCACGCCCGTTCGCCCGCGCGAACGGTGGGCTGAGATTTGACGGAGCGGCCCTCCCGGCCGCTCGCAGCAGGCAGGTGTTTCGCCATGCAGATCTTCCGTCTGTCCGCGCCGTCGGCGGGGTTCGTCCTGCTCGCCGCCGTCGCCGCCGTCGCGGTGCCCGGGTCGCCCGCGGCCGAGCCCGTGGATCCGTCATCGAGATCACCTGGTCCGGGATCGCCGCGCTGGTCGAGGCGCCCCCTGCTCGCCAGGCGCTGCGCATCGCGGCGGCGCGGGCGCGGCGTCCGCCGCCGGCGCGCTGTCCGATCCGGTCCTGGAGGGCGCCCTGGGCCGCGGCCGCGAGCGGCCGGGTGAGGCGTACGGCCGCCAGTGGGACCTGTCGCTCACGCTGCCGCTGGACTGGCTGGCGCAGCGGCCGCCGCGGGTCGCGGCGGCGGCGGC
>JADJYS010000024.1 GCA_016719645.1 bacterium
ACGATACAGAACAAGCACGCTGTTGCGGCCTTCGGAGGCCGGAGCACTCCAGCCGACGTTGGAAGTGCCGCAATCCCGCGAACAGGGTACTTGTGGAAGACGCGGGATGATGGCATTTTGGGGATAGGGATGCCTGCATCCCACCGCTTCGGACCCCGGAACACCCCATCTGCGGCAGCCCGCCCGCGGGAGGACGTCATGGCCCAGACCGTCATCGAGAAGATCACGCAGGCCCACGCCCTGGACCTGGCGCGCGGCGCCGAGCTGCACGCCGGCGACTTCGTTACGCTGGTGCCCGACCACGTGATGACCCACGACAACACCTCGGCGGTGCTGCAGAAGTTCGAGAAGCTGGGCGTCGGCAAGGTGCACGACGTGCGCCAGCCGGTCTTCGCCCTGGATCACGACATCCAGAACCGCAGCGACGCCAACTTGGCGAAGTACGCGAAGATCGAGGCCTTCGCCCGCGCGCAGGACATCGACTTCTACCCCGCCGGCACCGGCATCGGCCACCAGGTGATGATCGAGAACGGCTACATCCAGCCGGGCGGCTTCTGCGTGGCCAGCGACAGCCACTCGAACATGTACGGCGCCGTGGGTGCGGTCGGCACGCCGGTGGTGCGCACCGACGCCGCCTGCCTGTGGGCCACCGGCCGGTTCTGGTGGCAGATCCCGCGCACGGTCAAGGTCGTGCTGCAGGGCGAACTGCGCACCGGGGTGACGGGCAAGGACGTGATCCTCACGCCTGCGGCCAGTACAACCGCGACGAGGTGCTCAACGCCGCGATCGAGTTCGCGGGGCCGGGCGTGGCCGGGCTGAGCATGGACGCGCGCATGACCATCGCCAACATGACCACCGAGTGGGGCGCTGGTGGGATGGTTCCCTGCGACGACGTGACGATCGACTTCCTGGAGAAGCGCCAGGCCATCCTGGCGGTGCAGGGCATCGACGACCGCATCGACGACGCGCGGCTCAACCTCTGGAAGCGCCACCCGCTGACCTCGGACCCCGACGCGATCTACGCGGGCGTGATCACGCTGTACCTCTCCCTGGTCTCTCCGCACGTGGCCGGGCCGGACACCGTGCAGAAGAGCGCGCCCTTGGCTGAGCTGACGACCCGGGACATCAAGATCCACAAGGCGTACCTGCTATCCTGCGTCAACTCGCGGCTGGAGGACCTCAGGCCGCCGCCGACGCCATGCTGGGCCACAAGGTGGCCCGGGCGTCGACTTCCCATCGCCGCGGCCAGCCAGTTCGTGGAGGACCAGGCCAAGCAGCTCGGCATCTGGCAGGCGCTGCTGGACACAGGGGCCAAGGCGCTGCCGCCCAGCTGCGGCCCCTGCATCGGGCTGGGCACGGGTCTGCTCGAGGCCGGCGAGGTCGGCATCTCGGCCACCAACCGCAACTTCGAGGGCCGGATGGGCTCCGCGCGACGCGCAGTGCTGCCTGGCCAGCCCCGCGGTCGTGGCCGCGTCGGCGATCGCCGGCAAGATCGCCGGGCCCGGGGGCTTCGACGCCTCGATGCCGCCCTACGCCTTCGTTGCGGGCGGCAAAGCCACCGCCGGCGCGGTGGAGATCCTCGACGGGTTCCCGGCCATCGTCGAGGGCGCGCTGTTCCTGCCGCAGGATAACCTGAACACCGACGGCATCTACGGGAAGGACTACACCTACCGCGAGGACATGACGCCGCAGGACATGGCGCGTGGTGATGGAGAACTACGACCCGGCGTTCGCGGGGATGGTGCGGGCCGGGGACCTCGTGGTCGGGGGGTACAACTTCGGGACGGGGTCGAGCCGAGAGCAGGCGGTCACCGCGCTGCAGGCGGCGGGGATCAGGATGCTGGTGGCGGGGACGTACTCGCAGACTTACCAGCGGAATGCGATCAATAATGGGTTCCTTTGTTTGGAGAGTCCGGAGTTGGTGGAGGCTATGAAGAAGGCTTTCTCCGGGAAGGACGTCAAAACGGTGGTGGTGGAGGCGGGGTTGAAGGTGGATTTCGCTCATTCGAAGATTATTTGGGGTGGGAAGGAGTTTGGGGTTTCGCCTACGGGGAGGCCGGTGCAGGAGGTCATCCTGGCGGGTGGGGTGGAGAATTTAGTGCGAGCAACATTAATATAACGAACTGCTGATCAACATATTGGCAACGGCGCCTTGCTAGCATCCGGAGGGGGTCTGCTTTTTTTATAAGGCATTGTATTCGAAGCGAATGACTTCTTTGTCCCATATCAGTAAAACTGGCGCAGCGACAGTTACCGCATCCATCAATGAAGTCTTACTGTAGATCAACAACTGTTGAATTTAGCACTCTACCTCATTTGAACTGCATAATACTGGCAATATTCAATTGATGTGATGCTTATTTTTTCCCACATTAAACAGTGATATTGTATGGTGAGCGCCGTTGGAGATCATGTTTAGACTTATTTCGAGAATTGAGGGGAAGCATGCATAAGTTGATTTCGGCTCTTGGGAGTGGCCGAGCCGTAGTCTTCTATGGGGCTGGACCATCAGCGGAGATCGGTCTCCCGGATTGGGCGCGGTTGACAACTAACATCGCTGATGCAGCAACAGAAATCATCCGTGTTCTCCCCGCCAGCATCAGCGATGACATAGCTGCCCATCGTTTTCCCAAAGCAATCGGCGACATCGAGCGACTATTAATCAGAAGCGGACATAATGGTCGCGACCTTGTCGAGCGAACGGCCTCAATAACGCTTTCGGACACAGGTGTCTCGGGCTCAGTCTACAAACTGTTGGCCGGCCTACCAGTCAAACTGTTTATGACTACTAACATCGACTCCGTGTTTGAGCGCCATTTACGAGAGCGGCGAATCACGCCGGCGGTATTCACCAATTCACGCGACTCGCTTGAGGAAGTCGACCCAGCCTCTTTCGATAAATCAATTATTTACATTCATGGCTCATTAGAGCACGGTGGTTCTCTCATCCTTTCAGATACTGACTATTCGCGCATACTTCATGCAACTGAGTTCAAGCCCCTCCGAGAAACAATTACGGCGCACCTCATCAACAGCGCCATTGTTATACTTGGCTATAGCCTTACTGACCCAGACCTACGTGCCGTCGCACAGAGAGTCGCCGCCAACTTTACGCGGAATCACCGCGTGCTCGCGCTTGTTGCAGACGCGAATGACGAACAAGCAGCAAGCTTTTCACGGGAATTTAACATTGAGGTCATTCCATATTCTTCCAGTTACGGCCATAGAGAACTGGTGTCTATACTCTCTGCAAGCTCTAAATGGCTTGAGGCTCCTCAGGTATCCGCTGTGCCTAATAATGCCGCACTCCGCGCCGCTCAGATTCTCTATGTTTACGATGCTGCGGCTTCGCCAGGGGCACCGGCTCTACTAGCTGCAGCTAAGTCACTGGTTCTCGTTGCGCTCAAGGAGTCTAGGGCGGGTCTCACCGCACACAGCCTTGGTGACGCAATAGTGTCACTTGCTGGTGCGCGCGTCGACAATGCCCGCCTTACAGAAGCCATCGACGATTGCACTGCACAAGGCTTGGTGGTTAACCACTCCGGGCTACTTCAACTCAACGACGCCGGCGAGCACCGCGTTGATATAGCCAACAGGAAGTACAACAGACTTTGGGATAACCTCGCCGACCATGCTGCGATGACAATCGTCGGCGTCGATAATCTTGGCGAACTAATTCAGCAAATGCTGGTCGACTTATTCTCGGAGCGAGCGAGCGAAGCCGTTGGCCTTGCCCTCCTGCACCAACCTATCGAAACCAGTTCGCTCAGTCTTTTCGACTTAATTTCTCAGCGGGCGCGCGTGATAGCTGACCCCTATAAGAGATTACTTTTCGTGGAATACGTAATCGACATGCTCCGCAGGCCCAACACTACACAACGCGCAATCATTGAGCATTTAGGGCGGAGTTTATTTTGCGCTCACGCATTACGTGTTGACGTTACCGCCAACCGAACGCTTTCTTCGCTTGTCGCAAACAGAGCACTACTTCTAGACTCAAATCTACTCATCCCTCTTGTTGCGAGCGGTAGCCCGCTGTCTGGGTTAATGACCGATCTTGTGCGCCTCGCTGGTCAATATGGCCTCGCACTTTATACAACTCACGGGTTTGCACAGGAGGTATTGATTCATGTTAATTGGGCGCGGAGGTATAGCGAAGATCACCCCGGAGATGACGAGGCTATTCTCTGTGCCGCTCGTGGCTTCGGCGTTTACAATGGCAACGACTTCTTAAACGGAATGATATTATCTGCAAACGAAAGTGGATCAAGGGTCAGTCTGCGCGATTACCTCCGAATGCGCTTTGGATGCGATGACACCAGCATGAGCACTCTCCGCGACATTCTGGCACAAAAGTGGAACATAATGCTTTTAACATCCCGAGAAGCAGAACAGGCTTCTACTGATTACTCTCGCATTGAACAAGATACACGCGATTATATCTCGCGCAACGCCGCATCTAGCAAGAGTGTTACGAGAATACGCACAGAAGCCGAAGCATACTCGTTTATTCATGAGTGGCCTCGCATTTCAGAGTCACTAGGCCTCATACCTGATATCGCCGTCTTATCATCTGGTGGATATCTCAACCGTATTGCGAAAGAAGGGCCACACAATCTTGGCCGCAACGTCACCACGACTCCATATGCACTGAACGCAGTAATTTCAACATACCTCAACTCAGGCGCGGTTCATGATTTCGGCGCGATAATGCGGTCAGAGTTTTTCAACGCTGCAAGTGATTTTATCGAAGAGGCTGAGCTTGAGCGGTACTTTTCAGCTGTTATCTCAGCCGCAGATCGTGCATATGAGGAGGATCTACGCCCCCGGCTTATTAAACTTGAAGCAGATTTGTTTCCTGAAGTCTTACCTGAAACACTTAGCGATATCCCACCGATATCTCGTCCAGAGTACACGCGTGGTCTTTCGTCGATTATTGCAGATTACACAAGCACGGAGGAAATATCCCGACTCCTCAGAGGCAAGCTTGAAGCCGAGAAAGCATTAAAGAAGGCTGAAGCACGCGCTGACAAACTTGAGAATCTTTTGAAGAAGCGGCAACGAGGTGAGCTGCGGTATAAACGCCAGATGGCTAACCGCAAGAAATAGTGACCCCGGGTTGCCGGCCAAAACGTATGTGGTGCATTCGCGCGCGGAAACTGAGTTGAGACGCAGATAGTATCTTTCGTGAAATGAAAAGGAAAGATTTCACATATTCCAGAAGGAACAATCTGAATTATAACAGTTAATTATCACGAATTGGGGTATATGTGATGAATCTTGGTCAACGATCCTTAGATACAGCACTGACTATCGGCGCCAGACTTCTTGCTTATTCCCTCGCCGACATCAGTGAAATATCCTCAGGAACTGACCTAGCTCAACGCCTCGAATTGGAACTTCACAATCTAGTACATGAATTCTGCTTGCATAGTCGAACAACCATTGAACGCCAAGGAGTGCAACATTATGATGCTAAAAAAATACTAATATATTCATATCCTACAACTGCTCAAATTTGTATCGATGGTGACTCTAATATTATCACGATGACTAATTTCCCATTCTACTGGGTAGCAAGTCGACTTGTACACTCTGTTGACTTCACAATAATCGACTCAGCCAATAACATTACTATTCATGATAATCCAATTTGCTTTTCACGCTTGAGAGTCGGCGGGCCAAGAATAATAGGATTTCGATCCGATCTAGATCATCTGAAAACAATGCATTATGTTGAGGTAGAGGCGCTTGTGCTTACTTTTGCGAAGCGAATCGCACCGAACATGTATTGCAGTTGAGATAAAATATTTGTAGTGAATTGGTAAATACGATTCATTTGTGCATTATCTCTATCAAAATTATAATTAAACTTTATCAAACTTCACTTTTGTGTGAATACCGATCACTATTCAAACTTTAGGGGTCCACAACAAAAAGTGCATGAGTTAGATGTCGCCACTTCTGAAGGTGAAAAATCAACCGGCACCCCCACTCCACCACCTCATCGAACTCCTCAGCAGCTCCTGTGGTACCTGCCGCGATCACCGCCACGGTGGTTGTTGGCGAATACCGCGATACCCCCAGTGCCCATCACCGCCGCAGCCCCTCGCGCCAACTCCGCCCACTCCTTCTCCACCGAGAAGCTTGCACCGCCCTTAGCCGACGCGAACACTGGCGGGTCGCAAACCACCAGATCCCAAGCCCGGTACCCAGTCCCCTCGCTCTCGCGCTTCCGCAACTGCCTCTGTAGCCACCCCCGCACATCCTCCTGCACGAATTTTCCCCCCCCCCAAGGCCAGCCCGTTGAGTTCGAAGTTCACACGCCCAGTCACTAAGCAGGCCTTGGCCGTGTCCACCGAAACTGCCACCTCCGCCTTTCCCGCCACAGCCGCCACCGAGAACGAGCACGTGTACGCGAACAGGTTCGCACACCGCCGCCCGCCGCCACCAACGCCACCCGCCGTCGCGTATCTCTCTGATCCAAAAACAACCCAGTGTGCTGCGTCCTCGTAAGGCTGATCTCGTACCGCAACCCGTGTTCGCTCACTGTGAACTTGCCGGGAGGCGTCTCTGCCACCGTCACCAGATCCGCTATCAACCCATCCCCGTGGGGGTTTCGCCGGTGCACCCGCACCACGCCCCCGCGACACCCGTGGTCCTTCGCCACCATCTCCAGCAACGGCACCAGCTCCGCCGCCGCCTCGGCCGCCGTCATCCCCTCGCGGTACCACACCGCATCGAACCACGCCCCGTACACGTCTACCGACGCTGGCACTCCGCCGATCTCGTCACGGTGCACCGCGCGGTGCGCGTCCGAGACCTCAGCGATCCAGCCCCCTCGCCTCTCGCGGCACAGCGCATACCCCAGAACGATCGGCGAAACCACCACACCGAACGAGTCCGGCCGCAGCGACCGCAGGGGTACCGGGATTTCCGGCCACCGCACCTCGGCGCAGTGCAGACACAGCCGAGGCCACGCGCCCCGCCGTGCTCGGCATCCCCGAGGATGGGCACCCCACTCGCCGCGGCGTGGCGCCGCACCTGGTGGGTGCGACCACGCGTGATCTCGGCCCGATAGAGCCGGCCCTTCCCCGCCGGCCCCAGCCGCCGGAACTCCGTGCGGGCCGGTTTGCCGTCCAACTCGTCCTCGCGGACCCAGGCCTCGGGCATCCCCCCCGCCGCGGCATCACGATCCGAGACGAACTCGTAAACCTTCCGCGCCCCACCCCCCTCATGGATCCTCTGCGCCCGCGCCGACGCAGCAGCATCCCGCGCCAGCAACAACACCCCGCTGGTCTCCCGGTCCAGCCGCGACACCACATGCGTCTTCAGCCCCAGGTGCAGTTCCAGCCACTCGACCACGCCCAGTTCCCCCGGACGCGGCGCATGGGTGGCCATGCCCACGGGCTTGTCCACGACCAACCAGTGTTCGTCCTGATAGAGGATCATCGCCACCCGCCGTTGGTGTTCCGTGTCCGCGACCGGGAGCATAACCCGGCCGCGCCCCCCGCGCAGCAGGAACGATCTGCGCCCTTGCCCGCAGCCCCGCCCTGACCGACCATGCCCCCATGACCGACCTCGCCCTGACAGCCCACGCTCTGAACATCCTGGTGGCCGCCGCCTGGTGCGCCCTGCACTCCCTGCTGATCGCCCCGGGGATCGAAGCCCGCCTGCGCCGCCGCCTCGGCCCCCGCGCCCCCTGGTACCGCCTGACCTACAACCTGGTCGCCGCCGTCACCCTGCTCGCCGCCCTGCTCTTCTTCCACCGCGCCCCCGCCGCCCCCCTCTGGCGCTGGCACGGCCTCTGGCAGCTCCCCCGCGCGGCGCTGCTGGCCGCCGCCGTCTGGCTGGCCTGGCAGGGCGCCCGCGCCCACGACAACGCCGTCTTCCTGGGCCTGCGCCAGCTCCGCGACGCCCGCACCGGCACCACCCCCGAACCGTCGCCCCGCCTCTCCACCGGCGGCGTCCTGGGCCTCGTGCGCCACCCCTGGTACGCCGCCGGCATCCTGCTGCTGCTCGCGATGCGCGACTTCACCACGACGAACGTGGTCTGGCGGGCCGTTTTCGTGCTATACCTGCTGCTGGGCGCCTGGCTGGAGGAGCGCAAGCTGCTGCAGGTCTTCGGCGACGACTACGCCGCCTACCGACGCGCAGTCCCAGCCTTCCTGCCCCGCCTGTACCGCCGCCGCCCCCGCTGAAGGAGCACGATGTTCCGCGACCGCTACGACATCTGGCTCGCCGGCCGCCCCGTCCCCGGCGACGGCGACCTCGCGGTCCGCCACAAGGTCACCGGCGAGGTCGTCACCGCGTCGGCACGGCTGGCCCCGCCACGCTCGAGGCCGCCATCGCGGCCGCCGCCGCCGCGGCCCCGGCCCTGCGCAGGCAACCCGCCTGGCGCCGCCAGCAGACCCTGCTCTCCTTCGTCGACGCCCTGACCGCCCGCGCCGAAGAACTCGCCCGCGTCCTCTGCGTCGAGGTCGGCAAGCCCATCCGCGACGCCCGCGTCGAGGTCGCCCGCGCCGTCGACACCTTCCGCATCGCGGCCGAGGAGTCGGTGCGCCTCGACGGCGAGATCATGCCCCTGGACATCAGCCCGCGCGCCACCGGCTACGAGGCCCACCTGCGCCGCGTGCCGGTCGGGCCCTGCGCCTTCGTCACCCCCTTCAACTTCCCGCTGAACCTCGCCGCGCACAAGATGGCGCCCGCGCTGGCCGTGGGCTGCCCCTTCATCCTGAAACCCGCCAGCGCCACGCCCGTATCGAGCCTGTTGCTGGGCGAGATCCTCGCCGCGCAGGACCTGCCGCCGGGCGCCTTCTCCGTGCTGCCCTGCGCCGGCCGCGACGCCGCACCTCTGGTCGAAGACGAGCGCATCGCGCTGCTGTCGTTCACCGGCAGCCCCGAGGTGGGCTGGGACCTCAAGCGCCGCTGCGGCCGCAAGAAGATCGCCCTGGAGCTGGGCGGCAACGCCGCCTGCGTCGTGGACGCGGGCAGCGACCTCGACTACGTGGTGCCGCGCCTGGTCATGGGCGCCTTCTACCAGTCGGGCCAGAGCTGCATCTCGGTGCAGCGGATCATCGCCCACGCCTCGCTGTACGACGAGCTGCGCGACCGCCTGGCCGCGGCCGCCCGCGAGCTGGTCATGGGCGACCCGCTGGACGAGGCCACCTTCCTGGGCCCCTTGATCAGCGAGGACGACGCCGTGCGCGTCGCGGCCTGGGTCGACGAGGCCGTCGCGGCCGGCGCGCGCCTGGTCTGCGGCGGCGGGCGCCGCGGCCCGTTCTACACCGCGACGCTGCTCGAAAACGTGCCCCGCAACCTGCCCGTCTCCTGCCGCGAGGTGTTCGGACCGGTGGCGGTGCTGGAGCGCTTCGACGACTTCGCCGACGCCGTCGCCCGCGTCAACGATTCGGAGTATGGTCTGCAGGCTGGCGTCTTCACGCGCGACCTGGGCCGCGCCCGCTTCGCCGCCGAGGCCTGCGAGGTGGGCGGCGTGGTGATCGGCGACGTGCCGAGCTTCCGCGTCGACAGCATGCCCTACGGCGGCGTGAAGCAGTCGGGCTTCGGCCGCGAGGGCGTGCGCTTCGCCATGGAAGAGATGACCGAACTGCGTCTGACGGTGTTCAACGACAATTACCTGCGACCCGGGGTGCGACATGAGGTTCCGGACCATCCTGTTCCTGGCGGCCCTGGCGGCCCTGGCGGCGGCGGCCGGCTGCGGCGACAAGGCCAAGCAAGCAGCTCCCGCCGCCCAGCAGCCCCCCGCGACGACGGCCGCGGCCTCCGACCACGCCGCCGAACTGACCGCCTGCCGCACGGCCGTCGACCGGCTGGGCCAGGCCCTGCGCGGCGCCCTGCAGGAGGCCATCGCGGCGAACGGCGCCATCGGCGCCCTGGAGGTCTGCAATATCGAGGCCCTGCCGCTGACCAAGACGATCAGCACCGAGGAGGGCGTGATCATCGGGCGGACCAGCCTGCGCGTCCGCAACCCCGGCAACGCGCCGGACGAGTGGGAGCAGGCGCGCCTCGCGGAGTTCGCGACGCGCAAGGCGGCCGGCGAGGACCTCGGCGCGATGGAGGTCTGGGAGGTCGTCGACGACGCCGCGGGCCACAAGACCTTCCGCTACCTGAAGGCCATCGGCACCGCGCCGATGTGCCTGCAGTGCCACGGCTCCGAGCTGGCGACGGACGTGGGCGCGGCCGTGAAGAAGCTGTACCCGGACGACGCCGCGACCGGCTTCGCCGTCGGCGACCTGCGCGGCGCCTTCACCGTCAGCAAGCCGCTGAGCTGAGATGGGAACCATGGACCGCGACCGCTTCCAGAAGATCTTCCTGCTGCTGCTGGTGATCGCCGTCACCGCGCTGTTCGGGCGCATGCTGAAGTCCTTCCTGATGTCCATCCTGCTGGCGGCGATCTTCGCGGGCCTGGCCCACCCCGTCTACCGGCGGCTGCTGCGGCGCCTACGCGGGCGGCGGGCGCTGGCCTCGGTCGTGACCCTGACGCTGCTGGTGCTGCTGATCGTGCTGCCCCTGGGCGCGGTGCTGGGGGTGGTGGCCACGCAGGCCCTGCGGGTGAGCGAGACGGCCATCCCCTGGGTCCAGCAGCGCCTGGCCGAGCCCGGCGCCCTGGACCGCCTGTTCGCGTCGCTGCCCTTCCAGGAGCAGCTCGCGCCCTACCGCGAGCAGCTGCTGACCAAGGCCGGCGAGACCGCCGGCTCGGCCGGCTCGCTGCTGTTCCAGAGCGTCAGCGCGATGACGCGCGGCACCTTCCGCGTCCTGTTCCAGTTCTTCGTCATGCTGTACTGCATGTTCTTCTTCCTGATGGACGGCGGCGCGCTGCTGCGGCGCGTGCTCTGGTACCTGCCGCTGCGCGAGGAGGACGAGCGCCGGCTGCTGGAGCGCTTCACCTCGGTCACCCGCGCCACGCTCAAAGGCACGCTGCTGATCGGGATCGCGCAGGGCGTCCTGGCCGGGCTGGCCTTCGCCATCGCGGGCATCGAGGGCGCCGTCTTCTGGGGCACGGTCATGATCGTGATGTCGGTGATCCCGGGCGTGGGCACGGGCCTGATCTGGGTGCCGGCCGCGCTGGTGCTGCTGGCGACCGGCGAGACGGCCCGCGGGCTGCTGCTGGCGGCGTTCTGCGGCCTGGTGGTCGGCAGCATCGACAACCTGCTGCGCCCGCGCCTGGTCGGCCGCGACACGAAGCTGCACGAGCTGCTGATCTTCTTCGGGACCGTCGGCGGCCTGCTGCTGTTCGGGGCCCCGGGCTTCATCGTCGGACCCATCGTGGCCGGCCTGTTCGTGTCGGTCTGGGACATCTACGGCACGGCCTTCCGCGCCGACCTGCCCGGCGCGGAACCCTGATCCCGGCCGGGAACCGCGCCCCCGCCCCGGTTGTTGGAGCCGCCTGGAATCGAGATTCCGGGCCCGGCGGCGCCGGGCCCCACCCCCTGACAAGGAGTTCCGTCATGATCCGCCCCCTGACCACGAAACCCTGGCTCGCGAGCCTGGCCCTGGTGGCCCTGGCGCTCACCCTCTCGGTCTCGGTCGCCCTGGCCGACGACGGCAAGACCGTCCAGGTCCGCACCATCGTCCTGTCGGATGACGACGCCGAGGGCGACGACCAGAACCTGAGGGTCGAGGTGAAGAAGGAAGACGGCAAGACCCACCTGAAGGTCTGGAAGCTCGAGGACGGCAAGGAGGTCCTGGTCGAGGACCGCGAGGTCGGCGACGAGGAGGCCCTGAAGCTCGACGGACACAAGATCATCGTCCTGGACGACGAGGACCTCGCGAGCGACGGCGGCGAGTTCTGGACGCAGTTCGGCGACGACGACGCGACCTGGACGATGGCCGCCGGCGGCGCCTGGCTGGGCGTGCAGGTGCGCGAGCTGGGCGAGCAGCTGGGCGCCTACTTCGGCGCCAAGGACGGCGGCGCCCTGGTCGAGTCGGTCGTCGAAGATTCCCCGGCGCAGAAGGCCGGCTTCCAGGCCGGCGATGTGATCCTCGCCCTGGACGGCGAGCCGGTCGCCGACCCCGACGACGTCATCACGACGGTGCGCGGCAAGGAGAAGGGCGAGACGATCGAGGCCAGGGTCCTGCGCAAGGGCAAGGAGATGACGCTGAAGGCCGAGCTGGCCGAGCGCGAAGGCGGCGCCGCGGTGGTCCGCGCCCTGGGCAAGGCGCCCCGCGCGATGCAGTTGCACAAGTTCCGCCCCGGCGGCCCCGAGCACGACGAGATCATGCGCCTGCACCGCGAGCTGGCCCCGCGGCCCGGGATGCCCGGCGAGGAGATCGAGAACCTGCACGCCGACATCGCCGAACTGCGCGCGATGATCGACGAGCTGCGCGAGAAGATGGCCCAGCAGAAGTGACGGCGCGCGCTCCCGGCCGCCGGGAGCGCCCACCCATCGAAGGCCGAGCCGCGCTGCGGCGTCCCTCCCCGGGGTCGCCGCCGCGGCGGCGCGGGAGGCGCGTGAGCCGATGCCCTGGCTGCACGAGCGCTTGCGCGGGGACCGTCGCCGCTGGCCGCTGAGCGGCCTCGCCGCGCTCGCGCTGCTCTGGTGCGGCGGCCAGCTCGCCGCCGACCTCTACCCCCGCGGCCGCCTGCGCCCACCGCCTCCCTCGCGACGGCCGATCTCGTTCCTGGCCGTGCTGCCCCCGCTGGAGGTCGTGCCGGACGAGACCGCCGCCCGGCGCCGCCGCCCGCGACGCCGGCCCCGCGCCCCGCCGCCGCGCCGAGCTTCTGGGACAACCTGGTGATCGTCGCCGACGACGCCCTGCTCGCCCCGGCGCCCGTCGCGCCGCCGCCGCCCCTGCTCACCGACGCGCGCCTCGCCTGGTGGACCCTGCCGGCCGACACCTCGCGCGCCTCCCTGCTGCGCGCCTCGGCGCTGCTGCAGGGGAGCGGGTTCGCGGACTGGAAGCGGTGGGGCGCGGCCCTGAACCACGGCTGGCGCGCGGGCAACCACGAGGCTCGCAAGCGCACGATCTTCGGGGAGGATTGGCTGGAAGCGCAGCCGTTGAAAGAAGAGCCGAGAAGCGGTGCGACGACGCGCCGGCCAGCGCGTCCCAGTCGACGGTCTGCACGACCAGCGCCCCGCCCGTGGGCAGCCTTGCGGCGAGGTCGGCCAGCCAGCCGGCCGTGCCCGCGTCGTCGACGTGGGAGGCGACGTTGCCGATGCAGTAGGCGGCGTCCCAGCCGCCGGGCAGCGCCGACAGCGCGGCCAGGTCGCCCACGTGGAAGGGGATGCCGGGGTAGCGGCCGCGCGCGCCCCGGGCGGCACGGCGTCCAGTAGGAAGGCCACGGCCGGCTCGCGCACCGGGAAGACCTTTTCGTAGTGGTCGGCGAAGGCGGTGTAGAAGGACGTCATCGCGAGCTGACTCCCGTCGGTTGCGGCGTTTCGCCCTGATCCGGACGAACCGTCCATGATCGTTACCAGTTTAAGTAGAATCCGGTAAAAATGCTTACCGGTTTGGAGGACGCCACAGATGCTATCCTAGTTCCGTTCTCCAGGATCGCCGGTTGGCCTGCATCAATTGAAGCATTATGCTCTCGGGGGCATGTCGGATTCCGAATCGAAAGGGATGTGTGCGTCGTCCAACCACAAATGAACTCCAGAGTTACCTGAGCGCCGCAGCAAGCATCGTTCGGGATTCGCAGGCACTTGTCTTGTCGCGAAGCCATCTTGATCTGTCGCAGCAGACAAAGCGAGACGGCAGTCCGGTAACCGAGGTTGACTTCGCGATTGAAGATTTCATCCGGTCTCGGCTTTGGTCCGAGTTTCCCGGCCATGGCGTCATCGGTGAAGAGCGAGAAGATACGCCCTCGGAATCAGGATTCTACTGGGTCATCGATCCTATCGACGGTACTCGAAGTTTCAGTCATCAGATACCGTTGTACGGCACATTGCTCTCGTTGAGGCACGGCGACAAACCGATTGTCGGCGTCATCTCATTGCCGGGCTTGAGCTTGCTGTACACATGTGCGCAGGGGCTAGGAGCCTGCCGCAATGGGAAACAGATTCGTTTGCCGGAAGCGGAACCTGGCTCGTCCGTGGAGTCTGAGATTATAGCGATCGGCGATAGGCGCCAATTCGTTTCTTGCGAGCAGACAGCCGTCTTCGATAGCCTGATGCGATCAGAGATGACAGTGCGGACCTACTGCGACTGCTTTGGCCATGCTTTGGCGATTGACGGCCGCGTGGGTGCGATGGTGGATTTCGGTGTCAGTATCTGGGACATATCAGCAACGGAATTACTGGTGCAAGAGGCGGGCGGCCAGTTGAAGTATGTGGGCGAGCCGCCCAGTGACAGGAACGTTGGTTCACGCTGCAACGTCGTGTTCGGTAAACCGCAGGTCGTGCAATGGGTCCTGGCCAGGATTGGAGAGACCGAAATCTAACAAGACTTCCAGC
>JADJYS010000025.1 GCA_016719645.1 bacterium
GCCGACGCTGCGCGCCGCGGCCGCAGATGCCCGACGCCGGCCGCTCCCCGCGGCTCCACCTGCAAGGGGACCTGTCGCTCAGCAACGTGTTCCTGGATGGGGGCGCATCCGCGGCCTGATCGACTGGGGACCGAGACGGGCGCGACGCGCCAGCGCTGGCGCCGCTCGGCGACCTGCTCTTCTCCTGGCTGTGGCACCGGGAGGTTGGTCGCGGGCGCGCAGGCCTCGTCGCGCTCGCCGGCGGACGGCTGGCCGATCTGCCGCCGTCGCTGGGCGTCGCGGCACTGCTGGCGGAGCTGGGCGGCGGTCCCGACGACCTGGCGCGCGGCGCCCTGGCCGCTGGCCCGAGCACGCCTACCACGAACTGCAGCCCGGTGTTCCGCCTCCGCGAGGGGACCGCGTCACGGCGTTGCTGTGCGGGCCCTGCCGGGCGCTGGCGGCGCGGGAAGGGGCGGCCCTAGCGCTGGCGGCCGCCGCGGCATAGACCGCGGGTGGTCGTCGACCATGCGGCGGTCCAGCGCGTGTAGCGCGCGCTGCTCGCGGGCGGCGGCCTCGCCCAAAAGCCGCCGGCCCTCCCGCGGATCGCCGGCCAACCTGGCCAGCGCCCCGGCCAGCCCGGCGGCGTCCCCCCACCTCGACCAGCAGGCCCGTCGCCGTGGCGCAGCACTCCGAGAGCCCGCCGACGCGCGACGCGATCGCCGGGACCCCCAGGGACATGGCCTCCAGCAGCGTGTAGGGCAGCCCCTGCGTGCAGCGACGGCATCAGCAGCGTCGAGGTGGGCGATCCAGTCCAGGATGTCGCGCTGGAAGCCGTGGAAGCGGACCCGGTCCGCGACCCCCAGCGCGCCGGCCTCGTGGCGCAGCTCGTCCAGCAGGGGACCGGTGCCGATCACGTCCAGGCGGACGTGCGCCGGCACCACGGGCGAGGTGAGGGCGCGCAGCGCGTGGACGATGCCCTTGACCTCGCTGACGCGGCCGACGATGCCGGCGTGGAAGAGACCCGGTTCGAGGCCGGCCGGGCGCGGGCGGCCGGCGTGGTCCAGGGGCGCGATGCCGTTGTGGATCACGCGGCGCGGCAGGCCGGCGTGGGCGCGGTCGCTGCGGCGCATGATGTCGGCGGTGACGTAGCAGACGTGGGCTTGGAGGCGGCGGGTGGACCAGCGGTCGAGACGATGGTAGCCGCCCGACTTACAGGCGGTCAGCATCGAGGTCGTGATCGGTTCCGGCAAGCCGTGTTCGTCTTGATGATCGGATACCTCCGCCCACCCGCCAGCAGCGCCGTCGTTGTAGCGCGGTAGCCATGCAGATGCCAGACATCTGCCCGGCAATCCTCGGAAATTCGGCGGATCTGAGACGCCCCGGCGGGATCGAACATGAACCGTTCGTGAAGAATCAGCGTGGGAATGCCGTCGGCGCGGGATTGCTCCGCCAGTTCCCGGTCGTGGAACAGCAGGAGCTTCGGCTCGTGTCCCGCATTAACCACATTGCGGCACAGCCCTAGAACATGCCGTTCGACGCCGCCGAACAGCTCGCCCGGGGCGATCATCACCACCGACTTGCTCATCATAGCGACGACCGTCAAGAACCGGATCGGTTCGGTTGCCCCGGCGCTCCTGGGGGGCCCGGGTCCTGTACGTAATTGACGGTGATCGTGTCTTCGCGCGTCTGCGCTCCCGTGTCGGTCGCGACGATGCGGATGACGTTGACGCCCGACTCAGTGGGATCTGCCCGGTCGTCCAAGACGTCCAGTCACCGGATCCATTGATTGCGATCCCACTGCCGGACCTGTCCGAATGCCAGGTCACACCAAGCAGTCCCAAGTCATCGGCCGCGATTCCTCCCAGCACGAGAGTCGGCTCAGCCGTATCCATGTTCCCGTTGGTCGTCGGTTGCTGGATCGACACCGTCGGAGGGACATCGGCCTGGAACGTGCCGCCGATGGTGACCGCCAGCCCCTGCTGGTTCGCCTGCCCGTTGCCGTCGACCACGTAGAGATAGGCCTGCTGGCCGTTCTGGAAAGTTCCGATAATAGCAGTCCGGCGTGTGAAGCGTGCCACTAATGCTCGCCCATTCGTCTAAGTCCTTCCACAAAGTGTAGCCCGTCTGGACGTTCTCATATGCCTCGAGCCTGTGCCAAGCATCAGAATACATCTCGTTTCCCAGACCCCAATCCTGCATGATTGTCGTTCCAGCGCAGTCGGCCGCATACAGATGCCCGCCACTGGAAGAAGGGTAGAAATCGGCGCGCAATTGAGGATTTTCCCAAGATCCAGCGCCACCGCCACGAAATGAGATGATTTTGACATTCCGACTCGGTGCACCAGTGGTCGTTATAGAACCAACCCGAAACGTAAAGTGGAGATTGCGGATTACCTGTCAGCTCCTCAAGGTGGACAAGCCCTAAAGTGCTGCTGTAATTGCCATCTGCAAATTCTGTCGGGCTGATTGCCCTCCGATCCTCCGGGAAATCCGTTGGTATATGTCGGATAGTAATCCGGTCGAGCCGAATCGGTGAACCAGCCACCCCGATCCTAGTCCCCGGAGTCCCGCCGTCGAAGTTATCGTAGATCAGTGGTGGCCGCTGGCGTTTTCAGTCCGAAATCCGACCCGAGGATCTCAACCTGGCCCAAATGCACAAGTTCGCCATCGAGTTGGTCGACGGCTGGTTGCGCTTCGGCTCGCGCGCACATCAGTAGAACTGCAACGGCGAGGGCTGCCAGCAGAGAGCTTTCTGCATCGCCCCCTTGGGCGCGAAAGATCAAGTTCCTGGCGAACGTAGCAATGGCTGGTACCAGTTGGAACGCAGAAGCGAGAGCCTTATCTGCGCAGACATTCGCAGCTAACGCGCCATCTCGCGAGGTTCCGAGCCAGTCCTCGACAGTGGCGAATTGCTGCCGCCATCTAGAGTCCAGTTCACGGCGCAATTCGCAGCTTTCCTGCGTCAGCCGCAAGCGATCGGTCCAGGCCGGTGAGCGCATCGGCGATTTCTCGCGATCCCAACTTCGTTGCGACAGACCCCTTGTAGAAGTACCCAGCCATTTCCGGGGTGTGCCGCGAAAACCAGCGGTTTAGGCCAAAGCGACCGCCTCGTACGCACCGCACTGAAGCGTATGGTCTTGCGTCGTCAGGGTCAAGACGACATCGCAAGATGCCAAAAGCATTTCGTAATCGGCGTCAGATAGGTAACCCGTGAACTCCACGTTATCCGGCGCCGCCTCAACGAGGACCGATCAGCTCGCGAATGATTGCCGGAAACTATGAAGGCGCGCGCCTTTCCTAGAAGACGCGCCGCCTCCAGGACGAGGTCGAGCGGTTCGTCCTCATCATACGAGCATATGTACAGGACATGCCAGCCCGGCCCCAGGTCCCGTTTCCGGGAGCTGTCCAGCGCTGGGAGCTTGTCGGGAAGGATGATAGCTCTGCCGCCCCAAGCCCGGACGATGTCCCGCAGGTATTCGTTCGTGACGATTGTCATGTCTGCACGGCGGACCGAATACCGGCTCAGTGCATGGAACACCCGGAAGGTCAATTTACGGGACGCCAGCGTCTCCAGCTTGAAATTTGAGTGCCTGTCGACCAGGACACGCATCCGGAACGGGCTTCGCATGAAGCAGGCGAACGCGGCGAGGACGATGGACGGATTCTGAACGATCAAGATCTCGGGCCGCTTGCGGCACAGCTGCAGGAAGGACTGCGCGAGCACAACGATCGACCTCAGCGCGTAAGGACCACGAAACAGGTAACGGTACAGCGGAACATCGAGCACCCCGGCGAGTTCCGTAGTCCGGCGCTGCTTCTCCCACGCGATCCAAATCGCACGCACTCTCACGTCGGCTCTCCTCCATCGATCATGCTGCTGAAGTACTCGTATTTCACGCCTGGCGGCGCCACGATTTCGTCGACCCGACGTACCCGGCACTTCATCTCAGGTCCGAATTGCTCCCTTACCAGACCATCGATCTGGCGACACAGTTCCGCGAACCCCGATTCGTCCTCTAGATCAACGACCACCTCCACGTCGAGTGTCGCCAGATCGAGTTGGACGACCCGGAATTGCCGGATCGGGATGCCGGCGCTCTGGCGCTCTTCCATGAAATACGGGAAAGAGACCACATGGACGGATCGTCCGTCGGGTGTCTTGATGAATTGGCGCCGCGATCTGCCTTGAACGGATTCCAGGACGGGCAAGGTGCGGCCGCAAGGGCAGGCCGCATCGGAGAGCCGGACGAGATCCTCGATGCAATAGCGGATCATCGGCATGAGATCGTTGTTAAGGTCCGTGACGACGATCTGGCTGAGCCCGGAATGTCCCACGACGGGCAGCGCTTCGACCAGCACGTTCTCGGCCATGATGTGCCGGTTGCCGGCCGGACAAGTGAAGGCGATGATGTCGATCTCGCTGCAGCCGTACTCATCCGCGACGTGCCCTCCGAGAGTCCCGGCCAGCCAGTCGCGTTCGGATTGCGTCGATGCTTCGGCCGTGGTCACGATCAGCTTCAGGCCCGGAATGGAGGGCAATCCTCCGACTTCCATCGCTCGGGCCAGCCTCATGATCAGCGATGAATACCCATAGGCATAGTCGAAGGCGCCAGCGACGATCCTCCGCCTGGTCTCTGCGGCCGCCTCGGGCTGGACGTGTCTACTGTCGAACACTGTCCTGTTCAACGCGAGCCGACGCAGCGAACTGGAAATGCTCGTCGGCTGCAGGGGCCGCCCCCAGAATCGCGCTTCACGATCCCCGGGCAGCACGCCATACCAGTCGTAGCAACGGTATCTCGCCGCGAGGGACGCTGCCTGGGCGCGGGGGGAAGCCAGCACTGCAATGGGCCTGCCTGAAGTGCCTGCCGTCTTCCTCAGATAACCATGCCCGCCCACCCCGGCCAGCAAGTCCGGCAGATCGGATTTGATCAGCAGGGGAATTCCGGCGAGATCCGCCGCCGAACGCCATGACGCAGGATCAAGGCCGCATGCCGAGAATCGGGTCCGATAGAACGGCAACGCCGCCGCAGCGGTGATGATCGATGCCAGACGACTTTGCGCAAGGTCCCAAAGCCGCTCTCTCGGCCACCACTGTGATTGCCGAAGCAGGTCGAGTTCACGGTAAAACGGGACCCGTGAGGCCGTGAAATAAGCCGGCAACACAACCTTCCGGCTCAAGGTGCGAGGCAACAGCATCGACCAATCCCCCGGTTATCCCACACTATGAAGCTACCGTATCGACCAATAGACTCGTCCGGCGATGAGCCAGAGAACTGATCATCAGCAGACAAAAAGCCATGCCTGCCGCAAACCACCAATAGACCTCATAGAGGTCCATACCGAACAACCCAAGGGCAAGGCGGACGACCAGAAACCCCGCCGTGGCCTGGGCGATCGCGTTCAGGAACCGCAGATCATCGAGCTCTGCGCGCACCAAGCGGATCAACGACGGAGGCAAGTCGGGCGATTTCAGCAGAACGGACAACCTGCGGCTTTCACGGATCAACATCCGGCGCGCCTCGGCAATGGCGGCGAACATCGCGTAGATCAGGAAGCAAAACACCGCAAATCCGTGGACACCCAGGTTCGTCGCCACTTCGAGGTAGAGGTTGTGGGTGTCCTGTTTGCGATTGAACATCTGGAGGCGGACCGCAGGAAACGAAGCGACCCCGACGCCGATCGGATTCCGCAACAGCACTTCCCAGGCATCCTGAAGGATCACGATGCGAGTCTCTTTGGAGCGCCCTTCGGCCTCCTGGCCACCGATGCTCTTGAACCGTTCGACATACTGGTCAGGCAGAAGAGGGAACACCGCAATGCCGACAACAGAAGCGATCACAAGATTCTTGATCTTCCGGCGCGATTGGCTCCACCAGTAGAACAGCAGAACGCCGAGAGCCACGTAGCCCGTCCGGGAGCCCGTATAGATGACACAGACTAGCGCCGTGACGGTCAGCGGCAACAGCAACAGCTTGTGTCGCCAGCGCTTGATGACGGGGAAGAGGAAGATAATGTAAGGCAGCGTACCCATGGCGCACCCGGCGAGGCTATTCGGGTGGGCGTAAATCGGCACCGCCCCATGCAGGCGCATGATCCCTGGTTTTCCCAAACGAGGCCGCCAGTAATCTGCCCGCGGGTGGATTCCATCGTGATGTAAAACACGAAACCAGGAATGCAACCATGAACCACCGCATCGCCCGCGGCGACCTGATCAGCGCGACCATGAAGAAGGTCATCATCGCGAACTTGATGACGCGGTCGAAGAAGATCGTCCAGGCCAGGTCCTTGGCCGCCGCGAAGGGGATCTGGGTCAGCATGATGAAGAACAGCAGCCCGATCCCGATCAGCACGTTGCGGGCGGGCCGCAGCCCGGCCAGCTGGACGGGTCGGGAGCTCATCACGCCGATGCTCATCACCAGCACGACCAGCCCGAGCAGGAACTCGACCCGCAGCGACGCCAGGAAGTGCGCCGCGCCCCCCACTGCATGTAGCGGGCGGTGATGAACAGCAGGAACGTCGCGGTCACGAACGGCGGCGCCTCCCAGGGGCGCGGGAGGCGCGGGACTCTCGCTGGCGTCGCGCTGCGTCATGCTCTTCCGCGCTCCTCGGGACCGTTCAGCGCCCGCCGGCCCGCAGGCCGGCCACGGCCGCGTCCAGGAAGGGGACGAAGGCCGCCGCCCGCGCGCGTTGCCCTCGCGGCTGGGATGGCTGTCGCTGCCGTCGCCGCTGGCGTAGGCCGACCACTTGGCGCTGCGGCCGTCGGTCAGGATGTCGTGGTAGTCGAACACGGCCACGTTGGGCAGGTCGTAGTCCCGCAGCCAGCCGCCCTGGCGGTCGGCCATCCAGGCGTGCAGGTCGTGCGCGTAGTCGGCGGACACCGGGCCGCGGCGGAACATCGCGCGCAGGCGGTCCATCAGCCCCTGCGGCCGCGGCTCGGCGCGCGGCGGGGCCGTCACGGCGACGAACAGCACGTCGGGCCGGGCGCGCAACAGCGGCAGCAGGGACCGGTAGGCCGCCTTGGCGTTGGCCAGGGTCTGCTCCGCGGCATCCGGATCGCCGGGCTCCGTGCCGGGACCGGTGAAGTCGGTGCTCGAATAGCAGGACTTGAAGACCACGACCTCGTTGGCCCGGCCGTCGCCGTAGACGCGGTCCTGCTCGTCGCAGACCAGGATGCGGTCCATCTGCCCGGCGAACTTGCGCCGCCAGTGGCCGATGTCGGTATCCTCGCCAAGGAGCGACCCGTAGGATGCCTGGTGCACCTCGTAGCCTGCGGCCTGCAGGCGCGACCTTAGACCGCCTCCGTTGGGATGGCTCTGGTAGATGCAGCGGGCGCCTGAGTCCTTGCCGCCGCCGACCTGCTCGCCGGGTTCGGCCAGAAGCTGACCACCACAGGAATGGTGGATGAACAACACGCACGCTCCCCTCCACGGCAGCCGCAGGTAAGTCACTCGAAGTGGATCCAGTCAATGGCTGCGCCTCAGCGCCGCCATAGGAGGCGAGGATCGAAATAGCCAAAAGGACGAATACCACAGAGGTGTTTCCTGCCCGCGTGACGATCATACGGCCCCCTTCCATCTCGATGAACGACGAGGAGGGAACAATATACAAGACAGGGGGTTCCGGGGCCACTCAATCGAGCCCAAACAGATGATCCCCCCTGCCTGCTCGAGTCCGGCCGTCCTCCCCTTGCGGTTGCGCGATTCCTGGCTTGCAGAAATCCATGGTGACGAACCACGACCATGACCTGAGCGGAGGTAACACGCGAAACAAGACGTCATCGCAGGCATCGAGGGCGTCAACCAGTTTCCAGAAAAACGGCGTCTTCAGGAAAGGAATCGCCAACAGTGTGCAAAGGTGGAAGAATCGGTATTCCACCACACCCATCCGCTCTTTCAGCAATGCTAGTTCACGCATGGTCAGCGGGTGCTCATCGCTCGTGCGCATCGAGGGGGTCAGTTTTCGAAATAGAACGAGGGCCGGGTTATGCCCTAGGGGTTCCAAGAAGATGGCGTGCCCGCCGGGTCGCAACACGCGCATGATCTCTGCCGAGGCTCGCTCCAAATCGAGATGATGGAGAATGGCGCTACCCACCACGACGTCAAACGACTCATCGGGGAAGGCCATGGCTTCAGCGTTCATCACTTCGAACACCATCGCCTGACGGTCCAAGCTAGTAGCGCGTCGCCGAGCCGTGGCCACGGATTCCGGAGATATGTCTATTCCCGTGACATGCGCCGCAACCGTGGCGAGTTCAAAGGAAAAGTTCCCGATGCCGCATCCGTATTCGAGCACTTCTTTGTCGGTTGATACGGTTCTGATCAGTTCCCCGAAGTAGTGATGGCTGCGCTTGGCGATCGCATAGTATTTACGGACCGAATTCCTTGGTGATTTCCTGGCATGCTGGTCGAAATAGGTGCGCTCATTGGCTTCGGACATTTCACTCCCCTTCAGACCAGAAATCGCCGAGATGGAGCCTAGTTCGTTAACCTGTATACTGGTTAGCTCCACCCTTGGATGTTATGGCTATTGCACATACGCCATTCAATCAGTCTCCTGTTGCAAGGTTCGAGCACTGTAACTTTGATGAGTGATCTTGACAACTGCCGATCAAGGCCCGGATCCTGCAACAGGCCGATCAACATGTCTTCCGACCTCCGCCCCGGAGGCCGCCCCCGCGTTTCAAGGAGGAATCATGTCGAGCCGACGTTTCTTGCTGCTGGCCCTGCTGCTGGGGCTGGCCCTCGCCGCCGCCTCGTGCAGCGACGACAACCCCGCCGAGCCGGCCGCGGACACCACCGCGCCGCTGGTCGTCAGCGCGCACCCCGCCCAGGGCGAAGACGACGTGGACCTGGACGAGACCGTGGTCATCGCCTTCAACGAGGACATGGCCACGGCCACGACGGCCGGTCTGGTGACCCTGTCGCACGGCACGGTCACCGGCATCTCCTGGACCAACGCGCGCACGCTCGAGGTGGCGCACACCGACTGGCCCGAGGGCACCGAGGGTCACCGCGACCGCGACCGCCGGCCTGACCGACGCCGCCGGCAACGCGCTCCGGGTCGGCCTTCGCCTGGGACTTCTGGACCTGGACCGACGAGAGTCCTGCTGCTGAGCACCACGCCGGCCAACCACGCCGAGAACGTGCCCATCAACACCACGGTCTGGCTGCAGTTCTCGCAGGGCATGAACGGCGCGACGCTCCCCGGGGCGATCACCGTGACCTCTCCGGACAAGGTCGCCCACGCCTACACCCTGGAGTCGTCCGAATCGGATGCGGAGTGGGTCCTGACCTTCACCGACGATCTGCCGGCCTCCACGCCGATCACGGTCGCGGTCGGCACGACCGCCCAGGCCTGGGGCGGCGCGCCGCTGGCCGTCGCGGCGAGCTTCTACTTCACCACCGGCACGAACGCCGACCTCACCCCGCCGCACGTCGTCTCGGCCGAACCCGCGGACGGCGCGACCATCGGCACCGACGTCAGCTACTTCCGGCTGACCTTCAGCGAGCCCATCGACAACAACTCGCTCAGCCCCACGATGATCAGCGGGCAGCTGATGAGCGCCTTCACCAGCATGGACAACCCCGGCGTGTGGTCCGAGAACAACACCGTCATCACCGTGGGTCTGCGCGCGCCGCTGATCCCCGGTTCGATCTTCCGCGTGGAGTTCGTGTCCTTCGCCGACGTCCACGGCAACGTCAACGACGACGGCTTCTCCTGGCAGGCGACCGTCGCCGGCACGGCGCAGTTCTTCCCCGTGGTCGACGGCTGGGTCCAGTACCTCGCCGGCTACTACGAGGAAACGGACAACACCAAGACGAGCGGCTCGGTCGAGGAGCTCCAGGTCATCGAGGTCAAGACCGGCGGCGAGTTCTGGCTGTGGCACACCGCGAACTACAACAGCGATCCCGCGAAGGACCTGCCCGAGATGCTGGAGTACGACCGCATGAAGGTCACCGCTTCCGCCATCCAGCTCCTCGGGTTCCACGAGGAGCACGACATGGAGTCGTCGGACGTCACCTTCACCCCGCCGATCGACTGGCTGCGGGTGCCGGTGCAGACCGGATCCTGGTCGGGCACCTCGACGTTCGCCGAGGGCGAGGACGAGATGGAGATCGACTACGTGGGTTCGGTCCTCGCCGGCACCTACGACATCCCCATGGGCGGCATGGACCGCAAGCAGGAAGACGGGCCGCCGGTCGTCTGGCTCGGCTGCCGCAAGGTGACCCTGCATTACGAGCTGGGCGACGGGGTCGAAGTCTTCAGCACGGGCAACGACACCGTCTGGTACGCCCCCGGCGCCGGCCTCGTGCGCGAGATCAGCCACGAGGTCCAGGAGGAGCGGACCTACCACTCCGACAAGACCCTGATGTGGGCGGGCTTCGAAGCGGACTTCCCGAGCCGCTGACCACCCGCGCCGCCGCGTGAAGAGAAGGGCGCCCCGAGGGGGGCGCCCTTCGGCGTCGGGGGGCGGGCGGCCTACTCGGCCGCGGCGCCGGCGGTTTCGGCCGGGGACAGGCTCGCAGGTGCTCCTGCAGCAGGTGCCGGTGATGGCGGCGGTGCTTCAGGGGATGGTGAAGTTGGTCCGCTCCTGCTCGTCGAGGTCGTCCCAGTGCCGGTGCAGGAAGGCGAGCAGGTCGCGCGTGGCGGTCAGGTAGGCCTCGCGGACCTGTTCGAAGGGCAGGCCGTAGAGGCGCTGCAACTCGTGGCGGTTGCGCGACTCGAAATCGGCGAACGACAGGGGGTGACGGCGCGGTCTTCGAGGCGGGCCTCGTAGAAGCTCACGGCGTAGACGTCCCAGAAGGCCAGGTGGCCCAGGGTCTGGATCAGGCTCAAGCCCTCCTGGCGGAGCCGGTCGCCGCGCCGCGCGGGGGTACTGCCGGACGACCTCCTGCAGGCGCCGGTCCTCGTCGGCGTAGGCCGCGATCAGGGTCTCGGAAGAATACAACGGCCACCTCGATCCTGGGCGTGTCGTGAAGATACGCCGGGACCGGCGGGCGTGGCAATCGATTGTTAGGCGGCGGGCCGGGAACGGCGCAGGTAGAGCAGGGAGCCCGCCGCGAGGCACAGGCCCATGCCCAGGTAGGGCGCCGCCAGCAGCGGGCGCGGCACGGCGGAATGCCGCAGCAGGACCCCGCCGACGGACATCACGGTGACCATGGCCCAGCTGCGCCAGGGGAAGGTCGAGAACACGCAGGCGGGGTCGGGGCGGCCGGCCAGGCGCACCAGGTTCTTGGCGACCAGGGGCCGAAGGCCCGCGGGATCAGGACGGCGGCCATCAGGACGCCGACGGCGGCGGCCGCCGCCCCCGGCACCGGCCGCGACCCCAGCAGCCAGATCGCCGCGCGGGTCAGCAGCATCAGGGCGACCAGCCCCCACAGCGCCCCCGCGACCAGGGGCAGCGCACGGCGGGGCACGGCGGGGTTGAGGCGTTGCAGGAGGGCGGACATCTCAATCCCCGATCAGCACGTGGTGGTGGCGTTTCTTGCCCGCCTGCAGGGCGATGCGGCCGTCGCGCACGTCGGCGGCGGTCAGCGCGCGCACTCGTCGGCGACCGCCTCGCCGTTGACCCGGATGCCGCCCTGCCGGATCAGGCGCCGCGCCTCGCCCTTGCTGGCGGCGAGGCCGGCGTCGGCGAGCGCGTCGATGAGCGGCAGGCCGTCCCCCGCGAGGTCGGTCGCGGGGCGGCTGCTCGAGGGGATCCCCTGCGCGTCGCCGCCGCCGCCGAACAGGGCCGCGGCGGCCTGCTCCGCCGCGAGCGCCGCCGGCTCGCCGTGCAGCGTGCGGGTCACCTCGTAGGCCAGCACGCGCTTGGCCTCGCGCAGGTCGGCCCCCTGCAGCGCGCCGAGGCGGCGCACCTCGTCCATCGGCAGCAGCGTGTACAGGCCCAGGAAGCGGACGACGTCGCGGTCGTCGACGTTGATCCAGTACTGGTGGAAGTCGTAGGAGCTGGTGCGGCGCTCGTCCAGCCACACGGCGCCGGCGGCGGTCTTGCCCATCTTGGCGCCCGTCGCGGTGGTGATCAGCGGCGAGGTCAGCCCGAAGACCTCCTGGCGGTTCATGCGCCGCGTCAGGTCCACGCCCGAGACGACGTTGCCCCACTGGTCGTCGCCGCCCATCTGCAGGCGGCAGCCGTGGTCGCGGTTCAGGACCATGAAGTCGTAGGCCTGCAGGATCATGTAGTTGAACTCGATGAAGCTCAGGCCGGTCTCCAGGCGCTGCTTCACCGACTCGCGCGACAGCATGACGTTGACGCTGAAGTGGCGGCCGACCTCGCGCAGGAAGTCCAGGTAGCTCCAGCCCACCAGCCAGTCGGCGTTGTTCAGCAGCAGCCCGTCGCCGGGACCGTCGCCGAAGCTCACGAAGTGCGCGATCTGGGCCTTGATGCCCGTGAGGTTGGCCTCGATGTCCTCGAGGGTCAGCAGCTTGCGCAGCTCGGTCTTGCCCGAGGGGTCCCCGACCAGGGCCGTGCCGCCGCCGGCGATGGCGATGGGCCGGTGCCCGTGGCGCTGCAGGTGGACCAGCAGCATGATCTGCAGCAGCGACCCGATGTGCAGCGAGTCGGCCGTGGGGTCGAAGCCGATGTAGCCGGTGACCTTCTCCCCGGCCAGCAGCTCCGCGAGCGCGGCCTCGTCGGTGCACTGCTTGAAGAAGCCGCGCTCCTTGAGCACGGGCAGGAAGTCGCCGCGGGGCAGGGTCGTGGGATTCATGTCCGTTCCTGTCGGTCGCGCAGCGCGCGGAGTCGGGATTTCAGTTCCGGCAGCGGGACGTCGCCCAGCACCGCCACGAGTTCGCGGGCCAGCTCCCAGGCCACGACCGCTTCGGCCACCACGCCGGCGGCCGCCACCACGCAGGTGTCCGAACGCACCCAGGTGGCGCGCCGGGCCCGGCCCGTGCGCAGGTCGACGCTCCGCAGGCCCTCGCGCTGGGTGGAGATCGGCTTGACGTAGGCGCGCACCCGCACCGGTTCGCCGTTGGTGACGCCGCCCTCGAGGCCGCCCGCGCGGTTGGTCTCGCGCCGCGCGCCGCCGCGGCCGTCGGGGAGCAGCTCGTCGTGGGCCGAGCGGCCGTCGCGGGCGGCGACCGCCGCGCCGTCGCCGATCTCGGCGGCCTTCACGCTCGGGATCCCGGCCAGCGCGCCGGCCAGCCGGGCGTCGAGGCGGCGGTCGGGCTGGACGTAGGTGCCCAGGCCGGCCGGCACGCCGAAGGCGACGACCTCGGCGACGCCGCCGAGCGTGGTGCCCGCGGCCGCGGCCGCGTCGACGGCCGCCACCATCAGCGCCTCGGCGCGGCGGTCGAGGCAGCGCAGCGGGGTGCCGGCGCGCACGCGGCGCAGGCGGGCCAGGGTCGGCGCGACGTCCGCGGCCGCCACGTCGCCGACCCGCGCGGTGTGGCTCCAGACCTCGATCCCGAGCTGCTTCAGCAGCACCTTGGCGCAGGCCCCGGCCGCCACCACGCCCGCCGTCGAGCGGGCGCTGGCCCGCTCGGCCACCGGCGCGAAGCCGTCGTAGCCGTAGCGCAGCCGGCCGGGCAGGTCGGCGTGCCCCGGTCGCGGGGCCGGCCAGTCGGGGTGCGGGCGGCCCTCGCGCCGCGCGAAGTCGCGGTTCTCGATCAGCAGCGCCAGGGGCGAGCCCAGGGTGCGGCCCTTCCACAGGCCGGCCAGGATGCGGCAGGCATCGGTCTCGATGGTCTGCGCGCGGATCCCGCGGCCGTACCCCTCGAGGCGGCGGCCCAGCTCCGCGTCGAGGTCCCCCTCGCCCAGGGGCACGCCGGCGGGGAAGCCCTCGATCACCGAGACCAGGGCCGGTCCGTGGCTTTCGCCTGCGTGCAGGCAGCGCATGCCTTCTCTCCCCATCCCGCGGCTGATCGACGACGTCCGACGTGAGGCTGCAACGTACTTGAACCGCTCCCGGCGGTCAACCCGACGACCCCGCGCCCTCCAGCGCCGCGCACGCCGCGAAGAAGCCGGGGAACGACACCGCCACGCAGGCGTCGTCGTCCAGGATCACCCCCGCGCGGGACGCGAGGCCGGCCACGGCGAAGGCCATGGCGATGCGGTGGTCGCCGTGGGTGGCGATGTTCGCCGCTCCGCGCGCCGGGAACCCCGCCGACTCGCCCACGATGTCCAGGCCGTCGGGGTGCTCGACGACCGTGACGCCCAGCTCCCTCAGACCCGCCGCCACGGCGGCGAGGCGGTCGGACTCCTTGACGCGCAGCTCGGCGGCGTCGCGCAGCTCGGTGGTGCCGCGGGCCCGCGCCGCCAGCACGGCCAGCAGCGGCAGCTCGTCGACCAGCGTGGCGACGCGCACGGCGCCCTCGATCCGCACGGCCCGCAGGGCGCCGGCGCCCACGGTCACCGCGGCGGTCGGTTCGGCTCCGTCCGCGGCCTCGGCCGCGGGCGCGACCGCGAGGTCCGCCCCCATCTCCCGCAGCACCGCCAGGAAGCCGCCGCGCGTCGGGTTCAGCAGCACCCCGGGCACGGTCACCCGGCTGCCCGGCACCAGGGCGGCGGCGCCCAGCAGGAAGGCGGCCGACGAGGGGTCGGCCGGGATGTCGTGCGCGACCGCGCGCAGCGGCGGGCCGGGACGCAGCGTCACCGCGTCGTCGCCGGGCGCCCAGCCGCCCAGGTCGGCGCCCATTCTGGCGAGCAGACGCGGCGTGTGGTCGCGCGCGCCGCGGCAGCCGCGGACCGTCACCGGCGCCGACGACGACAGCGCGGCCAGCAGCAGGGCCGAGGCGACCTGGGCCGAGGGCGACGCCATCGCGTGCTCGCCGCCGCGCAGCGCCGCGCCGGTCACGACCAGGGGGAGCCGCCCGTCCGCGCCCCGGTAGGCGATGTCCGCGCCCAGGGCGCGCAGGGGCGCCACGACCCTGCCCATCGGCCGCGACCGCAGCGAGGCGTCCCCGTCCAGGAGCGCCCGCACCCGCCGGCCGGCCAGCAGGCCGAGCAGCAGGCGGGCCGTGGTGCCGCTGTTGCCGCAGTCGATCTCCAGCTGCGGCGCGCCGGCCGCGGCCCGGCCGGTCGCCGGGAAGTCCCCCGGCCCGATCGACAGCGCGGAACCGTCGTCGCGCACGTCCGCCCCCAGGTCCCGCACCGCGGCCAGCGAGCGCAGCGTGTCCTGCGCGCGCAGGAAGCCGCGCACGCGCGCCGGCCCGTCGCCCAGCGGCGCGAACAGAGCGGCGCGGTGGGACAGGGACTTGTCGCCGGGCACGCACGCCGTCCCCGCAGGGGTCCGGCGGCGGGGAGCACCGGTCGCGGCATGGCGGGCTCCTCGGTGGTCGAGGGGTGCGTGTCGTCGGGAAGCTGCGCGCAACGTAGCGGAACGGGTCCGGGCGGTCAACCAAGCGACGGGTCTTGTCTCCCCGTCCGCAGGGGGCTATGGTCCGGCGGACCATGAACGGCCACCCGATCCTCCCCCACGGCGGCGACGCGCCCACCGGCGGTCCCTGGCGCATCCACCACGCGCGGGAGATCGTCGTGCTGGCCTCGCCCATCGTGATGTCGATGATCTCGCACACCCTGATGTGGACCGTCGACACCATCTTCCTGGGCCGCTACTCGAGCCTGGCCCTGGGGGCCGCGGGCCTGGGCGGCGTGCTGACCTGGGCCGCCTACAGCCTGTTCAACAACCTCAGCCGCATCAACGGCACCTTCGTGGCGCAGGCCCACGGCAAGGGCGACGACGAGGCCGTCGGCCACTACACCTGGCAGGCCATCCACCTGTCGCTCGTCACCGGCCTGCTGCTGATGCTGCTCGGCCACTTCAGCCTGCCCCTGCTGCGCCTGACGGGCAACCCGGCCGACGTCGTCGAGGCGACCTACACCTACGTCCGCTGGCGCACCGTCAGCGCGGTCTTCACCCAGATCGGCTTCGCGCTGCTGGGCTACTTCCAGGGCCGCCGCGACGTGCGCACGCCCATGTGGATCGCCATCATCGCCAACGCGCTCAACGCCCTGCTCGACCTCTGGCTGATCTTCGGCTGGGAAGGCATCCCCGTCGGCGGCCGGCGCCTGCTGGCGGCGCCGGCGATGGGCATCGCCGGCGCCTCGATCGCCACGAGCATCAGCGTGGTGGTCAACACGGTGCTGATGGCCGCGGTGATCCTGGCCGACCGCAGCCAGCGCCGCCGCTACCGCATCCACGTGCCGCGCCGGCCGGACCTCGCGGCGCTGCGCAACATGGTCCGCGTGGGGCTGCCGTCGACGCTCGAGGGCTTCATCGACATGTGCTCGTTCAGCCTGTTCACCGTGCTGGTCGGCCGCGCCGGCGCCATCCAGCTCGCGGCCAGCCAGATCACCGTGCAGCTGCTCTCGTTCTCGTTCATGCCCATGTGGGGCCTGACCTCGGCCGGCGCCGTGCTGGTCGGCAACTGGGTCGGCGCCGGGCGTCCCGACGTGGCGGCGCGCTACGGCCGGCAGGTCTACAAGATGGGGCTGCTCTACTGCCTGGTCCTGGCGGTGATCTTCTACGCGTTCCGCGGCGGGATCTTCCGCATCTTCACGCCCGACCCCGCCATCCTCGTCTTCGGGGCCGGCCTGGCGCTGGTGGCGTCGGTCTTCCAGGTCGGCGACGGCATGCGCATGGTCGGCAGCGGCCTGCTGACCGGCGCCGGCGACACGCGCTCGGTGCTGCTGATCACCGCGGTGGTCATGTGGGGGATCTTCCTGCCGCTGACCTGGCTGCTGGTGGTGCGCGGCGGCGGCGACGTGCGCGTGGCCTGGCTGGGCGGCGCGGCCTGCTACGCCCTGGAGGCGCTGCTGCTCTACGGGCGCTTCCGGCGGGGCAGCTGGCAGAAGGTGGACATCTTCCGGGACGGCCCCGTTCAGAAGGCGTAGCCGCAGGTCACCGCCGCCTGGCGGCCCGGCAGGGTCACGCCGGGGATCTCCTGGTACTCCCGGTCGAAGACGTTGAACAGGTCCGCCGACAGCGTCCAGGTTCCCCGTGCCAGCGAAGCGCGCAGGTCCACCACGACGTGCCCCGCGCTGCCCGCGCCGCTGCGATGGCGGGCCTGCGCGGCGAGCGTGACGGCGCGGTCGATCGCGACCGTGGCCGTCGCCGCCAGCAGGTGCCGCGGGACCAGCGTCGCGTACTTGGCCACGTCGCCCGCCGGGAGCGAGCGCTCCACCTCGAAGAGCGTGTGGTGCAGGGCCAGCGCGTCGCCGCGGGGCGTGGTCAGCCCGTAGGACTGGGTCCA
>JADJYS010000026.1 GCA_016719645.1 bacterium
GGCCACCGGCATGGCCGTGGTGCGGGAGAGAAGGAGAGCTGGGCACCGCGATCAGGTCCTGGTCACGCCGCTGACGACGCCGCAGTGCGGGTTGGTAGGCAAGACGCTGCCGTTCGGGCTGATCGCGCTGTCGGACCTGACGCTGGCCACGGCTTTTCGCGCGCCTGTGGTTCCACGTGCCGATGCTGGGCTCGCCGTGGGTGCTGCTGCTGGGCGTGCTGGCTTACCTGCTGGTGACCCTGGGCCTGGGCCTGCTGGCCTCGGCGGCCTCGAACACGCAGCAGCAGGCGATGTTCACGGCTCTTCCTGGTGTTCGCCATCATGCTCAGCGGGTTCTTCCCCGTCGACAACATGCCGGAGTGGGCGCGCTGGCTGACGCGGATCAACCCCATGCGGTACTTCATGGACATCGTGCGCGGAGTGCTTCTGCGGGGCGCGGGGCTCGCGGACCTGCGCGGCGAGCTGCTGACGCTGCTGGGGATGGGGGCGGCGGCGTTCGGGGGGGCGGTGCTGGCGTTCCGGCGGGAGGGGGCGAGGGGGTAGGCGGCCTGTCCCGTTCGGGCCGTGGACGCGCCGCGATCGTGGCGATGATGTCCGGTCCGGGGTTAACGTATCCGGGCCTGGAACGATCGCCATCGGAAGGACCAGCCCATGTCCCGGAAGCCCGGAACACCGCCGCTTCGCGACGGCCTCCTGCAGCCGCTCCAGGACTTCCTGCAGCTGGAATCCGCCGGCGGCCTGATCCTCATGGCGGCGACTCTGCTGGCGCTCGTCGTCGGCAATTCGCCGCTCGCCGGCCGCTACGCGGCGCTGCTGGACCTCCCGCTGGCGGTCAGCGCCGGCACCTTCAAGATCGCCAAGCCGATGCTGCTGTGGATCAACGACGGCCTGATGGCGGTGTTCTTCTTCCTCGTCGGCCTGGAACTGAAGCGCGAGGTGCTGGAGGGGCACCTGTCGAGCCCGCGGCGCGCGAGCCTGCCGGCCTTCGCCGCGGCGGGCGGGATGCTGATGCCGGCGCTCATCTACATGGCGTTCAACCGGAGCGACCCCGTGGCGATGAAGGGGTGGGCCATCCCGACCGCGACGGACATCGCTTTCGCGCTGGGCGTCCTGTCGCTGCTGGGCCGGCGGGTGCCGGTCGCGCTGAAGGCCTTCCTGCTGAGCGTCGCGATCTTCGACGATCTCGGGGCCATCATCGTGATCGCTGTGTTCTACACGGCCGAGCTGTCCGCGCTGTCGCTGGGCATCGCGGGCGGTCTGATCCTGGTCCTGGTCGCGCTGAACCGGCTGGGCGTGATGCGGCCCGCCGCCTACGTCCTGGTCGGCATCCCGCTGTGGGTGGCGGTCCTGAAGTCCGGCGTGCACGCGACGCTGGCGGGGGTCGTGCTGGCGATGGCCATCCCGCTGCGCGCGTCGTCGCGGCCCGGACGGGCGCCGGGAGCCGAACCGCCCCTGCGCCACCTCGAGCACGCGCTGCACCCCTGGGTGGCCTACGGCGTCCTGCCCGTGTTCGCCTTCGCCAACGCCGGCGTCCCGCTCGCGGGCCTCGCGCCCGCCGACATGGTCCACCCCGTGCCGCTGGGGATCGCGGCCGGCCTGCTGTTCGGGAAGCTGGCCGGCGTGCTGTCGTTCAGCTGGCTGGCGACGCGCGCCGGTCTCGCCTCGCTGCCCGACGGCGCCGGCTGGCGGCAGATGATCGGCATCGCCCTGCTGTGCGGCATCGGCTTCACGATGAGCCTGTTCATCGCCTCGCTGGCCTTCGAGCAGGACGGTGCGTCGTTCCGGGGGCTCGAGCGCCCTCGGCATCCTGGCCGGGTCGCTGGTGTCCGAGTGGCCGGCTACTTCGTGTTGCGCGGCGACGCGCTCCGCCTGACAGCAGGGAGACGCCCGGCGCTGTGTGAAAATTGAAAGTCGCAGTTTGAATTTTACCGCATAGCGATGGCGCACGGTCATGCTCGCGCGGGGGGCCGCGGCCCCCGCCCGCCCCCCCCCCCCGGGGCCGGGGGGGGGGGAAGGCCCCAATCTTTCTCACGCGGATCTTGGCGGTGGGGGGCCGGCATCCCGTTCAGCCAATGAGAGCGGATATACAGGATTGAATATATCCTAATTATCCCGTATCACGGAGATACGCTGCGGGATCCCGAACCACGAGGGACGACATGATCGGCAAGTCATTGCTGCACTATGAGATCAAGAGCCTGCTCGGCAAAGGCGGCATGGGCGAGGTCTTCTGCGCCCGGGACACCAAGCTGGGCCGCGACGTGGCCATCAAGATCCTCCCGGTCGAGCTGAACGGCGATCCGGAGCGCGAGGCCCGCTTCCACCGCGAGGCGCGCGCCCTGGCCAGCCTGCAGCACCCCAACGTGGCCTCGGTCTATGGCTTCGAGGAGGCGGATGGGTTGCGCTTCCTGGTGATGGAACTGGTGTCGGGCTCCGAGCTGACCGAGCGGATGAGCGCGGGTCCGGTGCCGATCGCCGAGGCCCTGAACATCGCCCGCCAGATCGCCGCGGGCCTCGAGGCGGCCCACGAGAACGGCATCGTGCACCGCGATCTCAAGCCGGCCAACATCATGGAGACCACCGAGGGCGAGATCAAGATCCTGGACTTCGGCCTGGCCCAGGCCTGGTTCGGCGATGGCGCCCGCCAGAGCGAATCGTCGATGACGCCCACCCTCACCGCCGCCCTGAGCCAGGCCGGAGCCATCCTGGGCACGGCCGCCTACATGAGCCCCGAGCAGGCCCGCGGCGGCAGCGTGGATCGGCGCGCCGACATCTGGGCGTTCGGGGTGATCCTGTTCGAGATGCTGACGGGCAAGCGGCTCTTCCTCGGCGAGACCACCAGCGACACGCTGGCCGCGGTGCTGCGCGCCGAACCGGAGTGGGACACCCTGCCGGTCGCCGAGGCGCCGGCCCTGTGCCGGCTGATCGAGCGCTGCCTGGAGCGCAATCCCAAACAGAGGCTGCGCGACATCGGCGAGGCCCGCATCTTCCTGCAGGATGGCGACGCCAGCGGCTCGCACCTGAGCTTCTCGCACCTGGGGATGTCGGCCCCGTCCGGCGAACTCTCCCGCGCCCGCACGCCGGTGCTCCTGCTGGCCGGCCTGACGGCCGTGGGTCTGTTGGCGGGCACGCTGATGGGCTGGAAGGTGCTGGCCCGGCCGGCGCCGGCGCCGGTCCTGCACACGATGATCCCCCCGCCGGGGATCACCGACTACGAACTCAACTCCACGAACCCCGGCCCGGCGGCCCTGTCGCCCGACGGCACGATGCTGGCGTTCACCGCCACCGACGCCGACGGCGTGACCCGTCTGTACCTGCGGCACCTCGACCAGGGCGAGTCCGTCGCCCTGTCCGGGACCGAGAGCGCCGCGTACCCGTTCTGGTCCCCGGACAACCGGTACATCGGCTTCTTCGAGGCGGACGGCAAGAAGCTCAAGAAGATCGCCGTGGCCGGCGGGCCGCCGGTCACCCTCTGCACCGCGGACAACGTCAAGGGCGGCTCCTGGAACGATCGCGGCGACATCATCTTCGCCCGCGGCGCCGACACCGGCATCTTCAGGGTGCCGGAGATCGGCGGCGAGCCGGTCCGGATCACCGCCGTCGGGCCGGACCACAACTCCCACCGGCATCCCCGGTTCCTGCCCGGCGGCCGGGAGTTCCTCTTCATCGGACGCTCGACCAGCAGCGATCAGGACAACACCGTGTTCCTGGCGAACCTGGACACGACCGTCGTCCCGCGGATCATCGCGACGTCGCAGGCCCACGCGGACTACGTCGACGGCTACCTGCTGACGGTGCGCGAGAACGTGCTGATGGCGACGCCCTTCACGCCGGACCAGAAGAGCGCGACCGCGGGCGGCGCCCCGCTGGTGGACAACATCCTGACCCTGCAGGGGGCGGTGGTCGGGCTGTTCAGCCCCTCGCCGACGGGCATGCTGGCCTTCCAGACGGGGGCCTCGGCCGAGGCCAGCCAGGTGCTGTCGTGGACGGACATCGAGGACGGCAGCTCGCAGCCCCTGGGCGACCTCGGTCAGATCTACCACCCGGCGATCGCGCCGGACGGGAAGCGCGCGGTCGTCGAGGTGCGCAACGCCTCGAACGAGGGCACCGACCTGTGGCTCGTCGACCTGGAGACGGGCCTGCGGACGCGGTTCACGTTCGCGCCCGGCGACGAGATCCGGGCCTGCTGGTCGCCGACGGGGGAGTCCGTGTTCTACGAGTCCAAAGAGGCGGAGCTTCCGCATCATGCAGCAGCCCGTGGAGGGGCAGGGCGGCGCCGCCGTCCTGCTGGAGGCGCAGCGCGAGATCGCGGTCACCGGGGTGGCGGCGGGAGACCGCGCCGTCCTGCTGGACTTCGAGCGCGAGGACGGGAAGTTCGAGCTGCGGCGGCTGTCCCTGGACGCCGGCGGCGCGATGACGACCCTGGCGACGGCGGCCGGGACCAACCTGGGCGGCGGCGTGTACTCGCCCGACAACCGCTGGATCGCCTACCACACCGAGAGCGCCGCCGGCTGGGACATCTTCGTGATCCCCGCGACCGGCGGCGCGCGCAAGTGGCAGGTCACCAGCGACGGCGCCGTCTACCCGAAGTGGAACCGAGACGGCACCGAACTGTGGGTCGTCCGGTTCAGCGGCGATCTCCACGCCTACGACGTCGACGGCGCCGGCCAGACCTTCCGCGTGGGCAAGTCCCGCCGCACGCAGAAGGTCGCCTCGCCCGACGCCAGCGGCAGCTTCTACGACCTGCACCCGGACGGGAAGCGGATCCTCCAGACGGGGCCGACCTTCCTTCCGCTCCGAGGTTTCGTACCTGCACTGGTGACGGACTGGAAGCGGGGCTGGTCCAGTAGGCGGGCAGCGTTCTGATCGCCGCCACGCCGACCGGCATCCGGCCTCCGCGGTCGACTGGTTTCTTGAAGAATCAGCGCCCGTACAGCCCCTTGATCGCGCCCCAGGTCCATGATTCGTTCGCGATCTCGCCGGGCTGCAGATGGATCTCGTCGATTCCCGCCCGATCGAGCAAGCCCGTTTGGACGTCAAGGTCGATTCGGATTTCAGTCACGTTGGAAAGCAGTGACCGCCATTCTGGACGTCGCCTCCCCATGAGTTCAGCTCGAGTAGCAGGGTGAAGGAATCCAGCCGATGACTGGAGACGGCGCAACCATGTCCGCTGCGATGACCAGTGTTCCGGAACGGATCTCCATGCGTCCGAATATCGGCTCGACTACGCCATCGGTACCGACATAGGTCTTGAGTTGAACACGGAAGTAGCCGGTAATGTATTCTCGTAGATCACCGAGATATCGCGGTGGTGCGACGATGTAGCCGTCACCGACGGCCGTATCCTGGAATTCGAGAAACCCATCACGATACCCTCCGAACTCATGATAGATGATGCCACCACGGCGGTCCAACCCTCTTCATCGGTGGAAAAGTCGCCGAGGATCTAAAAAAAAAAAAAAAATAAAGGGCGGACTCTGGCAAAGCGCGGGGAGGAGGATGGCGGCCAGGCCGCTGTCACGCTCAGGGTCCACCGGCTCTTGGTCATGGTGACCTCTCGACGATCGAACTCACTAACCAGGATTTAACCGTATCACGCCCGTCGTCCCCCGTAGGCTCAGGATAGACGCCCGCCGGCAGCTGCAAGGGCCGTCTCCGTCGCGCCCCTCCCAGACGACCTCGTGCCGGCCGGCTTCCTCTTGCCGGTCGGCGGCAAAACCACCTCGCGGCCACGTGCATCCGCGACGGCGATGCGCACCCGCTGCGGTGCGCCCACGTCGAAGGCAGCCGTGACGCGGGGGTTGAAGGGGTTGGGATGGACGTCGGCGAAGCGGGCCGCGCGCGGCAGCTCGGCCGCGCCGACGGTCGCCTCCGCGAGCCACTCGGTCGCGCCGTCGTCGCGC
>JADJYS010000027.1 GCA_016719645.1 bacterium
CGCAGACAAGGAGTCGCCGATGTCCCGCCAGACCCTGGTCCTTTGCGCCGCGCTGCTGTGCGCGCTCCCCGCCGCCGCCCAGACCGACAAGGCCGGTGCGCCGACCACCCGCTCTTCCCGACGCGCATGCCCGGCTGCGGTCAGAACTGCAAGGTCGAGGGTTGGGGTGTGCGACTTCTCCATGGCGCCCAGGAGAAGCTCCCCGTCGAAGGCAAGTTCACCTTCATCACCTACGGTATCGCCGACCGGTCGCAGGAGCCCTCCCCGCTCGCGGTGGTGCGCAACACGAGAGCGCCATCCAGAAGGCCGGCGGGACGGTCCTGACGTCCGACCCCCAAGCGCCGCGCGTCAACGGGAAGATCGTCAAGGACGGGCGGAGATCTGGGTGCAGGTCGAGAAGGGGAACGGGACCATCTGGCTGCGCATCGTGGAGAAGGTCGCGATGGCCCAGTACATCGTCGCCGACGCGGCAGCCCTGGGGAGCGACCTCGCGGCCGCCGGCCACGCGGCGCTGTGCTGGCATCTACTTCGACACCGGTTCGTCCGAGGTGAAGCCGGAGTCGAGCCCGCCCTGGCGGAGGTCGCCAAGCTGCTGGGCCCAGGACCCGGGCCACGGCAGCGCTCCTGGTCGTGGGCCACACGGACATGGTGGGCCAGTGGACGCCAACCTGGGCGCTGTCGCGGGCCAGGGCGGGAGGCCGTGGTCCAGCGCCGTCTCCCGGCACGGCATCGCCGCGGCGCGGCTGGCGGGCACGGGCGCGGGACCCGGCGCCCGTCGCCGCCAACGACACGGAAGAAGGGCGCTGCGGAACCGGCGCGTGGAGCTCGTGAAGCGCTGACCGGGGAGGGCTGACCCATGCCCGCCTGCAACGCCGCCCTGCTCGCCGCCGTCTCCTGCTCGTCGCCGTCCTGGCCGGCTGCGGCGGCGGCGAGACCCGCGGACGTGGATCCGATCCCGGTCCCCGAGACGCCGGACCAGCTCATGGCGGATTTCCGCCGAGCCACGGCGAGAGGGACATCGACGGGTACCGTGACGCGCTGCACGCGGATTTTACCTTCGTGTTCGCGGCGGACAGCCCCGCCGCGCCCCCCGGCGGCGCCTTCTCGCGCGAGCAGGAACTCGCCACCTCCGGGCGCATGTTCGACGGAGAGCAGGGATGGGATTTCGAGGGCTGGCCGAAACCCGGGGTTCTCGGCATCGACATCTATCGGCTCGAACGCCGGACCGACTGGCTGGACGTGCCGCTGAACTAACCCCGGTTTCCCGGGTTCCCCGCCTGGGCGTCTACGACGTGCAGATCGTCCTGCTGCTGGACACGCCCGCGCACAGCACGATCGCATGATCGATTCCCCGGCAGGACTTCTGTCGTTTCGGAACCCGTCGTCCGGCGGAAGGGCCCGGCCTGTCTGCGTTGCAGCCTGGCTTCGGACAGCGGGATTACGGGTCGGGAGGATCCGGCCGCGCTCCTCCTGTCGAGCGATGGCGACTGGGGAGCGGTCGGGGCGGTCTACTCGCCGCCGGCAGATGTTACGTTCCTCCTGGCCACATCGCGGGTTGCCCCACGAATGGCGCGGGCGTACCGGCGGCCTGCGCCCGTGCGGCGCTGCGTTTGAAGAGACGGACGCGTACGGTCCCGGACACGGGGTGTCCCCGTGAGGAGGAGTCTCGCCGTCGCCGTCAGTCTGGCGGCTTCGTCCGGCAGCGCCCAGCCGCGCGGTCATCCGAGCCTCGGGGTCTCGATGAGGCCGGCGATCGTCTTCGGGTCCCACTACTCCAGCTCATTCAGCGCCGTCCGCTTCTATCTCATCGCCAGGAATCTCGAACAGGTGTGCGCCGCGCGGTTCCGGCTCGGGACGGATCCGCACGTGTTCGTGCACGCCGACAACCTCTCGCTCCCGCCGTCCACGGTCTCCGGCTCCCCGGAGACCGGCGTCAGGTCGACTACGAGCCGGTGCTCGTCGCGGACAACACCGGGATCGTCCTGCTGGGAGGGCGATTTCATCGTCTACGGGAATGGCCTCGCATACGTCGTCGAAGTCCTGCCCCATCCCGACGATGCCGTCGTCCTGATCGATGCCGCGGACGGGACGGGCTGGATTTCCGCGAGCGGAGGGATGGGGTGGTTGTACTATCCCGAACCCGTGGAGGAGCTCTGCTGGGGGCGAGGTCAAGGCGCTCTATCGGTGAATGCTCGGGTCATCCGAATACGGACGAGGTGCCGCGCGCCGGCGACCGCCCCTGAGTCGCGATCAATGCTGCACGACCACCCGCGCCACTCCAGCGCGGGCACCTGCACCGCCAGCGCCTGCGCCGAGAGCGGGTTGTTCCTGAGGTCCACGGCGTCGCCCGCTCCCAGGCCCGCGTTGTCGAGCAGCGGCTGCCGCTCGGCCACGAGGTTGCCGGCCAGGTTCAGGTTCCGCAGGTTCGTCAACCCGGCCAGCGGCGCGAGATCCACGACGCCGTTCTGCATCAGGTTGAGCGACTCGATCATGTCGTGGTAGCGGAGCGCCTCCAGCGACTGGATGTGGTTGATCTCCAGGTTGAGCAGGCGCAGCTGGCGCAGGTTCACCAGGAAGTCGATGTTCTGCAGCTCCATGTCGCCGAGGTAGAGGTCGTTGAGGTACCCCAGGAAGGTCAGCGGCGTGTAGTCGGCGATGACCGTGCCCGAGAGGGTCAGCTGCCGGATCTGCTGCAGCATGACCAGCGGCGAGAGGTCGGTGACCGGGTTCCAGGCGAGGTGGAGCTGCTGGAGGTTCAGCAGGCCGGCGAGCGGTTCCAGGTCGCTCACCGCGTTCTCGTCCAGGGTGAGCCCGCGCAGTTCGATCAGGTACCGCAGCGGCTCGAGTCCCGCGATCTCGTTGTCGACCAGGCGGGCGGTCCGCAGCGACAGGCAGGCCTGCATCCCCGACAGGTCGGCGATCCCGGCTCCCGCGGCCGCGAAGTGCAGGATGGTGTCCACGTCCGACGAGGTCAGCCCGCCGGCCGGCCGGTGGACGTGCGCGCGGATCGCCTGCTCCAGGCCGGGGGTCGGGGAATTCCACGCCACGGGCGCCGTGCAGTCGACGTGGGGGCAGTCGGAGACGGCGCTCCAGTTCCCCTCGGCATCGCACGACCGCAGCGAGAAGTGGCAGGTGGCGCCCGGCGTCAGTCCGGTCACGATCATGCTCTGGATCAGCTGCGGCGTCGCCGGCGCCGGGACGCCTGCCACCGCCCGCGCCTGGTCGAAGTTGTCTTCGGTGATCGTCGCGTCCGCCACCCGCAGGTCGTAGGCGACGACCGAACCGTCCGTGCCGTCGTCGCGGCGGTCGGCGGGGGCCGTCCAATACAGCGTGGCCGACTGCGAAGTCGGGTTCAGGGCCAACAGGTCGGTGATTGCGTCGGGCGGCGTCGTGTCCGTGTCCTCGTCCTCGACGACGGGCGCACCGTCGGAGCAGGCGAGCAGCAGGGACAAGCAGAAGAGCGGCGACAGGGATGAGATTCGCGAGGGGAACGAGGGCATGGAACCTCCAGCCTGCCCGTATCGTGACCGGCCCCACCGCCGCAATGCACCGCGGAGCCTCGCGGGCGTAGACGATTCTACCCGACGGGAGCGGTCTTGCCAATCAACGCGCCGGCGCTCGGTAAGCGCGGCGCCCCGGTGGTGAGGCGGTTCTTAACAGGTCTGGGCTGGCCGTGCAGATTTTCTGCACATGGTGCCGACGGCCCTGATAACATGGTCGCCCCGCCTTCGGCGGTCGCGAGCGCTCCCTCGCCTGTTGGCCCCGGCAGGAAGATCGCCACGGCCGACTGGCAGAACGGCGTGCCGTTCGAGAAGGGAGAGACGCTCTACCACCACTGAAGCGGGGAAAAGCCCGCTTCGCTTGGGATATCCCTGCCGCGGAGGTGTCGCCTCATGCGCCCCATCTGTCGATGCTTCGGTCTCACCCTGCTGCTGGTCGCGGCCACCGCGGCCGCCGGAGCGCCCACCCCCCACCTGATCTCCTTCCAGGGCCGCGCGCTGGACACCGGAGGCGGCCCCGTCGCCGCCGGTGACGTGCGCGTGCGCATCTACGACGCTCCCGAAGGCGGCGTGCTGGTCTACGACTCCGGGACGGAGTTCGCCGGGGCGGTCGTCGCCGGGATCTTCGACGTCCTGCTCGGCGGCGGCGCGGAGCTCCTGCTCGACAACACGCGGCAGTACCACCTCGAGCTCGACATCGAAGGCGAGGAGGTCGTGGGCGACGAGACGTCGGGCCGGCAGACGTTCTGGCCGGGCGGCGGCAGCCACGAGCGCGCGGACCTCGAGGACCGGATCGGGGTCCTCGAGGCGATGGTCTTCCCCGAGTGCGCGCCGGGCACCTTCAACCTGAACGGCAACCCGGCCGACGGCTGCGAGTTCACGCTCGATGCCGGCGGCATCTACGTGGACGCAGCCTCGGGCTCCGACGTGGCGGGTTGCGGGTTGGGACCCGCGGGTGTCTGCGGCGGTTGCGCGCCCTGCCGCAGCATCGGCTACGGACTCCAAAGGGCCCAGCTGATCGGTCGCACGACCGTGTACGTCGCGGACGGCCGCTACGGCGAGAGCGTCAACCTGCTCGGAGGAGTCAGCCTGAGGGGCGGCTATCGCCCGGACACCTGGGAGCGCCACCTCGCATCGACGGCGACGTCCATCGTGGGCGCGGCGGGCGCGGGTCACCGCAAGACCGTCGTCGGCAACGGCATCACGGGATCGACGACGGTCGAGGGTTTCGTGATCTACGGGCAGTCAGCCACGACCGCGGGCGCCAACTCCTACGCGGTCTGGCTGCGCAACGCGGGCGGGCTGTCGTTGCGCGACAACGTGATCATCGCCGGCAGCGGCGGTATGGGCGCGGACGGGACCGCGGGCGCGAACGGCGCGTCCGGCGCGAACGGCGCCAACGGGCTCGACGCCGTTTCCAGCGGTTCGACCGGCTGCTCGCTGCCGCCCCGGCTGGGCGGGGCCGGCGGCAGCAGCACCTGCGGTGCGACCAACGTGAGCGGCGGCGCCGGCGGCGGCGTCCGCTGCACGCCGTCCCCCTACGTGGAGTACTCGGGATTGGACGGCTTCGTTGGCTACGGTCCCTCGTCCGGCTCTGGCGGCGACGCGGGCGACGATTCGCGTCTGCAGAGCGGAACCTGCACCTTGCCCGGCAACCCGACCTACGGCCTCGCGGGCGCAGCCGGCGGCTTCGGAACCGCCGGAGGCGGCGGCAACGGCGGAACGGCGCCGTCCGGGACCGTATCGGCCGGGGAGTGGCTGGGCTACGCCGGAACGGCCGGTGCGGCGGGCGTTCCTGGCAGCGGCGGCGGCGGCGGCGGCGGCGGTGGCGGTTCGGACGGCATCGCGCCGTCGTACGACACGCTCGGCGCGACGGGTGGCGGCGGCGGCGCGGGCGGCTGCGGGGGCGGGGGCGGCGCCGCCGGCCTGGCCGGCGGCGGCTCCTTCGGGGTGTTCGTGACCGACGGCAGCGCCCCGTCGATCACGAACAACTGGATCTACCTGGGATCCGGCGGTGTCGGCGGGCGCGGCGGGAGCGGCGGCGGCGGCGCCATGGGCGGTAGCGGCGGCCTCGGCGGGGAAGTGGTCCTGCCGCTGTTCTGCGCCGGCGATGCCGGCGACGGTGGCGACGGTGGTGACGGCGGCCACGGCGGCGGCGGCGGCGGCGGCGCCGGAGGCGTGGCGTTCGGGATCTACGTGGGGAGCGTCGCGGGCGCTCCCAACTACGCCCTCGCGAACCAGTTCCAGGGTGGAGCCGGCGGCAGTGGCGGCGGCGGCGGCCCGTCGCTCGGCAACCCCGGCACCGGCGGCGTGACGGGCGCCTCGGGCGCCACCAACCAGTGAGGCGGGAGGCCATGAACAGGTGTTGGCCAGCGATGATCATCCTGCTGGCCGCGGCGTTGGCGGCGGCCGGCACGCCCGTCGCGCAGCAGATGCCGATCCAGGGTTTCGTAACCGACGACCGCGGTGGGCCGTTGCCGTCGGGCGATGTCGCGGTCAGGATCTTCGCCGCCGCCGGGGGCGGCGCGCCGGTCTACGATTCGGCGGCGGAGTTCGCGGGCGCCGTGACCGCGGGGCGTCTCGACATCGTCGTCGGCGCCGCCGCGCCCCTGCTGCTGGATGACGCGGCCCTCTACTGGCTCGAACTGCAGGTCGGCGACGACGAGCTGATCGGCGACGCGGCGGCGGGCCGGTGGAGCTTCCGTCCGGGACCGGCAGTCACGCCAGGCCGGACCTGGAAGCGCGGCTCGCCGCGCTCGAGGCGGCGCTCGGCGCCGCGCGCGCCGCCGATGCGCGCGGGCCGGCGGCGCCGCCGGCCCCGCCGCCTGCCGTGAAGGCGACCGCGTTCTCCTGCGAACACGGGCTGCTGGGCCTGGGCCGCATCGCCGGCGGGAACGGCGGTTTTTCGGTCGAGGCGAACCTGCTGCAGCAGCCCGTGGGCGTCTTCGCGCACGGCGCGCGCGGCGCGCCCTGCTGGGCCCGCGCTACCTGCAGGCCAACGCCGTGCCGACGGGTGCTTCCGACGGCACGCCGGCGCGGTTCGCGCTGCACGCCTGCCGCCCGAACCCGTTCAACCCGCGGACCACGATCCGCTACGACCTGCCCGAACCCGCGTCGGTCGATCTCGCGGTCTACGATCTGACCGGCCGGCGCGTGCGCACGCTGCTCGGCGGCGCGCACGAGGCGGCCGGCGCCCGCGCGGTCGCTTGGGACGGCCGGGACGACCGGGGCCGCAGCCTGGGGTCCGGCGTGTACCTGTGCCGGATGACGGCCGGCTCCTTCCGCGAGACGAGGCGCATGCTGCTGGTCAGGTGAGGGGCGCCGGAGCGCCGCACCTGCCGGCGGCGAACATGCGAACGGCCCGGTTCCCCGTCGGGGAAGCCGGGCCGTTCGCTTCGCGGGAACCGACGTCAGCTGCCGCAGCTCAGCGGGTAGGTCCCGCTGCCCGACGCCACGGTGCCGCCGCTGCTGTTGTAGAGCGTGTGGGTCGCCGTGGACGAGCCGTCGAAGACCACGTCCAGGTGGTAGGGGTCGAAGGTGTAGCGGATCGTGCCGCTGGGGCAGCCGCCGGGGGCGACGGTGATGCCGCCGTCGACGGTTTCCCAGTCCACCACGTAGCTGGAGGTCTGGTCGTAGCTGGGGCCGACGATGTGGTAGTCGACATCGTAGCCGCCCGAGCCGGTCATCGTGTACAGCGACGTGCCGACGCCGGAGATGGTGACGTCGTAGTCGTAGATGTAGTCGTACGTGACGTTGTAGCCGGACTGGTTCGAGGAGAAGTCCATGTCGCCGTGCATCGTGTGGACCACGGTCGTGGCCCCGGCCGCGGACTGCTGCGGCGTCCCCTCGCCGTCGAGGTACTGAGCCGTGTAGGTCCAGTCGTAGTCGTAGCCGGCGCCGCTGTAGACGTAGTGGTACTCCCAGCGCATCGTCTCGGCGTTCCAGTCGTAGGTGCCGTCCTTGGCGCCCATGCCGTCGGCGATCGAGGTGATCGATTGCGCCAGCGCGGCGGCCTGGGGGGCGGCCACGGAGGCTTGGGCCGCCGCGGTGGTCTCGTCGAAATCGTCGCCGGTGTTGTTGCCGCCGGGGTTGGTCGGCTTGTCGTCGCCGCAGCCGCTCAGCGCGAAGGCGGCCGTGGCCGCGGCCGCGAGGAACATGGTGCGCAACCATCGCTTGCTCGTCATCGGGATCCTCCTGCAGGGTGGTGGTCGGCCGCGCGCTAGGCGGGGCCGCTGTTACTGACGGTATGATGGTATCATACAAGAGTGAATTAGTACTATTGAAATCGATACGCTCGTGAATCACGGCTACTGACGCAACTGAATGAGCGACATCAGGATCGCCGGTTCGCGCCGCATCTTATCCTGTAATAAAGATAATTTCTATCTTGTTGTGTCCGGACGGTGGTAGACTGCCCGTCCGCACCCGCCGTCGTTCGACGGGCGCGGGAGTCCCCCTCGGGTCCTGTCACGGGGAGATGTCGCCATGCCGCCGTCCCGCCTCTCGCGCCGATCGCTCCCGCCGCTGCTGCTCGCCCTGCTGGCCGCCGGCCCGTCGCCGGCCGCGTCGATCTGCGGCCTCGTCACCGACGTCACGACCGGCGGTCCCGTTGCGCAGGCGGGCGTCTTTCTGCGCACCGCGGCCGGCGCCTACACCGGCGACCACGCGGCCACCGACGCCGCCGGCCGCTACTGCCTCGACGGCCTCGCCGCCGGCGTCTACACGCTGGAGGTGCGGGTCGACGACTACGTCGTCGCCTACCGCAACGGCGTCGAGGTCGCCGACGACGTCACCGACGTGCCCCTGGCCGCGGACCTGCCGGCGATGCGCCTGGCCCTGCCCTGGCCCAACCCGAGCGCGGGCGCGACCAAGCTGCGGCTCGTCGTGCGGCGGGAGGCGCCGGTGCAGCTGAGCGTCTACGACGCCGGCGGCCGGCTGCTGCGCACCTGGAGCGCCGCGACGCTCGCGGCCGGCGATCACGAATACGAGTGGGATGCGAGCGGCCCCGACGGCCGCCCCGCCCCTTCCGGTCTCTACCTCGTCCAGGCCCGCAGCGAGGGTCGGACCTCCACCCGCGCCCTGGTCCTGACCCGCTGACTTGCGAAAGGAACCTGCCATGACCTCCCGTCGCCCGTTCATCGCCCTGTTGCTGGCCGCCGTGCTGGTCGGCGTCCTGTGGGGCTGCTCCGACCAGACGCCGCCGACCGAACCCCTGTCCGGCATCGAGGTCCGCGAGGGCGCGGTCCTGAGCGGCACCGTGCTGGACACCGGCGGCCGGCCCGCGCCCGACGCGGTGCTGGCGCTGGAGCGCCTCGAGGGCGGCCTGTCGGCGACGGTCGGGCGCGCGCTGTCGGGCGCGTCCGCGACGGCCGACAAGTCCGGCGACGTGCGCAGCGCGGTCAGCGACCGCGCGGGCCGCTTCGCCTTCGCCGGCCTGGACGCCGGCACCTACCTGCTGACCTCGTCGCTGCGCGACCACGCCGGCGACAGCCGCAGCCTGGAGATCCCGCCCGGCGTCGCGGCCAACGCCGAGACGACCTTCGTCGACATCCAGCTCGTGCCGACCGGCACCTTCCTGGGCAACGCCACGCTCGAGAACGCGGTCGACCACACCGGCACCGTCGTCTACCTGGAGGGGACGTCGTACGTGGCGGTCACCGACGCGGCCGGCGACTACAGCCTGACCGGCGTGCCGGTGGGCGCGTGGCCGGCCCGCGCCATGCGCGCGGGCTACCTCGACGACACCGCCGCGGGATCCCTGGTCGCCGCGGGCGATGTCGTGGCCCTGCCGGCGATGTTCCTGCGCCTGAACGCCAACATCCCGCCCGTCGCGAGCGCGCTGACCGCCTCGACGTCGGCCGAGGGGGACGCGACGTCGTTCGGCGCGGTCGCGACCGACGCCGACGGCACGGTCGTCCTCTACGAGTGGGACTTCGAGGACGACGGCGTCTTCGACTGGAGCAGCGCCGCCAACGCCAACGCGCTGCACTGGCCAAGCTGCGCGTGACCGACGACGACGGCGGGATCGGGCTGGCGGTGGTGCAGGTGACGGTCGTGCCGCCGGTTCCCTGGCCATCTTCGTCACGCCGACCGGCGACGACGGCGACAGCGGCGGCCTGACGTCCCCGGTCAGACCATCAGCCACGGCCTCGCCCTCGCCCAGTCCCTCATGCTCGACCAGGTCCTGGTCACTGAGGGCACCTACAACGAGGTCGTGTTCCTGATCGACGGCATCAACCTGACCGGCGGCCTCGCCGCGGTCACCTGGGCCGAGCAGCCCGGCGTCTACTCGGTCGTCACCGGCTCCACGCGCCCGCTGCGCGCCCAGGCCATCACCAGCCCGACGACCGTCCGGGGCTTCGAAGTGATCGCCGTCAACGCCGCCAGCGCGTCCGGCGTCTCGATCGCGGTCACGGCGACCGACTGCAGCAGCGCGCTCGTCTTCCAGGACTGCAGGCTGCGCGGCGGCAACGGCGGGGCGGCCCTGGCCGGCACGCCCGGCTCGACCGGCGCCGCCGGCGTCAGCGGCTCGACCGGTCTGCCGGGGAGCTGCGACGGGATCTACGCCTGCCCGGGCGGCGCCGGCGGCGCCGGCGCCTTCGTCGGCGGCGCCGGCGGTTTCGCCGGCAACCAGCTCGGCAACGGCTCCAGCGCCGGGGCCGGCGCCAGCGGCGCCGGCGCTCCCGGCGGTTCCGGCGGCAACGGCGGCTTCACTGGCGACCCCGGCAGCTCGGGCGCCAACGGGCAGAACGGCGCCAACGGCTCAAATGGCGCCGCCGGGACGCTCGCCCCCGCGGCCGGCCAGATCGTCGGCGACGCTTGGCTGCCGAACGTCGGCGGCGCCGGCGGCAACGGCGTCGGCGGCTACGGCGGCGGCGGCGGCGGCGGCGGCGGCGGCCAGGAATGCACCTTCTGCGACGACGGGGTGGGCAACAGCGGCGGTGGCGGTGGCGGCGGCGGCTACGGCGGCATGGGCGGCAGCGGCGGCCTGAGCGGCGGCGCTTCCCTTCGGGCTGTTGGCGATCGATGCTTCGCCGGTCCTGAACGACTGCCTGATCATCACCGGCGCCGGCGGCAGCGGCGGACCCGGCGCCCCGGGCGGCAGCGGCGGCGCGGGCGGCGGCGGCGGGACCGGCGGCGCGAACTGCCTCGGCGAGATCGGCCGGGGCGGCGCCGGCGGCCAGGGCGGCCAGGGCGGCCAGGGCGGCGGCGGCGCGGGCGGCCATGGCGGCCCGAGCTACGGCATCTGGAGCCAGGGCGGCGCACCGGCGATGAGCGGCACGACCTTCATGATCGGGATGGGCGGCAGCGGCGGCGCGGGCGGCTCGCCCAACGGCCAGACCGGCCCCGCGGGGGCGAGCGGCAACACCAACTAGCGGCGGGGTCTGTCCCGTCGACGCGCGTGAGGACCGGCGAGCAACCGCCGGTCCTCCGCGTTTCAGGCCCGCCAGTCCACGACGCCCAGGTAGGCCGTCAGCAGCACCACCGCGCCGAACGCGAGGCGGTACCAGGCGAAGGGGGTGAAGTCGTGCCGCGAGACGTAGCGCAGCAACGCCCGCACGGCGAACAGCGCGCAAACGAAGGACGCGGCGAAACCGACGGCAAGCAGCCCCGCCAGATCGGCGTCCAGCAGCTTGCGGTGGTCGAAGAGGTCGTACAGGGACGCGGCGCCCAGGGTCGGGATGGCCAGGAAGAACGAGAACTCCGTGGCCGCCTGCCGGGACAGCCCGCAGAACAGGCCGCCGATGATCGTCGCGCCGGAGCGGGAGGTGCCCGGCACCAGCGCGAAGCACTGGGCGAGGCCGACCTTCAGGGCGTCCCGCCAGGTCATCGCCTCCACGTCGGCGACGCTGACGGTGTGCCGGCGCCGCTCAGCCCAAAGATCATCAGGCCGCCGGCGATGAAGGCTACGGCGACCGGGACGGGGGCGAAGAGGTGGGCCTTGATGGTGTCGCCGAGCGCCAGCGCCAGCACGCCGGCCGGCACGAACGCGACCGCGACGTTGATCGCGAACCGCCTCGCCCGGGCGTCGCCGGACAGTCCCGTCGCGACGGTTCTCAGCTTGCGACGGTATTCCCAGCAGACGGCCAGGACGGCGCCGAGCTGGATGAAGATCTCGAAGAGGTCCCGCTGCTCCTTGGGCAGGAACTTCAGCAGGTTGCCCGCGATGATCAGATGGCCGGTGCTGGAAATGGGCAGGAATTCGGTCAGACCCTCGACGATGCCCATGACGAGCGCTTGGAAGAGCAGTATCATCGTTGCTCGCCTTCCTCTCTCGGCGGCCACTTCCCGCCGCAGGCGACGCCCGCGGGCCCGGCCACGCTACTGGCACGAGGTGGGAAGCGCCACCGCCATCTTCCAACACGCGGCCGCGACGACGAGTCCCTGCTGGAGCGGAGATCGTTTTAAGGGACCATACGGGTTTCGTCTGGCGCAGCCGCGAAGGGTCGCGCATCGAGGCGTTCAGCGACGCGGTCTTCGCCTTCTCGCTGGCGCTGCTGGTGGTCTCGACCGAGGTCCCGGGATCCGTCGCCGAACTCATGACCCGCATGCGGAGCCTGCCCGCGTTCGGGCTCAGCTTCACGGTCCTGGTCTACATCTGGTACAACCACCACATCTTCTTCCGCCGCTACGGGCTGCAGACGCCGGGGATCGTGGCGCTCAACAGCGTGCTGCTGTTCGTCGTGCTCGTCTACACCTACCCGCTGAAGGCCCTGCCGGCGCTCGTGATCGCGGCGGTGACCGGCTTCGGCAGCGACCAGGTCCTGGTCATCCGGACCATGGGCGAGGCCAAGGCCCTGATGACGATCTACTCGGCGGGATTCGGGGCGGTCTTTCTGTTGCTGGCGCTGATGACGGGCCACGCCTTGCGCCGTCGCGGGGACCTCGGGCTGGACGCGGCGGAAGTTCTCGCTACGCGCGCCGCGCTCTGCGCCCATCTGCTGCAGGTGGGGATCGCGGTCCTCTCGATGATCCTGCTCGCGGTCGGCCCCGGCATCGCGCCGGCGGGGTGGTGCTACGCGCTGATGGCGCCCGTGCTGATGACCAACGCCCGCATCTGGCGGCGGCGGGTGGCGGCGGCGGTCGCCGCCTCCAGTTCGTGATCACCCGCAGGGGCGGCCAGGTCTGCAGTTCTTAATTCGTTGATGATAATACAGATAGATCATCGACCCAGGCCTGCGTCTGCTCATCGTGATGCCGGGAAGGAAGCCCGACGCCGCGCAGGCCAGAAGGCCGCGCAGCGGCCTGCGATTCGTGCTATGATCGCCTGACAATGCCGGCCGCCCCCCGGGCGGATCATGCTGCGTCAGCCTGTAACAGCAAGCACCTCATGGTCATGCGCGCCGTCCTCGACTTCGTCATCCTCTGTTCGCGGCACCCGCTCGGCACCAGCGCGGTGTTGCTGGCGCTGTGGCTGATCCTGCGACGGCGTTCGGACGGCAACGCCTCCGACCACGCCTTGGCCTGGTCGAGGATCCGGCCCGCCTTGGCGGTTCTCGCCGCGATCGTGTGCCTCGCGTTCCTGTCGACGAGCCTCTGGTACCTGAACCACGACGGCTACGCCAGCGACGTCGAGGCGATGGTGTCGTCGGTGTCCTGGTGGGTGCAGACCGGCGGCCCGCTCTACCACGCCCCGGACGCCGACCCGCAGTACAGCGTGCTCTACGGCCCGGTGGTCTACCTGGCCACGGGACTCTGCCTCGACCTGCTGCACCCCTCGATCTTCGCCGCCAAACTGGGCGCCCTGCTGGCCCTCTACGCCTCCGTGGTCCTGCTGTACCTGACGATCCGCCGCCTGGTCTCCGGCGCGCTGGCCTTCGGCATGACCGCCATCGCGCTGATGCTCTACTGGACCGGGGGCACCTCGGCGATGCTCGTGCGCCCCGATCCCTACATCCTGACCGCGGTCTGCCTGGGCCTGTACGCCGCGGGCGCGTCCCGGCGCGTCCCGGCCGTCGTCGGCGCGGCCCTCGCGCTCGGGCTGGCGGTGAACCTCAAGGTCCACGCGGTGCTGTACCTGCTGCCGGTGCTGACGCTGCTCGACGAGCGCCACGGCTCCCGCGCCACGCAGGCGGCCCTGGCCCTGGGCGCCGTGGCCATCGTGGCCCCGTTCGCGCTCCACGACGGCATCTCGCTCGTCAACTACCTGAGCTGGATCCTCATCGGGGCCCATCACGGCCTGGAGCTGGACTACCTGCCGCACCTGTTCACCCGGGCGCTGTTCTTCGCGGTCCCGGTGCTGGTGCTCCTGTCGGCTGCGGGCGGGCCGGCCCACCGCGCCCCTGGATGCGGCGCCAGCTCGTCCTGGCCTGGGCCGCGGGCAACGTGGCCGTGATCGTGCTGGCGATGAAGCCCGGCGCCGGCCAGGTGCACCTGCTGCCGATGATCCCCATCAACCTGGTCTTTGCGGCCCGGCTGTGGCCGGCCGCCGGCATGCGCGGCCTGCTCTTCCCGGAACGCGGCGCCTCCTGGCGGCTGGGCGCGGTCTCGGCCTTCCTGGTCGCCGCGGTCATCGCGGGATCCGTGTCGGGCTACCGCAGCGCGCGGCTGGCGAGCTCGCGGATGGAGAACTCCACGGCGATCTCCGCGGACATCCGGGGGATCCTGGCCGAGCACCCCGACCGGACCATCGGCATGGGGTACAGCGGCGACGGCAACTACTTCCACCTCGCCAACCTCAGGCCCCTGCTCACGTTCTCCGGCAACCCGCTGCTGATCGACGCCGTCTCGCTCATGGATTCGCGCCGCGCCCACCGCGAGATCCCCGAGGCCACGCTCGCCGCCCTCGACGCCGGCGTCATCGACCTGTGGCTCGTGCCGCGGGGCGCCAGCCCCTTCCGCCTCGCCAACTGGTACCCGCCCCACGACGACGTCTTCTCGGACGAGGTCCGCGCGCTTCTCCTCCACTACCGGCTGGAAGGGCATTCGCGGTATTTCGATCTCTGGGGCTGGGACCAGTCGGCGGCCCTGGACGGCGTGCTGGCGCAAGCCGATGCCGGCTCCGCCGTCGCCGCGCTGTCGGAACGGACCTCGGGATCGGGCTTGCACGATTGAGTTCCGCTGCGTAGTCTGACGTTGGCCATCGACGATGGCGTCGCCCGCGGGGAGCGGATCCCGGCGGAGCGAAGGGTGCTGCAGCCTATTCCGGGCCGCAGCAGGATCGGGGATGGTCGGGCCGCCATCCAGAGCAAGCGACGGGAAACCCGTCGCCGTCCGCGATGCGGGCGACTCTGGGAGCGGAACAGGCAGCAGATCCCCGGATTCCGTCCTCTTCCCCGTTCCCACCCCGAGCCCACCGGCTGCCTCGGCGTGATCGTCCGCCTGTCCTGGCTGGCGATCGGCCCGGCCTTGCTGTTCGCCCTGACCTTCAAGATCGGCGACACGGCCCGGTTCTCCGTGCTCGACATCCTGTTCTGGGTCGTCGCCGCGGGCATGGTGGTCGTGCGCTACCTCGACATCGCGCGGCTCGGCGGGCAGACCGCGAATTGCGAGCCGGCCGGGATGCGGGATTGGCGGCGGTATGTGATCGCGGTGGGATTGGCTGCGGCCGGTTTGAATGCCCTCGCGCACACGCTCCTGGTCGGCTTCATGAACTGAGGCCAACCCGGTTCGCGGAGCAGCCCGTCAATCGGGTGCGCTCTGAGAACTCGCCTTGTCGGGTGCTGAGGCGCGCCGGCCGTCGGCCTCGTTCACGTCCTGTCCATCTCGCGGCGGTAGGCGTCTCTGGCTTCGGAGACCGCACCGCGAGCCGCCTCCACCCGCTGGCGGACCGCGTCGCTCACGTTCTGCCCCTTCTCCCGGGCGTCCTCCTCCAGGGAGGCCGCCGTCCGGTTCAACGCATCCTTGCTGCGGCGAAGCCCGCCGGCGCCGCCGTCTCGCAGGCGGCGGCGCGTGTTCTCGCCCTTGTCCGGAGCCAGCAGGAGCGCCGTGATGCCGCCCACGGCGGCGCCCAGCACGAAAGCGAGCAGCGTGTTGGTGTGGCGTGACATGTCACCCTCGACTTTCTTCGTCGTATTCGATTTCGGACTCCGGGTCCGCGTCCTCGTGCCGGCCGCGGTCGCGCCAGGCGAGCAGGCCGGTCTTGACCGCGATCGCGACCGCGCGCGCCTGGCCGATCAGGCGGGTGAAATCCGACACCTCGGTGATGAGGGGCTGGACGGCGACCTTCAGCCCCGTGGTCACGCTCTCGGCGTGGCCGGCGATGCGGTTCAACTTCTCGCTGATGCCGCGCAGTTCGACGAGTTCCGTTTCCAGGCCGTCCAGGATGCGGTCGATCTTGGGGCGGCTCGTCTCCAGGAACTGCGCGGTGCCGTCCAGCCGTTCGATGAGCGGCTGCAGGCGGATCAGGGCGCGGATCAGGAACGCCGCGGCCGCCACCACGGCGACGGTCGCGGCGGTCGCCAGGATGTACAGGAACGTGTGGTTCATCAGAACCTCCCCGGCCGGTTCGACGGCCCCGGTTCCGCAACCGGACGGTGACTACTTGCTCCCCCGCACCACCATCAGGTCCAGATCCTCCCGCAGGCTCTGCAGGTCCTCCTCGTGCTCGATCTCCTGCTCGAGGATCGCGAGCGCCAGGTTGTAGGTCACCATGTCCTTGTCCTGGTGGCGTCCATCAGGGCCTTGTACGTGGTGATCGCGCACTGCTCGCCCTCGATGTTCTGGTCGAGCAGGACGGCCACGTACGGGTCTTCGGGCGCGTCGTACTTGCAGGGGCTCAGCTTCGCCCAGCCTTCGGGCGTGAGCACCGGCGTGCCGCCGAGCTGGATGATGCGGCCCGACAGCATGAGGGCGTGGTTCAGTTCCTCGGTGGCGTGCAGGTTCAGCTCCGCCGCCACGGCGTCCTTCATCGGGCCCTTGATGAGCTTCGCGCCGAGCCAGTACTGGTAGTAGGCCAGCCACTCGCTCGCGTAGGCCCGGTTGAGCAGGTCCAGGAGATGGTCGACGTCCATGCCGATGATCTCGCGTCCTCTGGTTCCCATGTTCTTCTTCCTTTCGGTGGTTGGGTCGGCGGTCGTCGTCCGCGGTCAGTCCCGGGGCGCCTCGCCCGGGGGAATGCCGAGCGCTGCGGCCACGCCGGCCCCGTAGGCCGGGTCGGCCTTCGCGCAGTTGGCGATGTGGCGCAGCTTGATCTCGCGGGGCGCGTCGCCCATGGCGCGGGCGGTGTTTTCGAAGAGCGCCTGCCGCTGCGCCGCGTCCATCAGCCGGAACAGGAGGCCCGGCTGCGAATAGTAGTCGTCGTCCTCGCGGTGGTTCCAGTGGTCGGCGGCCCCGTCGAGGCCGAGCGGCGGCTCGGTGAAATCCGGCTGCTGCTGCCACTCGCCGTAGCTGTTGGGCTCGTAGCCGAGGGTGCTGCCGTGGTTGCCGTCGACCCGCATGGCGCCGTCGCGGTGGTAGCTGTGGAACGGGCACCGCGCCGCGTTCACCGGGATCAGGTGGTGGTTGACGCCGAGCCGGTAGCGCTGGGCGTCGCCGTAGGAGAACAGTCGCCCCTGCAGCATCTTGTCCGGCGAGAAGCCGATGCCGGGCACGATGTTGGCGGGGTTGAAGGCCGCCTGCTCCACATCGGCGAAGTAGTTCTCGGGTTGCGGTTCAGCTCCAGGACGCCCACCTCGATGCAGCGGGTAGTCCTTCTTGAACCAGACCTTGGTCAGGTCGAAGGGGTTGGCAGGGGGCCGCGGCGTCCGCTTCGGGCATCAGCTGGACGAACAGCTTCCAGCGAGGGTAGTCGCCCTTCTCGATGCTCTCGTAGAGGTCGCGCTGGTGGCTCTCCCGGCACTTGCCGACGATCGCCTCGGCTTCGGCGTCGGTCAGGTTCCGGATGCCCTGCTGGCTCACGAGGTGAAACTTGACCCAGGTGCGCTCGTTCGCCGCGTTGAGGAAGCTGAAGGTGTGGCTGCCGAAGCCGTGCATGTGGCGGTAGGAGGCGGGGATGCCGCGGTCGCTCATGGTGATGGTGACCTGGTGCAGCGCCTCGGGCAGCGAGGTCCAGAAGTCCCAGTTGTTGCGGGCGCTGCGCAGGTTGGTGCGCGGGTCGCGCTTCACCGCGTGGTTGAGGTCGGGGAACTTCAGGGGGTCGCGCAGGAAGAAGACCGGCGTGTTGTTGCCGACGAGGTCCCAGTTGCCCTCCTCGGTGTAGAACTTGACCGCGAAGCCGCGGATGTCGCGCTCGGCGTCGGCCGCGCCGCGTTCCCCGGCTACGGTCGAGAAGCGCACGAAGAGGTCGGTCTTCTTGCCGACGGCGGCGAAGACCGCGGCCCTGGTGTAGCGGCTGATGTCGTGGGTGACCGTGAAGGTGCCGAAGGCGCCCGAGCCCTTGGCGTGCATGCGGCGCTCGGGGATCACCTCGCGGTCGAAGTGGGCGAGCTTCTCCAGGAACCAGACGTCCTGCAGCAGCTGCGGACCGCGCGGCCCGGCGGTCATGAGGTTCTGGTTGTCGGCGACGGGGGCGCCGGCGTTGGTGGTCAGCTTCTTCTTCGCTCACGTCCTCTCTCCTCGCTTCCCTGTTCCGGCGGGAAGGATCGGCGGGCTCAGCCGCGGCGGATTTCGCGGCGCAGTCCCGGCAGACGCCCCGCACCTCGACGTGCGCGGCGACGATGCTTCCGAACGAGTTCACGGCGGCGGGGATGTCCAGCGCGTCGAGCTCGGCGCTGGTGAAGTCGCGCGCCGCCGCAGCGCACGCAGACGTAGTGGTGGTGCGGATCGAGGTTGGCGTCGAAGCGCACGCTCGCGGCGCGGCGCCAGCGTGGCGACCAGGCCGAGGGTCGTGCAGCAGCCAGAGCGTCCGGTACACGGTGTCCAGCGACACCGTCGGCGGGCGTCGGTCTTCACGGTCCGGAAGACGGTCTCGGCGTCCGGATGCTCCAGGCTTGCGGCGACCTCGCGGAAGATCTCCAGGCGCTGGTGGGTCAGCTTGACGCCGGCCGCCTTGGCGGCCGCCTGGAACCTCTCGAGACGACCCTGGATTTCGGTGTTGCTGATCATGTGGATTTGTTCCTATCTGCTTATCATCATCAGATAGGAATCTATCGATATTTAGCCG
>JADJYS010000028.1 GCA_016719645.1 bacterium
TTCATATCATAAATTCGCAACAGGTTGCGGTCGACACCCCCTTGATCTCCTCTAAATAAGTCGGATATGCTCCTGAATTCCTGGTACCGCGGGCATTCCTATCATACCGACTCGAGGAGCCTCATGATGACCCGACACCGATCCCTGAGCGCATCGCTCCTGACCACTTCGCTCCTGGGCGCGTCGATTCTGGCAGCCTGCTGCCTCATCGGCGGCTGCTCCGGCGACGACGGCCCCGGCCAACCCCAGGACCCGCAGCCCCAGCGCGTGGTGGCCGAGCTCGAAGGCGCCGTCGCCGACGTCCAGCTCGCCGCCGGCGTGACGTCCACGCTCGTGTTCACGCCCCAGCTGCCGCCCGATCTCGCGCCGGTGACCGCCGCCGAGATCGATGTCGCCGCGACGCTCGACCACGTGCAGGTCGACGGCGTCCCGTTGTGGCAGCTGATCGCCCGCAAGGCGGCCCGCCTCTTCGGCGGAGACGAGGATCTCGGCGCCACGGCGTTCATCCGCATCGGTGATGACCCCGCCACCGTGTGCGAGGCGGGCATCCTCTACGGTCCGTTCACGGTCAGCCACGGCACGTCGCTGGTCGTCGAGCCGGAGACCGCCGCCGCCGACGGCCCCACGCTGCAGATCATCAACAGCGGCACGACGGTCCTGTGCCTGAGCATCACCGCGAACATCGACGCCGAGTTCAGCGTCGACGCCGTGGCGATGGACCTGGTCGAGGGCGAGTGCGACGCGCCCGCCGACTTCGCCGGATTCCGGACCGGCACCTACCAGTGCGGCAACAGCTGCGGCGAACCGTTCAGCGGCGACGTCACGCTCACGGTCACCCAGGATGGCGACGTGGCCAGCTACGTCGACCAGTCCGGCGACACCTACACCGGCCGGGTCTGCGGCGACACCTTCCACTTCGAACGGATCGACGGGGACGAGATCGAGCGCGGCGCGATGACGCTGGACGGGCCGGATTCGGCCACCAAGCGCTCGACCTGGCGCGGCGCCTCCCCGCCCCACTGCAGCGGCGATTGCGTGGACGTGCTGACCCGCGCCGACCCGGGCGACCGCCCGCCGCTGGTGATCACCAGCGGCCAGCCGCCGAACGGCCGCGTCGGCCAGCCCTACTACTTCGAACCGGCGACCAGCGGCGGCCAGGGTTCGGTCACCCGCTGGGCCATCCCCACGGTGCCGATCCCGGGCCTGGAAACGCTCTCCTCGGGAGTGCTGACCGGCACGCCCACCGCGGAGGCGGTGGGGAGCTGGGAGGTGCACGTCACCGTCTACGACTCCTGCCCGGAGGGAGCGCAGACGGTCAACCGCGACTACACGATCGTCATCATGGAGTGAGCCCGGCCTAATCCGTCGCAGCTGCACGCGCCGCGGGCAGACCAGCGCGGTCGGTCCGGGTCGGCGCCGGTGAGCAGATCGTGGGGGGCCGCTGCTGCGGGGCGGCGGCCCTCGCTCTACAGCGCCACCAGCAACGACTCCGAGCAGAACCCCGGCCCCAGCGACGAAATCAGCCCGTGGCCCCCGTTGCCCGTACCGTGCGCCTGCAGGTACCGCTCCAGCACGAACAGGACCGTCGTCGAGGACATGTTGCCGTAGTCGCGCAGCACGCCGCGCGCCAGGTCGAGCTGTTCCGGGCGCAGGTCCAGCGCCTCCCGATACGCCTCCAGCACCTTGGCGCCGCCGGGATGCAGCAGAAAGGCTCCGAGGTCGGCGATCTTCAGGTCGAAGCGGGACAGGAAGGCGCCCATGTCCTCGGCCGCGGTCTGCCGGACGATCTCGGGGATCCGCTGGGCGAACACGACCTGCAACCCCTCCTGCAGCACGGTCCAACCCATGACGTCCAGCGAGTCGGGGAAGAAGCGGCTGCCGGTGCCGAGGATCTCCAGCCCCGGCCCGTCGGTCTCGTCGCCGCAGACCACCGCGCAAGCGGCCCCGTCGGCGAACAGGGCCGTGGCCACGAGGTTGGCCTTGGATGTGTCGTCCGGCAGGAAGGTCAGGCCGCACAGCTCGGTGGCCACGACCAGGATCCGCGCGCGCGGGTGGGCCAGCGCGTAGTGGTGGGCGTGGGACAGGCCGGCCGCCCCGCCCGCGCAGCCCAGGCCCCAGATCGGCGTGCGGCGGATGTCGCGGCGCAGGCCCAGGACGTTGATCAGGCGGGCGTCGATCGAGGGCGTCGCGAGGCCGGTGGTGTTCACGTAGATGATGTAGTCGATGTCGCCGGGCGCGAGCTCCGCGGCGGCCAGGGCGCGGCCGGCGGCCTCGGCCGAGAGGCGGGTCGCCTCGACGGCGTAGAGGGCGCTCTTCTCGGCCATGTCGTGGGACGTGAAGAACCAGTCGCGCGGCGCGGCGAAGTAGCGGGTCGCGATGCCGGAGTTGGCGAACAGGGGCATCAGGCGCTCGAGGTCCGGGATGCGGCTGGCGAACTTCAGGCGGGCGAAGGCTTCGGCTTCGGCCTGGTCGATGCGGGTGGCGGGGACGCTGGTGCCTGCGGAGCGGATCTTGGGCATGGGGATTCCTCGGGGCAAGGGAGTGGGGGCGCACCACCATAGGGTACACACGACATGCGGCGGCCGCGCCCCGAGCCCTGTGCTCGCCCCCTCCCTTGTTCGGCCTACTGCTGGCTTGGCGACAACGGCCGAACCTCGGCTACTTCAGCAACACCAGCTTCCGGCTCGCCGTGAAATCTCCCACCTGCAACACGTAGAGATAGGTGCCGCTCGAAACGCTCCCACCGCGATCATCCAACCCATCCCAAGACGCCTCGTATTCGCCGGCCGGCAGATACCCCTCGATGAGCGAGCGCACCAACCGGCCCTTCAGGTCGAGGATTTCCAGCCTGACGGCGCCGCCGGATTGCACCTGGTAGGCGATGACGGTGCCGGGATTGAACGGGTTGGGTCGGTTGCGATCCAGCCGGGCTCCGGGCTCCGGCAATTCCGGCACGCCGCTGGTGCCCGAGTCCCAGCCCCAGACCTGGACGCCTGTCGACGTGTTGACGATGAGCTCCGGCAGCCCGTCGCTGTCGATATCGTACACCGCGATGTTCCCCTCCTTGGGAATGGAGGCGATCGTGGCTCCGGACGGGTAGTCGATGATCCAGACTTCGCCGTACGAGCCCACGAGCAGCTCCTTGTCCTGATCCCCGTCCAGGTCCATCGTGCCCCTGAAGCTGATCTCGTTGCTGCCGACGTGGCGATAGGACCAGATCTCGCTGTAGGTCGCTCCGTCGATGAACACCAGGAGATCCTCGGTCTGGTCCAGCCCGTCTCTGATCACGATCTCCATGTTCCCATCGCCGTTCAGGTCGAAAAATTCGGGGATCATCGTCGGCTCGAGCTCGAATTCAAAGCTCGCATACGAGCCCAAGTCGTATTCGTATTCGATCTGGTACCCCTGGGAGAGAGCCGTTCCGGCCAGCAGGATCAGCATGGCGATGGTCGCGGTCGATGTGCGCACGGCGGATGTCCTTTCGCGGAATGATGGTCGTCGGCGATTGCCGTCATGACTTGATGCGGGGCGTCCTGCCGCACACGCCGTCATGCGCGTCGGCAGCCTGCCCCCGGTGATGGTAGCACATCCGATCCCGGGTTCATCACTCCGGGTGGTCCTGGACTTCCGTTACGACCCGGACACGATGTGCGAGTTCGCGCCGCGCGCGCCGGCGTCATGGTCTATAATGATGAGGTTGCGTCCCCCCATCGACAGGTGGAACACCTTGCGCTGTCTGCTGCCGTGGATCTTCTATTGCGCCACTCTGCTGCCAGCCACGGCCCCGGCCGCGCCCGTGACCTTCCGGGTGGACATGGGGCCCTACCTGGCCGCGGGCTACTTCGACCCGTCGACCGATACCGTCGAAGTGCGCGGCGATTTCGACGGCTGGGCCGCCGGGCAGCGCGTCCTACAGGCGGGAGCCGGCCAGGGCACCTTCGAGGTGCTCGCCGACCTGCCCGCCGGCGGCATCGCCTACAAGTTCCTGATCGTGCGCAGCGGCGGCGCCGAGGTGTGGGAGGAGGACATCCCCAACCGGACCTGGCAGGTGCCCGCCGCGGGCGGCGCCGCGCCGACCGTCCCCTTCGACGATCTGAGCGACCTCGCCGCCCCGGACGCCCGCCGGGCAGGGGCGGACCTCTCCTACGCGCCGTGGCTGGAGGCGCTCGGCGCGACCTACCGCCGCGACGGCCAACCGGCGCCGCTGCTCGACCTGGCCGGGGATGCGGGCCTCGGGCTGGTGCGATTGCGGCTGTGGCACACGCCGGACGAACCCTGGCACGGGCTCGCGGCCACCCTCGACCACGCCCGCCGGGTGCGGACCGCGGGCTTCGACCTGATGCTCGACCTGCACTACTGCGACTCCTGGGCCGACCCCGGCCAGCAGACCCTGCCCGCCGCCTGGCAGGGCGTCGCGCTGCCGGCGCTCGCCGATTCGTTGGCCGCGTACACGGCGCGCGTCGTCGCCCGCTTCACCGACGAGGGCCTGGCCCTGCGCTACGTGCAGCTCGGCAACGAGATCGACGCGGGCCTGCTGTGGGACGCCGGCCGCGTCGGCTGGCCGGGCGGTCCCTGGGACACGCCGGCGCAGTGGGACGCGCTGACGTCCCTGCTGCAGGCGGCCGCGGGCGCCGCCCGGGCCGCACTGCCCCCGGACGAGGGCACCGAGCTGATCGTGCACCTGTCGCCCGGCGGCGACAACGCGCGCTGCCGCTGGTTCCTCGACCATCTGGCGGCCGCCGCGGTGGACTACGACGTGATCGGGCTGTCGTACTACCCCTGGTGGCACGGCTCGCTCTGGCAGCTCGAAACCAACCTGCGCGACCTCGGGCCGCGGTACGGGAAGCCGGTCATGGTGGTCGAGACGGCCTACCCCTGGACGCTGGCGGCGGCCGACGGCACGGGCAACTTCGTCGACGGCCCGGAGGATCTGGTGGCCGGCTATCCGGCCACACCGCAGGGGCAGCTGGATTTCCTGCGTGACGTGCGGCGGATCGTCGCGACGTCGGGCGGCGTCGGGACGGTCTACTGGGAGCCGGCGTTCATCCCGACGACGGGCGGACCGCAGAACCCCTGGGAGAACCTGGCGCTGTTCGACTTCGGCGGGAACGCGCTGCCGGGGCTGGGGTTCGGCGGCGCAGCGGGCGGCGCCACGCCGGCGCCGGCGCTGCCGCGCACGGGGCTGCTGCAGAACCAGCCCAACCCCTTCAACCCGGGCACGCTGATCCGCTACCGCGTCGAGCGCGCCGGGCCCGTCGACCTGTCGGTGTACGACCTCGCCGGGCGCAGGGTCTGCACGCTGGTCGGCAACACCGCTGCGGAGGGCTGGCACCAGGTGAGCTGGACCGGACGGGACGGTCAGGGGCGGGACGTGCCGTCGGGGCTCTACTTCTATGCCTTGGAGACGCCGCAGGGAGCCGCGCGGCGCCGGATGACCTTGCTGCGTTAGGGGCGGGCACATCGAACGCCGGCCGTCAATCCGCCCGCGGCGGGTACCGCCGCTTGATCTCCGCCACGGAATGGGCCACGAGCTGCTCGAGGACGGCCAGGTCGACGTCGGCGAGGCGCCGGACGTACAGACAGGCCTTGCCCGTCTTGTGCTTGCCCAGCTTGGCGAGCAGCGCCTTGACCGGCGCCGCCTCGTACCCGGGGACCAGGTAGATGCTGATATCCCCCTTGCGGGGCGAGTACCCCACGACGCACGAGTCGCCCTCGTGCCCGCTCGCGTACTTGTAGTGGTACGTGTCGAACCCCACGATGCTCGTCCCCCACATCCGGGGGCTGCAGCCGGTCACCCGCTTCATCAGGGCGGAGAGTGCCCGGCAATCGCGCCGGCGCTCGGGGTCCGCGATGGCGCCGAGGAAGGCGGCGACGCCGGCCTTGGTGGGCTTCGTCTTGGCTTCGTACATGATTCCCTCCGGACGGATCGATCAGTTCCTGTCGACGATCACGGGCAGCCGCCCCGCCCATTCGCCCCAAGATCCGTCAACGGTCGCCAAGTCGCACATGAAATCGGCGACGTTCGACATGCGGGTGTCGTCCGGCCTGAAGAGGCTGCTCACCGGGCGCTCGTGGAGCGCGTACGCCGAGACCTCCCCTTCCCGGAGGGTGTCCGGGCGGACGACGACCCACCGCACGTGCGGGTCTTCCGTCCCGACCACGGCGTGGAGGAAGTCCGCGGCGCGCTGGTTGTCCCGGGCGGGCGGGACCAGGCGGCGGAGCACCCGCAGCAGCAGCCGCTCCGGGGCCGCCCGTCGCTCGTCGGTCGCGCCGGGGTGGTCGACCGAAACGCTGCTCATGAGAATGAACTTCACCGGCGCTGCCGGCCGCGAATCCCGGATCGCCCCGCAGAGGCGCGCCGTGGCCCGCGCGACCAGATCGTGCGGCGGGCCGAACACGCCCCTCAGGCTGATCGTGTGGCCGAGGCACGAGACGACCGCCTCGCAGCCGCGGACCTGCGCGGCGAGACTTTCGTCGTCGAGCGCCAGGAGGTCGGCCTCGACGACCGTCAGCCGCGGATCGCCGGCGACCCCCGGCGGCAGCCGGCCGGCCGACCGCACGACGGCGCGCACGGCGACGCCGCGCTCCAGCAGCCGACACAGGACGCGTTGACCCGTGCGCCCCGTGCCGCCGACGAGAAGGACCGTCCCGCCCTTGGGCGCCCCGCGCAGCATTCAAACCTCCTTGCGGGCCACGACCATGAGCTCGATCTCGTCGAGCTCGAGCTGCCGCCGCCCCCAGTTGCCGGCGGTGCCGCCCCACATACCGACGACCGGATCAAACGCATTGCCACCCATGGCAACTACCCCATCACCGCATGAGCCGCCAGGCTGCATCAAGCCGTCCGCGGCGGCGGCCGCCACGGCGCCGACTTCGCTTCAAGCAGTGAGATGAGTCCTGGATCCATGCACTCGTACTCATCGCGAACACCCAGAACGACAATCCGTTTTCCGGCCGCCGTGTTTCCGAACAGCTTGATCAGCTTGCTTCTCTGGGCCCGCTCCATGACGAAGACGACTTCCGCCCACGCGATCAACTCCGGCGTCAGGCGATTCACGGCGTATTCGCTCAGACCCGCCGATCTCGTCTCCGTGTCGGGAAGTTGAGCGAAGACCCACGCCGCCGTGGGGCTCCTGGCGCGGTTGTGGCTGCACACGAACAGGAAGCGTCTCACGACGGGTTCCCCCGGGTCCTGCACGGAGGCGTCGATTCACGCATGCGGCGTCTCCCCCCATTCCCGCATCGTGAACAGCGCGCGATCCGGCGGCGCCTTGCACAGCTTGTGCAGGATCGCGTCGAGGGCGTTGCCGGGAGCGCTGCGGTGTTCGATGACATAGCACCATCCCGCGAGGACCGGCGCCAGCAGGACCCAGGCCCACTGCATACCCGCTCCGCCGGACAGCCAGTCGATGATCGTAAAATAGCTCAAACCCAGGGCGCCGGCGGCCGCGAGGATCCTGCGGCGCATCGTGCGACTGCCGAGGCAATCTTCGCAGAGCGGAATGTCGACGAAGTGATCGAACACGAAGTGCGTCGGGTCGACGGGCTGGTTTTCGCCGTCCTCCGGCATGAACTCGCTGATCGGATACTTGGCGACGACGAGCTGGTGGATGGTCACCAGGTCCGGCGACCCGCATTGACGACACGGCTCCATGTCCCCCCGATCCGGAATGCTTGCCGGCCGAGCCGGTGCTTCGCGTTCAGCCAGCGTGCGGTGCAAGGCGGGCCGCATCGCCTGTTATCCGCTTTCGCGAGCGGCCTCCAACAGGAGAGCCAGCGTGTACACGTGGGAGTTCTGCTTGGCGAACCCGATCGCCGACAGGCCGTGACGTCCGGTCACCGAGGGATCCGCACCCGCCGCGAGCAGCGTTTTAACGGTTTCTTCATGTCCGTGTTGTGCCGCGAACATGACGGGAGTGGACCCGTCGCTGGCGGCGGCATTCACGTCCGCGCCGGCGGCAAGCAGGATCCCGGCGACGGCGGCCTGGCCCCGGTTCGCCGCGAAGATGAGTGCCGTGAATCCTTCCTGGTCCCGCAGTTCGAGCTTGGCGCCCGCCTCGAGCAGCAGCCGGACGATGGCTTCGTGGCCTTGTCCCGCGGCGCACATCAGCGGCGTGAGGCTGGTGGCATCGGCGGCATCGACATCCGCTCCGGCCGCGATCAAGGTGCGTGCGGTCTCGAGCGAGCCGTTGGCGGCCGGGAGGGAGAGCAGGGGGCCCCGGAACGCGCCTCGCTTCCCCGTGCGAACCTGCAGCGAGGGATCGGCCCCCGCCGCGAGGAGCACGCCCACGATGTCGGACCACCCGTAGCTGGCCGCGACGGCGATGACGGGCGCATGGTCGGGGGAACACGCGTTGGCGTCGGCGCCGGCGGCCAGCTGCGCCTCGACTTCGGCCAGGTCGTGGTCGGCGACCGCGTTGCTGAGCAATTGGTCCGGTGACAGGCTCCGGTTGAAAAGGCGTCCCACCTTGCCCCGCCAGCCGCCCTTCGCTTCCTGCGTCTGTCGGCGGAGCTGCGCCATCAGGACCTGCGCGGCGTTGAACAGGACGCCCAGCGGGTCGCTCCCCCGCACGAGGCCTGCCTCGGCGCTGGTACAAAGCCGTACTCCGTTGTAGGTGAGCAGGTAGAAGTGCACGCGGCCCTTCGTCGGCAGCGGGTAGTCGGCGACATGCTCGCTGGACGCGAGACAATCTGCCGCGACCCTGACGCAGCGCTTGGCGGCCTGCCGGGTTGAAGCGTGCATCTCCCCGCCGATGACGCCGAAGGAGGTCGTCGTGTAGAGACTACTAGTTCCGTTGCGCATGGCGAGGATCGAGGCGACGGTCTTGTTGTAGATCGGCCAGTCGACGAGGACGCCGTAGACTTCGGGAAACTCGTCGTCCGCCGAGAAGCCGAGCGTCTCGGCCGGCGTCGTCAACGCCATGTGGCGCAGATCCTTCCCCAGTGAATCGGAAGCAGAAGAAGAGCTCGCAGGTGGCATGTCTCATCCCTTCGATTGGAAATATGGGATAGCAATCACAACAACATCGATCAAGCGTCGTCCCGGGCGCCCGGCATGGCGTCGCGGCGGTTTGGCGGTTCGGCGGCAGTCTCCCGGAACCTTGTGGACCATCCTAGTTCAACGTGTAGGTCGCCCTCAAACGAAAATGCCCGTACTCCGGGTACGTCGCCGACGGCACCTGCGGGTCGTACAGCTCGTGCGCCTGGTGGCCCTGCAGGTAGGAGCCGTCCCAGGTGAAGCCGCTGCTGTCGGCGAAGGCCTCGTACTGCGACCGGTTCGCCGCGAAGGGCCTGTCCAGCGGGAAGTGGACGAGCCCGCGGTTCAGATCGATCATCCAGTAATCTTCGATGTCGACCAGACCATCGTGGCCCGGGATGCCGTCCAGGTCGATCTGATCGAGCCCGAAAATCCGGAGATAGGGAAGACCGTTTGCGTCGGCGGACGGATGGAGCGGGGAGTCCTCTTCGATCACGAAGCGGAATGAATTCGCGTCGATGTCTGGATGACCGAGCTCGTAGAAGTTCCTGATGACGTAGTGGAACGAGTAATCGGCCGCGCCCTCGGGCGCCTTCAGCAGCTTCATCCGGTAGTAGGCGGCTTCCTCGCCGGGCAGCTCGCCCAACGGCGGGTCGTAGGGCGGCCTGTCGCCGACCCTGCAGGAAAAGTCGCCATCGCCGGGGTAGAAATCATAGACGACCGCCAGCGCGTCGCCCGCGCCCAATTCCGAGCCCACATCCAACCCTTGGATCTCATCATCGGCATTCACCAGGGGTTGCCACGCGAGCTCCCGCCAGCGCGCCCCGTAGACGACGGGCGACCGGAAGTCGTTGGGCGGGCAGTCCGGGCCGACCCAGAACACGCCCGTGGTGTCCAGGTACGCCGCGATGTTCGCGACGTCGTCCGGTTTCTGTTCCCCGCCCGTCACCAGACGGTACACGCGGATCGATCCCCGGTCGATGCGCTGGCGTGAGGCGTCGCGCCCCGGCACGTCGTGAACGGGCAAGCTGTTCGGACTTGCGAGATCCAGCTTGAAGAAGCGGTTGTTCAGATAGTTGTCGGAAGTCGTGATGAATTCCGTCTCCGGGATCTCCGGCGGTCGCGGCCTGGACGGCGGCTCGTCGCCGCATCCCAGGACGACCAGAATGGCGCCGGCGATCACGCAGAACATCATGGTCTTCACGGCAGCCCCCGGAATTGCTAATCGAGGCGCGCACCAGAAAGCGCCAGCCCCACCAGCAGGTAATACCCGACCGCGACGGCGATGCCAGCGATGGCGATCTTGCCCAACATCGGGACCGGCTCGGATTGGCGCAGTTCGATGGCGCTGATCTCCGCAACCGGGACGACTTGTTCCGCCATGCCGCGGGCCGCATAGCTCCGGACGGTCAGGGCGTCATCGTCCCTTTCGAGCACGACCCCCGCGATGCGCTCTCCGTGATGGCGGGTGATCCGCACATGGCTGCCGACAACGATACCGGCCGTGCCCGGACCAGGCGAGGGGTGGTCGGCGTCGCCGCGCTCCGAGACGAGGTGATAGCTGGAACAACCGGACAGCATCGCACCCATGGCCACCAGAGCGATGATCCGGTAGGTTGCGGAAGTGCTCCGTGAGGTCACGACCACCCGGACTTTCTGGCGCCGCTTCGGCTGGCAGCTGTCGCCCCAGAGCGGGAGGGCCAGTTGACGACCACCTCGGCGGACTCGCCCGGCTCGAGGAGCAGGGTGGAACTGTACCACGCCTTGTCGACGATCTCGAAATCCCGTTGTGCGTGGCGGAACCTAAGCCAGGAGCGCCAGGACGAAATCCACCTGCGGGCCCGGCTGTGGAGGCTGCCGGCACGCTCCACCGGGCAGACGCTGGTCTTGATGTCGTCCATGTCGTCGGCGTTCCTTCGGGGGGTAAACGAACTTCAATCAGCTGCGCTTGCCAACATGTCGTCGAGTGCGTTGGTTGTGCGCTTGCGGATCCGGACCGACCGTGCCGGACCGATGACGATCCAGAAGACCGCCCCGCAGAGCGTCTTTGCCGTTGATCAGGGACTGCCGATGTTGCCCAAATAGATCAACAGGCCGTCGACATTCTCCATCATGGCTTGCTCGATGGCCTGCCCCTCTGCCCGCAAGGATGTTTCTGACAGTGCGTACTCCTCGTCGGTTTTTTCAACGGTGGCATCACCCCGGGCAACCGAGGTATACGGGATCGTGCCCGTCCGGACATCGAGGACGACGCACTCGACCTCGCAGCTGGCGCGCGCTTCGTCCTTGCCGAGGACGCGGTCCTTCCTGTACTCCCGCGCCTCGGTCTTCACGATGAGCACCCAGTCTGCCTGGTAGCGCGCCGCTTCGCGGATGAGCGGGATCGACTTCTGGGCCGGCAGCAGGAAGCTCGGCAGGAATGAGACGTCCGACACGCGTTCATCTTCGAGAAGCTTCAGCACCGGACTCAGGGCGGAGCGGAACGAATCCTCGCTGAGGTCGTTCTGCTGCCACCAGTCCCGGCTCCTGTCGTGAGACAGATACAGGACGGCGACCCGCATCCTGTCCGGAACTTCGACGCGCGCGGTGAGGATGCGGTCGATCTCCTGGTCGCTGAGAACTGCGGCGTCCGATGGAATCAGCGAGCGGCTGCGATCAACCGGATCAACGGCTCCGGGTGGGGGGCCGAAAGTGCTGACCTGCCCGCAACCCGCGACCACCAGCACCACCAAGATCCATCCGCATTTGATCGCAGGGTATCCTCGGGCCACCATTGCGTCCTCCTGTGCGATCTCGTGCTGCGGCCGGGGGCTGCGTCGGCCAATCGTCTGCATTCGTAAATCCCGCGCCCGACTACTGCCCGGCCGGCGGCTGCCAGAGTTCGACCTTGTTCCCCTCGGGATCGATCACCCAGGCGAACACGCCGTACTCCGACTCGTCGATCTTGTCGAGCACATTGCAGCCCTCCGCCTTGAGGAGCCCCGCCAGCGCGCGGGCGTCTTCGACCCGATAGTTCACCATGAAGGAGGACTTGCTCGGGGCGAAACTGTCGCCTTCGGCCGAGCCGATGGACCAGATGGTCGTGCCGGCCGCGGGCTTGCCGTCGCCGTCGGCCCAGGGGAAGGCCGCGCCGCCCCAGGCCTGAACATCGATGCCGAGGTGGCGCTGGTACCAGGCGCGGAGCGCGGGGGCGTCCTTGGCCTTGAAGAAAACACCGCCGATGCCGGTGACTCGTTTCATGGAACCTCCGCCGGTTCTTGCCGTGTGCGAGGTGCGGTTTATCCGGGGCTCTGCTGCCATGCCGGCCGGATTCCCGCCCGCTCGACCGAGGATATCAGAAATGCCTGCACTCATATAGAGAATCCGCAGGGATCGCCCGGCATGGAAGAACCGCGGCCTCAGGATTCGCGGCTAGCCGTGGTCGGGCACCACAGCTATCCGGTAACTTTGCGGCCACTCGCACAACAACAATCAGGGCGGCATTCTCGTTCATGGCCCCTGATCGCAGAAGCAATCCCCCGCCAGCGTGCTGTCACAGCGCGCGAATACCCACGCATCGGGCGCCTGCCCGTCGGTGGCGATGATATCTGCGAACAGCGTATCCGAGTCCGCCGATAGGGACAGGCGCCAGCTGCAATTCGTGTCATCGTAGCTCAATTCCTGGAGAATTCGGTGCGCCCCGACCGCGCCGCAGCCGGTCGTGACATAGCCGAACGCCAGGCGATTCTTCGCACAGAAGTGGCCGGTCTCATCGATGTACCAGTATATGTTCCCATGGTGAAGGTCGATCGTGATCTCGCCGTATGTCACCCGACATGCGTCCCAGGTGCCGACGATCTGCCATCCTCCCTCGCCACCGCCCGGGCCCGTCGTGCCGTCACCGCACGAGGCGACCATGCCCATCGACAGCATCGTGAACGCCAACAAGAAGTTCCTCAAGTGCCTTGCGCTGCGTATCCAGGATCGCATTCCCTGTCCTGTCGTTATAACGAACCGGCCAACGGATCGGCGCGCGGTCTGCGCAGCCAGGCTGCGAGACAATCGGCCATGTCGGATGCGCGCATTTGGCGGACGTCATTCCAGAATCACCAAGCACTTTTCGTTCAGTGCCCGGTGAGACTACACGCCATGATGATGTGCTTATTCCGCTGCTCGGACAGCCGGCGTCGAAGAATCGCGACTCGCCTGCCGGATCGACAGAACGAACAGCAAGGTGCCAAGCGAATTGGTCGCCACGACCAACAAGCTGGGCAGCTTGTCATAAGCCAGCCCCAACACGATGGGAATGACCAGAACATACATTCCGTAGAAATGCAGCCTGCTGCGAGCCGTGAATTTGCGCAGCAGGATTTCCAGCACGCAGGCGACCAGCGCCGCAACGGCACACAGCATGAGAATCTTGGCTGACATCGTGCTCCCCTAGGAGTTGGCGCGCCGATGGGCATGACCGATGAATCCGGCAACTGAAAGCGACCGCCATCACTTCACGAAACCGGGAGACCCGAGCGCGTCCAGCAGCTCCTGGGCCCTGGCCCTGGCCGCTGCGTACATGTCATAGCGCATCACGGGCAAGGCGGCCAGGATGCTCAAGATCTCCGCGTCTTCGGCGAGGCTCGGGTTCTCCACCAGGTTCTCCGCGATTTCCCGGGACTCGTGGGTATAGAGAAGTGTCGACAGCGTCAACAGCGCACCGCGGCCGGTGTCCCCGTCGGCGGCCAAAGCCGGCATGAGCATCTCGAAGCAGGCGTGCACGTCCCTCGTCATCAGGGCGAACCAGGTGTCCGCGTCGAAGAGCATCGTGTCGGTTCCGATGAAGTCGTAGAACCTCGTCGAGTCCGGCTCATAGCTGTGGTAATGATCGAATCCGATCCAGCCGACCCGGTCGCCGTAATTCAACCCATACGCGGCGCTGTAGATGCACCCGGCCGGGCAATCCAGGCCTTCGCCGAACTTGCAGACAAAGAGCTCGATGCCGTTCCAATCCATGATCTGATGTGTGTACTGGAGCGGCGTGAAGGGCTCCTGCGCCACGAAGGCGGCTGCTTCGTCCGATGGCGGCGTCGGGCTCCAATCAACGGGATCGTACTCGGAGCTGCACCCGATGAGAGCCAGAAGCGCGATGATCGTCCAAGATCGCAGAGATCGGCGCATTTCGATCACTCCAATCAAAGTGTATCCAGCACCATCTTCAGCTGCGAGCAGGTGTTAGGATTTCACCTCGACTCCGGTCACGGCATCGAAGCGGAGCCAGAGACTCAACGCGAGGCCCGCCGGCACCATCCACCACGCGTAGCGCACGCCGAATATCAATGTACCACACATGATGCTCGTCGAGGCGAAGCACGACACAAGCGGGTGCCGCTTGCCGAATCTCAGCCTGGTTCCGCATCCGGAGCACTTCCATGGCCTTTCGCCGAAAGGTTCCGTCCATAGCTTGAGTGGTGGGATCGGTTCACCGCACGCGGGGCAGTGCGGCGAGCGGAATGGGCTCATAATTTGTTATCCACCATATGCTTAACGTCCTCGCCATCAGCGCGAACACGCCCCACCCCGTGTATTCCCGCGTGAACGCGGCGTAGCGCACGGGTTCCGAGGTCAGTCCGGCTCGGACATCTTCGGCCAACTCGTCGTCGGGATTGGCTTCGAGCCATCGCCGCATGGTGAGCCACTTGGTCGCCTCGTACCTGTCCCAGCCCTCATGGTCGGCCAGAACCATCTCCACGACGTCGTAGCCGAGCCCGCCGAAGGAAGCGAGCAGTTCCGGCAGCACGAGGAAGTCGGCCATCGAGCCGGCATGGCAATTCCTGGCAGCTTCCTCTGTCGGCGGCAGCCGCAACCAATAGGGCTCGCCGATGAGGATGATCCCTCCCGTGCGGAGGCTTTTCGCCAGAAGTTCGATGGTGCCGGCGACCCCCCCGCCGATCCAGGTGGCGCCGAGGCAAGCCGCCACACCGACCTTATCGGCGGCCACGTAGCCGGCGGCGTCGCCGTGGATGAACTCGACCTGGCCGGCGACACCGAGTTCTTCCGCGCGGCGCTTCGCCTGCTCGGAGAACATTTGGCTCATGTCGACACCGGTGCCAACGATCCCGTAATCGCGGGCCCAGGTGCACAGCATCTCGCCCGAGCCACTGCCGAGGTCGAGGATGCGCGTCCCCGGCTCCAGGCGCAACGCCGCGCCGAGGGTGGCGAGGTTACCGGGTGTGAACGGGTTGTGGATGCGATGGGCGCTTTCGGAGATGTTGAAGATCCTCGGAATGTCCATGGTGAAACCACTCCCCGTGGTTGTGATCTGTCGACACCGCTGCCAGACGTCATGCCGCGGCCGGATACCGGCACGCTACCGCCGCCATTCAGGCGGGCAATCGCTTGCGCAGCGATATGATCAGCGCCGCTGCAGAAAGCAGGAACATCGGCGCCACCCAGAGGGCCGGCATATCGCGGAAGAAGCAACAGAACCCAAAGACCATGACGGTCGTGTAAAGGCCGTGGAGCGCGCCGCGGAGTTCCGGATACCGGCGCTCTACGATTCGCACCGCGAGATAGGCGGCTCCATTCGAGACGACGATTGCCAGGAATCGATAAGCTGTGCCGTTCACGCAATGCACCTTTCGTCATGTTCAACTGCACGTCGCGTCACGTGTGTTTCAGGGCTTGCGATCCCTAGGGTTCACGCGGGAGGTCCGCGGCGCGAGCTCTTGAGCCAATCCGACGAGTTCACGGGGGCGGTGCGGTGATCGGAAGCGATGGCGGGCGAGTCGAAGCGCGTGAGCTCGAGACGCCCGTGGCCCTTGAGGGCAAGGCCGTGTTCGGAGAAGAACTCGATGGCGGCACCGATGTCCTCCACCACGACGCCGACGTTGTCCTTACGCAAGACGGTCACGATGTCTCCTCGGCGCCATGCGCCTAAGGCGTAACGGGAGCCCCGGCCGCATTCCCTGCGTGAAGCGGGCGCCACCGGCGCGTGCCGCGCCCCGTTCAGGCGGCTTCGGCGTCATGTGTCTTCCAGAATGTCTTCCACCCTGATTGCGAACTGTCGCACCTGTCGGAACCTGGGACAGCAACAATCCTACACCAAACATGTCGCCACATGCAAAGAACGCGTTCAATGTGGAAGCGAAGGCAAGAAGAGTGGATGAATGGCCCGCAATCGCGCAGGCGAACAGCGGCGCCATGGAGATGACGAGCAGCGGCCTGGATGAGCTCGTGAACCGGGATGATGGCGACGAATGCAACGAGCACCATCCCCAATGAATCGGGCGATAAGTTCCCGAGCGGAGTCAGGCTGAACCACAGGAAGCCGACCCCGATGCTGGCAACGATGCCCAACGGCAACGCGAGGAACTGCAAGGCCCAGGGCGACGGCTCACGCAGCGGCGTCCAGCTGGAATCCGGCAGATGCTCCGGGGTCTCCGGAATTGCTCCGAGGTGGAATTTCATGCTCTTGAATGCCGCCCGGCGTTGGGGGTGAGACCGGCGCAGCGGCATGGCGCACCTGCCGTTGCGCGTCGCTGCGGCCGGCGGCTGGGCGTCATTTCCCGGCCGGAGGCTGCGGGCCAGGTAGCGGCGACAGGTGCTCGTGAACCGCCACCCATTTGCCGCCACGTCGATGGAAGACGATGGTCTCACGCTCCTGCGCGGTGCTTGGGCCCTGCTTCGTAGACAGCTCCGTCTGGACCGAATGGGTGAACACCGCGACTTCGCCAAGGACCTGTACGTGCTGATCCGTGGAAATGCAGGAGCGGACGCGGAACCCGTCTTCCATCTCCCAGGTCGCCCACTCGGCTTCGTACTCCGCGCGCGTGTTGAGTCGCTTCGGCGAGGTGTGAAAGACGAACGTGGCGTCCGGTGCGAAATGAGAAAAGTACGTCGCCGGGTCGTGGCGCCCGAACGCTTCCACGATGGCCGCCGCGGCGGCGGTCACTTCGCGCAGCGCATCCGCTGCAACGGGATCTGCCGTCGGGGCGGTAGCCTGCCGCCCAACGGCAAGGGACTGCGCGTCGGCGCTGCCCGTCGCCATCAGCATCACGGACATAAGCAGTGCGATCGGTTTCATCGGCGGTCTCCGGAGTCGATTCTGATGGATGGGCGGCGAGGAGCGTGTCGTGACGCCCAACACCGGCTTCACCTGCAACGTCGGTTGGTGCGGACCCGGCGCCAAATCATGAACGAGCGGGGCCCAGCCGCAGGCGGCGACAGCCACCACGACCGGAACGGCCGCCAGCACCCGCGGAGCCGCGTATCCCGGAGATACTACCACTCCGGGCCGGGCGGCTGCCAGTTCTTCGCAAAGCCGGGGATGATGCACATCATGAAATCAACGGACGATCATCGATTGGGGCATGGGCTCGGATAGCGCGCCCACCCGCGGCCAGGCCTAGAAGACTGGCGTGGGCACATTCCTATCCTCGTTCGTCCCGTCGCCGAGCTGGCCATAGGTGTTGATTCCCCACGCCCAGAGCGTGCCGTCGGTCTGGATGGCGACGGTGTAACCATGCAGCCAGCTCCCATCGAGCACGCCTCCGGTCGCCACCGAGGCCCAATTGGTATTAGGCGCCGCCGCCCGTCCCGTCGCCTAGCTGATCATACTCGTTGTGTCCCCACGCCCAGAGCGTGCCGTCGGTCTGACGGGCCAGGGTGTGCAGGCTTCCCGCCGTCACGGAAGCCCAGATGTCGTCGACGCCGACCCGGATGGGAGCGTTCTTGCTGACGGTCGTCCCGTCGCCGAGCTGGCCATAGCCGTTGAATCCCCAGGCCCAGAGCGTGCCGTCGGTCCGGCGGGCAACGGTGTGGTTGTGCCCGGCCGCCACCGAGGCCCAGGTGTCGGCGGTGCCGATCCGGGTGGGGGCGTGTTTGTCGACGGTCGTCCCGTCGCCGAGCTGGCCATTGTCGTTGTGTCCCCACGCCCACAGCGTGCCATCGTCCTGGATGGCGACGGTGTACGAGCCTCCGGCCGTCACCGAGGCCCAGGTGGTGGCGGTGCCGATTTGGGTGGGGGTGGGCTGGGCGACGGTGGTCCCGTCGCCGAGCTGGCCGGCGGCGTTGTATCCCCACGCCCAGAGCGTGCCGTCGGTCTGGAGGGCGACGGTGTGGCTTCTTCCGGCCGCCACCGAGGCCCAGTTGGTGTCGGTGCCGATCCTGGTCGGGGTGTTCTTGTCGACGGTGGTCCCGTCGCCGAGATAGCCGCTATATCCCCACGCCCAGAGCGAGCCGTCGGTCTTGATGGCAACCGTGTGGATGTTTCCGGCAGAAACGGACCTCCAGCCGCCTCCCGTGGTCACCGTCAGCTCCGCGTCGTCGGAAATCGCCCCCGACGCGGCGGTGATCGTCGTCACGCCGGCCGCGATCCCGGTGGCGAGGCCGGTGGCGGCGTTGATGATCGCCACCGTGGGCGTGCCGGAAGTCCAGGTGACGGAGGACGTGATATCCGACGTGCTGCCGTCGGAATAGGAGCCGGTGGCCGTGAATTGGCTCGCGCTCGCGACGGCGACGCTGGTGCTGGCAGGCGTGACGGCGATGGCGGCGAGCGTCCGCGCGAAGGTGATGTCGCTGATGTCGATGTCGGGATCGAGAAGGATCGGCGTGCCGTCTTCCGCGAGCGTTATGGTGACGACTGAGTTCAGATCGCCACCCAGAAAATCGAAGCTGACGTGCAAGGCATCCAGCATGCCGTCGATACCGGAACCGTCGGCGCTGAACGGGGTGGTGAGGAAATCGTACTCGGTGTAATCGACGCCTGCGTCGGTGAACAGGCTTTGCAGGTTGGCGTTCACGATCGCCTGCGCCGCCAGCATCCCGGCTTCGTCGAGTTGCACCGAGCTGGGCGCCCAGTTGCCGAACACGCCGCCGAGGTTGTCGGCGAGGCTGGAGAGGAGCAACGCCAGCGTGGTGAGCGGCGTGATGTTGGCGATGTCGCCCTCGGCGTCGGCCCAGGAGTAGAGCACGATGCCGGCGCCATCGGTGGCACTCAGCAGGATCGGGAAGGTCAGCCCCATCGCATCGAGCGTGTAAACGCCGCCCCCGCCGCTGACGGTGTTGGCCATCGCGCCATTGGCGCCCACGGCGGTGATCGCGCCGCTCAGCGGCGCGCCGACGGCGACGGTGCCGCTGACCGTAGCGGTGGGTGTCGGCGTGCCGCTGCCGCCGCCGCCCCCGCAACCAGAGACGAGAACGGACAGCGCCAGGACCAGCCAACGCCCAATCCACACTCTTGTTGATCTTTGCACGGGAAACGACCTTCCATATCTGCCGGTGTTCGCGATGCGGATTGGAGCGTGGTGAGATTTCCATCACCAGGCGGGCCGCGTGCCCTCTGAGCGTGTGGCAGCGGATAACTTCAGTTTGAAGTCAGGCGGAATCGCCAGTCAAGGCCATATTGGTCCTGATTTATCTTATGGTATTTAAATCAGTTGAGGCGAGGCGGCGGCGAGATACCTCGCTCCCGCGTCCGTCACCCGGGTGCCGCAGAGAAACAGCGAGGTCCGTCGCTTCAGGCCCGTGTCGTTTCGGGCCAGCGCTCGTACCCCCGCATCGGTCAACATCGTCTGCTGGAGGTTGAGCGGGGTCGGAGAGCCACGCCGCGCCTGCATCGGAAACGGGCTCGCGGCTGAGGTCGAGTTCCGTGACCCGGGCAAACTCCGCCGTGCCGAGCGCCGTGCCCGCAGGGAGGTTGAGATGCTCGCATATCTTGCCTTCGATCAGTGCGCGCTCCGCGGCGTTGACCGCCGGCTGCCCAGGCGCCGCCCAGCTGCGTGCAGGCTCGCACCCGTATCCCGCAATACCGACGGCCAGCATCACCAGGTGATGCACTCCCAGTTGCCGTCGAATTCGTGTCGTGGATGGGCCGGACCAGCGAGATGGAGCCCGCCCCAATATTTGGCGGGCCCTGTTCATTCCGGTTCTGTCGTGACTTGTCGGTCGCATTTCTACCTTGCTCATCGGTGACCCTTCTTCCGCGCCGCGGTGCAATACGATGAGCACCCGGCCGGCCTGGTGGCGCGCCGCTTCTTCGCGGATGAGCGGAATGAATCCCCGCCGAGACCCACCTGCCTCCGCCATTCTCGACTCCTGCCATGGGATAGATAAGAAACGGCGAATCGCATCCTCTCCGGATCGTCACCTACATCGGCGAGGTCCGGCACCGCGTGGCGAGCAATCCGGTGGCAGCGCTGAGGTCCAAGTCGGCCACGAGCAAGCCCGCTTGCCCGTACGGCTGAAAGCACTGCAGCGTGCCGTCCGGACGCGCGACCGCCGACGTGGTCCCGGAGCCCTCGCTCGCGCAGTTCACCGATGCGACGTAGCACGTGTTCTCGGCTGCCCGACACAAGACCGCCTTCTCATGGAACGTGTTGGCGGGATCGGCGAAGGTGACGGGTCGATAGCTTCCGGGCTCGGCGACGTGCGCATGCGGGTGAAACACGATCTGCGCGCCTCGACGCGCGGCCCATCGCACCGTCTCCGGATACCTCCACCCTTCGTGACAAATCACCACTCCGAAGGTCAGCGGGCCGGCGGTGAAGACTCGACGTTCCGAGCCGAAGGCAGGATAAATGGCGTCCTCCGACGGGTCGATCTGCACCTTCTCTTGCCAACCGGCGATCGTGCCGTCCGGGTTGATCACACAAACGGCGATCTGCAAGCCGCGCTCGGTCACGCGCTCGGTGCCCAAGATGACCGTGATGTTGGCGAGCTCGGCGGCATTCGCCACCTCGGACCACGCCCGTTCCAAAAACTCGGGATCTGGCGGCGGCGCGGACGTGCCGGGCCAGCGATATCCGGGAATGAAACACTCGGGAAAACAGACCACGAGCGCGCCCTGTCGACCCGCTTCGGCGACCGTCGATGTCGCCAGCAGCACGGACTCCTGCGGAGTCGCAGGTACACGGACATTCGCCAGGGCGATGCGAACCGTACTCATCTCGGCAACCACCGTTTCATTCGCACCTTGGTGGCGCAGTTCCTCGAGAACGCTTATGCGGTCGAACGTTGTGATGACCTGCACCGGCGTGGCGGCGCGGGCTCGGCCCGCAACAACCACCGCCGACTCTACTCCCCCTCATTGCCAAGCCCGTGGCCCCCGACGCCGCCAGGTCCATCACGGAGCTCGGCCTGTGGTCCTCGGTCGCTGTCACGAGACCAGAATTCGACAAGAACCGTGATCAATGTCCATACGACGAGCGTGGGACGTATCTTGTCCGGGACAAGATCCCGCCCTCCGAGCAGGACGTCCATGACTTCCGGGAAGCCGAGAGCGTAAACGAGCGCAAGAACGGAATAGGAAGCGCGGCGCTTGCTTGAGGAGATGTAGAGGATCGTGATTACAGCACTGGAGAGTCCGAGCAAGAGCAGGCCAAACTGCCAGCTCTTGAGCCGCTCAGCCCCAGCGAGAACGAAGCCCAACACAGCACCAAAGAAGATGTTGATGCCGCTCAGGTTGGCCTGATACTCGCCATCGGTCATTCGACCGAGCCCTGTTGCTTCGAGCAGCTTCGTCAGGCGTCCGCTCACGGCATCCCCCCCTTATCCCAGAGGCCAACGTTGGCTTCACCTGCAAGCGTGACAGACGCGATTGTCTGGTGCAAGCGCTTGTTATGTTTCAACTGCAAGGCTCAGCTGGACGATCGGCGGCCCTCGAGAGAATCACGGATGGAAAGCGCCGCCCACCAGACGGTACCCGAACTGAAAGGTCGAAGGCCCCAATGGGACACCGCGCGCCAACGCGTGAGTCCCCTCAAGCTTCCACGAAGAGCCTTCCGTACAGGTCTGTATTTGATGTCCAGCGAAAGCCACCGTGACAATACCGGCAACCCCGGACAGGTTGGGCGGGAAGAACGTCTGCATTCCGCTGGATCCCGCTCCTCCTGTGACCGGGCCGGTTGGAGCACATTCGGCCACGACACTCAACCCGTCGATACGAATGGATCCCGACCACTTCCCATCGGGATCTTGCCGAAGTTTCACATCTCCGTAAGTCGCGTAGTGCCCTTTGTCGCGCATATAGGCAACATACTGATTGTCCGGAAACCAGAACTCCAAGAGCAAAAACGGCTGACCGGGGTACGAGATCGTCGACGAGTCTGACGGGGCGACGCGCGCCGCCCACAATGCAATGGCGCCGTCCTGCGGCCAGTCCGGGGCGTGTCCGTCGATCATGAATGTCCCCATTCTGACGACTTCGAGAAACGAGATGCCCCAAGGACCGTGCGACGGCTCTTCGGTCACGTGTTCCCCCGCCCAGCGTACGCCATCCGCGGCCAACTCCCCGATGGTGATGAACCGCAGGTTTGGGGGCAGTCGATCCGCAACCGTGGCGGGATCAAACAGGACATAGACAACAACCTCCTCTGTTTGATCCACGACCCAGTGCGTTTTAGCACCAGCGGGAAGGGTGGGCACTTGAGCGCAGGCATCGTTGGCAACGAAAGCAGCAAGAGTCATAGCTAATAGCACGCACGCCTTCATCTCATCCTTCCTTCACAGGCCGCGGTACGCCACGGCAATCGGCCCTTGTCGCGCGGTCGCCACGCCGCTCGGACGTCAACATAACAACGTGCTTCATCGGCGAAGACGGTTTGCGCGGCGCCTGCGCAAACAGGCGACGTGACAGGATGTTTCGTCTGCCGCGAACTCCGGCAAGGCATCACCACTCACCCTACCACAGTCTCGTGATGACCGATGGCTAGATCTTTCTGGCGTCGTTTCCAGCGCGATTTCCGTGTACGTGAGCGGCACTCATCTGGGCGACGAATTCCAGGGACTGACGCCAATATGCGTACGACTAGTCTTTCCGCACCAAGACCACGTTCGCGAACGGCGATGCGGATCCCGACTTGTCCAGGTTATGGATCGTCCACGCCCACGTATCGGTCGTCCGATCGTACGCGAACGTGGTGCGGATTCCGCTCCCGTCCGCGAATGAATAGATGAAGGGGATCCGATCACCGTCCGGCTTCGCGTGGCCGACGCCCTCGCTGGAAAAGTCGGTTGCCGCTGTGTTGTCGAGCCACATCAAGGCATACTCGCTCAACTTCGGATCCCAGACGATGTAGATCCAGGCCTCGTATCCGATACCGCCGCTGGCGTCCTTGTCGCGCGAGACCTCGTGGATGCGGATGTACTGGCGATTGAGAACCCAGTCGATATCCACGTCGTGCGTGGTCGGCTTCTTGGCGATTGTGCCGGTCAACACCCACCGGCCGGTCATTTTGTCCAACAGACCTTCCGGTGCGCTCATGATCCGATCTTGGGCGCGCAGTGCAGGCGCGACGAGAAGCGCGAACGCAACAGCGATCAGCAGGCGCCGAGGGCGGGCTCGAGGTGATGTGATCATTTGGTGATTATTGCCCTCCGGGCAAAGACACATGTTGACAGACATCTACGGTGCGCTTTCAAGCGGCCTAACATCGGCGTTGTACTGCGGGCGGGCTTAACGCGTCGCTGGCTCCCGCCAGCGTCGCGACATGGCCGATCCGTCTGCACCAACGGTCCGTAAGTTTACGCTACTGCTTGCATTCACTATTTCAAACCTGGATCTGGTGAATGCACATGATCTGCCATGACTTCCTTGACTACTACGTACACCATGGCAGATGCAGCAAGCACAAGACTCAGCTTGTCTGACCCATTATAGTAGACTTCAATCCCCTTGATCGAATCTCGGGGAATGATCTCGACAGGAGGCGTGCCGTCGCGTCTCGAGACGACAAGAGACTCCGCATTAATTCCAGTCAGCAATCCCTCAATCGACCGCATGTCCAGGGTAAGCACGCGGACACGGTCGCCGGCGCGTAGTCTTGTTTCGGAGCTGAAATCCAAATGATTCGCCGTGATATTGTATGGTTGCTTGATTGCCCGGTATCCGGAACACCCCGCCACGAGCAACAGGGTGCATAGAATCGACGATATCGACGCCTTCCGAACCATAGCTTCCTTCTCTATGCCAACAAACAATCTAACGTTGGCTCCGCCGCATGCGTGCCACGCGGCTTTGTCAGGTGAAGGCGCTGGTTGGGCGAACTCACCCCGGGCATTCAGTAGATCCTATCGAACGACTCGCCGTTGAACCGGCAAACGCTGCCGTCGCCCATCCCGAACCACAGGGCATCCCGCTTGTCCCGATAGATGGCCCACACTATGGAGCTGGTCAGCCCGTCCTCAATCGTGAAGTTCGTCAGCGACTCGCCATCGAAGCGCCAGGCGCCGTTGTCGCGAGTTCCAAACCAGATGTTGCCGGCGGCGTCTTCCGCAATCGAGAATATCCGGCTGAGCGGTCCGGATGGCCCCACAGCCCTGCTGCCGAGTCCGTGCTGTTCGGTGAAGTTGGCGACGGCCTGACCATCATAGAGCAAGACCCCGAGCCCGTTGTTGCCGATCCAGAGATTTCCCCGGCTGTCTTCGAAGATGCTGCGGACGTGGAATCGCTCCATTCCGGTCCCGATTCCCGCGGTCTCTTCGTTGATGAACGTGAAGGACCGGCCGTCATACCTGAAGACGCCCGGATACGTCCCGAACCAGACCGTTCCGTCGCGTCCCTTCACGATGCCGGTGACCAGGCAGGGATTATCTTCCTCTACTCCGGGCGGCAAAGGGAAGGCCAGATACGAAAGCGATCGGCCATCATATCGATACACGCCCTGTCCCGCGGTGCCACGCCGCATCCCGCCATCGCCAGGAAACCAGAGGTCGCCGGCCTCCGTGTGCCAGGCATCCCCTGGGGCGACGTCCGGGCTCCCGGGACCTCCCCCGGTACGGGTCTCGAACTCGTCGCCATCGAAGCTGGAGATCCCGTTTCCCGTCGCGAACCATATGATTCCGGCCCGGTCTTCCTGAATCGTCCGGACTTGATTGTCGCTCAACCCGTCGCTCGCCGTGTAGTAGATGAACTCGCGACCATCGTACAGGCACACGCCCTCCTGATGGCTTCCGAACCAGAATCGCCCCTTGCTGTCTTCGAAAATGGATCTGATCCCGGAGGTATACCTGAGCTGCGGCTTCGTATCGGCTGCCCCCGCGCTCGTTTCTTGCGCACGGTCGGCCGATACCTTGCTCTTGTTTCCGTCCGTGGCGTCCCGATTTGAGCAGGAGCTGAGCAGGGCGATCGCCAGCAGGGCTGTCCACTTGGCATGCGTTCTTCTGGTATTGATCACTAATTCCTTTGTCTGCCTATCACCAGCTTCGGCAGTGGGCTCGGTCGGCGCGGCGCTTGAGCACGCAAGCGACGCGAGAGCCGCGACCATCTGCTGCAAGCTGTTGTTATCGTGACGACCCAAGGTCCTCCTTCGCCACCGCCAAGTCTCCGTGGCGCCAGATCACGGCACCGATGTTTCGGCTGCCAGAACACGCCGCAATCGCCTTTTCGATCTCATACTGGCACAAGTATTTCGCGTGATCGCACGGGCCGGGCGCCACCAGCGCCTGTAGCGCTGGAAGAGCTTCGCGTCGTCCGAGTTGGCCCAGTGCCCAAATCGCGCGATTGCGTTCAACCGGCGCCAAGTCTTCGTCGGATGCGACCGCGAGTAGTGCGCTGAGGGGGTCACCAGGATGATGCGACCTTGCGTCAGCCACGGTGTCGCGCACTCCGGCGCCAATGGCCAGACATATGGCAACGAACGCAACAACTAACAGGGTGAACGAGCCGGCCGCGATCATCCGCCAGTGAAGTCTCAGGAATCGCTGCATGACGACTCTCCTTCAGTGCGGTGACGCAGTCGATCCGATCGGCCAATTATTATCACTAACATTGGCTTCAGCTGCAAAGACGATTGGCGCGAGCCGTGCGCAAGCACGGCACGTGACGAGCGGCTTTGACTGCTGGAGGCTGTTGTTAGGCTGCATCCAATATCTCACACCCTATTAGCCGCAGGTTGTGCAGAGACACCAAAACATTTAACACTACGTTATCAAAAATGGTGCGCAAGGGCATCTCAACACCTGAACTCCTCCACAACTTAAGCCGAAGTGCATACTGTTCGTTGTGATGAGCATATAATCCATAAAGGAAGGTGTACAACACATCACGACGTGTGTAGGTATGGCCCGAAGCAACCACATTCACATTGCCAGAAGAGTCCAAATGCCTATTTAGGGCATTCCGTTCATCCTCGAATCGATCCTTTAAGTCCTGACGAACTCCTGAGATCTGAACCAATTTGGCAATTTTGCGAATTGAGGTAGGCTCGTTATCTTGCAAGAAAAAGCGGAGCGTTAAGAGAAAGGCTTTGACGGATTCTTCATCGGGCCCATGGCGAGTTTGCGTCATGGGACCACCCCGATCCCACTCCATTCTAAACTTAATGCCTGTCGATCGTGCCTGTCGTAAAAATCGCATATCTTCCAATTCTTGCACTTTCGCGCAGAATCTCTGTAATAGTTCTCTATCGAAATCCTCCATTAATCACCTCAACATAATCGGTCTAACATGAAGCTTCAGCAGTGGGTGCGGTTGGCGCGGCGCTTGCCTCAGCAAGCAGCGTGACGGCCGCAACCCTGCTGCAAGCTATGGTTGGGCTACGCTGCGGCATTTAGCATTCTGCTCTCACGACGTGCGGCCACAACCAGAAACACGACCACGTACGCACAGGAGATTAGGGCGGCGGTACTTAGATACCACGGCAGCCTGGTTACATACACAAGACTGCAAGCGGATATCATTAGGATTATGCCTGAATACATTGGATGGGGCAACACTGCGTAAATGCCATTACGGGATCTACGGCCGCCAACGAGATGGTATCCCGTCCACGTGTGGTGCTTTCCAAGATCCCGCTTTCCCTTTACGACCAAACAGGTTGCTGCAACCGCGAATGCCAGACTGACCCAATCTAATGCATTGATTCTGCGTAATAGAAACAAGCTGTAACCGTATGCGGCAATGGGAAATAGATAAGAGGCCTTCAGTATGCGTGTTGCCCGCTGGTCAATAAGCGGTGTCATGCCTGGCTTCTTCCGCTTATCAGAAATGAACGCCGTGAATACAAACAGCGCGAGTAATTGGATGGCTACATATACAAAATGCACTTCTGCCTCCTCGATTTCATGTAATTGACGGCATGTACATAGTTATCTCACAGTATCGGCAACTTAACTCCATGGCTATCTCGTCATTACAGTCTAACGCCATGATTCAGCAGTGTAGACGGCCGGCGCGGCACTTGCGCCAGCAAGCGGCGTGATGGGAGGCCTCATCTGCTGCAAGCGATGGTTAGGCGCCATGTTCGCACGCTTTGCGTGAAATCTTCTCTATACGACGGATCGAGGCCTCTGACACGCTCTCAATTTCCTTAACTAGAACTATGCGTTCTCCGGCTGCAGCCACTGGAAAATCGGCTTCGTGCCGAGTGCGACGCAGCCTCATGCTAATCAAGTGGGTATTGGGAACATCTCTCTTGGCGCGAACGCGAGCTCTTGCTGTCAGGGTCGTAGCGTCTTCGAGAAGTTCAGCCAAGTGGCCACGCAGCTTCCTCATCCATTCGGCCAGATCATCAATGTGCCGGAGATACTCCTCGGGCTTCAGCCGTCCTTCAGCGAATCCTCTCTCCAGGTTGTCCTTCATGGACGCTAGACGCCGAATATCCCTATTTGCACATTGGACATTGTAGCGATGGGTTACGAATTCATTTAGCAGATCCAGATTCACCAAATCGTATTCAAATGAGCTATCGATATCGATCACCTCTGGTTGATTTACGGACATCGGGATCGTCCCTGGATGCTCTTTGCGTTCCGATAGGCGTTCAAAACTTGGTCGGTTTCGAAAATCGCATTGTGTATGGACGCGAGCTGATCATTGGCCGCTCGCGACAGCTTAACAACGCCCGTGTAGTGCCTGCTCCATCGCTCGTTGAAGCGTGCAACCCAATCCCAAATCCACATGAAAACAAATGCAAACAACGCTCCGCAGAACGCAGACAGGACTTCTCTAGTCAACGCGGCCTCCACTGTCGTAGTGCCCGCCTAACATTGGCTTCAGCTGCAAAGCCGTCTGGCATGTCCCGTGCTCCGCACGGGGCGTGACAGACGGCTTTGGCGGCTGGAAGCGCATGTTAGAGAAGCGTTGCCAGCCATCATCAGATGCCTACACGCATCATTACGCTTAATCCTTCTACTTCTGCTTCAGGAAATAGGAGGTTCTCACTGGGGCTGGTTATAGGGGCCCTGTAGAGCACATCTATGCCCCAAAGTGCTTCACCGGCCCAGGCACTTACACCGATACCTATGAATAGTGCAGTATCGTGTCCGCGCGCCCATTCTCCGCTCCAGTACGATGAAGACTCTACTCTTGATTTTCGGATTGAACACCATGCCGGGCCTACAATCAACTCTGGGCGCACACAATTCCCCCGGACAATGCAATAACGCACTAACAAGGGAAACTCATAGTAATCGATTCGATAGTCTGCGCCGTGGAATTCAGCGAGTTCACCACTAGGATATGAAGACATTCGCGGATAGGTTCCTCCTCGACGCGAGAGAATTACACTTGGCTGAATCGTTATTCGGGAACCAATTGAAATTGAAAAAAACGCACCTTCAGTGATATCGGCATACCGCTCCGTGCTCATCATAAAATTAGGCGGGTCAAGCCAAGATAGCGATCCGCCTGCCATCGCCCCGCCATGGAGTTCTGCGACGGCTGGTGCAGCTATAGCCAACTGTAGCACAATGATCAGCGCCGCCATTGGCGATATTCTGATAATATTCATGATGTCGTACTCCTCGCCTCTCTAACATTGGCTTCAGTTGCGAAGGCGGTTGGCATGCCCCGTGCACACCGCACGGGGCGTGACAAACGACTTCGTCAACTGGAAGCGCATGTTAGGCATACTGGCCGCACCTCTGCACCTACTTATTCTCTGGTAGGTACTCCCATTTAGCCGAAACTTGCATGCGTGCAACAATTCGATCCGGCACGATGGTAACGGGGACCGAAACAGCCCCTCCCCCGAACGAATCTTCAACATATTCACTGTATCTCTCGGATTCCATCTGCAATAAACGACCTAGCTTACCTCCCACCGCTGATGCCATTGTCATTGCTTGTTGGTGAGCCGCTTTTGCGGCATCTGCGAGAGCCTGTTGCTGCGCGCGACCAAGTTCCGAAGAGACGAACACGATGTTCTGTACGCTTGTCGCACCAGCTCCCAGGACAGCGTTTACGATTACTCCGATAGATTTAAACTCGATGATTTCAACTTTGAAATTGTGGTTCGAGGAGTAACCGATAAGAACTTCTTCCATCCTTGGAAGTTGACGATCCTTTTTCTCGAACACTGCAAATCTCGTGGTGACGATGTCTTCTCGTTCAACATTGAGATCATGAAGCCGCGTTACGATATCATCGAAAATGGCCGCCGCATCCGATGCAGCCGAAAGTGCATCCTCTCTGACCACGACAATCGAGAAATGAATAATAGCCTTGTCCGGATATACACTGAACTACCCATGTCCTCGCGCAGACAGGATGCTGGTCTCACAGGCGGCGGATGTCGGATATGCCGTGAAAAGCACAAGTGCAGACAGGATCGCAAGTCGGCGCATTAAGATCTCCATTTCAGTTGGTCTAACATCAGCGTTGAGCTGCGGGCGGTCTTGGCGCGCCGCTGGCTCTTGCCAGCGGCGTGACAAGGCCGATCCGTCTGCTCCAATGGTCCGTTAGACTATCATCGGTTGAACTGGATTGTTCTGAGTATCTCCTTAATCTGACGACGTTCCGTTCGTGGATAGTTCACTCTCACCGCTTCGACATACTCATCCCCGCCGTTCATTTCTACAACGAACACGCCTCTGCATTTGTCAGGATCCGCTTCACCTTCGCGCTCATAGAAGAATGCGCCCGATATTCCGGAGTCGGTTTCCAACAGTTCTCTCTCGGGGTACCTAAACTCATCCGGCATTGTTTCAAAGTGCTCGGGCAGCCCGCCGGTCATTCCCCACACCGAGATGTAGAATGCCACTTCACCGTCGATCCGGTTCTTTATGAACCAACATGCATCCATGCCGCACCAGACGCCCTCACCTTCATAGTTACTAGGGAAAGATATCTCCATTCCTGAATGAAGTGTCTCGGCTGTCCATACCTCAGCCTCAGACGGACCACTGTTCTCCGAACAGCCTGCGACAACAATAATGGAGACGAGAATGAGCAGTAGATTTTTCATTATGTAACTCCAATCGTTTGTCTAACATCAGCGTTGAGCAGCGAGCGGTCTTGGCGCGGCGCTGGCTCTTGCCAGCGGCGTGACAAGGCCGACTCGTCTGCTCGAACGGTCTGTTATGCGAATACTACACCTTTCTCAAAACTCGACGGGACTGAACACTAGACTCTTTAGCAGTAAAGCTCGCGGCCATCGCTTGCCCATTGCGCGTGCCCTTCTCAATTTCTGTCCGTGCCCAAACACCCAACTTTAGGATGAGTTGAAATTCTTCGGGCAAATAGTCCCATCGGTAATTATTGCACAGGGCATGATCTGGCAGGAAGTTATTGTGATCATTTGAGCCGCCGCCGCTATGTGCCAGTACGTGATCTGCTTGCCATTGTGCGCCAACCTCACCGCCACAGATATGGCACCGACCACCTGTTGCTTCTAAAACTAACTGCCTGTTTCGATCACTTAGTCGAGTTCGGGGTCGGCGGCTATTGCTATCTTTGAGTCTCTCGCGCTCTTTGCGAAGCTCCAACAATCGCTTGCGCAAGGCATTTGGATTAATATAGAGATCAGAATTCATGTTGCGCCATCTCTCTACTCAATAGCTCGTATAACAATAAGTATACGGTTCTATGTGATTCGGTAATGCTGCAGATTATTCCGCTAAGCCATGGCCAGAAATTCAATATCCATCTGCGAAGCAATACCTAATGACACATCAGAACCCGTAGCCACAAGGTTACACCGCCCTACATTCCGTGTAAACCGATACGGGCAACACGGTCGTTCGAATCCCCGTGTCAGCGACATATCGTAAAACGCGACAATTTTCGCACACAATCAACTCGGATGTACGCCGCCCACCGGCCAACATACACAACTACAAGGAAACCTGGCACAAACCGCACCATCCACGACCCGTGACAGATTAACCGTCCGCCACGAATCAAAGCGAAGTTGCCTGTCTACCCCTGCAGAAGCTTCCTATTTCAAAATCGTCTCGATATCCAAAGCACTCCCGAGAACCCGGACGATCTCAATGGGACTGTTATTGGCTGCGTAGACCACCAGATAGGAATAGACCGGAAAGAAGCGTACCGGCCGTGAAGTCAGATCATGTCGGAAATGCCCAGCGCCTGGATTCTCCGCCAGAAGTTCGAAGATCTCGAGAAAGCGGTCGTGGACCTACAGGGCGGCGTCGACGCTGCCGGCCGCGATATACTCGAGGATCCCCGCCAGGTCCTTGCGAGCCTCGGGCACCAGAAGGTAGCGCGGCATGCTAGGGCCTGCGGCCCTTGATCTGCTCCCGCAATTCTGCCATGACCGCGGGTCCATCGAGCAATTGGCCGGCATCGGCCTGGTCGAGCCCCCTCTGGATTTCACCGCGCAGCGCCTGCAGTCGCGCCTCGAGAAGCAGGTCCTTTTCCCGCAACAGACGCAACCCGTCACGCACGACTTCGCTGACCGACGCGTAGTCGCCGCTGGCGACCTTGTTCTTGACGAATTCCTCGAAGTCCTTGCCCACGGAGACGTTCATCGTGGTACCTCCTGCTTTTTCAATGTCTTGGAGGTATTCTACATAATATGTCAAAAAATGTCAATGATTGACATCTGGCCGCGGAGGGCGGGATCCAGCGACAGGCCTCATGAAGAAATCCATCGCCTGATCCTTGCCGAACCGCCCCGCCGCCGCCCCCATAGTGAGCTCCTCGACCTCGAGATCGCCGGCCGCCAGCTCGCTCCCGTTGATCAGCAGGAACACTTCAGCCGCGGCGAGGGCGACGCGCTTGTTGCCGTCCACGAACGGATGATTCGCACATAAGTGGAAGAAATACGCCGCCGCTTTCTCGGACAGCCCGACGTGGAGATCCACACCCCCGAACGCAGCTTGCGGCATGGCGACGGCCGATTCCAGCAGCCCGCGATCACGCAGCCCTGGTTCCCCGCCGAAACCCTCGATGAGGCGGCGATGGATCATCAGGACGTCATCGACCGAAAGGAAGGCGACCGGCGACTTCACTTGGCCAGCCGCCGCATCACCTCGGCGCGCTTCTTCATGACGCGGTCGAGCTGATCGCCCACATCTTCTGTGCTGACGAGTCGCGGGCGGGCGGGCGTCACGATCAGGTTTCCGTCCTGGATGGTGAGTTGCACCTGGCCCTCTTCCTCCAGACCCAGAAGTTCAAGAATCGGCTTGTCGAGAATCAACGCGTTGCTGTTGCCTACTTTACGAAGCTGCTTGATCATCATGAGCCCCCTTTGGTTATAACAATATTATAACCACACGATGGTGCCGCGTCAACCGCCGCCAATTTCGTTACACGGGCACCCAGGCGATGATCTTCGCCAACTGTTTCTTCGTAACTCCCAACACGAGCAGGGCCTTGAGCAGCAGATCGACCGTCACCGTCGGATCGGCGGCTTCCATCTTCGCGACTCGCGATTGACTCGTGCCGAGCAGTTTCGCCAGCTCCACCTGCGTGACGTCTTGCCGCAGTCGCTCAGTCCTGAGACTCCCGCTGAAAGCCTGCTTGAGCTCGATGTATTGGGATTCCTCAGGCGTGAGACCAAGGAATTCCGCCGTCGAACCTACCCTCCAGCCCTTGGCCGCGAGTGCTTTCTTTTTCTGGCTATCCATCTCGGCCCTCTTCTCGAGCATCTTGATCGTCGTTGCGCGCCCACCGCCGGCAGTTCTCGATCGCCGCAGGAGGGACCAACCTCCCCGCGATCCGAGCGAGAGGCTTGTCGCCTGGATCCTCAAGAAGATCATATGTCATATCTGATATACCGTCAATGACCCTACCGATCCAACGGACTCCGCACCCCCCTCCCCCCACGATTCAGCACGTGCGTGTAAACCATCGTCGTGCTGACGTCCTGATGCCCGAGCAGCTCCTGGATCGTCCGGATGTCGTACCCGTCCTCCAGCAGGTGCGTCGCGAAGCTGTGCCGCAACGTGTGGCAGCTCGCCGGCTTGGCCAGCCCGGCCTCCCGCACCGCCGACTTGACCGCCCGCTGGATCGCCGATTCGTGCAGGTGGTGCCGCGCCGCTCCCCGCTCTCCGCATCGCGGTAGAACCGCGTCGCCGGGAACACCCACTGCCAGGCCCACTCGCGGGGCGCCGCGGGGTACTTCCGCGCCAGCGCCACCGGCAGCGCCACGCCGCCGCGGCCGAGGGCCAGGTCGCGGTCGTGCAGGACCTTCACCCGCCGCAGGTGGGCCCGCAGCGGCCCGACCACGGTCCGCGGCAGCATCGTGCGGCGGTCCTTCTGGCCCTTGCCGTCCCGGACCGTGATCTCGCCGGTCTGGAAGTCGAGGTCCTTGACCCGCAGCCGCAGCGCCTCCAGCAGCCGCAGCCCCGAACCGTACAGCAGGCTCGCCACCAGCCACGGCGCGCCGTGGAGATGCTCCAGCAACGCCGCGACCTCCGGCGCCGACAGCACCACGGGCACGCGCACGGGCCGCTTGGCGCGCACCACGTCCTGGACCCAGCCCGGGTCCGTCTCCAGGACCTCCCGGTACAGGAAGAGCAGCGCGCTCAGGGCCTGGTTCTGCGTCGAGGCGCTGACCTTGCGCTGCTCGGCGAGGTGGCTGAGGTAGGCCGCGATCTCCTTCTGCCCCATCTCGATCGGGTGGCGGCAGCCGTGGAACAGGACGAAGCGCCGCACCCAGCAGACGTACGCCTTCTCGGTCCGCCGGCTGTAATGCCGCACCCGGATCGCGCTGCGCACGCGGTCCAGCAGCTTGGGCTCTCGATGTTCCGACATGGGGATCGACTCCGGGCTGGCAGGATCCTGCATCGCGACCGCTCGTCGCGCCTGCCGCAAACCCCGTGCCCGGACCGGGGTTCGCCTTCGTCACCTCATCTCAGGAAATCTCCCGACTCCACTCCTCCCACTTCCCCATCCACTCCTCGATCTCCCCCTCCGCCTCCACGATCCGCTTCGACGCCGCCACCCGCGCCTCGGGCTTCAGCGCGGGATCCGCCAGGTCCGCCAGCAGCCGCTCCTTCTCCTGCTCCAGCGCCGCGATCTGCGCTTCCGCCTCCTCGATCCACTCCTGCCGCCGCCGGATCTCGTTCTTGCTCAGCGGTCCGTCGGACCGTGCCGCCGGGGCCGGCGCCGACGCGGGCGCGCGCGCCGAGGCGATCCGCCCCGCCGCCGCCTTCGCCGCCGCCGCCTTCTCCGCCGAAGCGCCAGCGCCCCGCCGCCGCTTCCTCCCGCCGCGCCACATACTCCGACCACCCGCCCGCGAACTGCGCCGTCGTCGCCCGCCCCGCCGCGTCCCGCCCGAACACCAGCAGCCGCCGCGCGATCCGGTCCAGGAACGACCGGTCGTGCGTCACCACCACCAGCGTCCCGGTGAACTCCTGCAGCGCCTCCTCCAGCGCCTCGCGCCCGCCGATGTCCAGGTGGTTGGTCGGCTCGTCCAGCAGCAGCGTGTTGTGCCCTTCCTTGATCAGCCGCATCAGCGACAGCCGCCCGCGCTCGCCGCCGCTCAACCGGCCCACCGGCCGGTCGATCATGTCGGCCCCGAACCCGAACGCCCCGGCGAAGGACCGCAGTTCCCCCTGCGACGCCGCCGGCCACACCGACGCCAGCTCCTCCAGCACCGTGTTGCGGTCCGTCACGTTCCCCAAATGCTGGTCGTACAACCCGAGGTCCACGTTGTGCCCGACAACCACCCGCCCCCGCTCCGGGATCACCGACCCCGCGAGGATCTTCAGCAGCGTCGACTTGCCGCAGCCGTTCGGGCCCACCACGCCCAGCCGCTCGCCGCGCGCCACGCGCAGGTCCAGCCCCTCGAACAGCGGCGAGGCCCCGTAGCTCTTGGCCAGCCCGGTGGCCTCGAAGGCCGTCACCCCGCTCTCGCGCTCCGGCACCAGGTCGAACTTGTAGGACGACGGGCCGGCCGTCGGCCGCTCGACCCGCTCCTCCTTCGCCAGCTGCTTGCGGCGCGACTGGGCCTGCTTGGTCTTCTGGCCCGCCAGGTTGCGGCGGATGAAGTCCTCGGCCTTCTCCACGCGCTCCTGCTGCTTGCGCCACGCGGATTCGTCCCGCTGCCGCTGCTCGGCCGAGTTGCGCAGCCAGGCGGTGTAGTTGCCGGCCCACGAAGTCAGCTTGGCGCGGTGCAGGTGCACGGTGCGCGTGGCGATGCGGTCCAGGAACCAGCGGTCGTGCGAGACCACGAGCACGGCGCCCGGCCGGCGCAGCAGGCGCTGCTCCAGCCACTCGCAGGCGTCGAGGTCGAGGTGGTTGGTGGGCTCGTCCAAGAGGAGGACCTGCGCGTCGTCCAGCAGGGCGGCCGCCAGCGCGGCGCGGCGGCGCTCGCCGCCGGACAGCACGCCGGGGTCGCGGCGCCACGCCTCCTGCGGCAGGCCCAGGCCGGCCAGGGCCTGCTCCAGGCGGGCGCGCCAGGTGTAGCCGTCGCGGTGCTCGTAGTCGGCCTGCAGGCGGCCCTGCTCGTGGGCGATGGCGACGGCCCGCTCGGGCGACGCCGCGGCCAGGTCGTCGGCCAGGCGCGCCAGCTCGGCCTCGAGGTGCAGCTCGCGGGAGAAGGCCGAGGCGGCGACGGTGTCGTAGACCGTCAGGGCCGCGTCGGGGCCGGCGGTGAGCGAGGAGGACTGGCGCAGCAGGCGCACCCGCACCCCGCCCGCGGCCTGGCGTTCGCCGCCGTGGGCCTCGAGCTCGCCGGCGATGAGGTTCAGCAGGGTGGACTTGCCGGCGCCGTTCTGGCCGATCAGGGCGTAGCGCTCGCCCTCGAGCAGGGTCAGGGACGCGCCGCGCAGGATCGGCTCGCGGCCGAAGTCGAAGTCGACGCTCTGCAGGGAGATCAGGGACATGGCTCCGGTGGTCGGCAGAGGGAGGGCCCCGGGGCGTGGCCCGGGGCCCGGTCGTGTCGCTGAGGGTCAGCCGGCCTGACCCATCTCCTTCTGGCCGTGCGGGTCGTGGCTGGGCGACTCGTGATTCGGCGATTCGTGGTTCGGCGACTCGTGATTCGGCGACTCGTGATTCGGAGTTTTGCGGAACTTCAGCGGCGGCACCCCGCAGCGGTCCTTGAAGGTGCGCGAGAAGTGGGCCAGGCTGTTGAAGCCGCACTCCTTGCTGACTTCCTCCACCGACAGGTCGAAGCGGCGCAGCAGGCGCTTGGCGTTGTCGATGCGGATCTGGATCAGGTAGTCGCTGAAGCTCATGCCGGTCTCGACGCGGAACAGGTTGGAGAAGTAGCCCGGCGACAGCGAGACCATGTGGGCCATGCGGTCGCGGTTGATGTTCTCCTTGTAGTTCTGCAGCACGTAGCGGCAGGCGTACTCGGCGCGGTAGTCCTGGATCTCGACCGTCGCGACCACGACCTCGCCGTGCTCGCCGCCGTGCTCCAGGACCACCTGGGGCAGCTCGCCCTCCCACAGCGCCACGTCGGTGGGCAGCGGGGCCGGCGCGGTCTCGAGGGTCGCGCCGAGGGCCTCCGGGCCGGCCGCGGCGTGGGGGGCGGGCGCGGGGCGGCCGGGGATCGCGGCGCCCTGCAGGAACTCCAGGACGTGCTGGGCCGACTTCTGGACGTTGGTGCGCTGGGCCACCAGGACGGGCGCGTTGTAGCGGTCCTGGAACAGCTCGAGCGAGGCCTTGAAGTCGGCCGGGATCTCGGCGGCGTAGACGAAGATCAGACGGGCGCCCTCGGTCCGCTCGGAGGCCTCCCCGCCGGGGACCGGGTGCAGCAGGATCTGGGGCCCGAAGAAGGCGAAACACAGTTCCGGCGCGCTCTTCTCGCTCGCGTCGCACAGGAAGACGATCTTCTGCAGGGCGTCCAGGTCGCCCCGGCGCTGCCTGGGATAGGACGGAAACTCAACAATGAAGCTGTTCCATGCTCCTTCGATCGGTTCCAGTCTGGTTTTCACGACTGTCCCCCCCACACGTGACAAACGCTCCATCGTAGGCAAATCCACAGGTGAGTCGATGTCGACTTTGAACAATGATAAGACGATTATAAGGGAACGTTCCCGAACCTACAAGAAAATAATGTTAAGGACAACGCACGCTCAATCAGGGAGTTACACGTCAAAGTTCCAGAAGCGCCCCCGTAGGCGGCGCCCATAAATCCGGAATATGGTCAAAAATAGTCACGGCGCCGTGAAATGTGGGCTGATGAATCTTCAAAATCGCCGCCGGGGCACGATCACGCCCCGGCGCCGCCGTCCTCGACCTGTTCCTCGGTCTCCCCGGCCTCGATGTCGGCGATCCCGACCACGGTGTCGTCCTCGCCCTTGAGGCTGATGATGCGCACGCCCTGGGTGTTGCGGCCCAGGGTCGAGATGTCGCGCACGGCCATGCGGATGATGATGCCGTTGCGGGTGATCACCATCAGCTCCTGGCTGTCGGTCACCTCGCGGATGTCCACGACGCGCCCGTTGCGCTCGCTGCACTTGATCGTGATCAGGCCCTTGCCGCCGCGGCGCTGCACGCGGTAGTCGTCCAGCGGCGTGCGCTTGCCGTAGCCGTTCTCGGTGACCGTCAGCAGCGTGGCGCCGTCGCCCACGACCACGGTGCCGACCACGCGCTCGCCGGGGCTCAGCTCGATGCCCTTGACGCCGCGGGCGGTGCGGCCCATGGGCCGGATGTCGGACTCGTGGAAGCGGATGGCCATGCCGTCGCTCGAGGCCAGCACCACGTCCTGGTCGCCCTCGGTCAGCTGCGCCGCCACCAGCCGCTCGTCGTCCAGCAGGCTGATGGCGCGGATGCCGGCGCTGCGCGGGCGCGAGAAGTCGGCCAGCGGCGTCTTCTTGACGATGCCCAGGTCGGTGCACAGCAGCAGGTAGCGGTCGGGGTTGAACTCCCGCACCGGCAGCACCGCGTGCACCTTGTCGTCCTGGGCGATGTTGATCATGTTGACGATGGGCCGGCCCTTGGCCGCGCGCGCGGCCTGCGGCACCTGGTGGGCCTTGAGCCAGTAGAGCTGGCCCTTCTCCGTCAGCACCAGCAGGTGCTGGTGCGTCGTGGCCACGAACAGGTGCTCGACCCAGTCCTCGTCCTTGGTGCCCATGGCGGTGATGCCCTTGCCGCCGCGGCCCTGGGTGCGGTAGGTGTCCGCGGGCAGGCGCTTGGCGTAGCCCTGGTGCGAGATCGTGATCACGACCTCCTCGTCGGCGATGAGGTCCTCGAGGTCGAGGTCGTCCTCCTCCGGCTCGACGGTCGTGCGGCGGGCGTCGCTGTACTTCCCGCGCAGCTCGGCGATCTCCTCGCGGATGATCTGCAGCTGCAGCGCGCGGTCGGCGAGGATCGCCCGCAGCCGCCCGATCAGCGCCAGCAGCTCGCGGTACTCCTCCTCGATCTTGCGGCGCTCGAGGCCGGTCAGCCGGGCCAGGCGCAGGTCCAGGATCGCCTGGGCCTGCTTCTCCGACAGGCCGAAGCCCGCCATCAGGCCGGCGCGCGCGATCTCGGGCGAGTCGCTCTTCTTGATCAGCTCCACGATCTCGTCGATGTGGTCCAGGGCGATGCGGTAGCCCTCCAGGATGTGGGCCCGCTCCTCGGCCTTGTTCAGGTCGAAGCGGGTGCGGCGGACCACGACCTCCTCGCGGAACTTCAGGAACTCCTGCATCGTCTCCTTCATCGTCATCACCTTGGGCCGGTTGTCCACCAGCGCCAGGTTGATCACGCCGAAGGTCTGCTGCAGCTGCGTGTGCGCGTAGAGCTTGTTGAGCACCACCTGCGGGTAGGCGTCCTTCTTCAGGACCACCACCACGTGCATGCCCTGGCGGTCGGACTCGTCGCGCAGGTCGCTGATGCCCTCCAGGACGCCGTCGCGCACCAGGTGCGCGATCTTCTCCACCAGCGCCGCCTTGTTGACCTGGTAGGGGATCTCGGTGATGGCGATGATGGCGCGCCCCTTGGCGTCCTCCTGGATCTCGGCCCGCCCGCGCACGACCAGCCGGCCGCGGCCGGTGTTGACGTAGTCGACGATGCCGCGCCGGCCGCGGATGACGCCGCCGGTCGGGAAGTCGGGGCCCTGCACGAAGCGCAGCATGTCGTTGGGCGCCAGGTCGGGGTCGTCCAGCAGCGCGACCAGGCCGTCGCAGATCTCGCCCAGGTTGTGGGGCGGGATCTTGGTGGCCATGCCCACCGCGATGCCGTCGGCGCCGTTGATCAGCAGGTTGGGGATGGCCGCGGGCATCACCGAGGGCATGGTGCGCGAGCCGTCGTAGTTGGGGATGAAGTCGACGGTGTCCTTGTCCAGGTCCCGCAGCACCTCGACGGCCACCCGGGTCATGCGGGCCTCGGTGTAGCGCTCGGCGGCGGCGCTGTCGCCGTCCACCGACCCGAAGTTGCCCTGCCCGTCCACCAGCGGGTAGCGCAGGCTGAAGTCCTGCGCCATGCGCACCAGGGTGTCGTAGGCCGAGACCGTGCCGTGCGGGTGGTAGTTGCCCGTGGTGTCGCCGGTGATCTTGGCGGACTTGCGGTAGGGCTTGCCCGGCAGCAGGTTCAGGTCGTTCATCGCCGTCAGCACGCGCCGGTGCACGGGCTTCAGCCCGTCGCGGACGTCGGGGATCGCGCGCGAGATGATGACGCTCATGGAGTACTCGAGGTACGACTGCTCCATCTTCTCGTTGATGTCGACCTCGACCACCGTGCCGAAATTCTTCTCCGTCATCGCGTCTTCTCCCCCGCCCCGCTCAGATGTCCAGGTTGTCGAAGCGGACCCGGTCCGCGTTCTCCTCGATGAAGCGCCGGCGCGACTCGACGTCGTCGCCCATCAGCACGGTGAAGACGCGGTCGGCCTGCGCCGCGTCCTCCAGCATCACGCGCGTCAGCGTGCGCTTCTCGGGGTCCATCGTGGTCTCCCACAGCTGCTCGGGGTTCATCTCGCCGAGGCCCTTGTAGCGCTGCACGTAGACGCCCTTGGGGCCGCCGAACTCCTCCACCAGGCGGTCCTTCTGGTCCTCGGTGTAGCAGTAGCGCTCCAGCTTGTCCTTCTTCACGCGGTACAGCGGCGGCTGGGCGATGTACATGTGGCCGTTCTCGATGACCTCGCGGAAGTACCGGAAGAACAGCGTCAGGATCAGCGTGCTGATGTGGGCGCCGTCGACGTCGGCGTCGGTCATGATGATGATGCGGTGGTAGCGCAGCTTGCTGAGGTCGAAGATGCCCGCGCCGACGCCGGTGCCCAGGGCCGTGATGACCGTGCGCACCTCGTCGTTGCCCAGGATCTTGTCCAGGCGCGCCTTCTCCACGTTCAGGATCTTGCCCTTCAGGGGCAGGATGGCCTGGAAGCGCCGCTCGCGGCCCTGCTTGGCCGAGCCGCCGGCCGAGTCGCCCTCCACCAGGTACAGCTCGCACTCGGCGGGGTCGTTGCTCTGGCAGTCGGCCAGCTTGCCCGGCAGCGCCGCGGAGTCCAGGGCCGACTTGCGGCGCGTCAGGTCGCGGGCGCGGCGCGCGGCCTCGCGGGCCTGCGCGGCGCCGATGCACTTGTTGACGATCTTCTTGGCCGCCGTCGGGTGCTCGGCCAGGTACGCGCCCAGCGTCTGGTTGACGAGCTGCTCGACCTGCCCCTTGACCTCGGTGTTGCCCAGCTTGGTCTTGGTCTGCCCCTCGAACTGCGGCTCGGGGATCTTCACCGAGATGATCGCCGTCAGCCCCTCGCGCACGTCGTCGCCGCTGAGGGCCGGCAGGTCCTTCTTGAACATGTTCTCGGCCTGGCCGTAGGCGTTGATCGTGCGCGTGAGGCCGGCCCGGAAGCCGGACAGGTGGCTGCCGCCCTCGTGGGTGGGGATGTTGTTGGCGAAGGTCAGCACGTTCTCGGTGTAGCCGTCGTTGTAGTCGATGGCGATCTCGATCTGGACGCCGTCCTTCTCGCCCTCGATCAGCACCGGCTCGTCGCAGATCGGCGTCTTGTTCTCGTTGATCCACTTGACGAAGGCGACGATGCCGCCCTCGTAGTTGAAGCGCTCGCCGCGCGGCGGGCTCTGGCGCTCGTCGGCGATGTGGATCGTCAGGCCGCGGTTCAGGAACGCCAGCTCGCGCAGGCGCGAGCGCAGCGTCTCGTAGTTGTAGGCGCGCTCGGGGAAGATCTCGAAGTCGGGCTGGAAGGTGACCGTGGTGCCGGTGGCCTCGCTCTCCGACGCGCGCACGGGGCGGACCTCGGTGACCGGGATGCCGCGCTCGTACTGCTGCTCGTAGACCTGGCCGTCGCGCCGCACCTCGACCTTCAGGTGCGAGCTGAGCGCGTTGACGCAGCTCACGCCCACGCCGTGCAGGCCGCCGGACACCTTGTAGCTGCCCTTGTCGAACTTGCCGCCCGCGTGCAGGCTGGTCATGACGACCTCGAGGGCGGGCTTGTGCTCGGTGGCGTGCATGTCGACCGGGATGCCGCGGCCGTCGTCCACCACGCGCACGGCGTCGCCGGGCAGGATGGTGACCGTGATCTCGCGGCAGAAGCCGGCCAGGGCCTCGTCGATCGAGTTGTCGACGACCTCGTAGACCAGGTGGTGCAGCCCGCGCAGCCCCGTGTCGCCGATGTACATGGCGGGGCGCTTGCGCACGGCCTCGAGGCCCTTCAGGACCTGGATGCCGTTGGCGGTGTATTCCTGGGACGCTGCGCTCATCGCCCGTCACCTCTCCCTGCGTCGCCGCCGGTTTCCGTTCCGGGCGGCTGGTGGAAACCTAAGGCTTGCGTGTCCCGGCGTCGCCGCGGTAGCCCGCCGCGCGGTCCCGGTGCAGCCACCGGATCTCGCGCACGGTGCCCTCGCCGTGGCGCTCGTTGTACTTGCGGGCGATGGTCGGGAACAGGAGCGTCAGCTCCTGGCGCCAGGCGCCGTGGTCCGCGTCCAGGACGAGCACGCCGTCCCGCAGGTCCACCGCCCGGCTGTGGGCGGCGACCCGCTCGCCCGCGACCTGCGCCCAGTCGTCCAGCACGGACCGCTCCGCGAAGCGCCGGTCGAGGCCGGCGGCCTCCAGGGCCGAGGCCAGGATGTCGCCCACCGGCTGGAGTTTGCCCTTGCCGCGTCCGCCCGTCATGGCGACTCGACGATCCTTCCGGCCTCGACCGCCCAGCGGCGGGCGTCGCCCGGCCGCCAGCCGGCCACGTCGTCCGCGCGCGCGGTCGCGATGAATACCTGATGCATCTGCGCGGTCGCCTCCTGCAGCCGCCGCGTGCGTTCCTGGTCGAGTTCGCTGAAGATGTCGTCGAAGAAGAGGATGGGGCGGATCCGCCTCCTGCGGAACACCAGCTCGCCCTGGGCCAGCTTCAACGCGATGGCCACCGAGCGGGTCTCCCCCTGGGAACCGAACGTCCTCAGATTCACGCCGTCGAGCACCAGTTCCAGATCGTCGGCGTGAGGTCCGGCGAGGCAGCGCCCGCGCCGGATTTCCGCCTCCCCAATATAGTCGAGAAGCGACGAAATTTCCCGGGTTAAATCCGCCAGCGGGGCCTCTTTTTCGGCGATCTCGAGGCCGGGCGCGTAGGCGATTTCCAGCGTCGATTCGCGCCCCGTGAAGCCCGCGAGCACGTCCTGGGCCACCGGGCCGAGCTCGCGCGCGTAGCGCGCGCGGTCGCGCACCAGCGGCGCCGCGTGGCGCGCCATCTCGGCGCTCCAGGCCCGCAGGTCGTCGCGCAGCCCGTGGCCGCCCGCGCCCGTCCCCCCGCCGCCGCGTCGCGCAGCAGGCTCGTCTTCTGGCGCAGCGCGCGGTTGTAGGCCTGCAGCTCGACGAAGTAGGCGGGGTCCAGGCCGCAGAGGCCCTGGTCGAGGTAGCGGCGGCGGCCGTCGGGGGCGCCGCGCACCAGCGTCACGGTCTGCGGGTCGTAGACCACGGTGGCCAGGCGGCCCACCAGGTCGGCCTTGCGCGGCACCGGCTCGCCGTCCACGCGCAGGCGGCGCCCGCCCCCGCGCTCCAGGCCGTACTCGTACTGCTCGCGGGCGCCGCTCTCGGTCTCGGCCTCGACCGCGACGTGGGCGGCCGCGGCGTCGAAGCCGATGAGTTCCTCGTCGCGGGCCCCGCGGAAGGAGCGGCCCAGGGCCGGGTAGTTCAGCGCCTCCAGCAGGTTGGTCTTGCCCTGGCCGTTGGCGCCGGTGAAGACGTTGACCCCGGGCGAGAAAGCGAGCCGGGCTTCCGCGAGGTTGCGGAAGCCCGACAGGGATGCCTCGGTCAGGCGCACGGCGCCCTCACTCGGAGGTCAGGCGCAGCGGCATCAGCAGGCAGAGCAGGTCGCCGTCCGGGGCCTCGCCCTCCGGGCGCACCAGGGCCGCGCTCTGCGAGTCGCGCAGGGAGAAGCGCAGCGTGTCGGCGCCGACGTTCTTCAGCACGTCCAGCAGGTACGTGTAGTTGAAGCCGATCTCCATGGCCTCGCCGTCGAACTCCACCGGCATCTCGTCCTCGGTGCGGCTGCCGTCGGTGCCCGAGGCGCTCAGCTCGAGGCGGCCGGCCTCGATGCCCAGGCGGATCTGGCTGGTGACGCGGTCGGCGGTGATCGAGACGCGGCGCGCCGCGGTGTTCAGCGCCTCGCGGTCGACGATCATCTGCAGGTTGTTGGCCTGCGGGATCACGGCGGTGTAGTCGGGGAACGGCCCCTCGAGCAGGCGGATGTGCAGGACGGTCTCCCCCAGCCGGAAGCTGATCTGGTTGTCCCCGAACTTGACGCGGGCCTTCTCCACGCCCTCGGCCAGGCGCACGAACTGCAGCAGGCCCGGGGTGTCGGCGATGACGCTGCGCACCTCGGTGACCGTCCAGTCCATCTTGCGCTCGATGCGGGCCAGGCGGTGGGCGTCGGTGGCGATCATGGCCAGGGACGTCGGCTTCAGTTCCCAGAGGATGCCCAGCAGCGCCGGGCGGGTCTCGTCGCGCGAGACGGCGTAGCAGGTGGCGCGGACCATGCGGGCCAGGACGCCGGCCTCGACCTCGTGGCCCTCGCCCTCCGGCATGCCGGGCAGCGCCGGGAACATCGCCACGTCCATGCACTGCTCGCTGAGGCTCGACTTGCCGCACACCACGCTGACGCGGCCGCCCTTCTCCGACACGACGACCTCGCCCGCGGGCAGGCTGCGCACGAAGGAGACGAACTTGGCGGCCGGCACGGCGAGGCGCCCGCCGTCCTTGACCGTGACCTTGTCGGTGGACGTCGTGACGGACATGTCCAGGTTCGTCGACGAGACGGTCAGCCTGCCCTTGTCGACCTCGAGCAGCACGCAGTTCAGCACGGGCATGACCGGCTTGTTGGCCACCACGTTGGCGACGATCGCCAGGGCTTTCTGCAGGTCGTCCTGCTGGATCGTGAACTTCAAGGGTCGTCCTCCGGATCAGGGTGGGGGCCCGCGAGCGGCGCCGCTCGGCAGGGGAGGCCCATGATAAGAACCGCGCTCTTCCTCTTCAAGTCTTTATAGATGAAGTAGCAGAGGTAGTAGGACCTGTGGACGGGGTGGACATCTTCCGGGAAACCGCCCCTTTCCCGCCCCGGCCGCCCAGGGCCGTTCGCGGCGCCGGTGCGGATTGTGGATGGTTCGTGGATGACCGGGGCGATCCCGGCATGTCGTCCACCGGGCCGCGCCTGCGCACGCTGCGTGCACCGTCCGTCCACAACCTTCTCCCCAACTGCGGCGGGGTTGAAACAAGGGCCGGCCTCCGCGGAGAGGCCGGCCCGGTGCGTCGTCCTAGAAGCGCGCGAAGAGGTCCTTGACGGTCCCGCGGAAGCGCGGGTCCTCCTCGATCATGCCTCTGATCTTCTGGCACGCGTGCAGGACGGTGGTGTGGTCGCGGTTGCCGAACGCGCGGCCGATTTGGTTGAGGGAGACGCCGACCTTTTCCCTGGCGATGTACATGGCCACCTGGCGGGCCAGGACGAGGTCCTGGGTGCGCCGTTTGGACTTGAGCTGATCGACCGTGACGCGAAAATGCTCGCAGGACACATGCATCGCGTCGGCGATCGTCGCCGCCCTGACCGGAGAAGCCTGGAACACGGAGGAGAGTACTTCGGAGGCCATGTCCAGACTGATCTCGCTGCCAGTGAGGCCTGCAAACGCCAGGAGTTTGATCAGCGCTCCCTCAAGATTGCGGATGTTGTTGGTGACGTTCGTGGCGACGTACTCGATGACGTCGTCCGAGATGTAGATGTTGTTGGTCTCGACCTTCTTCTTGAGGATCGCGACCCGGGTCTCGAAATCGGGCGCCTGGACGTCCACCAGCAGGCCCCACTCGAAGCGCGAGCGCAGCCGCTCCTCGAGGGTCGGGATCTCCTTGGGCGGGCGGTCCGAGGTCAGCACGATCTGCTTGCTGTCGTTGTAGAGCGTGTTGAACGTGTGGAAGAACTCCTCCTGCGTGGACTCCTTGCCCGCGAGGAAGGCCACGTCGTCCACCAGCAGGACGTCGACGTTGCGGTACTCGTTCTTGAACTCGTAGGTGCGGTTCTTCTGGATCGACCAGATCAGGTCGTTCATGAACTGCTCGGCCGTGATGTAGCAGACCTTGCGCCCGGGCGCCCCGGCCAGCACGGCGTTGCCGATGGCGTGCATCAGGTGGGTCTTGCCCAGGCCGACGCCGCCGTGGATGAACAGCGGGTTGTAGACCCCGCCCGGCTTCTCGCTGACCGCCACCGAGGCCGCGTAGGCCATCTTCGACCCCGAGCCGATGACGAAGCTGTCGAAGGTGTAGTCGCGGTTCAGGTAGATGCGGCCGTGTCCCTGGCGGGCGGCCGCGGCCGGGGGGTCCGCGGGGGTGGTCTTCCCGCCGACGGGCGCCCGCTCGACCGGGAGCACCTGGGTCTCCTCGACCATGGCGCCGGCGTCGAACAGGTCGCGGCGGCGGTCCGAGGCGGTCTCGTCGAAGGTGAAGGTGCAGGTCACGGGCCGGCCGAAGTGGTCGGCCAGGGCCTGGACCAGCGTCGCGGAGTGGTGCTCGCTGAACCAGTCCTGGAAGAACCGGTCCGGGCACAGGACCTGGATGCCGTCGGCGTCCCAGGCGACCGGGCGCAGGGGGGAGAACCAGGTCTCAAAGGTCTGCTGGGAGACCTTCTGGCGGATCAGGTCGAGGACCGCGTCCCAGTAGCTGGTCAGGGGAGCCAATTCCATCTGGTGGGTGCCCCTTCCTTGGTCGCGAGACAGACTTCCCCAACCGCCGCCCACTTATGCACATGCGGGCGCGCCCATTAAATCTAAGAATTTCAGTGAGTTGCGAAAACCGACGCCGGGTTTCTATGTCAAGTTATCCACAAGTCCGAATTATTGTGGATAATCTTGGGGTGCCATTCCTTGGTTTTCAACAGCCGTGGAGCGAAGCTAGCATGGCCCAAAATGGGCTGCAAGGATTTTCTTCCGGGCGTGGGAAAAAGCCGAGAACCTCCTGCCGCCCAGAAAGTTGCGCCCCAGGCCTTCTCCGCGGGACGCCGACCCCGGGCGGGGCGTCGACCAGGCGGCCCCGGGGCCGGGGCCCGGGAACGCCCCGGGAGCGGCCTCCGGCGGCGTCGGGGGGCCGATCGGGTTGGCGAAGTTCCTTGACACTTCCGCGCAATCGGCATAATTTTCATCGGTTCTGCCCCGAAAACCCGTTGCACAAGGAAGGCCCCCGTGAAGAGGACCTATCAGCCCAGCAATATCAAGCGCGCCCGCACGCACGGCTTCCGTTCGCGGATGGCCACCAAGGGCGGGCGTCTCGTCCTGAAGCGCCGTCGCGCCAAGGGCCGCAAGCGCGTGAGCGTCTGATGTCGGGATGCGTCTGATGTCGGGACCACGAGGACGGATGTGAATCCGCGATCGCTGACCCGGCAGAAGGATTTCCAGAAGGTCTATCTCGAAGGCCGGAAACTCGTCACCCGCACGTTCGTCCTCCATCTGCTTCCGGCCCCGGACGATGCCCGCGCGGTCGTCGCCAGCAAGAAGGTCGGCGGGGCCGTCCAGCGCAACCGGGCCAAGCGACTCCTGCGGCACATGCTCCAGGCGGTGTTCTTCCCGGGCTCGGAAGCGACCGTGAAGAAGACCGCCTGGTTCGTCGAGGCCGCCGCGTCGCGGCAGCCGGACGAGCCGGCCGCGACGGGACTCTGGGTCGTCGCCGTGGGGCGCCGCACGATCCTCGAGCGCGACATCCACCAGGTCGTCGGTGACGCACACGCCGCGCTCGCGCGCCTGGACGAGCCCGACGCCGGACCGACCGTTCAGCCGGAGGTACCGTAGAGGCATGTGGCGCGCGCCCTACCTGCTGATCAAGCTCTACCAGCGCCTGCTCTCGCCGCTGCTGCCCGCCGCGTGCCGCTACGAGCCCTCGTGTTCGCACTACGCCGCCGAGGCCCTGCGGACCCACGGCCTGCGCCGCGGCTCCCTGCTCGCCGCCCGTCGCATCCTGCGCTGCCATCCCTGGCGCGCCGGCGGCCACGATCCGGTGCCCGCCGCCGCGGCGGGCGCCTCCTCCCACCACGGAGATCACCGTCATGGATAGACGCACGCTCCTGGCCATGGTGCTGTTCCTGGTCCTGTTCCTGGTCTGGTCCAAGGTGATGGACCGCTACCGGCCGGAACCGGCGCCCGCCGGCCCCGACACCGCCGCCGTCGTCGAGACGGACGCCGGCGCGAAGGCCGCAGGCCCCGCGGGCCTCGCGGCCGCCGCCGCGCCCGACTCCGCGGCCGCCGCCCTGACCGCCGCCGTCGCCGGCACCTTCGCGGCGCCGGGCGACGCCGTCTACGAGTTGGGCAACGACCTCTTCACCCTGCGCATCGCCGAGGCCGGCGGCGCGATCGTCGGCTGCAAGCTGCGCGACTACCGCAACGGCGACGGCGGGCCGGTCGAGCTGGTGCCGCCCGCCGGCGCGCTGGACGAGGCCCCCGCGGGCGACGTCCTGGTGCACGAGGGCGGCGAACTGGACCTGACCGCCGCGCCGTTCCTGCCCGTCGGCGAGGCCGGCTTCGCGCTGGCCGCCGGCGCGGCGCCGCGCGAGCTGGTGCTGGAAGCCGCCGGCGCGGGCGGGCTGGTCGTGCGCAAGATCTTCACGCTGAAGCCCGGGACCTACGTCGTGGACGTGCGCTACGAGGTGCCGTCGGGCGGCCCGGTCCTGCGCGGCGCCCGCTTCGCCTGGCGCCGCGGCATCGCGGTCACCGAGCACGAGACCAAGGCCATGATGCAGCGCGGCAGCTTCCGCGCCTTCGTGCAGGTGGGCGAGGAGTTCCACGCCCTGCAGCAGGCCAACCTCGCCAAGGGCAAGGGCGAGGGCTCGTACCGCGGCACCGTCCGCTTCGCCGGCGTGCAGAACAAGTACTTCTCGATCCTCGGCTTCCTGCCCGACGACGGCCGCTCGGCCGCCGAGAGCCGGGTCCGGCTCGGCGGCGACCGCGAGACCGGCCACCAGTCCTGGGACTTCGAGGTCCCCGCGCGCCCCGGCGCCGCCGGCGCCTCCGCCGCGGTGTCGCTCTATCTCGGCCCCAACGACTACCGTCGTCTGCGGGCCCTCGGCCACGATCTCGAGAAGATCGTGAACCTGGGCTGGAAGTTCATCCAGCCCATCAGCGAACTCGTGCTGCGCCTGATGAACTGGCTGCACGGGTTCATCCCCAACTACGGTTGGGTCATCGTCATCATCTCCATCCTCAGCAAGCTGGTGTTCTGGCCGCTGACGGCCAAGGGCACCAAGGCCATGAAGCAGATGCAGGACTCGCAGGCCAGGCTGAAGCCGAAGCTGGACGCGCTGAAGAAGAAGCACGGGGGAGACCCGCAGCGCTACAACCAGGAGATGATGAAACTCTACAAGGAAGAGGGAGTGAATCCCCTCGCGGGCATGTCGGGCTGCATGCCGATGCTGGTCCAGATGCCGGTGTTCATCGCGCTCTACCAGGTGCTCTACAACATGGTGGACCTGCGCATGACGCCCTGGCTGGGCTGGATCAGGGACCTGTCGCAACCCGACGCGCTGTTCGTGCTGCCGTTCTCCCTGCCGCTGCTCGGCAACCTGTTCAACCTGCTGCCCCTGTTGATGGCGGCGGTGACCTGGTGGCAGACCAAGCTGACGCCCACCAGCGGCGCGGGCGGGCAGATGGCGGCGATGAACACGATCATGCCCGTGATGATGCTCTTCTTCCTCTACAACATGCCTTCCGGACTCGTGATCTACTGGACGATCAACACGGCCGTCACGGCCCTGCAGACCTGGAGGATCCACAAGTCCGCACCCGCATCGGGAGGTGCACCAGCGTGAAGAACGAGAAACTGCCAGGCGATGTCTGCGAGAGCAAGGGGCGCACGGTCGACGAGGCCGTCTCCGAGGCCCTGCTCCAACTCGGCGCCCGCCGCGACGAGGTCCAGATCGAAGTGCTCGACGAGGGCAAGGACGGCCTGTTCGGGCTGATCGGCCGCCGCTCGGCCCGCGTCCGCGTCCGCCGCCGCGGCGGCGCCCGGGCCCGCCAGGACGCCCCGCGGTCCGCCGGCGCCGGCGATCGCGGCCGTGGCTCCGACCGTGGCCGAGGACAGGACCGCGGCCGGGGTTCCGACCGTGGCGGCCGTCGCGACGACGGCAACCGCGGCTCGGCCCGCGTCGACGGGCAGCAGCGCCCCGACCGGGGCCGGGACGAGGGTCGCGGCCGCGACGGCCGCAGCCGCGACGGCGGCGGCCGCGATGCTGGCGGCAGGGGCCGCGACGAGCGCCCGCGCCAGGAGCCCCGCCAGGGCGGCCGCCCCGAACCGCGCTTCCAGGAGCCGCGCCGCGCCGAGGCCGCCGGCGCCGAGCCCCGCGAGGACGGGGAGCGCCGCTCCAGCCGCCGCCGGCGCCCCCGCGGCAAGCGCCCCGAGGGCGACGCCGCTCCGGCCGCGCGCCTCGACGTGCGCCCGGGCGTCGCCGCCGCTTCTGGCATCGAGTTCGACCGCGAGGCCCCGGTCCGCACGGAGGCGACCACGCCGCCCGCCGCCGCCGTCGTCCGCGACACGGAGTCCGCGTTCGTGAACCGCAGCGAGAGCTTCGGCGAGGATCGCCGAGAGTCCCCCCAGCAGGAGCGTCCGGCCATGCACGAAGAGAACACGCCCCCGGCGCCCGCGGCCGCCCGCGTCGACCGGGAAGCCGCCGCCGGCGAGCCCGTCGTCGCCGTCGACCTGGTCCAGCCCCGCCGCGGCGTGCCGCTCGCGGAGGCCGCCGAGACCCAGCGCCTCTACGCCGAGGAGCTGATGGTGCGCTGCGGCTTCCCCTGCCGCGTCACCGTGAACCCCGGCGAGTACAACCAGGTCAAGCTCGTGACCGACGAGGACAGCGCCGACGTCCTGATCGGGCGGCGCTTCTACGCGCTGGACTCGCTCGAGCACCTGGTCGACCGCATGGCGACCGTGGCCATGGGCGAGCACGCCTCGATGAGCCTGGACATCAACAACCACCGCCTGCGCCTCGACGGGCGCCTGGTGACGATGGCGGCCGAAGCCATGGACCGCGCCCGCCGCGAGGGCCAGCCCGTGCACCTGCCGCCGATGAACCCCCGCGAGCGCCGCGTCGTGCACATGGAAGTCGCCCGCTGCGAGGGACTGATGACGGAGACCGAGGGCGAGGGGTATGATCGCCACGTGATCGTGCTGCCCGACGACGGCTCGCGCCCCGCCGCCGAGGACGAATCCTAGGCGACGGCCGCACCGCCGAGGCGGAACCCGGGGGCGGCGCGCGGCGCCGCCCCCTTTTTCGCGACAGCTTCCGGACGGGATGGTCATGACCGCACCGCACGACACGATCGTCGCCGTCGCCACGGCCGCCGGGGAGGGGGGCCTGGCGATCGTGCGCCTCAGCGGCCCCGGCGCGCTGGCGGTCGCCCGCCGCCTGGCCGGCGAGCGCGCGCTGCCGCGCCGGGACGTGCCCTCGCACCTCGCGCGCGCCGCCACGCTGCGCGCGCCGGCGGACGGGGAGGTCCTGGACCGCGGCCTCGTGCTGCCGATGCTGGCGCCGCGCTCCTACACCGGCGAGGACGTGGTCGAGCTCCACTGCCACGGCGGCGTCCTCTGCGCGCGGCGCGTGGTGCGCGCCTGCCTCGACGCCGGCGCGCGCCCGGCCGGCCCCGGCGAGTTCACGCGGCGCGCGTTCCTGAACGGCCGCCTGAGCCTCGACCAGGCCGAGGCCGTGGCCGACCTGATCCACGCCGAGGACGAGCTCGCGGGCCGCGCCGCCCTGCGCCAGCTGAGCGGCGGGCTGCGCCGCGAGGTCGGGGCGATCGAGGGGCCGCTGCTGGAGCTGCTCGCGCGCCTCGAGGGCGGCCTGGAGTTCGAGGGCGAGGACGCCGCGGCCGCCGCCGTGCCGCGCGACCGCCTGCTGGCCGTGCTGGACGCCGCGCTGGCCGCGCTGGCCGCGCTGCTGGCCGACGCCGACGCCGCGCGCCGCGTGCGCGAGGGCGTGCACGTCGTGCTGCTGGGCGCGCCCAACGCCGGCAAGAGCTCGCTGTTCAACGCGCTGCTCGCGCAGGAGCGCGCGCTGGTCGACGCCGAGCCCGGCACGACCCGCGACGTCGTCGCCGCGCGCCTGCGCCACGGCGGCGTGGTCTTCGTGCTGCACGACACGGCCGGCCTGCGGCCCGACGGCGGCCGCGTCGAGTCGCTCGGCATGGCGCGCGCCCGCGAGGCCGCCGCCGCGGCCGACGTCGTGCTGCTGCTGTCCGACCTCGCCGACCTCACCAACCCGGGGGAGGGAGACGTTCCCGCCGACGCCGGCGTGACGGTCCTGAGGGTCGCCACCAAGGCCGACCTCGCCGACGCCGCGCGCCGCGCCGCCGCCCGCGAAGCCGGCCTCGTGGTGACGTCCGCGCGCGACGGCACCGGCCTCGACGAGCTGCGCGCGGCCCTGCTGGAGGCGGCCGACGGCGGGCGCCTGCGCGAGGTCGCGGACCTCGGCCATGTCTTCAACGAGCGCCACCGGCACCGCCTCGCCGCGGCCCGCGAGGAGCTCGCCGCCCTGCGCGGGGAGGTTGCGCTTCGCGACGCTCCTGCCGAAGTTGCCGCCGGGCTGCTGGCGGGGATCCTCGCGGAGCTGGGCGAGGTGACCGGCCGCGTGTTCAGCGAGCACCTGCTGGGCGAGGTCTTCGCCCGCTTCTGCGTCGGCAAGTAGACGCCACCGAAGAAGAACCATGATGAACGCGTTCGAGGTGATCGTCGTCGGCGGCGGCCACGCCGGGATCGAGGCCGCCCTGGCGGCGGCCCGGCTCGGCGCGCGCACCGCGCTGGTGACCCACGACCGCCGCGAGATCGGGCGCATGCCCTGCAACCCCGCGATCGGCGGCCTGGGCAAGGGGCACCTCGTGCGCGAGATGGACGCGCTCGGCGGCGAGATGGGCCGCGCCATCGACGAGACCGGCATCCAGTTCCGCGTGCTGAACCGCAGCAAGGGGCCGGCGGTCCGCGCCCCCCGCGCCCAGGCGGACAAGCACGCCTACCAGGCGCGCATGGCCGCGACCGTCGCCGCGCAGGCCGGCCTCACGGTCGTGGAGGGCGACGCGGTCGACCTGCTGGTCGAGGCGGGCGCGGGTGCGGGCGCGTTCCGCCTGCGCGGCGTGGCGCTGGCCGACGGCCGCGAGCTGCGCGCCCCGCGGGCGGTGCTGGCGACCGGCACCTTCCTCGGCGGCCTGATGCACGTGGGGGACGAGCGCACCGAGGGCGGGCGCGAGGGCGCGGCCGCCTCCCTGGGCCTCGGCGGCGCGCTGGCGCGCTGCGGCTTCGAGTTGCGCCGCCTGAAGACCGGCACGCCGCCGCGCCTGTGGCGCGACTCGCTGGACTTCGACCGCCTCGAGGTCCAGCCCGGCGAGACGCCTATCGAGCCTTTCTCCTTTATTACCAACGAGTTACACACACAGCAGGTCCCCTGCCACCTCACCTGGACCGACGCGCGCACGCACGCCCTGATCCGCGACAACCTGCACCGATCGCCGCTGTTCGGCGGCATCATCGAAGGGACGGGGCCGCGCTACTGCCCGTCGATCGAGGACAAGGTCGTGCGCTTCGCCGACCGCGAGCGCCACCTCGTCTTCCTGGAGCCCGAGGGGCGCGACTCCGAGGAGATCTACGTCAACGGCCTGTCGACGAGCCTGCCGCGCGACGTCCAGGACGCCTTCGTGCGCACCCTGCCCGGTCTCGAGCGCGCGGTGCTGGCCCGTCACGGCTACGCCGTCGAGTACGACAGCGCGCCCTCCTGGCAGGTCCGGACCTCCCTGGAGAGCAAGCCGGTCGCGGGCCTCTACCTGGCGGGACAGATCCTCGGCACCAGCGGCTACGAGGAGGCGGCGGCGCAGGGGCTGGTGGCCGGCGTGAACGCGGCGCGCAGCCTCGCCGGCCGCGAACCGCTGGACCTGCCCCGCGGCGGCTCCTACCTGGGCGTGCTGCTGGACGACCTCACGACCAAGGACATCACCGAGCCCTACCGCATGTTCACCTCCCGCGCCGAACGGCGCCTGGCCCTGCGCTGCGACAACGCGGCCGCGCGGCTGCTGCCTCTGGCCGAGGCGATCGGCCTGCTCCCGGAAGCGGACCTGCGCCGCCTGCGCGCGCGGGTGGCCGCCGCGGAGAGGGTCGGGCGGGTGTTGCGCACGCTGCGTTGCCGGGATCCCGAGCGGGGCGGCAGCGTGGCGGCCTCGGATCTGGTCCTGCAGGCGCCCGGCGGCCTGGATGCGCCCCCCCTGCCCGACGATGTCCCGCCGGAGCTGCGCGACGCCGTCGCGGAGGCGCTGCGCCCGCTCGCCGGCGAACCCCAGCTGCCGCCGCGCCTGACCGCGGAGGCCCTGCTGCAGGCGGCGGTGGATCTGCGCTACGAAGGCTACATCTCCAAGCAGGACAAGCTTCTGGCCCGCCAGGACCACCTCGGCAACCTGGACCTGCCCGAAGATCTGCCCTACGCCGCCATGACGACGCTCAGCAAGGAATCCCGGGAGAAGCTGGCCCGCCTGCGTCCCGCCAACCTGGGGCAGGCGGCCCGGATCGACGGCGTGCGCGCTTCCGATCTGGCCGTGCTGTCGGTCCTGGCCCGGCGCTGGCGGGACGAACAGGAGGGGACCTCGTGAGTTGCCCGGATCTTTCCGGTCCGTCGCGTGAGGCGCTGGCGCGCCATGGCGCCGAAGTCCTGCGCTGGAACACCCGCTTCAGCCTGATTTCCCGGGTCGACCCCGAGGCGCGCCTCCTCGCCCTGCAGCAGGAGTGCGATGCGGCTTTCCGGGCTTTGTATGAAGCCTGGCCGGGATTCCGATCGGGGCCGGCCGGGGCCGGGCTGCCGCTGCGCTACATCGACTTGGGCTCCGGAGGCGGTTTCCCGGGCCTGATCTGGCACGCCTGGCTGCAGGGCGTCGGCCTGCCGGGGACGGACCATGCCGGCTCCCTGCTCGTCGAGCCCCGCGACAAGCGCGCCTGGCTCCTCGAGCAGGTCGCCAGGGACGTCGGCTGGCAACTCGAGGTGCGGCGCCTCACCTGGGGTCGCCGGCAGCCCGCCGCGCTCACGCCCCCGACGCCGGCCCACGACCTGATCACGCTGAAGGCGCTGCGCCTGACCGACCCGGACATCCTCGCCGGCTGGCGACGGGATCGGCCTGCCGGCGACACCCCCGTCACGATCTGTCGCTTCTGCTCCGACGAAGAGGGCGAATCTGCAACGAGCGCCGAGGCAGAGCTTGGCCTGCCCGCCGCGGATGGTCCCGGCGCTGCCGCGACCCCGTTCCATTGTCGATTGCCGTTCTCTCATTCGTCCGGCCGCGACGCACTCCTGATATCTCATTACCCGACTGGCGCCTAGTCCTCGCCGATGTTCCACGTGGAACTGGCCGCCCCCCCCGCCTGCATCATCCAGCCCCCACGAGTTCCACGTGGAACACAAATCCCCCGCCTGACTTTATCAACAGGTTTCTGTGTATGGATGTGGATAACTCCCGAAATCGACTGGACACGCCGCCGCGAAGGGGAATATCTTCCGCCTCACACCCGCAGCCCTACACCGATCATTCCCCCGAGGAAGGGCCCCATGGCCAGGATCATCGCCATCTCCAATCAGAAGGGCGGCGTCGGCAAGACCACGACGGCCGTCAACCTCAGCGCCAGCCTGGGCGCGGCCGAAAAGCGGACGCTGCTGCTGGATCTCGACCCCCAGGGCAACGCCACAAGTGGTTGCGGCATCGTCGAATACGACCTGACGAGCTACGAACTGCTGCTGGGGAACGCCTCCCTGGCGGACTGCGTCCGCACCACGGCGATCCCCTTCCTGGATGTGGTGCCGGCGGACCGCCGCCTGGCCGGAGCGGAGATCGAACTGGTGCCCCAGGTCAGCCGGGAGCGGTTCCTGGACAACGCCCTGGAGGCCGCGACCGACCGCTACGACTACGTCATCATCGACACGCCGCCCAGCCTGGGCCTGCTGACGCTGAACGCCCTGACGGCGGCCGACGCCATCCTTATCCCCATCCAGTGTGAATACTATGCGCTGGAGGGTTTGAGCCAGCTGCTCAGCACTGTACAACTTGTGCAAAAGGGCCTAAACCCCGCCCTACGCATCGAAGGCGTGCTGTTGACGATGTACGACCGGCGCCTGAAGCTGTCCAACCAGGTCGCCGACGAAGCCATCGACTATTTCGGCGAAACGGTCTACCGCACCCGGATCCCCCGCAACGTCCGCCTGAGCGAGGCGCCCTCGTTCGGCAAGCCCATCCTGCTCTACGACGTCGAATGCCAGGGGTCCCAGAGCTACATGGACCTGGCGTCGGAGCTGATCGCCCGCAACGAGAAGCCGGCCGCGGTCCCCGCGACCGGCCTGACGAGCCGCGAGGAGGCGTCATGAATCCCAGACAGGACCGCGTGCTGGGCCGGGGCCTGTCGGCCCTGATCTCGGGCGCCGATCGCGCCGGCGGCAGCGCGGGGGCCGGGCTGGGCGACCGCGAGGCCCGCCTGATCGCCCTCGCGGCGATCGGCCTGAACCCCGACCAGCCGCGCAAGTTATTTAACGACAACACATTACAGGAATTATCGGATTCCGTGCGCCAGGTGGGCGTCCTGCAGCCCGTCCTGGTGAGGCGCCTGAAGGCCGGCGAGGCCGCCCCCCTGCGCCTGGCCGAGCGGCTGGACCCCGAGTCCGCCGAGCGGGCCGGCCCGGGCGGCGACGTCGCGAAGCTGGAGTACTGCCTGGTCGCCGGCGAGCGCCGCCTGCGCGCGGCGAGCATGGCCGGCATCGCGGAGATCCCGGCCATCGTCTGCACGTACGAGGAGACCGAGGCCCTGAAGGTCGCCCTGCTCGAGAACATCCAGCGCGAGGACCTCAATCCCGTCGAGGAGGCCACGGCCTTCCAGCAGCTGCTCGACGGCTACGGCGCGACGCAGGAGGAGCTCGCCGTCATGCTGGGCAAGAGCCGCAGCGGCGTGGCCAACACGCTGCGCCTGCTCGCGCTCGACCAGGAGATCCTGGACATGGTGCGCGACGACCAGCTCAGCCGCGGCCACGCGAAGGTGCTGCTGGGCGTCGTGGACCCCGCCGCGCGGCTGCGGCTGGCGCGGCTCTGCCGCACGCGCGGCCTCTCGGTGCGCGAGTGCGAGGCCCGCGTGCGCGCGCTGCTGACCGGGGACGCCGGCGGCAAGGCGCCGCGCACCCGCGCCAAGCGCGGCGCGGCCGGCGAGAGCCGCGAGATCCGCGCGCTGCGCGAGCGGGCGGAGGCCGCCCTCGGCTCGCCCGTGCAGATCGAGCGCGGCGCGGACGCGAAGGGCGAGCTCACCATCAGGTTCTACTCGGACGACGACCTGCTGCGGATCCTCGCGGTCCTCGGCGTGGACACGGACCTGTCGTGAACGGCGCGCGGCCGTGAGGGCGGCGGACCTGCTGAAGAGGCTCTGGCCGGCCGGGTCCGCCCGGCGGTGGCGCCCCGACCCCCTGCTGGCCCTGCTGCTGGCCGCGACCGCGGTGCTGCTGGTGTTCGTCGCGGCCGGCTTCGTGCGCCTGCTCGCCCACGTGCGCGGCGGCGGCGCCTTCCCGGCCGCCGGCGCCGCGGCCGGGCCGCTGGACCTCTGGTCGCAGGCCTGGGCCGTGGTCTCGATGGTCCTGTTCGTGGCCGTGGGCTGGGGGATCTGGGTCGTCGGCCGCCGCCGCCAGCTCGACCAGCTGCGGCTGCGGCGTTCGGAGCGGCGCTACCGCGACATCATCAACCACGCCGGCGAGGCGATCTTCCTGCTCGACGACCGGGGCCGCGTGCTGGAGTGGAACAAGGCCGCCGAGAGCCTGTTCGCCGCGCCCCGCCGCAACGTGCTGCACCGCCCCTTCCGCGACATCCACCTCTGCTGCGCCGTGGAGATCGACCGCGCCATGGTCGACGCCGACCGGCTGAACCGCAGCATGAACTACGAATTCCCCCTGCGCCGCCGCGGCCAGCAGGAGACCGGTCAGATCTCGCTGACCGTCTCGCCGGTGGCGGCCGGTCCCGGGGTGCGGCGCGGCGCGGACGAGGAGGGCGGGCACTTCGTGGTGATCGCCCGCGACATCACGTCGCAGAAGCACCTCGAGGCGCGCATGAGCGAGACCGAGAAGCTCGCCGGCATCGGCCAGTTCGCGGCCGGCATCGCGCACCAGCTCAACACGCCGCTCGGCTCGATCCTGCTGTCGGCGCAGATGCTCGAGGAGAACGCCGTCAACGCCGACGACGTCGAGGACATCCAGCGCATCATCCGCCAGACCGAGCAGTGCCGCACCATCATCAAGGGCCTGCTGAACTTCGCCCGCCCCTCGGGCCGCCAGCGCACGCGGCTCTCGCTGGCCGAGGTCGTGCGCGAGACCGTCTTCCTGATGGACAAGACCATCCGCACGCAGAACGTGGAAGTGGCGCTGGAGGACCGGGCCCCGGGCGAGATCTACGGCAACCGCAACGAGATCGAGCAGGTGGTCTTCAACCTGCTGGCCAACGCCCTGGACGCGCTGCCGGGCGGGGGCTCGGTGACGATCACCATCGCGGGCGGCGGCCGCGACGAGGTGAGCCTGCTGTTCGCCGACAGCGGCCCGGGCGTGCCGGCCGAGTCGCGCGAGAACGTCTTCCTGCCCTTCTTCACCACCAAGGAATACGGCAAGGGCACCGGCCTGGGCCTCTCCATCGTGGCCCGCATCGTCCACGAGCACGGCGGGCACATCGAGCTGCTGGAGGGCGCCGGCGCCCGCTTCCTGATGGTGTTCCCGCCCTGGCGCCCCGGGTCGGGGGAGGCGGACGCGGAGCGGGGTCCCGAAGGCCCCGAGCCGGGTTCCGCGTGACGGGCCCACATCGGGGTTGAATTCCCGCGCGGTTCGGGTAACCTACGCGCGGCGGCGGCCTGCGGGCCCACCGCCGCGGGTCACCGCTCCAGGAGGACGTGGACATGCTGGGCAAGGATTCGGACACGCACGAGACCGCGGGCGGCCAGACGTCGGTGATGGCCCAGGGCTGCCGGTTCGAGGGCAAGGTGCACGCCGTCGGCACCCTGCGCGTCGAGGGCGAGTTCCGGGGCGAGATCGAAACGCCCGAGCTGCTGGTGATCGGCAAGACGGGCGCCGTCCAGGCCAACGTGCGCGTCAAGAACGCCGTCATCGCCGGGCAGCTCTTCGGCAACATCATCGCCGAGAACAAGATCGAGCTGCAGGGCGGGTCCCACGTCGAGGGCGACATCAAGACCAAGCGCCTGGTCATCGACGAGGGCGTCTTCTTCGAGGGCAACTGCAGCATGGGCGGGCCGAAGCAGGCGCCGGGCGGCCCCGCGGCGACGCCGCGGCCCCCGCAGCCGGGCGCGCCGGCGCCCCAGAAGTGACGCCGGTTCACGATCAACACCGTTAATGGTGGAATCGACTCCGATATCCGGTTGACAAGCCGAGTGGCCGGTAACTCATTGTGGGCGCCGAGTTCCGGAAATGAGGCGCGGGAGGCCGCCTTGAGACGCCGCCCGACCCAACAGGAACGCGGCCGCCAACTGCGGGACGTCGGGACCTACACCACGATCCCGATGATGCTGATCGCCGGGCCGGCCCTGGGCTACTTCCTGGGCTCGCTGGCGGCGGATCGCTGGGGCCACGAGCCGGCCTTCGAGGCCGGCGGCGCGCTGCTCGGCCTGGCGGCGGCGGCGCGGCAGATCTGGCTGCTGCTGTCGCGGAAATGAACACGCGCGCGAGCGCAGCGGGGATGGCTTGGACACGACGCTGATCCTGGCCCGGGCCCGCCGGTGGACGCTGGCGGCGGCCGCCGTCGGCACCGCGGCGATGTTCCTCGCGACGACGCCGCGGTCCGCGCTGAGCTTCCTGGGCGCCGCCGTGTGGGGCGTCGCCGGTTTCTGGTTGCTGGAGCGGCTGATCCGGCTGGCCCTGGTGCCGCCGGGAGGGCCCCGCGACCGCCGCGCCCTGGCCGGACTCGTGGCGGGCAAGGCGGCGCTGTACGCCCTGGGCGCCTGGGCCCTGCTCTCCGGCGCCGCGGCGCCGCGGGCGTGCGCCCTGGGTTTCTCGCTCCTGCTGGTCGTGCTGGTCGTGGTCGGGATCCTGGTCCGGCCCGGCCTGCAGCTCCCTCGCACCGAGCCGCGGAGACGCGATGACGAGTAAGCCGAAAAACCTGGCCTCCCTGGTCGCGGTCCTGGCCCTGCTGACCTTCGCGGCGTTCCCCGCGGGGGCGACCGGCGAGGCGCACGGCGACGGCCACGCGGCGACGGTGGAGCACGTCGAGGCGGAGGGCCACGCCGATGCCGGCGCGGCGGCCGGCGTCGAGGAGCACGTCGCGGCCGCGGATCACGCGACGACCGCGGAGCACGGCGAAGCGCACGGCGAAGATCATGCCGAAGAGCACGACCAGTACCACCTGCCGAACTTCATCAGCATCTTCTGGGGCGACAAGCTGACCGGCGACCGGGCCTCCTACCTGGACCCGCTGTTCTCGGCCATCGCGGCGCTGATCATCATGACCGTGCTGCTGCGCGTGGCCTCGCGGCCCACCGACGAGCCGTCGCGCTTCCACGTGGCGATCGAGATGCTGGTCGACGGCCTGTACGGCCTGGTCGAGGGCGCGATCGGGCCGAGCGCGCGCCGCTACACGCCGTACCTCGGCACGCTGTTCATGTTCATCCTGATCAACAACTTCATGGGCCTGGTGCCCTTCCTGCACGCCTCGACCTCGAGCATCAACACGACCGTCTCGCTGGCGCTCTGCACCTTCCTGTACGTGCAGTTCATCGGCATCAAGGAGAACGGCCCGCTGGGCTACCTGCACCACCTGGCCGGCTCGCCGCGCAGCGGCCTGGAGTGGGGCTTCGTGCCCCTGATGTTCCCGCTGCACGTGCTGGGCGAGTTCATCAAGCCGCTGAGCCTGAGCCTGCGACTGTTCGGCAACATCATGGGCGAGGACAAGCTGCTGGCCGTGTTCGTGGTGCTGGGCGCGGGCATGCTGTCGTTCGCGCACCTGCCCTTCGGGCTGCCGATCCAGGTGCCCATCATGTTCCTGGCGATGCTGACCAGCACCATCCAGGCGCTGGTCTTCACGCTGCTGTCGACGATCTACATCGCCCTGATGCTGCCGCACGGCGAGCACGAGCACGCCGCGGCGGGGCACGGGCACTGATCCCGTTAGTCCGACCCGTCAACCACGACCGTGAAAGGTGAGGAGGAGACATGGAGAACAACCTGCTGGGACTGGCTCTGCCCCTGGGCGTCGGCATCGCCGCCGTCGGTTCGGGCCTCGGTCTGGGCCGCGCCATCGGTTCCGCGATGGAGGCCATGGGCCGCCAGCCCGAGGCCATCGGCCAGATCCAGACCGCGATGATCATCGGCTGCGCCTTCATCGAGGCGTTGACGATCTACGCGCTGCTGTCGGTCATCCTGCTGATGGGCAAGCTGGGCTGATAGGCCGCCGCCGGGGTCGCCGGACGCCCGCGACGCGCGGGGCCGTCCGGCCGTGACCCTCCGGCCGCGTCCATTCGATCGCGAAAGGTTCGGACATGCATCTGGACATCAGGGTCATCCTGACGAACATCATCGGCTTCGTGATCGTCGTCTGGGTGCTCGCGAAGTTCGCCTGGAAGCCGATCCTCGACCTGCTCGACGCCCGGCGCGCCAAGATCCGCGACGACTTCGCCAAGGCGGAGACGGCGAAGACCGAGGCGCAGACGCTGCGCGGCGAGTTCGAGTCGAAGATCGGCGACATCAAGGTCATCGAGCGCGAGCGGGTCCAGGAGGCGGTGAAGCGCGGCGAGGAGATCGCCGAGCGGATCAGGACCGAGGCCCGCGAGAAGGCCGACGCCACGCTCGACCGGGCGCGCCAGGACATCGACGTCGAGGCCCACAAGGCCCAGGTCGTCCTGCGCGACGAGGTGGTGACCCTGGCGGTCGCCTCGACCGAGATGCTCCTGAACACGAAGCTCGACCCGGAGACGCACCGGCGCCTCGTGCGCGAGTACATCGACAGCCTCGGGGAGATGCCGCATGCGTGACCGCGGCGTCGAGACGCGCTACGCCCGCGCCCTGATGCTCGCCGCCCGCGAGGCCGGCGAGCTGGACGGCGTGGCCGAGTCGTTCGTCGGGGTGGTCGCGGCGCTCGGGCAGAACCCGGCGCTGGTCGCCTTCCTCGAGGGCCCCCAGGTCGCCCACGACGAGAAGACCGCGCTGGTGCGCAAGCTGTTCACCGGCCGCGTCGAGGCGACGCTGCTGCACTTCCTGCTGCTGCTGATCGACAAGAACCGGGTCCAGCACGTCGCGGACATCCAGCGGGAGTTCGCGGCCATGGTCGAGGAGTCGCAGGGCCTGTCCCGCGCGACCGTCGTCACGGCCGTGCCCCTGCCCGAGGACCTCGAGCGCGACCTGACCGCCAGGCTCGAGAAGCTGACCGGCCGCCGGCTGCTGCTGACCAAGACCGTGGACCCCGCCGTGCTCGGGGGCGTCCGCGTGACCATGGGCGACCGCGTCATCGACGGGACCGTCAGGACGAACCTGGACAAGCTGCGCGCGCAACTGTTCCGGACCAACGTTCGCTAGAACGAGGAGAGAGCCTTGAAACTCAGGCCAGAAGAGATCAGCTCCGTCCTCTCGCAGGAGCTGCAGAAGTACGACCGCGACCTCGGGGTCGAGAGCGTCGGCACCATCCTGCAGGTGGGCGACGGCATCGCCCGCATCTACGGCCTGCAGGACGTGATGGCCGGCGAGCTCATCAAGTTCCCCGGCGACATCTTCGGCATGGTCCTGAACCTGGAGGAGAACTCCGTGGGCGCCGCCATCTTCGGCGACGACACCCACATCAAGGAGGGCGACCAGGTCACCCGCACCGGGCGCATCGCCGAGGTGCCGGTGGGCGACGCCGTGATCGGCCGCGTGGTCAACGCCGTCGGCCAGCCGCTGGACGGCAAGGGCCCCATCGCCAGCACCCAGACCCGCAAGATCGAGGTCAAGGCGCCGGGCGTCATCGCGCGCCAGCCGGTCAAGGAACCGCTGATGACGGGCCTGAAGGCCATCGACTCGATGATCCCCATCGGCCGCGGCCAGCGCGAGCTGATCATCGGCGACCGCCAGACCGGCAAGACGGCCATCGCCATCGACACGATCATCAACCAGAAGGACTCGGGCGTGTACTGCTTCTACGTGGCCATCGGCCAGAAGCAGTCGACCGTGGCGCAGGTCTACCGGACCCTGCAGGAACACGGCGCCATGGCCTACACGACCATCATCTCCGCCTCGGCCAGCGAGCCCGCCCCGATGCTCTTCATCGCCCCCTACGCCGGCTGCGCCATGGCCGAGCACTTCATGTGGCAGGGCAAGCACACGCTGGTGATCTACGACGACCTCTCCAAGCAGGCCAACGCCTACCGCCAGCTGTCGCTGCTGCTGCGGCGCCCGCCCGGACGCGAGGCCTTCCCCGGCGACGTCTTCTACCTGCACTCCCGCCTGCTCGAGCGCGCCGTGAAGCTGAGCGACGAGAACGGCGGCGGCTCGCTGACGGCGCTGCCGATCATCGAGACCCAGGCCTCGGACGTGTCGGCCTACATCCCGACCAACGTGATCTCGATCACCGACGGCCAGATCTTCCTGGAGAACGACCTGTTCTACCAGGGCGTGCGCCCCGCCATCAACGTGGGCATCTCGGTGTCCCGCGTGGGCGGCAGCGCCCAGACCAAGGCCATGAAGAAGATCGCCGGCTCGCTGCGCCTCGACCTCGCCCAGTACCGCGAGCTGCAGGCCTTCGCGCAGTTCGGCAGCGACCTGGACAAGGCCACGCTGCGCCAGCTGACGCGCGGCGAGCGCATGGTCGAGATCCTCAAGCAGGGCCAGTACGTGCCCCTGCCGGTGGAGAAGCAGGTCGCGATCATCTACGCCGGCACCCGCGGCTACCTCGACGAGCTGCCGGTCGCCTCGCTGAAGCAGTGGGAAGTGGACCTGTACGCGTTCCTGGACGAGAAGCACAGCGGCGTGCTGCACGACATCCGCACCTCGGGCAAGCTCGAGCCCGCGACCGAGGAAGCCCTGAAGCACGCCATCGAGGAGTTCAAGTCCTCGCGCAAGGAAGCCTAGGAGGTCGTCCGTGGCCGGCGCCGGCATCAAGACGATCAACAAGCGGATCCGCTCGGTCCGCTCGACGCAGCAGATCACCAAGGCCATGAAGATGGTCTCGGCCGCCAAGCTGCGCCGCGCCCAGGACCGGCTGGTCTCGGCGCGCCCGTACTCGCACAAGCTGGCCGAGCTGCTGCAGCGCCTGGCCGAGTCGGGCGATTCCGGGCACCCCTACCTGGAGCGCCGCGCCGTGCACCGCCGCCTGGTGGTCGTGGTGACCTCGGACAAGGGCCTCTGCGGCGCCTACAACATGAACGTGATGCGCGTGGCGCAGCGGGCCGCGGACGCCTCGATCGCCGAGGGGCGGCCCTGCGCGATCTACGCCATCGGGCGCAAGGCGCGCGACTACTTCCGCAAGCGCGGCTACGACGTGGTCGCCGCGCACGACGACTTCGCCGCCAGCGCCAGCGACGACAAGGCCCGGCGCGTCGCCGACGCCGTGGTGAAGATGTTCACCGACGGCGAGGCCGACGAGGTGCTGCTGGCCTACGCGGCCTTCATCAGCACGCTGACCCAGCGCCCGGCGCTGGACACGCTGCTGCCGGTGGCGCCGCCCGCCGGCGGGGACGACGCGGCGAAGGCCGCCGTCGACTACATCTGGGAGCCCGGCCGCGACGCCCTCTTCGCCGCGCTGCTGCCCCAGTACCTGCGCAACCGCGTCTACATCACGCTGTGCGAGGCCTTCGCCAGCGAGCACGGCGCGCGCATGACCAGCATGTCGGCCGCCACCGAGAACGCCGGCGAACTGATCGAGGCCCTCACGCTCAAGCGCAACCGCGAGCGCCAGGCCGCCATCACCCAGGAGATCAGCGAGATCGTGGGCGGGGCCAACGCCCTGTAGCCCGCTTGGTCCAGCAAGGAGATGACAAGGACATGGCCGAGAACTACGGACGCGTCGTGCAGGTGATCGGGCCCACGGTGGACCTCGAGTTCGACTCGGACCACCTGCCCGACATCCTCAACGCCATCAGGATCGCCGACGCGGCGAAGGAGATCGACCTGATCGTCGAGGTGGCCCAGCACACCGGGAACAACCAGGTGCGCTGCATCGCCATGGACTCGACCGACGGCCTGGTGCGCGGCATGAAGGCGCTGGACACCGGCGCGCCCATCCGCGTGCCCGTGGGCGAGCAGAGCCTGGGCCGCCTGTTCAACCTGCTGGGCAAGCCCATCGACGGCAAGGGCGACGTGCCCCACCCCGAGAAGACGGCGCCCATCCACCACGCGCCGCCGTCGCTCGAGGACCAGGGCGAGTCCAACGAGGTCTTCGAGACCGGCATCAAGGTCGTCGACCTGCTGGCGCCCTACGTCAAGGGCGGCAAGATCGGCCTGTTCGGCGGCGCCGGCGTGGGCAAGACGGTCATCGTGATGGAGCTGATCCACGCCATCGCCACCGAGCACGGCGGCTACTCCGTGTTCTGCGGCGTGGGCGAGCGCACGCGCGAGGGCAACGACCTCTACCTGGAGATGGAGGAGTCCGGCGTCATCAAGAACACGGCGCTGGTCTTCGGCCAGATGAACGAGCCGCCCGGAGCCCGCCTGCGCGTGGCCCTGTCCGGCCTGACCATGGCCGAGCACTTCCGCGACGAGATGAAGCAGGACGTGCTGCTGTTCATCGACAACATCTTCCGCTTCACGCAGGCCGGCTCCGAGGTGTCCGCGCTGCTGGGCCGCATGCCCAGCGCCGTGGGCTACCAGCCGACCCTGGCCACCGAGATGGGCGCCCTGCAGGAGCGCATCACCTCGACGCGCAACGGTTCGATCACCTCGGTGCAGGCCATCTACGTGCCCGCCGACGACCTCACCGACCCCGCGCCCGCGACCGCGTTCTCGCACCTCGACGCCACGACGGTGCTCTCGCGCCAGATCGCCGAGCTGGGCATCTACCCGGCCGTGGACCCGCTGGACTCCTCCAGCCGCATCCTCGACCCGCGCTACATCGGCCAGGACCACTACGACGTGGCCCGCTCGGTCCAGGGCGTGCTGCAGCGCTACAAGGACCTGCAGGACATCATCGCGATCCTGGGCATGGACGAGCTGAGCGACGAGGACAAGCTCGCCGTGCAGCGCGCCCGCAAGATCCAGAAGTTCCTGTCGCAGCCCTTCTTCGTGGCCGAGCAGTTCACCGGCATGGCCGGCCGCTACGTGAAGCTCGAGGACACCGTCCGCAGCTTCAAGGCCATCGTCGCCGGCGAGTACGACCACGTGCCCGGAGCAGGCCTTCTACATGTGCGGCGGCATCGAGGAAGTGCTCGAGAAGTTCGAGAAGATGCAGGCGGAAGGCTGACCGATGGCCAACTCCTTCAAGGTCACCATCACCACCGCCGAGCAGCAGCTGCTCGAGACGGACGCCGTGTCGCTGACCCTGCCGGGCATCGCGGGCTACCTGGGCATCTGGGCCAACCACGCCCCGCTGGTGACCGCCCTGGTCCCCGGCGTGGTGACCCTGCACCACGACGACAGCGACGCCGCCGGCTCGACGAGCCACTTCGCGGTCAGCCGCGGCTTCGTCGAGGTGGCGGGCAACCGCGTCTCGGTGATGGTCGACAGCTGCGAGCCCTCCGACCAGATCGACGTCACGCGGGCCGAGGCGGCGCTGGAGCGGGCGAAGAAGCTGCTGCTGGAGCCGGCCAACGCCAAGGTCGACGTGGCGCGGGCCGAGGCGGCGCTGGCGCGGGCGAAGGCGCGGCTGGTGGCGGCTAAGAAGGGGAAATAGCGCCGGCCGGCCGGCGCCAAACACGCGGATCCGGGCCCCCGGCGACGGGGGCCCGTTTTTTTCGCCCCGGCCCGACCGCCCCTGCGCTATGATCGGCGCCGGTCAGCCCCCCCGGACCATCCCAACCGACCCACATCGCCAGCGACGCCTTCATGGTCCCGAAACGAGGCCCCATGGATTCCGCTACCATCCACCAGCTGCCCACGCCCCTGGAGATCGCCGCCTACCTCGACCGCTTCGTCCACGGCCAGGACCAGGCCAAGCACGACCTCGGCGTCGCGGTGTACAGCCACTACATGGGCCTCGGCTACCGCGACCGCCGCGAACGGGAGGGCCTCCCGCGCGCGGTCTCGGGCCCGGAGTTCGGCAAGCAGCACGTCCTGCTGATGGGACCGACGGGCTCCGGCAAGACCTACATGATCCGCCTCATCGCCGAGATGCTGGGCGTGCCCTTCCTGTTCGTCTCGGCCACGTCGCTGGTGCAGACCGGTTACGTCGGGACCCGCATCGAGACCATGATCGGGGACCTGTACCTGCGCGCGGGCAAGGACCGGGCGGCGGCCGAGCGCGGCATCGTCTTCATCGACGAGATCGACAAGATCGCCGCGCACCCGGGCTCCGACGGGCCCGACATCTCGGGGGAGGGCGTCCAGCAGGCCCTGCTGCCGGTCCTCGACGGCTGCGTGGTGTCGGCCGCGGGCGGCCCCGGCGACCACGTCCTGTCCGACGTCGACACCTCGGGCATCCTGTTCGTCTGCGCCGGCGCCTTCGTGGGGCTGGCGAAGATCGCGCGGAAGCACCATCAGTCGGGACAGATCGGCTTCCTGGCGTCGCGCCGCGCCGCCGCCGCCGGCTGGCGCCGGCAGGAGCTGCCGAGCACGGAGGACCTGGTCGAGTTCGGCCTCATCCCCGAGTTCATCGGGCGCTTCTCCACCCTGACCGCCGTGCGCAAGCTGACGGTCGAGGACCTGGTGGCGATCCTGCGCGGCGCCGAGGAGTCGATCCTGCCCAAGCAGCAGCGCCTGTTCGAGATCCACGGCGTCGAGCTGGAGTTCACCGACGAGGCCCTGCGCGCGGTCGCCGAGGAGGCCGACGGCCTGGGCACCGGCGCGCGCGCCCTGTCGCGCATCGTCCTGCGCAGCCTGGACGACGTCGACTTCCGGCTGCCCGAACTCGCGCACGACGGGGTCACGCGGGTCACGGTGACCGCCAGCGCGGTGCTGGGGCGCGAGGCGGCCGTCCTCGTCCGCGAGCCCCGCCCGCAGGACGGAGCGCCGCGTCCGACGCCGCCGGCCGACGAGATCCGGGCCGCCGTCCTGGCCCATTCCCCGGCGCGGGCGCGGCACGAGGATCCGGCGAAGCCCGGGTACACCGATGCCCGAGGCATGTCCGCAGAGGATGTCGGGAAGCTCGTCGAATCGGTCAAGGCGGCCATCGGCTGGAAGGCCGCGACTGCGGCCGAGCGCGCCTGGTGGGAGACGTTCGAGTCGCAGCAGAACGCCGCCCAGGTGCTGCGCATGGCCGAGGAGGCGCAGGTCCGCGGGGCGACGCTCTCGGACCTCTACCTCGCCCAGATCTATTCCCGCACCACGCACGTCAAGAGCGTCCTGCACTACCTCGACTACATGCTCAGCAAGCGGGAGTTCGAGAGGGATGCGGCGCTGAAGTGACGGGTGCTGTCGACTAGCGAACCAACGAGATCCTCTACGTCGCAACATCGCCGCCGGTCAAGGCCCTGCTCTCCGATTCTTGGACTGATCCGCCAGTTATTATGGTAGTTTTACTGGGCAAATCTGTGGCCTCAGCTCGTGGGTAGAAGGACCGCCTATGAAGACGAGCATGTTTGCCGAGGAACAGATCGCCATAGGCCTGAGGCAGGTCAAGTCCGGCACGCGGGCTGTCGAGATCTGCCGCAAGCTCCAGATCACCGAGTAGGCGTTAGCCGTACCAGGTAGATTAGGGGGACGCGATGAAGACCTTTCTCCATTTGTCTCGCGACATGATGGATTTCTGGTTCAATCAACTTCTCAGGAACCCAGGTGATAGCTTCCAAGCTAGCCAGCAGTGCGTCAAACAAGACATCAGCTTGAGCTATCTGGAGTACATGCGAGTCGTGGCTGATCGCCGGACCCGTCTCATCGAGGCGAAGGCGTGGCTGCTGGGGTCAATGGCGAGGGCAACCACACTCGTCGATGATGCGCAGTCCGCGACCAAGGAACTCGACTCCATTATCAACAACTTGGCACATACGGCTCTGATGACATATGCCGCATGCAAACTCGTCAAACCAGCCGCTTCACTGAGTGGCGCCATAGCGAGAGCAGTCGACAACAGGGTCCTCGTACGCGAGTCGACCAAGTACTGGCCCGAGGTAATTCAGTTTCGGGCCGTATGGGGGGGCGCCGAAAAGGAAGCAGTGAGGCGCGCGGCGAAGGAAATGGCAAGAGAGGCGGCGAAGGAGACGGGAAAGGAGACTCTAAAGTACTTCATCAACGACCTCACGCATATACTTGATCCATCATTCGTGGCTCGCACATTATTTATGACTTCGACACCCGAGGAGGAGTTTGCGCAAAGTCGACGAAAGGTGGAAAAAGCGCGAATAAGCGCCGAGCGAGCGGTTGATGACAGGATTGCTGAACTGGACGATCAGATTAGCCAAGCCCGCACCGAGATGAACGAGCTTCTAGATTACATCGACAACTGCGAAGCAGATACATGATGAACGGATTGGCTCACGACCAACAGAGGGAGACGGCGAAAACACGATGAACCTGCTGGCGGCTCCACTGCACTCAACCGCCGCAGAATATCGCGAGCGTTAGACCAAGCCAGTTGGTTAAGTATTGGAGAATGGCATTGCGCGTGAATTGCATTACCCTAGGAATCTCCATAATCATTGCGGCGCAGATCGGACGGTTCGTTGCGAAAGCGGCTGATCGCTACAAAGGCAGTGTAGCGTATCAATATCTGATGAATGTGATAGTGGGGTTGTGTTGGCTACAAACCCCAGCCTGCAGCAGGCGGCCATAGTCGTCACAGGCCGTGTAGGGCACAGCCTGCGCCAAGGTCGCCCGCAGCTTGAAGATGTTGTTAGGCGCGTATTGGAGCGGCAGAGGAGGCAGGCATGCTCCATCTAAATGTCGTACTGCCCAGGAACAGGAATGCAGCGGGCTGGCTTAGGGTGGAAAGGGACGGCTGCCCGTTGGCGGAATTCCGTGTACTGGGAAGAGGCTCTCGGGGTCCGGGAGATACGAGTTTTCTATCCCGCGGGAATACGCCGACGGTTACATACCAAGGTACTGAATTCGTCGAAACGAGGGATTGGAACCAGGCATCCTATGGCCCTTGGGGCGCGGTCCGCTTGAAGCCCACATCAGGAGATGCCCTGCTTGCTGAGGATGTCTTTGGCAGACGCCGTCTGCTCATTCACGGTGGAGCGCCAGTTACGTCAGGAGCCCGGATGGGCGGCCTCAAGCCGACCCGGGGATGCCTTCGCCTTGCGAATAGTGACGTTAGGGCACTTTGAGAGATCATCGAAGGCGAACGCTATGATGAGACTCGACAGATATGCCGAGAAGCCGAGATCCAAGTAACGGCTCGCACGTGAAAAAACGGCAGAAGTAATCGGCGAGCGCCTAACAGAGCGTTGTATCAGACGGATCGGTCTTGTCTCGGCCCATGCTTACGCACGGCCCGCGCCAAGTCCGCATGTGTCTACTTATCATTCTGTCATTGTTATTTACTTGATTTGTTGTCCAGCTTTTGCGACTTCTGGAGGATGTCGACGCTCGATGCCGCATTATTCATGAGGTTCTTTGTTAATGTGTTTCTATTTTCCTTTTTATCGTTGTGCCACTGAATTACAGATACTTCATTGGCTGCCTTAGCCCAATTGAAACTTGCGACAGCAGTCCTCAGTCTGCCCCATCCAGATAGCTTTGGTCTGCCAACGCCATATATCAGGTGGATGAGAGCTAATTGGGCTGATTGGGGGCAAGCGTCGAAATTTTTGAAGAGCAATTTTGCTTCGGCAAGATGAGTGTTGAAGTCCTTATTAAACAGATCGACGATGTCCCCAGATTTTAGATACAAATAAGTACACGGCTTGAACGATTCAGCGGCTATTTTTATCCCATAAGGTCTACCTTGAATCATCCGATACTCTTGCATCTTGTGTTCGCGTGCTGCGGGATCATCTTTTTTTACCGTAATGTGATTAGTTCCAAATTGATCACCGCGATACAGAAAGGGCAGCGAGGTGGCAAATATTGACGAAGGAATAAAGTGACCGACCCCCACCGTTACCTTGCCCTCAGGGCAGAGGTACATGTGATCAACATTTCCTTCATATTTCTCCAAGCTCTCTTTCGCGATTGATACATCCAGCCAGGCCATACCAGCGCCCCTCCTTTATGTTACCTAGACATGTTCTCGATAATAAAAATTCACCCCTTATCGTTGAAGGCAACAGTCATGAATCGTATCAATGATAGCATTATAGCCGGCGGGCTGAAGAGTTGACAAATTATTGAACCGGCGCGACAGCTGCAATGAGGAATGGTAAGGCATCACAATAAATCAATCCGCGATGGCGCCGATTGCAGAGAGCGAGTATAAGTGAATGCTATATTTATTATAACTGTATGTCACGCAAAGCAGTAAGTTGAGTATTGTGAAAATTGAAGAATTCGCAATTCAATAATATTCGCATCTATCCTGATACCCATATTGACCGATCTTATGGGAATGTGATAGGGTAAGTTGAAGTGGACCGCGAGTATTGTGGTATAACTTATCGAGGATTTAGCAGTTCTCCGTGTAGGAGGCAACAATGTCCGCCCCTGTTGCGCGACTTAACGACCCCCACTCCTGTCCAGCAAGCACCGGATCGACCCCACATATCGGTGGACCATTGGCGGGCCCCGGCATGCTAACGGTTCTGGTAGAGGGTCAACCCGTTGCCGTGGTTGGTGATTTGGCGTCATGCAGCGGACCCCCGGATACGCTGATCACAGGCTCGGGAACGGTCCAGGCGGGCGGCAAGCCAATAGTGAGGGCTGGTGATGCGACTACCCATGGAGGCGTCGTGACATCGGGCGCGACCGCTGTCTTGGCCGGTAGTTGAGGGAGGGCAGGAGAACTATGATGCACGTTGATTCTAGATTCTCCGATGCCGGCCTCCAGGCATTTTCTGTTGCTGAACAGATTGCTGCTGAGATGCAGCACGAGGAAGTGTCTTCTGAGCATTTCCTGTGTGCGGTCCTCCGGGCACCTGCATGGGTTCCGAGCTATTCGGAAGCAGTAGCAACAGCAGTTATGTCGGACCTCCACGAAATCCTGGGAGGTCGCCCTACCGCTCCCCACAGGATCCGCTCCGCGAGGATTTCGCCATTATTGCTGACCGGACGAGCCACCTCCCTCGCTGAACGTTATAGCGTCCAGGAAGGCAGCGACAAGATCACGCCCGCCCAAATGGCACGCGCCTGCATTGTATCTGGACTAGTGTCGTGGCGTGACGTAGGAACCGCGAAGGCCGCATTGCGGCTCTTGACGGGTAATGTCGAGAATCCAGCCCCAACCGAGCCCCATAATTCCGCCAGCGATTCCGGCATGATAGTCGGGCAGTTTTTGGATCGCTATTGCCGCAATTTGAGCCAACTCGCAGAGAATCGTGCATTCGATCCGGTTGTTGGGCGCGACGAGGAGATCGATCTCATTCTTGCCGTTCTCAGCAAGCGTAGGGCGAGCAATCCGCTGTTGACTGGAAAGCCTGGAGTCGGCAAGACAGCTGTCGTCGAAGGGCTTGCGCAGCGTATCGCCGGAGGTGGCGTACCTCGGATGTTGGATGGGATCCAGATCCTGGAACTAGACATGGCGTCCTTGCTGGCAGGGACGCAGTACCGCGGCGAGTTCGAACAACGGCTGAAGGGTGTTCTCGACGACTTGGAAAACACTAACGATCAATCAGTTCTCTTCATTGATGAGATCCATATGCTGGTTGGGGCTGGCGGAACAGAAGGCGGCGTCGATGCGGCAAATCTGCTGAAACCCCGATTAACCTCTGGTCGCTTGCGTGTCATCGGTGCGACGACGGATGCAGAGTACTCAAAATATTTCGAGAAAGATGCAGCTCTCGCTAGGCGCTTCACCCCAATCCTTATCGACGAACCATCAGATGAAATCATGACCAGGATCATGGATTCTTCGAGTAACTGTTTACAAGATCATTATAAGATCGAGATCAGCGACTCTGCGAAGTCGGAAGCGATCAGATGTGGTCGAGAGTATCAGCAGGAACGCGCCATGCCCGCCTCCGGTCTTGGGATCCTTGAGGAAACGGTCGCTGAGGTTGCATTCATGGCGAATACGGCCCGACGCCTGCTGGACCATATTTCAGACAATCCGGATCAGGACATGGTGTTTCGACTTGCGGGTGCGGTCATTCGATCTGCTGAAAGAAACCACCGACAAGTTCCCGAGAATATTATTAGATATATGAAGTCTGATGTTTCAGCCGACTATTTCGACGATTTCGTCACTCAGTTGCGCGATTGGCTGCCGTCACTGATCGATTCATCGAAGGTTCTTTCGCGAGACGATGTCACGGCATGTGTCGCAAGGAAGCTGGAAATTCCAATCGATCGTCTCAAGTCTGTGGATGCCGGACGATCCTTTGATCTCCACGAGGCGCTTTCGAGTCGGATCTTCGGGCAGGAAGATGCAGTGCGCATAGTGGCAGAAGCTGTTAGCCGGCAGAGAGCGGGCTTGAATCCGCCCGGTCGGCCGGCAGCATCACTCTTTTTCCTGGGGCCGACGGGCACCGGTAAGACTTATTTGGCGAAGGTGTTGGCGGAGACGGTCTTTGGCGGATCGCGCGATATCGTGCGTTTGGATATGAGCGAGTACCGCGATGAGAGCGCGGTCGCCAAGCTAATCGGCGCCGCTCCTGGATTGAAAGGCTACGGAGAAGGTAGCTATCTGATTGAGTCCATCCGGAACCGCCCGCATTCAGTTGTGCTGTTTGACGAAATAGAAAAGGCGCATCCAGGCGTCTTCAACCTGTTCCTCCAAATCCTGGACGACGGCAGGTTGACGGACAGCCAGGGGCGCCGCGCACACTTCGATCATGCGATGTTAGTTTTCACTTCAAATCTACTAAGTGATTGGATTACAAATGAATTAAAGGCCGGCCATAATGCTGATGACATGGGGCCGGATATTCGGTACCGTCTTACGGAGAAGGGGCTCGCACCCGAGTTCGTAAATCGCTTCGACGAATTTGTCGTGTTTCGTCCCCTGGAAATCGACCACGTACGCAGGATCGTTGAGAGCGAACTGACGCAGGTCACCGATCGGTTTTCTGAGAAGTGGTCTCGCCGGATTGATGTGGACCCCGCTGTTGTGCATCAGCTCGCCACGTCGGGTTTCGATCCTAGATTTGGCGCGCGGCCCCTGCACCGCGCAATCCGGCGCAAATTCACGACGCCCTTGGCCAATATGGTCCTGTCGGACCCGACCGAGACACGAGATCTCGTGTGCAGGGGCGTAGACGGAGAGATCGAGTTCGAGATTGCTGCGGATTAATCCGCCTTGGACAAACAGCATGCCCGGGAGGGATGAGCCATGAGCGAGCCTGGCGTCAAGATCATTCCCAAAGATGACACATCGGAAGCATCTGTATCTTTCATGCCCCTGTTCAAGGGTCTGGTGATGATGCCAGGCTTGAACGACGACGCGGTGGATAACGTCAACCCCGTCAAGGTGCAGACGGTCGAAGAGGCACTCGGGGCCTTCAAGCCAAGAGTGGAGGTTGTACCTGAGCTCATGGCGGGCCTGAACACCCCTTGCGAGGCCGTTGTCTATAATTTCCGCAGCCTTGAGGATTTTGCTGAAGAAAAGCTCATCAGCAACAACCCCGTGCTCATGGAGCTCTACTGGCGCAAGGAACTGCTGCAGCGGATCGTGGACGATTTTAGCAATCCGCCCCGCTCGATCGAGAAACTGGGGGATAATGCGGCCTATCGCCGAGAAGTCAGGGATGCCATCAGCAGTCTGTTGGAAATTCTCGGCAAGGACGAAGCCTGATTTCCCGATTTCTGCACGAATAACAAGCGAGGTTAAGGATGAGCGAGGAAATCAAGGGGCGCATTCAGGTAGATCAGAAAACCTTTGATCTCTTGAGAGATGTTGTGCGTCCCGGTCAAACGACCCGGGGAGAGTTCATCCCCGGCGTCGAGGCCTTAGATCCCAGGGATAAACGCTCCACGGCATTTCTCGGGGACAAGTCCCCCGAACCGCAAGCTCGCGCGAAACGTGCTTCGCCAGCGGTTGCGCCTGCTCGAGGAGTTGTTGTCGAAGGCTATGGAATCTGGCGACGTATTGGCACAGATCCAGGAGCCAATTCTGGAGACCCAGGTTAGCTTCAAGAGAAATCTCGACAAGGTTTACGAGAAGACTTGGGACCTTGAACAGACCTATCGGACGCTTGGGGAAATGATGCGTTCGGCGTCTGCCGGGATTTCGCAGGAGCTAGAACTTTACCTCTTGAATATGTCGACAGAAGATCTGGTCAAGAGCCAGGCCTTGAGCGGGCAATTGCGTCATTTTGTACTGGATCGAGCTGACGCTCTCAAAAAGGACGAAGCTTTCACGGCTATCATCGCGCCCGGAGGAGCCTCAAGTCCCGAGTCTATCGAGATCCTGGGTAAGCTGGCAGAGCGTGCCGGCCTAGTACTCTTCACCGATATCCCGGATTTGGCGAATCTCGACAAGATCAAGGAGTTCCTGAGCGTTGACCTTGGGAATCCCTCGGGGGATAAGCCGTATCTGAACCATGTCGCTCTCTTTGCCAATTACCCGCGTATCGCCCACGCCCGGGACGGCGAATTGGGCGACGAATTTGGTATGTACCTTCCTCCGACCGCATTTGTTGTCGGCCGCTACTACAACAATGCAGTTTCCGGCAACCTCGTAGATTCCATCGCGGGGCTCAAGGATAACTTTAAAAATGCGACCGGAACGCGGGTGTTCATTAATCAGACGAAGAGCGCTGATGCGCAATTTGCGGACAAATTCCATGTTAACCCGGTCATCAATGAAGGTCACGACAAGCATCGCGGTGCGGTCGCATTCGGCCACAAAACCCTTTGCAACAAAGATGGCACCTGCGTCTACCCGATCACGTACACCAAGACTTTTATCGGTCGGTGCATCGCGCATCGACTTGCACTGTTCATGTTCAAGAAAATCGATGATTTTGCCCGCAGCCGCATCGAGGATGTCCTGCAGGATTTCCTGAATCTTTGCGTGGACCGCGGCTGGATCACCTACGGCTCGGTGTCTGTAGTGGAGAACAAGCACTCGGACAGTGCCTTCGATGTGATCCTCAAGCTTCAATTTGCGAAATATGCCGATACGTTCAACCTGCAGATTTCAGCCGAACTTCAGCGTTCGGGCCAAATCACGTCGGGCAACATCAACGAGGTGTGATCTTAGATACGGCCGGCACAGCATTGAAGATGGGGGTTGTTGGTGGACGTCCTGTACGACATCGAGTTGAATTTTAGCCCCGTGTATCCTCGTCCGTTCTCGACGAACTGGAGAGCGGGTTTGTCTCCTATCGAGCACGGAAATCCGTCTTTCACCCCGGACTCGCCAGACTTGAATTCGTACGCGAGTCCGATTCCGGTTTCTCATTTCGACCTCATGATTTGATCGGCTCACAGTTGGGCGTGCGGCTCGTTCCCCGTTCGGGGGATGACTGCGTAGACGACTTTATGGGCGATGTCACCCTTGCAAAGTTGCGTATAGCGGGTGCCGGAAGTTCCGGACGCGGTCTGCACCGAATCACACTTGAGGTCAGAAGCATCAGCGAGCGACTCGCAAAAAGAAAAAACGTTCGCTTCTGGTCGGGGCTTCGTGTAGGCGAGATCGTCAATCTGCTGGCTGAAGAACACGGACTCAGATGCCGGGCCGAGTTCGATGATGATCCGTCAGTGATGAATCGTGTTCAGCAGGGCGAGTCGGACCTTGCGTTTCTCTCGCATCTTCTCGCAGCGGGAGGATATTGGCTCTTCGATGACCAGGATGCACTCAGGGTGACCCGCGATCCCTTCTCGGGTGGGCGACTTCACAAGGCGGAGGATCTAGACGACGCTGAGTGGAGCTATACTGCACAAGCCTGTAATTTGCGGCCTGGTATTTACTACCGTAACTATTTAAACGGGCAAGATTATGGCCGGGAATGGCGGGAACCGGCCGGACCTGGTTCGGCAGACCTGCTCCGACAGGCTATGCAATCCATAGCGCAGGCTCCGACTACACTGCTGCCGATGATGGAGATCGATTGTTCAGATGATCTCGATCGGCAATTGACCACACTATCAAGTCTGGTGACGGGGCGCCAACTGGCGCATCATGTCAAGTTGTATCGACCGGGACCTTCAGTCGGGGATTCAATCGCACTGCCCGACAGGATCCACGGCGGCGGCGTCATGGCGGTCACCGCTAGCGGGTGTTTCTATCAACGCGATGGTGAATCAACCGGATTTTTTTACGCAACTTGCTCAGGTCAATCTCCAGAATCCTGCATACCAATTCCGTCCATCGGCCGTTCTGCAGTGCGTAGCTTAGCCGTTCCTCTTCTCGTCCGGGGGATCGTGTCTGCAAATGACGATCCAGAGAATCTTGGCCGAGTGCGCGTGCAGATGAACCTAGACGGATTTAAGATCGAGTCGGATTGGATACGTGGACTCACGGATATCGCGACGCCTCAGGGCTATTCTCGATGGGTGCCACGCCTGGCCGACGAAGTTGTACCTTGCAAGTCTGAATGGCGCTGCCCAGGAATTAGTCTGGTTGGGATCTCTGCACAATTCCGACACGCCGATTGTGGCGGGAGATGATTTCCTCCCAGGCACGGCTTGCGGACACCACCTACCTGGTGGTACTACGGTTCTGCTTCGCGAGAACGATCAGGTGTGTGAGATTGTCGGAAGTGCAGGCTCCGGCAAGGCGATGATCACCGTTTGCGAAGGTGAAAAAACCCTTGTGATGTTGAATGCTAGCTCTGCTAGTGTGATTATCAGCGACGACGGTTCCGTCGCTATCAAGGGCGGAGCCCTGTCGATCACTGTCGATGGCGGAATCGAGATAACTTCGCGCGGCAGCACGGCTATCAAGGCAGATGGAAATCTGTCCCTGGAGGCTTCGGGAGAAATCGCTATTAAAGGCGCGATGATCCGCCTGAATTAGTTCGGGCGGCATCAATCCCGCGTGGGTTGTTTCAAGTGTAGGGATGAGAGACATTGGAACGACTGCACATAGCATTACCGCTCGTCCTCGCAGAGTCAGGACTCCTGGAGCGAACCGGAGTTCGCGAAACCGATCAGCGGATCATTGAGATCCTGGCCGCTACCGTTCGCGGAAGTGTTGGTGCAGATCGCGAGATGGGGATCCCGGACCACTTAGGCACCAGCGAAGAGGAGGTCAAACAGAACGCAGAGGCGGCTCTCAAGCGCGACTTTAGAAAATACCTGCCAGGTGTTCGCGCCTGGGTCAATAGCGTCGCGCTCAGCAATGCCGTGTATCAGATCAACGTGTCATACGTTCGCGCCGGCGACTCAATTGGTGTCGAACAGGGACTGCAGTGGAGCTTCATGCCCCGCAACCCGAGAATAAAGGAGTAAGCCATGCCGAGGATCGAAGTAGTGATTAAAAGCACAACGATTTCCAACGTCAATGAAATCTCTTTCACCGCAGATCGGGCCTTTGATCCCCACAGCCGCAAGTGTGGCGCTGAGCCGAATATTGATTTCGTCCGCATCAGCAGGAGCTTCGCGGAGCCGGTTGCAGACGGTAACTCCTTGTGGGCCCAGATGAAACAGAAGGAAGAGCTTTTCAAGGTAACAATTAAGTTCTTCGAGGTTGACAAGGTGACTAAAGACCACTTCAGAATGATCAGCCTGGAGAATGCGCGGATCATCAATTGTTCATTGTCAGCGTCAACTCATGCTCCGGCTCTCAACGAGACAATCGAGCTCGCAGTCGATAAAGTCGTCTTTTCGGGTCCGGGTATGGATGAAGTCGAGATTTCTCTGCCCCCCAGGAAATAGACTGGACGTAACGTCATGACGAGTGGAGTTGGAGATGTGCGGGCGAACCGCATCGCGGATCGCATTTTGGAAGAGCAGCGCAATAAAAAAAACGCCCTGGCAGACGATCCCGCCGTACGTCTGCTAGTGCAGGCGTTGGCATCGCGGATCGCGGAAATCGAAACCGCGGCGGCGGATCGAGCCTCAGCCGCGCTTTCCTCCTTCCTCCGTCGTATTGTCCCTCGCTGGCAGGGACCGCTGCCGTCAACAACCGTGCTCCACGTCGACCCACAGCAAGAAATCATCGATTTGAATAGATCTCGCTGCAAGGTAACGCCGTCGTTTTCGATCCACCGCTCTGAGTTCCGACCTTTGACAGATGTCTCCTTACGTCGAGGGGGAGTCTTGCATGTCCACCACCTTTCTGAGAAGGACGAGAGTGTGGTGGAGCTCGCATGTGGATCGGACTTGACGGGGCCGCCCACTTCGCGAGCAAGGGGGCTGAGGCCTGGAGATACCGGGAAGCGAACATCAATTGTTTTGCAGATCGATGGGCAAATCGTAGCTGGAGATCGAATATTTGTTGAGGGCGATCCCGTACTTCTGCGTTCTCTGAAGTACGCACACTGGCGCATTTGTCGCGACGGTAGAGTTCGTCGAGCTGTTGTTCCCGCATGGTCGTCACCGAGTAGAACGCATGCTGGGGGATACCTGGGCTCTCAGTTCGGCTTCTCGCCACTCAGGTATCCCGGAGCACTAGCGGCACGCTATGAGTCAAATATCTTCGATTTGGAAATGCTTGCAGATATTGAACGATGTGATCCAGATCCGTCGATACCATTGCCGAATCCATTGGCTACGCTGATCGACACACATCCCGAGCATGTCTGGATATGGATAGAAATGGAGATGCCGGCCTCCGGTCAAGTTGATGACTGCTTTTATGGCTTCTATCGTAATTGGTTTATCGCAGCAGATCAGCGCATTGCAAATTTCCCCAAAGACGCCAAGGGGGCTGTGTTGCCCTATTCCGAGCGCATCATCCGTCTGTGTGACGACAATGAATACGATAAGGAATCATTCTTCGATCTGCTGCAAGTGCGTACATGGGAAACTCGCGGAGGAACAACGACGGTACGGGACTGGAGACCGGGCTGGTCGATAGTATCCAAACAAACGCCACGGTTCGACATCAGTTGGACTGACTCAGGACTGGTTGTACACCTTTCGGCGGCCGATATGCCAGAAACAGATGATCTCCTCGTCGGGTATCAGGTCACCTATGCGATGACAGGTGGAGACTCCGGTAACGGTATCGAGCGTGGTGAACTCACCCAGTTCAGTGACAAAGACTCAAGTAGCCGGTGCAAAATCTTTAACCTGTTGCCAACTTCAGGTGGCCGACCTCCGCTCGCGACGGAATCCGCCATCGGTCTTGTCGATAACTGGATACGAACAGGCTTCAGGCCACTTTCTCCCTGGGATGTCGAGCAATTCGTTGCAGAATCCTATGCTCCATTCATCAGGGACGTCGCCGTGGAATGGGGGCCGGTTTTGGATCGTCGACGGTACACCACGGGTCTACGGATAACCGGCACGCTTCGTTCAGAGATGCATCCGGCAATATCCAGGGAAATGCTTGAGTCGGAATGTTGTTATGCAATTTCCTCAATCATTGCATCCCCGGTGCTGGTCGACTGTAAATTTACGGCTGGGCGGATATGATACCGAGCGAAATGCATTCTCTTTTGTCGAATTTGCCGGAAATGATGCTTCCGCCCAATCTCGTGGACCGGGATAGGCTCGACCGCGCTTTCGGATTCATTGACGAGGCCCTGGATGCAACACTCGCACTCGATGGCGACTCAGCGACGAGATTCGCCACCATAGCTCAATTACCGAGCCTGTACGGAACATCAGTGACCAACCTCCGTGCCCCTGAGTTCTTGGCTCGTCTTGAAGGGAGCGGGCGATACAATAACGAGTGTGAACGGATGCATGCCAGTTGGGAATGGGTCTGTCGACACTGGGGAACGCCAGATCTGGTAAATTATGTCGTCAACCTATTGACCGGAGCGGATCTCTCTCTAGAGATCATGTCCAGCGCAACCGCCCGGCAGTCACGAGCACTCAAATCAACACAGAGTCGAGCCGTTGGTAGTATGGCTGTAGGCGGAGAGTCAGATACCCGTATTTTGATCTGGTGCTTCATCGCCAGCGGTTGCGATTCGGCGCAAATCCAGAAGCTGACGAACGTGTTCGGAGGAATAGGCGAATTCTTGCGGATGCTGGAATTCTGGTGCATTCCCTGTGGCGTCAGGATATCTTTGAAATTCAGCCGGAATGATGGGGTCGACGGCGCCGCCATCGGCGGAGCACCCGTGGGCTACTGCAGCATCCGCTGACTTCACGAGTTCCGGAAACGAAGGGAGAGGTTGCGGTGGAAAACGTCTTCCGATACGAACAGCCTATTTACCCCGTGTATTTTGAGCATGGATGGGTTCCTGAAGCGGAGGATTACGCGAAGGAACAGGATTATTGGTTGCACCAGATTTCCGCTACGCACGCGACCTGTCAGGCCGATTTCGGTTTGGTTGAAAGCGGGTTACCGAGCGGATCCGGCCCACTGCTTCTCGAAACCGATATCGAGGCTAGTATTCTCAATGTACGACTGCTTAGGATTCAAGGGCTCGATCGGAGCGGATTATTCGTACGGTGGTTTTGCTGATGACACAAGTCGAAAGGGCCCCCAGAGATTCCGATCCCGCTGAAAGACATCTCGGGAGATATGCTGGTCCTGGTTGAGGTCACCGGCTGGCAGCCGGGCGGCGACGGCACCAACCAGGATCCATGGCACCGACCGTGGCGGGTGCCTTTCTGAAGCTCCGCATCGTCAATCTGCAGGAGGCCCACGATGAGGATAGGGTGGGTGTCATCGTAGGGCGTCTCGTAAAAACGGGGAGCGGCGTTGAACTCGACACCAAGTTCATCCCGCCTTGCGTGAGAATCTCGGGAGATAGGCGCTATCGCGATCTGATAGGTGAAATTGAACGTTCCGTGGGGAACGTGAAAGCCGGCATCGAGCATTTCGAAACAACTCTGCAGGACCACTCCGAAATCAGTTCCCAGCAGAAAATCAAAGCACAATGCCATCTGGCTGCTATGCATCTAGCATTGGAGACGTCTGCCGCCAAGTTGAGGGGGCTACCGCCGAATTCACCTGTCAGTCGTCTACTCGATCTTGCTCTCGAGATCAGGACAGTTGCAATCTGTGGACTCAACACACTTGCCACAAACATCCGTCAAATCAAGTTTGACACGGAGCAAATCGGCATTCCTGTTCAGCACGGATTGCTTCGCGATGATGCGGCATTGCTGCGACGCGTAATTTCGAGTCTAGCCGCTTGTAGCAGCCGACTTCTTCAGAAGCAGAGCCAGAGGGGACGGATAAGAATCGGCAATAACGAATATGAGCCTCTGCACATGATGTCGGATGAAGTCGCCACGGATTCCGTCGGAGCGTTTCTTCGGTTTCGCTTTGGCCCCTTTGACCACAATGACCTTAATGGATCAGGTCTGGTCTACTTTGTAGCGGGACAGGACGTTCCGGAATTGCTGGATAGCCATGCGAACTTACATTACTGCTTCGATGCCGTGACTGGATACATAGCGTCCCATGCGGCTATTTGGCGACGACGGGAAGCGCCATCCAACGATCTGTTTGCGTCAGTTACTCGCTTGATGGATGCGGAGTTCATCTACCTTTTTATCGACCGAGAACTGGCGGCGGCGAACGAGAATCGAATCCGCGAGAATATCGGCATTTATCGGATGGTGACATAGATGGAGGGGATGCTGGCATCCGATCTGAGAGTCGTTTTGACACGCCTCCAGGTGGCGCTCCAGGATTAAATGACGGAGCGCTTTGCGTTGGAGTTAGCGGCGCTTTCTAAAACAATCGCAACTTCTGAATACGGGGAATTAAAGGATGCGGCAAAGTCCTTGGAGATTGACATCCGGGATCCGAGGCTGGGCACGGGATCCCAGCCCAGAGCGATCTGCATGTTGATCGCCTACACGCTGGATATCGCACTCTTGAACAAAATAGGACAGCCGCATCGGACACTAGTATCGCTGACAAAATCAGGATCATGGCTGGATCTCGGCCGATCCGATATCTACCCGCCGATTCTGAAGTCTTGTCCAAAACGTGTTGCCTCAAACTGCCAGCGCGCTGCTTGAGTTTCCCGTGGGTGTTCTGGCCGAAGCCGGTACATTTGACAAGAGCAAACTCGAGAGGATTACATCGGATTTCTCAAAACATCCCGCTACTGTGGAAATGATCATCGACGCGTTGCTGCTCTTCGCTTGGACCCGACGCGACGGATCGACCGGGCATGAATCAGAGATCATGGGGCTCAAGAATGCGATGTCAAATGCACATGTTCGAAAATTATGTTGGCGAGGTCTGGAGAGTTTGAATGTCTTCCTCGACATCTATCGTATAGACATGGAGAGTTATCACGCCGGCAACTGGACCTCCTGGTTCCGGAACATACAGACCCGTCTCACGGTGGGGAGGGGATATCACTGGATGATGACTGTGTTCATCTTGGCATTTCTTGTGGTCAATCTACTCATTCTGTTGTCTGGTAGAAATATGTTACAGATGCCGGAAGGTCGCCCATGAAGGCTATCGCATCTGTGCGAAAACTTCTTCAGATGATCGGAAGCCTAGGCGCAGGCAGCCGATCAAATGTGTCCCGGAAACGGGTCGCTGTGATCGCAATGTCGATGGAGCATGTTTCGGAGTATTTGGCTGCGCTTAAGGTGTGCAGCGGCAAGCCAGACGATCGGATTCATATGGCTTGGCGTGAGCCAGACATGGGGTCTGTGTTATCCACAGATAGAAGCACAATTAGCGCACCCCTGACATGGGGATTGGATGTATGCAGAGAACCGCCCCCTCATCGGAATCGATCTAATTCCTGGATTCCTGAAGATATGAAGGCTCTCGATCGGGAGACAGGTAATAATGGCACACGGCGATCCTTCGATGCAGCGCTCGTACTCGTCGACATCGGTGTCATCAGTTCGGCATCACATGAAATCGTAGACCATACAGTCGGTGTACTTCGGGACTTATTTAAGTCTGTCTGTGACGCAGGATCGCGACTTTCAGATGTGGGGCTGGTGCTTGTTGGGCTTGAGGCCTGTCCTTGGTACGACCTCACACAATGGCTGGAAAGCGAAGACTTGGGATCGACTAGTGAAGGTAAGCAGATACGAATCGTAGAGGATGCACTCCACCGCGTCGCCATAGAGTTCGGCAACAACAGGGCAACGATGTTGGGCGACACACTTCGGCGCCTAGCATCAACGACGGGGCCTTTTATACGCAAGGGGATGAGAGTTCGGTGCTTCCTCGCAAGCACGGCCAGGGTCTCGGCAGCGGCACACGAGATCCCTCCGCGAGACCGACCGCGGCGGCGTTACGGCACCCGTGCGGTGGCTTTACCGAAATATTGCCGAATCACGCAGTCGGCGAGTTGTCATGCAAGCCACCCTCACTGTTGCACTGTTAGTTTTGTTCACAGCGGCGCATTTCGTAGCTCTGTCAAATTGGCGGTCAAGCCACGAGCGGGAGTGGGATGCGATATGCGGCCAGGCAGATACGCTGAGTGTCAGTCTGGTCAACTGGATCGACTCTGAAGCAAGCAGTCCCGTAGAGTATCCGATTGAATTATCTGAAAGTGTCGAGCGCTGGCGAGTTAATACCCAAGGATTCGATGGCTTGCGACAAAGATTTTACGGTCCTAAGGCTGGCCATGAATTGAGAAATAGGTTCGCGGATATAGTGACCGCCCGCTACGACGCGCTATTGGTTTCGTTGTGGGATAGTCTGGAAATCGTAATTTGTGACAGCAATGCAATACGACGCTGGACAAATATTTTGACAAGGGGAGACACTCTTTCAAGCAGAGTACGCGAATTACGCGGAAAACTTTCACCCGTAACACGCGCCCAAGATTCCTGTATCTTGTCTCAAGCAGATCTTGAGAACAGCATTCAACACTTTTGGTGCCGCCTAGGGGTTTGGATAAATACAAACCATAGTGGACCATTTGCATCCGAATATATTGCGAGATTGGATGCGCTTTAAAACAGAAGTTAGAGATTGATTACTCGAATAACCAGCTCCATTCCATGAGTGACAGTATTACTTCAGCGCGCACACAAAAGGAAGAATGTTGGGACACAGAAGAACAGGCATCTTACGATCACTTAAAAACTGAACTAATAGCATTTTGCAATGATCGAAAGTGATCGCAGCGCAAAAGATGCTCCGACTTGGCGTCGAGAGCTAGAAATTAAGTGAGGCAGCAACAGGTTGTGATAATGCCACAAACGCTAGCGAACTTGATAGGGCCGCAAAATGCTTGAGCGCCATGGGTAGGGGTGGTATGTTTGAAATACGAATCAAAGCCAACGAAGAGTGCTACTTGGCAATGGATATGTACAGCAGCGAAAAGGACCATCATGGCTTTTAAGAATTTATTGTTAGATGATTCAGGGCCGGGATGGAAACCGTACACCCTGGGCGAGAATATCATGATAACACGACACTGGAAACCTGGGATATTGTTTGGCATGGCCTGCACGCGTACCGCTATTCAAACGCCGTCTTACAGTTCACGTGGACGAGATGTGATTAGTAATTGTGAGGACCCTTGTCATTGACGAATAATGGAAGACACCGAGGGGTCGGAAGTTGAGATCGACATAGAGGTGTACTTCAGAAACGAAAGCTCCACAAAGCGCCTCATCCCCCTAGGGGAGGAACGTCGATGCAAGAATGAAGTGGTTTCTTTTAAAAGAATTTGACCCGACTCTCGCTGCTTATGACATTTATCATCACCTCCGCAGGTGCACAATCACTAAGCGAAAACACATCGTATGCTTTAAAAAATCAGGTGCTAGATCTGTGTTACAGCAATTTCATACAATCTAATGACAACATAGAGCAAGCGGGCAAACAATCTTGATGTTAGCTAATCCGGTGGAAATGATCAAAGGTATGGGGCCGATTTGGCTCCAAGAGGGGCAAGCGTATCTTCGAAATATCACTGAGACCCGCCGAAGCATTTATGCGACCGGGCGCGATCTCTGTTCTGCCGATGACGATTTCTGCTCCAGATAGTACAGCGATTTGGCCATTAGCTGGACCAGACGGTCGCGATGTCAAGGCTCATGTCTACAAGAGGTGCAGTAGGTTAACTGCAGAAATTGTTGGCGATACCAAGCCTGCGGATACTTGGAAAGGCGATGAGGAGCGGTTCTGCTTCCTGGAGAATTGTTTCCTATAAACACCGTCCGCATTAATTTAGCCGAAGGATACAAAGGAAGATGGACGATCGTCTCGAAAAAGCTACCACATTGGGAAACCTTGCCCAAGACGCTGGATGGGGCTATGCGTTTGTGCCGGGCTTACGGCAAAGAAATGTGGTGATTCTGGATGGTATTTCCATAGTGGTTCTTTATCGCCGGGGCTGCGCTGACAGTCTGGAAGCATAATCAAGTTAACTCCGATATCGAAAAATGAACAGGACCTCATTGAGGTCGGAGTGGGATCTATTTTATGAAGACTATAAGAATCACAATACATGGTATCAGCAGATTTTTTCATACACAGCCATCGTATACATCTGCCAGTTGTTAGATGCATTGATTTATCCAGGCTACGATCGAGGCCGTAGAGTCAGTAAGAGAAGATTCAAGCAACAGGGGGAAGTTCTGGCTGGAAATGAAACCACTGCTCCTTGATGAGCAAACATGGAGCTATTGTAGGTATATCATCTTCATTCTAATAGGTTCATCTTTGTATGCTAGCGTCCAAGAATAATGAGGTGCCTCAATAATTTAGGATGTACAGGATTGACTGAGGAGGAAACCTATGGGCATTTCCGGGGCATCGTGATCGAATACCGTTTTACAAGACATCCCCTTGTCGCCCAATATACCAAATGGCATGCCCATGAAATCGACACTTGTCAACTATACTCGTTTTTGTAAAATCAAGCTCACAACATATTGTCGATTCGCATTATCATTGAGCGCCGAATGTGGGAGGTAACTTGATGAGCATCCAACAAAGATCTAAATTTAGGCATTATTTTTGTTTTGCAATATTTGGAAGCGCTTCACTCGTCGGTTGTGGTATTTTTGATGGTGGAGACGATGAACACAAACCTCCCGGAGTCTGTCGGAACAATCATCATATCATGCGTACCAGAACATATAGATGCTCCTGGAGTCTTGTTGGTCCAACCGAAAGGTCTGCAAGAGGAAATACAACTTGGAAAGTGCTCCAACAGGAGAATACTCGATAACTTGGGCAAACGTGACAGAGGGGCTTACCCAACCCGTCAGTTGAGCAGAAAACTCTTGCTGAGGGGGAAAGAGTTTCATTTATAGGACAGTGATCTCCACCTGGCTCGATAACAATCCTACCGCAACCGAACATCCATTGAGCCCGAATGGCATCTCGACGGCCCAAATACAAGTTATGATGGTCGAGGTGTAGAAGTTCTCACCAACAAGGAACCTGGAGACTATTCTCTGTCCTGGGGATCATATAATAACTGGATTACGCCAAGTCCGGCAGTCTTTCAGGGCGAACTAGGTCCAGCGGGCTCACTTGAAATCACAGGCGCCTATGAGCCCATGCCGGGAACAATCGTTATTGATCCGAATCCAGACTCGATCAACCCTACGTGGTCTCTCGTAGGTCCAGAGACTGAAAATGGCCAAGGTTATGAAATTCTTGAAGACATGAACGTAGGCAACTATACGATTACATGGGCCTCGCTTACCGGGTGGAACCGGCCTAATCCCGCTACGCAGCAACATGACCTTGGGCCAGCCGAAACTTACACGTTCTCAGGCACATATTCACAAGAAGATATTGTTAATTTTGTCCATGACATCCAATCAACCGAGTAATGCTGTTCAAGTCATTGTCAGTCCTGCGGATCGAGACAATTACACAACAAAGACAGTTCCATGTCAATTTAGATTTAATAGAGGTACATCCGTAACTGTTACAGCGCCGTCAAGTATGCAGCCAGTATAACACCTCGATCAGTTTCGTTCCCGCTGGTGTCCAGATAATTATACCAATCAGCAGCGGACCATAGTTATGAGTTCAAATTACTCGACCCAGTTAATTTATCCAGAACGCTTATCATTCACCCCATCTGATCTAACAGACATGTGTGGGTATGCCTGCTTTGAGCGGGTGAGTTCTGCGGGTGATAGTAATTTTAACGGCAACTTGCCCTGTTTCAGTCTTGCATTTTCTATATATAGATTCTACGCTAAGAAGTATCAAAGGCAAATTGACGATGACTGCATGGGAATGTAACGCAGATTACTCTTCACATAGCGATTATACGCGCGGGGCAATGGAATATATATGGACGATGAGAACGGTTGCAACAAGGGTGGACAATATCTAAACTGCAAACATATTCTAACCGTAACTATAGTATTTCCAGAACCAACTTTTACCGAGACAGCAACGGAGAAACCGATAACACCATTACCGACTTCAGTTGGGATGCTGATGGGGTATTAATTGTGATTCGCTTGTTCTTGATGGCAATACTGATGAGGGTGACATAATTCCAATTGGCGATGATTGTCCAACGAATTGCTCAGTAGCAAGCGTTCACGATCTGTTTTAGACAACGCTACAGCGCTTACGTAATACCGCCGCCGTGCAATTGAGTGCGTGAAGTAATACTCTAATTGGAGCGGTATTGATCCGTTCCCCTTGTGGCTTGTGACCACAAGAGCTTCTGCACCATTATCGCCAGCCTTCTTCTTAAACGTGCAGAAGGTGCGTTTTCTCCTATTTTGTTGGGACCCTTTCAACGCCCTGGCCACCAACCTCCCGCAAGGAGCGACCCATGAACTGGACCGAACTGCTGAAGTGTTCCGTCGAGGAGTCCTACAAGGCCACCGATGGCCTGATGGCCATGGTCGAAGACAAGGACCTCGCCTGGAAGCCCGCCACCGGCAAGAACTGGATGACCACCGGCCAGTTGCTGATGCACCTGACCAACGCCTGCGGCTTTCTGCTGCCGCGGCTTCGCCACCGGCGACCGGGGCGCGCCCCCGTGCGACGAGAACGCGAAGGACGGCCGCCCCGACGCGATGCTGCCCCCGGCCGAAGCCCTGCCGGCCGTCGGCAGCGTGAAGGGGAGGCCCGCGCCCTGCTGGCCGCCGACAAGAAGGTCGCCCTGGACATGATCGCCCAGGCCGGCGAGCAGAAGCTGGCCAACCAGATGGTGGCCGCGCCCGGGATCCGACCGAGCGCTCGCTGGGGCACCAGTTCCTGATCATGACCGGGCACCTGTCGGCCCACAAGAGCCAGCTCTTCTACTACCTGAAGCTGATGGGGCGGGACGTCAACACCATGCACCTCTGGGGCATGTAGTCGGATGCGCCCCTGAAGAAGGTCGGCCCGGAGCAGGCTCCGGGCCGGACATCCCCGCCAAAGATCCCGCTTCAGGACTTCTCGCGGCCGATGATGCGGTGATGCCCGCACCAGGACGCCGCCGATGATGGGCGCCACCCAGAAGAGCCACAGTTGCGAGATGGCCCAGCCGCCGACGAACACGGCCACGCCCGTGCTGCGCGCCGGATTGACCGAGGTGTTCGTGACCGGGATGCTGATCAGGTGGATCAGCGTCAGGCACAGCCCGATGGCGATCGGCGCGAAGCCCCGCGGGGCGCGATCGTCGGTCGCGCCCAGGATGATCAGCAGGAACATCATGGTCATGACGATTTCCGTGACCAGGGCCGCCAGGAATGAATAACCGCCGGGCGAATGCTCTCCGTAGCCGTTCGTGGCGAAACCGGCGGCGACATCGAAGCCGGCCTGCCGCTGGCGATCAGATAGAGCACGCCGCCGGCCGCGATGCCGCCCAGCACCCTGCGCGACGATGCAGGGCAGGAGCTGGTTCGCCGGGAAACGGCCCCGGCCCGAGGCCGACCGAGACGGCCGGATTCAGGTGGCAGCCGGATGTGCCCGATGGCGCAGGCCATCGTGAGCACGTGAGTCCGAAGGCCAGAGATACGCCGAGCAGGCCGACCCTACTCCTGGAAACGTGGCGGCCAGCACGGCGCTGCCGCAGCCGCCCAAGGTGAGCCAGAAGGTGCCGAAGAACTCCGCGCCATACCGGTTCATGCCTGCCCCTGTGTCCGGAGTGTTCTGACGTCCGTCCGATACCGGAGCTCACATTACCATTCCCGGTCGAGAAATTGAACAGGTCTCCGTAAAGCAAGAGCCGGCAAGGTTCGCCACCCCGCCGGCCCCGTCCTGCGATGATCTTTTCAAAACGATCCGGGAATCCTCATGCCTGCTCGACGGAATCCGTTCCCCGGGGAGGCGTCGTGCCGGCGTTGCGTCCCGCCGACTCCCGCTTCCACAGCCAGGTTCCCAGCGCCGCCAGCCCGCCGACGACGATGACCGCGCGGATCACCCGCAGCAGGCAGACCACCCACGCGATGCCCATCCCCAGCGCCGCCCACTGGACCCACCAGTCGCCCGGCGAGGTCACCAGGTTGATGACGAACAGCATGCCCAGGATCAGGGGCGCGGTGAAGAGGAACTTGATGTCGCTGAAGACCTTGAACACGTTCAGCTCCTTGGCGTATCGAGGATCGGTTCCGGGTCGCGATCAGGACTACGCGCGCACTGGCCGCAGGTTGCATCCGCCGGGATCGCGACGTCGCGAGCCGCTACCCGCGCAGCTTGAACGTCAGCGGCATCAGCACCCAGACCTCGATCGGCTTGTGGTCGATCTGCGCCGGCCGCCACACCGAGGTCCGCGCGCAGGCGATCGCCGCGTCGCGCAGCATCTGCTCGCCCTCGACCACGATGACGTCCTTGACCTTGCCGTTCTTGCCCACCAGCACGCGCACCAGGACCGTGCCCTCGACCTCGGCCGAGCGGGCCATGGGCGGGTAGTTCAGCGGGTCGATGGAGATGCGCACGGGGTCCTCGTCGACGGCGATGAAGTCGTCCGGCGACGGCGAGACGTCGATGTCCACGTCCACGACCAGGCCGCCCTCGCCCTCGCCGCCCCCGAGGCCCTCCATGCTGATCGGCGCCAGCGCCTCGGCCATCTCGGTCACCGTGGCGATGGTCTGCGAGGTGGCCAGCTCGTCGGCGACCGGCTCGGGCACGCCGATCGACGGCGGCGCGGCGAGGTCCGCGACGGCCTGCGCGATGCTGATCTGCGGCGCGGTCGGCCGCGAGATCGACGGCGGCACGCCGAGGTCGGTGTAGCGCACGATGCGGATCTCCCGCGGCGGCGGCTCGGCGACCTGGCGGTGGCTCCACAGCCACCAGCCCGCGAAGGCCAGCGCCCCGAGCAGCAGCGTGATGCCGTTGGCCCAGCTCAGCCACCGGCCCAGCTCGCGGCGCAGCGGGTGGTCCTCGCCGGTCAGCGGCAGGCGCGGCGCGTCGTCGAGGCGGAAAGCCCAAGGGATATGGGCGGCGACGCCCGGCGTCTCTTCCTTGCGGCTCATCGCACTCCCTCCAGCACGGCGTCCTCGCCCTCCTGCATCGGCACGAGGCTGAAGCGCTGCATGTTGGCGTCCTCGAGGGTGTCCATCATGTCCACCATCGGCTCGTAGCGGGCGTCGCGGTGGATCTTGACCAGGACGATCAGCTCGGGGTTCGCGGCGCCGAAGCTGCGGAAGTCCGCGGCCAGCTCCTCCCAGGTCGCCTTGGACAGGGCGCCCGTCCCCATCTTGAAGTACAGCGACTCGTCCTTGTCGACGAAGACGGTCATCACGTTGGATTCGGGCACCTCGACCTTGGCGCCCGGCTCGGGCATGTTCACTTCCATGGCCAGCGGGCGGCGGAACACCGTGGTGACCATGAAGAAGATCAGCAGCAGGAAGGCCACGTCCACCATCGGCGTCATGTCGATGCGGATCACCGACCGCCGCTTCTTCGGGCGGAACACGGAGCTGCTGTCCTGCGGTTTCTTCTTGCCGCTCTCGGCGACGGCGACTTCTGCCATCGGTGCTCCTCTAGGACGCCGGCGCGGCCGGCGTCCTCTTCTTGAGGTCGGTCATCAGGTTGAAGCGCAGCGTCTTGGCTTCGGCCAGGGAGTCCATCAGGTCGGCCACGGCGCCGAAGGACGCGTCCTTGTCGCCCTTGAGCACGACCACGGCCGCCGGGTTGCGGCTGCGCCAGTCGACGATGGCCTTCAGGGCCTCGGTCGGCATCAGCTCCTGGGCGTCGACGCCCCGCTCGCTCGAGATGTAGATGCGGCCCTCGCGGTTGACCGTCAGGATGATCGTGTTGGTCTCCGGGATGTGGATCTCGGAGGTGGAGTACGGTAGCTGCACGGCCACCTGCTCCGGCGGCTTGAACTGGGTGGTGGACATGAAGAAGATCAGCAGCAGGAACGCCACGTCCACCATGGGCGTCATGTCGATGCGGACACGCGTGCGGCGGGCCATGGCTCAGGACTCCTTCGCGTTTTCCAGCAGCTGGAGCACCTCGTAGGACGTCTCCTCGACCATCGTGTTGAACCGGTCGACCTTCGTCGTGAAGTAGTTGTAGAGCACCGTCGCCAGGATGGCCGTGATCAGGCCCAGCGCCGTGTTGACCAGCGCCTCGGAGATGCCCAGGGCCAGCTGCGTGGCGTCGGGCGCGCCGGCGTGGGACATGGCCTGGAACGAGCGGATCATGCCGATGGTGGTGCCCAGCAGGCCCAGCAGCGTGGCGATCGAGGCGATCGTGGACAGGGCCGTCAGGTTCTGCTCGAGGTTCGGGCTCTCCAGCGCGCCGGCCTCGGCCAGGGCGCGCCGCGTCTCGTCGATCAGTTCCTTCTTCGAGGCGGCGCGGGGCTTGCGGTCGCGGTAGCTCTCCAGGCCGGCGCCGATGACGTTGGCCAGGCAGCCGCCCTGCTGCTTGCAGGCGGCGACGGCGTCGGCGTGCTTGCCGGCGTGGATCGACTCCTTCACCGCGCGCACGAAGGACGCCACGTTGCCCCGCCCGCCGGCCCGGCCCAGCACGAGGAAGCGCTCGACGGCGAAGGTCAGGGCCAGGAAGAAGAAGGTCAGGCCCAGCACCAGCAAGGGGCCGCCCTGCTTGATGTAGGGGGGCGTGCTGTTCCAGATCAGCCAGGACACCAGCAGCGACAGGGCGAAGACGATGGCCAGGACGTAGTTCTTCATCGCGAGGAACTTCCTTTCCGGGTTGGACGGCGGCGGGGGCGACCGCGCGGGGCGGTCATCTTCCCGAGGCCTGGTTGCGGGCCTGATCCAGGATCGCGGCCCCCTTCTTGAGCATGGCGTTGTCGGGATCCAGCCGGCGCGCGCGGCCGAAGGCGGCCTCGGCGGCGTCGAGGCGCTCGCGGCCCAGCTCGGCGCTGCCGAGCCCGGCCCAGCCGTCGGCGTTGTCGGGATCCAGGGTCGTCGCGGCGCGGTAGGCCTCGGCGGCGCCCGCGTAGTCGGCGCGGCGCAGCAGGCAGAAACCGAGGCCGCGCTGGGCCTTGGCGTTCTGCGGTTCGGCCAAGAGGACGCGGCGGTACTCGGCCTCGGCCCCGGCGACGTCGTCGCGCGAGGCGAGGGTCTGGGCCAGCAGCAGGCGGCCCACGGTCAAATCGGGATTCAGCTCGAGCGCGCGGCGGAACGAGGGGATCGCCTCGTCGAAGAGCGACGACTGGTACAGGGCGATGCCGAGGTTCAGGTGGAAGGCCGGCGCGTCGGGGTTCAGGGCGATCGCCGCGCGGAAGTGGTCGGCTGCCGCCTTGGCGTCTCCCCGGCGCAGGGCCACGACGCCGGTCTGGAAGGGCACGTTCGGATCCGCGGGGTCCAGGGCGGCGGCGCTCGCGAGGGCGGCCGCGGCCTCGTCGAAGCGCTTCTGCCCCGCCAGCCAGTCGGCGAGCGCCGTGTAGTCGTCGACCGCCCAGGCGTAGCCGGCGGGCGGGGTCGGCATCTCCGCCATCAGGGCGGCGGCGGCGGCGCGCGCCGCGTCGTCGCCGTGCAGGGCGGCGCGCGCGTAGAGGAACTTCGCGTCCTCGCGCTGCGGGTCCAGCGCGCGGGCGGCGGCGGCGCTCGCGGCGGCCTGGCCGAAGTTGCGCAGCTCGAGGCAGCAGAGGGCCACGCCCAGGTGCGCCCCGACGTCGTCGGGATCCAGCATCGCGCAGCGCAGGTAGGTGCGGGCCGCCTGGTCGTAGCGCTTGGCCGCGCGCAGCAGGTCGGCGAGGTCGCGCAGCGCGGGCGTGTACGTGGAGTCGATCGCCGCCGCGCGCAGGTAGCTGTCGCGCGCCTCGTCGTAGCGCTCGACCTTGCGGTAGAGGCCGCCGAGGCTGCGCAGCATCGGCGCCGTGGGGATCATGCCCGGCGAGTTCAGCGCCTGCTCGAAGGCGTCGATGGCCAGGGCCGGCGAGCCGCGGCGCTCGTAGATCTCGCCGACCAGGGCGCCGTACTGCGGGTCGCCGGGGTTCAGGTGCAGCGCCCGCAGCGCCGACAGCTCGGCCGCGGGCAGGTCGCCCCGCCCCGACTGCAGCAGCGCGAGGCCGTGGTGGTAGAGGTCCTCGCCCTCGGCCACGCCCTGGCGGCCCTTGCCGCGCTCCAGTTCCTTTTGCGCCGCGTCCCACATCTGCTGCGCCAGCAGCAGGCGCGCCCGGCCGTAGTGGGCCTCCCACAGCTTGGGCTCGGCGGCGAGCGCGGCGTCGAACTCCGCCGCCGCCTCGCGGTCGCGGCCGTCGCGCAGCAGGACCAGGCCCAGGCGGGCGCGGATCGCGGCCGGGTCGCCGCCGGCCTCCAGGGCGCGGCGGTAGGCGGCTTCCGCCTCGTCGTAGCGGCCCTCCAGGTCGGCGATCCGGCCCAGGCCGAACAGGGCCCGCGGCACCTGGTGGTTGTGGGCGACGGCCTCTTCGAAGCGGGCGCGCGCCTCCTGGAGGCGGCCCGCTTCGAGCGACTTCAGGCCCAGGCGCAGGGGATCGGTGTCCAGGGTGTAGGGGGAGCGTTCGGCGGCGGCGAGACCCGCCCAGGCCAGCGCGAGCAGCAGGGCGAGCAGCGGGGCCGCGGCCGTTAGGTGTCGAGATCGGGGCACGGCTCTCTCCTTGCGTGCGGGGCTCAGTCGCCGACCGGATGGCGGGTCAGCACGATGTCCCTCAACACGCGACTGTCCGGCAGATATCCCGCCCGTTCGACCTGGCGCTGCGCGCGCCCGCCGGCGAGGTGGGTCAGGAACTTCCCGGCCTCGATGCCGCCCGTCGCCCGACAGGCCGCGTACAGCCGGTGCCGCAGGGGATAGCGCCCCGCGGCGAGGTTTTCGGGCGTCGGCGCGGCGGGCGCGGATTCCCCGTCCACGATCAGCGACACCGCGCGCACGCCCGCGGCGGCGAGGTCGGCCGGCAGGGTCAGCGTCGAGGCCAGGCCCAGGGCGCCGCCGCCATCGCGGGCGGCGGCCAGGACGGCGGCCGCGTCGGCCAGCAGCACGACGCGCGCCGAGGCCGGGGGTTGCGCCTCGCCCCGGAAGGCCTGCCAGAGGCCGTCGTTCGGGTCGGGGGCGTACAGCGCCGGCGTCGTGTCCGCGGGACTGCCCGCCAGCAGCGCCTCCAGCTCCGGCAGGGCGAGCGCAGCCGTGTCGCCGGACTGGGGCGCCAGCAGGACGATCCCGCCCATGGCCACCGGCACCACGATCGCCGTGTCGCCGTCGGCGGCCCGGAACAGCCGCATCTCGTCGGCATCGGGGCGCCGGTACAGGAACGCCACGTCGGCCCGGCCGTTGATCAGGTCCTGGAGGGCCTGGTTGGTGCCGCCGCCGCGGACGGTCAGCTCGAGATCAGGGTAGTCCAGCCGGTATTTTCCGACCAGGACGTCCACCAGCTCCGGCGCGAGGTCGCGGCCCGCGATCACCAGGGAGGGGTGGGCGTGGTCGGCCTTCAGCGCGCCGGCGATCCGGCGCCAGCCCACGCCGCCCTTGACCAGGGCGAGGGTCGCGACGACCGCGACGTAGACCGCCAGCCGCACCAGGAACCAGGTTCTGCGGCGGGAGGACGCCATCGGACCTCGTTTTCGGTTGCGCTCGTCCCTCGGCGGCCTGTAGTCTCGTGGCGGTCCGCGCTCGCGGGCCGACGGCCTCCGCACGCCGATCCCCAGGGCCAGGAGCTGGAACATGGACACGTCGCGTCTCGATCACCGCGCTGCCGGTCCCGGTCGCCGCGGCGTCCTGCTGGCCGCGGGCTTCGTCCTGCTCGGCGGCCTCGTCGTCGGCTGCCAGCACCGCGCCGAGACGGGATCCCGCGTCGCAACCGAAGACGCGCGTTCTTTTGGCTCCGCCCATGAAACCGCTTTCATCGACACTCTGCAAGAACGGACTTTCCATTATTTCTGGGACCTGTGCAACCCCCAAACCGGGCTCGCCCCCGACCGCGCCCCGACCCCCTCCTTCGCCAGTTCCGCCGCAACCGGCTTTGCCTTAACGGCTTACCCCATCGGGGCCGAGCGCGGCTACGTGACCCGCGCCGCCGCCGCCGCGCGGGCCCTGACCACCCTGAACTTCCTGTGGACCGCCCCCCAGGACACCTCGGCGTCCGGGGCGACCGGCTACCGCGGCTTCTTCTACCACTTCCTGGATCCCGACACCGGGACGCGCTTCGCGGACGTCGAGCTGTCCACCGTGGACACCGCCCTGCTGCTGGCCGGCGCCCTCTGCTGCCAGTCCTACTTCGACGGCGCGGCCGAGGACGAGGTGCGGATCCGGGCCCTGGCCGATTCCCTCTACGCCCGCGTCGACTGGCGCTGGGCCCAGGTCCGGCCGCCGACCATCGGCCACGGCTGGACGCCCGAGGACGGCCACCTGCCCTACGACTGGCGCGGCTACAGCGAGGCCATGATCCTCTACCTGCTGGCCCTCGGCTCGCCGACGCACCCCGTCGCGCCCGAGGCCTGGTCCGCGTGGACCGCCGGCTACCGCTGGGGGGAGTTCCAGGGCCAGGAGCACCTGGGCTTCGGCCCGCTCTTCGGGCACCAGTACACCCACTGCTGGATCGACCTGCGCGGCATCAGCGACGCCACCATGCGGGAGCGCGGCAGCGACTACTTCGAGAACTCGCGCCGGGCGACCCTGGCGCAGCACGCCTACGCGCTGGCCAACCCCGGCGGCTGGCGCGGCTACGGCGAGCGCCTCTGGGGCCTGACCGCCTGCGACGGGCCGGTCCACGGCCGGTTCGAGATCGACGGCCGGATGCGCGGCTTCGAGACCTACTGGGCGCGCGGCGCCTCGTTCACCGAGGTCAACGACGACGGCACGGTCTGCCCCTCGGCCGCGGGCTCGTCGCTGCCCTTCGCGCCGGAACTGGTCCTGCCGACGCTGCTGGCGATGCGCCGGGACCACGGCGACCTGCTGTTCGGGCCGTATGGCTTCCGCGACGCGCTGAACCCCACCTTCGACCTGGCGGTCCCCGTCCAGCACGGGCGCGTCGTGCCCGGGCGGGGCTGGTACGACGTCGACTACCTCGGCATCGACCAGGGCCCGCTGCTGGTGATGATCGAGAACCACCGCAGCGGCCTGGTCTGGGACTGCCTGCGGCGCAACCCGCACGTCGTGCGCGGCCTGCGGGCGGCGGGCTTCTCCGGCGGCTGGCTCGACGCGGCAAAGGGCGATTCGTGAAACGTGCCGCCGGCATCGCCGTCCTGCTGGCGCTCGGCTGCGGCTGCGGCGGCGACGGCGGCGGCGTCACGCTGCGCTTCTGGGCCATGGGCCGCGAGGGCGAGGTCGTGCGCGAGCTGCTGCCCGACTTCGAGCGCGAGAATCCCGGCGTGCGCGTCGAGGTCCAGCAGATCCCCTGGACCGCCGCCCACGAGAAGCTGCTGACGGCCCACGTCGGGGAGGCCACGCCCGACGTCGCCCAGCTGGGCAACACCTGGCTGTCGGAGTTCGTCGCGCTGGACGCGATCGCGCCGCTGGACGCGCGCGTCGCTGAGAGCGCGACGGTCGACCCGGCCGACCACTTCCCGGGCATCTGGGACACGAACGTGATCGGGGACCGCCTCTACGGCGTGCCCTGGTACGTGGACACGCGCGTGCTGTTCTACCGCAGCGACCTGCTGGCCGCGGCCGGCCACCCCGACCCGCCGGCCGACTGGGAAGAGTGGCGCGCCGCCATGCGCGACGTGGTCGCCGCCGGCGGCGGCGCGCGCCGCTACGGGATCCTGCTGCCGCTGAACGAGTGGCCGCCGACGGTGATCCTCGGGCTGCAGGCCGGCTCCCCGCTGCTGGACGTCGAGCGCGGCTACGGCGCCTTCGCGCAGCCCGAGTTCCGCCGCGCCTTCGACTTCTACCTGGGCCTGTTCCGCGACGGCCTGGCGCCGCCGGTCTCCAACAACGAGATCGCGAACCTCTACCAGGAGTTCGCCCGCGGCACCTTCGCCATGTACATCACCGGCCCCTGGAACCTGGGCGAGTTCCAGCGCCGGCTGCCCGCCGAGCTGCAGGACGCCTGGGCGACGGCGCCGCTGCCCGGCCCGGAGCCCGGCGTCCCGGGCGTGTCGCTGGCCGGCGGCTCGAGCCTGGTGATCTTCAAGGACTCGCCCCACGCCGACGCCGCCTGGAAGCTCGTCGAGTTCCTGTCGCGCCCGCAGCAGCAGGCCCGCTTCTACGAGCTGACCGGCGACCTGCCCGCGCACAAGACGGCCTGGGAGTTGACGGGCATCGCGGCCGATCCCCGCGCCCGCGCCTTCCGGACGCAGCTCGATCACGTGGTGTCGACGCCCAAGCTGCCCGAATGGGAGCAGATCGCCACGCGCGTCTACGAGCGCGGGGAGACGGCGGTGCGCGGCGCGGCCACGCCGCAGGAAGCCCTGGAGGCCCTCGACCGCGACGTGGCGCGCATGCTGGAGAAGAGGCGCTGGCTGGCGGAGAAGGGGCGGCGCCCATGAAGTCGACGCTCACGAAGCGATCACCCCTGGAGAAGCGCCAGATGCGGGCCGCCCTGTGGTTCCTGGCGCCGGCGCTGCTGCTGCTGCTGGTCTTCTTCTTCCTGCCGGTGGTCGCCGGGCTGCTGCTCGGGCTGACCGACTTCGACATCTACGCCATCGGCTCGCCGGGCAACGCCCGCTTCGTCGGCCTGGAGAACTACGCGCGCCTGCTCACCAACGACGTCTTCTGGCGGTCGCTGGGCAACACCCTGTTCTTCGTCGCCCTGGGCGGCCCGCTGTCGGTGGCCGTGTCGCTGGGCGCGGCGATGCTGGTCGACGCCAAGCTGACGCGCCTGCGCCCGCTGTTCCGCACCATCTACTTCGCGCCGGTGGTGACCACGCTGGTCTCGGTGGCGATCATCTGGCGCTACCTGTACCACCCGCGCTACGGCCTGCTGAACCACGTCCTGGGCCTGGTCGGCGTGGGGCCGATCGACTGGCTCGGCGACCCGCACTGGGCCATGCCGGCGATCGTGCTGCTCGCGGTGTGGAAGAACTTCGGCTACAACATGCTGATCTTCGTGGCCGGCCTGCAGGCCGTGCCCGCGGAGCTCTACGAGGCCGCCGCCATCGACGGCGCCGGCGGCTGGCAGCGGTTCCGGCACATCACGCTGCCGGGCCTGGCGCCCACCTTCCTGTTCGTCGGCGTCACCACGATGATCGGCTACTTCCAGGTCTTCGCCGAGCCCTACGTGATGACCCAGGGCGGGCCGCTGGGCAGCACGCGCAGCGTGGTCCTGTTCATGTACGAGGAGGGCTTCCGCTGGTGGCGCATCGGGACGGCGTCCGCGACGGCCGTCGTGCTGCTGCTGATCACCCTGGCGGGCGCGCTGCTGCAGTTCCGCCTGCAGAAGGAGCGGACATGAGGCGGCCCGGCGCGAGCTCCCTGCTGCTGCACGCGGCGCTGGTGACCACGTCGCTGATCAGCCTGACGCCGCTGGGCTGGATGGCGGCCGCCGCCTTCATGCAGCCCGGCGAGGCCAACGCCCTGCCGCCGCACCTGCTGCCGCACGACCCCACGCTGCAGAACTTCGTCGCCCTGTTCACGCGCCTGGACATGGCCCGCGCCTTCCTCAACAGCGCGGTGATCACCGTGCTGGCGACGGTCCTGTCGGTCTTCGTCAACGCCATGGCCGGGTACGCCTTCGCCAAGCTGCCCTTCCCCGGGCGCGACCGCCTGTTCAAGCGGCTGGCGTCGGCCCTGGTGGTGCCCGCCCAGGTGGGCATGCTGCCGCTGTTCCTGCTGCTGCGCGAGCTGGGCCTGGTCAACACCTACGCCGGCGTGCTGGTCCCCTACATGGCCAGCATCTTCGGCATCTTCCTGGTGCGCCAGTACGCGCTGGGCGTCTCGGACGACCTGCTCGACGCCGCCCGCGTGGACGGCGCCGGCGAGTTCCGCATCTTCGCGGTCATCGTGCTGCCGGTCATCCGGCCCATCCTGGCGACCCTGGCGGCCTTCACCTTCCTGAGCGCCTGGAACGACTTCATGTGGCCGCTGATCGTGCTGAGCGACGGGCACATGGCGACGCTGCCGGTGGCGCTGGCGAGCCTGGTCGGCGAGCACGTCCAGGACACCGAACTGATGATGGCCGGCTCGATGCTCACCATCCTGCCGGCGCTGGTGGTGTTCCTGATCTTCCAAAGGTTCTTCGTGCGCGGCATCACCGCCGGAAGCGTAAAGGGATAGCATGGCCATCGTGAAGCTGTTGACGGGCGGGATCCTGATCTGCGGGCTGGCCGTCGCCGGGGGCTGCCGCGGTCCCGCGGCGAACGGCGATCCGGTCGCGCTGTCGGGGGCGCCGCTGGTGATCTCCGACGGGTCGGCGAAGGGCTGGCGCGCGCAGCCGGCCGACGGCGTGACGATGGCGCTGGCCGATGACGACGGGGCGCTGCGGCTGGATTTCGGGTTCACCGGGGGCGGGTACGCCATCGCGCGGCGCGAGGTCGACCTCGCGCTGCCGCAGAACTACGCCTTCTCGTTCCGCCTGCGCGGGGCCTGCCCGGTCAACACGCTGGAGTTCAAGCTGGTGGACGAGACCGGCGAGAACGTCTGGTGGCGCGTCGAGCGCGCGATCGAGTTCCCGGCGCAGTGGCGGACCGTCACGATCAAGAAGCGCCAGCTCGAGTTCGCCTGGGGGCCCGGCGGCGGCGCGCCGCTGCGCGGGATCTCGGCCGTGGAGATCGTCGTGACCGCGGCCGAGGGGGGCTCCGGCAGCGTCTGGATCGACGACCTGACGTTGCAGGAGCTGCCGCCGCCGACCGCCGTGGATGCGGCGCCCGTCGCGACGGCGACCACCGGCGAGGCGGCCGCCGCCCTGGACGGCGACGCGGCGACGTTCTGGACCCCCGACAAGACGGACCGCAGCCCCGCCCTGGACCTGGACTTCGGCGGCTCGCGCGAGTTCGGCGGCCTGCAGCTGGACTGGCGGCCCGACCGGCACGCCCTCGACTACGTCGTCGAAGCCTCGGACGACGGGCAGACGTGGCGCCAGCTGACGATCGTCTCGGGCAGCGACGGCGGGCGCGACCACCTCTACCTGCCCGAGGGCGAAGCCCGCCGCCTGCGCCTGCTGCTGCTGCGCTCGTCCACCAAGTTCCCGCCCGAGCTCGCCGCGATCCGGGTGATGCCCCTGGCGTGGTCGCGCACGCGCGAGGCCTTCCTCGCGGCGGTCGCCGCCGAGTCGCCCCGCGGCTGCTACCCGCGCGGCATCGGCGGCGAGCAGGTCTACTGGACCGTCGTCGGCCGCGACGCCGACCCGCGCGAGGTGCTGTTCGACGAGGACGGCGGCCTCGAGACCGGCCCCTACCGCGGCGCGGTGGAGCCGTTCCTGCGCACCGACGGCCGCCTGCTGACCTGGGCGGACGCCGAGACCACGCACGAGCTGGCCGACGGCGAACTGCCGATGCCCTCGGTGCGCCGGCGCACCGGCGACCTGGACCTGGCGGTCGCGGCCTACGTCTCGGAAGAGCCCGGACTGCGGGGCGTCGTGGCGCGCTACCGCGTGATCAACCGAGGGACATCGCCGCGCACCGTCGACCTCGACCTGGCGATCCGCCCCTTCCAGGTCAACCCGCCCTCGCAGACGCTCAACCGGCCGGGCGGCGCCGCGCCGATCCGCACCCTGGCGCAGTCGGGCGGCGTGGTGTTCCTCGACGGCGTGCCCGCGGCGATCGCGCTGACGCCGGGCGGCCGCTTCGGCGCCGTCAACTTCCACGGCGGCGACATCGTCGCCGACCACCTGCGCCACGGCCGGCTGCCGGCGGCGCGCTCGACGACCTGCGACTTCGGCGGCGCCTCGGGCGCGCTGTCGTGGCCCTTCGACCTGGCGCCCGGCGACTCGGCCGAGGTCGTGGTCCTCGTCGACCCCGATCCGGACGCGCCGCCGCCGCCGCCGCTGTCGGCCGCCGAAGCCGTGAGCTTCGCCGCCGCGGCTCACGAGGCCTGCCGCCGCGACTGGCACGCCCGCCTCGACGGCGCCGTCATCACCGGACCGCCCGCGGCGCGCGAGGTCCTCGAGACGATGCGCGCGCAGCTCGGCTACGTGCTGGTCAACCGCGCGGGCGCGGGCATCCAGCCCGGCACGCGCAGCTACAACCGCTCCTGGATCCGCGACGGCTCGCTGACGGGCTGGGCCCTGCTGCAGATGGGCCTGACCGCGCCGGCCGTCGACTTCCTGGAGTGGTTCGCGCCGCACCAGTACCCCGACGGCAAGATCCCCTGCGTGGTGGACCGCCGCGGCGCCGACCCGGTGCCCGAGCACGACAGCAGCGGCGAGTTCATCTTCCTGGTCGCCGAGGTCTGGCGCCACACCGGCGACCGCGAGCAACTGCAGCGGATGTGGCCGCGCGTCGCCGCCGCCGCCGACTACCTGGACGGCCTGCGCCGCCAGCGCCGCACCGCCGAGTGGCGGACACCGGACAAGCGCGAGTTCTTCGGCCTGCTGCCGCCCTCGATCAGCCACGAGGGCTACTCCGCCAAGCCCATGCACTCCTACTGGGACGACTTCTTCGCCCTGCGCGGCTTCCGCGACGCCGCGGCCCTGGCCGCCGACCTGGGCCTGGACGACGAGCGGGCGCGGCTGACCGCGATCCACGACGAGTTCGCCGCCGACCTGCGCGCCTCGATCGCCGCCGCCATGGCGCGCCACGGCGTCGACTACGTGCCGGGCTGCGCCGACCTCGGCGACTTCGACGCCACCTCGACCACGATCGCCCTGACCCCGACCGGCGGCGCCGCGCTGGCGCCCCCGGGCGCGATCGAGCGCACCTTCGAGAAGTACTGGGAGTTCTTCGTCGACCGCCGCGACGGCGGCCAGTGGGACGCGATGACGCCGTACGAGACGCGCACCATCGGCGCCTTCGTGCGCCTGGGCTGGCGCGACCGCGCGCACGAGCTGGTCGACTACTTCCTGTCGCTGCGCCGGCCGGCCGGCTGGCGCGAGTGGGGAGAGGTCGTCGCCCGCGAGGAGCGCGTGCCGCGCTACCTCGGCGACATGCCCCACACCTGGGTCGGCACGGACTTCGTGCGGTCGGTGCTGGACATGTTCGCCTACGCCGACGGGGAGACGCGACGCGCTGGTGATCGGCGCGGGGGTGCCGGCGGCGTGGCTGCAGGACGGTGGCGTGAGCGTGAAGGGGCTGGCGACGGAGTACGGGCTGCTCGACTTCACGCTGCGGCGCGACGGCGCGATGGTGACGGCGGTCGTCGGTGGCGGGTTGAAGGTGCCGGCGGGTGGGGTCGTGCTGCGGATACCGCCGATGAGGGGGGTCGCCGGTTGTAGCAACAGCTTGCCGAGTTCAGATCACGGTACTGCGACCGTCAACGGGTTGACTGGCATCCACTTCACCAAGCTGCCATGTCGCCGCCTGGCGGGGGTTCTGGTGAACGCGGCTCCGCGATGGCGACGGCGGGTCGCTTGACGATGCCCCCGGCAGGGATCCTTGCGGCGGGTCCGATCAGCGCGCCTGTGCGAACATCCAAACCCAAAGCTCCGCGCTCCCATAAGCCGGATCCCACGCCCCGTGCCCCACACCAGGGAACTCGATGAACCGCGCCTCGTTGCCCGCCGCCTTCAGCGCCTCGGCCATCCGCCGCGACTCCGACGGCGGGATCACCGTGTCGTCGGCCCCGTGGAAGATCCAGGTCGGCGTCGCGCCGACCAGCCGCGCCGTCTCCGCGTACGGATCCGCCAGGCCGACGGTCGCCGGCAGCTGCACGACCGACGTCGTGCCGCCCGGCGGCGGCACGACGCCCCCGCACACCGGCGCGATCGCCGCGAACTTCCCGGGATGTTCGGTCGCCAGCAGCCACGTGCCGTAGCCGCCGAGCGAGAGCCCGGTCAGGTAGAGCCGGTCCGCGTCGCCGTGGAACTCGGCGACGGCCGCCTCCAGCGTCGCCATCGCCATGTCCGCCATGTCCCCGGTCCAGGTGCATCCGGCCGGCAGCTGCGGCATCACGACGATCGCCGCGAAGCGCTCGCGGCTCCAGCGGATCGCCGAGGGCAGGCCGACCTGCGTCTGCCGCATCCCGTCGTCGCCGCGCTCGCCGCTGCCGTGCAGGAACAGGATCACGGGCCAGTCGCGGTCGGGCGTGAAATCCGCCGGCACGAACACCTGGTAGCGGTGGACCTGTCCGTCCCGCGTCAGGGTGCGGTCGAGGAAGCCGGTGGCGTGGCCGCCGGCCGCCGCGACCGCGGCGTTGAACAGCGTCATGATCAGGCCTCCCGCCAGCAGCCAGCGTGTCATCGCGGCACCTCCGGGGCGTCGAACTCGGCGCCGTTGGTGCGGACCACCTCGGCGTAGTAGCGCGCGCTGGCCTTGGGCGTGCGCTTCTGCGTGGCGAAGTCCACGTGGACGATGCCGAAGCGCTTGGCGTAGCCGCAGGCCCACTCGAAGTTGTCCAGCAGCGACCAGGCGAAGTAGCCGCGCACGTCGGCGCCGGCTGCCATCGCCTCGCGCAGCGCGCGCAGGTGGGCGCGGAAGTAGGCGACCCGGCGCCGGTCGTCCAGCCCCTCGGGGGGCGAGGTGTCCGGGTCGGGGAAGGCCGCGCCGTTCTCGGTGATGTACAGGGGGATGCTCCCGTAACGCTCGCGGAGTCCGAGCAGCGTGCGGGTGAGGCTCGCGGGGTGGACCTCCCAGCCCAGGTCCGTGTGCTCGACGTCCGGCTGCGGCACGGGCGCGGCGCGCAGGAAGGGCACGCGGTCGTCGTGCCGCACCACCGCGCGGGTGTAGTAGTTGAGGCCCAGGAAGTCGAGCGGCTCGCGGATCAGCGCGAAGTCGCCCGCCGGGTGGTCGGGCCAGGCGTCGCCGTAGATGGCGGGCATCTCCTCGGGGTAGCGCCCGAGCAGCAGCGGGTCGAGGTAGAGGCGGTTCATGGCGGCATCGGCGCGGGCGGTCGCCGCCACGTCGGCCGGGTCGGTGCTGGCGGGGTATTTCGGCTCGATGTTGACGACGACGCCGACCTTCGCGCGCGACGATTCGCCGCGCAGCGCGCGCACGGCGGCGCCGTGGGCCAGCAGCAGGTGGTGCGCGGCGCGCATGGCCGCGGCGGGGTCGCGGCGGCCGGGCGCGTGGACGCCGTGCAGGTAGCCGGCGTCGACCACGACCCACGGCTCGTTCAGCGTCGACCACAGGCCCACGCGGTCGCCGAGCGCGCGGCCGAGGATGCGCGCGTAGTCGGCGAAGCGGTCCACGATCTCCGGGTTCGTCCAGCCGCCGGCCGCCTCGAGCGCCTCGGGCAGGTCCCAGTGGTACAGCGTCAGGTTCGGCGCCAGGCCGCGCTCGAGCAGGGCGTCGACCAGCCGGTCGTAGAAGGCGAGGCCGGCGGGGTTGACCGCGCCGCGGCCGTCGGGCTGCACGCGGCTCCAGGCGACGCTGAAGCGGTAGGCGTTCAGGCCCATCCCGGCCATCAGGTCCAGGTCCTGCCGCCAGAGGCGGTAGTGGTCGCAGGCCGTGTCGCCGGTGTGGCCGTCGTGGGTGCAGCCGGGCGTGTGCGAGAAGACGTGCCAGTTGCTCGGGCCGGCGCCGTCGGCCAGCGGCGAGCCCTCGATCTGGTAGGCCGAGGTGGCCGCGCCCCACAGGAAGCCGGCGGGGAAACCCTTCCCTGGCGTCACGACGCACCTCCCGGGGCGTCGCCGAGGACCGCCTCGACGCGGTGGGCGCGGCCGTCGCAGGCGACCGGCACGCGGACGCCGCCGCCCGTGCAGGCCAGCGGCGCGCCGTCGAGCGTGGCGGCGACCACGCCGCGGGCGCGGCCGTCGGGATTGAGCACCGCGATGTCGTAGGTCGTCGCGCCGTCCGGCGCGCGCCAGGCGATCCCGTAGCGCGGCCAGTCGTCGGGCACGCACGGGCGCAGCTCGAAGGCGTCGCCGCCCGCGAGCCGGAAGCCCAGGATCGACTCCAGGGCGGTGCGGTGCATCCAGCCCGAGGAGCCGGTGTACCAGGTCCAGCCGCCGCGGCCGACGTGGGGCGGCGCGCCGTAGACGTCCGCGGCGACGACGTAGGGTTCGACCTGGTAGACGGCGACGCGGGCCGCGGTGTCGGACAGGTTGACCGGGTTGATCGCCTCCAGCAGGGCCAGGGCGCGGTTGTTGCGGCCGGCCTCGGCCACGGCGCGCACGTACCACAGGGCGGCGTGCGTGTACTGGCCGCCGTTCTCGCGCACGCCCGCGACGTAGCCCTTGATGTAGCCGGGGTCGTGGGGCGTGTCGACGAAGGGCGGCGCGAGCAGGCGGATCAGGCCGTGCTGTTCGTCCACGAGGTGCTGCTCCACCGCGTCGAGCGCGGCGGCGGCGCGATCGGGCCGCGCGGCGCCGGAGAGCACCGACCAGGACTGGGCCAGGGCGTCGATGCGGCACTCGCTGTCGGCGGCGGTGCCGAGCGGCGCGCCGTCGTCGTAGTAGCCGCGGCGGTACCAGGCGCCGTCCCAGCCGTCGCGCTCGACGGCCTCGCGCAGGCGCGCGGCGTGCTCGCGGTAGCGGCGGGCGCGGGCGTCGTCGCCGCGCTCGTCGCAGAACGGCGCGAACGCCTCGATGACCGCACAGAGGAAGAAGGCCATCCACACGCTCTCGCCGCGGCCCTCGCGGCCGACGCGGTTCATGCCGTCGTTCCAGTCGCCGCAGCCGAACAGCGGCAGGCCGTGCGCGCCGACGGCCAGGGAGCGGTCCAGGGCGCGGCAGCAGTGGTCGTAGAGGTCGGCGCTCTCGCCGGACGGCACGGCCTTCACGAAGCGCTCGTCCTCGCCGGCGTCCAGCGCCGGCGCGTCGAGGAACGGGGCGACCGCGGCCATCACGCCGCGGTCCCCGGTGGCGCGCACGTAGTCGGCGGCCAGCAGGGGCAGCCACAGCAGGTCGTCCGCGAAGCGCGTGCGCAGGCCGCGGTCGTCGGGCGTGTGCCACCAGTGCATCACGTCGCCTTCGCGGAACTGGTGGCCGGCGTGCAGCAGGATCTGCTCGCGCAGCGCCGCGGGCCACAGCGGCGCCAGCGACGAGGCGTCCTGCAGCTGGTCGCGGAAGCCGAAGGCGCCGCCGGACTGGTACAGCGCCGTGCGCCCCCAGATCCGGCACGACAGCGTCTGGTAGGGCAGCCAGCCGTTGACCATCAGGTCCAGGGCCGGGGCCGGGGTCTCGACCCGCACCGTCGAGAGCAGCTCGCGCCAGAATCCGGTCACCGCGTCGTACTCGCGGCGCCAGGCGCCGGCGACGGACATCGCCGCCGCCAGCTCGCGGGCCTCCGCCTCGCTCGCGGCGTCCCCCAGCAGCAGCACGATGTCGGCGCTCTCGCCCGGCATCAGTTCGAACGTCGCCTGGTGCGAGAAGCAGGCGTCGAGACCCGCGCCGACCCGGCCCGGCAGGTCGCCGCGGCGCAGGACCTCGGGGCGGGACGGGTCGCCGCCGACGCCCAGGAAGGCGGCGCGATCGCCGCAGCCGCGCAGCCGCGCCCGGCCGCCGTCCGCATGGACGGCGCCGAAGGCCGTGCGCTCGACGTGCGGGCCGGCCTGGCGGTTGCGGGCGAGCAGCAGGCCGTCGCGGTCGCCGAGCGAGGTCGTCACGTGGCGGCCGTCGGACGCGGGGCGGTCGCCCAGCACCAGGCGGCTGTGGGCGAAGACGGACAGGCGGCGCAGCGACGGGCCGCGGTTGACGACGCTCACGCGCACGAAGCGCACCGGCTTGTCGCGCGCCACGAACAGCAGCGTGTCGAGGGCCAGGCCGCGGCTCTCGTGGAGGCAGCGGCTGTAGCCGAAGCCGTGGCGCATCTCGTAATCGCCCTCGCCGGGCCGGGGGCCGGGCAGGCAGGACCAGAAGGCGCCGTCGTCCTCGTCGCGCACGAAGAACGACTCGTCGTGGGGATCGCCGACCGGATCGTTCGCCCAGGGCGTGAGCCGGCGCTCGCGGCTGTTGACGCTCCAGGTCGCGCCGGCGCCGGTCTCGCTGACCAGGAAGCCGAAGGACCCGTTCGCCACCACGTTGACCCAGGGTTGCGGCGGCAGGGCCAGCCGGCCGTCGCGGCCGCGGGCGAGCCGGATCACGTACTCGCGCCCGTCCGGCGCGAAGCCGCCGCAGCCGTTCCAGTGCCGCAGCGCGGCGGCGGCGTCCGGCAGCGGCGGCGGCGGGGCGTGGGTCGTCGCGGCGCGGGGCCAGACCGTCGGCGCGAGCGGCTCCGCGGGGGTCCCGGCGAGGTCGGGCAGGCGGTCCCGGACCACCAGGCGGGCGCGGGACAGGACGAGGTCGGCGTCCCCGTCGCCGAGGTCCGAGGGCGTCAGCGTCCTGACGCCGTCATCGTGGCCGCCGTCACGGCGCTCGCCGACCAGCTCGCTCAGCGACACCTCCAGGCCGAGCGACCGCCAGTAGCGCACCGCCGCGCGCAGCTTCGCGCGCAGGGCCGGGTCCAGGCCCGCGCGCGCGTCCAGCACGACCGGGATCGCCTCGCCGCCCAGCCCGAGGCGGGCGAGGTCGCCGGGTCCGGCGGCGGCGCGCGCCAGGATGTCCGGCGCGGCCCGCAGGCGCGGATCCCCGTAGAGCATCGCGCCGGCGAGATCCTGCAGGTAGGCCGCGTCCGCGGCCGTGAGTCCGGCCAGCTTCAGGTCGCGGCGCGCCGCTTCCCGGGCGCCCGCGAACGCCGAAGTCGCGCAGCGCCGTCCGGCTCGGTCGCCGACCAGGGCGAGGGCCGCGTCGCGGTCCGGGGCGGCGCCCAGCAGGCTGCTGCAGGCGACGCTCTCGTCCGGGTCCAAGGTGAGGGTCCGGCGCAGCGCGACCACGGGGTCGAGCACGTTGCCCACGGTGCCGGTCAAGGCGCCTGCTGCTGTCATCGCGTTTGGTCGCAACAAGTTGCCGCCGCGGCCGAGGAAGCGGTGACGGTCCGTCTCGTATTCGGGGACGTCGTCTCCCAGATCGGCCTGGACCAGCCAGGGCGGCGCCTCGTCCGCCCCGCGGGGGCGGCGGCGGACCAGCAGGGCCCGCGAGGCGGCGTCGAACTCCGTCTGCAGGAACAGGTTGGAAAAGACGGGATGCGAGGCGTAGGCCGCCGCGGGCGCCAGGACGACCTCGGCGGCGGTGGTCAGGTCCAGCCAGCGGCGCTGCCCGGAACGGTTGGTCAGCGTGACGCGCCGGACCTCGCAGCCGTCGGGATCGACGCAGATCTCCAGGCGGGCGGCGATCCCGGCCTGCTCGTGCTCGATCGTGAAGACGCCGGGCTCCCAGATGGCCCGCCGGACCGCGCCCGGCTCGCTGGGATCCGGATGGCCCAGGATCCAGTAATGAAAATTCTCACGATCTCTGATATAATAGAACGAACCATCACTATCGATGACGCGGTCGCCTCGCCAGAGGGTGAGACTCACGCCATTTCGGGCGGTGTAACCGGTCCCGTGGGCCGTGATCAGGGTGGTCGTTCCGGCGGCCGCCAGCAGGGCGGCGGGAGGGGACGGCCGGCAGGGGTCCGGAATTCGGGGCAACCGACCTTCGTCCATCTGCAGCAGCTCCCGGCACGGGGTACGGCGAGGCGGATCAGGCGGTGGTCCCCTCGGATTCCCGGCAACGATTAGGTGATTTCAGGCCGTTTGTCAATTGGGGGGTTGACACGCGGTTGAATTTATGAAACCGTTTACATGGCGCTCACGGAAACCACATCCGGGGCGCAGATCGCCGGTGCGCACGCGACAGGGATGGCGTGCGGTCGCCAAGCAGGAGGCGCGGTCGGGAGAAGCAGATGGCCACGATCCGAGATGTCGCCAAGACAGCCGGGGTATCGATCGCCACCGTGTCGCGGGTCTTCAACGGCAACACCGCCGTCAATGAAGACACCGCGCTGCAGGTCTGGGCGGCGGCCTCGGCCCTCGATTACTGGCCCAACGGCGCCGCCCGCAGCCTGACCACCAGCCGCTCCAACACCCTCGGCGTCCTGCTCCCCGACCTGTTCGGGGACTTCTTCTCCGAAGTCATCCGCGGCATCGACCAGCTGGCCAAGCGCGAGAAGTACCAAACCCTGGTCTCCGGCTCGCACGCCAGCGTCGAGGACGTCCTGGCCGCCACCCGCGCCATGCGCGGCCGCATCGACGGCCTGGTCATGATGGCGCCCGACAGCATCACCGTCGAATCGGTCGCCAAGATCCGCCGCCGCCTGCCGGTGGTGCTGATCAGCCCCCCCTTCGCGGTCGACGGCTGCAGCTCGGTCTCGGTCGCCAGCTTCTCGGGCGCCCGCGCCGTGGTGGCGCACCTGGTCGGGCTCGGCCACCGCGAGATCGCGATGGTCGCCGGGCCCGCGGGCAACGTCGACGCCGAGGAGCGCCTGCGCGGCTACCGCCGCGGCCTGCTGGAGGCCGGGATCCCGCCCCGCGACGAACTCGTGGTCCAGGGCGATTTCCGGGAGTCCTCCGGCTACGCCGCCGCCGCGGCCCTGCTGGACCGGCGCCCGCGGCCGACCGCCGTCTTCGCGGCCAACGACTGCATGGCCATCGGCCTGATGAGCGCCCTGGGCAACGCCGGGCTGTCGGTGCCGCACGACGTGGCGGTCGTCGGCTTCGACAACATCACGATGGCCCAGTACATGCGCCCCCCCCTGACCACCGTCCACGTCGACGCCTACGCCCTGGGCCAGAAGGCCGTGCGGCTCATGCTCGACACCCTGGCCGACCCCGAGGGCGGAAAAGTCACGGTCCAGACGATCGATGTTATCTTGAAGGTGCGCAGCTCCTGCGGGGCCCGCCCCGCGGTGGCGACGAATCTCCCGGCCGGACCCAAAACGGAACCACAGCGATGATCCCCAATCGTCACGTCAACGTCGCCGACACCCTGGAGGTACCTACCGTGAAACGCATGACCATGTTGTTGCTGGTGGCCGCGGCGTGCCTGTCCGCCGCCGCCGTCCAGGCGCAGGCCGTCCGCGAGGACGTCATCTGGGCCCGGACCACGACCGCCCCGATCACGCTCGACGGCGTGCTGAACGAGGCCGCCTGGGCCGCCGCCGAGTCGAAGAACGTGGAGTTCGGCCTCGACGCCGGCATCCCCGGCAGCGGCTGGAAGATGGAGGCGGGCTGGCCGCCCGTCGACGTCACCGTCGCGAACATGAAGTTCCTGGTCAACGGCAACCAGCTCTACGTCGGCTTCGAGGTGCAGGACAAGTCGGTGGGCGGCTCGGTGGAGTTCAACCGCTTCGACGGCTTCATCATGGGCCTCAAGGACCACGCCGTCCTGGGCACCTACAAGCCCGTCGCCGAGTACGTGTACGCCTTCTGGAACCTCGGCGGCGCCGCCGACCCGCAGCCGGCCACGCAGGAACCCAGGTTCTACGGCCGCTGGGGCAGCTTCGACCCCGCCGTGCCCCGCACGCCGGAGCAGATCGCGGCCTGGGACGCCGTCACCGTCGTCCACGGGATCAAGAACAGCGACACGGTCGACGACACGGGCTACACCGTCGAGATGCGCTTCGACCTGGCCGTCATGGGCTACGACGTGACGCAGCCCGGCGGCGACATCGTGGAGTGGAACGTCTCGATCTACGACTGCGACTGGTTCTGGCCGATCGACCCGCTGCGCTTCAGCGCCGCCCGCGTCTGGTGGCAGGGCCCGTGGGGCAACGCCGCGTGGTACAACGAGGTCCGCATCCACGCCAGCCCCGACGTGACGACCGCGTCGGGCCCCGCGCCCGTCATCGAGCCCGAGTTCGTCATCAGCGAGATCAACGCCACGCCGACGATCGACGGCGTCCTGAACGAGGCCGCCTGGAGCGATCCCGGCATCTTCTCGGTCGACATCCGCCACGGCGACGACGCCCTGCGCGAGAGCTACCCCGGCGTCGCGTCCGCCCGCGCCGGCGAGTACCAGCCGCCGGTGAACGGCGGCACGGCCTTCGTGCTGGACCCGGCCGACGCCACGGTCAAGATGTACGTCAAGGGCGACATGCTCTACCTGGGTCTCGAGTCCCGCGACATGGTGGTCCAGTACCACCCCGAGTTCAACCGCTGGGACGGCCTGCTGCTCACGATCAACGACCGCGACGAACGCGGCGGCGACAACAACTTCGTCGGGCGGCGCCTGGCGTTCCAGGTCGGCGCCGACGGCTCGGCGGTGCCCCAGGACTACCTGGCCAGCATGGTGGCCGAGACGACCGCCCAGGTCGCCGTGTCGCTGATGGCCGGCACGTCGGTCGACACGCTCGGCCTCGAGCCCGACACCGGCTACACGGCCGAGATCGCGGTCGACCTCACGGCCCTGGGCTACCCCAGCGGCCTGGGCGACCGCGCGTTCTTCCCCGGCCTCACCGTGCTCGACGGCGACTCGTTCCTCCCCGCCACCGACAGCTACGGCACGCGCACCTGGTGGTACCGCGAGTACGAGGGCACCTGCTGCGCCGCCTGGGCGCACCTCGCCCCGAACGCCACGGGCGTGAACGACGGCGGGCAGGACGACGGCTACGCGTCGGCGCGGCAGGCGATGAACGCCTCGTCCCGGCCGATGATCATGTACTCGATGCCCCTGCGCAGCCAGGTGACGTTCGAGGTGTACGACGTCAGGGGCCGGACGGTGGAGCGCCGCCAGCTCGGCGTCCAGGGCGGCGGCGAGTTCTCGATCCCGCTGTTCGAGGACGGCGACCACGCCGCGGGCCTGTACCTGTACCGCCTGCAGATGGTGGATCCCGAGACCGGCGCCGAGCGCGAGACGCTGCGCGGCAAAACGATCTACCTGAAGTGACCACAAGCGGCGGCGCCGACCCTGGTCGGCGCCGCCGCCGCGCAACCACGGAGGATGACCTGACGTGAGCCGTACCGCCCGGGCGAAAACGATCCGACTGACGCTCGCGGTCCTGCTGCTGCTCGCCGCGGCGACGCAGGTGCAGGGCGGCACCACCGGCCGCATCGCCGGCCGCATCCTCGACGCCGAAGGCAAGCCCGTGGCGGCCGCCACCGTCGTGGTGGTCGGCACGCGCCTCGGCGCCTACACGGACGCCGAGGGGCAGTACAGCATCCTCAACGTGGCCCCGGGCGCCTACGACCTGAAGATCACGCGCCTCGGCTTCGACCCGCTGACGATCCGCAACGTGACCGTGTCCTCGGACAACACGACCCGCCAGGACGTCAAGCTCGGCGAGACGACGCTCCGCGCGGCCGAAGTCGTGATCACCGCCGAGCGGCCGCCGGTGGAGCTGGCCATGACCAGCTCCCAGACCACGCTGACCAGCGAGGACATCGAGGCCCTGCCGGTGCAGGAGCTGAACGACGTCGTGAACCTGCAGGCGGGCGTGGTCGACGGGCACTTCCGCGGCGGGCGCACGGGCGAGGTCCAGTACCAGGTCGACGGCGTCAGCGTGAACAACGCCTTCGACAACAAGTCCATCGTCTCGGTCGACCGCTCGCTCCTGCAGGAGGTGCAGGTCATCAGCGGCACCTTCGACGCCGAGTACGGCCAGGCCATGAGCGGCGTCGTGAACGCCGTGCTGAAGCAGGGGACCGAGGAGTTCGCCTGGAGCGGCGAGGCCTACACCGGCGGCTTCGTCTTCCCCGGCCGCGGCGACGACCGCCGCGCCGACGAGACGATCCACCCCACGGGCATCCTGAACTTCCAGGCGTCGGCCAGCGGGCCGACCCCGCTGCGCGACACGGTGTTCCTGGCCAGCGCCCGCCGCTCGATCTTCAACGACTACATCTACGCCACGCGGCGCTTCCTGCCCACCGACGACAACGACTTCGCGCGGTTCGAGTTCAACCCCTCCGGCGACAACGCGTCGGTCCCCCTGGGCTACAACCGGGAGTGGAGCGGCGTCTTCAAGCTGACCAACACCGCGTTCGCGGGCCTGAAGCTCAACTACCAGGCCCTGGTCGGCTGGAACGAGAGCCGCCGCACCAGCTGGGCCTACCGCTTCAACCCCGACGGGCTCTCGAAGCAGGACCGCTTCTCCATCACCCACGGCCTGGACCTGACCCGCACCTTCGGCGATGCCACGTACCTCGACCTGAGCATCCGCGAGAACTTCGTCGAGTACGAGGACTTCGCCTTCGCCGACGTCTACGACACCCGCTACGACGCGGGCGGCGGCGCCGAGGGCACCGTCAACTACGAGTACGGCGCCGTGGTGGAGGGCTACGACTTCACGCGCTTCTACCAGAAGACCGACGACTGGGTGATCAAGAGCTCGCTGGTCAGCCAGGTCTCGCAGGAGCACCAGCTCAAGACGGGCTTCGAGGTCAGCGCGCCCGAGGTCCAGTACGGCACGCCCGGCCACCTGGTCTTCACCAGCGAGAGCGTCGACGGCGAGGTCGTCGAGCAGCTGACCCGCTACCTGAACCGGCCGCCGACCTTCCTGCCCGTGCAGACCTACCACCCGCGGATGGGGGCCGTCTTCCTGCAGGACCAGGCCGAGTACCCCGACATCACGGTGCGCGCCGGCCTGCGCCTGGAGTACTTCGACGCGAACTCGACCATCCCCAGCGACCTCGCCAACCCGGCGAACGCGATCGAGGGGGCCCCGCTCTCGCACCCGCAGGACACGACCGTCAAGATGGCCGTCTCCCCGCGCATCGGCGTCGCCTACCCCATCGAGGACTACGCGGCCATCCACTTCGCGTACGGCCACTTCCGGCAGTTCCCGGCCATCGGCACCATGTTCAACAACGCGAACTACGACGTCGTGGCCAACCTGCAGGCGGGCGACGAGTCCCGCATCGGCGTGCTCGGCAACCCCGACGTGCGGCCCGAGACGACCGTCCAGTACGAGATCGGCTACAAGCACGCCGTCAACCAGGACTTCGGCTTCGAGGTGACGACCTTCTACAAGGACATCCGCGACCTGCTGGGCGTGGAGTTCGTCGACACCTACATGGGCGTGCCCTACGCCCGGCTGACCAACGTCGACTTCGGCAACGTCTTCGGCGTGACCGTCGGCATCGACCACCGCCGCCTCGGTCCGGCCAGCGTCTCGCTCGACTACACCTGGCAGCGGGCGATGGGCAACTCCAGCGACCCCTACGAGACCTTCACGCGGGCGACCAACGGCGAGGACGCCAACCCGCGCCTGGTGCCCTTCAACTGGGACCAGCGCCACACGCTGAACGTGACGGCCTCGCTGGCCGCGGCCGAGGACCTCGACGTGAGCGCCGTGGTGCGCCTGGTCAGCGGGCAGCCCTACACGCCGGTGATCGAGCGCGGGCACGGCAGCGGCCTGGACACCAACTCCGCCACCAAGCCGACCGGCATGATCGTGGACCTGCGCGCGGAGAGGCGCCTCGGCGCCGGGGCCAGCGCCTTCCTGCGCGTCTTCAACGCGTTCGACACCCGGTACTTCAACGGCTCGATCTTCGCCGACACCGGCAGTCCCTACTACTCGCGCTTCTCCGACCTGGACCGCGCCATCCTCGCGGATCCGACGCGGTTCTACCCGCCGCGGCGCATCGAGATCGGCGTCAGGATCACCGGAGGTCTGCTGTGATGCGCGAACGGAGGCTCCGCAGCATGTTCAGACCCGCCGCCGCGGCCCTCGCGGTCCTGGCCCTCGCCCTGGCGGCCGCCGCCGACGTGCCCACGCCCGTGCCGCAGGAGCAGCGCGGCCGGCACACGCTGGAGCGCTCGGGCCAGCACGACGCCAACAACATCCGCACCATCTTCTGGAACTACGGCATGGTGGGCGACTACCCGGCGAACCCGTCCAACGTCGACCTGAGCGTGTTCCACTCGGCCGAGGTGCCCAAGGGCAGCGGCATGAACTACAGCGACGGCATCACGCCGTTCGTGCTGACGAAGATCGTGCAGGGCAACGGCGTCGAGTCGTACATCATGGAGACCGGCTTCCGCGAGCGGCAGGGCATCAGCCCCTACACCAACCGCATGATGCGCTTCGAGCCGCGCCCGGGCTACCTGCAGTCGGACCCCGCGCTCAACTCCGGGCTCTCGCCGGCCATCAGCAACGACCCGCGCACCTGGCCCGCCTCCTGGCCCGACCGCCTCGACGACCCGACCGACCCGGGCTGGCCCGGCAGCTGGAACGGCTACTTCGGCAAGCAGGTCGTCGCCGACCAGGAGAGCTACGTCGTCCTGGACGACGACTACTACGACGCCTGGTACTTCTTCCCCGACGCCCGCGACTCCACGCGCAACGGCCTGGGCCTGCGCCTCGAGGTCCGCGGCTTCCAGTGGGCCAACCCGCAGGCCCGCAACGTGATCTTCTGGCACTACGACATCACGAACGAGGGCACCACCGACTACGACGACAACGTCGTGTTCGGCCTCTACATGGACTCCGGCGTGGGCGGCTCGGCCCTTTCCTGCGACGGCATCTACGAGTCCGACGACGACAACGCCTACTTCGACCGCACCTTCGACGACCAGATCCTCAACCTGGTCTACACCTGGGACCGCTACGGCCACGGCCGCGACCTCAGCAGCGCCTGCGCCCGCACCGGCTACCTGGGCTACGCCTTCATGGAGACCCCGGGCAACGCCCTGGACATCCTGGACAACGACGAGGACGGCTTCGTCGACGAGCGGCGCGAGGGCGGCCCCGGCGCGCTGATCGTCGGCCAGGACGCCATCGCCGCCCACGTCGCCGCGAACTACGACCTGGCCCGCTTCGAGATCACCTACGGCCCGCTGGTCGAGATGCCGGCCTACGTCGAGGGGCTGTGGTGGACGGGCGACGAGGACCTGGACTGGGTCGCCGACAACCACGACGTCGGCGCCGACGGCCTCGACGACACCGGCGACGAGGGCGAGCGCGACGGCATCCCGACCGAGGGCGAGCCCAACTTCGACGGCACCGACCTCAACGAGTCCGATCAGATCGGCCTGACCGGCTTCCGGATCAACCGCATCCGCGCCGGGCAGGGCAACCCCGACCAGACGACCGACGGCATCGTCTTCTTCACCAACAGCGACGACTGGCCGCGGCGCCTGTACGAGCAGTTCACCGATCCCGACCCGGAGGTGCGCTTCGGCGAGCCGCTGGCCTCCAACTACAACATCGGCTTCTTCTTCGCCTCGGGCCCCTTCAAGCTGCGCGCCGGCCAGACCGAGCGCTTCAGCCTGGCCCTGGCCTACGGCGCCGACCTGGAGGAGCTGCGCCGCGGCGTGCGCACCGTGCAGCGCATCTACGACGCCAACTACCGCTTCGCGGTGCCGCCGCAGCTGCCGACCCTGACCGCGGAGTCCGGCGACGGCTTCGTCCGCCTCTCCTGGGACGACGTCTCCGAAAGCGGCGCCGACCCGGTGACGGGCGAGTTCGACTTCGAGGGCTACCGCATCTACCGCTCCACCGACCCGGACTTCGTCGACCCCCAGGTGATCACCACCGGCACGGGCAGCGGCCCCCTCGGCAACGGCCGGCCCATCGCCCAGTTCGACCTCGACAACGGGCGCAGCGGCTTCTCGACCCAGATCGTGGACGGCGTCGCCTACTACCTCGGCACCGACAGCGGCCTCACCCACAACTGGACCGACTACAGCGTGACCAACGGCCAGCGCTACTACTACGCGGTGACGGCCTACGACTACGGTTCCGAGGCGTTCGACTTCTACCCTTCCGAGAACGCCATCGCTCCCTCGCGGACCCCGCGAGGAGGGCTCGTGTTGCCGCCCAACGTGGTGGACGTGCGGCCCAATCCACGCGCACTGGGGTACGTGCCCGCGACAGCGGACACGGCCACTCAGGTGGCCGGGCGCGGCTTCGGCTCCGTCTCCGTCGCGATCCTGAACTCGGACATCGTCCCCGACGGGCACCTGTTCAAGATCCGCTTCGCGACCCCGTCGCCGGACAGCCTGCGCGCCACGTCCTACGCGCTGGTCGACAGCACCACCGGCGAGGTCCTGTTCACCAGCGGCTCGGACTTCGACGCCATGGGCGTCGGGCAGGTCGGCGCCGGCATGATGCCCCTGATCAGTTCGTCCCGGGCCGTCAAGCCCGACACGCTGCGCACGGGCTTCGCCGACGGCGCCGCCACCGACGCCCGCCTCTCGGTCCTCTACCAGATCGTGCTGCCGATCAACCGCCTGCGGCCGGGCTTCCCCGACGACATCGTGATCCGCTTCGCCGACGCGGTCGCCGACACCTCGATCGCGATGCCGTTCTGGCCGGCGCGGCCCGCCAAGTTCACGGTCGCGGCGCTGACCGCCGACGGCGAGCTGCCGCTGAACTTCCGCTTCCGCGACATCGACGGCGACGGCACGCTCAGCCACGCGAACGACATCGTCGACGTGGTGACCTACCTGCCGGGCCAGCCGACCGCGCCGCAGGTGACCTGGCGCTTCCAGCTGGCGGCGGGCTCCCCCGCCCCGACGTCGCCCCCCGGCGCCGGCGACGAGTTCACGCTGCGCCTGAACCGCCCCTTCGCGGCCGACGACGTCTTCGTCTTCACGACGACGGGCTCGCACATCGACGAGGCGGCCGCGCGCGTCGGCTTCGCGCCGTACGTCGTGCCGAACCCCTACATCGGCTCGGCGAGCTTCGAGCCGGAGCGCTACGCGGTCTCGGGCCGCGGCGAGCGCCGCCTCGAGTTCCGCGGCCTGACGTCCAGCTGCACGATCCGGATCTACAACGTCCGCGGCGAGCTGGTCGACACGCTGCGCAACGAGGATTCGCTGGACGGCTACGTGGCCTGGAACCTGCGGACCAAGGACAACCTCGACGTCGCGCCGGGCCTGTACATCTACCACGTCCGCACCGACGACGCGCAGGAATACACGGGCAAATTCGCGGTCATCAAATGAGCGCGAGGAGAGACATGAAGCGAGCGGCGCTTGTACTGCTGACGGTGCTCCTGAGCGGCCAGGCCATGGCCCAGTCGAAGGTCGGCACGACCATCGGCCAGTTCCTGCGCATCGAGCCCGGGGCCCGCCACGCCGGCATGGGCAACGCCGGCGTCGGCCTGGCCGGCGGCGTCGAGGCGGTCTACTTCAACACCGGCGCCATCGGCCTGCCGGAGTCGGCCGAGATCCAGTTCACGCACAGCTTCTGGTTCGCGGACATCAGCTACGACTACGCCGCGGCGCTGCTGCCGGTCGGCGGCGGCAACCTGTTCGCCAGCATCACCTCGCTGAAGTCCGGCGAGATCGACGTGCGCACCGTCGACGAGCCCCAGGGCACGGGCGAGAAGTTCAACGTGGGCAACGCCGCGCTCGGCCTGGGCTACGGCCGCCGGGTCACCAGCCGCTTCACCGCCGGCATCCAGCTGAACTACGTGAACGAGCGGGTCTGGCACACCTCGACCAACGTGCTGACCTTCAACGCGGGCACCCACTACCGGCTGACCGAGGACGGGACCAGCCTGGGCTTCTGCCTGACGAACATCGGCACGCAGGGCCGCTACTCGGGCCGCGACCTCGCCATCCAGTACGACGAGGACCCCGATACCCACGGCGACAACAGCGCCCTGCCCGGCGAGCAGTCCACCGACCGCTTCCCGGTGCCGATCCAGTTCCGCCTGGGCGTCAGCGTCCCGTACTGCCTCGACGACGACAACCGGCTGCTGTTCGTCTGCGACGCCCTGCACCCGAACGACAACACCGAGAGCGTCAACCTGGGCGCCGAATGGGCCTGGCGCGAGCTGTTCGCGCTGCGCCTGGGCTACCAGACGCTGTTCCAGGAGGATTCGGAGCAGGGCCTGACCGGCGGCTTCGGCGTCGGCGGCGACCTCGGCGCGCACCGTTACCAGTTCGACTACGCCTGGGCGAGCCACGAGTACCTCGAGGCCACGCACCGGATGACGTTCCTGATCAAGTTCTAGCCCTGCAGCCCGGAGGAGCGGACATGAGGACCAACAGGCAGCGCGATCCCGGTCGCCGGCACGGCCTGGCCGCGGCGTTCGTCGCCGCGCTGGCCGCGGCCGTCCTGCTGGGGCCCGTCCCCGCCGCCCGGGCCCTGACCACCACGGCGCTGCTGGACACCCTGCAGCACACCGCCTTCGACTACTTCTGGGAAGAGGCCAGCACGGGCTCCGGCCTGATCAAGGACGGCAGCCAGGACTGGTCGGTGTGCAGCATCGCCGCCCAGGGCTTCGGCTACTCCGCCTACTGCGTCGCCGTCGACCACGGCTGGGTGACCCGCGAGGCGGCCCGCGACCGCATCATCCGCGGGCTGGAGAAGCTCTGGAGCGTGCCCCAGGGCACCGCCGCGACCAACGTCAACGGCTACAAGGGCTTCTTCTACCACTTCCTGGACCTGAACACGGGCGTCCGCACCTGGGACTGCGAGCTGTCGTCGATCGACACGGCGCTGCTGATCGCCGGCATCCTCGACGCCAAGGAGTACTTCGACGCCCCGAACGAGCCCGAAACCCACCTGCGCGCCCTCGCCGACTCCATCTACTACCGCGTGGACTGGGATTTCATGCGCAACGGCGGCAACGGCATCCGCATGGGCTGGAAGCCGGGAACGGGCTTCTCCGGCTTCGGCGACTGGACCGGCTACAACGAGGCGATGATCCTCTACATCCTGGCCATCGGCTCGCCCACCCACCCGGTGCCCGCCTGGACGTGGTATCATTGGACGCTCGGCTACTGGTGGGGAACCCAGTACGGGCAGACGTACGTGATCTTCCCCCCCCTCTTCGGCCACCAGTACAGCCATTGCTGGATCGATTTCCGTCACATCCAGGACACCTACATGCGCAACAAGGGCATCACCTACCACGAGAACTCCCGCCGGGCGACCCTGGCCGCGCGCGAGTACTGCATCGCCAACCCGGGCGGCTGGGTCGGCTACGCGGGCGATGTCTGGGGCCTGACCGCCTCGATCGACCCCGACGGCTACGTGGCCCACGGCGCCCCCCCGGGCCAGAGCGACAACGGCACGATCTCCCCGACGGCCGCCGGCGGCTCGATCGCCTTCGCGCCGGAGATCGTCATCCCCACGCTGCACAAGTTCTGGGACTCCTTCCGCCTGGCGCTGTGGGGCGAGTACGGCTTCAAGGACGCCTTCAACCTGTCGCGCTTCTGGTGGGCGCAGGACTACCTGGGCATCGACCAGGGCCCCATCATCATGATGATCGAGAACTACCGGACCGGGTCGATCTGGGAGCGCTTCGGCGGCAACCCCGACGTCTGCCGCGGCCTGGAGCTGGCCGGCTTCACGCCCGCGACGGCCGTCGCCGTGGAGGACGGGGCCGCCGCCGGCCTCGAACTCGGCCAGAACTCGCCGAACCCCTGCCAGGGCACCACGACCGTCGCCTACAGCCTGGCGCAGCCGGGCCGCGTCGCGCTCAACGTGTACGACGCCCGCGGCAGGCTGGTCCGCAACTACGTCGACGAATCGCAGGACAAAGGGGGGCACCAGGTCGTCCTCGACTTCGAGGGTCTGCCCAGCGGTGCCTATTTCTACTCCCTGGAGTCCGACCGGGAGAAGGTCTGGAAGCGTTGCATCCTGGTGCGCTGAGAGGAAGCCGCCGCCGGGTTGCGTCAAGAGAGGAGGCGATGCAGCAAGCTACGGAATGACAAGGATCCGACCGAGTTAGCGTACGAACGATCAACAACAGGGAGACTCATCATGAAGACGACTCACAAGCTCATGCTGCTGGCGCTGCTGCTGGCCATCTCGTCGGTGGCCCTGGCCACCACCGTGCCCAACGGCGCCGTGATCACCGACGCGGATCTGGAACGACTGCCCCCTGGGCACCGTCACCAGCACCAACAACTACGGCACCCTGGTCTCCATCAACGAGCAGAAGGTCATGTGCGGCGCGGGCTGGGGCAGCCGCCACAACTGGCGCTTCGCCGACGGCGGCATCGCCCAGAACTTCGCCAACGGCGACGGCTTCAGCTACAGCTGCGACCTGACCATCAGCGGCACCGGCGAGGCCGAGGCCACGCTGGCCATCGCTCCTTGGTGGTCCCAGGCCGTGGGCGGAGCCTTCAACTTCCGCACCAACGACGGCGAGATCGCCTGCTTCGGCGGCCGGCTGCCCTTCTACTCCTTCACCGGCTCGCAGGGCCTGCACTACGTCAAGGGCGAGACCGTGCACGCCGAAGTCGTGTACCTGCCCAACGGCCTCAACGCCCTCTCCCCGGCGACGATCGAGTACAAGGTCACCATCGGCGGCACGCCGTACACCAGCGGCGCGCTGGCCTTCGACATCGGCAACCCCGCCGAGCCTTACGGCACCTGGGGCATGCTGGACAACGCCCAGGTCGGCGGCGACTTCCTGCAGTTCCTGCAGCAGGGCGACCTGAACGGCTACGTCCAGGTCGACTGGGCGAACATCACGTTCGAGGACCTGGGCACCGTCGCCAACGAGGACATGACCTGGGGCAACGTGAAGACGCTGTACCGGTGATCTCCGACACTTGACTTCCGCTCTTCACGGGAGACCCGGCGCAAGCGGGTCTTCCGTTTGGGGGGCGGGCCTTGCCGCCGCCCCGGCGGTGCGTTAACGTTCGCCCACCGAAGGCCCAGGGAGGGATGTCATGACCGGCGGTGCTCCCAGACTCTTCCAACACGGCGGCGTGCGCGTGACCGTCGATCCCGACGGCTTCATGCTCCACCCCGACGACTGGACCCCCGTCATCGCCGCCGCCTTCGCCGCGGCCGATGGCCTGCCCGAGCTGACCGCCGAACACTGGCGGGTCGTGAACTACCTGCGCGACTACTGGCTCCGCCTGGACCGCGCCCCGATGGTCCGCCTGCTCTGCCAGGAGACGGGCTGCAGCTTGAGCCGGATCTACGAGCTGTTCCCGAACGGTCCCGCGCACGGCGCCTGCAAATACGCGGGGCTGCCGCGGCCGGACGGGTGCGTTTGACGGTGTCCGCGAGGCTGCCGCAATTGACCATAATAACGACCATATAAATACGTATAAGCGGGAATTTGTCGTCGGTCAGGGCAGGAACGCCGACAACGAGCCGTCCGCCTGATGGCAGTCCCGGCAGCTCAACGCGCCCTTGAGCCGCACCCCGTGGCTGACTTCCAGCATGGCGTCCTCGGGCAGCCAGCGGGGCTCGACCCCGACGCCGGCGCGGACATCCTCGTAGGCTTTGATGTTCCAGCCCGGGACGTCCATGTAGCCGATGAAGCGGTTCATCAGGTAGATCTGGAACATCCGGCCGTACATCATCCTCATCATGGGCTTTTCCATCTCGGCGCGGGCGGCGGCGTCGGGGTCCCCGTCGCGGTAGTACAGGGGCAGGTTGTAGGGCACGAACATGCCGCCGAAGGGACCGGAGTTCTGCAGGTCGATGTGCTGGCGGCCGTTGAAACGCTTCATCGCGTACAGCTTGCTGGGGCGGCCGGAGGCCGCCAGCGGACGCATCACGCGCTCGTACCAGGCGTCGTAGTCGTACTCCTCCCACTCGGGCCAGCGGTGCGGCGCCGTGTAGGCGCGCCACGTGCCGTCCGGGCTGTCGCCGATCGGGTTGCCGAGGAAGGTGGCGTCCCCGTTCCACCAGACGTAGGCGAGGCCCTCGCCCGGCGCGGTCAGCTTCTCCTCGTCGCGGTAGATGTGGATGCCCTGCTCCGTCTCCAGGACCGTCCGCGAGAAGTCGCGGCGGGTGACGTTGTCGGGGTGGAGGCTGGGGATGTGGCAGGTGACGCAGGCGACCCAGGTGCCGTGCTCGTTCAGGATGCGGGCGGTGCGCGTGTTGTCCTCGTGGGGAGCCTCGGTGTGGCAGCGCTCGCAGGCCACCTCGACGTCCGGCAGGTCGTTGGCCATCATCGTGGTGGTGTGCGTGCCCTTCGCGATGCGGTGGCCCTCGGTGGGGTGGCAGTCGAGGCAGGCCAGACCGGCGGCGGCGTGCACGTCCCAGGATGGTGAATATGGGGTGCCGCGCTTGGAGCCGGGGTGCATCACCCGCGGGTAGCGGTCGCCGCGCGCGCGCGGCGAGGGCATGAAGGTGGGATCCTTCGGGTCGACGTAGATGTCGCCGCCCAGGTTGTGCTGGTGGCAGCGCAGGCAGGACTGCGACGACGGCGTCTCCACCGAGAGGGCGGCGCGCAGGCTGCGGTCCTGGTCCCAGCGCAGGCGGCCGTTGGCGTCGCGGACCACCTGCTTGCGGTTCATGTCGTAGGCCGCGGCGTGGCAGATCAGGCAGTCGATGGCGTCGCGCTCCTCGGGCAGCGTCTTGTAGTAGGGCATGATCTCGCCGAGGGGGGCCTGCGCCTGGCCGCCGATGTGGCACTGGCCACAGCCCTCGCTGAGGGTGTCGCCCCGCGTGTTGACGACCCACTCGGCCCAGGCGGTCATCGCGAAGGAGCCCGGCTTGGGGCAGGGGCGGTCGATCATGCCCATCGGCAGGCCGTCGGCCGAGCGGCCGTTGAAGCCGCGGACGTTCTTGTGGTCCGTGCTGAACAGGCGGTAGTGCACCGAGCCGGTGAGGTTCCGCATGAGATCCTCGCGGCGGGGCAACCCGTAGGTGTTCACGAACTCGATCTCCCGGTGGCAGACCAGGCAGGTCTCGGGGCCGCGGTAGGAGCGGATGCCGGCCTCGCGGAAGCGGTCCACGTGGTCGAAGTTGCGCCGGAACTCGAGGTTCAGACTCCTGGCGACCAGTTCGAAGCCGTCGCGGTCGTGTTCCTCGACGGTGAAGGTCATGCGGGCGGGCCGGGAGCCCTCGGGCAGCATGAGGTTGATCGCCCGCGACCAGGCCTGCCAGCGCCAGCCGGCGGCGCCGGCCAGCACCAACAGCAATAACATCAAGAGCGGCATGATGTTAAAGTTGCGGCGCGGGCGAGGGGACGCCATTGGGAACCCCCGGGAAGGCAGGAATCGGGCGGATGGGGGCGTGTCGTCCCATCAATCGCAGGGAGAGCGCCCGCTGTCAAGGTGCTGGGAGAACGCCGGATGGCGTCGAATATTACCAATAAGCAAAAAACAGGACTCCCCTTTCGGGAACCCGCGTTCCATTTTGGGCGTTGCCCATCTTCCTCCAGGAAGAGTCAGGTAGCCGCCGGTCGGAGCGTCCGCGAGGACATCGGCATCGTGAAGGGACATCCTGTTTGACCAACCAGAACAACAACGACGCCGTCGACCGGCGGCGCTTCCTGCGCATCTTCGGAGGCGTGGCTCTGGCCTGCCTCGCGCCTCTGCCCCTGGCCGCATCGGTGACCGGGAGCGACATCCTCGGCGCCCCGCCGCCCCCGGCGCCGACGGGAATCCCCGGCGCTCCGGACGCGCACCTGATTTCGCTGCTGAACGTCAACACCGGCGAGCGGCTGTCCTGCGCTTACCGGGAGAAGGGCATCCTCGTGCCCGATGCGACGGCTGCCCTCGATCGTCTGCTGCGGGACCACCGCAACGACGAGGTCAAGCCCATCGACCCCCAGCTGCTGGACCTGCTGCACGACACGGCCGCCAAGCTCGACTCGTCCGAGCCCTTCCAGGTCGTCTGCGGATACCGGTCCGCGGCCACCAATGCGGCCATGCGCCGCCGCGGCGCCGGCGTGGCCAAGCACAGCTACCACATCAACGGCCGCGCCGTGGACGTGAGCCTGCCCGGCGTCCAGCTCGCGCAGCTGCGCCGCGCCGCCCGCGATCTGAAGTCCGGCGGCGTCGGCTACTACCCCGGCTCGCGCTTCGTCCACCTGGACACCGGCCCCATCCGCAACTGGTAGGGCGGTCCCCCGGACTCCCGACGGATTTATCCCCGCTGGATTTTCCCAGGCCTGCGCCTTATCCTCCGGCCTGCGATCCCGCGGTACGGAGGCCGCGTTCCAACCCATGGTCGAACGCATCCGCAAGACCCTCGGCGTTCTGCGCCCGCCGACGTCCGGACCCCTGAGCCTCATGGTCCGGCGCCACCGTCTGCTCTTCTTCTTCGCCTTCTTCGGCGCGATCGCCGCCCTGTCGGTGTGCCTGTCCTTCATCATCCGCTTCGAGTGGTCCTGGCTGCGCAAGGTGCCCAAGTGGCCCGAGTGGTGGCGGTCGATGCTGCTGGTGGCCGTGCCGGTGCGCCTGGTGGTGTTCACCGCCTTCGGGCTGCACCGGGTCTCGTGGCGGTTCGCCGGTCTGCGGGACGTGCCGCCGATGATCAACGCGATCCTGGTCGGATCGGCGTTCGACGCCGCGATCCTGCTGTGGGCCTACCAGGGAGCCTTCCCCCGCTCGGTGCTGATCATCGACACCGTCCTGTGCATGGCGCTGGCCGTGGTCGGCCGCTACGCGTACCGCATCCTGGACCACCTCTCGCGGGGCATCGACGCCGGCCCGCGCACGCGCGTGGTCATCGTGGGCGCGGGCAGGGCCTGCAACCTGGTGCTGGAAGCCATGAACACGGCCAAGCTGAACGCCTACCGGCCGGTGGCCATCGTCGACGACGACCCGCTCAAGCAGGGCATCACCATCCACGGCGTGGGTGTCGCCACGCCGATCGACGTCATCGGCGAGGTGGCGCGCCGCACGGGGGCCGAGGCGATCATCCTGGCGATGCCGGCGGCCACCACGGCGCAGCTGTACCGCGTCGTGAAGCTGTGCCGCGAGACCGGCCTGCCGCTGAAGACCACCCCCGACATCTGGCAGGTGCTGCAGAGCAGCGAGGCGGTCACCCGCATCCAGGACTTCTCGCTCGACGACCTGCTCAACCGGCGCGTCGTGCGTTCGGACGTGCCGGAGATCCGCCGGCTCCTGGAGGGGCGCATCGTGCTGGTGACCGGGGCGGCGGGCAGCATCGGTTCGGAGCTGTGCCGCCAGATCGTCGACCAGGGGTCCCTGCGGCTGGTCTGCCTGGACAAGGACGAGAACGGGCTGTTCCGTCTCGAGCAGGAGCTGCGGCGGCGCCGGCCCGACGCCGCGCTCGCCTTCTTCCTCGGGGACGTCAAGGACGAGGGGCGCATGGACGCCCTGTTCTCGCGCTGGAAGCCGCAGATCGTGTTCCACGCCGCGGCCTACAAGCACGTGCCCATCCTGCAGTTCCACCCCGTCGAGGCGATCCGCAACAACGTGGGCGGCACGCGCACGATGGCGCGGCTGTCCCAGCGCTACGGCGTCGAGCGCTTCGTGATGATCAGCACCGACAAGGCCGTGCGGCCCACCAGCGTCATGGGCGCCACCAAGCAGATCGCCGAGCGCGTGATCCAGCACCTGGGCGCCGGGGACCAGGGCGGCACGAGCTTCTCGACCATCCGCTTCGGGAACGTGCTGGGGTCGGCGGGCAGCGTCGTGGAGCTGTTCCTGGAGCAGATCCGCAAGGGCGGCCCGGTGACGGTCACCGACCCGCGCATCGAGCGCTACTTCATGACCATCGCCGAGGCCGTGCACCTGGTGCTCTACGCGGCGGGCATGGGCACGGGCGACGAGATCTTCATCCTGGACATGGGCGCGCCGGTGCGGATCGACGCCCTGGCGCGGCAGATGATCCAGCTGTCGGGGCTGACGCCCGAGATCGACGTGCCCATCGTCTACACCGGCCTGCGGCCGGGCGAGAAGCTCTACGAGGAGCTGTGGACGCCCGAGGAGAAGCCGGAGCCCACCAGCAACCCGGGCATCCGCGTGGCCCGCCGCACCGGCGGCGTGCCGGACATCGACGCCCGCGTGGACGCGCTGCTCTCTTCGGCCGTCGCCGGCAACATGCGCGAGTGCTGGGAACAGCTGCTGGAGCTGGTGCCCGACTTCCAGGGCCAGACGCGCGAGGCCGCGGAGATGCCGCCGACCGCCGCCCCGACCGGGCCGACCGCGTAATGGCGGCCCCCCCACCCTCCCTGCGGCGCAACTTCACCTGGACCTTCCTCGGCAACGTGGTCTTCGCCGCCAGCCAGTGGGGCATCCTGGTCGTGCTGACCAAGCTGGGCTCGGCCGCGGAGGTGGGCCGCCTCTCGCTGGCCACGACGGTGGCGACGCCGCTGGTGGTCTTCGCCAACCTCCAGCTGAGGTCGGTCTTCGTCAGCGACGCGCAGGGCCGCTTCCCGTTCCGCGACTACCTGGGCGTGCAGCTGCTGCTGGCGCCCCTGGCGCTGGCCGCGGTCATCGTCACCGGGACGGTCTGCTACAGCGGTCCCCAGGTGACGGCGATCGTGCTGTACGGCATCGGGCGCGTGGTCGACGGCGTGGGCGACGTGTTCTACGGCCTGGAGCAGAAGCGCGAGCGCATGGACCTGATGGCCCGCTCGCTGATGATCCGCGGCCTGGTCTCGCTGGTCCTGTTCGCCGTCGTCTACCGCTGGACGGGGAGCCTCAACGCGGCGCTGGTGGCGTGGCCGGTGGCCTGGGTGCTGCCGCTGCTGCTCTTCGACCTCCCGCGCTGCCGCGCCCTGGTGCGCGCGGCGGACGGCGGCGACGGCGGCACGCTGGCCCCGCGCTGGCGCCCCGCGGCCATCAAGGCGATCATCTGGACGGCGCTGCCGCTGGGCGTCGTCATGCTGCTGATCCAGCTGCGCAACACGGTGCCCCGCACCATGCTCGAGAGCGCCCAGGGCGAGGAGGCGCTCGGCGTCTTCTCGGCCATGGCCTACCTGGTGCTCGTCTCCAACACGGTGGTGATGGCCCTGTCCCAGTCCAGCATCGCGCGGCTGGCCCGCAACCACGCCGACGGGGACGCGCGCGCCTTCCGCTCCACCGTGGCCAAGCTCATGGCCGTGGGCGTGGTGCTCGGCCTGGGCGGCGTGGCGGTCGCCCGGTGGTGGGGCGGCCCCCTGCTCACCCTGGTCTACGACGCCGAGTACGCGGTGCGCGCGGACCTCTTCGTGCTGATCATGGCCGGCGGCGGCATCATGAACCTCGGCAGCCTGCTCGGGGCGCCGGCCACGGCCATGCAGGCGTTCCGTTCCCAGCTCGTCATCCACGCCCTGAACGCCGTGCTGCTCGTGGCGCTGGGCCGCTGGCTGATCCCGGCGCACGGCATGGCGGGCGCGGCCTGGACGGTGCTGGCCGGGTCGGCGTGGGTGACGCTGGCGTACGGCGCGGTGGTGGTGCGGGGGATCGGGCGGATGCGCCGGAGCGGACGGATGCAGGGGGGTGCGGCGTGAGCGGCGTCGACATCCTCTGGATCCTGGCGTTCACCGCCATCGCGCTGGCGGGGCTGGCCGCCTCGCGGCAGTTCTTCGGGCACTGGTTCACGCCGCTGAGCATCTACACGGGCGTGAACTGCGGGTCGCTGGCGCTGTACCATCTGCGGATCCTGGATCTGATCCGGCTCTCGGGCGAGACCTACGCCCTGGCGCTGGGGTCGATCGCGATGTTCGCCGTCGGGGCGCTCGGCGCGGTCGGCGGCCGGTCGGTCCGCTTCCCCGCTGCGGCGACCCACCGGCGCGACGCGACTCACCTGGCGACCTTCTACTACATCACGGCGGCCATTGCGACCCTGGGCTGGGGGTTGGCGCTGGCGATCCTCGTGTCCCGCCACGGCCTGGGCGGCCTGCTCGCCAGCATCTGGAGATTGCAGGACGAGTTCCAGATGCAGTTCATCGGCAACCTGAACCTGATCGGCATCCTGGTGGCGCCGACCTACGTGATCAAGCGGGTCTTCGGAGCGCGCCGGCGCCTGGACGAGGTGATCCTCGTCGCGTGCCTGCTCGGGCTGCTGCTCGCCGGCATCAAGGCGTACATCACGATCAGCGTCGTGGCGGCGATCCTGGCCTGGAGCGTGTGCCGCCCGGAACGCTTCCGGGCCGGGCAGATGCTGGCGGTGCTGGCGGTGCTGCTCGGTTTCTTCGTGGTCTACACCCAGAAGATCGACATCTACGCCCAGGAGGGCTACGACGCCGAGGGCGGGGCGGGCATGGTCGCCCCGCTGCAGCGGCCCTACCTCTACATCGCCGGCAGTTGGCCGGCGCTCTCGGCGGTCGCGGCCGGGGAAGTGGAACCGCCGCCGCGTCCCGGCCACGTCCTGCTGCAGCCCGGCTGGAAGCTGCTGAGCGCCCTGGGCGCGGCGCCCGCCCTGCCCACGCCGCTCCCGTTCGCGAACATCGGAGTCACGGAGTTCAACGTCTACTCGTTCGTGGGCGAAGTCTACTGGGACGCCGGCCCCTGGGCGGCGCTGCTGATGAGCGCGCTGCTCGGCTTCGTCTCCACGCTCGCCTACGTCCGGGCGCGCTCGGCGGCGTACTGGGGCCACCTGCTGGTCTACGCGCTCGTCGGCTACGGCGTGTTCATGTCCCAGTTCGCCTACTTCTACACCTTCAACTTCGTGCTGATGATGATCTACGCCTACGGTCTGGGTTTCTTCGTGCTGCGCGGCGGCGTCTTCATCGATGGGAGGCGCCGTGCGTGACCCGACGCGCGTGTCGGCCCTGACCGGCGACATCCGCGTGCCGAGCGCGCGCTTCCGGGTCGGGCAGTTCGTCGCGCCGCTGCGCGCGTTGGGGGTGGATCTGCGCTGGCGGCCGGCGCCGGTCTCCAACTACCCGCCGCGCAGCCCGGCCCTGCGCCCGCTCTGGCTGCCCGCCACGGCGGCGGCCCGCCTGCCGTCGCTGGCGGCGACCTGGACGGCGGACGTGACCCTGCTGCAGCGCGAGCTGGTCTCGACCCTGGCCACCCTGGAAGCGCTCACGCGCCGGCCGCGGGTGCTCGACGTGGACGACGCCATCTGGATGCGCCGTGGCGGCGGCTTCGCGGCCCGGATCGCGCGCGGGTGCGAGCTGGTGATCGCGGGCAACGATTATGTCGCCGACTGGTTCGGGCCCCACTGCCGGCGCGTGGAGATCCTGCCGACCGCCGTCGATACGGAACGGTTCCGGCCCCGTGATGCCGCCGGCGCCGCGGACGATGACGGACGCGTCGTCATCGGGTGGAGCGGCACCTCGTCGAACCTGTCCTTCCTGACGGGGATCGAGGGGGCGCTGGCGCGCGTGCTGCGGGAGCGCCCGCGCTGCCGACTGGCCGTCTGTTCCGACACCCCGCCGCGCTTCAGCGCGGTGCCGGCCGATCGCGTCGATTTCGAGCCCTGGCGGCCCGCGACGGAAGTCGGCTTCTTCCAGCGCCTGGACGTGGGCCTCATGCCGCTGACCGACGACGACTGGACGCGGGGCAAGTGTTCGTACAAGATGCTGCTCTACCTCGCCTGCGGCGCGCCGGTCGTGGTGTCGCCCGTGGGCATGAACGCGCAGGTCCTGGCCCAGGCCGAGGTGGGTTTCGGGGCGGCGACGGACGAGGCGTGGGCCGACGCCCTGATCACCCTGATCGACGATGCAGCGCTCAGGCGACGCATGGGGCGCGCCGGAACCGATCTGGTGACGGCCGGCTACAGCGTATCCGCGCTGGCGCCGCGGCTGGCCGGACTGCTGGAGGATGTGGCCCGTGGCAGGCGTTGAGGACAACCGGCGACCGCAGCGGTCCGTCACCGTGCTGATCACGAACCTCGACCTCGGCGGCGCCGAGGTCCAGGCGGTCCGCATGGCGATGGGGCTGGCGGAGCGCGGCCGGCGCGTGCGCATGCTGTCGCTGCTGCAGCCGCGCGCCTTCGACCGCGAACTCGCCGCGGCCGGCATCCCCGTGGTCGACCTCGGGCTGCGGGGATGGGCGACGCTGCCGTCCGCCGTCGTCCCTCCACCGCGAGCTGCGCCGACACCGCCCCGACGTCCTGGTCGCGTTCAACTACCACGCCAATGTGCTGGGCAAGGTCGTGGGTCGGCTCGCCGGCGTGAAGGCCATCGTGCCGTCGATCGGCACGGAGTTCTTCGGCGGCCGCCTGCGGGAGCGCCTCGAAGCCGCGACGGCGCCCCTGGCGCCCATCACCACCACGAATTCGGAACTCGTCGGAGAGAGCCTCGTGCGGCGCGGCATCGTGCCGCGGCAGCGGCTGCGCGTGGTGCTCAATGCGACCCTCGTCCCCGGCGAGCCGATCGAGCCGGCGCGGCGCGCGGCGCTGCGCGCCGAGATGGGCGGCGGCGAGCAGGACCTGCTCTGGCTGGCGGTCGGCCGCTTCGAGATCCAGAAGGACTACCCGAACCTGTTCGCGGCCTTCGGCGAACTGGCGACCCGGCATCCGGAGGCCAGGCTGGTGCTGGTCGGCTACGGCTCGCTGGACGCCGAGGTCCGGGAACTGGCGCGGACCAATCCGGCGGCCGACCGCATCCGGGTGCTCGGCAAGCGCACGGACGTCATGGATCTCATGCAGGCGTGCGACGCGTACGTGCTGTCGTCGGTCATCGAGGGCATGCCCAACACGGTCATCGAGGCCATGGCGGCGGCCCTGCCCATCGTGGCCACGAACGTCGGCGGCATGGCCGAGCTGCTGGGCGAGGGCGACTGCGGCCTCATGGTCCCGGCCCGCGACGCCGCGGCGCTCGCGGGGGCCATGGCGCAGGTGATGGCATTGGATCCGACGGCGCGGGGGGCCATGGGCGAACGCGCAAGGACGCGGATGCAGCGCCGCCACGGCGTCGAGGCGGTGCTCGACCGCTGGGAGGAACTGTGCCGCGAAGCCGCGTCCGGCGGGGGACATCCCGGTGGCGGACATGAGTGAACGGCGGCGCGCGCGGATCCTCTTCCTCATCCCCGAGGACTGGTACGTCTGCTCGCACCGTCTGCCCCTGCTGCGGGGGGCGGCGGCGGCGGGCCACGAGGTCGTCGTCGCGACGCGGGTGGCCGATCACGCCGGACCCATCCTGGCGACGGGCGCCGAGCTCGTCCCCATCAAGCAGCGGCGCGGCTTCCGCGGCCCGCTCCAGGAGCTCGCGGGCCTGCGCGAGCTGATCGGCGTCTACCGCCGCCAGCGTCCCGACCTCGTCCACCACGTCACGCCCAAGTCCGTGATCTTCGGCACGCTCGCGGCCCGCGCGGCCCGCGTGCCCTGCGTCGTGAACGCGATGGCGGGCCTGGGTTTCGTCTTCACGTCGTCGAGCGCCAAGGCGCGCCTGTTGAGCGGCCCCATCACCCTGGCCCTGCGCGTCCTGCTGCGTGGCCGGCGCACGCGGCTGATCGTCCAGAACGCCGACGACGCGGCCTTCTTCCGCGACCGCATCGGCGTGCCGTCCGCCGCGGTGGCGACGATCCGCGGCGCGGGCGTGGACGTGCGGGCCTTCGCGCCCGCGCCGGCGGAACCGCCCGGGCCGCTGCGGGTCGTGCTCGTGGCGCGCATGCTGGGCGACAAGGGGATCCACGAGGCCGTCGCCGCGGCCCGCCTGCTGCGCGACCGCCGCGACGACATCAGGATCCTGCTGGCCGGGCGCGGCGACCCCGAGAACCCCGCCGCCATCGCGCAGGAGCAGCTGGACGCCTGGGCGGCCGAGGGCGTCGTCGAGGTGCTCGGCCACGTGCAGGACGTGACGGCCCTGCTGCGCTCCTGCCACGTCGCGCTGCTGCCATCCTACCGCGAGGGGCTGCCGAAATCCCTGCTCGAGGCGGCCGCCTGCGGCCTGCCGATCGTCGCCGCCGACGTGCCGGGCTGCCGCGAGATCTGCCGCGACGGGGTGAACGGGCTGCTCGTGCCGGCGCGCAGCGCGGCGCCGATCGCGGCGGCGATCGAACGCCTGGCCGACGATCCCGCGCTGCGCCGCGCCATGGGCGCCGCCTCGCGCCGCCTGGCGGTGGACGAGTTCGCCGAGGAGATCGTCGTCGCCGCCACCATGGCGCTCTACGCCGAACTGCTCGGGAAGGACGCCTGATGCTCGTCGCGGTCACCGGAGCCGACGGCTTCGTCGGCAGGCACGTCTGCCGCGCCCTGCGCGCCCGCGGTTGCGAGGTGCGGCCGGCGGCGCGCGACGAGGCCTGCGCCGCGCGCGCCCGCGACCTGATCCGCGGGACGCTGCCGCCGGTCGTCGTCGGCGACATCGGGCCGGCGACGGACTGGTCCGCGGCCCTGGCCGGGGCCGAAGCCGTGATCCACCTGGCCGCCCGCGTCCACGTCATGGACGAGAAGGCCGCCGACCCGCTGGAGGCGTTCCGCGAGGTCAACGTCCGCGGCACGCGACGGCTGGCGGAGGCGGCGGCCGCGAGCGGCGTGCGGCGCCTGGTCTTCGTCAGCTCCATCAAGGTGAACGGCGAGAGCACGACCGGCCGCGCGCCGTTCTGCGAGCGCGACGCGCCCGATCCGCGGGACGCGTACGGCGTCTCGAAATGGGAGGCCGAACAGGCTCTGGCCGAGGTGGGCGCAGGCACGGGACTCGAGACGGTCGCGGTGCGGCCGCCGCTGGTACACGGCCCCGGCGTCGGCGGCAACATGTTGCGGCTGATGAGGTTAATAAAGCGCGGCGTTCCGTTGCCCTTCGCCGGCGTGCGCAACCGGCGCACCCTGATCGCGGCGGACAACCTGGCGGATCTGCTCGCCCTCTGCGCCGCGCATCCGGCGGCGGCGGGCCGGACCTTCACGGCCGGCGACGGCGAGGATCTCTCGACCGCGGACCTGATCCGCGCCCTGGCGGCGGGCCTGGGCCGACCGGCGCTCCTGGTGCCGGCGCCGCACGGCCTGCTGCGCACCCTCGCGTCGCCGCTCGGCCGGAGCGCGGCCCTGGACCGGCTCACCGGTTCGCTGCAGGTCGATTCCACGACGGTGTGCGAGGTCCTGGGCTGGACGCCGCCGGTGACGGCGGCCGAGGGGCTGGCGAGGATGGGCCGGTGGTATCGGGACACGGGCGGCCGCTCGCTGGCCGACTAGTTCAACGGCCGTCGGAGCGCCGCGTCGTGACGGCCCGCACTCTGCTGACGATCGCGACGAACAGCACCAGCGTCACTGTGGCGATTCCCCAGAACACGAACGGGCCGAGGCCGGGGTTCGCCCGGCAGGCGAAGGCGGCCGCGATGCAGACGGCCATGGCCGCCGCGTAGAGCAGCGTGACGCGCGCGTGGCTCAGCCCCGCGACCACCAGCCGCTGGTAGACGTGGCTGCGGTGCGGGCGGAACGGATTGCGCCCGTGGACGGCGCGGTTGAGCAGCGTGTAGGTCGCGTCGCTCAGGAAGGGCCAGATGAACAGCAGGGGCAGCCACAGGGGCGTGGCGCCCGTCGCGGTCGGCTCCTGCGTGGACCCGCAGCACGCCCATGGCCAGCAGGAAGCCCAGCGGCAGGCTGCCGACGTCGCCCATGAAGACCCGCGCCCGCGGGTAGTTCGCCCGCAGGAAGCCCACCGTGGCGCCGGCGAGCAGGGCCGCCGAGACCGCCAGGGTGGTATCGCCGGCCAGCGCCGCCCAGACCGCCAGCGCGCCGGCGCCCAGCAGGGCCTGGAACCCCGCCAGGCCGTCGATGCCGTCCATGAAGTTGAACATGTTCGTGAAACCCACGACGAACACCCACGCCACGACCCAGCCGAACGCGCCGGCCGCCACCGGGTCGAGACCCGGCAACGCGATCGTGACGACCGGCAATCCGCCGGCTTTCAGGCAGGCCGCCGCCACCACCGACTCGACCGCCAGCCGCTGCAGGGGCGGCAAACCCCGCAGATCGTCCACGAAGCCGAGCACGGCCAGGACGATCGCACCCACGACCAGCGCCGCCGGGAATCCGGGAGCGGGGAACACGCCCGCGACGGCGGCGACGCCCATGCCCAGCAGCCAGGGGACCAGGATGCCGATCCCGCCGCCGACCGGCACCGGCCGCGCGTGGCTGCTGCGCTCGTTGGGGACGTCCATCACGCTGGCGCGTCGCAGCAGGCCGACGAGCCACGGCGTGAACACGAGGCCGGCCGTCGCCGAAAGCAGGAGCGCGGGTAGGACGGGGTGCATCGCTCGTCAGGCCTTTCGGTGCCAGTGGTCGAGCCAGGCCTGGAACATCAGCACGTTCCAGAGGCAGTGGTGCCGGTTCTTGCGGCGCGAGAGGTGCTCCCGCCACAGCGCGCGGATCGGGGCCGGGTCGAGGTAACCATCGGCGCGCAACCGCGATTCGGACAGCAGGTCCTCGGCCCAGGGACGCAGCGGACCGCGCAGCCAGTCGTCGATGGGGACCCCGAAGCCCATCTTGGGGCGGTTCACGAGCTCGTCGGGCACGTAGCGTTGCAGCACCTGCCGCAGGATCCGCTTGCCGACGCCGTCCCGGATCTTCATCGGCAACGGCAGCGACAGGGCGAACTCGACCACGCGATGGTCGAGGTAGGGCGTGCGGGTCTCCAGGCTCACGGCCATGCCCGCGCGGTCGAGCTTCACCAGGATGTCGTTCGCCAGGTAGGTCCGCATGTCGTTGACCATCATGTACTCGGCGATGTCCATGGCCGGGTCGGCCGCCGGGATGATCGACGGCAGATCCGCGAAACGGCTGCCGATCACGACCTCGGCCGGATGGCGCCAGGTCGCGATGAGCCGCTGGTACATGTCCTGGTAGCCGTCGGCGTCCAGGACGCCGGCGAGCTTGTGGATCTTCTCGCCCGGCAGGCGCAGGCGCAGCGACGGCGGCAGCACGGAGCCCCCGGCGCCGAACAGGAGGTTCCAGGCGCGCGGCGACGGTCCGCCCAGCGCGGCCGCGGCCGCCCGGCGCAGGGGCAGCGGGTAGCGCGACGCGCGACGCCAGATCCGGCGGCCCCAGAGGTGGCGGTTGTAGCCGCCGAAGACCTCGTCGCCGCCGTCGCCGGTCAGGCCCACGGTGACGTGCGACCTGGTCAGGCGCGACACCAGGTAGGTCGGGATCTGCGAGGAGTCGGCGAAGGGCTCGTCCCAGATCCGCGGCAGCTCGGGGATGACCTCGCGGGCTTCCTGGGGCGTCACCATCAGGTTGAGGTGGTCGGTGCCGAGGTGGCGGGCCACGGCGGTCGCCGACGCCGACTCGTCGTAGCCGGCCTCCTGGTAGCCGACGCAGAACGTGCGCACGGGCCGCGGGCTGAGCGACTGCATGATGGCGGTGATCGCCGAGGAGTCGATGCCGCCGGACAGGAAGGAGCCGATCGGCACGTCGGCGAGCATCTGGCCCCGGATCGCGCGGCGCAGCAGGTCGTCCAGCTGCTCGGCTGCTTCGGGCTCCCCGCCCGCGAACGGCGCGGCACGGGCGGCAGACGTCGCCCCGCCGACCGACCAGTAGACGACGGGATCCGGGAGCGTGCCGGGAGCGGCTGCGGTCGTCGATGGTGAGGTACGAGCCGGGCAGGAGCCGGCGGACGTTCCGGTAGATCGAAGCCGGCGCGGGCACGGCGCTGTAGCGCATGAAGCCGGCCAGGGCGTCGCGATCGATCTCGCCGCGCCAGGCGGGATGCGCCCGCAGCGCCTTCAGTTCCGAGCCGAACAGGAACGAGGAGCCCATCCAGCCGTAGTAGAGCGGCTTCTCGCCCAGGCGATCGCGGGCCAGGGCGAGGACGTGCTCGCGCCGGTCCCACAGGGCGAAGGCGAACATCCCCACGCAGCGGGCCAAGGTCGCCGCCAGCCCCCACTGATCCATGGCCGCCAGCAGGACCTCGGTGTCCGAGGTGCCGCGGAAGGCGTGCCCGAGATCAGCGAGCTCGCGGCCCAGCTCCGGGTGGTTGTAGATCTCGCCGTTGAAGACGATGACGTAACGGCCGCTGGCCGAGACCATCGGCTGGCGGCCCTCATCGGTGAGGTCGATGACGGCCAAACGGCGGTGTCCCAGGTGGATGCCCGCTTCGGCGTCCCGCCAGAGGCCGGAGCCGTCGGGGCCGCGGTGGGCGAGCGTCGCGGTCATCCGCTCCAGCCCGACCTCGTTGTCGGAAGCGGGGTTCCGTGTCAGGATGCCTGCCAGACCGCACACCGCGTTGCCCCCCTCGAAGACCACCAGAGAGCCGGGATCCTAGCATGGCCCGCGGCTTGCGGGCGATAACGGAACCTCGGTCCGGCGCCGCGCAGAGACTTGTGACTTGCCGTGTCCGCCCAAGATGCTAATCTGACCCGGTGGGACTCCCAGAGCCGTGTCCGGTCCCTGCTCGTCCCGCCGGCCGGATCCTCGCCAGGATGTCACCCCCGTCACGCCACGGAGAGACCACGATGCCGCTCGGACATCAGAGTATCCGCCGAAGCCGCTGGCCGGCGTTGCTGTCGCTGCTGGCCGGGACGGCGGTGTTCGCCGCCCTCGCCGGGCGCGCAGCCGCCCAGGACGTCCCGCCCGAGCTCGTCGAGCAGGCGCTGCGCCGATCGGGCCTCACCCAGCAGGAACTGATGCAGCGCCTGCAGGAGCAGGGCGCGACGGCGGTCGACACGACCCTGCCGCCCGGACGCACCGCGCTGCCGCCCGGCCCCCGCGTGATCCTGCCCTTCGACCTGGAAATGGCCGCGGTTCCCGTCGCCGCCGCTGCCGAGACGCTGCAGAGCACCGAGGGCGCGCTGTTCGGTTCCGACTTCTTCCGCCTCGATCCGGGCGTGTTCGCGCCGCCGGCCTTCGGCCCGGTGCCGCCCGACTACGTGCTCGGACCCGGGGACCAGGTCAGCGTCGACGTGTTCGGCGAGGTCGAGTTCCGCCTCGAGCGCGTGGTCGACCGCGACGGCGGCCTCATCCTGCCCAAGGGCGGCAAGGTGAACTGCGCCGGCCGCACGCTGGAGCAGGTGGCCCGCGCCGTGCGCGAGAAGCTGGCCGGCTCCTACTCGGGGATCGACCCGTCGGGCGAGGGGGGCACCACGTTCGTGGACGTCGGCCTGGGCGCCCTGCGCGCCATCCGCGTGTTCGTGGTGGGCGAGGCCCGCCAGCCGGGCGCCTACGAGCTGACCAGCCTGTCGACCGCCTTCACGGCCGTCTACGCGGCCGGCGGCCCCAACGCCCAGGGCAGCCTGCGGCGGATCCAGGTGCTGCGCGGCAACCAGGTCCTGGCCGAGATCGACTTCTACCGCTACCTGCTGGAGGGCCGCCGCGGCGACGACCCCGTCCTGCGCGACGGCGACACGGTGCTGATCCCCGCCCGCACCGTCACGGTGCGCATCGAGGGGGAGGTGCGCCGCCCCCAGGCCTACGAGCTGCTGGACGGCGAGGACGTCCTGGACCTGATCCGCTACGCCGGCGGCTTCACGGCCGAGGCGGTGGCCGACGTCGTGCACGTCACGCGGATCGTGCCGCTCTCCGAACGCCGGCCCGAGCAGCCCGACCGCGTGCAGTCCGACCTGAACCTGCTGCTGAAGATGCGCCACCTGCTGCGCGACGCCGACGTCGTGAGCGTGGACCGCATCCCGGAGCGCCTGGAGAACTGGGTCGAGGCCCAGGGCAACGTGAAGAACCCCGGCCGCTACCAGTTCCGCGAGGGGATGACGGTCGCCGACCTGGTCCGCCAGGCGGGCGGCCTGTGGGCCGACACGCTGCCCGAGCGCGCCCTGATCGAGCGTCTCGCCCCCGACCTCACCTACCGCACGATCGAGGTGCCCCTGGCCGACGCCATGTCGGGCGCGTCGCCGCCGACGCCGCTGCAGTCCCGGGACAAGCTGCGCGTCTTCTCGCGCTGGGACCTGCAGGACCGCTACCGCGTGAGCATGTCCGGGGAGGTGCGCGCGCCCGGCGAGTTCGACTTCCGCGAGGGGATGACCCTGGGCGACCTGATCCTGCTGGCCGGCGGCCTGCGCGAGTCGGCCGACGTGCTGCACGCCGAGGTCTCGCGCCTGCGCCGCGCCGCCGTCGAGAGCCGCGACATCGCGGCGCCGCCGGCGAGCACCGTCGAGGTCATCGACGTTGCGCTGGGCGAGGACTGGCTGCGCTCGGGCGGCGTGTTCGCCCTGGAACCGCACGACCGCGTCGCCGTGCGGCGGTTGCCCTGGTGGGAGCTGCCGCGCATCGTCACCCTCCAGGGCGAGGTGTACTATCCCGGGACGTACGCGCTGGAGCGTCCCGACGAGCGGCTCTCCTCGGTGATCGCCCGCGCCGGCGGCCTGAAGCCGACGGCCTACGCGCCCGCCGCCCGCATCGTGCGCGGCAAGGACGACATCGGCAACATGGCCCTCGACCTCGACCGGGCGCTGAAGAAGCCCGGCAGCGAGCAGGACGCCATCCTCGAGCAGGGCGACGACATCCGCATCCCGGCGCGCCCCTACACCGTGAAGGTCACCGGCGCGGTCGGCTTCCCCACGAGCATCGTCTACGAGAAGGGCCACAGCCTCGGCGACTACATCTCCCGCGCCGGCGGCTACGCCCACCAGGCCGACAAGTGGAAGACGCACGTCGTCTATCCCAACGGGATGTCCAAGCAGATCCGGCGGGTCTGGGGGGATCCGGACGTCATGCCGGGGTCGACGATCGTGGTGCCGGAGAAGCAGCCGGAGACGGGGCCGGGGAAGATGGAGACGCTGAAGGAGATCGCCAGCATCCTGGCCAGTGCGGCGACGATTTATCTGGTGATCGACCGCACGGCGAACTCGGGTTCGGCGCGCCTCCAACTGTGCGCCGGTCCAGGCCGGACACGGCGAAAGGCCGATGATGCAAGAGAACGACCGAGACCGGGTGCCGACCACGGCGATCCTCCAACTGGTCCGCGAGGCGACCCGGCGCTGGAAGCTCGTCGTTGCCGTCGTGGCCGGCTGCTTGGCGCTCGCGGCGCTGTTGTCGCTGCTGATGACGCCGGTCTACCAGGCGACGGTCACCGTCCTGCCCCGCAGCGACGGCGCGCGTCTGGGTCTGCTGGGTTCGCTCTTTCGAGGTCCCGGGCCTGTCCGCCGGGTCCGGCGCCGGCAACGAGATGCTGTATGCCAAGATCCTGGTCTCCGACGATGTGCTCAGCAGCGTCATCGACCGCACATGGTCATACAGGGGATCGCCGGCACCCGTGACGCTCTACGAGGTGTTCGGGATCGATCGACGCCCGGGAGATGCCGGGACGAGGCCGAAGCCCGCGCGAAGCTGACGGCCAAGCTGCGTGACGGGGTCGTCGGCATGGTCCGCGACAAGGCGACGGGTTTCATGATCGTGCGGGTCCGCGCCCCCGCGACCCCGCCCTGGCCGCGGACATGGCGAACGCGCTCGTCGACCGCTCGACCGATACAACATCGGGGCGAGCACCTCGAAGGCCGGGCGCCAGTTGAGGGTTCCTCGAAGAGCGCCTGACGGCCGTTCGGGAGGAGCTGTCGGCCGCCGAGGACGCGCTGGTCGAATTCGTGGAAGCAACCGCGCATTCCGGGATTCGCCCTGCTCAACCAGCGTTACCAGCGGTTTGCAGCGGGAGGCAGAGGCCACGAACGCCGTCTGGGTCGAGCTGCGCCGCCAGGTCGGACTGACGCGGCTGGAAGAGCAGCGCGACCTGACGACGCTCGACGTCCTGGACCGCGCCGCCGCTCCGCTCGATCCGATCATGCCCGACCTTGAGCTGAACCTGCTCGTCGCCACCTGTTTGGGGTTCGTGATCGCCCTGGGCATCGTCGAAGGAAGCCTGCTCAGGCGCTCGGGCGCGCTGTGAGCGCGATTTCGAGCGGGGGGGCGACGTGACGTGGTCCGGCCTCATCTGGATCGTCGTCTTCGGGCTGATCTTCGTCGGCAGCCTCATCCTGTCCCTGCGTCTCCACGGCGGCGTCGCGACGCCGCTGTTCTTCTTTTCCGGGGGCTACTGCATCTCGGTCGTCCTCTTCCATCTCCGGCTGCTCCATTACCCGTCGGTATCGATCGCGACCCATCTGATCGTGATCCTGTCCCTCGCCGCCTTCACCCTGGGGGCGCTGCTGGGGTCGGCCCGGCCTGTCGACACCCGCCGCAACCCCGACGCGAACGGTCTCGCCGTGTTCTTCTACACGACGGCAGTCCTGGCCACGGTGGGGTGGGTCCTGCCTCTGGCGATCATCCTGACCCGGTACGGCCCCGGCCACCTGATGGTGAACATGTGGATCCTGGAGTACGAGTTCCAGATGCAGTTCATCGGCTACCTGAATCTGCTCGGCATCCTGGTGTTCCCGACGTTCCTGATCAAGCGCAGCCGGATCGGAGCCCGCTGGCTCGACCGGATCCTCGTGCCGCTTTCCTTCGTGGGGCTGATCCTCGCCGGCAACAAGACCTATCTCGTGTTCGCGCTCTTCGGCGGCGTGATGGCCCATTCGGTGGAGTCGCCCTGGTCCGTGAAGATCAGGCACCTCATGGTGCTGGGGGCGGCCGTGCTGGCCTTCTTCGTCGGCTACAACCAGCTGATCGACGTGGGCGCGCCCAGTTTCCGGCCTCGCGCATCCCGGATCCGCTGGCGTTCCTGGAGCGGCCCTACCGCACTACTTCACCGGGGCCCTCCCGGCGATGGAGCAGGTCGTCCGTGGGAACATGCCGCCGCAGCCCGTCCCCGGCTTCGTCACGCTGCAGCCGTTCTGGAAGCTCTTCGGCGGCCTGATGGGCCTCGTGGGTCCCGTCCCCAAGAACCTGCCCGATGTCGCCATCGGGCCCTACGCGTTCAACGTGTATTCGTTCGCCGGGGAAGTGTGCTGGGATTGGGGCCCGCGGGAAGTCGCCGCCCTGTCATTGCTGCTCGGCTGGTCGCTGACCGCACTGTATCGCCGCGCCGGCGCGGCCGGCCTCTGGATGAACACGCTGCTCTATGCCGTCTGCGGATATGGCGCCGTGATCGCGTTCTTTGCCTATTACTACAGGTTCAACATGTTCTTCCTGGTGGGATACGTCCTCGTCGCGGGGTCGGCCGCGCACTGGGCCTCCTCACGCCCCCCCCGCCCTACGCCCGATTCTCCCCGATGATCCCCCGCACCGCCTCGATCACGTCGTCCGCGTCCCGGTCGCTCAGCCCGGGATGCAGCGGCAGGCTGATCTCGCGCTCGCTGCAGTCCAGGGCCACCGGGAAGTCCTCCGGGCGGTAGCCGTACCGCTCGCGGTAGTACGTGAAGGTGTGGATGGGGATGAAGTGGACGCTGGTGCCGATGTTGCGGGCGCGCAGCTCCTCGATGAAGGCGTCGCGCGTGATGGCGAGCCTCTCGCTGCGCAGCCGCAGCGGGTACAGGTGCCAGGCGTGCTGCACCTCGGGCCGCTCGACCGGCAGCTCGCAGGCGTCCAGGTCGCCGAAGGCCGCGTTGTAGCGGGCGACGAGCTCGCGGCGGCGGGCGTGCATGGCCTCGAGCCGGCGCAGCTGCTGCAGGCCGATGGCGGCCTGGATGTCGGTCATGTTGTACTTGAAGCCGGGCGTGACGATGTCGTAGCGCCAGCTGCCGGTGCGGTCGTTGCGCTTCCAGGCGTCGCGGTCCATGCCGTGCAGGCTGACCACCACGCCCTGGGCGATCATCGCCGGCGAACCGGTCAGCATGCCGCCCTCGGCGGTGGTCAGGTTCTTCGTCGCGTAGAACGAGAACGAGACCGGGTTGTCGCCGGATCCCACGAACCGGCCCTTGTACTTCGCCGGCACGGCGTGCGCGGCGTCCTCCACCAGCAGCAGGCGGTGCTCGCGGCAGACGTCCCGCAGCGGATCGAGGTCGCAGGGGTGACCGCCGTAGTGCACCGCCATGACGGCGCGCGTGCGCTCGGTCACGGCCTCGCGCACCAGGCAGGGGTCGATGTTCATGGTGTCGGGCTCGACGTCGACCAGGACGGGCCGCGCGCCGGTGTGCTCGATGACCGCCACGGTGGCGGTGAAGGTGATCGGCGTGGTGATGACCTCGTCGCCGGGCCCGATGCCGCCCAGCACCAGGGCCGTGTGCAGGCCGGCGGTGCAGGAGCTCAGGGCCAGCGCGGCCGGGGCGCCGACGTAAGCGGCGAATTCCTTCTCGAAGCGTTTGGTCTTGGGGCCGGTGGTGATCCAGCCGGACCGCAGGCTGTCGACGACTTCGGCGATCTCCTCGTCGCCGATGTAGGGCGGGGAAAACGGCAGGAAGGTATCGCGCATCAGTCCGTCCTCGTCGTCGAAACCGTCGTTGTTCCAGGCGCGCCGAACCGGGCGGCCAGCATGGCATCCGCCCCGGACAGTGTCCAGGGATTGTCCCCCCGCGGCCTGGACATCGGCCGGGTCCGGGGCTAACCTCGCCGTGGCCGCGGAGTTCCCGTGGAAACCGCTAACCGGAGATCGGCATGGAACTTCAGCCCGAGAGCGCCCTGTCCCATCTCGAGTGCCCGCTCTGCGGCCGCCGTCACGAGGCCGACATCTTGCAGAATCTGTGCCACGACTGCGGCAAGCCCCTGCTCGCCCGCTACGACCTGGCCGCCGCCGCCCGCACCCTCACGCTCGCCTCGCTGCCCTCGCGCCCCCGCACCCTGTGGCGCTGGGCCGAGGTGCTGCCCGTCCGCGACCCCGCCCTGCGGCTGACGCTGGGCGAAGGCTCGACCCCGCTGGCGCCCGCCCCCCGCCTCGGCGAGGCCCTCGGCCTGCCCCGCCTGCTGGTCAAGGACGAGGGCCTGAACCCCACGACCAGCTTCAAGGCCCGCGGCATGGCCGCCGCCGTCGCGCGGGCGCGCGAGCTGGGCGCGACCGCGCTGTCGGCCCCCTCGGCCGGCAACGCCGCCGGCGCGCTGGCGGCCTACGCCGCCCTGGCCGGCCTGCCCGCCCGCGTGTACATGCCCCGCGACGTGCCGCTCCCCTTCGTGGCCGAGTGCCGGGCTTTGGGGGCGCAGGTCACCCTGATCGACGGCCTGATCACCGACTGCGGCCGCGCGGCCGCGGCCGACCTGCGCGCGCTGGGCGGCTTCGACCTCTCGACGCTCAAGGAGCCGTACCGCCTCGAGGGCAAGAAGACGATGGGCTACGAGCTGGCCGAGCAGCTCGGCTGGCGGCTGCCCGACGTCATCGTCTACCCGACGGGCGGCGGCACGGGCCTGATCGGCATGGCCAAGGCCTTCGACGAGCTGGAGGAGCTGGGCTGGATCGGGTCCGCGCGCCCGCGCCTGGTCACCGTCCAGTGCGACGGGTGCGCCCCGCTGGTGCGCGCCTTCGCGGCGGGCGAGGAGTTCGCGGCGCCCTGGGAAGGCGCCGCGACGATCGCCGACGGCCTGCGCGTGCCGTCCGCCGTCGGCGACTTCCTGGTGCTGCGCGCCCTGCGCGCGTCCCGCGGCGCCGCGGTCGCCGTCACGGACGCCGACGCCCTCGCGGGCTGCGCGCTGCTGGCCCGCGAGGGGATCTTCGCCGCGCCCGAGGGCGGCGCGACCGCGGCCGCCGCCCGCGACCTGGCGGCCGCCGGCTGGCTGCATCCCGAGGAGACGGTCCTGCTGTTCAACACCGGCAGCGGCCACAAGTACGCGCACCTCTGGGCGGGCGGGGCTTGACAGGGGGGCGGGGGACTGCCCATGATGCGCGCGCCGGCGCGTCCGGCGTAACCGTTAAAACGCCAGCAGGTTGATGAGATCCGGAGTTCGGGAGGAGGACCGTGAACCGCTACGATGCCCTGCTCGCGCAGGCCCGCCCCATCGCCGAAGCGGATCTGCGCTCCGACGACAAGATGCAGGCGATCACCGCGCTGCTCGCCGCCAACGTCGAGGGCTTCGACTGCGTCGCCTTCTTCCTGGTCGACCCCGACAACCCGCGGCAGCTCCTCATCGGGCCGCGCAGCGGCGCCTCGATCTCTCCGACGCACATCGCGATCGGCCAGGGCGTCTGCGGGCAGGTGGCCGAGCACGCCATCACGATCGTCGTGGACGACGTCACCCAGGAGCTGAACTACCTGCCCGGCCACCCGGACACGCGCAGCGAGATCGTGCTGCCGGTCTTCCGCTCCGGCCAGGTCGTCGCCGAACTGGACGTCAACTCCTTCCAGCTCGCCCGCTTCCAGTCGGAGGAGCGGCTCTTCCTCGAGGAGCTGTGCCTCCTGCTGACCGACCGGATCTGAACCGGAGGCCTCCTTGGCTCATCCCCAGCACGACCAGCCGCTGAGCCGCGCCGGCTTGGCCCATCTCGGCGTCGTCTACGTCGTCTGGGGCAGCACCTACCTCGCCATCCGCCTGGCCGTGCGCGAGGGCTCCGGCTTCCCGCCCTTCACGCTGGCCTGCCTGCGCGTCCTGGCCGCCGCCGCGGTCCTGCTGGGTTGGGCCGCGCTGCGCGGGCACCGCCTGCGCCCCACGCGCGCCGAGGCCCTGGTGCTGGCCGGCTCGGGCCTGCTGCTGTGGGTCGGCGGCAACGGTCTGGTGACCTGGGCCGAACAGCGCGCCGACTCCGGCATCGCGGCCCTGCTGGTGGGGATCATGCCCATCTGGGGCGCGCTGATCGAGGCCGCGCTGGACCGCCGCGCGCCGTCGCCCAAGCTGGCCGCATCGCTGCTGATCGGCTTCGCCGGCGTGGGCCTCTTGTCGTGGCCGCTGCTGCGCCACGGCACCAGCGCCGACGTCTGGGCCGTGATCGGCCTGCTGGTCGCGCCGCTGACCTGGGTCGCGGGTTCGATCTGGATGGCGCGACGCCGGCCCGGCCTGACGATCCAGGCCGCTTCGGGCTGGCAGCAGCTCTTCGGCGGCCTGGGCTTCCTGGCGGTGATCGCGCTGACCGGCGAGCCGCGCCCGACGCCCACCACCGAGGCCTGGCTGGCCTGGGCCTACCTGACCGTGTTCGGCTCCATCGTGGCCTTCACCTCGTACGTGACGGTGCTGCGCCTGCTGCCGATGCAGGTGGCCATGACCTACACCTACGCCAACCCGGTCATCGCCGTGCTGCTGGGCCACCTGATCCTGGACGAACCCGTCACCTCCTGGACGCTGGGCGGCGCCGCGCTGGTGATGGCGGGGATCGCGGGGGTCTTCAACAACCGGCCGCCGGCCCCGAAGAAGGTGGCGGCGTGACCGGGGCGAGCGCCGACCTGGTCGTCGCCGGCGCCGGCCCCGCCGGCGTCTTCGCCGCCATCCGCTGCCGCGAGCTGGCCCCCGCGGCCCGCGTGATCGTCCTGGAGCGCGGCCGCGAGCCCCTGCGCAAGGTGCTGATCAGCGGCGGCGGCCGCTGCAACGTGACCAACGTGCGCACCGACCCGCGCGAGCTGGCCCAGTTCTACCCGCGCGGCGGCCGCGAGCTGATGGGCCCCTTCACCCGCTTCGGCCCCGCCGAGACCGTCGCCTGGTTCGCCCGGCGCGGCGTCGAGCTGCGCGCCCAGCCCGACGGCCGCTACTTCCCGGTCACCGACTCCTCGCGCACCGTCGTCGACGCCCTGCTGCGCGCCGCCCGCGAGGCGGGCGTCGAGCTGCGCCCGGGCTGCGGCCTGCGCTCGGCGGCCCGCGCGGCCGACGGAGGCTTCGCCCTGGAGACCGACGCCGGTCCCCTGCGCGCCCGCGCGCTGCTGCTGGCCACCGGCGGCGGCAGCGGCAACGCCGGCTGGACCGCCGCCGCGGACCTCGGCCACACGGTCGCGCCGCCGGTGCCCTCGCTCTTCACCTTCCGCTGCCGCGACCCGCGCCTGCGGGACCTGGCCGGCATCGCCTTCACCGACGCCGAGGTGCGCCTCGCCGGCGCCAAGCCCCGCCGCCGCGGCCCCCTGCTGGTCACCCACGACGGGCTGAGCGGCCCCGCCGTGCTGCTGCTCTCGGCGTGGAGCGCGCGCGAGCTGCACGCGCTCGACTACCGCTTCGACGTCCTGGTGGATTGGATCCCGGCGGTCACCGAAGCCGCCGTCGGCGAGGCCCTGGCCGCGGCGCGCCGCGACCACCCCCGCCGTCAGGTCCGCACCCTGGCCCCGGTCGTCCTGCCGCAGCGGCTGTGGGAGTCCCTGGTCGACGGCGCCGCCCTGCCCGACGGCCGCATCTGGGCCGAGCTGACCCGCGACGAGGCCGCCACCCTGGTCGACGACCTCAAGCGCACGCACTTCTCGATCGACGGCCAGTCCCCGTTCAAGGAGGAGTTCGTGACCTGCGGCGGGGTGGCCCTGCGCGAGGTCGACCCGCGCACCTTCGCGAGCCGGCTGGTGCCGGGCCTGTACTTCGCCGGCGAGCTGCTGGACGTCGACGGGGTGACCGGGGGGTTCAATTTCCAGGGCTGCTGGACGACGGGGTGGCTGGCGGGGAGCGCGGCGGCGAGTTACCTCAGTGGCGACTGATATCTATAAAATGATCCAATAAAATACATATATGAGCCGATGGACGCGGCCATCCCCTCATCAGCGCTGGCAGACCGGGCAGAAATGCGTCCCCCGCCCCCCCACCACGATCCGCTCCAACTCGGCCTCGCAGTCCCGACAAGGCTCCCCGTCCCGCTGGAACACCCGCAGCTTCCGCCGGAAATTCCCGGGCTGCCCGTGGAAGTCCCGGAAGTCCAGGAACGTGGTCCCGCCGTGCTCGACCGCCAGGCGCAGCACCCCGCGCACCGCGTCGAAGACGCGGCGCAGCTCCGCGTCGCTGCAGTCGGCGGGTCGCCGCAGGGGATGGATGCGGGCGCGGAACAGGGCCTCGTCGGCGTAGATGTTGCCCACCCCGGCGGCGACCCCCTGGTCCAGCAGCACGGACTTGAAGGGGGCGCGCCGGCGGCGCAGCCGGTCGGCCCAGGCGGCGAAGCGGATCTCCAGCATGTCGGGCCCGACGTGGGCCAGCGCCGACGGGTTCTCGGCATCGTCGACCAGGGTCCAGCGCCCGAACTTGCGCACGTCGCGGTAGCGCACCTCGCGGCCGTCGAAGTCCAGCACCAGGTGCACGTGGCGGTCGGGGCGGTCGGCGGGCTCGAACAGGACCTGGCCGGTCATCCGCAGGTGGAGCATCAGGTGGGCGGGGGCGGGGTCGCCCTGCCCGAAGGTCAGCACGAGGTACTTGCCGCGGCGGTGGACGCGGTCGAGCGTGCGCCCGAGCACGGCGCGCCGCACGGCGGCCGCCGAGGGCTCCACGCAGACCGCGTGGCGCACGCGCATCCCGGTCAGGCGCCGGCCCGACAGCGCGGTGCGCAGGGCGCGGGCGACGCTCTCGACCTCCGGCAGCTCGGGCACGCCTAGAACCCCCGGTCCTTCTTGATGCGGTCGTAGGCCGCGTTGATCTTCTGCAGCATCTCCTTGCCCGACTGCAGGAACTCCTCGGGCATGCCCTTGCCCTGCAGGATGTCGGGGTGGTACTCGCGCGCGAGGCGGCGGTAGGCCTTCTTGACCTCGTCGTCGGTGGCGTCCGGCGCCACGCCGAGCGCCTCGTACGCCGTCTCGAGGCTGTCCTGGACGGGCGCGAACAGGGCCCGGCACTCCTGGTAGTCGCGGTCGGACAGGCCCAGGTCGCGGGCGATGCCCCGGATCATCTCGTCCTCGGCCGGGTGCATGCGGCCGTCGGCGTGGGCGATCTGCAGCAGCAGCGTCACGATCAGGCGCAGCCGCTCCGGGGACTGGCCCATGACGCCGCGCACCTGGCGGGCGAAGTCGCCGGCCGGGATGGGGCTGTCGCGGGCCTCGTCGAAGATGCGGCCCGCCATCCGGCGGTCCTCCGGCGACATGCGCAGGTGGTCGCGCAGGAAGGCGTCGAAGGTGCGGATCTCCGCCTCGGAGACGTGCCCGTCGGCCTTGCTGACCTTGGCCGCCAGGCTGATGACGGCCACCAGGAAGGCGGTCTGGGTGTCCTGGACGCCGGCGCCGCGGGCGCCCGTCCGCACGACCTGGGCGCTGGTCTGCGAGCCCAGCGCCCCCCCGATGATCATCCCGAGCGGTCCGCCCAGCATGAAACCGACCGTGCCGCCGAACAGCGCGCCGAGCAGGCCCATTCCCGTTCCACCTTCCTGATCCGACCCTGTCATCTTCGTTCAAGCCGCCCCCGGAGCGGCCGATGATAGTGCCTGACGATGCGGGAGTCCACCGGGGCGGGCGGCTGCGTGGCCGTCCGGGGAGGTCCGGACCGATGGCCGACGAGGGAAACGACGCCGTGTTCGAGCAGTTGCAGATCCAGCGGATCCGCGACGAGATCCTGCCGCTCTTCGCCCGGCTGGCCGCCGGCGAGGAGGCCCACTTCGAGAACCCCTATCTCGGACGATCGCGCGACCCGCTGCGGCCGGAGCCCGTGATGTGCACCTCCGTCGGGGATGCACACGAACGCTGCTGGCAGATCGTGCGCGAGAGCCGTCGGCGCCCCCATCCCGAGACGCTCTGCTTCCCGGTCGACTGCCGCGAGTGCCCCGTGTACGTCGACGCCCGCCCGACGATCGTCGAGGAGCTGGGCGAGGAATTCAACAACATGGTCCACCTGCTGCGGCGCAACCGGAAGAACGTCCAGTCCGCCATGAACTTCACGCGCGACCTGGCCTGCTCGCTCGAGGACCTCGACCTGGAGAACCACCGCATCCGCGAGGAGATGAACCTCGACCCGCTCACGGGCCTGTTCAACCGGCGCTTCCTGGACGAGAGCCTGGAGCACGAGGTGCAGCGCTGCCAGCACCGCCGCCGCCACCTGTCGGTGCTGATGCTCGACATCGACCACTTCAAGACCTGGAACGACCTGCACGGCCACCTCGAAGGCGACCGCATGCTGGCGCGCTTCGGCAAGCTGCTGCGCGCCTCGATCCGCGACTACGACCGCGCCTTCCGCTTCGGCGGCGAGGAGTTCCTCGTCCTGTTCCCCGACACCGGCCTCGAAGACGCGCGCACCGTGGCCGAGCGCATCCGCCTGCGCTTCGAGCAGCTGGTGTTCACCGTGCCGGTCAGCCGCGACTTCCCCGAGGGGCGCGACTCGCGCACCATCAGCGGCGGCGTGGCCTGCTACCGCGAGGGGCTGGGCGCGATGGAGCTGCTCGAGCTGGCGGACCAGGCCCTCTACTGCGCCAAGAGCTCCGGCCGCAACCGCATCGAGTGCGTGCCCCTGCACGTGGTCGTCTGACCGCCGCGGCCGCCCCCGCGTTGACGCGCCCGCCGTTCGCGTGTACTCATCTAGTCCTCGCCGCCGGCCTGCGGCCGGCCTCCCGTTGCCCACGGTGAAAGGGATCCGGATGGATGTCTTCACGGCCGTCGCCGAGCGACGCTCGGTCAAGAAGTTCGACCCCGCGCACCGCCTCACCGAGGACGAGATCCGGCGGTTGATGGAGGCGGCGGTCCTGTCGCCCACCTCGTTCAACCTCCAGAACTGGCGCTTCGTGCTGGTGACCGACCAGGCGCGCAAGGAGCGTCTGCGCGAGATCGGCTGGCGGCAGGCCCAGTTCGCCGAGGCGTCGCTGATCGTGCTGGTCTGCGGCGACCGCAAGGCCCACGCCCGCGACCCCGGCCGCTACTGGCGCCACGCTCCCGAGGCGACCCGCGCCGGCATCGTCGCCGCGATCGTCGGCGCCTACGAGGGCCGCGAGGACCTGCAGCACGACGAGGTCCTGCGCTCCGGCGGCATGGCCGCGCAGACCATCATGCTCGCGGCCAGGGCGATGGGGTACGACACTTGCCCCATGGTCGGCTTCGACTTCGCCGCGGCCGCCGAGCTGGTGAACCTGCCGCCCGACCACGAGATCGTCATGGCCCTGGCCGTCGGCAAGCGCCGCGAGGACCCCCGGCCCCGCGGCGGGCAGCTGCCCCTGGAAGAGGTCGTGATCCGCGAGCGCTTCCCCGACGCCTGACGCCCCCTTCACGGAGGACCCGCATGGCCGCAGCCGACCTGTCCGCCCACCGCGAGCGCGCGGACCTGCCCGTGGACCAGACCTGGGACCTGAGCCGAATCTACCCGGACTGGGATGCCTGGGAACGGGATTTCGACGCCGTCGCGGCGCTCCTGGAGGAGGTCGCGGCCCTCAGCGGCAGCCTCGGGCGGTCCGGCGCCGACCTCCTGCGCGCCACCGAACGCGTGCTCGACGCGCGCCACCGCCTGGAGCGGGTCCACGTCTACGCCCACCTGCGCAGCGACGAGGACACGCGCATCGGCGCCCACACCGAGCGCAAGGGCCGGGCGGACACCCTCGGGGTGCGGTTCGCCGAGGCGGCGAGCTGGTACGATCCCGAGCTGCTCGCCCTGGACGACGCCACCCTGGCCGCCTTGCGCGCGGACGAGCCCGGACTGGCCCTCTACGACCACCACTTCGCCGACCTGCGGCGCAGCCGCCCCCACACCCTGCCCCCGGCCGAGGAGGCGCTGCTGGCGGCGGCCGGCCAGATGTCGCGCGGCGCGTCGTCGATCTTCGGCGCCCTGGACAACGCCGACCTGGTGTTCCCGACGATCCGCGACGAAGAGGGCCGCGAGGTCGCGCTGACCAAGGCCCGCTACCAGAAGTTCTCCCGCTCGCGCGACCGGCGCGTGCGCGAGGAGAACTTCCGCGCCTTCCTGGACACCTACGGGCGCCACCGCAACACCCTGGCGGCCACCCTGGACGCCAACGTGAAGAACCACGTCTTCTTCGCCCGCGCCCGCCGGCACGCCGGCACGCTGGAGGCCGCCCTGCACCGCAACGCCGTGCCGGTGCCGGTGTACCACAACCTCATCGCCGCCGTGCGCGCGCAGCTGCCGCTCGTGCACCGCTACACCCGGCTCAAGCGGCGCGCGCTCGCCCTGGACGAGCTGCGCGACCACGACCTCGCCGGCGCCCATGTTCCCCGACGGCGAGCCGACCTACACCTACCAGGAATCCAGCGCCCTGCTCTGCGAAGCCCTGGCGCCGCTGGGCGACGCGTACCTCGCGGTGGTGCGCCGGGGCCTGTCGGACCGCTGGATCGACGTCCACGAGAACGCCGGCAAGCGCAGCGGGGCCTACTCCAGCGGGATCCACGGCACCGACCCCTACATCCTGCTGAACTGGAGCGGCCAGCTGCGGGACACCTTCACGCTGGCCCACGAGATGGGCCACTCCCTGCACAGCTGGATGGCCACGCACACGCAACCCTATGTGTACAGCGACTATCCGATCTTCACCGCCGAGGTGGCCTCGACCTTCAACGAGCTGCTGCTGCAGCGGCGGCTGCTGGCCGCGACCGCCGATCCCTCCCGGCGCCTGGCGCTGCTGGACAACCACCTCGACCAGATCCTGGGCACGGTCGTGCGCCAAACGATGTTTGCGGAATTCGAGCTGGCGGTGCACCGTATCGGCGAGCAGGACGGCACGTTGACGGCGGACCGCCTCGACGAGCTGTACCTGGGCCTGCTGAGGGACTACTGGGGTCCCGAGGTCGTGCTGGACGAGGTCCGCAGCGCCCGCACCTGGAGCCGCGTCCCGCACTTCTACTACAACTACTACGTCTACCAGTACGCGACGGCGTTCTCGGCCTCGACGGCCCTGGTCCGGCGCGTGACGGAGGGCGGCGCGGCGGAGCGCGAGGACTACCTCGGGTTCCTGAAGTCCGGCTGCAGCCGCCACCCCGTCGAGACGCTCCTGCGCACCGGCGTCGACGTGACGACGGACGAGCCGGTGCGCGACGTGTTCCTGGTCTTCGGTGCGCTGATGGACGAGATGGAAGGCCTGCTGGCCGTGGAGGACCGTCGATGACCCCGAGATTCCCGTCCCGCAGCTCCGCCTGGCCGGTCGCCCTCGGCCTGCTGCTGACCATGGCGTTGCTGGCCGGCTGCGGGAAGAAGGACGAGGCCGCCGGCGGCAAGCGCGACGGCCGGGGCGATGCCGGCGCCGACACCGCCGCCCGGAACAACAACCTGATGGACCTGAACACCCCCTCCACCAAGCCCCACCCCGAGGGCGAGTTCGTCGCGACCTGGCCGTCGGGCTGCGCCCGCATCCGGACGCGGACCGTGCCCTCGTCCGCGGGCGACGGGCGCGACGCCGTCGTGCGGGCGGAGTGCTACCGCGACGGCGACGCCTCGCACGGCTGCTCCGTCAGCGTCTGGTTCGAGCGTCCCGACGGCGGCCCCCTGTCGGTCGAGGACGTCACCGCCGCCGTCGCGCGCGGCATCGGCGACCGCCGCCTGCAGATCGTGCGCCAGACCCCCGTGCGGCGCGACGGCATGGAGGGCGTGCTCGCCCTCTGCCGCGAGGAGGGCGGCACCCGCTGCGCGTGGTACGAGGGCTACCTCCACCGCGGGCGGATGCTCGTGGTGACCGCCTGGAGCGCGCAGGACGACCTCTTCGAGGACCCCGAGACCCGCGACTTCTTCCGCTCGGTCACCCTGACCTATTGACCGCGGCTTCTCACCGGGGTTGACACCGCCGCCGCCGGCGCTATTCTATAGCTAACAAACATTTCTTGTTTTATCCGAGGGGCGGGCCATGGCCGAGCAGCAGCTCAGCGCCAGCCAGGAAGACTACCTGGAGGCGATCTCCCACGTCATCGACGAGAAGCGTGTCGCGAGATCCAAGGATCTCGTCCAGCGGCTCGGCGTCAACAGCTCGTCGGTGACGCAGGCCCTGCGCATCCTCTCCCAGAAGGACCTCATCCACTACGAGCCCTACGGGGTCGTGACCCTGACGCCTGCCGGCGAGACCCTGGCCCGCGACGTGATCCGCCGCCACAAGGCGCTCAACGCGTTCTTCGTGCGCATCCTGGGCGTCGACGCCGCGACGGCCGAGGACGCCGCCTGCAAGATGGAGCACGCCATGCCGCGGGTCATCGTCGAGCGGCTCGTCCAGTTCATCGACTACACCGAGCGCTGCCCGCGCGGCAGCGCCGAGTGGGTGGAGGGCTTCGGCTACTTCTGCCGCGCGAAGTCCGAGCTCGACCCCCACTGCCAGGCCTGCGAGCTGATCTCGCCGCCGGCGGGCCCCCGCGAGGCCTGACGCGGCTTCGCCCGTTGTGCTATGTTCCCTGCCGGATCGCCCCACCCGCCTTCCCTGCGCCCCCGCGGCCGCCGGGACGCGGGCGACACCCTCGGGACAGATCGCCCGGAATTGCCCCGGCCGCCCGGCTCGGGTATCATGACGGAGGTCCCGCCGCCCATCCGCGGGCGGCCGTCCTGAAGGAGGCGTCGTGACGGCGACAGACAACGGCGGGCGCGACGACGGCCTCGCGCAGCAGCCCCGGCGCCCGGCGCGGGTGATCGTCACGCCGCTCGCCGCTTCCCACCTCCACCCCCTCGGCAAACGCGATGTGCAGCGCGTGCTCGCCGTCCTGCCCGACGACTCCGTCGCGGGGCTGCGGTCCGTCAGCCTGCTCGACACCCAGTCGGACGAGCGGGGCCGCCTCGTCCTGGGTTCGTTCCGCCGGCCCGGCTTCGTGCGGCTGCACGCGGTGCCCGCGGGGCCCTGGCGCACCCCCGCCCTCGGCGCCGACGACGTGGCGGAGCTGCGCCGCTTCGGCGCCCGGGTCGAGCACCGGGGCAACGGCCACCTCGTCACCTGGACGCCCGCCGCCCTGCGGCTGTTCACCGTCGTCGGCGTCCTGCTGCCGGGCGTGGCCCGGCACCACCGCGAGCGTCTCGGCCACGCCGAACCCGGCACCGCGGTCCGCGTGCTCGGCGACGCGTCGCCCTGGGTCGTCTCCGACCTGGCGTTGAGCCAGTGGTCCGCGTTCCTCGCCGTCGGCCGCGACGGCGGCGCGGCCATGCGGGCCGAGTCCTGATCCCGAAGACCCCCGGGACCCCGCGCCGCACGGCTCCGTGAACGGTGTTGTGGCCCGTGCCGGGTATATGGTAGTTTCCCGAAGGCTCCGATTTCACCTGTCGCAGGAGGACGACGATGAACAAAGCATGGAAATACGGTCCGGCCTGGGCGCTGCTGGCCGGGCTGCTGGTCCTGGGCTTCGCCACCGTGCCCGCGCTGGCGCAGGACGAGGACGACGGGGGCGACCTCGAGGCCCTGCTCGAAGACGTGGGCGAGCAGTACGCCCGCGGCTACCTGGCTCCCCTGGTCACCGGGATGGGCGCCAACCAGAACAGCGGCCTGTTCCACACCGCGGCCATCCCCGGCACGCGGCTGACGGTCTCGTTCGGCCTGAAGGCCATGGGGACCAAGCTCGAGGACGAGGACAAGACCTTCCAGACGGCCGAGCGCGTGACCCTGGACGAGCGCTACGGCATCGACCCGGGCGACCCCCGCTACGGCGAGGAGGGCACGCTGGTGATGAGCGGCCCGTCGGTCTTCGGCAGCGAGGACGACACCGGCACCATCACGGCCTACTACGCCGGCCTGCCCATCTACTCGGCCGAGGGCATCGAGAGCCTGGTCGACCTGGACTACGTGCCCCTGGTCATGCCCCAGGCCTCGGTCGGCGGCGTCATGGGCCTGCAGGCGACCGTGCGCTGGCTGCCCGACATCGACGCCGGCGACATCGGCAAGATCAAGCTGTGGGGCTTCGGCCTGTCGGCCAGCGCGAACTACTGGCTGCCGATGCTGCCGGTGGACGTCTCGGTCGGCTTCTTCAAGCAGAGCCTGGACGTGGGCGAGTACGTCGCGACCGACGCGCAGAGCATGTACCTCGCCGCCAGCCGGAGCTTCGCCCTGGCCACGGTCTACGGCGCCTACTCGAAGGAAGAGTCGTCGATGGACGTGGCCTACACGTACACCTACGACGACGACGGCACGGACGTCGAGGAAGAGGTCAACTTCTCGGTGGACGGCATCCAGGACAGCCGGCTGACGGTGGGCGCGACGCTGAACCTGGGCCTGAAGCTGAACGCGGAGGCCGGCTTCGGCGACGTGACGACCTACAGCGCCGGCCTGATCTTCGGATTCTAGCCCGCAGGGGCCAGGCGCCTTCGCCGGCACGAAAGAGGCGGAGACCCCGGGGTCCCGCCTCTTCTCTGTTCCAGGAACGTGGGGCGGGATCAGTCCGCGGGAGTGATGTCCCCGTCCTCGAGGTCCACGCTCCACTCCAGCGCGCCGACCGTGACCGTCGCGGTGTGGTTGCTGAAGAACTCGACCGTCGCCGTGTAGGCGCCGGTCGTGACGATCAGCTGGCCGCCGGACGGGTAGTTGTCGGCCGCGACGACGATGCCGCTGACGACGAAGCCGACGGACAGGGCGCCCGCGAGCAGGGAACCCGTGCCGTTGGCCAGCCGGGGGTCGCCGGTCGCGGTGACGTCGAAGAGCAGCGTCGCCGGCAGGATGTCGTCGGCGCCGGGGCCGTCGAAGTCGATGGTGAGGCGGTGATCGGCGTCCGTGTAGACGTGGTCGGGATCGCTGTCCAGCCAGTAGGTGCCGGTGATGTAGCTGCTGCCGCTCACGGTCTCGACTTCGGGCACGGCCTTGACCGCAGCCAGGTCGTCCAGCACCTCGACCATGCCGACGGTGATGAACGCGCTCTGCGTGGCGGCATCCTCCGCGGTGAAGATCGGCTCCTCGTTCGGCGTGACCGGGTCGTCGCCGCAGCCGGCGGCGATCATCAGCGCCAGCGCGGCGGGCGCGAGCCAGAACAGCCGTGCATCCATCTTGAATCTCTTCATGGGGTGGTCCCTCCTTCGATTCCGGTTACGTCCACGATCCGGGCAAGCGAGCGAGCCCTCGGGTCGGCGTGAAGCCCGGGCCGAGAGTAGCACGGGAGCGCGCCCCCTGCCAATCCCCAGGATCCGGGCTCAGGGCAAGTTGATATCGGCGGATCGGGACCCGCATTTAGCGCCCGCGTAGGTGACCCGGGCCTTGCCGCTCCCCGAGACGATCCACTGGACTTCCCTGGTCGAGAACCCGTCGACCCAGGTCGGGATGCGCCCCGGGTGGTGGCGGACGGGCTCGACCGTCCCGAAGTCGCGGTCCAGCAGGACGCCGCCCCCGTGCACCGTGAGGCCGGGGCCCTCCAGGGTGAAGACGTCCAGCGGCAGGACGGCCTTGCCGCGGGCGCGCTCGGACAGGGTCGGCATGGCGCCCGCGTTGGCGGCGCGGGCGCGGACGCGCGTGAGGCCGCCGCCGAGGTCCTTGGTCTCGAGGATCTCGAGGCTCAGCCGCGGCGCCTGCGTCGCGGTCCAGATCACGTACATCGCGTTGCGGTGGAGCGTCTGGGGCAGCAGGAACTCCGGCGGCAGCCGCGTGGTGAACGCGCGCCAGCCCCCGATCTCGATGTCGCCGTAGGTCGGATGATGGAAGGGCTTCCAGTCCGAGAACATCTCGCCCGCCATCAGCGCGTCGTTGAACTTCTGGCGCTCGACGAGCGTGGGGCGGCGGCTCCACAGCTCGCCGTCCTCGCCGTTCGGCTCGTCGCCGTGGCCGCGGTAGGCCGCGTCCGAGCTCATCGACAGCTCGGTCACGAAGGCGTAGACGCCCAGGCACTGGTACAGCCACTCGTCGAAGTCGCCGTGCGTGGTGTAGAGGTCCGTGCTCGAGACGAGGTAGCGGTAGCCGGGCACGATGCGTTCGCCCTCCTCGCCCAGGAAGTCGAAGACCTTCAGGTCGCCCGGGGGCAGCGCCGGCGAGAGCGCCGAGCCCGGCCCGCGCAGGAACATCCCGCCGTAGTTGTGGAAGTTGAAGCCGAAGCAGACGTTGGGGTGCGCCCACAGGAACTCCGCCACCGCGCGCGTGCCGCGGGCGCTGAACGGGAAGTCGCCCGAGCCCTCCTGGACGTAGCCGGGCTGCCACAGGAAGCCCCAGTTGCGGTTGAGGTCGAGGAAGCCCGGGGTGTCCTCGTTCACGCGGCCGTCGCCGTCGTTGTCCAGGCCCTCGCGTCCGAGCAGGCGCCACTCGGCCTGCTCGCCCGGCTCGATCGCCACCGTCACGCGCGGGTCCTCGGGGTCGGTCTTGTGCGTGCCGAAGGGGTCGCGCACGCGCATCTGCAGGATGCGGCCGTCGCCGTCGAGGTCGTCGACGTCGTCCTCGTCGAGCAGGCCGTCGCGGTCGTCGTCGTGCGGGACGCGGGCCGAGCGCCCGATGTCGAAGCCGCCCGGGTCGGTGAAGAAGCGGGCGCGGCTGTCGACGTTGACCGTCGGCACGATGTAGAAGGCGCACGTGTCGACCAGCTCGGTGATGCGGTCCCACTTCCCGTACTTGTCCAGCAGCTGCCAGGCGAGGTAGAGGCACACCTCGGTGGCCTGGATCTCGTTGCCGTGGATGGCGCCGTCGGCGTAGACGCCGGGCTTCTGCGTGTCGGCGCCGGTGCGCCGGTTGGTGACGGTCAGGCACCAGAGGTCGCGGCCCTCCTCGCTCTTGCCCAGCGACGCGAGTTCGGTCAGCTCCGGGTGCGCCGCGTGCATCGCCTCGAGCACGGCGACGACCTCGTCGTTGTCGTAGTAGCGGTCCCAGACCATGCGTTCGAGATCGACCTCGAAGGCCGCCGCGGGCGCGGCGGCCAGCAGCCCCAACAGGCAGGCCAAGAGCGTGCGTTTCATCGGCGGCCTCCTGTGGCGGGCTGCAGGGTCGCGGTCGCGGCGCCGAAGCCCGGTGCGGCGGCCCGCACCGCGAGCGTGCGCCCGCGCGGCGCGCGCACCAGCCAGCGCACCGCGGCGGAGCCCATCGCGGGCACCTGGTCCGCGGTCTGGCGGGCGAGCCCCTCCAGCACCTCGGCCCCTTCCAGCGTCACGACCACCGGTTCCGGCCGCCGCGCGCGCCGGCCCTGCGCGGTGGGGTAGGGCAGGGGGCCGTCGTTGTGGACGCGGGCGGTCACCTCCCAGACCTCGCCGCCGCGGCTGACGGCTTCCAGCGTCACGCCGGCCAGCCGCGGCAGCCAGCCGGCCAGGTCCATCAGCAGCGGGACCTGGCGGCTCAGCAGGGAGTCGGTCATCGCGGCCGGGGGCGTCCGCAGCGCCCCGGGCGCCGGCCCGCCCACCAGGGCGCGGCGGTCCTGCGGCAGGGCCACCTCGCGCCAGGGCCGCCACAGCCCGGATGCCGGGTGCGCGGCGGCGAACCGGGACAGGGCCTCGAGCGCGGGGTCGGGCGCGGGCGCGGGCGGCGCCGTGGAATCGGGCAACGCCGCGCTCGAATCCGCCGGCGCCGGGACCGGCAAGGGCGGCGTCCAGAAGTCCAGGGCGAAGGCCGGCACGCCGAACTGGTAGTAGGCCCATTCCTGCGCGGAGCCGGGTCCCGACACGGGCGGCGCGACGCGCGGCGCACCCAGGCCCGCCGCCGCCAAGCCGCGGGCGTAGTCGGCGGCAACGGCCCGCCACCAGGGAAGGTCGCGGGAGTCCGGTGCGGTCGCCGGCCCGAGGTCCAGCATCCCCAGCACGTCGTCGGCGTCGAGCTGCGGGCGGTGCAGCGCGACGCGCAGCAGGGCGACCAGATCGTCGACGCCGTACTGGGCGAGCGGGTCGAGCCCCGTCTCGCGGGCGAGCCCGCGCGGCAGCGTGTGCTTGCGCAGCAGGGGATCGGGGAGGTCCGCGGATGCCGGCACCTGCAGCAGCGTGTTGGCTTCGCCCAGCACCAGCACCATCGCGATCTCGGGGTGGGCGAAGGCGAAGGCCAGCAGGGCGCGGGTCTCCGGGCAGCTCGCCGCCCAGGGGCCGTGGGCCGGCTGCCAGTGCTGGAAGCCGTGCGGGAAGTTGCGGCCGGGGATCACGCCGCCGGGCGGATCCTCGTTCCAGGCCAGGTCGCCGTCGTCGTCGCGGCCCTCGGCGAGCAGGCGGTAGAGCCCGCGCTCGCCGCGCGCGGGATCGGCCCGGCGCGGCACGGCCGGCGTCCCCTCGGGCGGCAGCAGCCACTCCCCGTCGGGATCGGCCAGCAGCATCGCGGCGATGGCGCCGTCGCCGTCCAGATCGTCGGGGCCGTCCTCGTCCGCGGCGCCGTCGGCGTCGTCGTCCACCGCCGTCGCGTTGCGGCCGTCGTCGAGGGCCGGATCGCCGTGCAGGCGGGCGGCGCCGTCGGGGTCCAGCTGCGGCACGATCAGCCAGGTCACGGCGGCGGCGCGTCCCGTCGCCCCGCCGTCGAGCAGGCGGGTGGCCAGCGCCAGGGCGGCCTCGGTCGCCAGCGGCGTCGTGCCGAGGGGGTCGGCCACCACGAGCACGGCCGATGCGATGTCGACGCCGGGGTCCACCGACGGCGCGATCGTCAACAGCGGGACCGGTCGGCCGCCCGGCGAGATCGCCAGGGTCGAGACGGCGGCCCCGCGGTGCTGGCGCGCGAGCCGCGCCAGCGACGCCTCGAGCGTGTCGCCGCCCCGAGCGCCGGGTGCGGCGGCGACAACGGCCGGGGAGGCGAGCCAGCACCCCAGCACGGCCAGCTTCAGCAAACGTATCGCGCTACGGGACATGGGGTTCCTTCGGGCTGGGGGCAGGATCCGGGGCCGGGCGCCGACCATTATAGCGGAATCGTGCGGGCGGGGTCATGCGGCAATTGGTGCGATGATTTGTGCATATCGCCGCAACGATTCTGTTATGATCGACGTATCCAGTCGCATCCTGGGGGGTGCGCTGCGGCGGGGATCGCCGCCGTGACCGACAACTCTCTATCACGAAAGGACCACGCTATGAAGAAGATTGCGATCGTCCTGCTGGCCTTGCTGATCGCCGGCGTCGCCGTCGCGCGCGATACCACGAAGCTGTCCACCGACCTGCCGCGTCCCGCGGCCGAGCGCTACCTGGGCGACTGCGTCGTCGGCAATCCCGACATCGCCGGCATCCAGGGCTACTACGGCACGTGGTGGTGGGGCTACGAGAACTACGCCATCCCCTTCAACCCGATGAACGAGGGCTGCGCCTGCGGCGCGGGCTTCAGCGTGAAGGCCGTCCACATGCTGCTCGTGCTCGACGAGTTCACGAGCATCTCGGTCCAGGCCGCCCTGCTCGCGGCCGTCGACGACGGCACCGGCTGCCTGGTGCCCGGCGCCGAGCTGTATGTCTCCGATCCCGTGTACGTCTCCGCGCTGCCGCTGCCCGACTACTACGACATCGAGATCCCCATGGACGCGCCCTGCGCGACCGTGGGCGAGAACTACTTCATGGCGTTCTACTTCCTGGACGACAACGGCGGGCAGGCCGGCGGCATCGGCCTCGCGGTCGACAGCTCGCCGACGCCCTGCTACACGTACAACGACTGGGGCGGCGGCTGGACCGACCTCGTGGTGGACCAGGGCTTCGCCGGCGACATCATCATGTGGGCCGACATCGACTGCTGCGAGGACCCCGTGGCCAACGAGAACTCCACCTGGGGCGAGATGAAGAACCTGTTCCGGTAACACGGATCCTTCGGGATTCATCTTCGGATGGCGCGGGCCCGCTTCGGCGGGCCCGCGTTGCGTTCGGGGGAGGACGGCCAGGTTCGGCTGACAACCCGCAGGCGATGCTGACAACATGACATGGAGACATAGGCGGGCCGTCATCGCCGACCGGCGACCGCCGGCGGATCGTCATTTGAAACATGAACGTCATCATAGAGTTAGGGAGTTCTTTCGGCGCGCGCCCCCAACCCGGGCTTCTTGGCCCCGCTGATGCTATCTCCGTTGCGAGCTGTCCCGGCGATGCGACCGGGCCGCGGCGGGAACCGATGGGGAGGACGCGATGAAGAACTGGACCGTGAACGCCGGCGAGGCCCTGCAGAGGGCCCAGACCAAGGCCTACGAATCCGGGCACGCCGAACTCGAACCGCTGCACCTGCTCTGGGCGCTGCTGAGCGAGACCGGCCTGGCCGGCCGGGCCCTGCGCAGCCTCGAGACCGATCCGCACCTGGTGCTGGAGACCGTCGGGCGCGAGCTGGCGAGCCTGCCCGTCGTCCAGGTCAAGGAGGTGCCGAACCCCGGCCGGGCGTTCCAGCAGCTCGTGCTGGAGGCGCAGGCGCTCGCGGGCAAGGACGCGGCGATGGTCGGCACGCGGGAGCTGCTGCTCGCGCTCGCCGCGGACCGCGGCCGCGCCGGCAGCCTGCTGCAGACCTTCGGCGTCACGCCGGAGAAGCTCGCCCGCGCGCTGGAGGCCCTCGGCGCCGACCAGGCCTACACGGGCGACGACGAGGCCGGCGTCGCGGACCAGGGCGAGTCGGCGCTCGGGCGCTACGCGCGCGACCTGTGCGCGGCCGCGCGCGCCGGCAAGATCGATCCCGTCATCGGGCGCGACGAGGAGATCCGCCGCGTCGTGCAGATCCTCTCGCGCCGCACCAAGAACAACCCCGTGCTGATCGGCAGCCCCGGCGTGGGCAAGACCGCCGTGGTCGAGGGGCTCGCCCGTCGCCTCGTCGAGGGGGACGTGCCGCTGGGCCTGCGCGACAAGACGCTCTACGCCCTGGACATGGGGGCGCTGCTGGCCGGCGCCAAGTACCGCGGCGACTTCGAAGAGCGCCTGAAGAAGGTCGTCAAGGAGGTGACGGACCGCGAGGGCGAGGTGCTGCTGTTCATCGACGAGATGCACACGCTCGTGGGCGCCGGCGCCGCCGAGGGCGCCATGGACGCCAGCAACATCCTGAAGCCCGCGCTTGCGCGCGGCGAGCTGCACTGCGTCGGCGCGACCACGGTCGACGAGTACCGCAAGCACATCGAGAAGGACCCGGCGCTCGAGCGGCGCTTCCAGCCGGTGATGGTCGAGGAGCCGACCCAGGAGCAGGCCGTCGCGATCCTGCGCGGCCTGAAGGAGCGCTACGAGGTGCACCACGGCATCCGCATCGCCGACTCGGCGCTGGTGGCGGCGGTGAAGCTCTCGAGCCGCTACCTGAGCGACCGCATGCTGCCGGACAAGGCGATCGACCTCATGGACGAGGCCGCGGCGCAGCTGCGCATGGAGATCGACTCGGTGCCCGCGGAGGTCGACGACCTGCAGCGCCGCCTGCAGCAGCTGGAGATGGAGAAGCTGGCGATGGGCAAGGAGGTCGACCGCGCCGCCGTCGGGCGCCGCGAGGCGATCGACCGCCAGATCGCCGAGCTGCGCGACGACCTCGGCCGCCTGCGCGCCCGCTGGGAGCAGGAGAAGGCCGCGATCGACGCCATCCGCGCGCTCCAGGCGCGGCAGGAGCAGCTCGGCGCGGAGATCGAGGAGGCCCAGCGCCGCGGCGACCTGGCCCGCGCCTCGCAGCTGAAGTACGGCAGCGCCAGCGAGCTGGCGGCCGAGCTCGCCCGCGCCCGCGCCGAGCTCGCCGCGGTGCAGGGCGCCGAGCCCATGCTCAAGGAGGAGGTCGACGAGCAGGACATCGCGGCCCTGGTGGCGAAGTGGACCGGCATCCCGGCGCAGCGCCTGGTGGAGGACGACTTCGCGCGCCTGCGCGAGCTCGAGTCGCGCCTGGACGCGCGCGTGGTCGGGCAGGAGCGGGCCGTGGCGCAGGTGGCGCGCACGGTGCGGCGCTCGCGCGCCGGACTGAACGACCGCAACCGGCCGCTGGGCTCGTTCCTGTTCCTCGGCCCCACCGGCGTGGGCAAGACCGAGCTGGTCAAGGCGCTGGCCGCCGAGCTCTTCGGCGACGAGAGCCACATGGTCCGCCTGGACATGAGCGAGTACATGGAGCGCCACAGCGTCGCGCGCATGATCGGCGCGCCGCCGGGCTACGTGGGCTTCGAGTCCGGCGGGCAGCTGACCGAGGCCGTGCGGCGCCATCCCTACACCGTCATCCTGCTCGACGAGGTGGAGAAGGCCCACCCCGAGGTCATGAACGTGCTGCTGCAGCTGCTGGACGACGGCCGCCTGACCGACGGCAAGGGGCGCGTCGTGGACTTCCGCAACACGCTGGTCGTGATGACCAGCAACCTGGCGCAGGACGAGCGCTTCGCCCCGCGCGACGACGCGGACGAGCTGGTGCGGCGCGAGCAGGAGCAGGAGCTCCTGCAGGAGCTCGGCCGGCATTTCCGGCCGGAGTTCCTGAACCGCATCGACGCCGTGGTGCGCTTCGGCGCGCTGGACGGCGCGCTGATCCGCCGCATCGTCGGGCTGGAACTGGCGAAGGTCGCCCAGTCCCTGCAGGAGCAGGACATCGGCCTGAGCTGGACGGAGGCCGCCGTCGACCGGCTGTCCGAACTGGGGTTCGATCCGCGCTTCGGCGCCCGGCCCGTCAAGCGCGTCATCCAGCGCGAGGTGCAGGACCGGCTGGCGGACGCCATCCTGGCCGGGACCGTGCTGCCCGGCCGGTCGGCGGTGCTGGATTGGGAGTCCGGGGGGTTCGCGCTGCGCCCCCAGGCCTGACGGGAGCGTACCTAGAGGTACACTGCGAGATGATCGCGAAAAATCGGGCTTGACGGGGGGGGCAACGCGTTGCAGAGATAGTGCGCGCTAACGGAGTACGTGACGCCGGATGGTGGTCCGCGTCCGTGTGCTTCTGGCATCTGCCGGACGCCGCGGGTCGCGGCACCGTACAAGAAGAGCCGCAGAGACATCGGCGAGGCAACGAGGCCGTCGATCCCCGACCCGGCCGGCAAGAACGCCGGACGACGCGGACCGAGACAGTTCAACCTCTTCTTGTACCCAAAGCACGCGGCCGGCGTTCCCGACTACCGTAAGGAATTGCACGACGGTGGGCCCGAGCCACCGTCGAGACGCCGCCAGTGGCGGCGGGCAAAGCGGTCCACACTCGCCCGGGATGAGCCCGGGACGAACCCGCGGACCTGATGCTCGGGACTTTCTGGAGGAATGAACATGCGTATTTCGAAGCTTCACGTCGTTGCGGTCCTGATGCTCGGGCTCCTGCTGGGTCTCGCCGGCTGCTCGAAGCTGCCCGTGGAGACGGTCACGGCCATGCAGACGGCCATGGACGGCGCCAAGGCCGCCGGCGCGGAGACCTACGCGCGCGACGCCCTGAACCAGGCCATGGAGACCAAGGCCCAGGCCGACGCCGAGATCGAGACCCAGAACGGCAAGTTCGCCCTCATGCGCTCGTACAAGAAGGCGACCGAGATGCTGACCCTCGCCACCCAGCAGTTCGAGACGGCCAACCAGGCCGCCGTCGAGGGCAAGGAGCGCGCTCGCGTCGCGGCCAACGCCGCCGTCGAGGCCGCCACCGCCGCCCTGGCCGCCACGAACGAGTTCCTGGCCAAGGCCCCCCGCGGCAAGAACACCAAGGCGGAGCTCGAGGCCATGCAGCAGGAGCTCGTCGTCCTGCAGGGCGCCCTCGACGAGGCCGTCGCCGGCGTCGCCGCTGAGGACTACATCAACGCCAAGGCGAAGGCCGACGTTGTGACCCAGAAGGCCGCCGAGATCCAGGCCGACATCCAGAACGCCATGGACAAGGCGAAGCGCTAAGCAGCCTGCACTCAAGCGCCGCCGGTGGTTCGCCACCGGCGGCGTTTTACCCTGCCAGAGGGGGCGGGACGGAACCTTCTCCCCCAACCAGGACCTCAAGACACCATGATGGCCAAGAAGCGACGTCGACCCGTGGTGCGCTGGTTCTTCAGGATCCTGGGCCTGCTCGCGCTCGCCTTCGTCCTGGTGACCGCCTTCCACATGATCTGGCCGCCGCCCCTGCCCACGACCCAGGTCGCCACGGCCCGCTCCGCCCTGCGCGCGGCCCACGCCGCGCCGCCGCTGGCCGTGAACGAGCTGGCGCAGGCCGACAAGATCAGCTGGCTCATGGAACGGCACTTCGCCCAGGAGCGCGCGAAGCTCGTGCGCTACAGCCGCAACCGCGAGCTGGAGGCGGAGGTGCAGAGCCTGCTCGCGGCGGCGCGCGCCGCCGAGCAGGTCGCGCGCGAGCGCCACATCACCGGGCTGGAGGAGAGCCGCCTGCGCTACCGCGAGCTGGCCTCGCGGCTGGCCGCCATGCGGGGCAACGTGGCGTCGGTGCCCGGCGAGCGGAAGCTGCAGCGCTCCTACCGCAACGCGGAGATGGCGCTCGACCAGGTGCGCGAGCTGCAGCGCCTCGAGAAGCTCGATTCCCTCCCCGGCGCCCTGACCACGGCGGAGTCCGCCGTCGGACGCGCCGAGGAACTCGTCGGCTCGCACTTCGCGCGCCTGCACGACCCCAAGCTGCGGGCGCTGTGGAAGCGGCTCGTCGACGAGACCGTCGCGGGCACGCGCGGCGGCGGGATGGCGATCATCGTCGACAAGCTCAACCGCCGCTGCGTCGTGGTGAAGAACGGGCGCAAGACGTCCGAGTACCCCGCCGACTTCGGACGCAAGGGTCTGGTGGACAAGGTCCATTCCGGCGACGGCGCCACGCCCGAGGGCCGCTATCATGTGACGAAGAAGAACGCGGGCAGCCGGTACTACCGGGCCCTGCTGATCAACTACCCCAACGCCGAGGACCACGCCCGCTACGCCTCGGCGAAGCGCAACGGGCAGGTGCCCAACGGGCGCGGCCCGGGCGGCCTGATCGAGATCCACGGCAACGGCGGCCGCGACATCGACTGGACCGACGGCTGCATCGCGCTGCGGGACAACGACATGGAAAAGCTGTTCCGGATGGCCGGCGTCGGCACGCCGGTGACCATCGTCGGCGCGGCCCGGCTGCCGGGCGACTGAACCAGACACGCGGGGTGACGGCGCGATGAGCGCACTCTTCGGCAACCAGCGCAAGCCCGGCGCGAAACCCGCCCGCAGCGGAGCCATGGCCGTGCCCCGGGGCGCCGGCGCCGGCCCGTCCCCGGGCGCCCCCGCCGCCGCCGCGAAACCCGCGAAACCCGCTCCACCCGCCGCAGCGCGGGCCGCACGACGGCCCCGCGCGCGCCCGTCCCGCCGCCTCGTGGCCGCGCTCGCCGTGCCGCCGGTGCTGGCGGCCCTGGCCGTCGCCGGGATGATCGCGTACGGGAGCTACCGCGACCTGCCGCTGGGCGCGCTCGCCGCGTCGGCGCCGCGGGAGAAGCCGGCCAAGGCGGTCACCGAGCGCGACCTCGCCCAGCTGGAGAAGAAGCTGGCGGGCATCGCGCCCAAGGGCGTCTACATCACCGTGGACACGGTCGAGAACAAGCTGCGCGTGATGCGCGGCAACGAGACCCTGCGCGACGCGCTCTGCTCGGCCGGCACGGGCGTGGTCCTGGAGGACCCCAAGTCCGGCAAGCGCTGGATCTTCGACTCGCCGCGCGGCGTGCGCAAGGTGCTCGAGAAGCGCAAGGACCCGGTGTGGACGATGCCGGACTGGGCGTTCATCGAGGAGGGCGAGGACCTGCCGAAGAACTGGTCCGACCGCATCGACAAGGCCTCGCTGGGCGACTACGCCCTCTACCTCGGCGACGGGTACATGATCCACGGCACGCTCTACCAGCGCTACCTGGGCCGCAACGTGACCCACGGCTGCATCCGCCTGGGCGACGCCGACCTGGAGTACACCTACCGCAACGCGCCCGTCGGCACGCTGGTGTTCCTGTACTGATGAGGGGCCCCATGCACATCCGTCTCGCCCCGCTGCTCGCGCTGCTGGTCCTGCCCGCGCTCGCCGGCGCGGCCGACCCCGCGGTCCGCCGCGAGGCCCTGCTCGCCGAGATCGAGCTCGCGCAGAGCAAGCAGCTCTACCTGGTGATCGACCCCGCCGCCGGCGAGGTGCAGCTCACGATCCAGAACGTCGTGGTGCGGCGCTTCCCCGCCGAGATGAGGGTCGGCCTGCCCGCCGGGCACGCCGACGCCTGGCCCGCCGCGGTCTTCAAGCTCCACTCGGGACTGCCCGAGTTCGAGCGCCCCGTGATCCGTCCCCCCGACAAGCCGGTCGTCGACACGCGGACCACCGGGCCGGCGGCGCCCGCCGAGCCCGACACCGGCGCGTCGGCGAAGAAGTCCCCCGACGACCTGCTGGACGAGCGCAACCGCGCGCTGGCCGGCGTGCCCACGGTCTACGTCCTGCACTTCGACCCCGAGCTGGACATCCTGGTGCGCGGCGAGGCGGAGGCCGGCGGCTTCTCCGGGATGCTGAAGAAGACCTGGAAATCCCTGGGCGAGGGCGTCGGTCGCGGCTTCGCCCGCCTGACCGGCAAGCCGCGGACCCTGCACATCGTGATGAAGATGGAACCCGAGGACGCCCGCCGGCTCGGGCTCACGCTCACGCCGCAGATGCCGCTGCTGATCCGCTCCGAATAGCCCGCGCCCAGGCGCCAACCGCCGGGAGATCCGATGCCGCGTCGCGCCCGCCCGCTCGCCCTGTCCCTGCTCGCCCCACTGCTGGGCTCCCTGCTGGCCGGCGGCTGCACCCGCGAGGGGGGGCCGACTCCGGCCGCCCGCGACGGCGCCGTCGAGGTCGCGCTGCTGACGGCCGAGAAGGCCGCCGTGCCCGGCCGCATCCTGACCCTGGGCTGGCGCTTCCGCATCGACGAGGGCTGGCACCTGTACTGGCACGGCGTCAGCGACACGGGCGTGCCGCCGAGCATCGCGCTGACCCTGCCCGCGGGCTGGGAGGCCGGCCCGCTGCGCTGGCCGGCGCCCGTGCGCCACGTTTCGCCCGGGGACATCCTCGACCACGTCTACGTCGGCGAGGTCGTGCTGCTGCAGACCGTGCGGGTGGCGGCCGACGCGCCGCTGGGCGGCGTCGCCGAGATCCGCGCGCGGGTGGACTGGCTCGCCTGCTCGGAGAACTGCTCCCCCGGCAGCGCGGAGCTGCGGCTGACGCTGCCCGTGGAGCGCCACGCCGGCCCGACGCCCGACGCGGATGCGCTCACCAGGGTCTTCCAGGGCCTGCCGCAGCCGCCGCCGGAGGGGCTCGTGAGCTTCGCCTTCGAGGGGGCCGACCTGACGGTGGCCGTGCCGGGGGCCGGGCGCCTCGAGTTCTACCCGCTGGACTCCTGCGGGCCGCTGGTCGCGCCCCTGGCCGACGCCGCGGCCGACGGCGGGACGCTGCGCCTGCGCCTGCGCGAACGCGATGGGCGCGTCGGGCCGCTCCGGGGTATCCTGTGCGTCCGGGGCGGTGATGGTGCCGCCCGCTGCTACGAGCTGAACCACCCGGCGGCCCCGGTCGCCGTCTCCGTGAAGGAAGGTCCCTGATGCGTCGAGCCACGATCCTGACCCTGAGCGGCGCCCTGGCGCTGCTGCTGGCCGTCCCCGCCCTGGCCGCGCTGGCCCCGGGCGCGAAGGCGCCCGACTTCGACCTCGTCGACACCGCGGGCCGGCACCACTCCCTGCAGAAGTACCTGGCCGACGGTCAGGTCGTCGTGCTGGAGTGGTTCAACCCCGACTGCCCGTTCATCGTCAAGCACCACAAGCTGCACCGCACCATGGACGCGACCTTCGCCGCGGTGAAGGAGCGGGGCGTCGTGTGGCTGGCGATCAACTCGTCCGCGGCCGGCAAGTCCGGGCACGGCGTCGAGCGCAACGCGAAGGCGGTCGAGGAGTTCGGCATGACCTTCCCGGTGCTGCTCGATCCGACCGGCGCGACCGGCAAGGCGTACGAGGCCCGCAACACGCCGACGGTGTTCGTGATCGGCCGCGACGGCCTGGTCGCCTACGCGGGCGCCATCGACGACGACCCGAGCCCGCAGAACGCCGGCAAGACGAACCACGTGGCCGCGGCCCTGGCGGCCGTGCTCGACGGCGGCAAGCCGGCCGTGGCGGAGACCAAGCCGTACGGCTGCAGCGTGAAGTACGCCGACTGAGCCGAAAGGAAGACCGTGAGCGGGGAGACGGACGGCCGCCGGGGCTGGTGGGGCGCGTACGACGTGCCGGCCGGCGGCGGCTTGGAGTGGACGATCGCCTCGCGCCGGACCTGGATCCGGCGCGCGCCCTGCGAGTGGCAGATCGCGACGCTGGCGTCGCGGGGAGAGGTCCCCGACGCGCCCGACGGCGACGAGATGCCGCGCCTGCTGCAGGCCGCCGCGACCCCCGATCCCGAGGCCGAGCTGCGGCGCTTCGGTTTCCGTGAATCCCCCGCGACGCTGCGGATCCATCCGGCGCTGGCCGACCGGCCCCTGGTGGTGGACGCCCGCACGCCGTTCGCCCTGACTCCGGGCGAGGAGCTCACCCTGTTCGTGGGCCAGCCGGTCTGGGCCCGGTTCCTGGTGGGCCCGCCCGAGGTCAGCCTGCTGGAGTTCCCCATCGTGCGGCCCAACGACACCTGGTTCGGCGCCAACACCCGCGCCGGCGACCTCTGCTATTCCGAGAAGATCGGCGCGCGCATGGACCTGGCCAACCTGGTGATCCGCCCGCACCGCGCGATCTCGGTCGTGCACATCCAGAACCGGGCCTCGACGCAGCTCGCCCTGGAGAAGCTCGAGCTGCCGGCGCCGAACATGTCCCTGTTCGCCGACGCGCAGGGGCGGCTGTGGACCGAGGCGGTCACGATCGAGCGGCGCGAGGACGGCGAGGACGCGGCGATCCGCCTCGACCGCGGCGCGCCGTCGCAGGCCGCGTCGCCCCGCATCGTCGGCGGCCCGCGGGCGGCGCTGGCCCGCGGCGGCCTGGGCCGGGTCTTCGGCGGCGTCTTCGGCGGGGGGTGGTGACCGTGCCTGCGGAGTGGAGCCTGGGCCTGGAGAAGCTGTTCACGGCCGTGAGCCTGACGGCCGTGCTGCGGACCGTCGTGGTGCTGGTGGTCGGGCTGGGCCTCGCGCGCCTGCTGAGCGCCGCGGCCGAGAGCATCATCGGCCGGCGCACGAGCCCCCAGGGCGCGATGCTGCTGCGGCGCGCCATCAACTACGCGCTGGTCTCGCTGGTGATCATCGGGGCGCTCAACAGCCTGGGCATCGAGCTGGGCTTCCTGCTCGGCGCCGCGGGCGTGCTGACCGTCGCGCTGGGGTTCGCCTCGCAGACCTCCGCGTCGAACCTGATCAGCGGCCTGTTCCTGGTCATGGAGCGGCCCTTCGTGGTGGGCGACGTGATCACCGTCGACGACGTGACCGGCGAGGTGCTGACCATCGACATGCTGTCGACCAAGCTGCGGACCTTCGACAACCTCTACGTGCGGATGCCGAACGAGACGATCATCAAGTCGCGGGTCACCAACCTGACGCACTTCCCGATCCGCCGCATCGACCTGCGCCTGGGCGTGGCCTACCGCGAGGACCTCGCGCGGGTGCGGGCGGTGCTCGACGCCGTGGCCGCGGCCAACCCGCTCTGCCTCGACGACCCGCAGCCGCTGTTCCTGGTGCAGGGCTTCGGCGACTCCGCCCAGCAGTTCCAGTACTCGGTGTGGGCGGCGCGCGACAACTACCTGGAGCTGCGCAACTCGATCCAGATGGAGATCAAGGCGGCCTTCGACCGCGAGGGCATCGAGATCCCGTTCCCGCACCGCGCCGTGCTGGTGGAGGGCGCGCCGCTGCCGGTGCGCGTCGTCGACGGCGGCGGCTCGTGAGCGGAGCCGGCCGGCGGTTGCGGCAGGCCGCGCTCCCCCTGCTGCTGGCCGCCCTGACGGCCGGCCTCGGGCTGCCCGCCCTGCGGGTCTTCTTCAGCCTCGACGATCATCTCTTCCTGGAGCGGGCCGCGGGCCTCGTGCCGTGGGACGAGGGCTGGCGGCGCCTGCTGTCCGTCCGGCTCTTCTTCGGCGCGGCCTGGCGCCTCTTCGGCGACGACGCGGCCGGCTACCACGCGGTCGTCCTGGCGATCCACGCCTTGAACGGCTGGCTGGTGGCCCGCCTCGCCCGGCGGCTGGGGCTCGGCGGTTCCGCCGCCGCCGCCGCCGGCCTCGCCTTCGTCGCCTCTCCGGCCGCGTTCACCGTCCTGCACTGGATCAGCTGCGTCCAGGAAGCGCTGCTGACCTGCGGCGCCCTGCTCGCGACGCTGCTGGTGCTGGACGGCCGCCTGCTCGCCGCCCTGGCCGCCTCCGCGGCCATGCTGCTGTGCAAGGAGTCCGGGGCGCTGCTGCTGCCCGCGCTCGCCCTGGTCCTGCCGATGACCCGGCGGCGGCGCCTGCTGCTGGGCGCGGGCGGCGCGGCCGTGGCCGCCGCCCTGCTCGCCGCGACGGGGGCGTTCGCGCCGCGCGCCGCCGGCAACCCCTACGAAACGGTGTACGGCCCGAACATCCTCACCAACCTGTTCACCTACCTCGCCTGGCTGGGCCGGCCCTGGGACTGGTACCCCGACCGGGCGGCCGTTCCCGCGCCGCAGCTCTGGCCGTGGGGGTTGGTCCCGGTCGCGGCGGGGATCGCGGTCGCCTGGGGCAGCCCGGCCCGACGGCGCGCCCTGTCGCGGGGCGCCCTGGTGTTCCTGGCCCTGCTCGCCCCGGTCCTGCCCCTGGTCCGTCACAGCTATCTGTATTACCTCTACCTGCCGCTGGTGCCGGTCTGGATCCTGGCGGCGGCCGCGCTGGATGCGGCCCCCGGCCGGCTCCGCCGCGCGGTGTGGATCCTGCCGGTCTGCCTGGCGCTGCTGTCCGGCTGGCAGGGGCATCAGCGGCGCACGGCGACGATCGCGCAGGGCGTGCTCGCCGATCCCGTGCTGCGCTACGCGGCCTCGGCCCGGAGCATGATCGCGGACCTGCGCGCCGCCGGGGCGGCGGGCGATCTGCTGGTCCTCGGGCCGTCGGTGTCGAAGGCCGTCGACCTGGTCGGCGCGGGCGGCGTCGCCGGAGCCGCCGAGCGGGGGGTCTTCCTGCTGGCGGGCCGGGCCCTCGACGACGGCCGCAGCGTGCCGCTGTTCCTGCCGCAGGTGACCTCGGCCGACCTGACCGTCGACATCGGCGCGACCACGGCCTGGCGCGACCGCAAGCTGTACCTGACGCGCGGCGAGGGCCAGCTGCACTACCTCGGCGACGGCCCGGACGGGCGCCGCAAGCTGAGCGCCTACTTCTTCCGCTCCGGGGACCTGGTGCGAGCGCGGCGGGAAGTCCTCGCCCTGCTGGCCCTGGCGCCGGACGATCCCTTCCTGGTCGGCGATCTCGGCGCGGTCGCCCTGGCCCAGGGGAGGGCGGCCGAAGCGGACAGCATCCTGTCGCGGCTCGACGTGCTCGTCGGCCGCGAGGCGAGCCCCGGCGTTGCGGCGGCTTCCAGGGACGACCTGGCCCGGCGGATCGCAGCGGAGCGCGGCCGCGCGCCCGCATCGCGTTGACCGGGCGCCGCTGCTTCATGGATAATCCAGGGTCGGGGGACGGTCGTCGCCCGCCGCCCCGCAAGGCAGCACCACCACGCATGGCACCGGGAGGCAGCATGGGCAGCGTCGCGTTCAGGATCGTGTCGGGGATGTCCCTGCTCGTGCTGCTGGCGGCGGCGACGCCGCCGGCCGCGGCGGGCGCTCCGGTTCCCGAGGTGCTGCTCGAATCCGGGATGGTGGCGCCGCTCGGCGACCTCGGCGCCGACTACGGCGAGCCGCTGGGCTTCGGCGCCAAGCTCGGCTACCAGATCGGTTTCCGCTTCCGCCTGCAGTTCCCCTCGGGCTGGTCCGTGGCCCCTTCCTTCCACTACGTGAAGCCGCGGACCCGCACCGGCGACGACGCGGTGCTGGGCGAGATCGAGACGTCCACCTCGATGTACCGCTACGGCGTCGACGCGCAGTACCGGCTGCCCGCGCGGCCCGGCGCGCCGGCGCTGTTCGTGACCGGGGGCCTGGCCGTGGTGCGCGACCGCCTGCGCGAGGACGACGCCGCAGGGCAGTACTTCGCCGAGAGCTGCAACGCCCTGGCGGCGGCGGCCGGCGTCGGCCTGCGCCTGGACCGCCTGGAGTTCACGGCCCAGTACGAGGTGAACCGGTTCACCACGAACCGCTTCTGGGACCCGCGGGACACCGGGTACAACTGGGACACGATCTCGCTGCGGGTGGGGCTCGCGCTGCCCGGGTCCTTCTAGCTCCTCGGGGGGAAAACGGAAGGCGCCGCCAGGGGGCGGCGCCTTCCTCGTTGGTGGGCGAAGCCGGTGGTCAGAAGACCGCGATGGGCTGGCCGGGCTGGCCGGGAGCGCCCAGGGTCGGCGTGTACGGCTCCGAGGCCACGGACCAGGGGCCCTGGCGCCCGAGGGCGTCGACGCCCGCCACGCGGATGCTGTGCTCCACGTCGTAGGTGGCTGTCAGGACGTACGTCGTCGCCTGCAGGTTGTCGCTGACGGTCGACCAGGCGCCCCCGTCGGAGGAGTGCTGCACCACGTAGTGGTGCACCGTGGAGCCGGAGGTCGGGGCGGTCCAGGTGTAGGTCACGCTTTCCTGCGCGAGGGCCGTGCCGGCGGCGAGGAGAACCAGGGCGATCAGCGCGGTCACGAGGATCTTGCGGTGTCCATGCTTCATCTTGCTCTCCGCCTCTTGATCGGTGGGCCCGGGGGCCCGGTGTGCCGCTCCTGGGGGGGCGGGCTGGGTTGCGGTTCCACGGGGTCGGTTGCAAGGTCGGTGCCAGTTCGCTCGCCGGGGCCGGTCGCGGCGGATCGTCGGGGAACACCCGCTTCCATTGCCCTGCGGGGCGCCGTCCCTTCGCACCGCGGCGGGGCCGGGTCGCGGGATGTCGGGCCGCGCACCCGGCGACACGGGATTTCGCATCCTGCGCGCCGCATTGCGAAAGGGTTGCCCGCGCGCGTTATTATCGTTCACAATGCGAACCGGCGGGCGCCGCGCCACCGGACGATTCCGGAGTCGCGGCGTGACCATTCGGCGCTGCCCACAATGTCGGGAACGGGACGCCTTCGGGCAAAGGAGAATCGACGATGAACCCGCAAGTGCTTGCGCTGTGGCCGGAACTGGATTGGATCGGCGACGCGGAACTGCGCGAGCAGACCGCCCGGACCTGGGAGCTCGCCCTGCAGGAGAGCCCGCTCGACGCGGCCGATCTCGAGCAGATCCCCTTCACCCTGCTCGTCCCGGGACTGAAGGTCAGTTTCATGGCGCACAAGCGGTGCGTGGTCCACGTGGCCCGCGATGCGGCCTTGAAAATGAACGAGTTCTTCGGCGACGACCTGCGCTGCGATCTCGACACGGTCATCGCCGGCGCCATCCTCGCGGACGTGGGCAAGCTGCTCGAGTACACCAAGAACGCCGACGGGACGACCGGCACCAGCGACTGCGGCAAGTACCTGCGCCACCCGTTCACCGGCGTCGCCCTGGCCCGCCAGTGCGGCGTGCCGGACCGGGTCTGCCACATCATCGCGGCGCACGCCGGCGAGGGCGACCTGGTCAAGCGGACGGTGGAGGCCTACGTCGTGCACCACGCGGACTTCATGACCTTCCTGCCGTTCAAGCACAAGTTCTAGGGCGCGGGGCGGGCGGACGCCGAAAGGAGCCGAGATGTTCGTGCGAGTGGCGAAGCGCCGGCTGGTCCCGGCCGCGATCGTGCTGGCCGGCGCGTTCGCGCTGCTGCCCGGCTGCCAGCGGGCGGCGAAGCAGCCGAACATCCTGATCGTCGTCCTGGACACCGTGCGGCGCGATGCGGCCGGCTGGCCGACCGCCGCCACGCCCCCGGAGCTGACCCGCGCCGTCCTGACGCCGAACATGGCCGAGCTGGCCGGCCGCGGCGTCGTCTGGCGCAACGCCTGGTCCGCGGCGCCCTGGACGGTGCCGTCGCACGCCTCGCTGTTCACGGGCCTGCTGCCGTCGGGCCACGGCTGCAACGGGTTGCGCCCGCGCCTGCGGTCGACCCTGCCCACCCTGGCCGATCGCCTCGGCGAAGCCGGCTACGAGACGGCGGCCTTCTTCAGCAACCCCTGGCTGGCCGACCGCTCCACCTGGCTGCTGCGCGGCTTCCAGCTGCGCCAGGAAGCCTCCATCGGCGGCCTGACGCGCATGATGGTGGGGGAGGCGGCGCACGATCAGGGCGGGGTGGCGTCGGTCACCAGCTTCCGCAAGTGGCTGTCCGGCCGCGATCCCGAGAAGCCCTTCCTGGCGTTCGTGAACATCCTGGAAGCGCACCTGCCGTACGCGCCGCTGCCGGTCGACCTCGCCGTGGCGGCGCCGGGCCTGCAGGCGGAGGGCGGCATCCCCATCGGCCTGGGCCACGAGTACAACTCGGGCCTGGTCGACGACGCCGGCGTGGACTGGCCGCGCGTGCGGGCCTGCTACGCGGGCGACGTGGTGGCCGCCGACCGGCTGTTCGGCCTGCTCCTGAAGGCCCTTCAGGAGGCGGGGCTCGACGACGAGACGGTCGTCGTGGTGACCTCGGACCACGGGGAGAATCTCGGCGACCACCGGCTCTTCGAGCACCAGTTCTCGGTGCACGAGACGCTGCTGGCGGTGCCGCTGGTGATCGCGGGCCCCGGCATCGGCCCCGTCGGCGCCGTGCGCGCCGAGCCCGTGATGCTGACCGACCTGTTCGCCACCGTCCTGGAGCTGGCCGGCCTGCCCGCCGAGACGGCGCCGCCGGGCAGCCGCTCCCTGTTCGCCGCGGCCGCCGCGGCCGACCGCCCCCTGGTCGGCGAGTACGAGGGCCCGAGCACCGGCCTGGTGAGCATGCTCGAGACGATCAACCCGCAACTGGACGCCGCGCGGCTGCGGCCCGCGCGCCGGACCGTGCGCGCCGGCGACCTGCGCCTCTCCTGGGCGTCGGACGGTTCGTTCACGTTGCACGACATGGCGTCCGATCCGGAGCAGGCGCGGGATCTGGCCCCCGCGCGGCCCGACGACGTCCGCCGCCTGCGGGTCCTGCTGGACGTGCTGGCGGGCGCCGAACCGGACGCCGGGCCGGGCGGAAAACTGGACGAGGCGACGCGGCGGCAGCTCGAATCGCTGGGCTACGTCCACTGACGGCGGGCGCGCCCGTCTTTTTTCCCGTTGACACCCGGCGATTGTGCTTTATTAAAGCAGGGATCTTTCCTGTGCTGTGGTCCGGGGCCAGCGCTCCGGCGGTTTGCGGAATCATCGAGCCGGAGGAACTGACATGGCCGATTCTACCGACAAGGTCGGGAGCAACATCGAAGGCGCCTGGTACGTCGACAGCAATTGCATCGATTGCGACCTCTGCCGGCAGACCGCCCCCGACAACTTCGAGCGCAACGAGGACGAGGGCTACAGCTTCGTCTACAAGCAGCCCGAATCGCCCGAGGAGGAGGAGCTCTGCCGGGAGGCCCTGGAGGAGTGCCCCGTCGAGGCGATCGGCGACGACGGCTAGCCGCCGCCCAGCTTGGATCCGTGGGGGGCCCGGTCGCCGTACCGGGCCCTTTCGCCTATCCTGGAACCGCGTCCCTACAGGACGCCGGCGGCGCGACCGGGAACCGGGCCGCCGGCACCGGCGTAGAAGCGCCCGCGCCGGACCCGGGAACCGGCGCCGAGACCGGAACCACCGGCCACCAGAGACCGGCAACCCTTGAATCCGCTTCCGGAAAGGCAACGTCATGAATCGGATCTTCAACAACAGATTCCCGCGCCCCGCCGCGGCCCTGCTGCTGCTGGCGGCCGGCGCCCTGGCGGTCTTCGCCGTCTCGGCCGTCGACCGCGACGCGGCCGCCGACCTGGTCCTGCCCGACTCCGCCCGCGCGGCCGCGGCGCCCGCCCTCGCCGACGCCCCCCGGTCCTACGCCGACCTGGCGGCCCTGGTGATGCCCGGCGTGGTGAACATCTCCACCGACAAGGTCGTGGAGATGCCGGACTGGCACCCGATGCTGAACGACCCGATGTTCCGGCGCTTCTTCGGCGACCCCGAGTCCCCCGGCCAGCAGGAGCAGATCGAGCGCTCGCTCGGCTCGGGCGTGATCATCAGCGCCGACGGCTACATCCTGACCAGCAACCACGTCATCGAGCGGGCGAGCAAGATCCGCGTGCTCTTCGGCGACAGCAAGGAGCTGGAGGCGAAGATCGTCGGCCAGGACGAGCGCACCGACGTCGCCCTGATCAAGGTGGAGACCGACGAGGCGCTGCCGTTCCTGCGGATCGGCGACTCGGACGCCCTGCGCATCGGCGACCAGGTCATGGCCGTGGGCAACCCCTTCGGCGTGGGCCAGACCGTCACCCTGGGCATCGTCAGCGCGGTGGGCCGCAGCATCGGCCTCATCGACTACGAGGACTTCATCCAGACCGACGCCTCGATCAACCCCGGCAACAGCGGCGGCGCCCTGGTCGACATGAACGGCGCGCTGGTGGGCATCAACACCGCGATCCTCAGCCGCAGCGGCGGCTCGCAGGGCGTGGGCTTCGCCATCCCCAGCAACATGGCCGTCACGATCAAGGACATGCTCGTCAAGCACGGCAAGGTGCAGCGCGCCTGGCTGGGCGTCATCACCGCCGAGGTCGACCAGACGATGGCCGAGGCGCTGGGCATGAAGGCCCCGCGCGGCGTGCTCATCTCCACCGTCAACGAGGGCACGCCCGCCGCGAAGGCCGGCATGCAGGAGAACGACGTCATCCTGCAGGTCGACGGCCAGCCCGTGAACTCCGTCAGCGACCTGCGCAACACCATCAGCCTGAGCGGCGTCGGGCACGACGCGAAGCTGCTGGTCCTGCGCGACGGCCGCGAGCGCCAGCTCACCGTCACCCTGGGCGAGCTGCCCGAGGACCCGACGGCCGCGGCCGCCCCGAAGGACGAGGGCGAGGGCGCCGACGGCATCGAAGGCGTCACCGTCCGCGAGCTGAACGGCACCCTGCGCCAGCGGCTGCGGCTGGCCGAGGGGGTCGAGGGCGTCGTGGTCGCCGAGGTGGCCCAGACCAGCAACGCCAGCCACCGCGGGCTGCGCCAGGGCGACGTGATCGTCGAGGTGGCGCGCGAGCCCGTCGCCACGCTGGACGACTACCGCCGCCTGGTGAAGAAGGACGCGGACCGGCCCGTCCTGCTGAAGATCCGCCGCGGCGACCAGTTCCAGGTGCTGGCCGTTCCCCGGTGACGGCGCGCCGGATCGGGTGAGGAACGGGGCCGGACGGATCCGGCCCCGTTTTTCCGCGCCGCCGCCGCCTCATTAGAGATTCTAATGGATTCACGCATATTAATAATTATGAGATCGCATCTCCGTTATCATAGAATTTGATCCCCGGACGGAATCGCCCACTCCCGACGTTTCCGCCGGCCGGAGCCGCGGCCTCCGGACGTCCGGGGCCCGGCGGCGACGATCCGGCTCCCCATCCCGCAACAGGGAGCCAGCCCTCTGGAGGCATCATGCGCACTTGCACCTCGAAGTCCCTGCTCGCCGTCCTGATCCTGTTCGCCGCGGCCTCGACCGCCCTGGGCGCCACGGCGACCAGCTCGTTCAGCAACTTCACCTACTCGTACGCCGTCACCCCGGCGGCCGGCGGGCCCTGCGCTCCTTCCACGTCTACACCTCGCTCAGCGAGTGCGACGCCGGCCACTACAACCGTGTCATGCCGGCGGGCTGGATGTTCGACACCGTGGCGATGGACAACCGCTGCGTGCTCACGTTCTGGACCGAGGGCGACGCCCTGCCCGTGGGCGAAACCGCGAACTTCGGGTTCGTCCACTACTGCGCCCCCTGCTGCCATTCCTGGTTCCTGAGCGACGAGGGCAGCAGCGATCCCCTGGCCAACGTGGTCGACGACGACGAGAACCACAGCGAGCCCTGCAACATCCCGGCCGAATTCGCCGGGCAGTGCGGCGGCGAAGGCCTGCTGCTGGCGCCGATCTACCCGGTCGGCGTGCCCGCCGACGCGGACACCTGGAGCGGCGTGAAGGCTTCCTACAGGTAGACGTCGCCTCCCCGGGTGGCGTCGGGCGCCGGCTCTCCCGCAGAGCCGGCGCCCTCGTTTGCCGGGAGCGCCGGAAAACAGTTCCCGCGGCGGAGCGGCGTCCGTATCATGTCCCGAACGTTCCGAACGGGAGGGCTGGCATGACGGCGCGGGTCAAGGTGCTGTTGGTCGACGACGACGCGGTCTACCGCGCCGCGCTCGGCGCCCGCCTGCGCGCTGCGGCTTACGAGGTGATCGAGACCGGCGACGGGCAGGAAGCCGTCCGGCTGGTCCGTTCCGACCGCAAGCTCGACATCGTGGTGGTCGAACTCGCGCCGCCCGGCCTGGACGGCGGCGAGATCCTGGGCGAGATCAAGTTCCGCCCCGAGCTGCCGGTGCTCGTGCTGACGGGATCGGGCTCCGTCGCCTCGGCCATGGACATGGGCAGCCGCGGCGCCTACCGCTACCTCGAGAAGACCGCCGACATCGGGCTCATCGTCGACGCCCTGGCCGAGGCCCGCCACGAGAAGCTGCGGACCATGGCGCGCCACGACATGGCCCTGCCCCCGTCGTGGTCATCCTGGGGATGGTCCTGCTCGCCGCCGCCTACGTCCTGCCGCCGCCGGCGGATCCTGGTCGCGCTGCTCCGGCGCCCCCAAGTCCGCCCCGGGCGCCGTCGCGGCGACCGGGGATGCGACCGCCGGCTACGCCGAGTACCGCGAGATGGCCCCAGGGAGTCCATCGCCTCGCGCTACGTCCGCCAGCACGGGACGGCCGCAGACCGGGAGGAGGCCGCCCGCGGGAGCGCGTCCGCGAACGCCGCCGTCGCCCGCAAGGCCATGCTGATGGTGGCGCTGCTGCTGGCCGCCGCGATGTTCTGGGCCACCGGCGCGGTCCCGATCGGGATCACGGCGATCTTCGTGGCGGCCGTGCTCTACGCGTTCGGGATCATGCGCCCCGACCAGGTCGCCCAGGCCTTCGCCAAGGACTCGGTGGTCTTCATCTTCGGGGTGCTGGCCCTGTCGCGGGTGATCACGCGGACCGGCCTGAACCGCCGCCTGGGGATGGTGCTGCTGGCGCCGGTGCGCAGCCTGCCGCTGTTCCTGTTCCTGTTCCTGCCCGTGTACGCCCTCTCCTGCTCGTTCATCTCGGAGTCGGTGCTGGTGGCGGTGGTGATGCCGCTGCTGCTGGTCGTCCACGGGGCGTCGCTGCGGGAACGCGGGCTCGACCAGGACCGGCGCCTGCTGGTGCTGCTGGCGCTGGGCCTGTGCTTCGCCTCGAACCTGGGCGGGCCGGGCTCGCCGGCGGCGGGAGCGCGCAACGCCGTGATGATCGGCATCCTCGAGGAGTACGGCCGGGCGCCCTCCTTCGTCGAGTGGCTGCGCTACGGGCTGCCGTTCGTCCCGGTCGCGACCTTGCTCTTGGGCGCCTACCTCGCGATCGCCTTCCGCAAGTCCGTGTTCGGGGTCCGGCTGAACGCCGCGGCCGCCATCCGCCGCACCGCCGTCACGATGGGGCCGGCCAACCGCGAAGAGCGCCTCACCGCCCTGGTGTTCGGCGGCGTGATCCTGCTGTGGATCGTGGCGGGACCGCGCATGGGGATGGGCGGGCCGATCCTGCTCGGGCTGGTGGCCCTGAACCTGCTGCAGGTCCTGAAGTGGCGCGACGTGATCAGGATCCCCTGGGAAGTCGTCTTCCTCTACGCCGGCGCCAGCGCCATCGGCAAGGGGCTCGCCGCCACCGGCGGCGCCCTCTACCTGGCCGAGAGCGCGGTGGGACTGCTGCCCGACGCCTGGCTGCAGGGCTCGGGCCTGCCCATGATCGCCGCGCTGCTGTGCGGCGTGACCACGAACTTCATGAGCGACGGCGCCACGGTGGCCGCGGTCGGCCCGATCACGGTGCCCATGGCCGGGGCGGCCGCGCAGCACCCCTGGGCCGTGGGCTTCGCCACCGCCTTCGCGTCCTCGTTCGCCCACATGCTCATCATCGGCACGCCCAGCAACGCCATGGTCTACGCCCTGTGCCGGGACCCCGCCACCGGGCGGCACCTCGTCACGCAGCGGGATTTCCTGCGCCACGGGGCGGCCGTCTTCGTGCTGAGCTTCGCCGTGCTGTGGTTCTGGACCGTGCTCGGATACTGGCGCTGGCTCGGCTTTCCCGCGCCTTGACCCCGCGGACGAACAGGAGGAACCCGTGACCCACAAAGAGAAGCACGCGGCGCCCGACGGAGCCCGCCACGTCGAGTCCGAGCAGAGCCGCCACCGCGACAAGCTGCCCGGCGGGCTCTACGAGAAGGAGCTGGCCAGGCTCGAGGTCGAGCTGGTCAAGCTCCAGGCCTGGATCCGCCACGCGGGCCTGAAGGTCGTGGTGATCTTCGAGGGCGCGACGCGGCCGGCAAGGGCGGCGTCATCAAGCGGATCACCGAGCCGCTGAACCCCCGCATCGCGCGCGTCGTCGCCCTGGGCGTGCCCACCGAGCGGCAGAAGACCCAGTGGTACTTCCAGCGCTATGTCGCCCACCTGCCGGGCGCCGGCGAGATGGTGCTGTTCGACCGCAGCTGGTACAACCGCGCCGGCGTCGAACGGGTCATGGGCTTCTGCACCGACGAGGAGCACCAGGAGTTCCTGCGCAGCTGCCCCGAGTTCGAGCGCATGCTGGTGCGCTCCGGGATCCTGCTGGTCAAGTACTGGTTCTCCGTCAGCGACGACGAGCAGGAGCGGCGCTTCAGGACCGCCTCGCCGACCCCCCCAAGCGCTGGAAGCTGAGCCCCATGGACGTGGAATCGCGGTCGCGGTGGGTGGAGTACTCGCGCGCCAAGGACGAGATGTTCGCCCACACCGACATCAAGCAGGCGCCGTGGTACGTGGTCGACGGAGACGACAAGCGGCGCGCGCGGCTGAACTGCATCAGCCACCTGCTGGGGCTGGTCCCGTACGAGGACCTGACGCCCGAGCCGGTCACGCTGCCGCCGCGGCAGCCGGGCGCGGAGTACGTCAGGCCGCCGATGAGCGACCAGACGTTCGTGCCCGAACTCTACCCGTAGGGAAGGTCAGGACCCGTCGCGCTTCAGGCCCAGGGCCTTGATGCGCGAGGCCAGCGTGGAGGGCGGCAGGTCCAGCAACTCGGCGGCGCCGCCCTCGCCGGTGATGCGCCAGTCGGCGGCGCTCAGGGCCCGCAGCGTGTTCTCGCGCTCGAAGCCGCGCAGCTGCGCCTCCGGTCAGGACCTCGTCGGCCGCCGCCGACTCGCGCGCCGCCGCCGCCGTCGCGGCCGCAGGCACGCCAGGTCGAAGCTCATCTCTCCGCACTGGGGAGACGATCGCCGCCCTCTCCATCGTGTTCTGCAGCTCGCGCACGTTGCCGGGCCAGGCGTAGGCCTGCAGCTGGGCGATGTGCTTGCGCCGCAGCGGCTGCGGCTCGGCGCCCAGCCGTCGGCAGGACTGAACCAGGAAGTGCTCGGCCAGGGCGGGCAGGTCCTCGAGGTGGTCGCGCAGGGCCGGGACGGCGACCGGGTAGACGTTCAGGCGGAAGTAGAGGTCGCGGCGGAACCTGCCCTGCTCCACCTCGTGCATCAGGTCGCGGTTGGTGGCGGCGATGATGCGCACCTCGACGCGGCAGGTGTGGTCCTCGCCGACGCGCTCGAACTCCCCTCCTGCAGCACGCGCAGCGGCACCCCTGCAGCTCGAGCGGGATCTCGCCGACCTCGTCCAGGAACAGCGTGCCGCGGTCGGCGAGCTGGGCGCCCGACGCGGTCGCGGACGGCGCCGGTGAACAGGCCGCGGATGTGCCCGAAAGAACTCGCTCTCGAACAGCTCGCGGGGATCGAGGCGCAGTTGACCTTGATCAGCGGCCGCTCGCGCCGGGGACCGCGCTCGTGGATGGCGCAGGCCCGAGGCTCCTTCCAGTGCCCGACTCGCCCGAGATCAGGACGTTGGCCCCGGTCAGGGCGACCAGGTCGATCTCGCGCAGGAGGCGGCGCACATCACGGCGCTGTCGCCGATCATGCCGCTGACGGGCGGACAGCGCCCACCTCCTCGCGCAGGTACTCGTTCTCCTGCTCGAGCCGGCGGCGCAGCTCCTGCAGCTCGCGGTTGGCCGCGGTCAGCTCGGCGGTGCGCTCGCGCACCTCCTGCTCAGGTGCTCGCGGTGGCGGCAGTTCTCCTGGAGCAGATCGGGCGCTCGAGCGCCCGCCGGACGGCGTATGCAGCAGGATCGCGAGGTCTTCCACGGGCTTCAGCAGGTAGTCGGTGGCGCCGGCGCGCAGGGCGGCGATGACGTCGCCCACGTCCCCGGTGCCGGACGACGATGACGGGCAGGTCGGGCGCGTCGGCCCGCAGGCGCGCCGGGACCTCGTGGCCGCTCAGACCCGGCATCCGCAGATCCAGCAACACGAGGTCGCAGCGCTCGCGGTTGCAGTATTCGAGCGCGGTCTTGCCGTCGTCGGCCTCGCCGATCGCGAAGCCCTCGCTCTCGAGGTAGAGCGCGAAGAGCCTTCTCAGCTGCCGGTTGTCGTCGACGACCAGGATGCGCGGACCGAGGGTGTCCGGCATGCCTGTCCCTCCCTTCCCCCGCGGAGCCGGTGGCGGCGCCCGCCCGCACAGTCTAGCTGTGCCCCGGGGGGGATGTCCAGCGTCCCGCGTCCCGGCCTCGACTCCAGGGCCGGCAGGGTGCATCTTGGAGGCCGCGTGCGGGCCGTCCCGGGATTCCCCGCAGGACCCGGCGGGTTCGCGTTCCGTGCCAATGATGGGGTTGGACGGCAGGCCGACGGCACCCAAGGTGGGGCATGAAGAGATGGCTGATCCTGATCGCGTTCCTGGCGGCGGCCGGCGCGCAGCGTGGTTCCTCACCCGCGGCGACGGCGGCGGCGGCGGACCTACCGCCCGGTGGAGGTCGCCCGGGGCGACGTCAGGGTCGTCACCAGCACCGGCACGCTCGACGCCGTGACCAAGGTGCAGGTCGGCACCCAGGTCTCGGGGCTGATCGCGACCATCGGCGCGGACTTCAACGACCGCGTGACGGCCGGCCGGGTCATCGCGGTCATCGACACCACCCTGCTGGCCAGCGAGGTGCGCAGCGCCCGGGCGAGCGTGGCCCGCGCCGAGGCCGAGCGCAACGACGCGCAGCGGGAGCTGGCCCGCACGCAGGAACTGTTCCGCGAGCGGCTGGTGTCCCAGACGGACCTCGACAAGGCGCTCTACGCGGCCGGAGTCGTCCGCGGCCTCGCTGGTCTCGGCCCGGGTCGGGCTGGACCGCGCCAGCAACAACCTGAAGTACGCCACGATCAGGCGCGCCCATCTCCGGCACCGTGGTCAGGCGCAACGTGGACGTGGGGCAGACGGTCGCCGCCAACTTCTCAGCGCCCCAGCTGTTCCTGATCGCCGAGGACCTGGCGCGCATGCAGATCTGGCCGCGGTCGACGAGAGCGACATCGGTAAGATCGTCGAGGGCAGGCCGCGCGCTTCACCGTGCGGGCCCACGACGGCGAAGCAGTTCCAGGGCTCGGTGCGCCAGGTGCGGCTGCAATCGACGGTCGCGGAGAACGTCGTCAACTACACCGTGGTGATCGACGTGGACAACGCCGACGGACGCCTGCTGCCGGGCATGACCGCCACCGTGGACTTCGTCGTCAGCCGGGCCGAATCCGTCCTGACCGTCCCCAACGCCGCGCTTCGCTTCAAACCCACCGAGGCCATGGTCGCGGCCCTGCAGGCGCGCCGCGCAGATGGCCGCCGGGGGGGGCGCGGCGCGGGCGCGGCCGGGCAGGCGGCGTCCGGGCACGGCGCCGGGGGAAGCGGGGCGCCGGCATGCACGGCGGCGGCGCGGAGCTTCGCCGGCGGCGCAGAAGCCGACGCTCCTCTGGTACCAGGACGAGGACGGGACGATCGGCGCCCGGCCGGTGCGCGTCAGGGTGAGCAACGGCTTTGGTCACCGAGATCCACAGCGCCTGGCTCGGGAAGGCCTCCGGGTCGTGGCCGGCGTCACCGGCGGGACCGTCGCCGCGACGTCGACCAGCCCCTTCCAGACCCAGTCCCACGGGCATGCGCCCGCCGCCAGGCGGGTTCTGGGCGCCGCACTGATCAGGGACGCAGCCGGGAGGAGCCGCGCGTGACGGACGGCATCGTGATCCGCACTTCCGGACCTGAGGCGCACCTACGGTGGGCGCCGTCGAGGTGCGCGCGCTCCAGGGCGTGGACCTGACGGTGCGCCAGGGCGAGATGATGGCGGTGATGGGCGCGTCGGGCTCGGGCAAGTCCACGCTGATGAACATCCTGGGCGGGCTCGACTCTCCGACCGAGGGCACGTACGAGCTGGACGGGTGCGCGTCGACCGCCTGGACCGCGACCGGCTGGCCGAGGTCCGCAACAGCAAGATCGGCTTCGTGTTCCAGGTTTCAACCTGCTGGCCCGCACCTCCGCGCTGGAGAACGTGGAGCTGCCCCTACTCTACGCCCGCAACATGAAAGAGCGCGAGGCGCGCGCGCGCCGAAATCGAAGCGCTGGGCCTGGTCGGCCTGGCCGACCGCCTCGACCACCAGCCCAACGAGCTGTCCGGCGGCCAGCAGCAGCGCGTGGCCATCGCGCGGGCGCTGGTGACGCGACCAGCCGTCCTGCTGGCCGACGAACCCACGGGCAACCTCGACAGCCGCACCACGATCGAGGGTGATGGCCCTGCTGCAGCACCACCACGACTCGGGCATGACGATCCTGATCGTGACCCACGAGCCGGACGTCGCCGACTACGCCCAGCGGGTCATCGAGCTGGGACGGCGTGATCGTGCGGGACAGGCCGGTGGCCGCGCGCCGTTCGGCCCGGGCGCCGACGCGGGAGGGACGCGATGAAGGCGACGACCTAGTGCGCCTGGCGGCGCGCAGCATCCGCCACTGCGTCATGCGGACCCCTGCGCACGTGACCATGCTGGGGATCATCATCGGCGTGGCGGCGGTCCTGGTGATGGTCGCCGTGGGCGGGGGGCGCGCTCTTAGATCCGCCACAGCATCAGAACCTGGGCTCGGGCTGCGATCGTCATCACGCCCGGCGCCAGACGGCAGGGCGGCGTCAGCCCACAGCGCCGGCAGCTTCAACCGCCTGACGGTCGACGACGCGCTCGCCCTGCAGCGCGAGGAGCACGCTGCTGGCGCCCGTCTCCCCGTGATCTTCGCGCCGGCGCAGATCGTCAGCGGCACCGGCAACTGGCGGGCGGTGTGCTACGGCGTCGACGCCGACTACCGCGAGATCCGCGACACAGGACGTCTCGAGCGGCCGCTACTTCGACGCCGCCGACCAGCGCAGCATGAAGAAAGTCTGCCTGCTCCGGGGCCACCGTCGCCGACAGTTGTTCCCGGACGCCACCCCCGTCGGCCAGACGGTCCGGCTGCGCGACGTCCCCTTCCACGTCATCGAGCGTGCTGGCGTAAGGGGCAAGAACGCCCGGGGCGCCGACCAGGACGACGTCGTGCTGGCCCCTACACGACCGTCCGCACCCGCCTGGCCGGCCGCATGTTCATCGCGCAGATCCTGGCCAGCACGTCCAGCCCGGCGACCTGCCCGCCGCCCAGGACGAGATCGCCGCGATCATGCGCGAGGCGCACAGGCTGGCCGCCTGGGGCCGACGACTTCAGGTGCGCAACCAGACCGACCTGGCCGAGACGGCCTCGGCCACCACCGAGGTGATGACGCTGCTGGCGGCCATCGCCAGCGCATCTCGCTTCTTACTGGTGGAAAGCATCGGCATCATGAACATCATGCTGGTGTCGGTGACCGAGCGCACGCGCGAGATCGGCATCCCCACGTAGCCGTGGGCGCGCCCGCGGCTCCGACGTGCTGAAGCCCAGTTCCTGGTCCAGAGCGGTGCTGTGCCTCGGCAGCGGCATCATCGGCGATATGGGGGTGGGGGTCGCCGGCGCCTGGATCCTGGGGCGCACCGCCGGCTGGGTACGAGGTGCAACCGCAGACGATGCTGCTGGCGCTGGGGTTCGCGGCGGCGGTCGGGATCTTCTTCGGGTACTACCCGGCGCGCAAAGGCGGCGGCGTTGGATGTCGATCAAGCCCTCCGTTACGAG
>JADJYS010000029.1 GCA_016719645.1 bacterium
GAAGCCTCCATCGGCGGCCTGACGCGCATGATGGTGAGGCGGCGCACGACCGGAGCGGGGTGGCGTCGGTCGCAGCTTCCGCAAGTGGCTGTCCGGCCGCGATCCCGAGAAGCCTTTCCTGGCGTTCGTGAACATCCTGGAAGCGCACCTGCCGTACGCGCCGCTGCGGTCGGTGACCTCGCCAGGGCGGCGCCGGGCCTGCAGGCGGAGGGCGGCATCCCCATCGGCCTGGGCCACGAGTACAACTCAGGCCTGGTCGACGACGCCAACGTGGACTGGCCGCGCGTGCGGGGCCTGCTACGCGGGCGACGTCGTGGCCGCCGACCGGCCTATTCGGCCTGCTCCTGAAGGCCCTTCGGGAGGCGGGGCTCGACGAAGAGACGATCGTCGTGGTGACCGCGACCACGGGAGAACCTCGGCGACCACCGGCTCTTCGAGCACCAGTTCTCGGTGCACGAGACGCTGCTGGCGGTGCCGCTGGTGATCGCAGGCGGCATCGGCCCAATCGGCGCCGTGCGCGCCGAGCCCGCCCTGCTGACCGACCTGTTCGCCACCGTCCTGCAGGCTGGCCGGCCTGCCCGCCGAGACAGCGCCGCCGGGCAGCCGCTCCTGTTCGCCGCGGCCGCCGCAGCCGACCGACTACTGGTCCGTGAGTACGAGGGCGAAACGCCGGCCTGGTGAGCATGCTCCGAGAGGATCAACCCGCAGTTGGACGCCTTCGCCCGGCTGCGGCCGCGCGCCGGACCGTGCGCGCCGGCGACCTGCTTTCCACCTGCAGGCGTCGGGCGGTTTCGTTCACGCTGCACGACATGGCGTCCGATCCGGCGCAGGCGCGGGACCTGGCCCCGCGCGGCCCGAGAGACGTCCGGCGCCTGCAGGTCCTGCTGGACGCGCTGGCGGGCACCGCGCCGGACGCCGGGCCGGGCGGAAGGCTGGACGCGGCGACGCGGCGGCAGCTCGAATCGCTGTGGCTATGTTCCCGCCGGCGGGCGCGCCCGTCTTTTCCCGTTGACACCCAGCGGTTGTGGCACTGTTAAAGCAGGGATCTTTCCTGTGCTGTGGTCCGGGGCCAAAGCGCTCCGGCTGGTTTGCCCGGATTCATCGAGCCGGAGGAGCTGACATGGCCGACTTTACCGACAAGGTCGGGAGCAACATCGAAGGCGCCTGGTACGTCGACCGCGCTGCATCGATTGCGACCTCTGCCCGGCAGACCGCCCCCGACAACTTCAGGCGCAGCGAGGACGAGGCTGCAGCTTCGTCTACAAGCGGCCCGAATCGCCCGAGGAGCTCTGCCGGAGGCCTGGAGGAAGTGCCCGCGTCGAGGCGATCGGCGACGACGGCTGGCGCGCACGGTCTGGATCCGCCGGGGCGCGGTCGCCGTACCGGGCCTTTCGCTATCCTGGGAGAACCGCGCCCCGGGCACCGCGCTGTAAAGCGCCCGCACCGGAACCAGGAACCGCGCCGGGAACCGGAACCACCGGCCACCAGAGACCGGCAACCCCTGAATCCGCTTCCAGGAAGGCAGCGTCATGAATCGGATCCTCGCCAGCAGATTCCCGCGCCCCACCGCGGCACCTGCTGCTGGCGGCCGGCGCCCTGGCGGTCTTCGCCGTTTCCGTGCCCGTCGACCGCGACGCGGCCGCCGACCTGGTCACCCGACTCTGCGCGGCCGCGCGCCACGCCCCTCGCCGACGCCCCGGTCCTACGCCGACCTGGCGGCCCTGGTGATACCCGGCGTGGTCAACATCTCCACCGAACAAGGTCGTGGGATGCCGGACACAACACCCGATGATGAACGACCCGATGTTCCGGCGCTTCTTCGGCGACACGAGTCCCCGGCCGGCGAGGGAGATGGGTGGGTCGCCCGCCCGGTGCGAGATGTGTCAAGCGGTGCATCGATTATCAAGCACATCAGCCATCAATGAGCGCCGCGGTGCGCCGGTGGTGCAAGTGAAAAACCGTCCGACCGTTGGCACCGACGTCGCCCTGATCAAGGTGGAACCGACGAGGCGGCGCCGTTCCTGCCAGTAACGGCGCTCCGACGCCTCGGATCGGCGACGGTCAGTGGCCGTGGGCGGCCCCTTCGGCGTGAGCCCGGACGTACCTGGGCATCGTCAGCGCGGTGGGCCGCGAATCGGCCTGATCGACTACGAGGTACTTCATCCAGACCGACGCCTCGATCAATCCGGCAGCGGCGGCGCCCTGGTCGACGCGAACGGCGCGCTGCCAGGCATCAACACCGCGATCCTCAGCCGCAGCGGCGCTCGCGGGGCGTACTTTCGCCATCCCCAGCAACATGGCCGTCACGATCAAGGACATGCTCGTCAGCACGGCAAGGTGCAGCGCCTGGCTGGGCGTCATCACCGCCGAGGTCGACCAGACGATGGCCGAGGCCTGGGCGCAGTGAAGGCCCCGCGCGGCGTGCTCATCTCCACCGTCCAACGAGGCACGCCCGCCGCGAAGGCCGGCATGCAGGAGAACGACGTCATCCTGCAGGTCGACGGGCCAGCCCGTGAACTCCTCCGCGACCTGCGCAACACCACCAGCCTGAGCGCGTCGGGCACGACGCGAAGCTGCTGGTCCTGCGCGACGGCGGCGAGCGCCAGCTCACCGTCACCCTGGGCGAGCTTTGCCCGAGAACTCGACGGCCGCGGCCGCCCCGAAGGACGAGGGCGAGGGCGCCGACGGCATCGAGGGCGTCACCGTCCGCGGCCCGAAGGCCCCTGCGCCAGTGGCTGCGGCTGGCCAAGGGGTCGAGGGCGTCGTGGTCTGCCGAGGTGGCCCAGACCAGCAACGCCAGCCACCGCGGGCTGCGCCAGCGATTTATCGTCGAGGTGGCGCGCGAACCATCGCCACGCTGGACGACCACCGCCGCCTGGTGAAGGAGGACGCGGACCGGCCCGTCGCTGAAGATCCGCCGCGGCGACCAGTTCCAGGTGCTGGCGTTTCCCCGGTGACGGCGCGCGCCGGATCGGGGAGGAACAGGGGCCGGAGGATCCAGCCCCCATTTTCCGCCGACGCCGCCGCGCCATGAGAGATTCTAATGGATTCACGCATATTAATAATTATGAGATCGCATCTCCGTTATCATAGAATTTGATCCCCGGACAGGAATCGCCCACTCCCGACGTTTCCGCCGGCCGGAGCCGCGGCCTCCGGACGTCCGGGGCCCGGCGGCGACGATCCGGCTCCCCACCCCGCTACAGGGAGCCAGCCCTCTGGAGGCATCATGCGCGCTTGCACCTCGAAGTCCCTGCTCGCCGTCCTGATCCTGTTCGCCGCAGCCTCGGGCGCCCTGGGCGCCACGGCGACCAGCTCGTTCAGCAACTTCACCTACTCGTACGCCGTCACCCCGGCGGCCGGCGAGGCCCTGCGCTCCTTCCACGTCTACACCTCGCTCAGCGAGTGCGACGCCGGCCACTACTACAACCGGGTCATGCCGGCGGGCTGGATGTTCGACACCGTGGCGATGGACAACCGCTGCGTGCTCACGTTCTGGACCGAGGGCGACGCGCTGCCGGTAAGAAAAACCGCGAACTTCGGGTTCGTCCACTCGCGCCCCCTGCTGCCATTCCTGGTTCCTGAGCGACGAGGGCAGCAGCGATCCCCTGGCCAACGTGGTCGACGACGACGAGAACCACAGCGAGCCCTGCAACATCCCGGCCGAATTCGCCGGGCAGTGCGGCGGCGAAGGCCTGCTGCTGGCGCCGATCTACCCGGTCGGCGTGCCCGCCGATGCGGACACCTGGAGCGGCGTGAAGGTTCCAGTACAGGTAGACGCCGCCTCCCGGGTGGCGTCGGGCGCCGGCTCTCCCGCAGAGCCGGCGCCCTCGTTTGCCGGGAGCGCCGGAAAACAGTTCCCGCGGCGGAGCGGCGTCCGTATCATGTCCCGAACGATCCGAACGGGAGGGCGGGCATGTCGGCGCGGGTCAAGGTGTTGCTGGTCGACGACGACGCGGTCTACCGCGCCGCGCTCGGCGCTCGCCTGCGCACCGCCGCCTACGAGGTGATCGAGACCGGCGACGGGCAGGAAGCCGTCCGGCTGGTCCGCTCCGACCGCAAGCTCGACATCGTCGTGGTCGAGCTCGCGCCGCCCGGCCTGGACGGGGGCGAGATCCTCGGCGAGATCAAGAAGTTCCGCCCCGAGCTGCCGGTGCTCGTGCTGACGGGGTCGGGCTCCGTCGCCTCGGCCATGGACATGGGCAGCCGCGGCGCCTACCGCTACCTCGAGAAGACCGCCGACATCGGGCTCATCGTCGACGCCCTGGCCGAGGCCCGCCACGAGAAGCTGCGGACCATGGCGCGCCACGACATGGCCCTGCCCACCCTGGCGTCGGCGCGGGCGCGCCTCTGGGGCGGCCACAACCACCGGCCGGTCGTCGTCATCTTGGGGATGGTCCTGCTCGCCGCCGCCTACGTCCTGCCGCCGCCGGCGGGCCTGGTCGCGCTGCTCGGCGCCCCCAAGTCCGCCCCGGACGCCGTCGCGGCGACCGGCGATGCGGCCGCCGGCTACGCCGAGTACCGCGAGATGGCCCCCGGGGAGTCCATCGCGTCGCGCTACGTCCGCCAGCACGGGACGGCCGCGGACCGGGAGGAGGGCGCCCGCGGGAGCGCGGCCGCGAACGCCGCCGTCGCGCGCAAGGCCATGCTGATGGTGGCGCTGCTGCTGGCCGCCGCGATGTTCTGGGCCACCGGCGCGGTCCCGATCGGGATCACGGCGATCTTCGTGGCGGCCGTGCTCTACGCGTTCGGAATCATGCGCCCCGACCAGGTCGCCCAGGCCTTCGCCAAGGATTCGGTGGTCTTCATCTTCGGGGTGCTCGCCCTGTCGCGGGTGATCACGCGGACCGGCCTGAACCGCCGCCTGGGGATGGTGTTGTTGGCGCCGGTGCGCAGCCTGCCGCTGTTCCTGTTCCTGTTCCTGCCCGTGTACGCCCTGGCCTGCTCGTTCATCTCGGAGTCGGTGCTGGTGGCGGTGGTGATGCCGCTGCTGCTGGTCGTCCACGGGGCGTCGCTGCGGGAACGCGGGCTCGACCAGGACCGGCGCCTGCTGGTGCTGCTGGCGCTGGGCCTGTGCTTCGCTTCGAACCTGGGCGGGCCGGGTTCGCCGGCGGCGGGAGCGCGCAACGCCGTGATGATCGGCATCCTCGAGGAGTACGGCCGGGCGCCCTCCTTCGTCGAGTGGCTGCGCTACGGGCTGCCGTTCGTCCCGGTCGCGACGCTGCTGCTGGGCGCCTACCTCGCGATCGCCTTCCGCAAGTCCGTGTTCGGGGTCCGGCTGAACGCCGCAGCCGCCATCCGCCGCACCGCCGTCACGATGGGGCCGGCCAACCGCGAGGAGCGCCTCACCGCCCTGGTGTTCGGCGGCGTGATCCTGCTGTGGATCGCGGCGGGACCGCGCATGGGGATGGGCGGGCCGATCCTGCTCGGGCTGGTGGCCCTGAACCTGCTGCAGGTCCTGAAGTGGCGCGACGTGATCAGGATCCCCTGGGAGGTCGTCTTCCTCTACGCCGGCGCCAGCGCCATCGGCAAGGGGCTCGCCGCCACCGGCGGCGCCCTCTACCTGGCCGAGAGCGCGGTGGGCCTGCTGCCCGACGCCTGGCTGCAGGGCTCGGGCCTGACCATGATCGCCGCGCTGCTGTCCGGCGTGACCACGAACTTCATGAGCGACGGCGCCACGGTGGCCGCGGTCGGCCCGATCACGGTGCCCATGGCCGGGGCGGCCGCGCAGCACCCCTGGGCCGTGGGTTTCGCCACCGCCTTCGCGTCCTCGTTCGCCCACATGCTCATCATCGGCACGCCCAGCAACGCCATGGTCTACGCCATGTGCCGGGACCCCGCCACCGGGCGTCACCTCGTCACGCAGCGAGATTTCCTGCGCCACGGGGCGGCCGTCTTCGTGCTGAGCTTCGCCGCGCTGTGGTTCTGGACCGTGCTCGGATACTGGCGCTGGCTCGGCTTTCCCGCGCCGTGACCCCGCGGACGAACAGGAGGAACCCGTGACCCACAAAGAGAAGCACGCGGCGCCCGACGGCGCCCGCCACGTCGAGTCCGAGCAGAGCCGCCACCGCGATAAGCTGCCCGGCGGGCTCTACGAGAAGGAGCTGGCCCGGCTCGAGGTCGAGCTGGTCAAGCTCCAGGCCTGGATCCGCCACGCCGGCCTGAAGGTCGTGGTGATCTTCGAGGGGCGCGACGCGGCCGGCAAGGGCGGCGTCATCAAGCGGATCACCGAGCCGCTGAATCCCCGCATCGCGCGCGTCGTCGCCCTGGGCGTGCCCACCGAGCGCGAGAAGACCCAGTGGTACTTCCAGCGCTACATCGCCCACCTGCCGGGCGCCGGCGAGATGGTGCTGTTCGACCGCAGCTGGTACAACCGCGCCGGCGTCGAACGGGTCATGGGTTTCTGCTCGGACGAGGAGCACCAGGAGTTCCTGCGCAGCTGCCCCGAGTTCGAGCGCATGCTGGTGCGCTCCGGGATCCTGCTGGTCAAGTACTGGTTCTCCGTCAGCGACGACGAGCAGGAGCGGCGCTTCAAGGACCGCCTCGCCGACCCCACCAAGCGCTGGAAGCTGAGCCCCATGGACGTGGAATCGCGGTCGCGGTGGGTGGAGTACTCGCGCGCCAAGGACGAGATGTTCGCCCACACCGACATCAAGCAGGCGCCGTGGTACGTGGTCGACGGGGACGACAAGCGGCGCGCGCGGCTGAACTGCATCAGCCACCTGCTGGGGCTGGTCCCGTACGAGGACCTGACGCCCGAGCCGGTCACGCTGCCGCCGCGGCAGACGGGGGCGGAGTACGTCAGGCCGCCGATGAGCGACCAGACGTTCGTGCCCGAACTCTACCCGTAGGGGGAAGGTCAGGCCCCGTCGCGCTTCAGGCCCAGGGCCTTGATGCGCGAGGCCAGCGTGGAGGGCGGCAGGTCCAGCAGCTCGGCGGCGCCGCCCTCGCCGGTGATGCGCCAGTCGGCGGCGTTCAGGGCCCGCAGCGTGTTCTCGCGCTCGAAGCCGCGCAGCTGCGCCTCGGTCAGGACCTCGTCGGCCGCCGCCGACTCACGCGCCGCCGCCGCCGTCGCGCCCGCGGGCACGCCCAGGTCGAAGCTCATCTCTCCGCACTGGGAGACGATCGCCGCCCTCTCCATCGTGTTCTGCAGCTCGCGCACGTTGCCGGGCCAGGCGTAGGCCTGCAGCTGGGCGATGTGCTTGCGCCGCAGCGGCTGCGGCTCGGCGCCCAGCCGGCGGCAGGACTGACCCAGGAAGTGCTCGGCCAGGGCGGGCAGGTCCTCGAGGTGGTCGCGCAGGGCCGGGACGGCGACCGGGTAGACGTTCAGGCGGAAGTAGAGGTCGCGCCGGAACCTGCCCTGCTCCACCTCGTGCATCAGGTCGCGGTTGGTGGCGGCGATGATGCGCACCTCGACGCGGCGGGTGTGGTCCTCGCCGACGCGCTCGAACTCCCCCTCCTGCAGCACGCGCAGCAGCTTGCCCTGCAGCTCGAGCGGGATCTCGCCGACCTCGTCCAGGAACAGCGTGCCGCGGTCGGCGAGCTGGAAGCGCCCGACGCGGTCGCGGACGGCGCCGGTGAACGAGCCGCGGATGTGCCCGAAGAACTCGCTCTCGAACAGCTCGCGGGGGATCGAGGCGCAGTTGACCTTGATCAGCGGCCGCTCGCGCCGGGGGCCGCGCTCGTGGATGGCGCGGGCCACGAGCTCCTTCCCGGTGCCCGACTCGCCCGAGATCAGGACGTTGGCCCCGGTCGGGGCGACCAGGTCGATCTCGCGCAGGAGGCGGCGCATCACGGCGCTGTCGCCGATCATGCCGCTGACGGGCGAGACGGCGCCCACCTCCTCGCGCAGGTACTCGTTCTCCTGCTCGAGCCGGCGGCGCAGCTCCTGCAGCTCGCGGTTGGCCGCGGTCAGCTCGGCGGTGCGCTCGCGCACCTCCTGCTCGAGGTGCTCGCGGTGGCGGCGGTTCTCCTGGAGCAGATCGGAGCGCTCGAGCGCCCGCCGGACGGCGTGCAGCAGGATCGCTAGGTCTTCCACGGGCTTCAGCAGGTAGTCGGTGGCGCCGGCGCGCAGGGCGGCGATGACGTCGCCCACGTCCCCGGTGCCCGAGACGACGATGACGGGCAGGTCGGGCGCGTCGGCCCGCAGGCGCGCCAGGACCTCGTGGCCGCTCAGACCCGGCATCCGCAGGTCCAGCAGCACGAGGTCGCAGCGCTCGCGGTTGCAGTATTCGAGCGCGGTCTTGCCGTCGTCGGCCTCGCCGATCGCGAAGCCCTCGCTCTCGAGGTAGAGCGCGAAGAGCTTTCTCAGCTGCCGGTTGTCGTCGACGACCAGGATGCGCGGACTGCGGGCGTCCGGCATGCCTGTCCCTCCCTTCCCCCGCGGAGCCGGTGGCGGCGCCGCCCGCACAGTCTAGCGGCGGTCGGGGGGGGATGTCCAGCGTCCTGAGGCCCGGCCTCGACTCCGGGGCCGGCATGGTGCATCTTGGGGGCCGCGCGCGGTCCGTCCCGGGATTCCCCGCAGGACCCGGCGGGTTCGCGCGTTCCGTGCCAATGATGGGGTTGGACGGCAGGCCGACGGCACCCGAGGTGGGGCATGAAGAGATGGCTGATCCTGATCGCGTTCCTGGCGGCGGCCGGCGCGGCCGCGTGGTTCCTCACCCGCGGCGACGGCGGCGGCGGCGAGACCTACCGCCTGGTGGAGGTCGCCCGGGGCGACGTCGAGGAGGTCGTCACCAGCACCGGCACGCTCGACGCCGTGACCAAGGTGCAGGTCGGCACCCAGGTCTCGGGGCTGATCGCGACCATCGGCGCGGACTTCAACGACCGCGTGACGGCCGGCCAGGTCATCGCGGTCATCGACACCACCCTGCTGGCCAGCGAGGTGCGCAGCGCCCGGGCGAGCGTGGCCCGCGCCGAGGCCGAGCGCAACGACGCGCAGCGGGAGCTGGCCCGCACGCAGGAGCTGTTCCGCGAGCAGCTGGTGTCCCAGACGGATCTCGACAAGGCGCTCTACGCGGCCGAGTCGTCGGCGGCCTCGCTGGTCTCGGCCCGGGTCGGGCTGGACCGCGCGAGCAACAACCTGAAGTACGCCACGATCCGCGCCCCCATCTCCGGCACCGTGGTCGAGCGCAACGTGGACGTGGGGCAGACGGTCGCCGCCAACTTCTCGGCGCCCCAGCTGTTCCTGATCGCCGAGGACCTGGCGCGCATGCAGATCCTGGCCGCGGTCGACGAGAGCGACATCGGCAAGATCGTCGAAGGGCAGGCCGCGCGCTTCACCGTGCAGGCCCACGACGACGAGCAGTTCCAGGGTTCGGTGCGCCAGGTGCGGCTGCAGTCGACGGTCGCGGAGAACGTCGTCAACTACACCGTGGTGATCGACGTGGACAACGCCGACGGACGCCTGCTGCCGGGCATGACCGCCACCGTGGACTTCGTCGTCAGCCGGGCCGAATCCGTCCTGACCGTCCCCAACGCCGCGCTTCGCTTCAAACCCACCGAGGCCATGGTCGCGGCCCTGCAGGCGCGCCGCGCGAAGATGGCCGCCGAGGGGGGGCGCGGCGCGGGCGCGGCCGGGCAGGCGGCGTCCGGGCACGGCGCCGGGGGGCAGGGCGCCGGCATGCACGGCGGCGGCGCGGGCTTCGCCGGCGGCGCGAAGCCGACGCTCCTCTGGTACCAGGACGAGGACGGGACGATCGGCGCCCGGCCGGTGCGCGTCGGGGTGAGCAACGGCACGGTCACCGAGATCACGGCGCCCTGGCTCCAGGAAGGCCTCCAGGTCGTGGCCGGCGTCACCGGCGGGACGGTCGCCGCGACGTCGACCAACCCGTTCCAGACCCAGTCCACGGGCATGCGCCCGCCGCCGGGCGGGTTCTAGGCCGCACCGATCGGGAACGCAGCCGGGAGGACCGCGCGTGACGGACGGCATCGTGATCCGCACTTCGGACCTGAGGCGCACCTACACGGTGGGCGCCGTCGAGGTGCGCGCGCTCCAGGGCGTGGACCTGACGGTGCGCCGGGGCGAGATGATGGCGGTGATGGGCGCGTCGGGCTCGGGCAAGTCCACGCTGATGAACATCCTGGGCGGGCTCGACTCTCCGACCGAGGGCACGTACGAGCTGGACGGGGTGCGCGTCGACCGCCTGGACCGCGACCAGCTGGCCGAGGTCCGCAACAGCAAGATCGGCTTCGTGTTCCAGGGTTTCAACCTGCTGGCCCGCACCTCCGCGCTGGAGAACGTGGAGCTGCCCCTGCTCTACGCCCGCAACATGAAAGAGCGCGAGGCGCGCACGCGCGCCGTCGAAGCGCTGGGCCTGGTCGGCCTGGCCGACCGCCTCGACCACCAGCCCAACGAGCTGTCCGGCGGCCAGCAGCAGCGCGTGGCCATCGCGCGGGCGCTGGTGACGCGGCCGGCCATCCTGCTGGCCGACGAACCCACCGGCAACCTCGACAGCCGCACCACGATCGAGGTGATGGCCCTGCTGCAGCACCTGCACGCCTCGGGCATGACGATCCTGATCGTGACCCACGAGCCGGACGTGGCCGACTACGCCCAGCGGGTCATCGAGCTGCGGGACGGCGTGATCGTGCGGGACGAGCCGGTGGCCGCGCGCCGGTCGGCGGGCGCCGACGCGGGAGGGACGCGATGAAGGCGACGACCCTGGTGCGCCTGGCGGCGCGCAGCATCCGCCGCAACGTCATGCGGACCCTGCTGACCATGCTGGGGATCATCATCGGCGTGGCGGCGGTCTTGGTGATGGTCGCCGTGGGCGAGGGGGCGCGCTCCCAGATCCGCCACAGCATCCAGAACCTGGGCTCGAACATGATCGTCATCACGCCCGGCGCCAGCCAGCAGGGCGGCGTCAGCCACGGCGCCGGCAGCTTCAACCGCCTGACGGTCGACGACGCGCTCGCCCTGCAGCGCGAGAGCACGCTGCTGGCGGCCGTCTCCCCCGTGATCTTCGCGCCGGCGCAGATCGTCGGCGGCGCCGGCAACTGGCGGGCGGTGTGCTACGGCGTCGACGCCGGCTACCGCGAGATCCGCGACTGGGACGTCTCGAGCGGCCGCTACTTCGACGCCGCCGACCAGCGCAGCATGAAGAAGGTCTGCCTGCTCGGCGCCACCGTCGCCAAACAGCTCTTCCCGGACGCCGACCCCGTCGGTCAGACCGTCCGGCTGCGCGACGTCCCCTTCCACGTCATCGGCGTGCTGGCGGCCAAGGGTCAGAACGCCCAGGGCGCCGACCAGGACGACGTCGTGCTGGCGCCCTACACGACCGTCCGCACCCGCCTGGCCGGCCGCATGTTCATCGCGCAGATCCTGGCCAGCACGTCCAGCCCCGGCGACCTGCCCGCCGCCCAGGACGAGATCGCCGCGATCATGCGCGAGGCGCACGGGCTGGCCGCCTGGGAGGCCGACGACTTCCAGGTGCGCAACCAGACCGACCTGGCCGAGACGGCCTCGGCCACCACCGAGGTGATGACGCTGCTGCTGGCGGCCATCGCCAGCATCTCGCTGCTGGTGGGCGGCATCGGCATCATGAACATCATGCTGGTGTCGGTGACCGAGCGCACGCGCGAGATCGGCATCCGCATGGCCGTGGGCGCCCGCGGCTCCGACGTGCTGACCCAGTTCCTGGTCGAGAGCACGGTGCTGTGCCTCGGCGGCGGCATCATCGGCGTGGGGGTGGGGGTCGCCGGCGCCTGGATCCTGGGGCGCACCGCCGGCTGGGCCACCGAGGTGCAGCCGCAGACGATGCTGCTGGCGCTGGGGTTCGCGGCGGCGGTCGGGATCTTCTTCGGGTACTACCCGGCGCGCAAGGCGGCGGCGTTGGATCCGATCGAGGCGCTCCGCTACGAGTAGGGCCTGGACACGAAATTGTCCCTGCCCATGCGGTGATGCGACTTGGATCCGCACATCCTGCCGGGACAGGGGACGCGCTCCGGGCACCTCGTGTGCCCGGAGCGCTTGGCCTTCCGGCCCCTCCGCCATCCTGGCTGCGGGGCCTCCAGGACACCCCTGTCCCGGCAGGATGTGCGGATCCAAGTCGAACAGCAGCATGGGGATGGGCAGGGACAATGCCGTGGTCAGAATCCATCGGATGCGTGTCCCGACTGGATCGCTAGCCCGCCAGGCGTTTGCCCGCCCGCACGATCGCCGCCACCAGCCCGACGACCAGCACCAGCCCCAGCAGCGGCAGCAGCAGCGCGATCGCCGCCAGGGCGACGGCGCCGCCCGTCTCGGCGGCGGCGACGACCGGGTTGCCGAAGCCGGCGGTCATGACAGTCGAGAGGGCCCGCGTGCCGACCGAGGCGGCCTGGACCAGGCCGGCCAGGCCGCCGCCGGCGATGATCGCCAGGGGCCAGCGGGCGTAGGGGGGCAGGTCGACGGCCGCCGCGGCCATCAGGGCGGCGCCCGCGACCGCGGCGGCCGGGGTGGCGAGGGAGTCCAGGGCGTGGTCGAGCCAGGGGACGAAGTAGGCGAGGGCCTCGGCCACGGCGGCGGTGCCGAAGATCACCAGCGCCGTGGTCGAGCCGAGCCAGTCGAAGCCGGAGGCCGGCTCCAGGTGCCCGGTGTGCACGGCGATCGCCGCCAGCAGCAGGGGCACGAAGACGCGCAGGCCGGCCGCGGCGGCGAGGCCCAGGCCCAGGGTGACGCCGATCGCCGTGTCCATGGTGTGCTCCTCGTTGGGATCAGGGACGGTCGTGCGGCTCCTGCGGATCGCGGGGCGCCTGGGTCGTCGTCGGCGCCTGGGGCGCGAACAGCCGGTGCAGCGTCGCCAGGTGCTGCAGGCGCTCCTGCTCGCTCTCGGCGCTCTTGAGCGACTCCATCGAGCGGCCCAGGACCTTCTTGATGAACTGCTGCAGGCTGGCGTCGACGGCCGCGGCCACCTCGTCGGACTGCTTGCGGCGCACGTAGCCGACCTGCTTCTCCTTGAGGTCCTCGAGGTAGGCGCGGAACTCGGCCACGCTGGGGCGCAGGTCCATCTCGCCGACCCAGGCGCGGAACTCCGCCAGCTCCTGCTCGATGATGCGCTCGGCCCCGGGCAGCTGCTTGCGGCGCGCGGCCAGGTTAGCCTGGACGATCTCGTCGAGGTCGTCCAGCCCGAAGACGTAGGTTTCGTCCACGCGCGCGACGTCGGGGTGGACGTCGCGCGGCACGGCGATGTCCAGGACGTAGAGCGGGCGGCCGCGGCGGCGGCGCATGGCGGCGCGCACCATCTCCGGCAGGATGACGGGCTCCAGGCTGCCGGTGGTCGAGAGCACCACGTCCACGTCGGCCAGCGTCGCGGCCAGCTCCTCCCAGGGCCGGGCGCGCACGAGCTCGCCCTTGCCGCCGTTGAGGTCGTCCGCCAGGGCCCGCGCGCGCTCGGGGCTGCGGTTGACCACGATCAGGCCGCCGATGCCCTGCTGCAGGAAGTGGCGGGCCGCCAGGGCGCCGGTGTCGCCGGCCCCGACCAGCAGGGCGCGGTGGTGCGAGAGGTCGGCGAAGAACTTGCGGGCCAGCTCGACGGCGGCGAAGGCGACGCTGACCGCGCCCTCGCCGATCTTCGTCTCGGTGCGCACGCGCTTGCCGGCGCGAAACGCGCCCTGGAAGGCGCGCATGAGCACCGGGCCGAGCTCGTGGTGCTCCTTGGCCAGGCGGTAGGCGTCCTTGAGCTGGCCGGAGATCTGGGGCTCGCCCAGCATCATGCTCTCCAGGCCGGCCGACACCCGGTAGAGGCGGCGCACGGCCTCCCCGTCGGTCAGGCGCACGCCGTACTCGCCGGTGAACAGCGCGGGGTCGAGCCCGGCGGCGGCCAGGCTGCGCGTCAGGCACTCGTGGGGGGCGAACTCCGGCAGGGTCTCGACGTAGATCTCGGTCCGGTTGCAGGTGCTCACCGGCACGGCCGAGACGAACCCCGGTTCCCGCGCCAGGGCCGCCAGCAGCCCGCCCACCCGCTCGGGGTCGATGTGCGCGCGCTCGCGCACCTCGGTCGGCGCGAGGCGGTGGTCGATCCCCCACAGGTGCAGGCCGGCGTGCCCCGCCATCACACGCCCCCGCGCAGGCTGAAGTTGTGGAAGCTGGGGACGAAGTGGTGGATGGCGCCCATCGCCAGGACCACGGCGAGGTAGGCCGCGATGGCCAGCAAGTTCATGCGCCGCCCGCGCCAGCCCCACCAGCGGTGGCCGGCCAGGCCCACCAGGTAGACCAGGAAGATCACCCAGGAGGTCAGGATCTTGGGGTCGAAGGGGGTCAGCCGGCTCGCCGTCGCGGGGTCGAGCTTGTCGGCCAGGTCGTAGAGCCAGAGGTGGCCCAGCGCGAGGGCCCCGAACAGCAGCGGCACGCCCAGCTTGGCCGCGCCCACGCTCATGCGCTCCAGCATCTCCAGCGGCGGCAGGCGGCGGAAGAGCAGGCCGAAGGTCTTGCGGGCGAGCTGCCGCGCCAGCACCAGGTAGAGCACCGCGTAGAGGAAGCTGAGGCTCAGCGCCGTGTAGGCCAGCAGCACCAGCACGGCGTGGCCGGCGTAGCCGGGGTCCTCCAGCAGCGGGTTGGCCGCCGGCTCGGCGACGGAGAACGCGCTGGCGATGAACTGCAGCAGGAAGGCCACGCCCGTGACCAGGAAGCCCGTCTCGCGCACGCGCAGCCGGCGCTCGATCACGGCGTAGATCAGCAGCAGGGACAGGGACAGCAGCGACAGGAACTCCAGGGGCGAGGCCATCGGCAGGTGGTGGTGCACCCGCGCGTGGATGGCGGAGGCGGCGAGGTGGGCGACCACGGTCGTCGCGAGCAGCCGCCGCGCCCAGAGGTGGGCGAAGCGGCGGTTCTCGTAGAAGACCCACAGGTAGGCCACGAACAGCAGCAGGTACAGCAGCGGGAGCAGGACCTCGCTCACCGTCAGCGCGAGCCTCATGCCGTCCCTCCTTCGGCGCCGGGCGCGGCCGCGGCCAGCCGGTCGAGCACGGCGGCGGCCATGGTTTCGGATTCCTTGATGCAGGCGTTGACCGACACGCCGCGGTACGAGCTGCCGGACAGGTGCAGCCCGGGCAGGCCGGCCAGGCGCGCGTCGATCCGGCGCAGGCGGGCGAGGTGGCCGGGCTCGTACTGGGCGATGGCCCGCGGGTGGCGGAACACCTGGACCAGCGCGGGCTCGCCGCGCAGGCCCATCAGGCCGCGCAGCTCGGCGACGGCCCGGTCGCGCAGGGCGCCGTCGTCGTCGTCCAGGACGTGCGGGTCGCCGGGGCCGCCGGCCATGCAGTGCAGCAGCACCCGGCCGTCCGGGGCGCGGCCCGGGAAGATGCTGCTGGTCCACAGGGCGCCCAGCAGGCGGCTGCGCTCGCAGGTGGGGATCAGCATGCCGAAGCCGTCGAGGTCGTGGGCCACGTCGCCGCGCGCGTAGCCCAGGGCGATCACGGCCATCGGCACGTAGGGGATGCCGTCCAGCAGGCCGGACAGCGCGGGGTCGAGGTCGCGCAGGTGGGCGGCGGCCGCGTGGGCCGGCGCGGCGTGGACGACGGCGTCGCCGTCGAGGGTCGCGCCGTCGGCCGTGCGCACGCGCCAGGTCCCGCCGTCGCGCGAGACCGACGTGACGTCCGCGCCCGCGCCCAGGACCGCGCGGGCGTCGGCGCGCAGCGTGCGGGCCAGCGCCGCGGGGAGCGCCGCCATGCCGTCGCGGAAGGAGTGCAGGGTGCCGGACGGGCCGGCGTCGGCGGCCCGCTTGCGCTGCTTCGAGATCGCCGCGAGCGCGCGGAACAGGCTGCCGTGGTCGCGTTCCAGCTCGACCATCCGCGGGAAGGCGGCCGCCAGGCTGAGCCGGCGGGCGTCGCCGCCGAAGATGCCCTTGACCATCGGGTCGAGCATCAGCTCCGCGAAGTCGCGCCCCAGCCGCCGGCGCCCGAACTCCCAGACCGACTCGTCGGTGGCGGGGTCGTCGGCCGCGCGGCCCAGGTCGCGGCGGCGCGGCACCAGGAGCTCGCCCAGGACGCGCAGCTTGGCGCGGGGGGTGAACAGGTCGGTCTTGAGGAAGGCGGGCGGCGAGGCGGGGATCTCGCGCAGGCGGCCGCCGACCACCAGGAAGCGGCGCCGGGCCGCGTCGCTGCTGCGCACCAGTTCGCCGTTCAGGTCCAGGCGCTCGACCAGGCGCAGGGTCGCCGGCTCGTTGTCCAGGAAGCCGTTGGGGCCCCACTCCAGGCGCCAGCCGTCGCGGGCGAGGGTGCGCAGGTTGCCGCCGAAATCGGGCGCTGATTCCAGCACGTCGACCCGCAGGTCGAGCCGGCGCGCCGCCGCACCTTCCAGCAGGCGCAGGGCCGTGGCCAGGCCCGACACGCCGCCGCCGATCACGACCACGCGCCGCACGTTCCCGGTTCGTTCAGACACGCGCCGCCTCCGCGTGGAAGGGTTCGCCGGCCAGTCGTGACGCCAGCGAGGCGAGCCAGGTCTCGTCGAGGTTGAGCGCGGCGCCGCGGTCGAAGTCCTGCACGCCCAGGCTCTCGGCCTCGTGGCGCAGCTCGAGGTCCAGCTCGTGCAGCGTCTCGATGTGCTCGCAGGTGAAGCTCACCGGCTGCACCAGCAGGCGGCGGCAACCGGCGGCGGCCAGGCGGCGCGTTTCGGCCGTGATCTCGGGGCCGAGCCACTTGATGGGGCCGACCTTGCTCTGGAAGGCCAGCAGGGGGGCGGGGCCGCCCGGCAGTCGGGCCAGCCAGGCGGCGTGGCCGTCCGCCGCCAGGGCCGCGCGCACGCGCTCGTGGACGGCGCTGACCGTGGCGCGGGTCTGGCTGAGGTAGGGGTCGCCGCGCTTCACGAAGCTCTCGGGCAGGGAGTGGGCCACGTAGATCAGGGCGCAGGACTGCGGGTCGGCCCCCGCCTCGGCCCAGCGCCGCAGGCCGCGGCCCGCGTTGGCGGCCAGGGTCGCGACGAAGCCGTCCAGCAGGTGCCAGGCCTCCACCACGTGGACCGCGGCGCCCGGGGCGTGGCGGTCCAGGGCGGCCTGCACGAAGGCGAGCGTGCTGCCGTTGGTGGCGTCGGAGAACTGGGGGTACATGGGCAGGACCAGGAACTGCTCCGCGCCGCGCGCCCGCAGGTCGCGCACGGCCTCGTCGGGGTAGGGGCGCCAGTAGCGCATGGCTGGCGCCGCGACCGTCGGCCGGCCGGCCCCGCCCATCAGCGCGGCCAGGCGCTCCCCCTGGGCCCGCGTCGTCGGGACCTGCGGCGAGCCCCCGCCGTGGCCCATCTCCAGGTACCGCCGGCGCACGGCCGGCGCGCGCCGGCGCGCGATCAGGCGGCCCAGGACCGGGGAGAGCAGGCGCGGGATGGGGATGATCTGGGGGTCCTGGAACAGGTTGCGCAGGAAGGGCTCCACGGCGGCGGGGCCGTCGGGCCCGCCCATGCCGCACAGGATCAGGCCCGTGGTCCGGGCCGGATCGAGGTGGTCCTGCCGAAAGCGCCTCGGTGCGGTCATCCTCGCCTCAGATGGTCTTGGAGAACAGGGGCTTCCCGCTCGTGCGGTCCAGGTAGGCGTCCAGCTCCATGCAGAGGTTGCGCACGAAGAAGCGCCCCAGGTCGGTGACGCGCACGCGGTCGGGCAGGAACTCCACGAAGCCCTCGTCGACGTAGGGGCGCAGGCGGGTCAGCCCGTCGGCCAGCAGCTCGTCGGCGGGCGCGCCGAAGCCGGGCACGGTCAGCGCGTAGGGCAGCTCCAGGTTGCACATCAGGTTGAGGATCGCCAGGCGCCGCAGGCGGTCGTCGTCGCTGAGGCGGTGCCCCTTGACGACCGGCAGGCGCCCGGCGTCGACCGCGGCCCGGTAGCCGTCGAGCTCGGCGTCGTTCTGGACGAAGCGGTCGCACACGTCGCCGATGCCGCTCATGCCGAAGGCCAGCATGTGGGGCGCCGGGCGCGTCGTGTAGCCCATGAAGTTGCGGTGCAGGCGCCGCTCGCGCAGCGCGACCGCGAGCTCGTCGTCGCGGCGGGCGAAGTGGTCGATGCCGACCCAGTCGTAGCCGGCCTCGGCGAAGAGGTCGATCGCCAGGCGGAACAGCTCGAACTTCTCGAAGCCGGACGGCATGTTGTCGGTGTTGATGAGCTTCTGCTGCGGGCGCACCCAGGGCACGTGGGCGTAGCTGAAGCAGGCCACGCGGTCGGGTCCCTGCTCGATGATGTCGCGCAGGGTGCGCGCGAAGGAGTCGCGCGTCTGTTCCGGCAGGCCGTAGACCAGGTCGAGGTTGACGCCCTCGTAGCCGGCCTCGCGGCAGGCCCGGTACAGCTCCAGCGTGCGGTCGCGCTTCTGCAGCCGGCCGATGGCCTTCTGCACCGCGGGCTCGAAGTCCTGCACGCCCAGGCTGATGCGGTTGAAGCCCTGCGCGCGCAGGAAGCGCGCCTGCTCGGGCGTGCCGATGCGCGGGTCGACCTCGATCGAGACCTCGCCCCGCGGGTCGATGGCGAACGCCGCGCGCAGCAGGCCCAGGGCGCGCTCGACCTGGTGGTCCTTCAGGAAGTTGGGCGTGCCGCCGCCCCAGTGCAGCTGCACGACGCGCCGGCCCGGGCCCAGCACGTCCACCACCGCGGCCAGCTCGCGCTCGACGCGGTCGAGGTAGTCGTCGACGGCGCCCTTCTCGTTGGAGACGACGGCGTTGCAGCCGCAGTAGTGGCAGTGCTTGGCGCAGAAGGGCAGGTGCAGGTAGAGCGAGAGCTCGTCGCCGGGCCGGGCGGCCAGCTCCCGCAGCGCCTCCCGGTAGTCCGCCTCGCCGAAGTCGGCCGTCCAGGCCGGCACCGTCGGGTAGCTCGTGTACCGCGGTCCCGGCTTGTCGTGCTTCTCGAGAAGGTCGCGCGGAACGTCCAGGGCCATCTCAGTCCCCCTCGCGGTACGCCTGCACGGTCGCGACCAGGGTCTCGACCGCGGCGATCGGCGCCTCGGGCAGGATGCCGTGCCCGAGGTTGAAGACGTGGCCGGCGGCGCCGCGGCCGGCGCGGCAGATCTCCAGCGCGCGGCGGCGGATCTCCTCGTGGCTGCCGAACAGGCACAGCGGGTCCAGGTTGCCCTGCACGGCCCGGGCGGGGTAGGCGCGGGCGGCGACCGCCAGGTCGAGCGTCCAGTCCACGCCGAACGCCTCGGCGTCGAGCGTGCGCACGTGGTCGAGGTAGGGGGCGCTGCCCTTCAGGAAGTAGACGCGGGGCACGCCCGCGCCCTTCAGGCCGGCCAGGATCCGCCGCAGCCCGGGCATGATGATGCGCTCGTAGTCTTGCGGGTGCAGGATGCCGCCCCAGGTGTCGAAGATCTGGACCGCATCGACGCCCGCCTCGACCTGCATCAGCAGGTAGTCGGTGATCTGGTCGGCCAGCTTGTCCAGCAGGCGCGACAGCAGCGCCGGGTCGGAGTAGAGCATCGCCTTGAGGTGCCGGTAGTCCTTGGAGCCGCCGCCCTCGATCATGTAGGCCGCCAGCGTGAACGGCGCGCCGGCGAAGCCGATCAGGGGGGTGCGGTCCCCGAGCTCGCGCTTGATCATCCGCACGGCCTCGGCCACGTAGCCGGTGTGCTCGCGCGAGTCGACGACGTGCAGGGCGTCCACGTCGGCCGCCGCGCGCACGGTGTGGTGCATGCGCGGGCCGTGGTCGTCGAAGGAGAAGGGGGCGCCCATCGGCTCCAGCGGCACCAGGATGTCGCTGAACAGGATGGCCGCGTCGAAGCCGAAGCGGCGGATCGGCTGCAGCGTCACCTCGCAGGCCAGCTCGGGCGTCTTGCACAGGCCGATGAACGAGGTCTTCTCGCGCACGGCGCGGTACTCGGGCAGGTAGCGGCCTGCCTGCCGCATGATCCAGATGGGCGTGCGCTCGTGCGCCTCGCACCTCAGGGCGGACAGGTAGGGGCCGGTCGGCAGCGTGGCCATGTCGTCTCCCGGATGGGGCCGTCGCAACGGGGCGGCGCCGGGGCGCGGGCGACCGCCGCGCGCCGGGAGGAAATCTAGTCGCGGAGGCGGTTTCTTGTGTCACGAAGACGTCACGCGGCGGGATTTTCGGGGCCGCCGCGGGGCGGTCAGCGGCCGGAGAAGCCCAGGTTGCGCAGCAGGTCGAGCACGATCGCCCGGGCGGCCGGCGTGGGGTTCTCGAAGAGGAAGCCGGTGGCCGCGAGGTCGGGATTCACGTCCCGCCCCGCCCAGCGGCAGACGGCGGTGACGGCCAGCTCCGCGGCGCCGGCGGCGCCGGCGGGCAGCAGGATGCGCAGGTCGTGGCGCGAGCCGACGGGGATCTCCCGCTGGCCGACCAGCCGCAGGCCCTCGCCGGTGAGGTCCACGGCGCGGCCCAGTTCCTCGCCGGTCGCGGCGTCGAGGACCTGCAGGTAGAGGATCAGGGGCCGCCGCTTCTGGCGGCGCTGGGTCGTGTTCATCGCGCACTCCTCGGCGGGCGGCTCCCGGGCGCGGAGGCTGCCGGCCGTCGGTGTCATCGGCTGACGGCGGCCGCACTTGAGAAAACGGGCCCCGCACCGTCCTGGTGCGGGGCCCGCAGGATTGTCGCGTCACCCGGCCGGGGCCGGGGGCTCATCGGATCAGTGCCCGCCGGCCTCGTAGTGCGCGTCGCCGAAGTCCTTCACATGGCACTTGTTGCACAGCGACCGCTGGTTGGTCACCAGGGTGTAGCCGTAGTCCTTGTTCGCCACGTCGTCGGCCGAGGCGCCGATGTCGGTCGCCAGCGGGTGCGAGCTGATCAGGTGCGTGGACGTGAAGTCCCAGCGGCCCGCGTCGGCGAAGGGCGAGGCGTGCGAGCGGTGGCAGGTCAGGCACATGACCTGGTCCTGGGGGGTGGGGCCCTGGGTGTAGTTCAGGGGATCGATGGTCTCGAGGTCGACGTTGACGGCCTCGAAGGGCACCAGGCCGCGGTACGAGGTGGCGGGGTCGCCGCCGGAGGTCTGGTCGGAGCTGATGTAGGCGTTGTAGGTCGCGGCGACCAGGCTGCCCATGTCCTCGCCCGTCGGGTGCACGAAGTCCGTGGTGTTGCCCGCGTGGAGGTCGGTGTGGCAGTTGGCGCACCACTCGCTCATGCCCGACTTGTAGACGGTGTGCGAGAGGTCGGTCTCGGGCACGCCCGTGGGGCTGTTGCCCAGGGTGCGGCGGCTGTTGCCCAGGGCGATCGGGGCGGGGCTGTCGAAGGTGTAGCGCGCGCCGCCGTAGATGGGGCCGGTGCCCTCGTCGCCGTACAGCAGGCGGTAGTTCTCGTTGCCGTGGGGATCGTGGCAGCTGGTGCAGGTCAGGTACTGGCTGTCGAAGTCGCCGCCGGGGGCCGCGGCCAGGACGGGATCCCGGACGATGCCGTAGGCCGGCGAGACGACGTTGTGGCCGTGCGTGTAGCCCTGGGTGGAGCCGGCGCGCGGGGTGGTCCAGGAGAAGGTCTTGGTGACCCAGTAGAAGTCGCCACCGGCGCCCCAGCCGAAGCCGCCGGCGAACTGGCCGTAGGCCGCATGGCACTTCAGGCAGGTGTCGCTGGCGTTGCCGTTGTTCAGCAGGTAGGCATTGCCCGCGGGATGGTTGACATCCACGAGGTTGCCGTTCTGGCTGTTGTGCATCGTGTGGCAGCCGGCGCAGTAGGCCACGCCGCCGTCATGGAACGCCAGAGCGGCGCCGCTGCTCAGGGCGAGAGCCAGGACGATGGTTGCGGAGATCAACAGTTTGTGCTTCACAGAATCGCCTCCGAGGTGTGCCGACGGGCGAGGCCCGGCGACTGGGGTTGAGTGGGCGACCTGGTCGCCCCGGCCGGCGTTGCTTCCGGCCATCGCGTCTTGCGACGAGAACACGAAACGATGCCGAACCCTTGACATGCGAACAATCCTCTCGGCCCCGCCCGCGCGGGGCCTTCCGCTACTCTCCTGCTTCCGTGCCGAAGATCCCGAAGGCCTGGACGCGGCCCTCGTAGCCCTGGGCCACGAGGATGCGTCCGGGCGTCGCGGCGATCGCGAGGGGGTGGTAGAGCTGCCCGGGCGCGCCGCCGAACGAACCGAACTCGGACTTGAAGACGTGGTCGCGATCGTGGACCAGCACCGTGTGCCGCATCCGGTCGAGGACCAGGACCTCGCCACCGGGGCCGAACGCGACGCCGACCGGGAAGGCGAGGCGGCCCGGGCCGGTGCCCGCCCGGCCGAAGGAGCCGGCGTCCTCGCCGTCCGCCGTGCGGACCAGCACGAGGTGCAGCTCGCCGCCGGGGATGTAGAGGCGGCCGTCGGGGGCCTCGGCGGGACGGCCGAGCTCCGACTGCTCGCTGACGCCCTCGAGGGCGCGGTGCCAGAGGACGCGGCCCGTCGCCGCGTCGTGCTTGGTCAGCGTGCCGGCGAACTTGTCGAGGGACACGTAATTCCCGTCGGCGCCGACGATCAGGTGGTCGGGCCGCCACTGCGGCGTGGGCCGCTCGACGTCGAAGCGCAGCGGCTCGCCGCGCAGGTCGAGCTTGCGCAGGGTGCGTTCGCCGTCGGGGCCGCGGTCGATGAAGACGAAGCCGCCGTCGCGCTCGAGGCAGCCGTCGACGGGGGTGGAGAGGGCGGCGGCGAGGCTGGTGGTGAACAGGGTGATCCCGTGACCGTCCACCACGTGGAAGCTCACGCCCCGCTCGTCGGTGACGCAGACGTCGCCGGTCGCGGGATCGACGCTCAAAGCGATGGGACGGACCAGGCCGGCCTCCCCCACATCCAACCGCACGGCGCTCTCGAAATGAAAAGCGATCGTTCCGTTCGCCACGAGGGGGCAAAGGGAGATCGTCAGAGCGATGCAAAATGCGCGTCGGCTTGTCACGGGGGTGTCACCAGAATCGGATGTGTGCGGGCAGCACGGTGTTCTTCGATTCACATTCAAGGTGCCTCGGCGGGGCCAGTCGCCCCCGCTTGTCACGGAAATATCATAGCCTTTCTGTTACCATTTCGTCAAAGGCATTTTGAAGCGAACGCTCTCAAATTGCGAATAATCTCCATTTTTGACAATAGATGCCAAAATCGACAGATGGGGGGCATGGAACGAGGCCGGCTCCCCGAGGAGCCGGCCTGTTAAAAAACATATCAGATAATGACGGTCAGTTCACAGCGGTCAGCGTTTCTGGCGGATCTTCTCGGTGTGGCAACCGATGCACAGCTTCCCGCCCGCGTCCTCCCGGAGCATCTTCGCGAACTCCGAGCCGTGGGGATCGTGGCAGCTGGCGCAGACGATCTCCCCGCCGCGGACCGGATCGGTCGTCCCGGCGCCCAGCGGGTGGTCGGTGTGTTCCAGCCAGGTGTGGCAGCGCAGGCAGGGGTCGGGCCCGGCGGGGACCGTCCCCGCGGCGGCGGCGAGATGGGGGTTGTGACACATCGTGCACTGCCGACCCTCGGGGTCGGGATGGCGCTGGCTCGACGATTTCATCCGGTCGGCCTGTTCGCTGTGGCACCGCCCGCAAACGGCGGCCTGGCTGCGCGGCAGCAGGCCCGGCACCGGCGAGGCGTGGGGCGTGTGGCACTCCAGGCAGGCCCGCTCGCCGGAGAGCGGGGCGTGGAGGGTCGCGTTCCTGAGTTCCTCGGCCAGGCCGGGGTGGCAGCCGAGGCAGAGGCGCTGCTCCGCTCCCGCCTGCACCTTGCCGCCCGCTTCGTGGCACGCCTTGCAGTCCCGCTTGGCGTAGGGCGGGTGGACGTGGCCGTGCGTCAGCCCCGCCTGCGTGGTGGCGTGGGGGTCGTGGCAGGCCATGCAGTCGGCCGGCTCCAGGTCGAAGCCCAGGTGGGTCCGGGCCAGGGCGGCGCTCTTCAGGTCGTGGCATTTCGCGCAGAGGGCGGGCACCGCCGCGGTCAGCAGGTCCGACTGCGCCGTGCCGTGGGCGTCGTGGCAGGTGGCGCAGTTCCCGTCGGCGAACGGCTTGTGCCGCCGCGGGAGCGCGCGCGCGGCCTGCAGGTCCTGGTGGCAGCTCCAGCACAGATCCGCCCCCGCCGCCCGCAGCAGCGCCGGCTGGTCCGCCCCGTGCGGGTCGTGGCAGGCGGAGCAGGCGCCGTCGCGGGCGGGACGGTGGGCCAGGTCGGCCCGCGGGAAGAGGGAACCGCTCTCGTGGCACGCGGCGCAGGCCTGGCCGACGCCGCCGGCCTTCAGCAGGTGCTCGCCGCGGGCCGCGTGGGCGTCGTGGCAGGAACTGCACTCGCCGGCGGCGAAGGGGGCGTGGGCGTGCCGGCGCGGTTCCGTCAGCCCGTCGTGGCAGCCGGCGCACAGCGCCGTCTGGTCGGTGATCGGCGCGGCGTCCGCGTGGCAGACGGTGCAGTCGCGATCGTCGAAGGGCGGGTGCGAGTTCGGCCGGATCAGCGCGGCCTGCGCGGAGTGGTGCGGCGCGTGACAGCCCGTGCAGTCCAGCCCGGCCAGATCGCGCCCGAGGTGGGCGCCCTTCAGCGCGGCGTCGCCCTCGTCGTGGCAGCGGAAGCACAGCTCGGCGGCCGGCGCCGTCAGCAGCGCGGCCTGCGCGCCGCCGTGGGGCTGATGGCAGGTTGTGCAATCGTCCATGATCGGAGGATGGACCGACTTCGCCGCCGCGACGTCGACCACGTCCTCGTGGCAGATCGTGCAGAGCAGGGGCTCGGGCGCGGCCAGCAGGTCGGCGCGGTCGGCGCGGTGGGCGTCGTGGCAGGCCGCGCAGTTGCCGGCGGCGACCGGCGCGTGGGCGTGCCCGCCGGCGCCGGGGCCGGTGTCGTGGCACTCGAGGCAGATCGCCGTGGCCGGACGGCGCAGCATGGCGACCTCGTCGCCGCCGTGGGGCAGGTGGCAGTCGCTGCAGAGCCCGTCCGCGACGGGCGGGTGCAGGCTGCCGCCGGCGGGCTTGGTCGACTGGTCGGCGTGGCAGGCCAGGCACGTCGTCGCCGCCGAGACCTTCAGCAGGGACGGCTGGCCGGCGCGGTGCGGCGCGTGGCAGGCGAGGCAATCGCCCCGCGCGGCCACGTCGTGCGGGTGGGCGGTGACGAGCTCGATCTTGACCTTGAGGTGGCAGCCCAGGCAGAGGCTCCCCGCCTTGGCCGTCAGCAGGCCGGGCTCGGTCGAGCTGTGGGGGTCGTGGCAGGCGGCGCAGTCCTGCTTGACGAAGGGCGCGTGGTTCGAGACGGCGGCGGCCGCGTCGCCGCCCACGCCCTCGTGGCAGCCCAGGCACAGTTCGCCCGGGGGCGCGGTCAGCAGCGCGGCGCGCGCGCCGCCGTGGACGTCGTGGCAGGCCGCGCATTCGCCGTCGGCGACCGGAGCGTGGACGAGGTTCTTGCGGAACGCCGCGTCGTCGTGGCACTCGAAGCAGAGCCGGCGCAGCTCGGTCTTGATCATCCCGGCGTGCGCGCTGCCGTGGGCGGCGTGGCAGTCCAGGCAGGAGCCGTCGGCGACGGGCGCGTGGGGCGTCGCGGCGTCGGCCCCGGGCCGGTCGTGGCAGTTCAGGCACAGGTCGTTGCCCTGGGCGACCAGACCGGCGCCGCTCCCGGCGTCCGGCGCGTGGCAGGCGGCGCAGTCGCGGTCCTGGACCGGCGCGTGCTGCACGGCCAGCAGGAGCTTCGGCGCGGCGGCGCTGTGGGGGTCGTGGCAGGACGTGCAACCTTCGAGGCCGAACGCCTCGCCGTGCGCCTGCGCGAGCTTGCGCGCGTCCTTGTGGCAGGACAGGCAGAGCTCGTCGACGGGCTTGTCCAGCAGGTGCGGTTCCGCGCTGCCGTGGGGAAGGTGGCAGGCGGCGCACCCGTCCTTCTTCAGGGGAGCGTGGACGACCGCGCGCGTGAACGCGGTCCCGTCGTGGCAGGTCAGGCAGGCGGCGTTGCCCCTGGCGGGCAGCAGGCCGGGCTGGCCGCTGCCGTGGGGTCGTGGCAGGCGACGCAGCCGCCGTCGCGCACCGGCGCGTGGACGTGCGGCAGGTCGGACTCGGCCACCTGCGCCGCGTGGCAGCCGGCGCACAGGTCGTTGCCGGACGCCTTCAGCGCCAGGCGTCCCACGACGCCGTGGACCTCGTGGCAGGCCTCGCACTCGGCCTTGGCGAAGGCGCGTGGGCGTGCGGGGCGCCGGCGGCCTTCTTCTGGTCGGCGTGGCACTCCAGGCAGGTCTTCGAGCGGAACGGGCCCGCCGCCCGGGCGGGCGGGGGCGACAGCACCGCCAGGAGCAGGGCCAGGGCCAGGAGGACGGGCACGCGACGCTTATTCATGGCTCTCCTTCGCGGACGCCTGCGCGAGCCGTTCGCGGACGACGGCTTCGGCGCCGGGAACGATCCTGACGGTGGTGGCGGCTTCGAGGCGCGCGACCGCGTCGGCGATGTTCTCGCGCGTGCGCTGGGCCTTCATGCGCAGCAGCAGGTTTCCTCGCGGCAGTCCGCGAGGTCCGCGGGGTCGGCTGTTCGACCTCGGTCACGACGGCGACCACCCAGCCGCCGGGCACCTCGTAGGGGTTCAGGACCTGGCCGGCCGGGCCTCGCCCGGCTTCAGGCCGATCATCGACGGCTGGAGCCAGGTCGTGGGCAGGGCGGCGGCGTCCTGGCGGACCTCGGACGTGCGCTTGGCCAGCCAGGTCATCTCGGCGCCCTGGTCCAGGCGCTGCTTGAAGGTCACCGCGGCGCTCTGCTTCTCGAGCAGCACGCTCTGCACCTTCAGCCGGGCCGGCGGCGTCAGGTGCGCGATGTTCTCGCGGTAGAAGGCCGCGATCTCGGCCTCGGTCGGCGCGTAGCGGAAACGCCCCAGGGAGTTGACCATCTCCTCCAGCAAGAGGTCGCGCTCCTGCTGGGCCGCGAGGCGCTTGATCATGCGGCGCTCGGGGATCCCCAGCCGCGCGGACTCGTAGCCGAGCAGGGCCTCGCTGAACCACTTTTGAAGAAGTCGTCGCGCGGATCTGCGCGCGTCGGGCTTGTTGGCGAGGCCGTGGAAGTGCTCGAAGCGCATGTTGCGTGAGCGCGCCGACGCGCAGGGCGCCGGACGGCAGCTTCGCCAGCACGGCGTCGCTCTCGTTCAGCTGCTTCTGGACCGCGGATCCGTCGAGGCGTAGTCGAGGACGCGAGCAGCGCCGTGTCCACCTTGATGCCGTACTTCCGCTTCAGGCTCTCGACTTGAGGCCTCGATGACCTCTTCGCGGGCGCGGGCCGGGTCGGCGATCACCAGCGGCGCGGTGGCCGCGATCGAATCCAGCAGCGCCACGATGCTGCGCGAGCGGACGGTCTCGCGCACCTGCGCGGTGATCATGTCCTTGCGGTGCAGCCCCGTGCGGTAGCCCTCCTGGATGATCAGCTCGTTCTGGATCAGGCGCCGCAGGACGGCGGAGGGCTCGGGCATCTGCTGCTGGCCCTTGTTCATCTGCAGCGTGACGAAGAGCTCCATGTCCAGGTCGGCGACGGTGATCGTGTCGCGTCCCACGAAGACCAGGGGCGCGTCGACCGGCGGGGCCGCCGCCGCGGCGGTCGCCGCGAGCAGGGCCCAGGCCAGGAGCGACGGCGTGCGCGGGCGGGTGAACTTCATGTCGCGTACCTTCCCCGGCTGTCGGGAAGCCTCCACAGCCTGTCCATGGCCGCGGCGATCATCTGCCGCGGCGCGTTGATGCCGTGTTGTTGCCGAACCAGCCCTGGCCGGACTGTTGTCCTGATCGACGCCGTGGGCGGCGGTCACCAGGACGTCCGGTGTCGACCGTGCGCAGGTGCAGGGAGAAGGACCTCACCGTCTCCCAGGACACGGCGCTCGACGCCGCGCATCGTCATCGCTCGTCCAAACGATCTGATCCGGGTCGCGGGTGATCATCTCGACCAGGGTCGCTTCGCCGGCCGCGAACGAGCCGGGCGCAGGTCCAGGCCGGACCGGTCGGGGCGCCGCGGGTCCAGGCCCGCGGCCGCGCGAGGCGCCGCCCAGCACGGCCGGATCCAGGACCGCGCGGGCGGTGTCGGCCAGGGCGGCTTCGAGCAGCGCCTGCGTCGCGATCTGCGCGGCCGTGGCGTCGAACCCCAGCGGAAGCCGCCAGCGGCGCGACGGGTGCGCCCGCTCTCCGGCCGCACCGCGGCGGCGAGCGTAACGCGACGAACCCGGCGGCAGGCGATCGCGAAATCGATCCGCCACGCGGCGCCGGCCAGGGAACAGGTCGCCGTGGCGGCGGCCCCGATCAGGCCGCCCCGGTGCTCAGGTGCGGCCGGCGAGCTCCGATCCGGCCGCCGTCCCACGTAGAGGTGCGCGACAAGCAGCCGGTCCGCGCCGGCGATGTCCAGACCGGCGAGGAAGGCCGGCGGGGAGCAGCGCCCGTCGCGGACCCGGAAAGCGCCGCTGTAGGGCCAGGGCGGCGTCGGCCGGCGCAGGCCGCGTCGCCGGACCGCGCGAGCGCGGCGGCCAGAGTCCCGCTCGCGGCGAGCGCGCGGAGGTCGGCCAGGTCCGTGATGCCGCTGCCTTGCCCGGCGCCGGCCGTGGACAGCGGTGCACGTGCTGCCGGGGCCGCCGGGCTCCGCGCCCACCGCCGCGGCGGGGGCGGCCCGCGCCCAGGCACGCCAGCAGCGCCCAGGGCGCGGCGGCGGCAACGGCGGGCGACGGGGCGGCTGCGGGTCGTTCCACGCATCAGAACAGGGACTCCAGCGCATCGCGGACCGCGCACAGGACACCTCGTGCTGGCTGGCCGATCGCAGCCGAAGAGCTTGCGCCAGAACGACGGGCGTCGCGGGCGACCTGGGCGTTCCACCATGGTGCCCGTCTCGGTCTCGAGCATCGAGAACGTCGCGGTGACCGCGTTCGTCTGGTCGCCGCCGCCAGGTGGCGTTGCCCGTAGTCCTCCACCGCGCCGGTGAAGATCGCCTGACGTTGAGCGTTTCGCCGAGGGCGACGACCTGCTCGGCGTCAGGGGCGTGTCTCGCCCAGGCCGAGGGGGCGGGTTGTACGCGGCCAGCGTCTGGCCCGCGTCGACGACCGACAGCGCCTGGCGTCCGCAGGAGTTCGGCCAGGAACACCGGCTGCAGCCGCGCCGCCGCGAAGCGGTCGGGACCCAGGTTCTGAACGAATCACCACTGCGCAGCGCTTGACGAAGCCGAGGTCCACGTCGGGGTGGACGGGGCGCGCGAGCCTGGGCGCGCATCCGGCCAGCGCTGCCAGCGACAACGCGAGCGGCGATCCGTGTCCACATGCGAGGTGCCATGATCCTGTCTCCCTCGCAAGGGCTGGCGGCGGCCGCCTCTCAGAAATCCCAGTGAACTCTGAAATTCGTGTTGAAGGGCGAGTTCTGGGTTCGCCGTCCCGTCAGGCTCCTGGACCTCGCAGCTGCCCCCGAGCGCAAAGTCGCGGCCGCGCCCGGGCACACCGCCTCGCGGTGGTGCTCCCTGCTGGTGGGTGTCGGTGCGCGTGTCCTGCTGGTCGCTGAGCGAGAACAGGAGGCGTATCGCAGTTGCCCGGGAGCGGGCTCCAGGTCAGGTAGTGCCTCAGCATCCGAAGCCGTCCCGGCGGCGCTGGCATCCAGCGCGCGAGGCTGTTCACCGCGAGCAGCGGAAGATCTGCCATGCGACGCCGAGTTGCGTGTCGCTGAACGGCTCGAAGCCGGCGCCCGCCATACGGCGCTTCACCCACCGGTTCACCAGCCGCAGGTTCAGGTTCAGACGCGGCTTCGGAGAGCAGACGACGG
>JADJYS010000030.1 GCA_016719645.1 bacterium
GGCGTGGCGGAAGAAACAGGCCGAAGGTCTTGCGGGCGAGCTGCCGCGCCAGCGCCAGGTAGAGCACCGCGTAAGAGGAAGCTGAGCTCCAGCGCCGTGTAGGCCAGCAGCACCAGCACGGCGTGGCGGCGTAGCCGGGGTCCTCCAACAGCAGGTTGGCCGCCGGCTCGGCGACGGAGAGCAACGCTGGCGATGAACTGCAACCAGAAGAGGCCCGCGCCCGTGACCGAAGGCCCGTCTCGCGCACGCGCAGGCGCTCGATCGCAGCGACAGATCAGCAACGGGGACAGGGACAGCGACGGAACTCAGGGGCGGGGCCATCGGCGAGTGATTGGTACCCGCGCGTGGATGGCGGCAGACGGCGAGGTGGGCGACCACGGTCGTCGCGGGAGGCCAACCGCCGCCAGAGGTGGGCGAAGCGGCGGTTCTCGTAGAAGACCCACAGGTGGCGTCACGAACAGTAGCGAGTACAGCGGCGGGAACAGGACCCCTCGCTCACCGTCGGCGCGAGGCCTCATGCCGTCCCTCTCCTTCAGCGCCGGGCGCGGACGCAGACAACCAGTCGAGCACGGCGGCGGCCATGGTTGCGGGATTCCTTGGTGCAGGCGTTGACCGACACGCCGCGGTACGAGCTGCCGGACAGGTGCAGCCGGGCAGGCCGGCCGGGCGCATCACGGGTGATCCGGCGCGGGCGAGCAGGTGGCCGGGCTCGTACTGGGCGATGGCCCGCCGGTGGCGAACACCTGGACCGGCGCGGGCTCGCCGCGCAGGCCCATCGGGCCGCAGCTCGGCGACGGCCCGGTCGCGCGGGCGCCGTCGTCGTCGTCCAGGACGCGCGGGTCGCCGGGGCCGCCGTACACGGCGGTGCAGCACCCGGCCGTCCGGGGCGCGGCCCGGGAGAGATGCTGCTGGTCCACAGGGCGCCCAGCAGGCGGCTGCGCTCGCAGGTGGGATCAGCATGCCGAAGCCGTCGAGGTCGTGGGCCACGTCGCCGCGCGCGTAGCCCAGGGCGATCACGGCCATCGGCACGTAGGGGATGCCGTCCAGCAGGCCGGACAGCGCGGGGTCGAGGTCGCGCAGGTGGGCGGCGGCCGCGTGGGCCGGCGCGGCGTGGACGACAGCGTCGCCGTCGAGGTCGCGCCGTCGGCCGCACACGCCAGGTCCCGCCGTCGCGCGAGACCGACGCGACGTCCGCGCCCGCGCGCCCAGGACCGCGCGGGCGTCGACGCGCAGCGTGCGGGCCAGCGCCGCGGGGAGCGCCGCCATGCCGTCGCGGAAGGAGTGCAGGGTGCCGGACGGGCCGGCGTCGGCGGCCGCTTGCGCTGCTTCGAGATCGCCGCGAGCGCGCGGAACAGGCTGCCGTGGTCGTGTTCCAGCTCGACCATCCGCGGGAAGGCGCCGCCAGGCTGGCCGGCGGGCGTCGCCGCCGAAGATGCCCTGACCATCGGGTCGAGCATCAGCTCGCGAAGTCGCGTCCCAGGCGCCGGCGCCCGAACTCCCAGACCGACTCGTCGGTGGCGGGGGTCGTCGGCCGCGCGGCCCAGATCGCGGCGGCGCGGCACCGGGAGCTCGCCCAGGACGCGCAGCTTGGCGCGCCCGGGGTGAACAGGTCGGTCTTGAGGAAGGCGGGCGGCGAGGCGGGGATCTCGCGCAGGCGGCCGCCGACCGCTCAGGAAGCGGCGCCGGGCCGCGTCGCTGCTGCGCACCAGTTCGCCGTTGCAGGTCCAGGCGCTCGACCAGGCGCAGGGTCGCCGGTTCGTTGTCCAGGAAGCCGTTGGGGCCCCTCCAGGCGCCAGCCGTCGCGCGAGGGTGCGCAGGTTGCCGCCGAAATCGGGCGCTGACTCCAGCACGTCGACCCGCAGGTCGAGCCGGCGCGCCGCCGCACCTTCCAGCAGGCGCAGGGCCGTGGCCAGGCCCGACACGCCGCCGCCGACCACGATCACGCGCCGCACGTTCCCGGTTCGTTCAGACACGCGCCGCCTCCGTGGAAGGGTTCGCCGGCCAGTCGTGACGCCAGCAGAGGCGAGCCAGGTCTCGTCGAGGTTGAGCGCGGCGCCGCGGTCGAAGTCCTGCACCCCGGGCTCTCGGCCTCGTGGCGCAGCTCGAGGTCGAGCTCGTGCAGCGTCTCGATGTGCTCGCAGGTGAAGCTCACCGGCTGCACCAGCAGGCGGCGGCAACCGGCGGCGGCCAGGCGGCGTTTCGTACGTGATCTCGGGGCCGAGCCACTTGATGGGGCCGACCTTGCTCTGGAAGGCCAGCGGGGCGGGGCCGCCCGGCAGTCGGGCCAGCCAGGCGGCGTGGCCGTCCGCCGCCAGGGCCGCGCGCGCGCGCTCGTGGACGGCGCTGACCGTGGCGCGGGTCTGGCTCAGGTAGGGGTCGCCGCGCTTCACGAAGCTCTCGGGCAGGAGTGGGCCACGTAGATCAGGGCGCAGGACTGCGGGTCGGCCCCCGCCTCGGCCCAGCGCCGCAGGCCGCGGCCCGCGTTGGCGGCCAGGGTCGCGACGGCCGTCCAGCAGGTGCCAGGCCTCCACCACGTGGACCGCGGCGCCCGGGGCGGCGGTCCAGGGCGGCCTGCACGAAGGCGAGCGTGCTGCCGTTGGTGGCGTCGGAGAACCGGGGGTACATGGGCAGGACCGGAACTGCTCCGCGCCGCGCGCCCGCAGGTCGCGCACGGCCTCGTCGGGGTAGGGGGCGCCAGTAGCGCATGGCTGGCGCCGCGACCGTCCGGCCGGCCGGCTCCGCCCATCAGCGCGGCCAGGCGCTTCCTGGGCCCGCGTCGTCGGGACCTGCGGCAGGCCCCGCCGTGGCCCATCTCCAGGTACCGCCGGCGCACGGCCGGGTCGCGCCGGCGCGCGATCAGGCGGCCCAGGACCGGGGAGAGCAGGCGCAGGGATGGGGATGATCTGGGGTCCTGGAACAGGTTGCGCAGGAACGGCTCCACGGCGGCGGGGCCCGTCGGGCCCGCCCATGCCGCACAGGATCAGGCCCGTGGTCCGGGCCGGATCGAGGTGGTCCTGCCGAAAGCGCCTCGGTGCGGTCATCCTCGCCTCAGATGGTCTTGGAGAACAGGGGCTTCCCGCTCGTGCGGTCCAGGTAGGCGTCCAGCTCCATGCAGAGGTTGCGCACGAAGAAGCGCCCCAGGTCGGCAGCGCACGCGGTCGGGCAGGAACTCCACGAAGCCCTCGTCGACGTGGGGCGCAGACGGGTCAGCCCGTCGGCCAGCAGCTCGTCGGCGGGCGCGCCGAAGCCGGGCACGGTCAGCGCGTAGGCGGTTCCAGGTTGCACATCAGGTTGAGGATCGCCAGGCGGCGCAGACGGTCGTCGTCGCTGAGGCGGTGCCCTTGACGACCGGCAGGCCTGGCGTCGACCGCGCCCGGTAGCCGTCGAGCTCGGCGTCGTTCTGGACGGAAGCGGTCGCACACGTCGCCGATGCCGCTCATGCCGAAGGGCCGGTATGTGGGGCGCCGGGCGCGTCGTTAGCCCGCATGAAGTTGCGGTGCGAGGGCGCCGCTCGCGCAGGGCGACCGCGAGCTCGTCGTCGCGGCGGGCGAAGTGGTCGATGCCGACCCAGTCGTGGCCCGCCTCGGCGAAGAGGTCGATCGCCATGCGGAACAGCTCCGAACTTCTCCAAAGCCCCGGACGGCATGTTGTCGGTGTTGATGAGCTTCTGCTGCGGGCGCACCCAGGGCACGTGGGCGTAGCTGAAGCAGGCCACGCGGTCGGGTCCCTGCTCGATGATGTCGCGCAGGGTGCGCGCAAGGAGTCGCGCGTCTGTTCCAGCCGGCCGTAGACTGGCAAGGTCGGTTGGCGCGCCTCGTAGCAGCCTCGCGGCAGGCGTGGTACAGCTCAGCGTGCGGTCGCGCTTCTGCAGCCGGCCGATGGCCTTCTGCCCGCGGGCTCGGGAAGTCCTGCACGCCCAGGCTGATGCGGTTGAAGCCCTGCGCGCGCAGGAAGCGCGCCTGCTCAGGGCGTGCCGATGCGCGGGTCGACTCTCGATCGAGACCTCGCCCCGCGGGTCGATGGCGAACGCCGCGCGCAGCAGGCCCAGGGCGCGCTCGACCTGGTGGTCCTTCCGGAAGTTGGGCGTGCCGCCGCCCCAGATGCAGCTGCGACGCGCCGGCCCGGGCCCAGCACGTCCACCACCGTCGCGCTAAGCTCGCTCGACGCGGTCGAGGGTAGTCGTCGACGGCGCCTTCTCCGTTGGAGACGACGGCGTTGCAGCCGCAGTAGTGGCAGTGCTTGGCGCAGAAGGGCAGGTGCAGGTAGAGCGAGAGCTCGTCGCCGGGCCGGGCGGCCAGCTCCCGCAGCGCCTCCCGGTAGTCGCCTCGCCGAAGTCGGCGGTCCAGGCCGGCACCGTCGGGTAGCTCGTGTACCGCGGTCCCGGCTTGTCGTGCTTCTCGAGAAGGTCGCGCGGAACGTCCAGGGCCATCTCAGTCCCCTCGCGGTACGCCTGCGGACGGTCGCGACCAGGGTCTCGACCGCGGCGATCGGCGCCTCGGGCAGGATGCCGTGCCCGAGGTTGAAGACGTGACCGGCGGCGCCGCGGCTGGCGCGGCAGATCTCCGGCGCGCGGCGGCGGATCTCCTCGTGGCTACCGAACAGGCACAGCGGGTCCAGGTTGCCCTGCGGCCCGGGCGGGGTAGGCGCGGGCGGCGACCGCCAGGTCGAGCGTCCAGTCCACGCCGAACGCCTCGGCGTCGAGGCGTGCGCACGTGGTCGAGGTAGGGCGCTGCCCTTCAGGAAGTAGACGCGGGGCACGCCCGCGCCCTTCAGGCCCGGCCAGATCCGCCGCAGCCCGGGCATGATGATGCGCTCGTAGTCCTGCGGGTGCAGGATGCCGCCCCAGGTGTCGAAGATCTGACCGCATCGACGCCCGCCTCGACCTGCATCAGCAGGTAGTCGGTGATCTGGTCGGCCAGCTTGTCCAGCAGGCGCGACAGAAGCGCCGGGTCGGAGTAGAGCATCGCCTTGAGGTGCCGGTAGTCCTGGAGCCGCCGCCCTCGATCATGTAGGCCGCCAGCGTGAACGGCGCGCCGGCGAAGCCGATCAGGGGTGCGGTCCCCGAGCTCGCGCTTGATCATCCGCACGGCCTCGGCCACGTAGCCGGTGTGCTCGCGCGAGTCGACGACGTGCAGGGCGTCCACGTCGGCCGCCGCGCGCACGGTGTGGTGCATGCGCGGGCCGTGGTCGTCGAAGGAGAAGGGGGCGCCCATCGGCTCCAGCGGCACCAGGATGTCGCTGAACAGGATGGCCGCGTCGAAGCCGAAGCGGCGGATCGGGCAGCGTCACCTCGCAGGCCAGCTCGGGCGTCTTGACAGGCCGATGAACGAGGTCTTCTCGCGCACGGCGCGGTACCGGGCAGGCAGCGGCCTGCCTGCCCGCATGATCCAGATGGGCGTGCGCTCGTGCGCCTCGCACCTCAGGGCGGACAGGTAGGGGCCGGTCGGCAGCGTGGCCATGTCATCTCCCGGATGGGGCCGTCGCAACGGGGCCGGCGCCGGGGCGCGGGCGACCGCCGCGCGCCGGAGGAAATCTAGTCGCGGAGGCGGTTTCCTGTCACGAAGACGTCACGCGGCGGGATTTTCGGGGTCGCCGCGGGGCGGTCAGCGGCCGAGAAGCCCAGGTTGCGCAGCAGGTCGAGCCACGATCGCCCGGGCGGCCGGCGGGGGGTTCTCGAAGAGGAAGCCGGTGGCCGCGAGGTCGGGATTCACGTCCCGCCCCGCCCAGCGGCAGACGGCGGTGACGTAAGCTCCGCGGCGCCCGGCGGCGCCGGCGGGCAGCAGGATGCGCAGGTCGTGGCGCGAGCCGACGGGGATCTCCCGCTGGCCGACCAGCCGCAGGCCCTCGCCGGTGAGGTCCACGGCGCGGCCCAGCTCCTCGCCGGTCGCGGCGTCGAGGACCTGCAGGTAGAGGATCAGGGCCGCCGCTTCTGGCGGCGCTGGGTCGTGTTCATCGCGCACTCCTCGGCGGGCGGCTCCGGGCGCGGAGGCTGCCGGCCGTCGGTGTCATCGGCTGACGACGGCCGCACTTGAGAAAACGGGCCCCGCACCGTCCTGGTGCGGGGCCCGCAGGATTGTCGCGTCACCCGGCCGGGACCGGGGACTCATCGGGTCAGTGCCCGCCGGCCTCGTAGTGCGCGTCGCCGAAGTCCTTCACGTGGCACTTGTTGCACAGCGACCGCTGGTTGGTCACCAGGGTGTAGCCGTAGTCCTTGTTCGCCACGTCGTCGGCCGAGGCGCCGACGTCGGTCGCCAGCGGGTGCGAGCTGATCAGGTGCGTGGACGTGAAGTCCCAGCGGCCCGCGTCGGCGAAGGGCGAGGCGTGCGAGCGGTGGCAGGTCAGGCACATGACCTGGTCCTGGGGTGGGGCCCTGGGTGTAGTTCAGGGGATCGATGGTCTCGAGGTCGACGTTGACGGCCTCGAAGGGCACCAGGCCGCGGTACGAGGTGGCGGGGTCGCCGCCGGAGGTCTGGTCGGTGCTGATGTAGGCGTTGTAGGTCGCGGCGACCAGGCTGCCCATGTCCTCGCCCGTCGGGTGCACGAAGTCCGTGGTGTTGCCCGCGTGGAGGTCGGTGTGGCAGTTGGCGCACCACTCGCTCATGCCCGACTTGTAGACGGTGTGCGAGAGGTCGGTCTCGGGCACGCCCGTGGGGCTGTTGCCCAGGGTGCGGCGGCTGTTGCCCAGGGCGATCGGGGCGGGGCTGTCGAAGGTATAGCGCGCGCCGCCGTAGATGGGGCCGGTGCCTTCGTCGCCGTACAGCAGGCGGTAGTTCTCGTTGCCGTGGGGGTCGTGGCAGCTGGTGCAGGTCAGGTACTGGCTGTCGAAGTCGCCGCCGGGGCCGCGGCCAGGACGGGATCCCGGACGATGCCGTAGGCCGGCGAGATGACGTTGTGGCCGTGCGTAGCCCTGGGTGGAGCCGGCGCGCGGGGGTGGTCCAGGAGAAGGTCTTGGTGACCCAGTAGAAGTCGCCACCGGCGCCCCAGCCGAAGCCGCCGGCGAACTGGCCGTAGGCCGCGTGGCACTTCAGGCAGGTGTCGCTGGCGTTGCCGTTGTTCAGCAGGTAGGCGTTGCCCGCGGGATGATTGACATCCACGACGTTGCCGTTCTGGCTGTTGTGCATGGTGTGGCAGCCGGCGCAGTAGGCCACGCCGCCGTCATGGAACGCCAGGGCGGCGCCGCTGCTCAGGGCGAGAGCCAGGACGATGGTTGCGGAGATCAACAGTTTGTGCTTCACAGAATCGCCTCCGAGGTGTGCCGACGGGCGAGGCCCGGCGACTGGGGTTGAGTGGGCGACCTGGTCGCCCCGGCCGGCGTTGCTTCCGGCCATCGCGTCTTGCGACGAGAACACGAAACGATGCCGAACCCTTGACATGCGAACAATCCTCTCGGCCCCGCCGCGCGGGGCCTTCCGCTCTCTCCTGCTTCCGTGCCGAAGATCCCGAAGGCCTGGACGCGGCCCTCGTAGCCCTGGGCCACGAGGATGCGTCCGGGCGTCGCGGCGATCGCGAGGGGGGTGGTAGAGCTGCCCGGGCGCGCCGCCGAACGAACCGAACTCGGACTTGAAGACGTGGTCGCGATCGTGGACCAGCACCGTGTGCCGCATCCGGTCGAGGACCAGGACCTCGCCACCGGGGCCGAACGCGACGCCGACCGGGAAGGCGAGGCGGCCCGGGCCGGTGCCCGCCCGGCCGAAGGAGCCGGCGTCCTCGCCGTCCGCCGTGCGGACCAGCACGAGGTGCAGCTCGCCGCCGGGGATGTAGAGGCGGCCGTCGGGGGCCTCGGCGGGACGGCCGAGCTCCGACTGCTCGCTGACGCCTTCAAGGGCGCGGTGCCAGAGGACGCGGCCCGTCGCCGCGTCGTGCTTGGTCAGCGTGCCGGCGAACTTGTCGAGGGACACGTAATTCCCGTCGGCGCCGACGATCAGGTGGTCGGGCCGCCACTGCGGCGTGGGCCGCTCGACGTCGAAGCGCAGCGGCTCGCCGCGCAGGTCGAGCTTGCGCAGGGGTGCGTTCGCCGTCGGGGCCGCGGTCGATGAAGACGAAGCCGCCAATCGCGCTCGAGGCAGCCGTCGACGGGGGTGGAGAGGGGCGGCGGCGAGGCTGGTGGTGAACAGGGTGATCCCGTGACCGTCCACCACGTGGAAGCTCACGCCCCGCTCGTCGGTGACGCAGACGTCACCGGTCGCGGGATCGACGCTCAAAGCGATGGGACGGACCAGGCCGGCCTCCCCCACATCCAACCGCACGGCGCTCTCGAAATGAAAAGCGATCGTTCCGTTCGCCACGAGAGGGCAAAGGGAGATCGTCAGGGCGATGCAAAATGCGCGTCGGCTTGTCACGGGGGTGTCACCAGAATCGGATGTGTGCGGGCAGCACGGTGTTCATCAATTCACATTCAAGTTGCCTTGGCGGGGCCAGTCGCCCCCGCTTGTCACGGAAATATCATAGCCTTTCTGTTACCATTTCGTCAAAGGCATTTTGAAGCGAACGCTCTCAAATTGCGAATAATCTCCATTTTTGACAATAGATGCCAAAATCGGCGGATGGGGGGTCATGGGACGAGGCCGGCTCCCCGAGGAGCCGGCCTGTTAAAAAACATACCAGATGGTGACGGTCAGTTCACAGCGGTCAGCGTTTCTGGCGGATCTTCTCGGTGTGGCAACCGATGCACAGCTTCCCGCCCGCATCCTCCCGGAGCATCTTCGCGAACTCGAGCCGTGGGGATCGTGGCAGCTGGCGCAGACGATCTCCCCGCCGCGGACCGGATCGGTCGTCCCGGCGCCCAGCGGGTGGTCGGTGTGTTCCAGCCAGGTGTGGCAGCGCAGGCAGGGGTCGGGCCCGGCGGGAACCATTCCCGCGGCGGTGGCGAGGTGGGGGTTGTGACACATCGTGCACTGCCGACCCTCGGGGTCGGGATGGCGCTGGCTCGACGACTTCATCCGGTCGGCCTGTTCGCTGTGGCACCGCCCGCAAACGGCGGCCTGGCTGCGTGGCAGCAGGCCCGGCACCGGCGAGGCGTGGGGCGTGTGGCACTCCAGGCAGGCCCGCTCGCCGGAGAGCGGGGCGTGGAGGGTCGCGTTCCTGAGTTCCTCGGCCAGGCCGGGGTGGCAGCCGAGGCAGAGGCGCGGCTCCGCTCCGCCTGCACCTTGCCGCCCGCTTCGTGGCACGCCTTGCAGTCCCGCTTGGCGTAGGGCGGGTGGACGTGGCCGTGCGTCAGCCCCGCCTGCGTGGTGGCGTGCGGGTCGTGGCAGGCCATGCAATCGGCCGGCTCCAGGTCGAAGCCCAGGTGGGTCCCGGGGCCAGGGCGGCGCTCTTCAGGTCGTGGCATTTCGCGCAGAGGGCGGGCACCGCCGCGGTCAGCAGGTCCGCCTGCGCCGTGCCGTGGGCGTCGTGGCAGGTGGCGCAGTTCCCGTCGGCGAACGGCTTGTGCCGCCGCGGGAGCGAACGCGCGGCCTGCAGGTCCTGGTGGCAGCTCCAGCACAGATCCGCCCCCGCCGCCCGCAGCAGGGCCGGCTGGTCCGCCCCGTGCGGATCGTGGCAGGCGGAGCAGGCGCCGTCGCGGGCGGGACGGTGGGCCAGGTCGGCCCGCGGGAACAGGGAACCGCTCTCGTGGCACGCGGCGCAGGCCTGGCCGACGCCGCCGGCCTTCAGCAGGTGCTCGCCGCGGGCCGCGTGGGCGTCGTGGCAGGCGCTGCACTCGCCGGCGGCGAAGGGGGCGTGGGCGTGCCGGCGGGGTTCCGTCAGCCCGTCGTGGCAGCCGGCGCACAGCGCCGTCTGGTCGGTGATCGGCGCGGCGTCCGCGTGGCAGACGGTGCAGTCGCGGTCGTCGAAGGGCGGGTGCGAGTTCGGCCGGATCAGCGCGGCCTGCGCGGAGTGGTGCGGCGCGTGGCAGCCCGTGCAGTCCAGCCCGGCCAGATCGCGCCCGAGGTGGGCGCCCCTTCAGCGCGGCGTCGCCCTCGTCGTGGCAGCGGAAGCACAGCTCGGCGGCCGGCGCCGTCAGCAGCGCGGCCTGCGCGCCGCCGTGGGGCTGATGGCAGGTCGTGCAATCGTCCATGATCGGCGGATGGACCGACTTCGCCGCCGCGACGTCGACCACGTCCTCGTGGCAGATCGTGCAGAGCAGGGGCTCGGGCGCGGCCAGCAGGTCGGCGCGATCGGCGCGGTGGGCGTCGTGGCAGGCCGTGCAGTTGCCGGCGGCGACCGGCGCATGGGCGTGCCCGCCGGCGCCGGGGCCGGTGTCGTGGCACTCGAGGCAGATCGCCGTGGCCGGACGGCGCAGCATGGCGACCTCGTCGCCGCCGTGGGGCAGGTGGCAGTCGCTGCAGAGCCCGTCCGCGACGGGCGGGGCAGGCTGCCGCCGGCGGGCTTGGTCGACTGGTCGGCGTGGCAGGCCAGGCACGTCGTCGCCGCCGAGACCTTCAGCAGGGACGGCTGGCCGGCGCGGTGCGGCGCGTGGCAGGCGAGGCAATCGCCCCGCGCGGCCACGTCGTGCGGGTGGGCGGTGACGAGCTCGATCTTGACCTTGAGATGGCAGCCCAGGCAGAGGGTCCCCGCCTTGGCCGTCAGCAGGCCGGGCTCGGTCGAGCTGTGGGGGTCGTGGCAGGCGGCGCAGTCCTGCTTGACGAAGGGCGCGTGGTTCGAGACGGCGGCGGCCGCGTCGCCGCCCACGCCCTCGTGGCAGCCCAGGCACAGTTCGCCCGGGGGCGCCGTCAGCAGCGCGGCGCGCGCGCCGCCGTGGACGTCGTGGCAGGCCGCGCATTCGCCGTCGGCGACCGGAGCGTGGACGAGGTTCTTGCGGAACGCCGCGTCGTCGTGGCACTCGAAGCAGAGCCGGCGCAGCTCGGTCTTGATCATCCCGGCGTGCGCGCTGCCGTGGGCGGCGTGGCAGTCCAGGCAGGAGCCGTCGGCGACGGGCGCGTGGGGCGTCGCGGCGTCGGCCCCGGGCCGATCGTGGCAGTTCAGGCACAGGTCGTTGCCCTGGGCGACCAGTCCGGCGCCGTTCCCGGCGTCCGGCGCGTGGCAGGCGGCGCAATCGCGGTCCTGGACCGGCGCGTGCTGCACGGCCAGCAGGAGCTTCGGCGCGGCGGCGCTGTGGGGGTCGTGGCAGGACGTGCAACCTTCGAGGCCGAACGCCTCGCCGTGCGCCTGCGCGAGCTTGCGCGCGTCCTTGTGGCAGGACAGGCAGAGCTCGTCGACGGGCGTGTCCAGCAGGTGCGGTTGCGCGCTGCCGTGGGGAAGGTGGCAGGCGGCGCACCCGTCCTTCTTCAAGGGAGCGTGGACGAACGCGCGCGTGAACGCGGTCCCGTCGTGGCAGGTCAGGCAGGCGGCGTTGCCCCTGGCGGGCAGCAGGCCGGGCTGGCCGCTGCCGTGGGGGTCGTGGCAGGCGACGCAGCCGCCGTCGCGCACCGGCGCGTGGACGTGCGGCAGGTCGGACTCGGCCACCTGCGCCGCGTGGCAGCCGGCGCACAGGTCGTTGCCGGACGCCTTCAGCGCCAGGCGTCCCACGACGCCGTGGACCTCGTGGCAGGCCTCGCACTCGGCCTTGGCGAAGGGCGCGTGGGCGTGCGGGGCGCCGGCGGCCTTCTTCTGGTCGGCGTGGCACTCCAGGCAGGTTTTCGAGCGGAACGGGCCCGCCGCCCGGGCGGGCGGGGGCGACTGCACCGCCAGGAGCAGGGCCAGGGCCAGGAGGGCGGGCACGCGGTGCTTATTCATGGCTCTCCTTCGCGGATGCCTGCGCGAGCCGCCCGCGGACGACGGCTTCGGCGCCGGGAACGATCCTGACGGTGGTGGCGGCCTCGAGGCGCGCGACCGCGTCGGCGATGTTCTCGCGCGTGCGCTGGGCCTTCATGCGCAGCAGCAGGTCCTCACGGCAGTCCGCGAGGGTCCGCGGGGTCGGCTGTTCGACCTCGGTCACGACGGCGACCACCCAGCCGCCGGGCACCTCGTAGGGGTCCAGGACCTGGCCCGGCCGGGCCTCGCCCGGCTTCAGGCCGATCATCGACGGCTGGAGCCAGGTCGTGGGCAGGGCGGCGGCGTCCTGGCGCACCTCGGACGTGCGCTTGGCCAGCCAGGTCATCTCGGCGCCCTGGTCCAGGCGCTGCTTGAAGGTCTCCGCGGCGCTCTGCTTCTCGAGCAGCACGCTCTGCACCTTCAGCCGGGCCGGCGGCGTCAGGTGCGCGATGTTCTCGCGGTAGAAGGCCGCGATCTCGGCCTCGGTCGGCGCGTAGCGGAAACGCCCCAGGGAGTTGACCATCTCCTCCAGCAAGAGGTCGCGCTCCTGCTGGGCCGCGAGGCGCTTGATCATGCGGCGCTCGGGGATCCCCAGCCGCGCGGACTCGTAGCCGAGCAGGGCCTCGCTGAACCACTTCTTGAAGAAGTCGTCGCGGATCTGCGCCGCGTCGGGCTTGTTGGCGAGGCCGTGGAAGTGCTCGAAGCGCATGTTGCGCGTGAGCGCGCCGACGCGCAGGGCGCCCGACGGCAGCTTCGCCAGCACGGCGTCGCTCTCGTTCAGCTGCTTCTGGACCGCGGGATCCGTCGAGGCGTAGTCGAGGGACGCGAGCAGCGCCGTGTCCACCTTGATGCCGTACTTCCGCTTCAGGCTCTCGACGTAGGCCTCGATGACCTCCTCGCGGGCGCGGGCCGGGTCGGCGATCACCAGCGGCGCGGTGGCCGCGATCGAATCCAGCAGCGCCACGATGCTGCGCGAGCGGACGGTCTCGCGCACCTGCGCGGTGATCATGTCCTTGCGGTGCAGCCCCGTGCGGTAGCCTTCCTGGATGATCAGCTCGTTCTGGATCAGGCGCCTCAGGACGGCGGAGGGCTCGGGCATCTGCTGCTGGCCCTTGTTCATCTGCAGCGTGACGTAGAGCTCCATGTCCAGGTCGGCGACGGTGATCGTGTCGCGTCCCACGAAGACCAGGGGCGCGTCGACCGGCGGGGCCGCCGCCGCGGCGGTCGCCGCGAGCAGGGCCCAGGCCAGGAGCGACGGCGTGCGCGGGCGGGTGAACTTCATGTCAGCGTACCTTCCCCGGCTGTCGGGAAGCCTCCCACAGCCTGTTCATGGCCGCGGCGATCAACTGCCGCGGCGCGTTGGATGCCGTGTTGCCGAACCAGCCCCTGGCCGGACTGTTGTCCTGATCGACGCCGTGGGCGGCGGTCACCAGGCCCGTCCTGGTGTCGACCGTGCGCAGGTGCAGGGAGAAGGACCTCACCGTCTCCCAGGACACGGCGCTCGAGGCCGGCGCATCGTCGTCGCTCGCCCGCACGATCTGGTCCGGGTCGCGGGTGATCATCTCGACCAGGGTCGCTTCGCCGGCCGCGAACGAGCCGGCCAGCAGGTCCAGGCCGGACCGGTCGGGGCGCCGCGGGTCCAGGCCCGCGGCCGCCAGGGCGCCGCCCAGCACGGCCGGATCCAGGACCGCGCGGGCCGTGTCGGCCAGGGCGGCTTCGAGCAGCGCCTGCGTCGCGATCTGCGCGGCCGTGGCGTCGAACCCCAGCGGGAAGACCGCCAGCGGCGCGACGGGTGCGCCCGCTCTCGGCCGCACCGCGGCGGCGAGCGTCGCGACGAACCGGCGGCAGGCGATCGCGAAATCGATCCGCCACGCGGCGCCGGCCAGGGAACAGGTCTCCGTGGCGGCGGCCTCGATCAGGCCGCCCCCGGTGCTCAGGGTGCGGCCGGCGAGCTCGATCCGGCCGCGTCCCACGTAGAGGTGCGCGACCAGCAGCCGGTCCGCGCCGGCGCTGTCCAGACCGGCGAGGAAGGCCGGCGGGAGCAGCCGCCCGTCGCGGACCCGGAAGCGCCGCTGCAGGGCCAGGGCGGCGTCGGCCGGCAGGGCCGCGTCGCCGGACCGCGCGAGCGCGGCGGCCAGCTCCTGCTCGCCGAGCGCGCGGAGGTCGGCCAGGTCCGTGATGCCGCTGCCTTGCCCGGCGCCGGCCGTGAACAGCAGGATGCACGTGCTGCCGGGGCCGCCGGGCTCCGCGCCCACCGCCGCGGCGGGGCGGCCCGCGCCCAGGCACGCCAGCAGCGCCAGGGCCGCGGCGGCGGCACCGGCGGGCGACGGCAGGCGGCTGCGGGTCGTTCCACGCATCAGAACAGGGACTCCAGCGCATCGCGGACCGCGCGGCGGGACACCTCGTACTGGCTGGCCGAATCGCCGCCGAAGAGCTTGCGCCAGAACGACGAGCCGTCGCGGGCGACCTGGGCGTTCCAGACCATGGTGCCCGTCTCGGTCTCGAGCATCGAGAACGTCGCGGTGACCGCGTTCGTCTGGTCGCCGCCGCTGCGGCGCTGCCCGTAGTCCTCCACCGCGCCGGTGAAGATCGCCTGGACGCCGAGCGCCTCGCCGAGGGCGACGACCTGCTCCGGCGTCAGGGGCGTGTCCGGGCCCAGGCCGAGGCGGTTGTACGCGGCCAGCGTCTCGCCCGTGTCGACGACCGACAGCGCCTCGGTCTGCAGGAGCTCGGCCAGGAACACCGGCTGCAGCCGCGCCGCCGCGAAGCGGTCGGGACTCAGGTTCTGGAACGGGACCACCGCGCAGCGCTTGACGAAGCCGAGGTCCACGTCGGGGTGGACGAAGTGCGCGGTTCCGGGCGCGCATCCGGCCAGCGCCGCCAGCGACAACGCGAGCGCGATCCGTGTCCACATGCGAGGTGCCATGATCCCGTCTCCCCTCGTGGCGGCCGGCGGCGGCCGCATCTCAGAAACTCCAGTGAACTCTGAAATTCGTGTTGAAGGGCGAGTTCCGCTCGCCGTCCCGCTCGTACTCCTGGACCTCGCAGCCGCCCTCGAGCGTGAGCCGCGGCCGCGCCCGGCACACCGCCTGCAGGGAAGCTCCCTGCTGGTGGGTGTCGGTGCGCGTGTCCTGCTGGTCGCTGAGCGAGACCAGGAGGCTGACGCTGCCGCCCGGGAGCGGGCTCCAGGTCAGGTAGTGCCTCAGCATCCAGTCGTCCCGGCGGCGCTGCTCGTAGCGCGCGAGGCTGTTCACCGCGAGCAGCGGGAAGATCTGCCAGCCGACGTCGAGCTGCGTGTCGTTGAACGGCTCGAAGCCGGCGCCCGCCACGGCGCTCACCCACCGGTTCACCCGGCGCAGGTTCAGGTTCAGACGCGGCTTCGGAGAGCAGACGACGGTCGTCGAGACGGTCCACGAGCGCGAGTCGCTCGTGGTCGCGTAGTCGTCGAGGCGGGCGTGGCTGACCTGCTGCTGCAGGCTCAGGGCCGGCGCCGGCTGCCAGGCGACATCCAGCGAGGCGTTCTCGGTGGCCTTGTCCAGGTCGCGGCTGCGGTCGACCAGGCGCGACCACCCGAGCCGGCTCCAGAGACGCGGGCCGTCGCGGCGCGTCACCGACAGGGCGTAGCCGGCCACGTCGGTGCTGCTGCGCGAGGGGCTCTCGAGGCGATTGAGGTGGTAGGCGCCGCCCGCGATCCACACCCCGCGGCGCCACGTCGCGCCGAGGCGGTGGCTGCTCCCGCTGAGGTCGCGCGAACCGTCCTCGTAGTTGCGCTCGTCGAAGCTGGCGTCGTAGGCCAGCGTGAGGTCCCGGCGGATGTCGTACTCGAGGCTGCCGTCGATCTGGTGGCGGGCGATGCCCGACGTGCTCGCGCCGGTGTCGGCGGAGGCGGGCCCCTCGATCTCCAGCTCCGTCAGCGCGATCACGGACTCGGTGGGGCCCGTCTTGACGTCGACCAGCTTGAGGCGCCGGGCGGCGACGCCTCCCGTGAACGTGAAGATCCAGCCCTGGCGCCCGTTGCCCCAGTCCCGGTAGGCGACGTCCACGGCGCCGGGGGCGAGCTCGGTCCAGGCGACCCCTTCCGGGTCGTCGTTCACGAAGGCGCGCCACTGCAGGAATGCGGGAAAGCGCACGACGTCGGCGATGTAGATCACGGCCTGGCTCATCGTCGTCGTCTCGCCGAAATCCACCACCAGGTTGCGGTAATCGCCGCCGTACTCGCGCACGACGCTCTGTTCGTCGCCGATGTCCAGGCCGGCGGGCTGCTCGCGGTCCAGGTCGGCCAGGGCCGGCAGGGGCGTCGGCGCCGGCTCGAGGGGGTCCAGGCTCTCGGGCGTGTCGTCCAGGACGTAGCCGATGTTCAGCGGCACCAGCAGGGAGCGCCGGTCGCCTCCCAGCTCGATGGTCTGGCGCAGCAGGCGGCTGCGGGCGTCCAGCGCGTAGCGGACCCGGCCGGCGTCCAGGAGCCCCGACTTGCGGTACTGGAAGTTGTGGCTGGTGTAGAGGCGGCGGTTGCCGTCGGTCACCGTGCGGTTGTCGCTGCGCGTGTAGCCGTAGCGCAGGTTGCCGAAGCGCAGCCAGGAGCGTTCGACGCCGGCGCTCAGCTGGCGGTCGCGGGACTCGATCTCCGGCAGGAGCGCCTCGCGACGCCAGGAGGCGGTGTCCTGGTAACGCGCGTACCAGTCCCCCCAGCCGGGAACGCCGCGCACGTTGGCTCCCCAGTCCAGACGTTCGTCGCGGGTGCCGTCCAGTCCGACTCCGCTCCAGGTCTTGCGGAAGGCGCTCGCCGAGAGCAGAGCCCGCAGGTTGCCGCCCCGGAACGTCAACGACGCGGTCGGCTGGTTCAGGATGTTCGAGAGTTCGCTGGAGAGGCCGCCGAAGCGGCTGGTCAGGTCCTCGCGCCGGTTGCGGAACTGGAGCCGACCGGCGAGGGAGGGCGTGAAGCGGAAGACCTGCTCGAAGGAGTCGTCAAGGTACAGGATGCTCGTCCGGTACTCCTCGCCGCCGGCCCGGCCTTCCTGGCGGTTGCCCTGCACGTCGATCTGACCGTCGAGCGCCCACGCGGCGCCGGCGGTCAGGACCAGGAGCGCGAGGGTCCCGGCGAGAACGTTTGTTGACCTGAAGAGATGCACCGGATGGCCCGATCCCGTCGCAAGTTCCCTAGTCGGCTGGGAATCCCCCGTGACTTCCTAGTATATAGTGCGTAACCGGGAGATTTCCCGTTTTTTTTCCAACGTATCGATCCTGAGAATCGATACCCTGCCGCCGGTTCGAAAAACCTCTCAAGGTGTTTTTTTGATCTGTCGACATACATATCACCATGAGGAAATTTTTCATTGATTCAATCAATTTTCGGCTCAGCTGGGCGTCGGTCTGGGCGCTCCCGCTGGTCCTGGCCATGCAGGGCGAGGCCGCCACGTTGCCCACCCACGAGCAGGCGGCCTGCGACCGCTGCCACACCGGAGGCGGGGCGGTCGCCGTGAGCGGCGATGCCGCCTGCCGCGACTGCCATCCCGCGGAGGCTCTCGGCGCGGCGTCCCGGTTGTCCTTCCACGACCGTCCCGGCCGCAGTTGCCTCGACTGCCACGCGTTCCACGCCCCCGCGCAGATCCGCGCCGGCGCCGCGGTCTTCGGCTTCGCTCACGGCGAAGCGTCCGCCCGGGCCCTCTGCCGCTCCTGCCACGCGGCCGGGAGCGATCTCGCATCCCTGGGCGACGGGCACCGCGCGGCGGCCGCCGTCTACCACGCCGACGCGTCCCGGCTCGCCGGCCTGACCCCGTCGCAGAGCTGCCTGCTCTGCCACGGCGAGTCCGGGGGCGAGGCCGCCGCGCAGCAGCTCGCCGCGGTCGCCCCGCGCTTCGCCGAGCACGCCAGCCACCCCTACGGCGTCGCCGCGCGTTCCGGCGGCGGCGGCGGGTTCCCGGTCAGGCCGCGCATCGATGCGCGGCTCGAACTCATCGACGGCCGCATCGAGTGCCAGACCTGCCACAGCCTCGCCGGCGGCGCCGACGATCTGCTGGTCGCGCTCGACGGGCCCGACGGCCTCTGCCTCGGCTGCCACGGCCGCGCGGGATCCGCCCGGTCCGCGGTCGCCGCGGCGGCCGCTCAGCCGGCGACCGCGACGGCCAGCGCCTCGCGCGCGGCCGCGACGGTCGTGTCGATGTCCGCGTCGGTGTGGGCCGCGGACACGAAGCCCACCTCCCAGCCCGAAGGCGCCAGGTAGACGCCGCGCTCGATGAGCGCGCGGTGCAGCCTGCCGTACGTCGGCATGCGCGCGCCATCGACCGCATCGAAGCGGACGGGCGCCTCGGGCTGGAACACCGTCCAGAACAGCGAGCCCTGCCGCACGACGGTCGCGACGGCGCCGGCCGCGGCGGCCGCCTCGCGCAGGCCCGCCTCCAGACGCGCTCCCTTGCGCTCCAGATCCGCGTAGAACCCCGGCCGGCCGATCTTCGCGAGCGTCGCGAGGCCCGCGGCCATCGCCACCGGGTTGCCGCTCAGGGTGCCGGCCTGGTAGACCGGCCCCAGCGGCGAGACCTTCTCCATGATGTCGCGCCGTCCCGCGTACGCGCCGACGGGCATGCCGCCGCCGATGATCTTGCCGTAGGTGCCGAGGTCGGGCTCGATCCCGTACAGCTCGGCGGCGCCGCCCGCCGCCACGCGGAAGCCGCTGATCACCTCGTCGAAGATCAGCAGCGCGCCGTGGCGCGCGGTCAGCTCGCGGCACGCGCGCAGGAACGCCGGCGTCTGCAGCAGCAGGCCCGCGTTGGCCGGCACCGGCTCGATGATCAGCGCCGCGACCTCGTCGCCGTGGGCGGCGAAGAAGGCGCGCAGGCGGTCCTCGTCGGCCAGCGGCAGCACGGCCGTGTGGCGCGTGACGTCGGCCGGCACGCCGCCGCTGCTCGGGGTGCCGAAGGTGGCCAGGCCGCTGCCCGCGTCCACCAGCAGGCTGTCGACGTGGCCGTGGTAGCAGCCCTCGAACTTCACGATCAGGTCGCGGCCGGTGAAGCCGCGGGCCAGCCGCACCGCGCTCATCACGGCCTCGGTGCCCGAGCTGACGAAGCGCACGCGGTCGCACCAGGGCAGGCGCGCCAGGAAGGCCTCGGCCAGCAGGACCTCGCGGCGGCTCGGCGCGCCGAAGCTCGCGCCCTCGGGCACGGCCTCGAAGACGGCCGCCTGCACGTCGGGGTCGGCGTGGCCGAGGATCATCGGTCCCCAGCTCTGGCAGTAGTCGAGGTACTCGCGGCCGTCCTCGTCGGTGAAGCGGGCGCCCCGCGCGCTGCGGAAGAACAGCGGGTCGCCGGGCACGGACTTGAAGGCGCGCACCGGCGAGTTGACGCCGCCGGGCAGCGCCTCCCGCGCGCGCTCCCACCAGGCGGCGTTGCTCATCGGATCCACCCCCCGCGCAGGGCGTCGCGGCCGTGGTAGGTGATGATCAGGTCGGCGCCGGCGCGGCGCATGCCCAGCAGGTTCTCCATGACCACGGCGCGCTCGTCGGCGAAGCCGGCCTTCACGGCGGCCTTCACCATCGAGTACTCGCCGCTGACGTTGTAGCAGACCACCGGGCAGAGCGCCTGCTCGCGCACGCGGCGCACGATGTCCAGGTAGGCCAGCGCCGGCTTGACCATGACCATGTCGGCGCCCTCCTCCATGTCCAGCAGCGCCTCGAGCAGGGCCTCGCGGCCGTTGCGCGAGTCCATCTGGTAGGTCTTGCGGTCGCCGCGCGGCGCGCTGTCGCAGGCGTCGCGGAAGGGGCCGTAGTAGGCGCTGGCGAACTTGGCCGAGTAGGCCAGGATCGAGGTGTTGACGAAGCCCTCGTCGTCCAGCAGGTCGCGGATGGCGCCGACGCGGCCGTCCATCATGTCGCTCGGGCTGACGATGTCGGCGCCGGCCTTCGCGTGGGCCAGGGCCATGCGCGCCAGCTGGTCGGCGCTGGCGTCGTTGACCACGACGCCGTCCTCCAGGAAGCCGCAGTGGCCGTGGCTCGTGTAGGCGCACAGGCAGACGTCGGTCACCAGCACGACGTCGCGGCCGAAGCGGTCGCGCAGGGCCTGCAGGGCCTGCGGCACCAGGCCGTCCTTGGCCACGGCCGCGGTGCCGTGGTCGTCCTTGTGCTCGGGGATGCCGAACAGCAGGTGCGTGCGCAGGCCGAGGTCGATGTCGGCGGCGACCTCGTCGACCAGCTTGTCGACCGAGACGTGCGTGACGCCGGGCATGCTCGAGATCTCGTCGACGTGGCCGCGGCCCTCGACCACGAAGTGCGGGGTGATCAGGTGGCGGGCCGCGATGTCGGTCTCGGCCACGAGCTCCCTCATCAGCGGCGTCGTGCGCAGGCGGCGGGGGCGGTGCAGCAGGTTCATGACGGCATCTCCCGGAATGAAGGGTCCGTGACGGGACCCAGGCCGCAGGCCCGGGCCATGGCTGACAGGTCGGGCGCGTCGGCGACCAGGGGGTCGAAGCCGGCGGCGCGGGCCGCGGCGGCCGTGGTCTCCCCGATCGCGACGCAGGGCGGGCGCAGCGCGTAGGCCGCGGCGAAGGCGCCCACGGCCGACGGGCTCGCGAAGAAGACGAGGTCGCCCTGCGCGAAGGGGTCCCGCGGCAGTTCCCCGGCGGGGATCGCCTCGGTGCGGTACAGGGGCAGTTCGACGACCGTGCAGCCGGCGGCGCGCAGGCCGGCGGCGGGTTCGGACAGCCGGTGGTCGGGGCCGGGCAGCAGCACGCGGGCGGGCGCCGCGCCGGCGTCGACGAAGGCGCGGGCCAGTTCGGCGCCGTCGCGGCAGCGGACGCCCAGATCGTCGCGCCAGCCGCAGTCGGCCAGGACGGCGGCCGTGCCGCCGCCGGTGCCGAAGCCGAGGGCGCCGAGCCGCGACCCGCCGGGGGACAGGCCGGCGTCCGCGAAGGCGCGCACGCCCTGGGGCGAGGTGAACAGGATCCAGTCGAAGGCGGCGGGGTCGACGTCCGCGGGCGGCGGCAGCGACGCGTAGCGCAGCAGGGGCAGCTCCAGCACCGCGACGCCGGCGGACGCGAGGGCGCCAGCCCAGGCGCGGCACTGGGCCGCCTCCCGGGTCAGGACGACGCGCCGCGGGCGGGCGTTCATGCCGGCTTCCCCTCGCGGGCGCGGATCCGGCGCAGCGCCTCGTCGCCCAGGGCCTCGGGGTCGGGCCCGTCCAGGCGCAGGTGCAGCGGCGCGCCGACGCCGTCGCGCGGGCTCCAGAAGGCGCTCAGCCGGAAGCCGTCGCCGAGCCGGCGCACGTTCACGCCGAAGGGCAGCTGGCAGCCGCCGTCGAGGCGCTCGAGCAGCGCGCGCTCCACCGCGACGGCGCGGCCGTCGTCCTCGCAGTGCAGGCGGCGCACGAGGTCGCGCACGCGCGGCTCGTCGCGGCACTGCAGGGCGAGCATGCCCTGCGCGGGCGCGGGCACGAAGTCGTCCACTTCCAGCGGCAGCACGCAGAGGTCGGCCAGGTCGAGCTTCAGGCGCAGCACGCCCGCGCGCGCCAGCAGGATCGCGTCGTACTGGCCTTCGCGCAGCTTGCGCACCCGCGTGGGCACGTTGCCGCGCAGGTCGGCGATCACGAGGTCGGGGCGCAGGTCGCGCAGCTGGGCCTGGCGCCGGGCGGCGCTGGTGCCGATGCGCGCGCCGTCGCGCAGCGGGAGCAGCTCGCCGGCGGCGAGGCGGTCGCGGTCCACGCAGGCGGGCCGCACCAGCAGGGCCTCGCGCGGGTCCTCGCGGCCGACCAGCGCGGCCAGCGTCAGGCCCGCCGGCATCCCGGTCGCGAGGTCCTTCATCGAGTGCACGGCCAGGTCGACGCGCCCGTCGAGCTGGGCGTCCTCGAGCTCCTTCGTGAAGAAGCCCTTGCCCTCGAGCTGGGACAGCGGCACGTCGTCGATGCGGTCGCCCTGCGTCTTGATGATCGTCAGGGAGGTCTGCGCGCCGAGCGCGCCGAGCAGGGCCTGGATGTGGTGGGCCTGCCACAGGGCCAGCTCGCTGCCGCGGGTGCCGATGCGGACGATGTCGCTGCCGTCGCCTGGATTCACGTCGCCTCCTCGCCGATCGCCGGATTGCCGCCGTCGCGGCCCAATCTAGGAATCGCGTGTTCGATTTGTGTCACGGAGACGTCACGTCCTCCGAAATCTTGCCGCCCCGGTACGGAGACTGCAAGGGGGGAAGCCGGAGAACTCCCGCCCAGGCGCCCCTGGGGTCCGGCACGTTGCCGGACAAGACGTTGCACGCCGACACCCCACGCGAGGCCGCCGATGATCCGCATCCGGCAATGCTGCGCCCTGGCCGCGTTCGCGATCTGCACGGCGGCGCACGCCGCCGCGCCCGTGACCCGCGACGAGGCGGGCGCGGTCGCGGCCCGCTGGCTGGAGATCATGACGGACCGGGACGCCTGCGGCGCCGGGACCGTGATCGGGGATGTCGCCGCGTTCGAACGGGACGGCGCGACCATCGGCTGGATCGCCCGCCTGGCGCCGCAGGGCTGGATCCTGGTGCCCGCGCGGCGCGAGCTGGCGCCGGTGAAGGCCTGGTCGGAGCGCGGCGGGTTCGCTGCCGGGGCGACCGGCGGCGCGGCGGCGCTGGCGGGCGACGATCTGGCCGACCGCACCTCCGTGCTGGCGCGCGCCGGCGCCGCGATTCCGGGGGAGCATCCCGCCTGGCGAGCGCTGGGCGCGCCGACGGCGGCCGCGACCTCGGGCGTGAGCCCCCTGCTCACCTCCACCTGGGCGCAGGGTTCTCCCTACAACGATGATTGCCCGCAGGGCGACGGCGCCCAGACCTTCGTGGGCTGCACGCCGCTGGCCGTCGCGCAGGTCATGCGCCACCACCGCTGGCCGCCGCGGGGCCGGGGCGCGACCGTGCGCTGGTGGGAGGGGGACACCCGCTGCGGGGGCGCGACGCCCGGCGACACGCTGCGGGCGGACTACGCCGATCCCTACGACTGGGATTCCATGCCCGACGTCGCGGTCCCGGGCGACCCGCAGGCGGTGCGCGACGCCGTCTCGGAGCTCTGCTACGAGGCGGCCCTGGCCTGCGGCGCCGACTTCAGCTTCTGCGGCACCGGCGCCTCGCTCGCGGCGGCGCGTCAGGCGCTGGTGCAGAAGTTCCGCTACGCCCCGACCGCGCGCGAGGTCTCGCGCTTCCGCCTGAGCGATGCGACCTGGTTCGACACGATCCGCGCCGACCTCGACGCCGGCCTGCCCCTGCTCTACGCCTCCACCATCCACACCATGGTCTGCGACGGCTGGCAGGAGGTCGGCGGCATCCCGCTGATCCACATCAACTACGGCTGGGGCGGCGCCGACGACGGCTGGTTCGCCCTGGACGCGGTCCTGACCTCGGCCAACCCGGCGGCCGAGAAGATCGTCTGCGGCCTGGTCCCGGACACGGCCACGCCGCTGGTCCTGGACGGGTTCACGGCGACGCGCGAGGGCGCCGTCGTGCGGCTCGCCTGGCAGGTGCGCGCGTGCGAGGAGGTCGGCGAACTGCACGTCTGGCGGGAGACGCCGTCGGGCGGCCGGTCGCGCCTGACCGCGGCGCCGCTGCCCTGCGCGGACGAGGCCGGCTGGGTGGACGCCGACGCGCCCGCGACGGACGCGGCGTACTGGCTCGAGGGCGCGGGACCGGAGGCGTCGAGCTGGTACGGGCCCGCCCGGGCCGGCCCGGCGGCCGCGACCGCCGGCCTGGAACTCGTGAGCCTGGAGCCGAACCCCTGCAATCCCGTCGCGACGGCCACGGTGCGGCTCGCCCGCGCCCAGGACCTGCTCGCGACGGTGCACGACCTGCGGGGGCGCCGGGTCGCGACCCTGGCCGAGGGGCCGCGGGCCGCCGGCGAGCACGTGCTGCGCTGGGACGGCCGCGCCGCCGACGGCCGCGCCGCGCCGAGCGGAACGTACCTGCTGCGCCTGGCCGGGGAGGCGGCCGCGACGGTCCGGCGACTGACGCTGGTTCGCTGAGAATTGGCGGGAGCTCCGCCCGCCGGCTGTGCTATGCTCACGAGCGAAGATCAGGTCGCCCGCGGCCTGCGCCGATCGCCCACACCGCCGCCCGGCTCGCCCCCTTGGCCGCGCGGCAGCGGATGCGCATGTCGGATCGCCCGTCGAGGTGTCTGCTGCCGCTCTGCCTGACGCTGCTCGCCGGCGCCGCCGCCGCCACGCCCGTCTCCCAGGACACCGCCCGCCAGGTCGCCCGCAACTGGGTCAGCGACATCGTCCACCATCGCGGGGAATGGAACGGCGGCGCCCCGCCCACGCTCCTGGACGGGGAGGCGCTGGCCGCCGGCGACACGGTCCTCGCCTGGGTCTTCCGCATCGCGCCGCGCGGGTACGTCGTGGTTCCCGGCCGCTCCGAACTGGCGCCCGTGGCCGCGACCAGCGAGACCACGCACCTGCCGTCCCGGGAGCCCGGCGGCTTCTTCGACATGCTCGCCGCCGCCCTCGCGGGGCGCGTGCGCCTGGCCGCCGCGGCCGCCGGGGCGGGCCACCCCCTCCCGACCCATCCCGCCTGGGAGCGCTACGCGATGAGCGATGCGGCCTTCCTGGCGCGGCAGCTCGCCGATCCCGGCGAGCTGATCGGCGTGGGCCCCATGCTCGAGACCACGTGGCACCAGGGTTGGCCCTACAACGCCCTGTGCCCGCCGGGCGACGGCGCGCGCACCTTCGTCGGCTGCACGCCCCTGGCCGCCGCCCAGCTGCTGGCTTACCACCACTGGCCGCTGCGGGGAGAAGGACGGACGGCCTACTGGTGGGCGGGCGACGACGGCTGCGGGCACGCGACGCCGGGCGACACCCTGCGCGCCGAGTTCTACGACCCCTACGACTGGACGCTGATGCCGCACGTCGTGGACGGCGAGTCGTCGGAAGACGAGCGCGCCGCGACGGCCGAGCTCTGCTACGAGGTGGCCCTGGCCTGCCGCACGGACTTCGGCGTCTGCGGTTCGTCGGCGTCGCTGGCGATGGCCCGTTCGGCGCTGGTCAACAACTACCGCTTCCTGCCCACCTCGCGCGAGGTGATCCGCTTCCGCTACACCGAGGCCGCCTGGTTCGCCATGATCCAGGCCGAGATCGACGCCGGCCGGCCGCTGCTCTACAGCTCGATCATCCACACCATGGTCTGCGACGGCTGGCGCGAGCTGGGCGGCGTGCGCCAGGTCCACATCAACTACGGGTGGGCCGGCGACAGCGACAACTGGTTCGCCCTGGACGATATCGAAACCTCCGTCAACCCCGCCGCCGAGCGCATGGTCATCGGGCTCGCGCCCGACACCCAGCCGCCCGCGGTGGTGCAGCGGCTGCTGGTGACCAGGCGGCCCGACCATCTCATCGTGGTCAACTGGCGGGTGGAAGGCGTCCTCGACGCGGCGGGTTTCTACGTCTGGCGGGGAGCTGCGGCCGACGACCGCATCCGGCTGAACGACGAGCGCCTGCTTGGGCAGGCCGAGTACACGTGGGTCGACACCCAGCTCGGCGCCGACGGGGAGGCGTACTGGCTGCAGGAAGTCGTGGTGGGAAGCCCGGAACTCTGGATCGGGCCGGCCTTCGTGCCGCCCGCGCCCTTCGTCGAGGCGCCCGAGATGGAGATGTCCCTCGAGCCCAACCCCGCCAACCCCCGGGTCGGGGTGTCGTTCCGCCTGGCGGCCGAAGGCCCTGTCCGGGCGGAGGTCTTCGACCTCGCGGGTCGGCGGCGGGCCGTCCTGCTGGACCGGGTCCTGCCCGCCGGCGAGCACCGCGCCGCGTGGGACGGCCGCGACGGCGACGGTCGCGAGGCGCCCTCGGGGCTCTACCTGCTGCGACTGGAGGCGGCCGGCTCGCGGAGCGTGCGGCGCTTCACCCTCGCGCGCTAGCGGGCCAGGCGGTACCCCGTGCCGTGCACGGTGAGGATGTGCGCCGGGCTGGCGGGATCGGCTTCGATGACCTTGCGCAGGTTCAGGATGAAGTTGTCGACCGTGCGCGTGGTCGGGTAGGCGTCGTAGCCCCAGATGCGGTCCAGGATCGTGCGGCGCGCCACCGGTTCGCCGTCCTTCTCGGCCAGCACGCGCAGGATCATGGCCTCCTTGTCCTTCAGCGCGTGCACGCCGCGGGGGTTGGTCACGGTCAGCGACCGCAGGTCGACGACCGAATCGCCGATCTCCAGCGTGTCCGGCGCCGTCGTCTCGCGGCGCCACTCCTCGCGCCGGAAGATGCCCTTGATGCGCGCCAGCAGCTCCCGCAGGTTGAAGGGCTTGGTGATGTAGTCGTCGCCGCCCATCTCCAGGCCGCGCACGCGGTCGTCGTCGCGGCCCCGCGCGGTCAGGAACAGGACCGGCACGCGGTCGCCCTCCTCGCGGATCTTCTTGCAGAACGCGAAGCCGTCCATGCCGGGCAGCATCACGTCCAGCAGCACGAGGTCCACGCCGCCGCGCTTCCAGTAGTGCAGCCCCTCCTCCGCCGAGACGGCCACGACCGGCTCGTAGCCCTCCAACTCCAGGTTCAGCCGCATGCCGTCGGCCAGGTGCTCGTCGTCCTCCACCACCAGGATGCGCCGTTTCATCGCGACCCCTCCTCGAAGACGGGCAGCACCAGGGTGAAGGCCGCCCCGCGCCCTTCCTCGCTCTCCAGTTCCACGCGGCCGCCCAGGCTCTCGATGTTGCGCTGGACCAGGTACAGGCCGAGCCCCGAGCCGCGCGGCCGCTCGTTCAGCGAGCCGGCGCCGGTCTCGGCCCGGTAGAAGCTCTCGAAGACGCGGCGCTGCTCGCGCCGGGGGATGCCCGGCCCGCGGTCGCGCACGGTCAGCCGGTGGCGGTTCCCGTCGCGGTAGAGCGTCACGGTCACCTGCGCCGGCGGCGGACTGTAGTGGACCGCGTTGTGGACGAGGTTGCGCACGGCCACGCGCAGCGCCTGGCGGTCGCCGGTCACGAGGTGGCCGTCCGGCACGTCCACCTCGAGGCGGGCCCCGCGGTCCGCGAGGAAGGCCCCCATGGACTCCAGCACGTCGCGGGTCACGTCCGCGAGGTCGATCGTCTCGCGCGTGCCGCGCAGGTGGTCCTCGTCCCGGCTCACCGACAGCACCTGCTCGACCATCGCCTCGAGCCGCTCGACGTCCTGCAGCATCGCGCCGCGGATGCGCAGGCCGGCGTCCGGCGGCAGGTCGGGGCGCTGGAGGGTCTCGGTGTAGAGGCGGATGCTCGCCAGCGGCGTCTTGAACTCGTGCGTCGCCCCGGCCAGGAACAGCTCGCGCGCGCGCTTGAAGTCGCGCTCCCGCCGCGAGGCCAGCGTCAGGATGGTCGTGCCCGCGGCCAGCAGCAGCAGGAACACCACGCCCTCGGTCATGAACATGCGCCGGCGCCGCGCGGCCTCCCGTTGGACTTCGGCGACCGCCTCCGGGTTGATGCCCACCTCCCACCCCTTGTCGGTCCGGTGGAAGTGGAGGTGGGGGAAGGCCCGGCCCAGCATCTGGGAGGGGTCGTCCCGCGCCTCGGGCACCGTCTCGAGGATGTAGACGGCGTGCATCTGGTCGGTGCGGTAGCGCTGGAGCTGGTAGCTCTCGTAGTGGTGGCCTTCGCGCGTCAGGTAGTAGACCCACCAGACCCCGATCACGACGATCAGCGCCACGAGGATGCCGTACATCAGGCCGAGATGTCGGTGCAGGCGCACGCCGGTTCTCCTCGCGGACGGTCTCTTCAAGGCTGGCGGCCGCAATATAGCAGCCCCGGGCGCGGGCGTCACCCGCCGTCGGGCCGGCGCGCCACGCGTCCCCCTTCGTTGTCGCCGCCGGGCCGGCATGTCCGCCGGCGCAGTCGCCCGCACGGGCCGACGCGCCCCGCGCGCGGCCCCGGATCCGCGCCGCGCCGCCGGCAGCGGCCGAACGCCGGAATTTCCGCGGGCTGGTGCCGCGCTTGCCCCGCGCCTCCCGTCGCGACCGGACAGCGCACCCCTGGCACACGAAGGAGGTGGAAATGACCGACACGAAGAACCGCGACGTCCCGGCGGCGCTCGCCCGGCTCGGGATCGAGGAACTCGAGGAACGCCTCGAGACCAGCCCCCTGCTCGGCGACGACGTGGGCGACGGCGGCTGCTGCAACAACTTCTGCCAGTGCAAGCTGGAGAAGTACCCCGAGGCCGTGGACGACTCCGTCTGGGGGCCCTGAGGCCCGCCGACCCTGGCCCGTCCGCCGCGGCCGGCGACGGACGGGCCGACACGCCTCCGGCCGGGGAGGACGCACATGCCGCCCGCGCACATCCCGTCGCCGCGCCGCCGCTGGGAGCTGTGGAACCTGCAGGCCCTCGATCCGGACGCGAGCGCCGCGACGCTCGCCGCCCTGGATGCTGGACGGCGCGCCTGCGATGATCTCGCGCGCCGGATCCTGCGCGACGGCGAGGGGGATCACGGGCGACTGCGCGCCGAGGCCCGCGCGTTCCTGGCCGCCCATCGCGCCCTGCACCGCGGCCTGGTGCTCGGCCTGCACCTCGGACCTTACTCGCTGATCCCGGGGCTGTACCTGGACCTCGGCCTGTCGCCGGTCGTGCTGCTGGACCGCGCCGCCCACGACCGGCTGCGCGTCGACGCCGACCGGCAGCGCCGGGCGCTGGGCCTGTCCGGCGAACCCGAGTGGCTGGTGACGGACCGGCCGGCGTTCGCGGGCCGGTTGCTGCGCTGCCTGCGGGAGGAGCGCCCGGTGCTGGTCTTCCTGGACGGCAACAGCGGCGAGGGCGGGATGGCGGCCACGCGCGACCGCGGCCTGACGTACCGGCTGCCGGGCCGCGACCTGCGCGTCCGCACCGGGCTGGGCCGCCTGCTCGGCCACGCCGGCTGCCCCGTGCACGCCCTGACCGTGCGCTGGCGGCCCGACGGGTCGCTGCTCTGGGAAGCCGGCGCGCCGGAGCCGTGGCCCGCCGGCGCCGATCCGGCGACGATCACGGTCCGGCTCTACGACTGGCTCTTCGCCGAAGTGCGCCGCTCGCCCGAGCAGTGGTCGGCCTGGGGGATGCTGGGCGCCGCGAGCGCGTGTTTCGCGAGCGACCGGCTCGCGCCCGATCCGCGGGAACTGCGGCGGCGCGAAGCCCGCTTCCTGGAAGCCCTCGCGCACCGCCCGGACCGCGTGCGGATCGCCCTGCGCGCCGGCGTGGAGGTGTGGGAGCCCGGCATCCTCGCCGACACGCGCGGCGAGGCCTTCTACGCCGCCGAGGGGTTGCGCGACGCGTCCCTCGACCTGCTGCGGGCCGCGTCGCCGACCCTGACCGAACTGCGCGCCCTCTGCGGCCGCCGCTGGGTGGAGGGCCATGTCCGGCGGCTCGCCACGCTCGGGCTGGCCGATCTGGTCGGGGCGTGAGGGGACATCGCGCACCGGGCGCCGCCGCCGATCTCGAAGCCCGCCCCGACGGCCGCTGGCTGCTGCGCCGCGGCGGCCGCCGCTTCCTGCTGCCCGCGGACCTGGCCCGGCGTCTTCGCGACGGCGACGATCCCGATCGTCTCGGCGAACTGCTCGACGCCGCGCCGCGCCCGCGGCGCGCCCGGCTGCGCGCGACGCTGCTGCCCGCGCGGGTCGTGCGGCCGCTGGCCGAGGCCCTGGCCCCGGCGACCGTCTGGCCGGCGCTGGCCGCTTCCGCGGCGTTCGGGCTGCTGCTCAGTGCGCTGGGTCTGGCGTTGTCCGCCGGCAGCCGCCCCGCCGCACACGTCGCCTGGCCTCAGGTGCTGCTCGCGGTGACGGCCGTGGTCCTGGCCGCCGCCGCGCACGAACTGGGGCACGCGGCGGCTCTGCACCGGGGCGGGGGACGGGCCGGCGCCATCGGCGCGGGCCTGTTCTGGTTGGTGCCGGTGCTGTGGTGCGACGTGACCGAGGCCGCGCTGCTGCCCCGGCGCGATCGCCTGCGGGTGGATGCCGCCGGCGTCGCCCTGCAGCTGCCGCTGGGCGGGCTGCTGCTCTGCGCCGGTCGGGCGTGGCAGCGGCCGGAACTGCTGGGCGCCGGCGGCGCGATCCTGACCGCGGTCGCCTGGAACGCGCTGCCCTTCGCCCGCACCGACGCCTACTGGCTGCTCTGCGACGCGCTGGGGGTGCCGTCGCTGGCGCGCGCGCTCCCCGCGGGCGCGCCGATGCGCGCGCGGCGGATCCGGATGTGGTGGCGGGTGGGGCGGGTCCTGTTCGCGGCGGGGCTGGCGACGGTTGCGGTCGCGAGGGTCATGGCGTGGGCCCGCGGGGAGCCCACGCCCTGAGTGTGGACGCCGCTCAGCGCAACAGAGTCATGCGACGCACGACGCTGCCTTCAGCGGTCGTCAGGCGGTAGACGTAAGTGCCGGAAGCCACGCCCTGCCCCGCGTCATCCCGACCGTCCCAATCGGCCCGGTGCGGGCCGGCGCCCAGCAGCCCGTCGACGAGCGTGGCTACGCGCCGGCCGTCCAGGGCGTGGACCGTCAGGGCGACACGGCCGTCGCGGGCCAGGTCGAAGGCGATCTCGGTCCTGGGGTTGAACGGGTTGGGGCGGTTCTGGCGCAGGTCGGCCGTCGCGAGCGGTGGCGCGTCGGTGGCCGTGGACTCGGGGATCGGGAAGTTCGTCGCGTAGATGCGGTCGCCGGTGTTGTCGAAGCTGCCGTTGGCGGCGTTGCCCGCGATGTAGAGCCGCAGGTCGCCCGCGCCCGCCGCCGGCGCCGTCCAGGAGACGAGCCAGGAGGCCCCGCCGGTCTGTCCCAGGAAGTTCCCGGAACTGGTGTGTTTGGCGTAGGTGCGTCCGAAGGGGCCTCCCGTGCTGATCTGGACGGTGACATCGACGGCGGCCAGCGTGCCGGCGCTGACGCCGGCCTGATCCAGCAGCGTCAGCTCGAACCCCCAGCGCTGGGCCGCGGGGTCCTGCAGGCTCACGTTCAGGAGATAGTTCTGACCTGGGGTGTAGGCGGCCGGCAGGTTCGTGATCGCGAGGCTGCCCGTTCCCGAATTCAGGGGGAAGGTCGCGTGGCAGGCGGTGCAGTTGGTCTCGCCGGGCGCGTTGGTCCGGCCGTCCTGCGGTCCCGCGGAGAAGGCGCCCGCCGTGGCGGCGAGCAGCAGCAGGGAGCCCGACACGGCCGCCGATCGCAGCCGTTTCGCGAACATCCCGCTCGTGCTTGCTTTCGTCGTGCCGTTCATCGGTCCTCCTTGTCAGTTGTCGAGCGCGCCGCCGGCGATCCAGCGGCGCACGAGTTCCAGTTCCGGCGCCGACAGGGCGGGGCCGCCCTCCGGCATCAGGCCGCCGTACAGGCCGTTGCCGGCCAGCTTCCCGAACAGCACCGACGCGTCCGGATCGCCGGCCGTCACGCGATCGGCCGCGTACCCCGTGGCCGGCACGCCCACCAGGGCGGCGTGGCTGCTGTCGGCGGTGAGGTCGAGGCCGGCCGTGCCGCCGGCGAAGTGGCAGCCCGTGCAGCCGCGGTCCCACAGGGGCTGGATGTCGCGGGCGTACAGGAGTTCGTCGCCGCCGCCGGGGGAGAGGAGAACGGCCCCCTCGTCGGCGCACCCGACGAGAAGCGCCAGTCCGGCGGCGGCGAGGATCGTGAGCGGGCGGCGCGGCGTCATGGCGCGCCCGCGCCGGCGGGCCGGGCTTCCAGGCGCAGGCTGACGCGCTGCTCGTCGGCCAGCTTCATGGTCAGGAACCCGGGACGCGGGATCGCGTGATCCGACAGGCGCACCGGGAAATCGGCGACGATCGTCAGCACGCCGTCCCGCGACAGGGACAGCCCGGCGCGGCAGGTCAGGGGTTTCACGACCCCGTGCAGGTCGAGCTCGCCCGCCACGACGACCTCGCTGGCGCCGCCCGGAGCGAGGGCGGCCGGCCGGGCTTCCAGGATGCGCGCGCCGCGGAACACGGCCTGCGGGAAGCGGTCGGTCTCGAGGTGGTTCTCGCGCATGTGGCGGTTTCGCAGGCCGATGCCGGTGTCCAGGGCGGCGAGATCGACGTCCACCGTTACCTCGACGTCGCCGGCGAGATGGTCCAGGTCCGCGCGGATGCGGCCGCCGACGGCGCGGGTCTCGCCGCGGAAGGATTCCAGCGGCGCCTTCGATTCGAATCCCACGGTGGAGCCGGCGTTCGGCGCCAGGACGAAGTCCGCGGCGCGGGCGGTCGCGGCGCCGAGCAGGGCCAGCAGCAGGGCCGGTGCGGCGACGAGGGCGGCGGTGCGACGGGTCATGTTCCCTCCCGGAGGTCGGGGCCGGCGGTTCAGAACAGGAAGTGCAGCACGAATTCGCCGCGGGTCGCGTCGGGTTCCGGCGCCCGCGGCCCGCGGTCGGCCTCTTCCCGGCGCGCGATCAGCATGGCGCCGAGGTGCGGCCCCAGCAGGGCGTCGACGCCCAGGCTCCAGGCGGTGCGGGCTCCGTCGGCCAGCGCGCGATCGGGATCCTGGAAACCGTAGGTCGCGCGCAGGTCCCATCCCCGCCGGACGCGCACGGCCAACTCGTGGGTGACCAGCCGTCCGAGGTCGCCGCCGACGCGCGTCTCGTCGAGCTGCCACACCCAGCTGACGGGGCCGGCCGCGGCGTAGCCGAAGCCCCCGGCGACGCGGTCGTGGCCGCCGGCGCGGCGCTCCCGCCAGACCGAGGCGCCTAGCGCCAGGTTGAGCGTGCCGAACGAGCGCCGCGCCGCCGCGCGGCAGGCGTAGCCGCCGCCCTCCCCGGTCGCACCCGCGAGGTAGGAGGCCGTCAGCTCGAAGGGTTCCGGGGCGAGGCCACTTCGAGACCGTCGTCGAGCAGCAGCGCGGCGCGGTCGTTGCCCTCGGGTGGAACAGGTAGCGCCGCGCGGGCAGCTGGTGGTCGGCGAAGCGCCAGCCGTAGGCCGGCAGGAAGCGCCCGGCCTTCAGGTAGCCGTCGGCCGGCAGGTGGCGCGCGGTGCCGAAGGCCTCGCCCTGGCCGCCGCGGCCGCGCTCGACGTAGACCGACGTGCGGTCGTCCATGCGCACCGACAGGTAGACGTCGGCCTGCATGGCGAGCACGCCGTCGCGTTCGCCGTCGCTCTCGTAGAGCAGGGTCCGCAGATCCGCACCGACGGCGACACGTTCGCCGATGCCCGGCGAGAACCGCGCCTCGGGCGAGGACGGCGCAGCCAACTCCTCCGGGATCAGGTACTCCGCAGCGTAGGCGCTGCGCATGCCGCCGCCGGTGGGATTCTCGTGACAGAGCAGGCAGGACTGCCCGTAGCGCGCCGAGTACCGCGGCAGCGCGTCGGCCGGCGCGGCCCCCAGGGACGCCGCCAGCGACGCGAAGGTTGCGAGCACGACGACGCGCCGTCCCACCTCAGCGCCCCCCGGCCCGGACGACGGGGCAGGTGCTCTTGCCGAGCAGGGTGTACAGCGGGCACCAGCTCGACACCGCCGTCAGCAGCGGGACCAGACCGATCCAGCCCCAGGGGGTGCGCGGTCCCATCACGGCCAGGGCGACCAGACCCAGGCCGATCACGAGGCGGAGGCTGCGATCCAGGGGCCCTACGTTCTTCTTCATGGTGCTCTCCTTCGGCGGTGTGCGGACGCGATGACACAGCCACCCTAGGCGCACCGGAAGCCGGCGACCGTGACTTAGTCACCAATACTTGTGATAACAGGTATTATTTTATCCGGAGTGAAATCGCGGCCGGATCGAGCTCAGAGGGCGGCTTCCCCGCAGGCCCGCCGGGTCCGCGATCCCGATGCGCCCCCGCGCGAGCGTCACCAGGCCGCGCTGCTCGAAGGATTTGAGCAGGCGACTGACGACCTCGCGGGCCGTGCCGAGATCGGCGGCCACCGTCTCGTGCGTGCATTCCAGGGCGGAACCGGCGGCGCCGCCGCGCTCGACGAGGTAGGCGGCGAGCCGCCGGTCCATGCGCTGGAAGGCCACTTCCTCGATCAGGGCCATCATGTCGCCGACCTTGTCGGCCAGGATGCCGAAGACGTAGGCGCGCATCGCCTCGTGTTCGGCCATCCAGCGCAGGAAGAGGCGGCGCGGGTAGATGACCGCTTCGACCGCGGTCTCCGCGGCGGCGGCGGCGGGACTGGGGCGTCCCGAGCAGGCACAGCACGTTCACCGTGCAGCACTCGCCCGGTCCCACGCCGTACAGCGTGATCTCGCGCCCGTTCTCGCCCGTCTTGTACACGCGCAGTGCGCCGCTGCGCACCAGGGCGAAGGACTCGACCGCCGCGTGCTCGCGCAGGTACATGTCGCCGGCGGCGAGGCGCGCCGCCCGGCCGTGCTCGCGCAGCTGGGACAGCAGGGCGGGCGGCAGGCCCTCGGGGGTAGGGGGAAGTCGGCGGGGACCCTCGCGGGAGCGCTCATCTCGTCTCCGTTCGCGGCGCCGCGCTCCCGCGTCACTCGTCGAAGAAATCCATGCGGTCGACCGGCAGGCAGACCGTCGAGGCGATGTTGGACAGGTGGCTGAAGATGCGCTTGTAGAAGCGCATCACCAGCACCAGGCAGACGGCGTCGCTGGTCTTCAGGTCGCTGCGCGTGATGTCCTTGATCGCGGCCTCGAGCGCCTTCTCCTCCACGCGCACCAGGTCGAGGATGCGCCGGGCCGCCTGCTCGTCGCTGCGGCTGAAGACGTCGGCGGTCTCGAGCATCAGGTCGCGCATGGGGTCGGCGAAGACCTTCAGCTTCGCCTTGTAGAGGCCGCGGTCCCGGCGCTCCGGGCATCAGCTCGCGGGCGACGTCGTAGATGTTCTTGATGTAGTCGCCGATGCGCTCGGCGTCCTTCACGGCGTTCATGAAGATCAGGCCCGACGGGATGTCGCCGCTGCCTGGCCCAGCGCCAGGTGCGTCACGACGCTGCGCCGCACCTCGCGCTCCAGGACGTTGACGCGCTTGTCGCGGTCGTACAGTTCCGGACTGCGCCGCGTCGTAGGGCAGGCCCTCGATCAGGACGCGGTAGACGAAGCTGTTCATCGCCACGCACAGATCCAGCATCTCGCCCACGCGGCCGGTGGTGGCCTGGCTCCAGTTGTCCTGGCGGAAGATCTCGCGGAAGCTGCGGAACACGTTCATCTCGTCACTCCTAACGGGAGCCGCCCAGGGCCTTGGAGATCACGATGAAGAGCAGGGGCATGGCGAAGAACACGCCCAGGACATAGTACAGCGCCACCAGCCGGTTGCGGCACGCGGCCAGCGCGAGCAGGCGCGCCAGCCGGACGGGGATCCGGCGCAGCGCGGGCAGCGGGTAGAAGATCAGCGTGCCGGTCAGGTTGAACAGCAGGTGGACCAGGGCCACGGTCACCGCGGCGCCGTTGCCGGCCAACGAGGCCAGCAGGGCGGTCACCGTCGTGCCGATGTTGGCGCCCAGGGTCACGGCGAAGGCCGCCTCGAGCTGGACGATGCCCGCACCGATCAGCGGCACCAGCAGGCTGGTGGTGATCGAGCTGCTCTGCACCAGGACCGTCACGACCAGCCCCACCAGCATGCCCAGCAGGCCGTTGCGCTGCAGGTAGTCGTTGAAGACGCCCTCGGCGCGGGCCATCACGACGCGGCGCATCAGGCGGGTCAGCAGGATCAAGGCTCCGAACAGCAGCACACCAGCGAGACGGCCAGCATCAGCACCGCCGCCGCCGTGCCGTGCAGGCGCCAGGGACCGAGCAGCAGGTCCCGCAGCGTCGGCGGGCGGGTCGGTGGTCGCCTTGACCGGGCCCTCGAAATTCCACGCCCCGGGCGCCGACCAGGTGCGACGACAGCCAGGTGGCGGCGCTCTCCAGGTAGTGCGTGCCCATCTCCAGGGAACAGCAGCAGGATCGTCAGCAGGTTGAAGAAGTCGTGCATCGTGGCGCCGGCGAAGGCGCGCCGGAACTCGCGCGCCGCCCCATCGCCCCATCGCGACGATCGTGTTGGTGATGGTGGTGCCCATGTTGGCGCCCATGATGATCGGGATCGCGCCGCGGACAGTCAGCGCGCCGGCCGCCACCATGCCCACGACGATCGGGGTGGTGCCCGAGGAGCTCTGGACCAGCGAGGTCGCCAGCAGCCCGATGAGCAGGCCGACGACCGGTTGCTGGTGCCGGCGATGAGGGCCGGCCGAAAATCGTCGCCGAAGGCCGCAGAAGGCCGTGCCCAGCAGGGCGATGGCGAACAGGAAGACGTAGAGCAGCGCCGGCAGGGTGGCGACCCGCAGCAGGGCTGCGCCGGGCAGCCCGGCGGGCGGTTCGCGGCCAGCGTCCCAGGAAGCGTGGGCATGGTCGTCCCCGCGGGTGCGGGCGCGATGCGGCGGCATCGCCGCGGTCTCGCCGGAGGGTAGCGTGCCGGGATGCCCGTCAAAGTACGATTCGAAGCACTGGCATGGTCAGCCAGCTGAACCTGCGCTACACTGCCGCCGAACGGACGAACGTGTTCCGGAGGTGCGGACGTGATGCGCAAGACGATCCAAGCGGCGCTGCTGGGCGCCTGGCGTGCGGCGCCATCCTGGTCGCCGGCTGCGGCCCCAGGGCCGAGGCCGCCAAGTGCGCGGACTGCGGCATGGCCGTGCCCAGGACCAGGCCACGCTGGTCGGCGGCAAGCTGTACTGCGACACTGCGCCGCCGCCCAGGGCCGCCAAGCCCGCCGGCGAGCAGCACGCCTGCGCCGCCCGCGGCATGCAGACGATGGGCGCGGCCGACATGGTCCGGCAGGGCGACCGGTGGTATTGCGCTGCTGCGTGCCGCGGCGGCGGCCCCCGATTCGACGCCGGCGGCGGCCCCCGCCAGGCGTCCCGCCGCGCCCGAAACCGCTTGCGGCCGGGGCGCCGAAGAAGCGTTAACGTGGGGCGTCCGGACCGATCCGGCAGCGCCGGCGCCCGACATCGAGGATCGCGGCCCGCCCGCCCGGGCGTCGCGCGGAGGACACCCACGGCCATCCTGAAGGTCGCCCGCCTGGGCCACCCCGTCCTGCGCCGGGTCGCCGACCCGAAATCCCGCCGCAGAGATCGCCGGCCCGGAGACCAGGCCCTGATCCAGGACATGTTCCAGAACATGGACGTACAACGGGATCGGCCTGGCCACCCGCAGGTGCACGTCCCAAGCAGCTGGCCCTGGTCGGCGGCGAGACCGACGACGACGGCACGCCGCTGGTGCGCGTGGTGATCAACCCCGAGATCACCCCGACGACCGACAAGCTGTTCCGGGATGTACGCGGAGGGGTGCCTGAGCCTGCCCGGGATGCGCGGGCTACGTCGAGCGGCCCCGCGGCGGTGCGTCCGCTACCTGGACGAGGACGGCGAGGTCGTCGAGGACCTCGGGGAGCTACCAGGCGGTGGTCATGCAGCACGAGTGCGACCACCTCCAGGGCCGGGTCTTACATCGAAGGCGGATGAAGGACATCCGGCGGCTGGCCTTCGAGGAGGAGGCCGACCGCTACCTGCCGGTGGACGTGATGAACGACGGCCAGGACGCCTGAGGGAACAGGACGCCTGACGAAGAAGGAGCGAGATGAGCGCCGATCTGCTGACCCGGGCCGTGGAGGCCTTCCAGCAACCGCCGCTACGTCGATTCGGTCGCGCTGACCGCCGAGGGGCTCAGGGCGCCGTCAGCCGCGACGAGCATATTCTGGATGGGCCTGCACGAGGCCGCCGTCGGCTTCGAGCTGGTCGTAGATGGCCGCGCGAGGCGGCAGAAGATGATCGAAGCCATGGAGAAACTGCGCCGCTGGCTTTGCCGCTTGCAGCAACATCGAGGTCACCAGCGTGCTGGCCGGCCTGCGCCGCGGCATCGAGGAGATCCACAGCGTCGAGGTCAGCCAGAAGAGATGTTCGACACGACCCTGCTGCCGCAGATCAGAAGCTGTCCAGGAGGGCCGACGAGCGCTGAGGAGCCCGGCCGCGGACGACGCCGGGAGGCGCGATGATCCCCATTCACCCGCTGGCCCCGTCGCACGCAAGATCGCCGCAGGCACCGCCTCGGCAGGCGCGACGGCCTGCTGCTGGCCGCGAGCGACGACCTGCCGCTGCTGGGCTGGCTGGCCCACTCCGTCCGCGAGCGGATGCACGGGCGCAAGGTCTTCTACAACATCCAGCCGGCACATCACTGCGACCAACGTCTGCGCCGTGGGCTGCAGGCTGTGCGCCTATGCCGACGACCCGAACGCCCCGGGCACCTGGAGCTACAGCCCGCAGGGAGTGCGTCAGGCAGCCCGCCGCGGCTTCATCCCCGGCACCAGTGAGTTCCACATCGTGGGCGGCCTGCACCC
>JADJYS010000031.1 GCA_016719645.1 bacterium
GCGGGAAGCCCCATGCTCGAGACCACGTGGCACCAGGGCTGGCCCCTACTAACACCCTCAGCCTGCCGGGCGACGTTGCGCACCTTCGTCGGCTGCACGCCCCGGGCCGCCGCCCACATGTTGGCTTACCACCACTGGCCGCTGCGGGGGAAGGACGGACGGCCTACTGGTGGGCGTGGGCGACGACGGCTGCGGGCACGTGACGTCTGGCGACACCCTGCGCGCCGAGTTCGGACCCCTACGACACGGACGCTGATGCCGTATCGTCGTGGACGGCGAGTCGTCGGAAGACGAGCGCGCCGCGACGGCCGAGCTGTGCTACGAGGTGGCCCCGGCCTGCCGCACGGACTTCACTGTCTGCGGTTCGTCGGCGTCGCTGGCGATGGCCTGTTCGGCGCTGGTCAACAACTACCGCTTCCCTGCCCACCTCGCGCGAGGTGATCCAGCTTCCGCTACACCGAGGCCGCCTGGCTGGCCATGATCCAGGCCGAGATCGACGCCGGCCGACCGCTGCTCTACAGCTCGATCATCCACACCATGAGTTCGCGACGGCTGGCGCGAGCTGGGCGGCGGGCGCCAGGTCCACATCAACTACGGGTGGGCCGGCGACGGCGACAACTGGTTCGCCCTGGTCGATATCGAAACCTCCGTCAACCCCGGGCCGCCGAGCGCATGGTCATCGGGCTCCAGTCTTACACCCAGCCGCCTGCGGTGGTGCAGTAGCGGTTACAGACCAGGCGGCCCGACCACTTCGTCGAGGTCAACTGGCGGGTCGAAGGGCGCGTTTGACGCGGTGGGCTGTACGCCTGGCGGGGAGCTGCGGCCGACGACCGCAATCTCGCTGAACGACGAGCTCTGCTGGGGCAGGCCGAGTATATGTGGGTTTGACACTCCAGCCCGGCGCCGTCGGTGAGGCGTACTGGCTGCAGGAGGTCGTGGGGGGCGGAGCCTGGATCGGGCCGGGGTGCGATGCCGCCCGCGCCCTTCGTCGAGGCGCCCGAGATGGAGATGCTTCTCGAGCCCAACCCCGCCAACCCCCGGGTCGGGGTCGTTCGCCTGGGGGCCGGGCCCTGTCCGGGCGGAGGTCTCGCGGGCCGGCGGCGGGCCGTCCTGCTGGACCGGGTCCTGCCGGCGAGCACTGCGCCGCGTGGACGGCTATGACGGCGACGGTCGCGAGGCGCCCGGTGGGCTTACCTGCTGCGACTGAGGCGGCCGCTCGAGCGTGCGGCGCTTCACCTCGCGCGCCAGCGGGCCGGCGGTACCCGTGCCGTGCATCGGTGAGGATGTGCGCCGGGCTGGCGGGATCGGCTTCGATGACTCCGCAGGCGCACGATGAAGTTGTCGACCGTGCGCGAGGTCGGGGAACTCGTCCGGCGACCAGGCCACGTCCAGGATCCGTCGCGACTCACCGCCTTGCCGACGCGGCTCGCGAGCAGGCGCAGCACGGCGCACTCCTCCGCGCGTGCAGCGGCCGCCAGCGGCCCTCGACCTCGGCGGCGAAGCGCTCGAAGTCGACGCGCGCGCGGCCGATGCCCACCGGCCCCGCGGGCAGCTCGCCCACGGGCTCGGCCAGGCTCTGGGCGCGCTTCAGGCAGTTCTGCACGCGCAGCAGCAGCTCGCGGAAGTGGAAGGGCTTGGGCACAGTGGTCGGCCCCGAGTTCCAGGCCGCGCACGCGATCCTCGGGATTGGCCTGGGCGGTGAGGAAGATGATCGCCGCGCGCGGCGCCCGCACGCGCAGTTCGCGCGCGAGCTCGAAGCCATCGCCATCGGGCAGCCCGACATCGAGCAGCACCAGGTTGGGCGCGGACTGCGCCACGCGCTCGAGCGCCTGCGCGACGCTGGCGGCGTCGACGGAGGTAGCCCCGCCGCGTTGAGGCGCTCGGCGCGTCTCGGCGACGTTGCGCGTCGTCCTCCACCACCAGGATGCGTCGTTTCATCGCGACCTCCTCGAAGACGGGCAGCACCAGGGTGAAGGCCGCCCCGCGCCCCTCCTCGCTCTCCAGTTCCACGCGGCCGCCCAGGTCTCGATGTTGCGCTGCTGGACCAGGTATATTGGTGGCCGAGCCTCGAGCCGCGCGGCCGCTCGTTCAGCGAGCCGGCGCCGGTCTCGGCCCGGTAGAAGCTCGAAGACGCGGCGCTGCTCGCGCCGGGGATGCCCCGGCCCGCGGTCGCGCACGGTCAGCCGGTGGCGGTTCCCGTCGCGGTAGAGCGTCGCCGGTCACCTGCGCCGGCGGCGGACTGTAGTGGACCGCGTTGTGGACGAGGTTGCGCACGGCCACGCGCAGCGCTCGGTGGTTGCTGGTCACGAGAGGTGCCCGTCCGGCACGTCCACCTCGATCCGGGCGCCTTGATCCACGAGGAAGGCCCCATGGATTCCAGCACGTCGCGGGTCACGTCCGCGAGGTCGATCGTCTAAGGCGTGCCGCGCAGGTGGTCCTCGTCCTTGGGCACTGACAGCACCTGCTCGACCATCGCCTCGAGCGCCGCTTCGACGTCCTGCAGCATCGCGCCGCGGGATGCGCAGGCCGGCGTCCGGCGGCAGGTCGGGGCGCTGCAGGGTCTCGGTGGTAGAGGCGGGATGTCGCCAGCGGCGTCTTGAACTCGTGTCGCCCCGGCCAGGAACAGCTCGCGCGCGCGCCGGAAGTCGCGCTCCCGCCGCGAGGCCAGGGTCAGGATGGTCGTGCCCGCGCTTCCAGCAGCGAGCAGGAACACCACGCCCTCGGTCGTGAACATGCGCCAGCGCACGCGGCCTCCACGTTGGACTTCGGCGACCGCCTCCGGGTTGATGCCCACCTCCACCCTTGTCGGTCCGGTGGAAGTGGGTGGGGAAGGCCCGGCCCAGCATCTGGGAAGGGTCGTCCCAGGCCTCGGGCACCGTCTCGAGGATGTAGACGGCGTGCATCTGGTCGGGTGCGGTAGCGCTGGAGCTGGTAGCTTTCTCCGTAGTGGTGGCCTTCGCGCGTCAGGTAGTAGACCCACCAGACCCGAACCACGACGATCAGCGCCACGAGGATGCCGTACATCAGGCCGAGATGTCGGTGCAGGGCACGCCGGTTCTCCTCGCGGACGGTCGCTTCCGGTTGATGGCCGCAATAGCAGCCCCCGGCGCGGGCGTCACCCGCCGTCAGGCCGGCGCGCCGCGCGTCCCCTTCGTTGTCGCCGCCGGGCCCGGCATGTCCCCCGGCGCAGTCGCCTCACGGGCCGACGCGCCTCGCGCGGCCCCGGATCGCGCCGCGCCGCCGGCAGCAGCCGAACGCCGGAATTTCCGCGGGCTGGTGCCGCGCTTGCCCCGCCTCCCGTCGCGACCGGACAGCGCACCCCTGGCACACGAAGAGGAGGTGGAAATGACCGACACGAAGAACCGCGACGTCGGCGGCGCTCGCTGGCTCGGGATCGAGGAACTCGAGGAACGCCTCGAGACCAGCCCCCTGCTCGGCGACGACGTGGGCGACGGCGTGCTGCAGCAGCTTCTGCCAGTGCAAGCTGGAGAAGTACCCCGAGGCCGTGGACGACTCCGTCTGGGGGCCCTGAGACCCGTCGATCCAGGCCCGTCCGCCGCGGCCGGCGACGGACGGGCCGTCACGCCTCCGGCCGGGGAGGACGCACATGCCGCCCGCGCACAGCCCGTCGTCGCGCCGCCGCTGGGAGCTCTGGAACCTGCAGGCCCTCGATCCCGACGCGAGCGCCGCGACGCTCGCCGCCCTGGATGCCGGACGGCGCGCCTGCGGCGATCTCGCGCGCCGGATCCTGCGCGACGGCGAGGGGGATCACGGGCGACTGCGCGCCGAGGCCCGCGCGTTCCTGGCCGCCCATCGCGCCCTGCACCGCGGCCTGGTGCTCGGCCTGCACCTCGGACCTTACTCGCTGATCCCGGGGCTGTACCTGGACCTCGGCCTGTCGCCGGTCGTGCTGCTGGACCGCGCCGCCCACGACCGGCTGCGCGTCGACGCCGACCGGCAGCGCCGGGCGCTGGGCCTGTCCGGCGAACCCGAGTGGCTGGTGACGGACCGGCCGGCGTTCGCGGGCCGGTTGCTGCGCTGCCTGCGGGAGGGAGCGCCCGGTGCTGGTCTTCCTGGACGGCAACAGCGGCGAAGGCGGGATGGCGGCCACGCGCGACCGCGGCCTGACGTACCGGCTGCCCGGCCGCGACCTGCGCGTCCGCACCGGGCTGGGCCGCCTGCTCGGCCACGCCGACTGCCCGTGCATGCGCCCTGACCGTGCGCTGGCGGCCCGACGGGTCGCTGCTCTGGGAAGCCGGCGCGCCGGAACCGTGGCCCGCGGGCGCCGATCCGGCGACGATCACGGTCCGGCTGTACGACTGGCTCTTCGCCGAAGTGCGCCGCTCGCCCGAGCAGTGGTCGGCCTGGGGGATGCTGGGCGCCGCGAGCGCGTGCTTCGCGAGCGACAGGCTGGCGCCCGATCCGCGGGAACTGCAGCGGCGCGAGGCCCGCTTCCTGGAAGCCCTCCGCGCACCGCCCGGACCGCGTGCGGTCGCCCTGCGCGCCGGCGTGGAAGTGTGGGGCCCGGCATCCTCGCCGACACGCGCGGCGACGGCGTTCTACGCCGCCGAGGGGTTGCGCGACGCGTCCCTCGACCTGCTGCGGGCCGCGTCGCCCACCCTGACCGAACTGCGCGCCCTCTGCGGCCGCCGCTGGGTGGAGGGCCATGTCCGGCGGCTCGCCACGCTCGGGCTGGCCGATCTGGTCGGGGCGTGAAGGATCATCGCATGCTGGACGCCGCCGCCGATCTCGAAGCCCGCCCCGACGGCCGCTGGCTGCTGCGCTGCAGTGGCCGCCGCTTCCTGCTGCCCGCGGACCTGGCCCGGCGTCTGCGCGACGGCGACGATCCCGATCGTCTCGGCGAACTGCTCGCCGCCGCGCCGCGCCCGCGGCGCGCCCGGCTGCGCGCGACGCTGCTGCCCGCGCGGGTCGTGCGGCCGCTGGCCCGACGCCTGGCCCCGGCGACCGTCTGGCCGGCGCTGGCCGCCTCCGCAGCGTCCGGGCTGCTGCTCTGTGCGCTGGGTCTGGCATCGCCCGCCGGCGGCCGCCCCGCTGCACCCGTCGCCTGGCCTCAGGCGGTGCTCGCGGTGACGGCCGTGGTCCTGGCCGCCGTCGTGCACGAGCTGGGACACGCGGCGGCCCTGCACCGGGGCGGGGGACGGCCCGGCGCCATCGGCGCGGGCCTGGTCTGGTTGGTGCCGGTGCTGTGGTGCGACGTGACCGAGGCCGCGCTGCTGCCCCGGCGCGATCGCCTGCGGGTGGATGCCGCCGGCGTCGCCCTGCAGCTGCCGCTGGGCGGGCTGCTGCTCTGCGCCGGCCGGGCGTGGCAGCGGCCGGAACTGCTGGGCGCCGGCGGCGCGATCCTGACCGCGGTCGCCTGGAACACGCTTCCCTTCGCCCGCACCGACGCCTATTGGCTGCTCTGCGACGCGCTGGGGGTGCCGTCGCTGGCGCGCGCGCTCCCCGCGGGGGCGCCGCACCGCGCGCGGCGGATCCGGGCGTGGTGGCGGGTGGGGCGAGTCCTGTTCGCGGCGGGGCTGGCGGCGGCGGCGGTCGGGAGGGTCGTGGCGTGGGCCCGCTGGGAGCCCACGCCTTGAGTGCGGATGCCGCTCAGCGCAGCAGGGTCATGCGGCGCACGATGCTGCCCGCCGCGGTCGTCAGGCGGTAGACGTAGGTGCCCGAGGCGACGCCCTGCCCCGCGTCGTCCCGACCGTCCCAATCGGCCCGGTGCGGGCCGGCGCCCAGCAGCCCGTCGACGAGCGTGGCCACGCGCCGGCCGTCCAGGGCGTGGACCGTCAGGGCGACACGGCCGTCGCGGAGCCGGGTCGAAGGCGATCTCGGTCCTGGGGTTGAACGGGTTGGGTCGATTCTGGCGCAGGTCGGCCGTCGCGAGCGGCGGCGCGTCGGTGGCCGTGGACTCGGGGATCGGGAAGTTCGTCGCGTAGATGCGGTCGCCGGTGTTGTCGAAGCTGCCGTTGGCGGCGTTGCCCGCGATGTAGAGCCGCAGGTCGCCCGCGCCCGCCGCCGGCGCCGTCCAGGAGACGAGCCAGGAGGCCCCGCCGGTCTGTCCCAGGAAGTTCCCGGAACTGGTGTGTTTGGCGTAGGTGCGTCCGAAGGGGCCTCCCGTGCTGATCTGGACGGTGACATCGACGGCGGCCAGCGTGCCGGCGCTGACGCCGGCCTGATCCAGCAGCGTCAGCTCGAACCCCCAGCGCTGGGCCGCGGGGTCCTGCAGGCTCACGTTCAGGAGATAGTTCTGACCCGGGGTGTAGGCGGCCGGCAGGTTCGTGATCGCGAGGCTGCCCGTTCCCGAATTCAGAGGAAAGGTCGCGTGGCAGGCGGTGCAGTTGGTCTCGCCGGGCGCGTTGGTCCTGCCGTCCTGCGGTCCCGCGGAGAAGGCGCCCGCCGTGGCGGCGAGCAGCAGCAGGGAGCCCGACACGACCGCCGATCGCATCCGTTTCGCGATCATCCCGCTCGTGCTTGCTTTCGTCGTGCCGTTCATCGGTCCTCCTTGTCAGTTGTCGGAGCGCGCCGCCGGCATCCAGCGGCGCACGAGTTCCAGTTCCGGCGCCGACAGGGCGGGCCGCCCTCCGGCATCAGGCCGCCGTAAAGCCGTTGCCGGCCAGCTTCCGAACAGCACCGACGCGTCCGGATCGCCGGCCGTCACGCGATCGGCCGCGCACCGTGGCCGGCACGCCCACCAGGGCGGCGTGGCTGCTGTCGGCGGTGAGGTCGAGGCCGGCCGTGCCGCCGGCGAGTGGCAGCCCGTGCAGCCGCGGTCCCACAGGGCTGGATGTCGCGGGCGTACAGGAGTTCGTCGCCGCCGCCGGGGAGAGGGAGAACGGCCCCCTCGTCGGCGCACCCGAGGAGCGCCAGTCCGGCGGCGGCGAGGATCGCGAACGGGAGGCGCGGTGTCATGGCGCACCTGCGCCAGCGGGTCGGGCTTCCAGGCGCAGGCTGACGCGCTGTTCGTCGGCCAGCTTCATGGTCAGGAACCCGGGACGCGGGATCGCGTGATCCGACAGGCGCACCGGGAAATCGGCGACGATCGTCAGCACGCCGTCCCGTGACAGGGACAGCCCGGCGCGGCAGGTCAGGGGTTTCACGACCCCGTGCAGGTCGAGCTCGCCCGCCACGACGACCTCGCTGGCGCCGCCCGAAGAGGGGCGGCCGGCCGGGCTTCAGGATGCGCGCGCCGCGGAACACGGCCTGCGGGAAGCGGTCGGTCTCGAGGTGGTTCTCGCGCATGTGGCGGTTTCGCAGGCCGATGCCGGTGTCCAGGGCGGCGAGATCGACGTCCACCGTCACCTCGACGTCGCCGGCGAGATGGTCCAGGTCCGCGGATGCGGCCGCCGACGGCGCGGGTCTCGCCGCGGAAGGATTCCCAGCGGCGCCTTCGATTCGAATCCCACAGTGGAGCCGGCGTTCGGCGCCAGGACGAAGTCCGCGGCGCGGGCGGTCGCGGCGCCGAGCAGGGCCAGCAGCAGGGCCGGAGCGGCGACGAGGGCGGCGGTGCGATGGGTCATGTTCTCTCCCGGAGGTCGGGGCCGGCGGTTCAGAACAGGAAGTGCAGCACGAATTCGCCGCGGGTCGCGTCGGGTTCCGGCGCCCGCGGCCCGCGGTCGGCCTCTTCCCGGCGCGCGATCAGCATGGCGCCAGGTGCGGCCCCCAGCAGGGCGTCGACGCCCAGGCTCCAGGCGGTGCGGGCTCCGTCGGCCAGCGCGCGATCGGGATCCTGGAAGCCGTAGGTCGCGCGCAGGCCCCATCCCCGCCGGACGCGCACGGCCAACTCGTGGGTGACCAGCCGTCCGAGGTCGCCGCCGACGCGCGTCTCGTCGAGCTGCCACACCCAGCTGACGGGGCCGGCCGCGGCGTAGCCGAAGCCCCCGGCGACGCGGTCGTGGCCGCCGGCGCGGCGCTCCCGCCAGACCGAGGCGCCTAGCGCCAGGTTGAGCGTGCCGAACGAGCGCCGCGCCGCCGCGCGGCAGGCGTAGCCGCCGCCCTCCCCGGTCGCGCCGGCGAGGTAGGAGGCCGTCAGCTCGAAGGGCTCCGGGGCGAGGCCCACTTCGAGACCGTCGTCGAGCAGCAGCGCGGCGCGGTCGTTGCCCTCGGGGTGGAACAGGTAGCGCCGCGCGGGCAGCTGGTGGTCGGCGAAGCGCCAGCCGTAGGCCGGCAGGAAGCGCCCGGCCTTCAGGTAGCCGTCGGCCGGCAGGTGGCGCGCGGTGCCGAAGCCCCTCGCCCTGGCCCCCGCGCGCCGCGCTCGACGTGAACCGACGTGCGGTCGTCCATGCGCACCGACAGGTAGACGTCGGCCTGCATGGCGAGCACGCCGTCGCGTTCGCCGTCGCTCTCGTAGAGCAGGGTCCGCAGATCCGCACCGACGGCGACACGTTCGCCGATGCCCGGCGAGAACCGCGCCTCGGGCGAGGACGGCGCGGCCAACTCCTCCGGGATCAGGTACTCCGCAGCGTAGGCGCTGCGCATGCCGCCGCCGGTGGGATTCTCGTGACAGAGCAGGCAGGACTGCCCGTAGCGCGCCGAGTACCGCGGCAGCGCGTCGGCCGGCGCGGCCCCCAGGGACGCCGCCAGCGACGCGAAGGTTGCGAGCACGACGACGCGCCGTCCCACCTCAGCGCCCCGGCCCGGACGACGGGGCAGGGTGCTCTTGCCGAACAGGGTGTACAGCGGGCACCAGCTCGACACCGCCGTCAGCAGCGGGACCAGACCGCTCCAGCCCCAGGGGGTGCGCGGTCCCATCACGGCCAGGGCGACCAGACCCAGGCCGATCACGAGGCGGAGGCTGCGATCCAGGGGCCCTACGTTCTTCTTCATGGTGCCTCCTTCGGCGGTGTGCGGACGCGATGACACAGCCACCTAGGCGCACCGGAAGCCGGCGACCGTGACTTAGTCACCAATACTTGTGATAACAGGTATTATTTTATCCGGAGTGAAATCGCGGCCGGATCGAGCTCAGAGGGCGGCTTCCCGCAGGCCCGCCGGGTCCGCGATCCCGATGCGCCCCCGCGCGAGCGTCACCAGGCCGCGCTGCTCGAAGGATTTGAGCAGGCGACTGACGACCTCGCGGGCCGTGCCGAGATCGGCGGCCACCGTCTCGTGCGTGCATTCCAGGGGCGGAACCGGCGGCGCCGCCGCGCTCGACGAGGTAGGCGGCGAGCCGCCGGTCCCATGCGCTGGAAGGCCACTTCCTCGATCAGGGCCATCATGTCGCCGGACCTTGTCGGCCAAGATGCCGAAGACGTAGGCGCGCATCGCCTCGTGTTCGGCCATCCAGCGCAGGAAGAGGCGGCGGGTAGATGACCGCCTCGACCGCGGTCTCCGCGGCGGCGGCGGCGGGACTGGGGCGTCCCGAGAGCAGGCACAGCACGTTCACCGTGCAGCACTCGCCCGGTCCCACGCCGTACAGCGTGATCTCGCGCCCGTTCTCGCCCGTCTTGTACACGCGCAGTGCGCCCGCTGCGCACCAGGGCGAAGGACTCGACCGCCGCGCGTGCTCGCGCAGGTACATGTCGCCGGCGGCGAGGCGCGCCGCCCGGCCGTGCTCGCGCAGCTGGGACAGCAGGGCGGGCGGCAGGCCCTCGGGAAAGGGGAAGTCGGCGGGGACCCTCGAGGGTGCGCTCATCTCGTCTCCGTTCGCGGCGCCGCGTTCCCGCGTCACTCGTCGAAAAAGTCCATGCGGTCGACCGGCAGGCAGACCGTCGAGGCGATGTTGGACAAGTGGCTGAAGATGCGCTTGTAGAAGCGCATCACCAGCACCAGGCAGACGGCGTCGCTGGTCTTCAGGTCGCTGCGCGTGATGTCCTTGATCGCGGCCTCGAGCGCCTTCTCCTCCACGCGCACCAGGTCGAGGATGCGCCGGGCCGCCTGCTCGTCGCTGCGGCTGAAGACGTCGGCGGTCTCGAGCATCAGGTCGCGCATGGGGTCGGCGAAGACCTTCAGCTTCGCCTTGTAGAGGCCGCGGTCGGCGCTCTCGGGCATCAGCTCGCGGGCGACGTCGTAGATGTTCTTGATGTAGTCGCCGATGCGCTCGGCGTCCTTCACGGCGTTCATGAAGATCAGGCCCGACGGGATGTCGCCGCTGCCCTGGCCCAGCGCCAGGTGCGTCACGACGCTGCGCCGCACCTCGCGCTCCAGGACGTTGACGCGCTTGTCGCGGTCGTACAGCTCGGACTGCGCCGCGTCGTGGGGCAGGCCCTCGATCAGGACGCGGTAGACGAAGCTGTTCATCGCCACGCACAGGTCCAGCATCTCGCCCACGCGGCCGGTGGTGGCCTGGCTCCAGTTGTCCTGGCGGAAGATCTCGCGGAAGCTGCGGAACACGTTCATCTCGTCACTCCTAACGGGAGCCGCCCAGGGCCTTGGAGATCACGATGAAGAGCAGGGGCATGGCGAAGAACACGCCCAGGACATAGTAGAGCGCCACCAGCCGGTTGCGGCACGCGGCCAGCGCGAGCAGGCGCGCCAGCCGGACGGGGATCCGGCGCAGCGCGGGCAGCGGGTAGAAGATCAGCGTGCCGGTCAGGTTGAACAGCAGGTGGACCAGGGCCACGGTCACCGCGGCGCCGTTGCCGGCCAACGAGGCCAGCAGGGCGGTCACCGTCGTGCCGATGTTGGCGCCCAGGGTCACGGCGAAGGCCGCCTCGAGCTGGACGATGCCCGCGCCGATCAGCGGCACCAGCAGGCTGGTGGTGATCGAGCTGCTCTGCACCAGGACCGTCACGACCAGCCCCACCAGCATGCCCAGCAGGCCGTTGCGCTGCAGGTGGTCGTTGAATACGCCCTCGGCGCGGGCCATCACGACGCGGCGCATCAGGCGGGTCAGCAGGATCAGGGCTCCGAACAGCAGCACCAGCGAGAGGGCGAGCATCAGCACCGCGGCCGCCGTGCCGTGCAGGCGCCAGGGACCGAGCAGCAGGTCCCGCAGCGCGTCGGCGGGTGGGCCGGTGATCGCCTTGACCGGGCCCTCGAATTCCACGCCCCGGGCGCCGACCAGGTGCGACGACAGCCAGGTGGCGGCGCTCTCCAGGTAGTGCGTGCCCATCTCCAGGGGGAACAGCAGCAGGATCGTCAGCAGGTTGAAGAAGTCGTGCATCGTGGCGCCGGCGAAGGCGCGCCGGAACTCGGCGCGCCGCCCCATCGCCCCCATCGCGACGATCGTGTTGGTGATGGTGGTGCCCATGTTGGCGCCCATGATGATCGGGATCGCGCCGCGGACGGTCAGCGCGCCGGCCGCCACCATGCCCACGACGATCGAGGTGGTGCCCGAGGAGCTCTGGACCAGCGAGGTCGCCAGCAGCCCGATGAGCAGGCCGACGACCGGGTTGCTGGTGCCGGCGATGAGGGCCCGGCCGAAATCGTCGCCGAAGGCCTTGAAGGCCGTGCCCAGCAGGGCGATGGCGAACAGGAAGACGTAGAGCAGCGCCAGCAGGGCGGCGACCCGCAGCAGGGCTGCGCCGGGCAGGCCCGTGGCGGGGCGGTTCGCGGCCAGGGCGTCCCGGGAAGCGTGGGGCATGGTCGTCCTCGCGGGTGCGGGCGCGATGCGGCGGCATCGCCGCGGTCTCGCCGGGAGGGTAGCGTGCCGGGGGATGCCCGTCAAAGTACGATTCGAAGCACCTGGCATGGTCAGCCGCCTGGACCTGCGCTACACTGCCGCCGAACGGACGAACGTGTTCCGGAGGTGCGGACGTGATGCGCAAGACGATCCAAGCGGCGCTGCTGTGCCTGGCGTGCGGCGCGCTCCTGGCCGCCGGCTGCGGCCCCAAGGCCGAGGCCGCCAAGTGCGCGGACTGCGGCATGGCCGTGCCCAAGGACCAGGCCACGCTGGTCGGCGGCAAGCTGTACTGCGGCCACTGCGCCGCCGCCCAGTCCGCCAAGCCCGCCGGCGAGCAGCACGCCTGCGCCGCCTGCGGCATGACGATGGGCGCGGCCGACATGGTCCGGCAGGGCGACCGGTGGTATTGCAGCTGTTGCGTGCCGGCGAAGGCGGGCGCCGATTCGACGCCGCCGGCGGCCCCCGCCCGCTGAGCGCCCCGTCGCGCCCGGAACCGCTTTGCGGCCGGGGCGCCGAAGCGTTAACGTGGGGCGTCCGGACCGATCCGGCAGCGCCGGCGCCCGACATCGAGGATCGCGGCCCGCCCCGCGGGGCGCCGCGCGGAGGACACCCATGGCCATCCTGAAGGTCGCCCGCCTGGGCCACCCCGTCCTGCGCCGGGTCGCCGACCCGATCCCGCCGCAGGAGATCGCCGGCCCGGAGATCCAGGCCCTGATCCAGGACATGTTCGAGACCATGGACGAGTACAACGGGGTCGGCCTGGCCGCCCCGCAGGTGCACGTCTCGAAGCAGCTGGCCCTGGTCGGCGGCGAGACCGACGACGACGGCACGCCGCTGGTGCGCGTGGTGATCAACCCCGAGATCACCCCGACGACCGACAAGCTGTTCGGGATGTACGAGGGGTGCCTGAGCCTGCCCGGGATGCGCGGCTACGTCGAGCGGCCCGCGGCGGTGCACGTCCGCTACCTGGACGAGGACGGCGAGGTCGTCGAGGAGGACCTCGAGGGCTACCAGGCGGTGGTCATGCAGCACGAGTGCGACCACCTCCAGGGCCGGGTCTACATCGAGCGGATGAAGGACATCCGGCGGCTGGCCTTCGAGGAGGAGGCCGACCGCTACCTGCCGGTGGACGTGATGAACGACGGCCGGGACGCCTGAGGAACAGGACGCCTGACGAAGGAGCGAGATGAGCGCCGATCTGCTGACCCGGGCCGTGGAGGCCTTCAACAACCGCCGCTACGTCGATTCGGTCGCGCTGACCGCCGAGGGCCTCAAGGGCGCCGTCGGCCGCGACGAGCTGTTCTGGATGGGCCTGCACGAGGCCGCCGTCGGCTTCGAGCTGGTCATGGCCAAGCAGCCGCGCAAGGGCGAGCAGAAGATGATCGAGGCCATGGAGAAGCTGCGCCACTTCGGCTACCGCTACGGCAACATCGAGGTCACCAGCGTGCTGGCCGGCCTGCGCCGCGGCATCGAGGAGATCCGCAGCGTCGAGTCCGGCCAGAAGAAGATGTTCGACACGACCCTGCTGCCGCAGATCAAGCTGTCCGGGAGCGCCGACGAGCGCTGAGGCCCGGCCGCGGACGACGCCGGGAGGCGCGATGATCCCCGATTCCCACCCCCTGGCCCCCGTCGCGCGCAAGATCGCCGCGGGCGCCCGCCTCGACGAGCGCGACGGCCTGCTGCTGGCCGCGAGCGACGACCTGCCGCTGCTGGGCTGGCTGGCCCATTCCGTCCGCGAGCGGAGGCACGGGCGCAAGGTCTTCTACAACATCAACCGGCACATCAACCCGACCAACGTCTGCTACGTGGGCTGCGAGCTGTGCGCCTACGCCGACGACCCGAACGCCCCGGGCACCTGGAGCTACAGCCCGCAGGAGTGCGTCGAGCTGGCCCGCCGCGACTTCATCCCCGGCACCAGTGAGTTCCACATCGTGGGCGGCCTGCACCCGCGCTGGAAGTTCCCCGTCTACCTGGACATCCTGCGCGCGCTGAAGGCGGCGTTCCCCGACGTGCACCTGAAGGCCTTCACGATGGTGGAGATCGACTTCCTGGCGAAGATCGGCAAGCTGACCGTGCCCGAGACCATTGCCGCCCTGCGCGAGGCCGGCCTGGACAGCTGCCCCGGCGGCGGCGCCGAGATCTTCCACCCCGAGATCCACGACCGGATCGCCTCGAAGAAGATGTCGGGCGAGCGCTGGCTCGAGGTGGCGGCCCTGTGCCACGAGGCCGGCCTGAAGACCAACTGCACGATGCTCTTCGGCCACGTCGAGGAGCCGCGCCACTGGGTCCACCACCTGCTCATGCTGCGCGACCAGCAGGACCGCACCGGCGGCTTCCAGTGCTTCATCCCGCTGGCCTTCCACCCCGCGGGCACGAAGTTCGCCGACCTGCCCGGCCCCACGCTGATCCAGAAGCTCAAGGTCGTGGCCCTGTCGCGCCTGCTGCTGGACAACGTCCCCCACGTGAAGGCCTACTGGGTCATGCTCGGGCGCGAGGTCGCCCAGCTGGCGCTGCGCTGCGGCGCCGACGACCTCGACGGCACGATCTCGGACGAGCGCATCACCCTGGCCGCCGGCGGCACCGCCGGCACGGGCATGACCCGCGACGAGATCGAGGCCTTCATCCGCGGCGTCGGCCTCGAACCCGTCCTGCGCGACACCCTCTACAACGAGCTTGCCGCCGCCGGCTAAATCCCACTAATTCGATGGGTGATCGTCGGGCCGCGGCGTCGCTTGTCCCCGCCCGCCTCGCGGGCTAGGATGCGGGCTGAGCGGCCCCCTGCGTCCCCCTCGACGGGAAGGTTTCGTCATGTCCGACCCCCGCCCCGCCGGCCGCCCCGCGTCGTCCGCCCTGGGCCGCTGGTTCGCCAGCCGCGTGCCCTTCTTCTACGCCAACTGGATCACCACGCTGGGCAGCCTGCTGGCCGTCGTCGCCGTCGCGCTGCTGCTGGGCGCGCTCGCCCTGAACGTCTACAACGTCCTGCTCGAGCGGCCGGCCAGCCCCTACGTGGACATGGTCACCTTCATGCTGCTGCCGGCGGTGCTGGTCGGCGGCGTGGCGCTGATCCTGGTCGGGGCGGCCGTCCAGCGCCGGCGCCGGGCCCGCGGCGAGGTCCGGACCGTGGCCATCGAGGTCGGCGGGCCCGAGTTCCTGCGCAAGGCCCTGCTGGTCGGGTTGCTGGCCGTGCTCGGGCTGATCATGTCGGCGAGCTTCGGCTACGAGGCCTACCACTACACCGAGTCGACCGAGTTCTGCATGAAGGTCTGCCACGCGGTGATGGAGCCCGAGGGCGTCGCCTACGAGCGCTCGCCCCACGCCCACGTGGCCTGCGTGAAGTGCCACATCGGCCCGGGCGCCGACTGGTTCGTGAAGGCCAAGCTGTCGGGCCTGCGCCAGGTGGTGGCCGTGATGCGCAACAGCTACCAGCGGCCGATCCCCGCGCCGGTGGAGAACCTGCGCCCCGCCCGCGAGACCTGCGAGGCCTGCCACTGGCCGGAGCAGTTCAACGGCTCGAAGCTCGTGGTGCGCGAGCACGTCGAAGCCGACCGCGACAACACCCCGAGCGTGACCTCGCTGGTGATCAAGGTCGGCGGGCACCCGCAGCCGGGCGTGCGCGCCACCGGCGTGCACTGGCACGTCGACCGCGGCAACGAGGTGCGCTACCGCGCCCTGGACGACAAGCGCAACGACATCGTCGAGGTGGTCCAGAAGACCCCCGACGGCGAGGTGCGCTACCTGCGCGACGGGGCCGACCCCGCGGACACGGCCGGCGAGTGGCGCGTCATGGACTGCATCGACTGCCACAACCGGCCGACCCACATCTACGAGGTCCCCGGCCGCGCCCTCGACCGCGCCTTCACCGACGGGCTGCTCGACCGGGGCGTGCCCTGGCTGCGCGAGGCGACGGAGCGGGCCCTGTTCGACGTGACCCCCGGCGGGGACACCGCCGGTCGCGTCGCCGCCTACCTCGACTCCCTCTACGCCGCGGACCACCCCGAGGACCTCGCCGCGATGCAGGCGCGGCGCGACGAGTCGGCCGGCGTCCTGGCGACCATCCTCGCGCGCAACGTCTTCCCGCGGATGAACGTCACCTGGGGCTCCTACCCCAGCAACCTCGGCCACGTCGACCTGCACGGCGAGATCGACGAGAGCGGCTGCTTCCGCTGCCACGACGACAACCACCTGAGCGAGGACGGCCGCGCCATCAGCCAGGACTGCGACGCCTGCCACTCGCTGCTGACCGAGCGCGAGACCGATCCGTCGGCCCTGCCCGACTTCGTGTCCTCGGTGCTGACGAGGCGTGAGTGACGTGAGCGGCGCCCCGACGTTCGACGATGTGCGCGCGGCCGCGGAGCGGCTGCGCGGCGTCGTCCACCGCACGCCGGTGGCCACCTGCCGCACGCTGGACGAGCTGGCCGGCCGCGAGCTGTTCTTCAAGTGCGAGCACCTGCAGCGCGTGGGCGCCTTCAAGTTCCGCGGCGCCTCGAACGCGGTCGCCCTCTTGCCCGACGCCGACGCCGCCCGCGGCGTCGTCACCCACAGCAGCGGCAACCACGCCCAGGCGTTGGCCCTGGCCGCGCGCCGGCGCGGCATCCCGGCCCACATCGTGATGCCGGCCGGGGCGCCCGCGGTCAAGCGGGCCGCGGTCGCCGGCTACGGCGCCGTCATCCACGAGTGCGCCCCGACCCTCGCCGCCCGCGAGGAGACCGCCGCGCGCGTCGTGGCCGAGACCGGCGGCGCCTTCATCCACCCCTACGACGACCCGCGCGTCATCGCCGGCCAGGGCACCGCCGCGCTGGAGCTGCTCGAGCTGGTCCCCGACCTCGACGCCGTGTTCGCCCCGGTGGGCGGCGGCGGCCTGATGTCCGGCACCTGCCTGGCCGTGCGGGCGCGGCGCCCCGGGACGCTGCTCTTCGGCGCCGAGCCGCTGGGCGCCGATGACGCAGCCCGCTCGCTCGCCGCCGGCCGCCGCCTCCCGCAGACCGACCCGCGGACCGTCGCCGACGGCCTGCGCACGAGCCTCGGCGAGTTCACCTGGCCCATCCTGCGCGACCACCTCGCGGGCATCGTCACCGTCGACGACGGCGCCATCCTGCGGGCCCTGCGCCTGGCCTGGGAGCGCGCCAAGCTGCTGATCGAACCCAGCTCGGCGGTGCCGCTGGCCGCGGTGCTGTCGGAGGAGTTCCGGGCGCGGCCGGGCCTGCGGCGGGTGGGGATCATCCTGTCGGGAGGCAACGTCGAGTTCGAGGCGCTGCTGCCGCTGCTGGCGGCGGCGAAGAGCTGAGCCGGCCGGATCGCGGCCGCCCCGCCGGGGGAGCGGCCGTCGCGGAAGGAAGCCACGTGGCAAGTTCGTCCCCGAATCGCGCGGCCGTCCTGCGGGGCGGCCGTCCCGGCCTGGTCGCCGTCCTGGCCGTCGCCGCCGTGCTCGTGTTCGGCGCGTACCACAAGGCCTGGGTCACCGACGACGCCTACATCACGTTCCGCGCCATCGAGAACCTGTTCGACGGCCACGGGCTGACCTGGAACGTCGGGGAGCGGGTGCAGGTCTTCACGCACCCGCTGTGGATGATGGCGATGTGCGGCGTCCGCGCCCTCACGGGCGGGTTCTTCCACGGCGCCGTCGCGCTGAACCTGGCGCTCACGCTGGCGACGGCCCTGCTGCTGGCGCTGCGGCTCGCCCGGTCGTGGTCCGCGGCCTGCGTCGGCCTGGGGCTGCTCGCCGCCTCGCGCGCGTTCACGGATTTCGCGACCTCCGGCCTGGAGAACGCGCTGCTGCACCTGCTGCTGGTGCTGCTGGTCTGGCTCGACGACGGGACCCGCTCCCGCGCGGCCGTCGCCCGCTTCTCCCTGGTCGCCGCCCTCTGCCTGATGACGCGGCCCGACGCCCTGTTCCTGATCGCGCCGGCGTGGGCGCTCGTGCTGCTGCGCGCCGGGCTGCGGCGCGCGGCGCCGGCGCTGCTGGCCGGCCTGGCGCCGCTGGTGCTCTGGGAGCTGTTCGCGCTGCTCTACTACGGGTCGTTGCTGCCGAACTCGGTGCTGGCCAAGCTGAACCACGGCCTGCCGGCCGGGGCCATGATCGCCCAGGGCGGTCATTACCTCGCCAACTCGCTGCGCGGGGACCCCGTCACGCTGGTCGGCATCGCCGCGGCCACCGCCGCCGGGCTGGCGACGCTGCGCGGCGTCCGGTTCCGGTCGCTCATGGCGGGGGAGACGGCGAGCGGTGCGCGGCCGGACGCGCCCTGGACCTGGGGCGCCGGCCTCGTCCTGATGCTGCTGTACGTCGTGGCGGTCGGCGGCGACTTCATGAGCGGCCGCTTCCTCACCGCGCCGCTGGCGGTGGCCGCCGCCGTCATCGTCGCGCGGCCGCTGCCCGCCTGGTCCGCCCGCGCGGCCGGCGCGGCGCTGCTGGCGCTGTTCCTGCTGCCGTGGACCTCGCCGCTGCGCGACCGCGATTACGGGACGGAGTGGCACGCGGCGATCGACGCCGACGGCATCGCCGACGAGCGCTCCTACTACACCGAAATCGGCTCGCTGCGCGCCGCCCGCGACGCCGCGGCCTGGCCGGACCCGCGCTCGGCCCAGAACGCGGCCCGGTTCAAGCGGGAGTGGCCGGCGGACAACTTCGTGGACTACCTGCTGCAGCTGAGCGTGCTGTCGCCCGAGGACCGCTGGCCGCCGGCCGCGGCGACGGACGAGGACGGCCGGCCCCTGCGCATGGTGGCGATCCGCGGCGCGGTCGGGTTCCTCGGCTACCACCTGGGCCCGAGCGTGCACGTCCTGGACTACCACGCCCTCGGCGACCCGCTGCTGGCCCGCCTGCCGGCCACGGTCCCCGACCCCATCCTGCGGGACCGCATCCCCCGGCTGGCGTCCCTGCCCTGGCGCATCGGGCACTTCTACCGGCGGCCGCCGGTCGGGTACGTGCGCACCCTGGCCTGCGGGCGCAACGTCATCGCCGACCCGGACATCGCCCGCTACTACGACGTGATCCGGCGCCTCACGCGCGACCCCGTGTTCGACCGCGAGCGTCTCGCGACGCTGTGGAAGTTCCAGTTCGGCGGCTACGAGGAGCTGCGGCGGCGGGCGGCGGCGGCGTCCGTCCGGCGCTGATTCGGCGGCGCGCCGCAGCTGGTATCGGCAGGTCGATCGGAGGGATTCCAGGCACGGCCGGGGATCCCGAGGTATCGCTGCCAGGACGGCGTACGTGCCCCCGTCCCGCCAGAAGCTCCTCCACTTAAGTAGATCCAGGCCGGCGTTCAACATCCAGCTCCGATGGTACGAACCTTTCTGGGTGATTCGGTTCCGTGTGACTGCGGACGGCCATGGCTTCTTGCCTCTTGGACCCTCCAGGAACCGGAATGAACCATCTGGAGGTAGCATCGTGGGTGACGACGACCGGCAACTGCCGTCGACAGATGAATCTGCGGGTGTCGCCACAGATGTCCTGTTCGGACGGATTGTCGAGATCATCGACGGAGCGCGCGGACGTGTAGCGCGGGCGGCCAATACGGCGATGGTTCAGGCATACTGGGCGATCGGTCAGGAGATCGTGGAGATCGATCAGGCGGGTGAACATCGGGCTGGCTACGGCTGCAATGTCCTCCACGAACTGTCGATACGGCTGACCACGCGTTTCGGGGCCGGCTTCACCGAGTCCGCTCTGCGCCGAATGGTACCCGCGCAACCTCGTACCTGGGTGAGCCGTGCGGATCCCAGATTATCAAGATCGATAGCAATCTGAGATCGTGCCGCAGGGCCGCGGCGCGAGAACCGTTCCCGGGCAATTGCCCGCTCATTGTCCGGACTCACCAGGATCCTCTTCTCGATCACCCATCCGGCTGCTCGCGCTTTCTGTGAGAGGATGCGCTCGCGAGAAGGCTGGTCCGCCGCGAACTCGAGCGCCAGCATCGCCTGGACTCCTGTTCGAACGGCCTGGCCGCCATCCTCGACAATGCCGAGGTCCCCCCTGGAAGCCGCAAGGAAATCGCCGTTCCGCAGGACGTCATCAAGGATCCGGTCGTCCTGGAGTTCCTCGGCCTGGCCGAACGCCCGCGCTGGCGCGAGCGCGACCTCGAGCAGGCGATCATCGACCACCTGCAGGAGTTCCTGCTCGAACTCGGCAGGGGATTCTGCTTCGTCGCGCGCCAGAAGCGCATCACGCTGGACGGCGACCACTTCTTCGTCGACCTCGTGCTGTACAACCGGCTGCTGCGGTGTTTCGTGCTGATCGACCTGAGGCTCGGGGCAAGCTGACCCACCGCGACCTGGCCAACTGCCCTCGGTCGAAGAGCTGGAAGCCGAGCTGTTAAGTACTCTCGATCATGGTGTCGAGGAAGAATAGACGACTCCGCGCATGATGCCCGCTACTCCGGCTTGAACAACCCCGCCGCATCCGACCCCAGCAGCCCCGCCCGGTACGACCGCTCGTCCACCGGCGTCAGCCGCCCGTGCATCGCCGGCGTGATCAGCTCGATCCGCCGCACCTGCTCGGTGCGCTCGGCGATCCGCTCGAGGTGCTCGTCGCTGACGGTCCAGCGCAGCCGGTCGAAGGGCGCGAGGCTCAGCGGCCCGGTGTAGCCGACCAGGGTGCGCTCGCGGGCCAGGTTGTAGTAGGGCTCGAAGTAGGACATCGCCAGCTCGCGCACGCTCGCGTAAACCGGCTCGCGGTAGCGCAGCCCGCTGAAGTTGGACTGGGCGACCGCGCCCCAGCGCCCGTCGGCCTTGAACAGCGCCAGCAGGTGCTCGTCGTCGCGGCCGTCGGACAGCAGGTCCAGGAGGCGCGGCGGGTGGCCAAGGCGACGCAGGGCCGCGGCGGCGAACAGGGCGCCGTCGAAGCAGTGGGCGCGGCGCTCGCGCAGCACGCGCAGGGGGCAGCGGTAGAAGGGGTCGGAGCTGTAGGCGCAGCCGTCCAGGAAGTCCTGGACCGCGCGGGGGGTGGACAGCCCGTCCAGGGCGGCGCGCTCGCCGGCGGTGAGGGCGGACTCGAACTCGTCGGGGCGCGGCATCGGCGATCCTCCGTGGCGGTGGTTCCGGGCGGGGGGACGATCGCCATGGTAGGCGGAGTCCCCCCGTCCCGCGAGTCTACCGCAGCGGCACCACCTTCAGCGACGACGCGGACCGCTCCCGGGCGCGCTCCCGCCGCCCGGCGAGAGTCAGCCGGTCGAAGAGCACGTAGACCACCGGGATCAGGTACAGGGTGAAGATCGTCGAGACCAGCACGCCGCCGATCTGCACCACGGCCATCGGGGTGCGGAACTCCGCGCCGGCGCCGCCCATCGCCTGCGGCAGCATGCCGATGACGATGGCCAGGTTGGCCATGATGATCGGGCGCAGCTTGGTCGGGCAGGCGTCCAGCAGCGCCGCCTCGATGCCGAGCCCCCGCGCCCGCAGCTGCGCCGTGTGGTCGAGCATCAGGATCGCGTTGTTGACCACGATGCCCACCATCATCACCAGCGCCATCAGCGACATGATGTTGATCGTCTCGCCGGTGAAGAACAGCGCCAGGGCCATGCCGATCAGGCCCAGCGGCAGCGTCGCCATCACCGTGACCGGGTGGACGAAGCTCTCGAGCATGGCGGCCATGACGATGTAGATCAGCACCACGGCCATGACCAGGGCGCCCAGGATGGACGCGAAGGCCTCGTCCTGGATCTCGGCGGTGCCGCCGTAGCGCACGACCGCGCCCGCCGGGAGATCCAGGCCGGCGAGGCCGGCGTCGATCAGGGCGCGCTTCTGCGAGAGCGTGCCTTCGGCGATGTTGGCGGTGATCTCCTGCTTGCGCTGCTTGTCGGCGTGCAGGATGGTCGCTTCGCCCGTGCCCTCCCGCAGCTCGGCCACGTCCGCGAGCGGCAGCACGGCGCCTGAGGGGGCGGCGACGGGCAGGTCGCCCAGGTAATCCCGGTCGGCGCGGCGGGCCGGGTCGAAGGCCACGACGATGTCGTACTCCTCTCCGTCCTGGCGGAACACCCCCGCCTGCGATCCCTCGTACGCCGCGCGCAGCACGCCGCCCACGGTCGCCGCGGTCAGGCCCTGCTGCGCGAGCTGCAACCGCCGCGGCACCACGTTCAGCTCCGGCTTGCCCGGCTGGTCGCTGGTCTGCACCTCGACCAGGCCCGGCACGCCCCGCACGACGCCGAACACCTGCGCGGCCGCGGCCGCGAGCTGGGCCGGGTCGTCGGCGAGGACCTCGATCAGGATATCCGCGTCCTGCGTCGCCCGCGATTCGCCGACGGGGGACACCGCGATGCGGGCGTCGGGCACGCCCGCCAGCTCGGGCCGCAGGAGGTTCATGAACTCGGTGACGTCGAGGTCGCGCTCGGCGGCCGGCTCCAGGATGACCAGCACCGTCGCGTCCTCCACGCCGCGGTCCTCGCCGCCCGTCTTCACCTGCACGCCGACGACCTCGGGGTGGGCGCCCGCGATGCGGGCCACCCGCTGCGCCAGCTCGTGCGTCCGCTCGAGGCTCGTGCCCTCGGGCAGCTCGAGCGTCACCTGGCACAAGCCCTGGTCCGTGGTGGGCATGAACTCGCCGCCCACGAAGCGCAGGAGCGCCAGGCTGAAGACCAGGGCCGCGGCGGTCGCCGCCAGCGGCACCCACTTGCGGCGCAGGCACCAGGCGAGGGAGGCGCCGTAGGCGACGGCGAGCCGAGCGTAGGCGTCGTCCCAGGCGCGCGCGAGCCGGGCGCCGGCGCCGCGGCCGTGGCCCACGCCGCGGCCGGGCCGCACCAGCCGCGCCGCCATCATCGGCACCAGGGTGAAGCTGATGACGAGCGAGAACAGGGTCGCGTAGACGACCGTCAGGCCGAACTGCAGGAACACGCGCCCCATGATGCCGCTCATGAAGGCCACCGGCGTGAACACCACCACGTTGGTCAGCGTCGAGGCCAGCACGGCGATCGTCACCTCGGCGGTGCCGCGCTCGGCGGCCTCGAACGGCTCGACCCCTTCCTGGGCCAGCCGGCCGATGTTCTCCAGCACGACGATCGAGTTGGTGACCAGCGTGCCGACCGAGATGCCCAGCGCCATCAGCGACATCACGTTGAGCGTGAAGCCCGAGGCCTGCATCAGCATGAAGGAGGCCACGACCGAGATCGGCATCGCCAGCGCGGCGATCAGCGTCTGCCGCCAGTCGTGCAGGAAGACGAAGAGCAGCAGGCCCGCGAGCAGGATGCCCAGGCCGAGGTTGCTCAGCACGTCCTTCACCGAGTCGCGCACGAACTGCGCATTCTCCGAGACCTGCTCGATGCGGTAGTCGGCCGGCAGCTCGGCGCGCAGCTCCGCCACGGCCTCGTTCACGCCGTCGACGACCTTCACCGTGTTGCCGTCGGTGCGCTTCTGCACGCCGATGCCGATCACCGGCACGCCCCGCCAGTCCGTCGCCTCGCGCAGCTCCGCCGTGGCGTCGCGGACCGCGGCCACTTCGGAGAGCGGCACGGTCTGGCCGTTGGCGAGCGGCAGCCGGAACTCGGCCAGCTCGGCCGGGTCGCGCACCTCGCCCCGCAGGCGCACGTTGATCTCGCCGTCGCCCTGCGTGATGTGGCCGGCGGGCACGTTCAGGTTGGCCGCGGCCAGCAGCCGCACGACGTCCAGCAGCGTGAGCCCGTAGGCCCGCAGGCGCTCGGGGTCGACGTCCACGCGCACCTCGCGTTCGCGGGCGCCGGTGACCACGACCTCGGCCACGCCGTCGACCCGGCTGAGCCGTTCCTTGATGACCTGGTCGACGGTGCGGTAGACCTCCTCGAGCGGGCGGTCCGCGGCCACCGCGAAGTTGATGACCGGCGCGCCGCCGATCTCGTACTTGGCGATGACCGGGTCCTCGGCGTCCTCGGGCAGCTCCGAGCGGATCCGGTCGATCCGGTCCTTGACGTCGATGGCGTCCTGGTCCTGGCTGGTCTCCAGGGCGAACTGGATGACCACCTGCGAGACGCTCTCGCGCGACGTGGACTCCAGCTCCTCGATGTTCGCCAGGGTCCCGACCTGGTCCTCGATGCGCTTGGTGACCTGCGTCTCGATCTCGCCCGGCGCCGCGCCGGGGTAGACCGTGGTGACGACGATCACCGGGAAGTCGATCCGCGGCATCAGTTCGAGGTTGAGGGAGCGGTAGCCGGTGAAGCCCAGGTAGAGCATGGTCACCACGAGCATGGTCGTCAGCACGGGGCGGCGGACGAAGACGCGCAGGAGGTTCATGTCAGTCCTCCACCGTCTTGACCCGGTCGCCGTCGGCGAGGCGGCTCTGGCCGTGGAGCACCACGCGCTCGCCGGCCGCGATCCCCGCGGCGATCTCCACGGCGCCGTCCGCGCTCGCGCCCGCCGTCACCGGCCGCTTGCGGGCCACGCCGTCGTCGCCCACGACGAAGAGGGCCGGCCCGTCCACCAGCGCCGCCGCCGGCACCCGCACGACGCCTTCGCGCACGCCGGTGCGGACGCGGACCGACACCAGCAGACCCGGGACTAGCCGCCCGTCGGGATTGGGGAAGAGGGCCTCGCCGGCCAGCAGGTGGGTCTTGGGGTCGGCGCGCAGGTCGAGCCGGGAGACCTCGCCCGCGAGGTCGGTCCCGTCGGGACCCGTCCACACGGCCGGCTGTCCGGGCGCCAGCGCCAGCGCCTGCCGGCTGCCGGCGGTGAAGCAGACCTTCACGTCGTCGGTGCGCGCGATCCAGACCAGGGGCTTGCCCGCCTCGGCGGTGTCGCCCGGGTTGACCACGATGCCCGCCACGACGCCGCCCTGCGCCGCGACCAGCGAGGTGCTGCCCTCGACGTCCTGCAGGTCGGCCGCCGCGACCTTCAGCCGGGTCTCGGCCTGGTCCAGCGCCTGGTCGCTGATCGCGCCCTGGGCGTGCAGGGCGCGCAGGCGCTGCACGTCCTTGAGCGTGTTGTCGTAGGTGGCCTGCGCGCGCGCGTAGCTGTGGACCATCGGCGTCGGCGCCTCGCGCGCCAGCCGCACGATCACGTCGCCGGCCTTCACGCGGTCCCCCTCGCGCACCGGGATGGCGACGATGCGCAGCGCGTTGGTCGAGGTCACCGCGTACTGCACGACCCCTTCGACCGTGCCCGCGAGCGCGACCCAGCATTCGATGTCGCCGCGCGCGGCGGTCACGACCTCCACCGGCTTGCCGGCGGCGGCCTGCACCGACTCGAGGCTGGCCGGCGCCCGGGTGCGGCCCAGGGCCTGGAACCGGGCGGCGAAGGCCGCCGCGACCGCCACCAGGGCGACGATCAGGATGATGCGCTTCTTCATGATGCCGTACCTCCGTCGCCGACCGCCAAGGCGAGGGCGGCCCGGGCCAGGTTCGAGGCGTGCAGGGCGGAGGCGAGGTGCGCCCGCGCCGTCGAGAGGGCCAGTTCCGCGTCCAGCCGTTCCAGCGGCGTGCCGACGCCGCTCTCCAGCCGCACCGTCGCCAGCCGGTAGGTCTCCTGCGCCAGGCGCACGGTCTCCCGCGCCCCGTCCAGGGCCGCCAGCGCGTTCTGCAGCGAGAGGGCCGCCTGCCGCACCGCGAGTTCGCGGTCCTGCAGGACCCGCGACTGCTCGAGCCGGGCGATCCGCAGCTCCGCGCGCGCGCCGTCGATGCCGGCCTTCGCGCGCAGGCCGTCGAAGATCGGCACCTGCACGGCCAGGGCGACCTGGCTGCTGCCGGCGGTCTCGCCGGACCCGGGCATCAGGTCGTCGTCCCACTGGCCCTGCAGGGCGTAGTTGCCCGAGAGCTGGACGACCGGTCCGCGGCCGGCCTCTTCCAGGCCGACCTGCCGCTCGCGCGCGACCACCATCGCGGCCAGCGCCTTCAGCTCCGGGCTCGACGCGCGCATCCGCTCCAGGAGGGTCTCGACCGGAGCCGCCGGCGGCGCCGGGGCGAGGGTGTCGGCCGGCGTCACGGCGGCGCCGCAGACGCGGGCGAGCGCGAGCAGGGCGAGGTCGGCGCGGTTGCGCGCCAGCACGACGCGCGGCCGGTGGTTCGCCACCTCGACCTCGGCGCGCAGGCCGTCGAAGCGGCTGACGCTGCCCTGGTCGAGGCCGAGCCGCGCCAGCCGCGCCGCCTCCTCGGTCTCGGCGAGCGCCAGGCCGGCGTTGGCCAGCTCGGCCCGCGCGAGCAGGACGTCGAAGTAGGCGGCCGTCGCCGCGTAGCGCACGTAGTCGCGCACCGCGGTCTCCCGGTAGCGGGCCGCGTCGAGGTAGCCGCGCGCCGCGCCCACGGAGGACGATAGCCGGCCCGCGGTCCAGACGTTGACGCGGGCGGTGAGGGCGCCGGCCAGCTCGTAGTCGCCGCCCATCTCGATCTTGTTGGCGCCGCCGAAGCCGGCCGCGAAGGCCGGCGGCAGGAACATGACCGGCTTCTTCAGGTTCGCCGCGTACTCGCCGGCGAGGTCGAGGGTCGGCAGGCGCCCGGAACGGGCGGCGGCGACCTGCGCCTCGGCGGCGGTCACGGTCTCGCGCGCCTGCTGCACGGTCTGGTCGCTGGAAAGCGCCAGCTTCACCGCCTCCTCGAGGCCGACCGGGGTCTGCCCGTGCGCCAAGGCGGCCCAGCCCAGCAGCGCGACCAGCGGCAGGAAGCGCTTCATCGCGACACCTCGCCGCGGTTCAGGTGGGGCAGGACCATCAGCTCCATGATGCGGTCGGGGATGTCGGCGTAGGGGTCGGCGCTCTCGCGCGTCGCGAGCTCCTCCACGACGGCCTCGCCCGCGCCCATCAGCATGGTCGCGAGCAGGTGCGTGTCGAGGGGGCGCAGGTCGCCCGTCGCGACGGCCCGGTCCAGGAGGTCCCGGATGCGGGTCATGAACAGGTCGCGGACCGGCCGGTCCGCGTTCAGGGCCCGGCCGAGGCGCTCGGCGACCTCGACCCGGATGATGCCCCGCTTGGTCGTGGCGAAGTCGAAGCCCGCCTGCAGGACGTTCATCAGCGCGACCAGCGGCGGCGTGTCGTCGTCGACCACGTTCTCGAAGATGGCCACCATCTCCTGGACCCCCCGCGCCTGGATGCTGCGGAAGAGGTCCTCCTTGGAGGGGAACAGCGTGTAGAGCTTGCCGACGGAGAAGTCCGCCTTCTCGGCGATCTGTTGCATGCTCGTGCCGTGGAATCCCTGGGCGACGAACAGTTCGAGCGCGGCGTCGAGGATCTCCTCGACGTCTTCCTGGCGGCGGCGCGCCCTGCGGTCTTCGGTCATGGTGGTCCTCCCTGGTGAGGGAACCCTTGAAGGCGAATCAATGTTCGAAATATGAATATAGATTCATTTTGAGACAAGCACAAGGGAAAACATCCGACTTCCGGGCGGCCATCTTGTAACGTGATGTATAATAGTTAGTTGACGCAATTGTCGCGACGGGGGAGGATCCCCGCCATGGAGTGTTGCCGATGACCGCCCGCGCGATTCCCTTGCGGCCTTTCGGGGTCGCGGAACCCCCTTGGGAGCTGCGCCTCGAAGCCGCCGCGACCCGTGCGGGCGACGTCCTGGAAGTGGGATTCCGGTTGGCAGGGGAGACCGCCGGGATCGTGCCGGCCTGTGGCGCGGGCCCGGGCGCGCGGCGCGACGGCCTCTGGCGGAACACGTGCTTCGAGGCCTTCGTCGCCGTCGCCGGCGAGGCGCGCTATCTCGAACTCAACCTCGCGCCGACGCGGGACTGGAACGTCTACCTGTTCGACGGTCCCCGCCTCGGCATGCGTCCGGACACCGCGTCGTCCGATCCGCCGCGTGCGACGGATCAGCACGACGGGGTCATCGCCGCTTCCTTCAGCCTCCCGCTCGCGAGCCTGGCCCCGGCCGGCCGCGTCCTGGAGGTCGGCCTCGCCGCGGTGATCCGCCGCGCCGACGGCCGCCTCGGCCACTGGGCGCTGGCCCATCCCGGCGACCGCCCCGACTTCCACCGACGCGAGGGGTTCCTGCTGCGCCGCTGACGCCGCGCCGCCGCGGCCCTACTTCGGCGCGATCAGCTTCTCGAGCCGCGACACCCGCTTCCCGCAGATCCTCGTCCTTCGCGTCCAGGACGGCCGCCTTGCGCGCGAAGTCCAGCGCCGCCGCGGTTCGACCCAACGCCTCCTCGGCCTCGGACAGCCGCAGCCAGCCCAGCGGGGAGTCCGGCCACGTCCGCGTCGTCAGCGTCGACCAGGCAAGGGCCCGCTCCGCATCCTGCAGCAGGATGCGCTGGGCCTTGCCGTCGAACCACTCGGCTCCCAGCTCGCGCTCGCGGCAGACCGCGGCCAGCGAGTCGGCCCCTGCGGCGAGCCGGCCCGCGCCCATCGCTTCCAATTCGTCGGTGAGCGGCTTCAGGCGCAACCGCTTCGCCACGGCCGCCTCCAGATCCGCCGGCGTCACGTCGAGGCGGTCTTCCGTGTCCATCGCGCTGCACAGCAGGTTCGGCGTCACGCCCAGATCGCGCAGCGTGGCCAGCAGCGCCTCCTGCCGGTCGCTGGCAACAGGCTCCTGGTCCTCATGAAACGTGCTGAGGCAGCCGTTCAGCAGGACGCCGCTGCGGGGGAAGTAGAACAGGAGGTAGTCGTGGCGCACGAAGTTGTCGGGGGCGAACGACGACGGGTCCGTCGGGTTGGTGCGGCCGACGTTGAAGACGACGATCGGGTTGGCCTCGTCGGGCAGCTCCAGGCGGTCGGTCACCAGGAGGCTCGCCACCCGCGGCGCGGCCGCCGCCGGCGCTCCGTCCGGCATCCCGCGGTGCTGCAGCCCCATGAGATCCTCAGCGAAGGCCACGGTCTCCTCGGTGCCGATCAGCGTCGCGCCCGCGCGCAGGAAGGCCGGCACGCCGCCGGAGGTGTGCCGGTGCTCGTGGGAGAAGCCGACGTAGCGCACGGGCTTGTCCGGGGCGACCCGCGCGGCCGCGGCGAGGATGGCGGTGGCGGCCTGCGCGTCGAACGGCGTCTCGAACACGGCGAGGTGATCGCTCCGCTCCACGACGAAGGACTTGACCTCGCGCTCCTTCAGCAGCACCGCGTGGATCCCCGCGGCGATGTCCCGGATCTCGACGCCCCGCAGCGGGTCCGCCGCCGGCGGCTCCCCGTACGCCGCGAAGAGCCCGAGGTCCTGCGGCGAGGCGGGCCGCACGTCCAGTTCCAGGTCGGACTCCGTCCTGCCCAGCCGCTCTTCGTGCCGCGCGCGGGGGACCAGGATCCCGGCGACCGCGTGGAAATCCCCGAAGGCGATCGCGCCCACCATGTCGCCGTAGCCGGGCGCGTAGCCCAGCTTCTCGACCCGCGTCAGCAGGCGGGTCCCGGCGTCGATGTAGAGGGTGACGAGCCGGGTCGGCCCCGTCGCGTAGGTCACGACCTCGTAGCTGGTCGCGCCGTCGGACCACGGGCCCGCGTGGCGCAGGGTCAGCCGGTGGCGCTTCGCCTGCTCCAGCAGCAGGTGCGGCAGCGCCTCCTCGAGCGTCAGCAGGGCCGTCTCCAGCGCCGGGCCGGTCAGCTCCAGCGCCGCGGACTCGTAGAACCCCTTGGCGGTCCCCTTGCCCCCCGCGACGACCGTCCGCGACGTCATGCGGCCGCTGATGGGGTTGAACATCGTGTCGAGGCAGGCCGCGCGCGCGCTCGCTCCCGGGAAGACCCAGCGCTTGCGCGCGGGGACGATCTTGTTCTCCCAGGGGCGCGAGTAGTTGCCCATGTACCACTGCGTCCCCGTCGCCGCGACCGACAGCGCGGGCGCGGGATCCGCGGCGCCGTGTGCCAGCAGGGATGCCTCCACGATGTCCAGCCCGCGCGCGAACGCCGCGTAGGACGCCGCCTCGTAGCTCTGCGCGATGAAGCCGCGCGAGGGGAGCGTGCTGCTCAGGGGGAAGTCGGGCGCTTGGGCGAGGGCCGGCGAGGGGGCCGCCGCGAGCAGCAGGAGGGTGAAGGCTGCGGCGAGGGTGATGGGTGCGGATCGAATCATGTCTGCTCCCTTGAGTCCGGATTGGGTAGCTGTGGTCGGGCTCGGGGAGGTCCCGTGACCCCCCTCTACGCAGAAATGGAACTCGCGTCGCAACTAAGCCTTAGGCCTGCTCGGATGCCGCCCCCGCAACCATTGCCGGCAGAGTTCCCGAGCCATCGCACTCCAACGTACGGGGACGCCCCTCACGCATCCATGTCCCGCCACCTCCGCGCCGCCCGCGCGAAGAACACCAGCGCCACGATCGCCGCCACCCCGATCCCCGCGAACGGCAGCCACACCTTCAGGTGCGGGTCGTAGGTCCGCCACAGCAGGTCGGTCGCCGCCGCGGGGTCCAGCCCGGTGACCTCCTGCAGCCGCACGAAGGCCCCGGTGCGCTCGACCCCGGCCGCCGCGTCGAGCGTGCCCAGCTTGCCGTCCCACGTCCGCCCCCCGCCGAAGTTCTCCGCCAGGTACTTCTGCGCCAGCACCGCCTTCTCGCCGAAGTTCCCGTAGAAATAGCCCTGCAGCTTCGAGCCGATCAGCCCGCCCACGCCCACCGGGATGTTCACGAACCCCAGGTAGAGGCCCTTCTTGTCCGCCGGCGCGATCAGCGCCAGGTACTCGTTCTTCTTCGGCCCGGTCAGCATCTCGCCGAAGGAGAAGCCGACGACGCCCAGCAGGAACACCCAGCCCAGGTTGGTCAGGCCGGCGACCAGCACGCCGGCGGTCGCCATCCCCATGCCCAGGACCATCGACTCCAGCGTGCGCATCTTGCGCACCAGCCACGAGACCGGGATCATCAGCAGCACGATCAGCAGGGCGTTGAGGTTCAGCAGGATCTCCTGCGGCACCTGCCAGCCGCGGTCGGTCTGGATGGCCCAGCTGTCGGGGAAGAAGGACGAGCCCAGGAAGAAGCGGGCGGTGCCGCCGGAGTCGTTCCAGTCGGTCAGGAAGTTGGGGTGCAGGTCCCAGAGCGTGTACATCATCAGCCAGAAGCAGCTCATGATCAGCAGCCAGGTCGCCAGGCGCCAGTCGCCGAGGGTGCGCAGCGTGCGCACCAGGACCTGCCCCGGGTTCGCGGTCTTGTCGGAGCCGCTGGCGAAGTCCTTGAAGGTGAACAGCATCAGGTAGTTCAGCGACATGACCGCCGCCGCGGTGAAGAACAGCGCCTGCCACGAGTAGTCGTGCCGGATGAAGTTGGCGAGCATCGGCCCGATGGCCGCGCCCACGTTCACCACCCAGTAGAAGATGCCCCAGCCCAGGGACGAGCTCTTGCGGTCGAGGTTCTGCGCCAGGCTGCCCTGCAGCGCCGGCTTGAAGAAGGCCGTGCCGGTGGCCAGCACCACGATGCCGAAGGTGAAGCCCAGGAGGCTGCGCTGCGTCGCCATCAGGCAGTAGCCCAGCACGTTGCCGGTGATGGCCAAAAACAGGCTGCGCTTGTAGCCGTAGCGGTCGGCGAAGCCGCCGGTGAAGGTCGGCAGGATCGACTGGAAGGCGAACCACAGGGCGTAGATGGTGCCCTTGTCGGCGGCCGTGAAGTGCAGGCCGTGGGGTCGTCGGCCTGCATGATGTAGATCGCCACCACCGAGCGCACCAGGTAGTAGGAGAGGCGTTCGAACATCTCGATGGTGTTCAGCAGCCAGTAGCCGGTGGTGAAGCCCAGCAGCCTGCGGCGGTCGGCCAGCGCGTCGGCGATCGGCGTGGTGGTCATCGGGCGGTCCTTTCGGGCCGGACGGTGCGGCCGCGCGCGGTTGCGGCGAGATTGGTGGCCCGCCGCCGCCGTGGTTAGCTTGTCGGGGACGGACGGCAGAACGGACAGTATAGCAAAGGGAGCCCCCCGCCATGCCCGGGAAATTCACAGCAACGATCGTCGCCGCCCTGCTGCTGGCGGCGACCCCCGCCCTCGCCCAGAGCGACTGGGGCCTGCGCGGAGGCCTGACCATCGACCCCGACCAGGTCCACGTCGGCGCCCATGTGAACGCCGGCGAGATCTTCAACGACGGGTATTTCCTGCCCAACGTGGAGATCGGGTTCGGCGACCACGGCACCCTGATCGCCTTGAATCCGGAGCTGGTCTACCGCTTCGACAAGTCCAGCCGGTCCCGCTGGGGCTTCTACATCGGCGGCGGTCTGGGCATCAACGTCTACGACTGGGACGACGGCCCCCGCGACAACCATGACGACACGGACACCGAACTCGGCCTGAACATCCTGGGAGGCATGTCCCGGGCGCGACGGGGCGGCGGGGACGTCTTCCTGGAACTGAAGCTGGGAGTTGCGGATTCGCCAGAAGCCAAGTTGACGGTCGGTCTCGGGTTCAACTGAGCATCATCTTCTATATGGACTGAATTAGATCAATATTCGTATATAAATGGATATATCGACGCGACTTCTGCCTTCCAACCCGGAGCTTGACGGCCGGCATCTATTTGGCTATGTTGCCAAACAGCCAACGACAGGAGGCCGCCATGGACGACACCACCCGCCGCAAGTACGACTCCCGCGCCCGCATCATCAAGGCCATGGGCCACGGCACCCGCCTGTTCCTCGTCGACGAGCTGTCGCGCGGGGAGCGTTGCGTCTGCGAGTTGCAGGAGCTGGTCGGGGGAACTGGCGAGGTGACCCGATGGATTGGCGTCGCGAGAGCAAGGTCCTCGGCCTGGTCATCGTCGTGTTCGCCGGCCTGTACCACCTGCCCGTCGGGGCGCCCCGCTTCGACGGCGCCGTCGTCGAGGCCCTGTCGCTGGTGCGCTGGTACGCCCGCGAGCACGTGCTGCTCTGCCTGGTGCCGGCCTTCTTCATCGCCGGCGGCATCTCGGTCTTCGTGAACCAGGCGTCGGTCATGAAGTACCTGGGCGCCGGCGCGCCCAAGGCCCTGGCCTACGGCGTGGCCGCGACCTCGGGCACGGTGCTGGCGGTCTGCTCCTGCACGGTGCTGCCGCTGTTCGCCGGCATCTACGGCCTGGGCGCGGGGATCGGCCCCGCGACCGCCTTCCTGTACTCCGGGCCGGCGATCAACGCCCTGGCGATCATCCTGACCGCGAGCGTGCTCGGCCTGAAGATCGGCGTGGCGCGTGCCGTGGGCGCGGTGGTCTTCAGCGTGGTGATCGGTCTGCTGATGCACGCCATCTTCCGCAAGGACGCGCGCGAGTCCGCGCTGGCGGCCGCCCCGCCGCCCGATGACCACGGCGGGCGCCCCCTGCACCGCACGGCCCTGACCTTCGCGGCCATGGTCGCGGTCCTGATCTTCGCCAACTGGAGCGGCGCGGCCGGGGGTATCTTCGGCGCCGTGCACGCCGTGAAGTGGTGGCTCACCGCCGCGGCGGCGGCCGGTCTCGGCGCGTCGCTCACGGCCTGGTACGGCCTGGCCTGGTGGAAGCCGCTCGCGGCGGCCGCGGCCGTGGCGCTGACGGCGCTGCTGCGGCGCGACGATCCGGTGCTGCCGTTCACCGTCGGCACCCCGGCCTTCTCCTGGGCCGTGGCGAGCCGGCCGGGCGAGCTGCGCGACTGGTTCGCCGCCAGCTGGTCCTTCGCGAAGCAGATCCTGCCGCTGCTGCTCGGCGGCGTGTTCATCTCCGGCCTGCTGCTCGGCCGGCCCGGCCACGAGGGGCTGGTGCCCTCGGCCTGGATCGCCACGGCCGTGGGCGGCAACTCCCTCGGCGCCAACTTCTTCGCCGCCTTCTCGGGCGCCCTGATGTACTTCGCGACGCTCACCGAGATCCCCATCCTGCAGGGACTGCTGGGCTCGGGCATGGGTCAGGGGCCCGCCCTGTCGCTGCTGCTGGCGGGGCCCGCCCTGTCGCTGCCCAGCATCCTGGTGCTGCGCACGATCGCGGGGCTGCGCCGCACGCTCGTCTTCCTGGCGTTGGTCGTGATCCTGTCGACCGTGACCGGCGCGCTCTTCGGCTGGCTGTTCCCCTAGGAGGTCCGCGTGAAGGACATCGCCATCCTGGGCACCGGTTGCCCCAAGTGCCACAAGCTCGAGCAGGAGACGCGCCGCGCCGCGGCGGAGCTGTCCTCGACTGCGAGATCCGCAAGGTATCCGCCGTGGCCGACATCACGAAGTTCGGCGTGATGATGACCCCGGCGCTGGTCGTCGACGGACAGGTGAAGGTCGCCGGCAAGGTGCCGTCGCTGGAAGAGATCAAGAGGCTCATCGCAGGGGAGGCGTGAGATGGACGGCACACCGTCGCGTCCGGCGCTGAAGCGCTCGATCATCGTGGTTTCCGTGCTCGCCCTCGCCGCCATCTTCGACCTGCCGCGCCCCGCCGCCCCGGGCGGGGCGCCGGCCGGCGGCGGCGCGTCCACACCCCTGCCGCGGCTCGTCGATCTCGGCGCCGACAAGTGCGTCCCTGCAAGATGATGGCGCCCATCCTGGAAGAGCTGCGCGCCCGGGCAGGCCGGCCGCCTCGAGGTCGTCTTCATCGACGTCTGGAAGAACACGGAAGAAGCCGCGAAGTACGGCATCGACCTCATCCCGACGCAGATCTTTTCTGCCCCGACGGCCGCGAGCTGTTCCGCCACGAGGGTTTCTTCGCCAAGGAAGAGATCCTGGCCAAGTGGCAGGAACTCGGGGTCACACCGAAGGGCAGCTGACCGGGAGGTCCGCCGTTGGAGTCGCTGTTCGCCTCGCTCACCGCCGCGGTTTCCGGTTCGCCGCCCGTCGCCCTGGGCGCCGCCTTCGTGTGGGGCGTGCTGAGCATCCTGCTGAGCCCCGCCACCTGGCGAGCATCCCGCTGATCGTGGGCTTCATCCAGGGACAGCAGGGGATGACCGCAGCAGCACCCCTGACCCAGCGCCGGGCCCTGTGGCTGTCCACGCTGTTCGCGTCGGGCATCCTGGTCACCATCGCGCTCATCGGCGCGATCACCGCCGCGGCCGCATGCTGGGACATCGCGGGCGCATGCTGGTCGCCGAGACCTCATGGGCGCCTGCTGGCTAACCTGACCGGTCGGGCCGGGATCTTCCTGGTCGTGGGCCTGATCCTGCTGGGCTGGTGATCCCGCGCTGAACCTCCGGGGGGCTTCGCGCGCCCATGCTGGCAGGACGTTTCAGGTCCTGTCCCGCAGGCCGTCTTCGGGCGGCCCCTGCTGCGGCCACGGCCTGGGCCTGGGGACCGCCTGGCGCTCGGCACCAGCACCGCTGGTGCAGCGGACCCTGACTGGAACGCGGGTCGGGGCCGAGGCATCCTCAAGAAGGTCTGCGGGGGGTCTGGTGATCCTCGCCGGGTTCTACCTCATCTTCACCTCGCACTAGGAGCTGTCACGATGGGAGCTCTGCCGCGATCCTGCTGACGTTCGCCGCCACGGCGGCCGCCGCCGGCTGCACCGCCCACGCCCGACGTCGTGGTCTACTACCCTCACGGCGACGCCTGCAAGACCTGCCTGATGCTCGAGGACATGACCGTCCGCACGGTCCGCGATCGTTCGCCACCCTGAAGGACAAGGTCCTGGATCTGCAGTCGTGAACTTCATGTCCGAGGCAACGAGCATTTCGAGCAGGATTTCCAGCTCGAGCAGGCAATCCGTGATCGTCGTCGAGCGGGAGGCGGGGCAAGATCGTCCTCTGGAAGAACCTCGGGAGATCTGGGACACTGTACGACCGGCCTCCCTGCACCGGTTCGCCGCCTACGTCGCCGGCGGAGACGCCGCTTCCTCTCCTCGACGGCGTGCGGAACCGGAGCGCACCAAGCCCCCCGCCGCCCGCGCCCTGTTTTCCTCTGCCCGGCAACTCCTGCCGCAGCCAGATGGCCGAGGGGGGGCCCGCGCCCTCCGCGCCGACCGCTTCGCGGCCGCGTCGGCGGGGATCCAGAACCACGGCCTGAACCCACGCGCGTGCGGCGATGGCCGAGGCCGGCGCGGACATCGCGCACCACGCCTCGAAGACCGTGGCCGACCTCGGACCCGAGCCCTTCGACCTCGTGGTCACCGTCTGCGGTCACGCGCACGAGACCTGCCCGGTGCTGCCGGGCGCTCCGCGCACGTTGCACCGCGGGTTCGACGACCCGCCGCGCTTGTCCGCCGGCCTCGCCGACGAGGAGGCCGCCATGGCCCCGTACCGCCGCGTGCGCGACGAGATCCGCGCCTTCGTCGCCGCGCTGCCCGATCTGCTGGACCGACTGCCGGGAGGGGGACCGTCCGTGCGACCGACCGCCTGCATCGCCAAGGGAACCGCAGGGCCTGGCTTCTTCCAAGTGGCTGACGCTCTGGGTGCTGGTCTCGATCGCCGCCGGCATCCTGCGGGCAAGCTCGCGCCCGGCGCCTCGCGCGCGCTGGACGCGATGTCCGTGAATGTCGGCGGCGCGCCGGTGATCTCGATCCCCATCGCGGTCTGCCTGTTCTTCGCGATGTACCCGATCATGGTGAAGATCGACTTCGCCGAGGCCGTCAAGGCGGGTCGCAGCGGCAAAGCCGGTGTCTGACCCTGGTCGTCAACTGGCTGATCAAGCCCTTCACGATGCACGGTCTAGCGGTCCTGTGCCTGGGCGTGCTTTTCCGCGGGCTGATCGGCGCGGACGCCGTCGACCTGGTGAAGAGGCGCTGGGCCCGGACCTGCCGGTGGGCGCGTGCACGGCGTGGCCGGGGTCGTGCTCGAGGGCGGCGTGAAGATGCTGAGGTGCCGCTGTGGCGCAGCTACCTGGCGGGGTGCATCCTGCTGGGCATCGCGCCGTGCACGGCCATGGTCCTGGTCTGCGGGCACCCTCGCCGCGCGGCAACGACGGGCTGACGCCGGTGATGGTGGCCATCAACTCGCTGACGATGCTGCTGCTCTACGGCCCGCTCGGCGGCTTCCTGCTGGGCGTGGGCCGGCTGCCGGGTGCGCCTGGCAGGCGCTAATGGTGTCGATCGCGGTCCACGTGGCGCTGCCCCTGGTCGGGCTGGCTGTCGCGGCGCTGGCTCGTGGCCGCGAGGGGGCGCGACTGGTTCGAACGGCGCTTCCTGCACGTGCTGACGCCGATCACGATCGTCGCGCTGCTGGCGACGCTGGTGCTGCTGTTCTCGTTCAAGGGCGCGACCATCCTGGCCAACCCGCTGACGATCCTCTGGATCGCGATCCCGCTGTTCGTGCAGACGGTCACGATCTTCGCCCTCGGCTACTTCCTGGCCCGGCGCCTGGGCCTGTCCTACCGCGACGCCGCGCCCGCGGCGCGATGATCGGCGCCTCGAACCATTTGAGGTAAAAGCCATCCGCGACGGCGGTCATGCTGTTCGGGCTGTCCCTCGGAGCGGCGCTGGCGACGGTGGTGGGGTGCTGATCGAAGTGCCGGTCATGCTGATGCTGGTGCGGATCTGCTCGAAGACGCAGCGGCTGTTCCCCGCTGAATCCCGCTGACGGGAACGGACGCGTCGGCCGGCGAAGATCGCATCTTCGCCGGCCGGCGTTCCTGCGTCACGACCGTCAACTCACCGGCCGGCGGTCACGGCTTCGCCATGGGCCCGAGCACGATCTCGACCCGGCGGTTGTTGGCGCGCCCTCGCTCGTGCTGTTGTCGGCGATGGGCCGGCTTTCCCCGATGCCTTCGGCCAGGATCCGGTCGGCGGGATAACCGCTGCGCACCAGATAGCTGCGCACGGCTTCCGCCCGCCGCTGCGACAGGTCGAGGTTGTGGTCGTCGGACCCTGCGAGTCCGTGTAGCCCTCCACCACGATGCTGCGGTCTGCGGCAGGCGAGCGCCTTGACGAGACGTCGCTGCAACCAGGCGACTCGGCGCCGGGCATCAGGTTCGACTTGAGTGGAAGAGCAGTCCGCCCGAAAGGGTGAAGAC
>JADJYS010000032.1 GCA_016719645.1 bacterium
TTAGCACGGAACCGGCTCCGATGCAGCCGATTGGCGCCGTGCGGCCGCCCCTCACGCATCCATATCCCGCCACCTCCGCGCCGCCCGCGCAAAAACACCAGCGCCACGATCGCCGCCACCCCGATCCCTGCGAACGGCAGCCACACCTTCAGGTGCGGGTCGTAGGTCCGCCACAGCAGGTCCGTCGCCGCCGCGGGGTCCAGCCCGGTGACCTCCTGCAGCTTCGCGAAGGCCTCGGTGCGCCCGACGCCGGTCGCGGCATCCAGCGTGCCGACGTCCCCGTCCCACGTCCGCCCCCCGCCGAAGTTCTCCGCCAGGTACTTCTGCGCCAGCACCGCCTTCTCGCCGAAGTTCCCGTAGAAGTAGCCCTGCAGCTTCGAGCCGATCAGCCCGCCCACGCCCACCGGGATGTTCACGAACCCCAGGTAGAGGCCCTTCTTGTCCGCCGGCGCGATCAGCGCCAGGTACTCGTTCTTCTTCGGGCCGGTCAGCATCTCGCCGAAGGAGAAGCCGACGACGCCCAGCAGGAACACCCAGCCCAGGTTGGTCAGGCCCGCGACCAGCACGCCGGCGGTCGCCATCCCCATGCCCAGGACCATCGACTCCAGCGTGCGCATCTTGCGCACCAGCCACGAGACCGGGATCATCAGCAGCACGATCAAGAGCGCGTTGAGATTCAGCAGGATCTCCTGCGGCACCTGCCAGCCGCGGTCGGTCTGGATGGCCCAGCTGTCGGGGAAGAAGGACGAGCCCAGGAAGAAGCGGGCGGTGCCGCCGGAGTCGTTCCAGTCGGTCAGGAAATTGGGGTGCAGGTCCCAGAGCGTGTACATCATCAGCCAGAAGCAGCTCATGATCAGCAGCCAGGTCGCCAGGCGCCAGTCGCCCAGGGTGCGCAGCGTGCGCGTGAGCACCTGGCCCGGGTTCGCGGTCTTGTCGGAGCCGCTGGCGAAGTCCTTGAAGGTGAACAGCATCAGGTAGTTCAGCGACATGACCGCCGCCGCGGTGAAGAACAGCGCCTGCCACGGTAGTCGTGCCGGATGAAGTTGGCGAGCATCGGCCCGATGGCCGCGCCCACGTTCACCACCCAGTAGAAGATGCCCCAGCCCAGCGACGAGCTCTTGCGGTCGAGGTTCTGCGCCAGGCTGCCCTGCAGCGCCGGTTTGAAAAACGCCGTGCCGGTGGCCAGCACCACGATGCCGAAGGTGAAGCCCAGGAGGCTGCGCTGCGTCGCCATCAGGCAGTAGCCCAGCACGTTGCCGGTGATGGCCAAAAACAGGCTGCGCTTGTAGCCGTAGCGGTCGGCGAAGCCGCCCGTGAAGGTCGGCAGGATCGACTGGAAGGCGAACCACAGGGCGTAGATGGTGCCCTTGTCGGCGGCCGTGAAGTGCAGGCCGTGGGGGTCGTCGGCCTGCATGATGTAGATCGCCACCACCGAGCGCACCAGGTAGTAGGAGAGGCGCTCGAACATCTCGATCGTGTTGAGCAGCCAGTAGCCGGTGGTGGCCGCCCTGCTGCTGGCGGCGACCCCCGCCCTCGCCCTGAGCGACTGGGGCCTGCGCGGCGGCCTGACCATCGACCCCGACCAGGTCCACGTCGGCGCCCACCTGAACGGCGGCGAGGTCTTCGACGACGGCTTCTTCCTGCCCAATGTCGAGGTCGGCTTCGGCGACCACGGCACCCTGATCGCCCTCAATCCGGAACTGGTCTACCTCTTCGACCGGCGCACGCGGAGCCGCTGGGGCTTCTACGTCGGCGGCGGCCTCGGCATCAACATCTACGACGGGGACGGCGGCCCCCGCGGCTACCGCGACGACACGGACACCGAACTCGGCCTGAACATCCTGGGCGGCATGGCCCGGGCGCGACGGGGCGGCGGGGACATCTTCCTGGAACTGAAGCTGGGCATGGCGGATTCGCCGGAAGCCAAATTGACGGTCGGTCTCGGGTTCGACTGAGCGCCATCTTCTATATGGACTAAATTAGATTAATATTCGTATATAAATGGATATATCGACTCGACTCCCGCCTTCCATCCCGGAACTTGACTGCGCACATCTATTTGGCTACATTGCCAAACAGCCAACGACAGGAGGCCGCCATGGACGACAGCACCCGCCGCAAGTACGACTCCCGCGCCCGCATCATCAAGGCCATGGGCCACGGCACCCGCCTGTTCCTCGTCGACGAACTGTCGCGCGGGGAGCGCTGCGTCTGCGACCTGCAGGAGCTGGTCGGGGCCGACATGTCGACGGTCTCGAAGCACCTCGCGGTGCTGCGCGAGGCGGGCATCGTGCGGGACGAGAAGCGCGGCAACCAGGTCTTCTACTCGCTGCGCTGCCCCTGCGTGCTGAACTTCTTCGCCTGCGTCGAATCGGTGATGCAGACCTCGGCCACGCAGGCCGTCGAACTGGCGAGGTGACCCGATGGATTGGCGCCGCGAGAGCAAGGTCCTCGGCCTGGTCGTCGTCGTGTTCGTCGGCCTGTACCACCTGCCCGTCGGGGCGCCCCGCTTCGACGGCGCCGTCGTCGAGGCCCTGTCGCTGGTGCGCTGGTACGCCCGAGAGCACGTGCTGCTCTGCCTGGTGCCGGCCTTCTTCATCGCCGGCGGCATCTCGGTCTTCGTGAACCAGGCGTCGGTCATGAAGTACCTGGGCGCCGGCGCGCCCAAGGCCCTGGCCTACGGCGTGGCCGCGACCTCGGGCACGGTGCTGGCGGTCTGCTCCTGCACGGTGCTGCCGCTGTTCGCCGGCATCTACGGCCTGGGCGCGGGGATCGGCCCCGCGACCGCCTTCCTGTACTCCGGGCCGGCGATCAACGCCCTGGCGATCATCCTGACCGCGAGCGTGCTCGGCCTGAAGATCGGCGTGGCGCGTGCCGTGGGCGCGGTGGTCTTCAGCGTGGTGATCGGTCTGCTGATGCACGCCGTCTTCCGCAAGGACGCGCGAGACCGCGCTGGCGGCCGCCCCGCCGCCCGACGACCAGGGCGGGCGCCCCTTGTACCGCACGGCCCTGACCTTCGCGGCGATGGTCGCGGTCCTGATCTTCGCCAACTGGAGCGGCGCGGCCGGGGGTTTCTTCGGCGCCGTGCACGCCGTGAAGTGGTGGCTCACCGCCGCGGCGGCCGTCGGCCTCGGGGGAGCGCTCGTGGCCTGGTACGGCCTGGCCTGGTGGAAGCCGCTCGCGGCGGCCGCGGCCGTGGCGCTGACGGCGCTGCTGCGGCGCGACGATCCGGTGCTGCCGTTCACCGTCGGCACCCTGGCCTTCGCCTGGGCCGTGGCGAGCCGGCCGGGCGAACTGCGCGACTGGTTCGACGCCAGCTGGTCCTTCGCGAAGCAGATCCTGCCGCTGCTGCTCGGCGGCGTGTTCATCTCCGGCCTGCTGCTCGGCAGGCCCGGGCACGAAGGATTGGTGCCTTCGGGGTGGATCGCCGCCGCGGTGGGAGGCAATTCCCTCGGCGCCAACTTCTTCGCGTCCTTCTCCGGCGCCCTGATGTACTTCGCGACGCTCACCGAGATCCCCATCCTGCAGGGTCTGCTGGGCTCGGGCATGGGCCAGGGGCCCGCCCTGTCGCTGCTGCTGGCGGGGCCCGCCCTGTCGCTGCCCAGCATCCTGGTGCTGCGCACGATCATGGGGCTGCGCCGCACGCTCGTCTTCCTGGCGCTGGTCGTGGTCCTGTCGACCGCGACCGGCACCCTCTTCGGCTGGCTGTTCCCCTAGGAGGTCCGCGTGAAGGACATCGCCATCCTGGGCACCGGTTGCCCCAAGTGCCACAAGCTCGAGCAGGAGACGCGCCGCGCCGCGGCGGAGCTGTCGCTCGACTGCGAGATCCGCAAGGTGTCCGCCGTGGCCGACATCATGAAGTTCGGCGTGATGATGACCCCGGCGCTGGTCGTCGACGGACAGGTGAAGGTCGCCGGCAAGGTGCCGTCGCTGGAAGAGATCAAGAGGCTCATCGCAGGGGAGGCGTGAGATGGACGGCACACCGTCGCGTCCGGCGCTGAAGCGCTCGATCATCGTGGTTTCCGTGATCGCCCTCGCCGCCATCGTCTACCTGGCGCGCCCGGCCGCGCAGGGCGGGGGAGCGGCCGGCGGCGGCGCGTCGACCACCCTGCCGCGGCTCGTCGATCTCGGCGCCGACAAGTGCGTCCCCTGCAAGATGATGGCGCCCATCCTGGAAGAGCTGCGCGCCGAGCAGGCCGGCCGCATCGAAGTCGTCTTCATCGACGTCTGGAAGAACAAGGAAGAAGCCGCGAAGTACGGCATCGACCTCATCCCGACGCAGATCTTCTTCGCGGCCGACGGCCGCGAGCTGTTCCGCCACGAGGGTTTCTTCGCCAAGGAAGAGATCCTGGCCAAGTGGCAGGAACTCGGGGTCACACCGAAGGGCAGCTGACCGGGAGGTCCGCCGTTGGAGTCGCTGTTCGCCTCGCTCACCGCCGCGGTTTCCGGTTCGCCGCCCGTCGCCCTGGGCGCCGCCTTCGTGTGGGGCGTGCTGAGCATCCTGCTGAGCCCCTGCCACCTGGCGAGCATCCCGCTGATCGTGGGCTTCATCCAGGGACAGCAGGGGGATGACCCGCGGCAAGCACCCCTGACCCAGCGCCGGGCCCTGTGGCTGTCCACGCTGTTCGCGTCGGGCATCCTGGTCACCATCGCGCTCATCGGCGCGATCACCGCCGCGGCCGGGCGCATGCTGGGCGACATCGGCGGGCTGGGCAACCTGCTGGTCGCCGGGATCTTCCTGGTCGTGGGCCTCATCCTGCTGGACGTGATCCCGCTGAACCTGTCGGGTCCGGGCGCGATCGGCCTGCGGCGCAAGGGCGCCTGGGCGGCGCTGCTGCTGGGGCTGGTCTTCGGCGTGGCGCTGGGGCCCTGCACCTTCGCCTTCATGGCGCCCATGCTGGCGGTGACGTTCAAGGTCTCGTCCACGCAGGCCGTCTTCGGGGCGGCCCTGCTCGCGGCCTACGGCGTGGGCCACTGCCTGGTGATCGTCGTCGCCGGCACCAGCACCGCCTGGGTGCAGCGGACCCTGGACTGGAACGCGGGGTCGCGGGCCGGCGGCATCCTCAAGAAGGTCTGCGGGGGTCTGGTGATCCTCGGCGGGTTCTACCTCATCTTCACCTCGCACTAGGAGCTGGGGGGGGGGGGGGGGGGGGGGGGGGGGGGGGGGGGGGGGGGGGGGGGGGGGGGGGGGGGGGGGGGGGGGGGGGGGGGGGGGGGGGGGGGGGGGGGGGGGGGGGGGGGCCGTGAACCGCCTCCCGCGCGTCCTGTTCCTCTGCACCGGCAACTCCTGCCGCAGCCAGATGGCCGAGGGGTGGGCCCGCGCCCTGCACCCCGACCGCTTCGCGGCCGCGTCGGCCGGGATCGAGACCCACGGCCTGAACCCCCGCGCCGTGCGCGCGATGGCCGAGGCCGGCGTGGACATCTCGCAGCACGCCTCGAAGACCGTGGCCGACCTCGGGCCCGAGCCCTTCGACCTCGTGGTCACCGTCTGCGGGCACGCGCACGAGACCTGCCCGGTGCTGCCGGGGGCCCCGCGCACGCTGCACCGCGGCTTCGACGACCCGCCGCGCCTGGCCGCCGGCCTCGAAGATGAGGAGGCGGCCATGGCCCCGTACCGACGCGTGCGCGACGAGATCCGCGCCTTCGTCGCCGCGCTGCCCGAACTTCTGGACAAACTCGAGGAGGGGGACCGCCCGTGACCACGACCGCCTGCATCGCCAAGAAACCGCAGGGCCTGGGCTTCTTCGAGAAGTGGCTGACGCTCTGGGTGCTGCTCTCGATCGCCGCCGGCATCCTGCTGGGCAAGCTCGCGCCCGGCGCCTCGCGCGCGCTGGACGCGATGTCCCTGAACGTCGGCGGCGCGCCGGTGATCTCGATCCCCATCGCGATTTGCCTGTTCTTCATGATGTACCCGATCATGGTGAAGATCGACTTCGCCGAAGCCGTCAAGGCCGGACGCAGCGGCAAGCCGGTGGCGCTGACCCTGGTCGTCAACTGGCTGATCAAGCCCTTCACGATGTACGGCTTCGCCGTCCTGTTCCTGGGCGTGCTGTTCCGCGGGCTGATCGGCGCGGACGCCGTCGACCTGGTGAAGATGCCCCTGGGCCTGGACCTGCCGGTGGGCGCCGCGCACGGCGTGGGCCGGGTCGTGCTCGAGGGCGGCGTGAAGATGCTGGAGGTGCCGCTGTGGCGCAGCTACCTGGCGGGCTGCATCCTGCTGGGCATCGCGCCCTGCACGGCCATGGTGCTGGTCTGGGGCTTCCTGGCCCGCGGCAACGACGGGCTGACGCTGGTCATGGTCGCCATCAACTCGCTGGCGATGCTGCTGCTCTACGGCCCGCTTGGCGGCTTCCTGCTGGGCGTGGGGCGGCTGCCGGTGCCCTGGCAGGCGCTGGTGCTCTCGATCGCGGTCTACGTGGCGCTGCCCCTGGTCGCGGGCTGGCTGTCGCGGCGCTGGCTCGTGGCCGCGAAGGGGCGCGACTGGTTCGAGCAGCGCTTCCTGCACGTGCTGACGCCGATCACGATCGTCGCGCTGCTGGCGACGCTGGTGCTGCTGTTCTCCTTCAAGGGCGAGACGATCCTCGCCAACCCCCTGACGATCCTCTGGATCGCGATCCCGCTGTTCGTGCAGACGGTCACGATCTTCGCCCTCGGCTACTTCCTGGCCCGGCGCCTGGGCCTGCCCTACCGCGACGCCGCGCCCGCGGCGATGATCGGCGCCTCGAACCACTTCGAGGTGGCCATCGCGACCGCGGTCATGCTGTTCGGGCTGTCCTCGGGAGCCGCGCTGGCGACGGTGGTGGGGGTGCTGATCGAGGTGCCGGTCATGCTGATGCTGGTGCGGATCTGCCTGAAGACGCAGCGGCTGTTCCCCGCGGCGCCCCGCTGACGGGAACGGACGCGCCGGCCGGCGAAGATCCCCTCTTCGCCGGCCGGCGTTCTCGTGTCACGACCGTCGGCCCTCCGGCCGGCGGTTACGGCGTCGGCGCGGGCCCGAGCACGATCTCGACCCGGCGGTTGCTGGCGCGACCCTCGCTCGTGCTGTTGTCGGCGATGGGCCGCTCTTCCCCGATACCTTCGGCCAGGATCCGGCCGGCGGGATAGCCGCTGCGCACGAGATAGCTGCGCACGGTGTCCGCCCGCCGCTGCGACAGGTCGAGGTTGTGGTCGTCGGACCCCTGCGAGTCCGTGTAGCCCTCCACCACGATGTTGCGGTCGGCGGTCGTGGCGAGCGCCTTGACGAGCCGTTGCAGCTGCGACTCGGCGCCGGGCATCAGGCTCGACTCGTTGGAACGGAAGAGGACGCCGCCCGAGAGGGTGAAGACCTCGCCCCGCCGGTCGTCCTTGGTGGCGATGAGCGCGTCGAGCTCGGCCCGGGTCTCGGCGGTCGCCTGCTCGGCCGCGAGGCGGGCCTTCTGCTCGGCGGCCAACCGGTCGGCGGCCGTCTCTTCGGCTGCGAGGCGGTCCTTCTGTTCAACGGCCAGCTGGTCGGCGGTCGCCTGTCCGGCCTGCTCCGAAGCGGCCAGCGCCGTTTGCGCCCGGTTCAGGTCCTGCGCGTTCTGCTGCAGGCGCCGGTCCTGATCGGTCGACTTGTTCTCGGCGTCCAGGCGCGCCCGCTGCGCGGCCTCGAGCTGTGCGGCCGACGATTGGCCGGCGTACTCGGAGACGGCCAGCGCCGTCCGCGTCTGGTTCAGGTCCGATGTGCTGCTCTCCAGACGACGGGCCTGTTCCGCCGACATCCTGGCGGCCTCGAGGCGGGCCACCTCGGTGGCGACGAGCTGCTCGGTCGTCGGCTGGGCCACGGGCGCAGCGGCGGGCGCCGTCACCTGGGCCACGGGCGCGGCGGCGGGCGGCACCACCGGTTGGACCACGGGCGTGGCGGCGGGCGGCGTCACCGGTTGGACCGCGGGCGCGACGGGCGTCGCCGCCGCCGGCGTCTGGATCACGATCGGCGTGCGGTCCTGGATCACGATCGGCGTGCGACCCTGGTTCGCCGCGTCCCGGGCTGCAGCCCTGCGCTCGGTCTCCAGGCGCGCGCTCTGCTCGGCGGCGAGTTGGTCGACCGAAGCCTGTCCGACCGCTTCGGAGACGGCCAGCGTCGTCCGCGCCTGGCTGAGGTCCTGGTTCTTCTCCTGCATCAGGGCGCCCTGCTCGGCCATCCTCGCCTCGGTCACCAGATGGGCCCGCTGTTCGGCGGCCAGTTCGTCGACCGTCGCCTGCACGGCCTGCTCGGAGGAGGTCAGGGCCGCCCGCGTGTCGCGCAGCTCCTGCGTCCTCTCCTGGAGGATGTCGCCCTGGGCGGTGTTGAAGTCTTCGTTCGACGCCGTCACGTTGAGGCGCTGCGTGGCGATGGAGGCCGAGGCTTCGGCCATCTCGGCCTTGCGCTGCGCAACGTACGCGAGATCGCGCGTGCGGTACGAATCGGCGTCGTCCTTGAAGGCCGCCTCGGCCTTCTCGAGCGCGGTCTGCGCCTTGTGCAGCTCCTGCGGCGACAGATTGGCCGCCGGCCCGGCGCTCGCCCGCTCGTAGGCCGCGCGGGCGCCGGTGAGCTCGCTCGGGGCGGTCGAGCCGCAGCCGCACATCAGCGCGGCGACGGCGACCACGATCAGCAATACGATCGTTCTCATGATCTTCTCCTTACAACCGTTCAACGGTTGTCGTTCTGGAGCTGGCGAACCCGCTCCATGGCCTGTGCCGCTTCCAGTTTCTCGTCCTGCTCGTGGGAGAGCAGGATGGCCAGCTCTGCATCGACCTCGGCGCGCATCAGCAGCGACGCGGCCTCGTCCTTGTCGCCCTTCTCGGCCAGGACGTTCGCGCGGTCCAGCTCCTCCTTCGCCAGTTGCAGGTGCAGGGCGGCGCGCGGAACGGCCTTCGCCCCGACCGCTTCGGCCGCGCGGATGGCGGAGGTCGACGATTCGGTGCGCAACGGGGGGTTGCTCGAACAACCCGCGGCGGCTACGACCAGCAGAAGACAACAGGCCGTCATTACGGATCTCATGGGTTCCTCCTCGACTGCGGAATTCATCTTGTCCGTAGCGGGACAAGGCAACTCGCGTGCCGCCGCGCCGGCGCCTTAACCCCCATGGATTCAACGGCTGCGCGCGGACGCCGCCGGCCGCACTCCCTCATTTCGATGGGATGGGGATCATAGTGATGCGGGATATCTCGCGACGGGGTGCGATGGCGTGGCTCCCCGATGTTCGTATGCTATGAGAGGCGCGTGCGACGCTCGCGCGAAACGCCGGGCTTCACGAGAAGGATGCGATCATGTCGACTGTCGGATCTATCCAGGGACGCCCGCATGGCGGCGGCGACATCCCCGCCAACTGGACCGTCGCCGAGCTCGTCATCAAGTACCCCGTCCTGCGCGAGACGCTGGAGCGGCTGGGCATCGACTACTGCTGCGGCGGCAAGAAGCCGCTGGCCGCAGCCGTCGCGGACGCCGGCCGCGACTGGACGGCGGTTCGGGCCGAACTGCAGGCGGCGCTGGCGGCGGCGGCGGACGGCGCGCCGCCCGCCGACTGGAACGCCGCCGCGCTCGGCGCGCTGGTCGACCACATCCTGCAGAAGCACCACGTCTTCACCCGGACGCAGCTGCTGCGCCTCGACGGTTTGCTGGACAAGGTCCAGAACGCCCACGGCGCGCACCACGGCTCCGTCCTGGCAGACCTGCGGCGCGTCTTCGACGGCCTGCGCGCGGAACTCGACGCCCACCTGATGAAGGAGGAGCAGATCCTGTTCCCCGCCATCATGGGAATCGACGCGTTCATGTCCGGCCGAGGCGAGCGGCCGGCGATCCACTGCGGCAGCGTTGGCCATCCCATCCGCCAGATGGAGCACGAGCACGACGGCGCCGGCCAGGCGCTGGTCGCGATGCGCCGGATCACCGCCGACTACCGCCTGCCGGCGGACGCCTGCCAGACGTACTGCGCGCTGTACGACGGCCTGCAGGCCCTGGAGGCGGACCTGCACGAGCACATCCACCTGGAGAACAACATCCTGTTCCCCCGGAGCGTGGCGCTCGAGGAGGACATGGTCCGGGGGCAGGGCTGATTCCCCTGGGCCGGCAACACCCGGAAAACCGCCGCCTCCGGTGGCGGTTTTTCGACCTTTCCTATGGTGAGCCCACGTCGAACGGGATCGCCCACCCCAGCGACCGAGAGCGCCGTGCACGACGAACCGATCGCCCCCGACGAACCCTCCGGCTGTCGCGACACCGGCTGGTCCTGCCACGAGACCTGCGACGTGCGCCACTTCGAACTGGTGCGGCAGTGCGACGTGCGAGGGCTGCTGCACTGCCACTCTTCGTACGACGGGGGCGCCCACGGCCTGCGGGAGATCAGCGACACCGCCATCGCGCTCGGGCTCGAATACCTCGGGATCACCGACCGCATCCGCACCGATCTCTGCGCCCAGGGCTTGAACCCGACCGCCGTCGCCCGCCAGCGCGAGGAGATCGAGGCGATCAACGCGGGGAACCCCGGCTTCCGGCTGCTCCACGGCGCCGAGATCGAGACCGCCGCCGACGGCTCGCTGCCGGTCGACGAGCAGGCGCTGTCCGCCTTCGACTACGTCGTGGCGACCCTGGCGGCCGACCACGGGCAGGGCCCCGTCGGCTCTCACGAGCCGGGCCGTGCGCGCGGTCATGAACCCCTACGTCAGCATCCTCGGCCACCCCTTCGGCGACTACATGACGATGCCCGGCGAGTTGCCCCTGGACCTCGAGACCGTCCTGCAGGCGGCGGCGCAGGCCCGCGTCGCCATCGAGATCGACGCCATTCCGGCCCACCGCGAACCCGACTGGCGCAACTGCGTGCGGGCCCAGGAGCTCGGCGTGCGGCTGGTCATCGCCTCGGACGTCCACCGCGCGGCCCGCCTGGGCGACTACCGCCACGGCGCCGAGCTGACCCGCCACGCGGGGCTCTGCTGCCGGCAGATCCTCAACACCCAGAACCTCGAAGACCTCCTGGAATTCTTCAGCCGCCCCTCCTGTTAATCTTATAATTGCTCCCAAGATAAACCCGATGTTTTTCAACGATAATGGGCTTGCTCAAGCGTGCCATAGCCTACTGTAATAGACCAGAACACTCCTGTTTTGCGAAGCGCGCCTCGTCAACCCGTCCGGCGATCATTTCCGGTTCGGGTCCGCGCTCACCTGTTCCCCTGAAGGAGACCCTCATGCATCGGATCGACCGTGCCCTGCTGGTCCTGGCGCTCGTCGGCGGCGCCAGCGCCGCCGTCGCCCAGGACGCCCCCCGCGCCCAGGAAACCCGTCCGGCCCAGCCGGTCGAGCTGACCGCGCCGCGCGCCGGCGGCGCCCCCGGCACCACCGCTCCCGCCGACCCCGTCGCCGGCGTCGCGGACATCCCCGAGAACCAGGCCGAACTGCAGGCCCTGAGCAGCGGCGGGCAGCCCTTCGCGCCGCCCGAGGGTGCGACGCTCGGCGTTGCGCCCGCAGACGAAGAAGTCCGCACGGCTCGCCGCGCCGCCTTCCAGTCCGTCGTGGCCGAGCAGGACACCCGGATCGCGGCGCTGGCCGCCCGGCTCCGTGACGTTGCGGGCACCGAGGAGAGCCTCGCCGTCCAGCGCGAGATCGAGCAACTGAAGCGCGCGACGGGCCTGCGCCTGCTCGAGCTGCAGCTCGAGATGGCCCGCACCGACGGCGATGCCGGTCGTGCCGCCGGGATCGAGGCCGCGATCACGGCCTGGGACGCGCCGCAGCCCGCGCCGCAGCCCGTCGATCGCCCCACCCCCACCGCGCCGCGGCGCTAGGAAGCAGGAGGTGCCGACATGCGCAAGTTCATCTGGCTGCTGACGGCGTCGTTCGCCCTGCTGGGCGCCGCCGTCGCGTGGGCCGATCTCGGCCCGCCCATCCACGTCAAGCTGCTGGGCCCGCCGCGGGCCGCCGAGGCCGGCGTGCCCTACCAGGGCCGTCTGCAGATCGACTCCGAGGTGCCCGCGCAGCTCGGCAAGTTCGAGTTCAACGGGGCGGGTTGGCGCGAGATCGCCATCGATGCGGCGCCCGCCGCGTCCATCGACAAGGACCGCCCGCTGGTCATCGACTTCACGGTCCTGACCAGCGCCCCCGACCAGTGGCTCGAGTTCACCTTCGAGATGGACGGCGAGACGGTGACCCGGCAGTTCAACCTTTCGGCGGCGCACGTCGGGAGCCTGCTGGTTCCCGGGGCGACGACGAAGGTCGCGCCGGACGCCGACGTCCACCCGCTGGACGACGCCACGAGCGTGAAGCCCGAACCGTCGTCCTCGGACGGCGCCGTGGCGCCCGCGCCCGGCGACGGGGAGAAGGCCCGCAACATCCGCGTCCACGGCCGCTTCACCTACCAGCGCTTCGACGGCTGGACCATCGGCGCCGACGGCGTGACCGTGCGCGTCATGGACAACGACTCGCCGTTCGGATCCCAGCAGCTGGCGGTCCTGTCGACCGACGCCCAGGGCTGGTACGACGTCACGTTCTACTGGAACCCCGGGTTCTTCGACGACGCCGAGCCGGACCTGTACGTGCGCTTCGAGGCCGGCAACAGCCGCGTGAACCTCGAGGACGCCACCTGGAGCACCACGTACGCCTGGGAGACCGGCACCACCAGCGACTACCTGGGCAGCGACCTCGACATCGGCTGGCTGCAGCCCGGCGACGTCAACCAGCACCCCGCCCTGCACCAGCTCACCGACCTGACGCGCACCTGGCGCTGGTGGATCGGCTACGGCTACGACACGCCGTTCGTGCGTTGCAACTGGCCCAACGGGGCCGTGGGCGCCTTCTACAACGGCGAGATCTACGTCAGCACCGGCGAGCAGTGGAACGAGGACGTCCACAGCCACGAGTACGGGCACCACTGGATCCAGAACTACGCCGTCAACACCGCGCCCGACTACTGCAACGGCATCTGCGACAGCGGCGGCTGCGGCCACTGCATCTGGTGCCGCGAGACCGACCACGACGCCTTCAACGAGGGCTACCCCGACTGGATGGGCGACGTGATCCCGGGCAGCTTCGCCGCCGCGTACGGGCGCGCCGCCTCGTCGGTCTACGACATGGAGAACGTGTCCTCGTGCGGCGCGTCGTGGGACGACCCGTACCGGACCGAGGGCTTCCTGGGCGCGGTCGTCCGCGACATCGGCGACGGCACGAACGACGACCACGCGGCCTTCGCCGAGACCGACGAGCTGAGCCTGGGCTGGGACGAGGTCATCGCCTGCGTCGACATCGACCACCCGACCACGCCGGCCGCGTTCCTCACCGCGTTCAAGAACCGCTACCCCGGCTACCGCGAGGGCCTGTGGGCGTCGGCCAAGAACTGCGGGTACGAGATCGACGAGACCAACCCGCCGGCGGTCTCGTCCCTGTACTCGACGAGCCACGCCACCTCCGGCGACTCGCCCGACCCCACCATCGACCTGGTGTGGACCCGCGCCTACGACGACGCCTCGGGCGTCGAGGGCTACGGCATCACCATCGCCGGCGGGATCGGCATGCCGGCGGCCGTCATGGACATCGGCGACGTGACGAGCTACACCACGCCGTCGCTCGCGCCGGGCACGTACTACTTCAGCATCCGCACCCTGGACCGCTCCGGGAAGTGGAGCGGCTGGTACAACTGGTCCGGGCCGTACACGGTGCGCGCGCCGGTGCCCGCCAACCTGACGTTCGCCCTGTGGTCCGGCTGGGCGGCGCCGCTGGTGCCGCGCGAGACGGCCGACGGCGCCTGGAACTACGCCCCGGCGCCCGGGACCCTGCCCGGCGACGCCGCCGGCACGTACTGGAACCTGACCGGCGTCAACAACGGCGAGTCGTCGACCGGCGGCGGCTTCTACACCTACGCCTACATCGACGCCGCCGCCCAGTGGTGGCTGTCGTGGGGCGCCATCGGGTCCGGCGGCGGTTTCTACGGCAACAACGCCGGCCCGCTGTGGGCCACCGGCGGCCGCCACACGATCGAGGCCAAGGTCGACGCCACCGACCTGATCGCCGAGACCAACGAGAACGACAACCGCTGGGCCCACCAGTGGGTGTGGTCCCCGGCCGCGATGACGCCGGGCTCGCCGCTGGTGCGCGCCGCGCCGCCCGGCCAGGCCGCCGGCTGGGACGCCGTGGTGGACGGTTCGCCCCTCTACGCCAACTGCGACGGGCTGCGGATGAACGTCGGCTCGTGGTGGGACGTGGCCGTGCTGCGGCCGCTGAGCGGCGCGTCGGACTACGACGTGCAGCTGTTCCCGCCGAGCGGCGGCGCCGCGGACGGCTTCGCCGCCGGGGTGGCCTACTCGGCCCGCCTGACGGGCATGATCGACGCCGTGATCGTCAACCGGAACATCGACTACGGCGTCTACGACGTCGGGGTGACCAACTGGAACGGCGACAGCTCGGCCTACGAGCTGACGCACGTCACGAACGGCGGCATCGCCTTCGGCGACTCGGTCACCGTGCCGTTCGCCCAGGACGAGATGGTCAAGATCTGGGAGTTCTGGGTCTCGACCGAGAACGCCGGCGCGGTGAGCATCACCGTGGACTCCGCCCTGGAGAACGGTCCGCTCTACGCCACGTGGCTGAACGACACCTTCCAGGTCGGCAGCCTGTATACCTACTCAGCCTGGGCGCAGACCGACGCCTACGGCCGCGCGCGCCTGGACATCGACGTGCCGGACAGCGGCTACAACGCGCTGGTGGTGTACCGCGATCCGGAGTGGAGCAAGGGCACCGCGCCGATCGACGTCACGATCGAGATCCAGCGCACGCCGCCGGACTTCACGCCCCTGTGGGCGGCCGGCTGGCACGCGCCGGTGGTGCCGCGGGCGGCCTTCGACGGCACGCACGGCTCGACGCCCGCGCCGTCGATCCTGTACGGCAACACGCCCTCGACCTACTTCAACGTGGCCGTGACCAACGCCAGCCCGACCGGGTCGGCCACCCTGCCCGGCAACATCTACCTCGACGGCGGTTTCGCCGCCTGGGTGGTGTGGGGCGCCTTCCCCGGCTACGGCAACGGCCTGTTCAACTGGGGCTACCCGTGGGACATCCGCGGCGGCAGGCACACGCTGGCCTGGCGCCTGGACGAGGCCCTGGAGTACGAGGAGATCCACGAGAACAACAACGTCTACGGCGAGCAGTGGGTCTGGTCGCCCCTGGACCTGACGATGGCCACGCCGGTCACCCGCGTGGCGCCGCCCAGCGCCTACGGCGGCTGGACCGACGTCAACACCGGTGAGACCCTCTACCCCAACTGCGACGGCCTGCGCCTGCCGGACGCGGGCGGCTACTGGCGCGCCGTGGCGACCATGCCCGGCGCCGGCAGCGACGTCGACCTGCGCCTGCACGCGCCCAGCACCGGGGCCAAGGACGGCTTCGCCGCCAACCTGTCGGGTTCCTACTGGTGGGGCGGCGAGTCGGACTACGTGCTGGTGAACTTCAACCTGACGACGTTCGCGCCCTACGACGCGGGCGTGGTCAACTTCGCCGGCTACGAGAACTACGCCACCGAGGCGACGGCCTCCGGCGGTTGGATCAGCTACCCCGACGGCGTGTACGGCCCCTACGACCTGCAGGCCGAGCGCATCGTCAACCTGCACGAGTTCTACCTGGTCGCCGGGCAGTACGGCGTGCAGCTGGACGACCTGGGCAGTTCGGTGGACTGGGGCCTCACGCTCCACCCGGCCGACCAGATCTACCAGGGCAAGTCCTCCGGCATCGCCACCGCCTACTGGGCGGGCGGTCCCGGCCAGGACGAGACCCTGAACTTCGCGGTTCCGGTCGAAGGCTTCTACTGCCTCGCGGTCTGGAAGCGCGGCAGCGCCGACCTGCCGCTCGCGGGCTCCTACAACCTCGCGATCGGTCCGGTCTCGGCCACCGGCGTCGACGACGGCACGCCGGCGCCGTCGGCGACCGCCCTGGTCGGCATCCACCCCAACCCGTTCAACCCGCAGACGCAGATCCAGTTCGAGCTGGCCCGCGAGGGCGCGGTCCGGCTGGAGATCTACGACCTGCAGGGCACGCTGGTGCGCACCCTGGTCGAGGGCTCGCGCGGCAGCGGCCGCCACACCGAGACCTGGGACGGCCGCGACAACGCGGGCGGCCAGGTCGCGAGCGGCGTCTACATGGCGCGGCTGGCGGCGGGCGGGATGCAGCAGATGCAGAAGATGGTGCTTCTGAAGTAGGGCGGCCGATCAGCCCGAACTTCGTGGACGGGGCCCCGGCGCTTGCCGGGGCCTCGTCTGTCGTGGGCGCCGCCGCTCAGGGCAGGGGGGGAGCCGCGGCCAACCTGCCCGCTTCGAAGCGCAGGTGGCCGTCGAGCCAGGCGCGATCCCAGGCGTGGGCGTCGGTCCCGGCGTGCGCCAGCTTCGATTGCAGTTTGTCGCTGATCGACATGAACGTCGGGCGCAGGTGAGCGTCGAAGTCCACGCTGTAGAATTCGTCGTCCTGGTAGCCGATGTTGGCCTGGATGCCCACGGTGCCGTCGCTTCGCTGGTAGGTCCGGGCCTCGAAACCCGCCAGACGGTCGTGCGTGCCCAGCGCTTCCTGGACGTTCTCGGGCCAGATCGGGAAGACGAGCCTCACCAGTGACGCATCGACGGCGGCATATCCGGGCGAGGTCACCGGATCGATGGCGGCGCCGGAGCGGTGTTCGTCGTCGAGGATGAAGATGGTGGCGCCCCGGTATTCCGGCGCGTTGTTGGTGCCGGCGCCAATGACCTCGTCCTTGCCGTCGGCGTCCAGGTCCGCGATGTGGAGATCGCAGACGTGGCCCCGGTTCGCGTACTGGGATTCGACGCGGCCGTCGCGGTCGACGACGAGGATGACGCTCGGGAACCACTTGTTGTGCATGAAGTGGACGACGACCTCGCGGCGACCATCCCCGTCCAGGTCGGCGTCGAGAATGTCCCGGCAGTGGTAGGCGCCGCTGTAGACGTACTGCTGGTCGAAGGCCAGCGCGAGATCGTTGCGGTCGGGCTCGACTTCCCAGAGCGTGCTGCCCTTGTCGGCGGTCACGGCCAGCAGGCGCCCGCCATTGGTGCTTTCGGCGGCCAGACCGACCAGCAGGACATCCTTGTCCCAGGGTGCGCGCCGCCAATCCCGGATCTCGTTGGCGAAGTCCCGGCGCCAGATCGTGCGTCCCAGCAGCGTGCCGTTGACCTCGACGATGCCCTCGGATTCGTTGACCACCACCCGACGACCGTCGAAACGGGACAGGATCAGGCCGGTCGCCCCCAACAGGACCAGCAGGGCGATGAGCGCGTAGAGACGGTAACGGGGACGTCGCGCGACGATCGCAGTCGTCGGTGCCGGCGCCGTCAGTGATTCCTGACTGTCAATCTGGTCCGGTGGCGCATCTGTCAGCTCGGCAGGTGTGGCCGGCAGGCCGGCCACCAGCTCCGTGTACGTCACTCCCAACGCCTCAGCCAGCAGCATGAGCGTTTTGGCCAACGCGCGGTTGCGCCGGCCGGACTCGAGCTCATGAACCGAACGCGCGGCGACCTCGGCGCGGGCGGCGAGATCCGACTGCGTCAGATAGCGTTGCTCGCGCAGGACGCGCAGGCGCTCCGGAAAATCCGGAGGCAGATCGACGATGTTGGCGGTCATGTACCTGTGCCTCGAATAGAACAGTGCGCGGGCGATACATTGTAGGAATCAAGAACACTATAAGGACAGATTCCACCCGATGCCAGTGGATTCCAAGTGATGCGATTGCAGGGCCGGATCGCCGAGGTGACACTCCTCGAGTAAGGCGGGGGTGTCATTGGTGCAGGTGTTTGGGCGAGCACTGGTGCCGATAATGCCCCCCGCCGATCAATATTCCATCATGATCAGCTCTTTCCGCCAGTTGACTTTATCGCGGGACAAAATTATCGGCCCCTCTTCAAGCCTGATCAGGAACCCCGCCTTCTCCACGATATCAGTGTAGCAACGGACGGCGTTGCGGTCCTTGCACTTGTCGTCCTCTGACAGGTCGATGTACGGGACCAGGGCCGTATGCAGCTTCTTCGCCTTGTCCCGCTTCTCGCCGTATCGCCAGCCGCTGTTGAACTTATAGTCCATCCAGCCGTCGTGTTCGGCCTCGGACAGCAGCTCGATGTTCTGCTCGATGACGGCTTGTACCGTGTTCCTGTCCGCGCCCGGACCATGCCCGGCGTCGACCACGATGAGCCCGGCAAGGGCCAGCACGTCCGGCAGGCGTCGCGCCGCGGCGATGTTGTCCCGCCTGATCTCATCCGGGAGTTCCTGGTTAGTTCCATCGGCTATTCGATGTTCCAGCCCTCTTCTTCGCCAGATCCAGATAGAAGCCGTGGATGTGGGGGGCGAGTTCCTCGGCGTAGCTTGAACATCGTGCCTTCCTGGATCAGGTTCATGAACTCGTCGAAGTCCACGTGCAGCCCCAGCTGTTCACGAGGGGGCAGGTTGCACCGCAACCATTCCCGCTTCCCGCCGCCGGTGATCAGATTGACGATCGTCGCCATCGACCGCGCGCCGTGCTTGTACGCGCCGATCTTCAGCATCGCGTTCAGCAACCCGGGATCGATGGGCAGGAGATTGGAGCCGGCGCACCCCGCCTGCACACGCAGCATGATGGCCCGCCGGATCGGGAACCCCACATCGGTCGCGTCGGGCTTGCCTTCGACGGTCCTGGGGTTGGGGCCAAGAACGTTGAGGTAGCCCTTGAGCCGGCTGATGAAATCCGGACCCTTGGCGCCGACGAAGGCCTGACTCGGTCCCCGGCGCCCGCGCACAGAAGGCTTCGAAGCTGTCGCAGGTCCCGCCGGCGAAGATGAAAATGCACTTGCCCACCGGATGGGTCACCTGGCCCTCGAGGAACTCGCCGTCGTTCATGGGCGCCAGCATGTACTGGAGCCACATCAGTTCCCGGCTGTCGAATTCGTCCCAAAACACGACCGGCACGTGGCCCCTGAGAACCTCGTCGCGCACCTGGTGCAGGGCGCCGGCCAGCATCTCCGGACCAGTGAACTGGGACAGGTTGAACGTGAGGATCGTCGCTCCCCGGCCCAAGATTCCCTGCGTGATCTGTTTGATACCAAATGACTTACCTGATCCGGGAGGTCCGAACACCCCCAGCGAGAGCGGCTTGCCGGGGTTCTCCTCACCGACGTAGTCGCTGATCAGCTTGCGGATGCTGTAGAAGCCGTTCAACTCGATGCGGTCGACCGTGTAAAGCTTGCCGAAGCGCCCGTACGGGATGCCGCTGAGGGCGGCCTCGCCGCGGAGCGCGACTTCCCGCGCGCGACCCATGAGTGGCCGGTATCCGTCGACCGGATCGCCCACGATGATGGACCAATCCGCACCGTCCTTGGTCGTGGATCCGGGAGGCCCCGGCACTGCGAAGTCCGGTACGGTCACGGTCCGCAGGCCGCCTCCGCGGGGGCCCTGCAGCACCGCGACCACCGAGGCAAAGGGGAAATCCGGCCCGCCCGAGTCTCCGGTGCCGTGCCCCGCTTCCAACAGGGCGCGCCGTGCCGCCACGCCGCGCGCGATGGCGGCCGCCAGATCGACGTCGCTATTGCCGTCCCCGCACAACGCCCAGGCCAATGCGGCGGGCAGGCAGGATCCCGAGCCCGGTACGTTGCCCTCGATGCCTTCCCGCCAGTTCCCCTCGAGGTGGCCGGGATCGAAGATGAGGCGTCGCCGAGGCAGTGCGCGGTCGCTGTTGTCGACCCAGAGAGCGCCGTCATCTCCGAAATTGACGACGACATGCCTGGCTGCGGCCAGCCCCCGCAACTCCGCGTGGTAGGCCAGATCGCCGAGCAGGTCCTGCACCGACTGTTCCCACGACAACCCCTGCGAAATGGCGGCGCCGCTGCGCCGCAGATCGTCAGCCGAGATGATCACGATCAGACGGTCCAGATACCCTGGGTCGAGCAACCGGGTCCACAGGGAGCCGCAACAGGCCGGGTGCGACATCTTGAGCACGATCCACCGCGGATCCCCGTCCGTCAGGTGCGGCGTCCAGGTCTCGGGACGGTTGCGGAACCCCAGCCCGGCCTCGTCGATCACCAGGATGTCGCACGGCGCGGCTTCGGAGGGCGGGGCTTTCCGATCTGCTGCGCCTGTCGGCGCTTCAGCCTCTCCGAACCCGAGACTCTGCGTCACCCGCCAGACCTTGGAGTTGCCGCTCCGCGGTCCGGGTACGAGCGACCAGGAGGCGAAGGCGTGGTGGGCAGCGGCCCCGGTGGCGTCCCGGACGACGCAGCGGGATTCGCCCGCGCACAGGGCGGTCAGCAGTTCGGCCGTCAGCCCGGCGCCCCTGGTCCGGCGTTCGATCCGGGTGCCGATGCCGGGCGCCGAGGGGTGATTCCTGCCGCCGACGTAGATGTTGTGGTCGATGACGGCATCGCCGTCGATC
>JADJYS010000033.1 GCA_016719645.1 bacterium
CCCCAATTTTGGCCCGACTCGACAACTCCCACGGTCCGCGTCGTGAGCCTGAACGGTGTTGCCGTTCCCGATGATCCGGAGGCGCAACTGATATATCCCTGGGAAGACGTGTTCATCAGCGGAACGGGAGACGTAACGGCCCTCCTCGAAGCGACCAACGTTCCGACCGACTCAGCGATGCAGGTCTTCATCACTAAGCAGGGCGGACCGAGAACCTTGCTGCCGAGCGGCAGTGTGACGCTGGTCGGCGGCAACACGACACTGTCCACTTGGCAGGCGGTATTCCCGAGCGTGCCAAACGGCATGTTTGCGATCCAGGCTCGTGCTGTGCTTCTCTTGCCGTAGGCCGATATGCAATTACGGAAAGGAAACATCGTGATGCGCTGTCCAATCGCGATGGCCATATCGTTGGCTTGTTGTCGGCGGGACTCGTGTTGATGATGTTGACCGTTCCGTCACGAGTCGAGCCCAATACGTGCCGGAGGACGCAATATCCCGCGATTGTCATGCCCGCCATCCCTGAGCCGGACGCCGTGCCCGAAGGTGCCGTGTCGCTGGCGAAGTGACTTTTGTTCGTGCCTGAGCCGTTGATCGCGTACGTAGATGCCGTGTCCCGGGAGGTGACGCTGTTGCCATCCTGGAACCGCTGTTAGTCCTTGCTGACGCGGTGTCCCGCGAAGTCACCTTCTTCATCCCGATGGTCACTATCACCTGCGAGGATGCGACATCGCGCGAGATGACCCTAAGTGGTGCGGAAGGGCGGGTGGTGATCGCGGACGGAGTCGCGGCTGAGGAACTCGTCCTATTTCCTGGGGACCGTGTCAAGGCAGTTCCGGACGTAACCATCGGGTGAATTCGCGTCGGGTGCCGGGGCGACGCGGTGCGCTGGATGGCGTTGGCGGCTCCAGTGAATCCTGTCTCCGGCGGGCGGATCTCTACGTCGGCTACGACCGAATCGGCGGGGCGGATACGGACCCACCGGACGACTTCGTCTATCGCGCCTACCATTCGGGCACGGTGGAGGCATGGTTCACCCTGCCCGGAAGCCACGGCCGATCCGGTGTCCATCGCTGATTGCCCGGGGCCCCGTGGAGCTCGGCCATGGACGCCGCACAGGTATCGTGCGGCTTGCGCGAAGCCCTGGCGACCGGCGACCGGTCCGGCCGTCGCGCTACGACATGGCTGGGACCGGACAGGTGTTTGCGTCGGGTGCCGGTGTGGCGCCGGATCCCCAGGACATGCAGACCCTGCGTGGTGCCGTGGCCGGGTTCTCCGATCTTCTCACTGGGGCCAACGGCACGGGTTCGCCGGAGCGTAGTGAGCGTCGGGGCCGGCGGGCGCGCCCGCGGGCTTACCCGGCCAGCGTTTCTGGAGGTGCGGACGGACTGGCGTTTTTGCGGGGATGACCTTCGACGCGCGGGCTCTACCACCTGGGCGGCGAGGGGCGAACGGTCCACCTCACCGCCGCCGATGGCCGTCTTCGCCGTTGACCGCTGATCTGGGAGCGGGCAGTGAAGCGCTCGCCTTCGGCTCGAGCCACGGGTTCGGCGACTTCCACTACGCGTTGCCTCGTCGACGGACGCGTGATGAAGATCGGTCCCGACGGTGAGGCCGAGGAGTTCCTCAACGGGATCCACCCGGCGGCGCCGCCGCCGGACCTGATCGGCGCAACGACCCTCTGGCGCCTCGGGCGACCGCATGTTCGTGTCGGACGCCGTGCGCGGCCTCATCTACGTGATCCAGAGCGAGCCGTCCACGGGCGCGGATCCCGAGGCGGACCTGCCGCCGCGTCTGACGGAATTGCACGGGAACTACCCGAACCCGTTCAACCCGTCCACGACCATCCGGTTCGCTTTATCCTCGGAAGGGCCCGTATCCCTCGAGATCTACGATCTGTCAGGGCGCCGGGTGCGGCAGCTGCTGCGCGGAGAATCGCTGCCCGCGTGCGAGCACGCGGTCGTCTGGGACGGCCGGGACGACGAAGGCAGGGCTGCGGCGGCGGGCGTGTACCCCGTCTCGCTGCGCACCCGGGAGAAGCGTTCAGCGGGAAGATCGTGCTGGTGAAGTAACTCGTAACCTCTGGTGCGGGAGGGCCCGGGATGCATGGTCCCGGGCCCTCCTATCTCGAGACCGTCGGAGGTTGCGCGTCCATACTTCTGCCTTGCCGCTTGACTTGGCAATCACCTGTCGCGCTAATCAACACCAGCATGTTGTCCGCAGGTGGGGACACTCATCGATACCGCCGAACGCTTCCAGCAAGCCCGCTGAGATCTTCACCGCGGCCCTTGCGCTCACATCCGAAGAGCGCGGGGCCTTCCTTGATCTTGCCTGCTCCGCCGACGGCGACCTTCGCGACGAAGTCATGAACCTCCTGACCTGCGCCGCAGGCGCCAATCCGCTCGAAACGCAGCTGCCCTGGTCCGATCAGCCGGCCGTGCCGTCTAGTCTCGGCCCCTACCGCGTGCTCGATTTGTTGGGGCAGGGCGGTATGGGACGTCGTCTACCGTGCGCAGGCGACGTCCGGCGGCGCCACGGCGCCGATCGTCGCCCTCAAGGCCCTGCGTCCCGGCGTCGTCACGACCCAGCTCGAACAGCGGTTCCGCCGCGAGGTCGCGGTATTGCGGCGTCTCGACCACCCCGGCATCGCGCGGCTGCTCGACGCCGGCAGCGCCGACGGGTCGCCCTACTTGGCGATGGAGTTTGTCGAGGGCCTGACGCTGACCAGGTGGCGGATCGAGGTGGATCCGCCCGTGGCTGATCGCCTGCGGCTGCTAGCAGAGCTCTGCGATGCCGCCGAGTATGCGCACCAGCAAGGTGTCATCCACCGCGACCCGAAGCCGGAGAACATCCTGGTGACGGCGGCAGGCCGCCCCAAGGTGCTCGATTTCGCATCGCGAGGCTCACCGACCCCGACTCCGGCGCAGACTTGGCCACCTGGCTCCCGGGGGACCATCCCTACATGAGCCCCGAGCAGGCGACAGGAGGGCCGGAGCGATCGATGCGCGCACGGACGTCTATGCGCCGGGCGTGATCGCTTTCGAACTGCTCACCGGGGGCCTGCCCTACGATCTGGCTCCGGCTCTCGACGCCGCGCGCCCTGCTCGAGATCACGACGGCCGCGCCGAGGCGTCTGCCGGATACCGAGGCGGCCGTCGGACTGATCGTGCATCACGCTCTCGAGAAGGATCCCCGGCAGCGCTACCAGTCGGCGGCGGACATGGCGTCCGATCTGCGCCGCCATCTCGCCGGTCGGCCGATCACGCTTCACGAGCCCGGTCTCGCGACACGTCTGCGACGCTGGTTGCGGCTGCGACCGCGGGTGCGCCGCCTGGTGCTGGGGCTGGCGATCGCCACGATCGCGGTCGTGGCGACGTTGGTGCTCGTGCCGGGGATGGTGTCCGGGCCGCCCGTCACCTGGGCAGGCCTCTATTCCCGTCTCGAGGAGGCCGACCAGCTCCGCCATTCGGGCCCGCAGAACCGGGAGAACTACCTCGCGGCGGCAGCGCTTTTCCAGCAGGCGCGCAGCGATCTGTCGCGGCTCCCGGTCGAACCGTTTACGGCCGACCTGAACCGCTACATCAAATGGCGACAGGGGGAGTTGCACTATTTCGTCGGCGAGATGGAGCACGACGCGGCCATGCTGGAGCAGGCGCGCGGCTTCTGGCGGATGCCTCGGTCGTGCCCTGGGTCCCCGGCACCGCCCTGGGGATCGACAGCCTGGCGATCGTCCGGGACAAGGTCTTGCGCCTGGGCGCACATCATCCGCACGCGGGGATCGGCTTCGCCCTTGCGAGCCTGGCGCGGTTGCAGGCGCCGGCGACGAACTGGCGGGAAGCATCCTTGGCCCAGGGTCAGGCCGTCGGTGTCTTTAGTAACGGAGTATTCAACTATCAGATTAACCGACATACCAGGGAAGATTCGCTCCTACGGGCCGAGGATCTGGCCTATGCCCTGCTGAATCAAGGTGGGGCTCTCACGGCGCTCGGTGCGACGATCGACAGTCTCGCCGTCGTGGACACCGGGTTGGCGACGCTTAGGGAGGCGGCAGGGAAGAGCAGGGTGTTGAAGTCCGGTGGGATGTCCATGCTCGAACAGTCGCTCGGCGCTGCACATTTCCGACGTGCCGAGTTGCTGTCGGGCACGGCGGCAGCAGCCGATCTGGACAGCGCCCTGACGTACTTCGACCGAGCGGCCGAACTGTGCGATCTGGGTGCGGGGCGCAGTTACTGGCAGCTCTACCTGCTGCGCGGCCGCGTGCGGGGGGGTGCGGCGGCATCTGCCGCCGATGGGAACGAACGGCGGCAATTACTCGAGCTTGCGGCCTTCGAAATCCGCAACTCGTTCACACCGCTGCGTGACGATACGGACGACTTCGAGCGGGCGCTGTCCCAAGCGGATCTGGCAGTCGTGACTGCGCAACTCGCGGCGCTGGATCGGGACCGCGGCGGATTCGTCCGCGCCGATTCCCTGCTGACGGCGGCCGAAAGCGTGCTGACGAGCGCCCGCTTCCCCGGTGCAGTACGCCGAGATCGCCTTGCGCCGGGGTCAGGCCGGCAGGATGCGATGGGTGTCGTTCGGGGATGCGGCGGACAGCACGGCATCCGTGAGTTCGCTCGAGAGCACGAGCAGCCATACCCCGGGTGGAGTGTCCAGCCTTGCACCGGCAGGTCCGAGTTGAACTTGCGCTGCTGGCCGGTCGCAGGCCCTGATCGATGCTACGGGGTCAGTTCCTTCCGCAGCCAGGCCTTCGCATGCGTCCACTGCTCACGCACCCAGCGCTCGGAAATACCCAGTTCGCGGGCGATCTCGACCTCGGTGAGGCCGGCGAAGAAGCGCATCTCGACGATGCGGGCTTCGACGGGATCAAGCGCGGCGAGCTTCTCGAGAGCGCGATGCAGGTCGAGCAGGTCTTGCACGTTACGGTCGTCGACCACCGCCGACTCGTCGAGGGTCACCAGCGCGCGCCACCGCCGCGTTTCTGCGAATTGCGGCTGCGGGCATGATCGACGAGCACCTGCCGCATGGCGGTGGCGGCCATGGCCAGGAAATGCGTACGACCCTTGATGTCGAGCGCCTGCTGTTTCTCGAACTTGAGGTAAACCTCGTTGACAAGAGCTGTTGGCCGTAGCGTGTGGTTGGGGCGTTCGTGTTTGAGTCGGCGCGCGGCCAATTCTCGTAACTGCCTGTATACCAACGGCATAAATTCATTTAATCGGCCGTGCGGGTTTGCAGCTTCAGGCGACATGTTGAACGTATTCCAAACGTTGACTATAGCGTATTCAATCTCAAATCGTAACAAGGGCATTATACTGGGCAGTACCTAATTCGTCAATGGCGCAACAAGTCATCGGCGATTCACCGCCGGTGCATCACGACCAGGATGAACACCACGACCATCGACAGGTCAGCCGCCAGGTGGGCGAAATAGACAGCCCGCCAGCTGCCCAGCTTCGTGGCCAGGTACGACCACAGCAAACCCGTCGCGGCAATGAACCCTGCGCGCACGAGCGCCATGGGCCAAGAGAACAACGCTGCGAGCAGCACCACATGGTAGAAGCCGAATCCCGCCGTGGCGAGGGTCAGTCCGCGGCGATCCCCGAAGGCCTCACGGCAACGCAGTGTTGCCTGACCCCGCCACCACCATTCCTCGAGCAGCGGATTCAGTCCCACGAAGAGTACGAATGGAACCAAGGGAGCGGCGGGGTCGAGACCGAGGGCGGCCACGCGCGCCTGGTAGTCGGCGATATCGCCCAGCCACGGCCGCACGAACAGATAGATCGCCAGGAAGACCGGCCCGAAGACCGCGACCAGCGTGATTTCGAGTCGTGCCTGCCGCCGCGTCGGCGGCGGCTGAAAGGGCAACCCGCCACGGTCGCGCAGTGGGCGGGCGCCCAGCAGCAGACAGGGGACGAGCAGGCAGCCGCCCAGGAGGTAGAGATAGAATGTGATCGCAATGCTCTCGAAGTGGAACAGGCCGAGCGCGCCCATACCACTCGGCGCGGCCAGAGCCGTCAACAGTCGCAGTCGCGGCCATCGTGTGGGATGGCTCGCCACCGGCACTAGCGCACCAATGCAAGCCGCGTCGTCACAGCAAGGCCATCAACTTCCAGGCGCGCCAGGTAAACGCCGGCAGGCACCTCGCGGCCGCGGTCGTCGCGCCCGTCCCAGTGCACGAGATTCAGGCCCGCCGGGCGCTGCTCGTGGCAGAGTTCGCGGATCCGGCGCCCGGCCAGGTCGAACAGCACGATCCGCGTCAGATCGGCGCGATCGAGCCGCAACGTCAGGACTGTCGCCGGATTGAAGGGATTGGGCGTCGCAGACAGGCCGAAGTCGCGCGACACGACAGGCGATGGAGCGGAGGTCGGGCCTCCTGCCTGGAGGTAACTCGAGCCCGGTGTCGTTTCGAGCCGCGTCTGGAATTCGGCTGCCGCACCCGCCTCGCCTAGCAGCACGGCCCGCACCCACGGTTCAAGGAGCGACCAGGTGAGGTCTTGTTGCTGCTGGCGCGTGATGTCGGCGGCGCAGAACTCGCCCAACGAGCAGGCGAAGTTGCTCGCCGCAAACTGGCAGTGGCTGGCGCCCGTCAGCGTGACCAGCGTCCGCCAGTCCGCATTCAGGGATTCGTACATGGGAATCTGATGTTCCGGCGGGGGCGTGACGCAGTCGTTCGTGCCGGCGAACAGGAGAGCCGGAATCGCCAGCTGGCCGCACGCGGCGATGGCCGACGGATTGGTCTCGGCAGCAGCGAAATTGACGACGGCGCTCACGGTCGGATCGCCGGCAGCGGCCAGCAGACTGCAACCGCCGCCCATGCTGTGACCCATCGTCGCTGACAGGTCGCTCAGGCGACCGTAGAAGGGAGAGCCGGGATTGTCGCTCAGCGCGCGCAGGGCCCGGCCGACGAAGGCGAGATCGAGCGCGAACTCGGCGTGACTCGGGAAAAGCTCGCCGCCGGTCCGCGGCAGGGCGGTGATGCAGCCGACCGCGGCCAGACGTTGGCCGACCCAGGCGTAGACCGAGGCAGGCATGAGGAAGCCGTGCCCGAAGACGACCGCCGGGAATCCGTCTGCGGGCGGCGTCGCGGGTGTCTGGCCCGGGCCGGCGGACACGGCCGGATAGTAGACGTCGGCCGCGATCGGCCGGTTGTTGCGGTCAGGGTCGACGAACGTCATGTCGGCCGTGCCGACGGCGTATTGGGCGCTGGCGGTGGTGGCGGCGAGGCAAACCAGAATCAACAGGGTCGCCCGGCACACTCGCCCAGGGAGGGGCATGGACATCGTTGACCTCCGGTTGGGGAGCCTTGCCCGACGATGATACCACAAGTCAAAGGACCCCGGGCCGAAGCCCGGGGTCCAATGTGCTTGATTCCGAGCTCTGACTTACTTGATCAGTGTCATCCGATGGGTCGCCCGCAGGCTCCCCGCCTCGAACTTGTAGAAGTACAGACCCGACGGGGCGTCGGCGCCGGCGTCGGTCCGTCCGTTCCACACCATCTGGTGCTCGCCGGCGACGTACTGGCCGTCGTCGATGAGGACCTTCACGAGGCGCCCGCTGACGTCGAAGATCCGCAGCTGGACCTGGGACGCGGTGGGCAGCGCGAACGAGATGGTCGTCGACGGGTTGAACGGGTTCGGATAGTTGCCGATCCGGAACGCGTTCAGCGGCACGTCGCCGGCGCCGGTCGCCGAGTTCTCGGTCACGGTGATCACGCCGTTGACCACGTCGACCGGGACGGTCTGCTCCATCCCCGACGGCCAGGTGACCTTGACGACCGCGGTGAGCGCGTCGGCGAGGCCGAAGTGGGCCGTGGTCGAGGACTGGGACAGGTAGCCCGAGGGCGCGATCTCGCGCAGCTGGGTCATCCCGTCGGCGGTCACTTCGATGCGGGCGCCGAGGCCGAAGCGGTTCGAAGTGGTGCCGACCAGGTTCACCTTGAGCCAGGTGGGATCGTTCAGGATGTTGCGGTACATGCGGTTGGGCACGTCCAGCCAGCTGTGGTTGGACACGTACAGGTCGAGGTCGCCGTCGTTGTCGTAGTCGGAGAAGGCCGTGCCCCAGGCGGTCAGCTCGGGGGAGATCAGCGCTCCGCAGGTGGCGTCCTCGAACATGGTGCCGCGGATGTTGTGGAACATCTTGTTGCCGCCGTCGACGTTGGTCAGGAAGAGGTCCAGCCAGCCGTCGTTGTCGTAGTCGCCCCACGCGCAGGTGCGGCCGTCGCCCTCGTCGCCGACGACCGCGTCGGTGACGTCGACGAACATGCCCTGCTCGTTGTGGAACAGCCGGTTGGCGCCGCTCTTGTTCACGACGTACAGGTCCAGCCAGCCGTCGTTGTCGTAGTCGCCCCAGGCCGCACCCTTGCAGCTGGCGGCGAAGTCCACGGGGAACGCCGACACGTCGGTGAAGCCCCCGCCCAGATCGTTGCGGAACAGCTTGTTGGCGCCGTCCCGGATCGTGACGTAGAGGTCGGGATCGCCGTCGTTGTCGTAGTCGCCGAAGGCGCAACCGCGCGACCAGCCGACGAACGACGCGGGATCCGCGACGAGGTCGACGAACGTGCCGCCGTCGTTGCGCAGCAGCTTGCTGCGGCCGTCGTCGGTGGTCAGGTAGAGGTCGAGGTCCCCGTCGAGGTCCCAGTCGGCCCAGGCGGCGGACGTGTTCATGTCCGTGTCGCCGAGCGGGCCGTCGGTGACGTCGGTGAGCGCGCCGCCGTCGTTGCGCAGCAGCAGGTTGGCGGCGTTGTAGTTGACGATGTAGAGGTCGAAGTCGCCGTCGTTGTCGTAGTCGCCCCAGCAGCCGAGGCGGGAATCCGCCGCGTCGCCGAGGTCCGTGATCACGCGGACGAAGACGCCGGCGCCGTCGTTGCGCAGCAGCTTGTTCGGACCGTTGTTCGCCAGGAACAGGTCGTCGTCGCCGTCGTTGTCGAAGTCGCACCACGACACGCCGCGGCCGTCGTGGGTGTCGCCGAGGGGACCGACCGTCGCGTCGACCCACAGGCAGTCGGGGTCGACCGTGTCCTCGATCCACTCGCACTGCACGGAGTTCGAGTACTGGACCACGCTGGAGGAGTTGACGAACGAGGCCTGGATTGTGTCGATGCCGATCACGGCGCCGGCGTAGCTGAAGAAAGCCTGGCCGTTGGCGTCGGTCAGCTGGTCGAAGGTGTTCCCCAGGTTGGGACCGGCGATAACCTCGAAGTGGACGTTGCGGCCCACGATGCGGTTGCCGTCGTTGTCCTGCAGCGTCGCGGTGGCGGTGTGGATGTTGCCGATCTCGACGGTGGCGTTGTTGGGCGTCAGCAGCGCGCCCTCGCCGACGATGGCCCCGCCGCTGACCAGCAGGCCGCCGAAGAAGATGTTGTCGTCGTTCGACGGGTTGATGGTGTGGACGTTGATGAGCACGGCGCCGTCGCTGACGAAGGGCTTCAGGTTGTACAGCTCGTCGTCCTGGCGCGGGTCGTTGTTCGGGCCCGAGTTCGGGTCGAGGGGGTTGGCGGTGCTGTCACCGATGCCGCCCACCGTGATCAGGGCGCCGTTCTCGGTTTCGCCGTCGTCCTGGCCGCCGGCCGAGGAGGTCAGGCGGGCGCCGTTGACGTCGATGTGGCTGGACTGCGCACTGCCCTGGTAGCCGAACGAGATGCCGAGGCTGAAATTGAGGATGTAGTTGGGATCGCTCGGGCTGGCGCCTTCGCTCAGGCCGATGGCGAAGTCGTCGCCGGCGATGTCCTGGGCGCCGAAGAAGATCACCGCCGTGTACTCGCGCGGCTCTTCGGGAGCGTTGAAGATCACGGCCAGGATCGCGCCGTCGATCGACGCCGAATAGCCGCCTTCGCCGATGGTGATGTCCACCAGTCCGGAGGGAGCGGCGTCGATGACGGGTTTGACGATATCCGTGACGTCCGCGATGTAGTTGTTCGAGAAGATCGAGGAGGGCACGGTGGCGTCCCAGTTGATCGGCACGCCTTCCACGGTCATCGTGCCGTCCGGGATGGTTGCGTAGGAGTACCCGGTGCTGGCCGCCACCAGGAAGGCCCGCAGCACGGTGCCCGACGAGGGCTTGTCGGCCTGCACGATGCCGCTCGGGAAGTTGGTGCCGAGCCCGTCCATCGACAGGGTCACCTGACCGGTGGCCGAGTAGTAGGGCCCGAGCGAGGAGATGCTCGTCAGCGGGGGCCTGACGAAGGAGTCGGGAGGTAAGCCCGGCTCGCTGGGGATGGCCTGCGCCAACGGGGCGATGCCCATCAGCAGGATCCCCATGGCCGCCGCTACGATCAACGATCGTAGCCCTTGCCGTGATTGGGTGTGTGCAAACGTCATGTCTTCATCCCTCCATCTTGAAATGATCAGCAACGGGACTGTCGTCTAAAATCGGACTAGAGCGGTTTGATTAGACCGGGAATGATTACAAAAGTCAATACACCCAGGACAAATAATAGACCTAAAGTGTCTAGTTTTGACGATACGATAATATTGCCCCTAATGGGCCATTTCATCCGGAAATGAACCATCACCACCGCTGCGGCGACCGACGCGACCGCGCATACTTTGAACACCTGCCAGCCCATGCGAACTGCTCTGCGCGCTCCTGGGCGCCCTTGACGTGTCGGAGCGCACAGCGCTGCGGGTGAGATCACACAGGACATTCCCATTCGGCGGTCCGGCTCGCCGAGCCGGGACCCCTTGGAGGTCGAAAATGAGACTTGCACGCGCGATCGCGATGCTGGCGCTCCTGGCGAGCGCCGGCCTGGCCGGCGACGCCGGCGCGGTGACGCTTGGCCAGCAGGACAATTTCGAGGACAGCACGACCCAGGGCTGGATTGTCGCGCAGCTGGGCGGGGCGCATCCCTTCCCGCCCGTCAACCAGCCCTCGGGCGGTCCCACCGGAGCCGATGACAGCTACCTGCTCCTGACGGCCGGCGGCGGCAGCGGTCCGGGCAGCCGACTGGCGGTCATCAACCTCGACCAGTGGTCCGGGGACTACCTCGCCGCCGACGTGGGCGCGATCGCCATGGATCTGCGCAACCAGGGCACGACCGACCTCTACATCCGGCTCCTCTTCGAGGATCCCGGGTCGGGCCCGCCGGCAAACGTGGCGGCCACCGACGCGGTCTTCGTGCCGGCCGGCGGCGGCTGGACTCACGTGGTCTTCGCGATCGGCGTGCCGGACCTCACCACCATTCTCGGCGATGCGGCCACGGTGCTCGCGAACACGACGGCCGTCCGCATCTACCACGACCCGAACCCGGTCTTCCCGCCCGAGCCGATCGTGGCCCTCCTGGGCGTGGACAACATCCAGGCCCAGTCCGGCACCGTCTCCACCAGGAATGGCACCTGGGGCGGGATCAAGAGCATGTACCGCTGATATGGAGTGACCTCTGTCGAGGCCGTCTTCCTTCGGTGAGGCGGCCTTTCTCTTTCCTGCTGATGGCTCCGACAGCTGCATAAGGTGGATGAGGCAGGAAATCCATCTTCAACCCCGGATCCACCACGATCGAATTGGCGTCCTTCCCTACGAAGGCCTTGCTTCATTGCCTCCACCAGTTCCGGGCTCTCCAGATAGAGGCCGGTCTCGAAAGGCGATCCAGAAGCCCAATTTTGATGGCGGCATTTCAATGGCATAGGGGTTGCCGCATTGTGCCCGTTCGGGGCTGTTCAGTGCTCCACCCCGTCGCCAGCGGTCCAGATGTCGGCGATCGCGGGATCATCGTGACCGGAGAGCGTGGTTAGCCCGTAGTCCTGATACCGGAGGATGCCGCGGGCGCCATTGACGATCGAATAATGCCCGCTTTCGCAGGATCGCAGCGCGAACAGATAGGTGATGGCGGGATAGAGTTTGATGTTCCTTTCGCGATCGTCACACTGCTGGTCATCACAGCAGTGCTGGATCGTGATCCTGTCGAGTGTATTGGTGCCTTGAAACACCTCCAGGTCGATCAGTGAGCCATTAGTCGGCTGAAGGCTCAGGAAAGCGTCGGCCAGTCTGGCACACACGATCAGGTCCGCGTGCCGGAATGCGTCGTCGATTCGCATATCATCCCGATACGAGCGAGCAACCGATTCCAGGTCACCAGCTACGCCGGCCTGACCGCTGCCGTGTTCCGTGCTCGCTTCTGTGATGCTGTGTGCTCTGGCCACCAAGACTCCGTATTCCTGGCTGCTGGTAACAAGATGCTTGCGGCCGAGGGCGAAGTGAGATAAGTCAGGTAGTCTTTTCCTGTCATAGGTTAACCAACCAGGAACATCGGCGCCCAGAGCCAGGACATCGACGTATTCGCAATCGAGGCCCCAGAGTGGCTCGATCACACGATAAGTGCACATGGCGGCGCCGAAATAGGATGTCTGGTTAAGGTGGGACTCGTATATCCCAGGCCTTGATTCCGTCAGCTCTCCGACGAAACACGCATCTGATGTCAGCGATATCGAGTGTGACAGTCTGCTGATATCGTCATAAGTCATTGAATAATTCACAAATATTGGTTCATCCAATGTCGTCAACACGGCGTCACGCAGGGTCGGAAAGTCGCTGCGGATATTCGGGCCCGGTTTCTGGGGGCAGCGCCTGTTGCCGATGGCGGCGACTGGCTGACGACATCCTCCATATTCGAATTCAGCCGGCATCAGGATGCCATTCGTTCCGGCAATCGTGCAGGCAGGTACGAGAAGGCCGGGGATCGTCGGTGTGGTCAGTCCCGTCAGGCTGAGGCTGCCTTCCCCATGCGCTGTCACCGTGAATTCGGCCAGAACGATCAGGTCGCCGTCTAGCGGTCGGGGTAGAGTCACCTGGTAGGATGGGAACGACGTAGCGTTGGTGCCCTCGCCGCCGATGGCGCCTTCTGTCAAGGATAGGGATGCATCGCAGAATATTTTGGCTTCCCAGGCTTCAATGCCCGAAGTCGCGCCTAAGCCTTTGACGATGACGTAGGCGGTATAGGTTCGCGGGTTTCTGCCGGGCGTATCCAGGCAGGTGTTTGCTCCGTACTCGTCGAAATACAGGCCCATGGTGAAGGCGTGGCACTGGGAGGCAGAGAGCAGGACAACTGTAATGCAGATCAGTTTAAGAAGCACTTCGTATTACACCTTGCTGGCTGGTCTCGGGCTGACACTTACGTCCGGGACAGCGATTGCCGACTTTGTCCCCGCCTCGGGACGATGAACAGTCCAAACAGCGCGAACAGAATAAAAAACGCGTGCAGTTTGATGAACGATTCGCAGCCTGGGAGGTGGCGTAAGTAACCCAAGCATCCGAGACAGCCCAGAAATCCTAAAAAGCCCAATGGGTTGACCTTCTGTGAATGATTCATTTCCCCCTCCGGTTTCGGGATATCCAGAGTCTAGCATTGGCTTCAGCTGCGAAGACGGTTGGCGCGCTCCGTGCGCCCCGCACGGGGCGTGACAAGCGGCTTCGCCTGCTGGAAGCTGCTGTTATGCCGCCGTTCCATCAGACCGCAGAATTGAGTACACGACGGCATCGCGAGCCTGTCCGTGTAAATATATTCGTCCACGCGCAACACCTTCACGAACCGCACCGGCTTTTTCAGCCACACGTTGACTCGCGCGATTTTCTACCGCACACACAATTTCCAGCCGCTCCAGGTTAGTCTCCTTGAACGCGAATTCTACCACCTTGCGCACCGCTTGTAGGGCAACACCGCGCCCCATTTCTCTGGTTCGTACCCAATACCCGATGTTCGCGATACGGTCGGCAAAGTTGATGTGGTTAAGACCACAACCGCCTAGAAATCGCCCATTGCCATCTGTGACTACGAATTCGTACTCTTTCCCTTGTTTGAATGCTAGCGCCTGCGAGGTAGCCCATTTTTTCGCTTCCTCCATAGAATAATCCTGATGGCACCAAGAGAGCCACCGATAAACCTCGACTACAGACTCCCGCGCAGCCTCGAACAAATCGCCGGCATCGTTGGGCTTATAGGATCGAATACTAATTTCGGACGTCAGCGCTATCATCCAGGCTGTATAACATAAGCTTCAGCAGTGGGCGCGGTTGGCGCGGGCCATGCCCTGCATGGACCGTGACAGCCGTGACCATCTGCTGCGAGCAGAGGTTAGGCGCCGAACCGCCAGCCTCGCCTACCTGATTGGTTCGTATGAAACGAGCACACGCTCCATTCTCTCTTCGTGCGTCATGAGACTGATGCTGCCAAGCGCTGATCCGACACACACACCAACCGCCAGCTTGTTCCACTTGAAGGGCCCCTCATCTCCGATGGCCCCAATGAGCGACATGCAAGCAACCATGCTTACCGACGTCAGGAAGTCCTGTCTGCGCTTTGCAGTTGGTATCGCCCGAAATAGAATGATTTGGTCGACGTCATCGAATGAGATGCTTGACGACGAATCAAGATATAGAAGCGGTTGATCGCTGTTTTCAACGTTGAGCTCAATCTCTCTACATTCAATGTGCCGGCCTGATACTAGGGCGACTTCCGCGTGGGATATGGGCGCGGAACCGAGCCGTTCAGCCAATAAATGCTGGTTGTAGACCGACCTGCGAGTATAGGTGTCATCGTGATGCATGACAAAAGCCGCGGTGGTGCCTGCATCGTCCCGCACATAGACCGACGCAGGCGGCGGCAAGCAGCCACCCAGCGCCCAGGCGAAGACGACAGCAACTATCGCGACCCGCACACGCAAGACGTGCCTCCCGCAGTTCATTCTCTGCCTAACGCCAGCGTTGAGCGGCGGGCGGACTTGGCACGTAGCTGGCTCCTGCCAGCGACGTGACAAGGCCGATCCGTCAGCTCCAACGGTCTGTTATACGACCACTTGCCTCTATACGACGATCACTGCAGCGTGGCGTTCAACCTCGCAACAGTCTCATTGGGCGGTTCGGATACCTGCTAAAAACTGCGCCATTTCCCGATTGAACTCCACCAGTCGGGAGTCATCGGGGTTGAGCGCAATCAGTCTCGACAGGCCAAGCGCCACTCCTTCGTCATGCGGCCGGTTGGCGAATTCGTATGTCCTTGCGGCCTCCGTCAGCTCGAAGAATTGTGTTTTATTGAACCATGAGGTCACTCGCCAAGCTTCGCCAGCTGGCTCATAATATTTTTCTTCTACTCGTGCCGGACAGCCGTCCACCTTGCAATTCGGCTGAGATTCAATCTCGCGGCGCAATTCCGTTAGGTTCGTCGTGTCTCGACTACCCTCGTACACGACTATCCGCAGCGGCAAGTCCTCCATCACCTCTCGCACCAGTAGTCGAACTCGACATGGGATAGGTGGACTCTCGAATCTCAGTTCCCAATCCATGCCGTAGACCATTCTGCTGTGTCTTTCCCGGTAGTCGGTTAAGAGAACGGGACCCCATACTTCGGGATAGTCGAAGGAGAGACCAAGTTCAGCGTTGAGTAGTGCACGGTCGCGCCTGCAGCGACACATTTCTCTCCATCAACGCCAATGATGACCAGAATCGCGAGGCAGATGAAAAATCGACTCACCCGTTCACCTCGATCCTGTCCGTATAACGCCCATTATGCTGAACAGTGTATCAGGATAACCAAGCCGGTTATCCAGTAAACGCGTTTATTTTGGGGCGATGAACTTAACATCATTTGAATCAGTTATCGATATTCTGCGACTCACGCAGTGATGATATCCCGCACCGGCCGCAATGGACAAGCATAACAACCGCCCATTGCACATTGGCCGCAAACTACACCGATCTTATCCAAGGACCACTGGCACGTCCCCCGTGCTCCTTCGATGCGACGCGCCTACTTCAACGCCGCCCTCACCAGATTCTCCACCCCCCCCGCCAAAATAACCTCCTGCACCGGCCTCCCCGTAGGCGAAACCCCAAACTCCTTCCCACCCCAAATGATCTTCGAATTAGCGAAATCCACCTTCAACCCCGACTCCACCACCACCGTCTTGGCGTCCTTCCCGCGAACGCCTTCTTCAGCGCCTCCACCAACTCCGGACTCTCCAAACAAAGGAACCCGTTGTTGATCGCGTTGCGCTGATAAGTCTGCGAGTACGTACCCGCAACCAGCATCCTGATCCCCGCCGCCTGCAGCGCCGTGACCGCCTGCTCGCGGCTCGACCCCGTACCGAAGTTGTACGCCCCGACCACCAGGTCCCCCGCGCGCACCGTCGTGGCGAACGTCGGGTCGTAGTTCTCCATCACCACGCGCGCCATGTCCTGCGGCGTCATGTCCTCGCGGTAGGTGTAGTCCTTCCCGTAGATGCCGTCGGTGTTGAGGTTGTCCTGCGGCAGGAACAGCGCGCGCCCCTCGACGATGGCCGGGAAGCCGTCGAGGATCTCCACCGCGCCGGCGGCGTGGGCCTTGCCGCCCGGGACGAAGGCGTAGGGCGGCATCGAAGAGTCGAAGCCCTCGGGCCCGGCGATGATGCCGGCGATGGCCGAGGCGGCCACGACCGCGGGGCTGGCCAGGTAGCACTGCGCGTCGCGCGAGCCCATCCGGCCCTTGAAGTTGCGGTTGGTGGCCGAGATGCCGACCTCGCCGGCCTCGAGCAGGCCCGTGCCCAGCCCGATGCAGGGGCCGCAGCTGGGCGGCAGCGCCTTGGCGCCGGCGTCCAGCAGGGCCTGCCACACCCCGAGCTGCTTGGCCTGGTCCTCCACGAACTGGCTGGCCGCGGCGATGTACAGCTCCACGCCCGGGGCCACCTTGTGGCCCAGCATGACGTCGGCGGCGGCCTTGAGGTCCTCCAGCCGCGAATTGACGCAGGACAGCAGGTAGGCCTTGTGGATCTTGATGTCCCTGGTCACGAGCTCGGCCAGGGGCGCGCTCTTCTGCACGCTGTCCGGCCCGGCGACGTGCGGCGAGACCAGCGAGAGGTCGAGCGTGATCACGCCGGCGTAGACGGCGTCGGGATCGGAGGTCAGGGGGTGGCGCTTCCAGAGGTTGAGGCGGGCGTCGTCGATGCGGTCGTCGATGCCCTGCACCGCCAGGATCGCCTGACGCTTCTCCAGGAAGTCGATCGTGATGTCGTCGCAGGGGAACCAGCCCACCAGCGCGCCCCACTCGGTGGTCATGTTGGCCACGGTCATGCGCGCGTCCATGCTCAGGCTGGCGACGCCCGGCCCCGCGAACTCGATCGCGGCGTTGAGCACCTCGTCGCGGTTGTACTGGCCGCAGAGCGTGAGGATCACGTCCTTGCCCGTCACCCCGGGGCGCAGTTCGCCCTCGAGCACGACCCTGACCGTGCGCGGGATCTGCCACCAGAAGCGGCCGGTGGCCCACAGGCAGGCGGCATCGGTGCGCACCACGGGCGTGCCGACCGCGCCCACGGCCCCGTACATGTTCGAGTGGCTGTCGCTGGCCACGCAGAAGCCGCCCGGCTGCACGTAGCCGTTCTCGATCATCACCTGGTGGCCGATGCCGGTGCCGGCGGGGTAGAAGTCGATGTCCTGCGCGCGCGCGAAGGCCTCGATCCTCGCGTACTTCGCCAGGTTGCCGTCGGTGCGGTTCTGGATGTCGTGGTCCAGGGCGAAGACCGGCTGGCGCGGGTCGTGCACCTTGCCGACGCCCAGCTTCTCGAACTTCTGCAGCACGGCCGAGGTGTTGTCGTGGGTCATCACGTGGTCGGGCACCAGCGTGACGAAGTCGCCGGCGTGCAGCTCGGCGCCGCGCGCCAGGTCCAGGGCGTGGGCCTGCGTGATCTTCTCGATGACGGTCTGGGCCATGACGTCCTCCCGCGGGCTGGGCTGCCGCAGATGGGGGTGTTCCGTGGTCCGAAGCGGTGGGATGCCGGGCCTCCCTCTTCCAAAATGCCATCATCCCGCGTCTTCCACAAGTTCCCTGTTCGCGGGAGTTGGCGCACCTCGACGGGTATGCGTGCGGCGGGGGCGGTGACATCGGGATCCGAGGCCTGGAATCGACCCAGTTTTGCCGGTTCCGTATCTGGAATGTTGTAGGACGGGAGAGTTGGCCTTGCTTACAGAATGAGCAGTGGTCCTTCAGCAAGGAACGGAGCGGATTCCAAAGAATCCGTTCAAGAAGCCGGAGAATCCAGGAGATCGCCATGGCAAGCGCGGAAGCATCGAATCGCCTCGAGCCCGAGCACCCGGCACCCGGCGAGGTCCTGCTGCACGATTTCCTGGAGCCGATGGGCCTGAGCCGAAGCCGTCTGGCCCGCGACCTGGGCGTCCCGCCGCGCCGCATCAACGAGATCGTCCTGAAGAAGCGCCGGATCACGGCGGACACCTCGCTGCGCCTAGCGCGCTACTTCGGGATGTCACCGGAGTTCTGGCTCGGCCTGCAGATGGACTACGACCTCGACGTAGAGAGCGACCACCTGGGCGATCGGCTCGCCAGCGAGGTTCGCAACTGTGCGAAGGGGAGGCCGCGTGGCAGGGGCAACGGCTGGAATCACGGTCCGTAGCCCCGCCGGCAGCCTGGTCATTACAGGCGATCGCAGACCAGCGCCTCCATCAACGCCTCCGCCCTACCCAGCCTCTCGACCGCCCAGATCGCCTCCTTCGCCCCCTTCAACCGCTCCGGCGACATCACCGGCGTCGCCAGCGCGTCGAACTTCTCGGTCAGCTCGGCGTCGGTCATCGGGTTGCGCGGGTCGCCCTTGGGGTAGTCCAGGGTGCGCACCAGCGCGCGGCCGTCGGTCGTCTCGATGGTGACGTGGACCTTCTGCAGGGCGGGGAACGCGGCCTCGATCTCGGGGTCGGCGACGACCTCGATCTTGCGCAGCTGGGCGCGGATCACCGGGTCCTGGATCTTCTCCGGCGTGAACTGCTCGGGCGTGACGCGGCGGTCGGCGATGCAGGCCGCCACCACGTAGGGCAGGGAGTGGTCGGCGGTCTCCTTGTTCTGCGGGTCGTACTTGCTCGGGTCGGCCAGGATGTCGGCCGCGCGCGCCAGGCTGCGGATGCGCACCTTCACCACGTCGTCGGGCGCCAGGTCGTGGGTCTTGACCAGGTCCAGCACCGCGGACATCGGCGCGTGGGTGAGCGCCTCGGTGGGGAAGGCCTTCATGCCGCACTGCAGGATGCGCCAGCTCTGGCCCAGCCCCTCGGTCACGATGTCCCAGCGCCAGTCGGTCTTCAGGATGTGGCTGAAGCCCTCCTTGCCGTCCAGCACGTGCTCGGGGCCGGTGTAGCCCTTCTCGGCCAGCAGCGCGGCGAAGACGCCCGACTGCGTGGCCAGCGGGTCGACGGTGTTCTTCATCATCGTCAGCTTGCCGGCCGTGACCGAGCCGCCCGTCAGGTGCCGCGAGGCGCTGATGCCGATGGCGTGCTGGATCTGCTCGGCCGACAGGCCCAGCAGGCGCCCCGCCACGATCGGCGAGACGGCCGCGGTCAGGGTGGCGTGGTGCCAGCCGATCTCGCGGATGCCCGGGAAGGAGGCCTCGCAGAGGCGCTGCTCGAACTCGTAGGCCAGCACGATGCCCAGCAGCAGGTCGCGGCCGGTGCCGCCGGCGCGCGCCGCGGCGCTCATCGCCGCCGGGATGATGTCGCTGGGGTGCGACGGGTCCTGCTTCCAGTAGATGTCGTTGTAGTCGAGCACGCGGATCAACAGCGCGTTGGCCAGCGCCGCGGACACCGGGTCCATGCGCTTGCCGGTGCCGATGACCGAGGCCGGGCCCGGCCCGGCGGTCTCCTCCAGCACCTCCAGGGCGATCTTGCAGTCGTGCTGCAGCAGGCCGCCGTAGGCGCAGCCGACGCTGTCGAACAGGAACCGCTTGGCGGCGGTGATCGCCTCGGGCGCGATGTCTTCGTAACGCAGAGCGGCGGCCCAGGCCGCCATCTTCCCGCTCACGGTCATGGTATCGGGTCCTCCCGGAATCAGCGTGGGTACTTGTCGTGGATGTAGTCGGTCAGGTACTCGATGCGGGCTTCGTGGTCCTGGCTGATCTGGCGGACGCAGTCGCCGATCGAGACGATCCCGGCCAGGCCGCCGCGATCGACCACCGGCAGGTGGCGGATGCGGGCCTCGGTCATGATCGCCATGACGTCGGCCACTTCGTGGTGTTCGCCCACGCAGATCAGCTGCAGGGACATGACGTCGCGCACCCTGGTGTCGCGCGAGGAGCGGCCCTGCAGCGCGATCTTGGCGAGGTAGTCGCGCTCGGTGAAGATGCCGTGGATCTCCTTGCCGCGGGTCACCAGCGCGGAGCCGACGCCCCGCTCGACCATGCTGGCGATGGCGGACAGGACGGTGTCGTCCGGGTCGACCTGCAGGACCTCGCGGCCCTTGGCGGCGAGGATGTCCGAAACCTTGGCCATGGCGCCTCCTTGGTCCGGGCGCGGCGCGTCAGGCCGCGGCGCGGAGCAGTCGGGTGTTCCACAGGGCCAGCAGCACGCTGCAGGCCAGGATGACGGCGCCGGTGCTCTGGTGCAGCGTCGTCAGGATCACGTCGGCCAGCGTCGGCGTGCCGGCGGCCGCGGTCAGGCCCGTCGCCCAGAGCGCGGCCAGGCCCAGGCAGACCTGCAGGCCCAGCAGGATCATCAGCGCCCGGCCCAGGCCCTGCAGCCGCGGCACGTCGGCGTGCTCGCCCCAGGCCCGCAGGCCGGCCAGCAGGCCCACCACGGCCACCACCACCGCCATCGTGATGTGCAGCAGCAGCCCGTGGGACAGGTGGCGCAGGACGGCCCCGAGCACCAGTTGCACGATAACGATGATCACCACGGCCCGCGACAGCAGGGCGTCGGTGTGCGCATCGGCGAAGAGCTTGGGGCGGGCGGCGCGCCAGCCGCGGGTCGACATGGCGGCCAGGGCGATCAGCACGCTCAGGAAGACCTGGCCCGTCACGCCGTGGACGATGGCCAGCGTCAGGTTGGGGTCGGTGTGGGCCGGGTCCATGCTCGAGGTGAAGCGGCCGGTCACCCGCAGGCCGCCCAGCACGCCCTGGACGATCACCAGCAGCAGCGCGGCGCCCGCCAGCAGCTTCACGCCGCGGCGCTCGTCGGTGCGCCACAGGAAGACCGCCAGCACGAGCGTCGTGAGGCCGACCAGCGAGCCCAGCAGGCGGTGGGCGTGCTCGTAGAACACGCCGCCGGTCATGCGCGACAGCGGGTAGAGGAACATGTTCGAGCCGAAGCTGTTGGGCCAGTCGACCACCGCCAGGCCGGCCTGCTGCCCGGTGACCACCCCGCCGGCGGCCAGCAGCAGCAGCGTGGCGCCGGCGGCGACGAAGGCGAAGGCGGCCGGCCAGGCGAAGGGCGGCGTCGCGGGGCGGCGCGCGCCCTCGATCGCGCCCATCGCGCCGAAGAACGCGCCCATCAGCAGCGAGCCCGGCACCCAGAGCAGCGCCGACGGCACGACCCGGTTCGGCCCGTCGCCGGCGGCCAGCAGGCTGCCGAGGATCAGCAGGTTGAGCGTCGAGGCCAGCAGCCCGACCCCGAGGCCGCCGCGCCAGCCGCGGCCCGTCCAGTGGCCGGCCAGCCGCCCGCCCAGGATCAGCAGGCCGAACATCAGGGGCATCAGCACCCACACCGGCGCCTGCACGCCGGGCAGCCGACCGAAATAACCGACGGCCCACATCGCGACCGTGGTGGCGAAGCCGAGGGTCAGGATGTCGCCGCCGCGGGTCGGTTCGCGCCGTTCGCTCACGTTGCTCACTGCACGACCTCCTGTTATCCTGCCATGGGCGCCGGCCTGCCGTCGGCGCCGTGTCGGTCCCATTGCTACCACGATTCGCCGATCGTCACCACCACGGAGCGTCATGACCGCCTCGCCCCTGCAGCGCTGGATCGGATTGAGCCTGGAGCTGGGCAAGGCCCGCCTCAGCGCGCTGGTGGTGGTCACCACGCTGGCCGGCTACCTGATGGCGGCCCGGCCGCTGCCGGGCTGGGGCCACCTCGCCGCCACGCTGCTGGGCACCACCCTGTGCGCCTTCGGGGCCAACGGCTTCAACCAGGTGCTCGAGCGCGACCGCGACGCCCTGATGGTGCGCACGCGGGAGCGGCCGCTGCCCGCAGGAAGGGTCGGCGTGCGCGCGGCGGCGCTCTGGTCGGGCGCGGTCGTGGCGCTGGGAACCGGGCTGTTGCTGGCGCTGGTCAACGCGACGGCCGCGGCCCTGGCGCTGGGCACGGTCGTGCTGTACGTGCTCGTCTACACGCCGCTGAAGCCCCGCAGCACGCTCAACACGCTGGCCGGCGCCATCTGCGGCGCGATCCCGCCGTTGATCGGCTGGAGCGCGGTGACCGGCGGCGTGCAAAGCGGCGGCTGGTGGCTGGCCCTCTTGCTGTTCGTCTGGCAGGTGCCGCACTTCCTGTCGCTGGCCTGGCTCTACCGCGACGACTACCGGCGCGCGGGCTTCAAGATGCTGCCGCTGCAGGACCCGCGCGGCGACCGCACCTTCCGCTTCCTGATGCTCTACGCCTGGGTGCTGCTGCCGCTGGGCCTGCTGGCCACGTTCATGGGCCTGACCGGCGCGGTGTTCGCGGTGGGCTCGCTGCTGCTCGGCGGCGCCTGGCTCTGGCTCGGCGTGCGCTGCTACCGCGACCGCAGCAGCCTGAACGCGCGGCGCGTGTTCCTGGGCAGCGTCGTCTACCTGCCGCTGGTGCTCGGCCTGATGGTGGCCGACCGCGCGCCGCCCCGCGAGGAACCCGCCGCCGCCGTGGTCGAAGTCGCGCCGCCGACCGGGAGCGCCTGATGGCCGTTCGCGGCGAATGGCGGCGACTCGTGACGATGCTCGCCGCGCCGGTGCTGCTGTTGCTCGCGGTGGTGGTCTGGCGCCTGGGGACCGACCTGCGCGCCACCCGCGACCACCACGCGGTGGGCGACGGCCGCCATCCGCGCACCTACGGCTTCGACCTCGCCAACCTCGCCTACCCCGAATCCCTGCTCGCGGCCGGCGGCGTGCCGCGCGACGGCCTGCCGACGCTCGACCGCCCGCCGCTGCTGACCCCGGCGGGCGTCGACTCGCTCAACGAAGCGGAACGCGGCAAGTACCTCGTCGGCGCCGACCGCGTGCTCGGCGCGGTCGTGCGGGGCGAGGCGCGCTGCTGGCCCCTGCGCGTGCTGGACTGGCACGAGGTCTGCCTCGACACCCTGGGCGGCGCGCCGCTGGCCGCGACCTGGAGCCCGCTGACCGGCAGCGCCGCGGTCTACGGGCGCGCCGCCGGCGGCGACACGCTGCGCTTCGGGGTCAGCGGGCTGCTGCTGAACTCCAACACGCTGCTGTTCGACCGCGCGGCGTCGCCGAGCCTGTGGTGCCAGCTGACCGGCGAGGCCGTCGCCGGCCCGCGCCGCGGCGAGCGGCTGCCCCGGCTGCCCGCGGTCGTGACGACCTGGGAGCACTGGCGCCGCGAGCATCCCGGCACGACCGTGCCGGCCCCCGCGCCGACCTTCAAGCGGCGCTACCAGTCCCGGCCCTACCTGTCGTACCGGTCCGGCGGGCGCACCCGCTTCCCGTCGGCGCCGCTGCCCGCCGCCGGGCCGCTCGATCCGCTGCTGATCGTCGGGACGACGCACGGCCGTCATGTCCTGGACGCGGCGCGCGTGGTGCGCGAGGCCGGCCCCGACGGCGTCTGGAGCGGCGAGGTGAACGGGATCGCCATGAAGTTCCGCACCGCTGCGCAGGCGCCCGGCGAGCAGCCGGCCGTGTGGACGGAACTGGAATTCGGCGACGGGATCACCATATACTACGCTGATCGCTTCGCCTGGCACGCTTTCCACCCCGAGGACCGGTTGCCATGAGACACGTCCCGACGTTCGCGCTGCTGATCACGGCGACCCTGCTGGCCGCGGGCTGCGGCGGCGGCGGCGACCCCGACCCGGCGCCCGTCGGCGTCGTGAAGGTGTTCACCCTGCCCAACACGCTCGACGCGAGCTGGACGCTGACCGGCCCCGCCGGCGCGGTCATCACGGGCACGGACGACGCGCGCCACCCCGGCCGCGCCGCCGGGTCGTGGACCATCGTCTGGGACGACGTCGATGATTGGATCCGGCCGCTCTCGCAGACCCGCACGCTGGCCGGGGGGGACTCCATCACCTTCATCGGCCAGTTCGTTTACGTTCCGCCGCCGACCACCGGCTCACTGTCGATCGACATCGAGCCCGACGACCTGCAGGCCCGCTGGGTGCTGAAACGCCTGACCGGCCTCGACGACGACCGCTCCGGCGTCGGCGACGTCGTCCTGGACGACCTGCCGCCCGGCCCCTTCACCGTGGCCTGGCAGCGCGAGGCGGGCTGGACCGTGCCGGCGCCCGGCTGGGTCGACGGCCTGATCACGGCGGGCGAGACGGCGACCGCGTCGGTCACCTACACGGTGCTGCCGGCCTGGCCCTTCACGACGGTGCGCCTGGAGGCCGGTTCCTTCACCATGGGCTCCGCCGCGCCGGAACCCGGCCGCGAGACGGACGAGGGACCCCGGCACGAAGTGACCCTGACGCGCCCGTTGCTGGTGGCGACCACCGAGCTGACCAACGGCCAGTGGGATGCGGTCGTGCGCGGCCGGGTGGACGATCCCACGATCGCCAACCAGCCCGTCGTGGATGTCACCTGGTACCAGGCGGTGGAATTCTGCAACGCGATGTCCGTCGCCGACGGCCTCACGGCCGCCTACGCCATCAACGGACCGCAGGTGGCCTGGGATCCCGACGCCGACGGCTGGCGCCTGCCGACCGAGGCCGAGTGGGAAGCCTTCTGCCGGGCCGGCACGCAAGGGTCGCTGAGCGACGGCGAACTGTCGCGCCTGGACATGGAACTCGACCCCGTGCTGTCGTTCTTCGGCTGGTCGGGGGCCAACTCGGACAACCAGGTCAAGCCCGTGCGGACCCTGCTGCCCAACCCGATGGGCCTCTACGACGTCCACGGCAACCTGCTGGAATGGTGCTGGGACCGCTACGCGTCGGCTACTACACGGCCGATCCCGCGACCGACCCGAGCGGGCCGGTCACCGGCGCCGACCGGGTGCTGCGCGGCGGCTCCTTCGCCGACGCCAACCAGCGGTTGCGCTGCGCGGCGCGCGCCTACCTCGATCCCGGCGCCGCCGTGGGGATCGTGGGCTTCCGGCCGGTGCGCAACGCGCCGGTCGTCAAGTCGGGCGGGAAATAGACGATCTTGCATCCCGGCGCGTCCGCGCCTACGTTGCCGGCAACCGGAGGCCGCGCTTGAGTCCACGTCGGATCGCCCTGATCGCCCTGATCTGCCTGGCCGCGGGTTCGTCCCGGCGCAGGTCGCCGCGATCTGCCCCCCGCCCGCCGCACGGCGACGTCGCCCACACCGAGGGCACCCCCTGCGCCGATCCCGACCGCGACGGCGACGCCTGCGGCGCGGCTGCCCCTGCACCTGCTGCCCCGGTCACGGCTCGGCGCCCGTGTTCACGCTCGAGCGCCTCGGCGGCCAGATCCTGATGACCGGCTTCCTGATCGGTCTGTTGTCCGATTCCCCCGCCCCCCGCGACATCCACCTCGGCATCTTCCACCCTCCGCGCGCCTGACCCGCTCACCGTTGTACCGTACTCGTGTCCGTTCGCCCGCGCGAACGGTGGGCTCCGGTTCGACGGAACGGCCATGCCTGGCCGTTCCCGACAGGCAGGTGTGTCGACATGCAGATCTTTCGCAAGTCCGTTCTGACGGCAGGAGTCGTCCTGCTCCCATCGCCGCCGTCGCGGCGTCCGGGTCGTCCGCGGCTGATCCCGAGCCCCCGGTGATCGAGATCACCTGGGACGGGATCGCCGGACTGGTCGACGCGCACCCTCTGCTGTCCGAAGGCGCGCAGCGCGTCGCGGCGGCGCTGGGCGCGGTCGGCGTCGCCGGCGCGTTGCCCAATCCGGTCCTGGAAGGCGTGGTGGGCCGCGGCCGCGAACTGCCGGGCGAGGCGTACGGCCGCCAGTGGGATCTGTCGCTCACGCTGCCGCTGGACTGGCTGGCGCAGCGGCCGCCGCGGGTCGCGGCGGCGGCGGCCGAGCTGGCGGTCGCCGCGGCCGAGGGCGAGTCGATCCGGCGCGACGCGCTGCTGGAACTGCGCACGCAGTTCTGGCGCCTCGTCCACGACCAGGCCCGGGTCGGAGTGGTCGGGGAGCTGGACCGGCAGATGGCGGACCTCGCGGCCGCCGTGGACCGGCGCGTGGAGGCGGGCGAGGCCCGCCCGCTCGAAAGCACGCGGGTCGGGATCGAACGCGAGCTCGTCGCCGACGAGCTGCAGACCGCGCGGATCTCGCTGGCTTCGCTCCAGGCGCAGCTCGCGCTCTGGCTCGGTGCTCCCGAGGGCGGGTGGATCGTCGCCGTCGCCGACCTGGAAGCGCTGCCCCCCTGCCGCCGGCCCGGCCGGCGCGGCGGCGCCGCCCGCCACCGATCATCCCGAGCTGGCGGCCGGGGAAGCCCGGGTGCGCGCCCTCGTCGCCGAGCTATCGGCCGCGAGGCGGGCGCGCGTGCCGGCGCTCTCGCTGCTGGCCTTCACCTCGCGCGAGCAGGAGCGGCGCGCCCACGGCGCCGGGATCGCGGTCGCGCTGCCGCTGGGCGGCTGGAACCGCGGCGGCGTCGTGCAGGCGCAGGCGCAGCTCGCCGCCGGCCGCAGCCGCGAGGAGGTGCGGCGCCGGGCGCTCGCGGCGCGCCTCGTTGACGCCGAGGCCGCCTGCCGCGCCTCGCACGCGACCGCGTCGCGCTACGCCGCCGTCATCGAGCCGCTCGCCGCGGACGCCGCGGCCGTCATCGAGAAGACCTACCTGCTGGGCGAGGCCAGCCTGCTGGAGGTGATCGACGCGCGGCGCACGCTGCTCGCGTCGCGCCGGCAGCTCGTGGACGCGCTCGCCCAGGCCCAGATCGACCACTGCCGCCTGCTGGCGCTGACCGGGGAGGATCGCCCGTGAACATCCGCAAGCTTTGGTGCCTTCCGGCCGTCGCCCTGCTGCTGCTGGCGGCGTGCGCGTCCTGCGACCGGGCCGTCCCCGCCGCCGCCGGCCGAGCGCCGGCGGAACCAGGACCACGACGCCGCAGAGGCGGAATCGGAGGCCTCCGACCTCGACCGCCCGGTCGAGGATCTGTTCGCCGCCGACTGCGAACACCAGGTCAAGACGTTTGCCTGCGACGAGTGCCGCTACGAAGTCGGCGTCGTTCGCGTGCCGGCGCACCTGATCGCCGAGGGCCTCGTCACGACCGCCCGGGTCGAGCGGCGCGCCGTGGACGTCACGGTCCCGCTGACCGGCGAGGTCCGCTTCGACGAGCGGCGCGTGGGGCACGTCAGCCCGCTCGTGGAAGGCGTCGTGTCGGCGGTCCACGTCAAGCTCGGCGACCGGGTCCGGCGCGGGCAGCCGCTGGTCACGCTCGACTGCGCCGCGGTCGGGGAGGCGCAGGCGGAGTACCTCGCCGCGCGGGGGCTGCTCGAGCTGGCCCGCCGCAACTTCGAGCGGGTGTCTTCGCTGCGCGAGGAGGCCATCGCGGCGGAGAAGGAGTTCCTGCTGGCGAAGCAGGAGCACGAGGCCGCGGAGATCCGCGCCGCCGGCGCCCTCGCCGGTCTCGCGCGCTACGGCGTGTCGGCGGCGGACGCGCGCGCGCTCGCCGAGGGCGACGTCCGCGGCCGGCTGACGCTGCGCGCCCCGCAGGATGGCGCCGTGCTCGCCATGCACGCCGTGCCGGGCGAGCTGGCGGGCACCGACGCGCCCCTGCTCACGATCGGGGACCGCGCCACGGTCTGGGTGTGGGCGGACCTCTACGAGGGCGACCTCGCGGCCGTCTCCCGCGCGCAGGCGAACTCGGAACTGGCGGCCGCGGTCGCGGTCGGGGCCTACCCCGGCGAGGAGTTCCCCGGCGTCGTCGACCTCGTGAGCCCGTCGATGGAGGAGTCCTCGCGCACGGTGAAGGTGCGGGTCGCGGTGCCGAACCCGGACGGCCGCCTGCTGGCGGGCATGTTCGCCGACGTGACGATCTTCCTGCCCGGCGCCGCGACGGCGCCGGCCGTGCCGTCGGCCGCCGTGCTCTCGGACGAGGGCCGCGAGTTCGTGTTCGTCCACCACCACGACGACTACTACGTCCGCCGGCCGGTGGTGACCGGCCGCGCCGCCGCCGGCTGGGTCGAGGTGCTGTCCGGGCTGTCGCCGGCGCAGACCGTGGCGACCGAGGGCGCCTTCCTGCTGAAATCCGACGTGCTGCGCGCCAAGATGGGCGCCGGCTGCGCCGACTGAAGGAGCCGCCATGCGCTACGTGACGATGCTGCTGAACAACCGCCTGCCGGTGCTGCTGTCCACCGCGACGCTGGTCGCCGCCGGCCTGGTCGCCTGGCTGCACCTGCCCATCGACGCCTTCCCGGACGTCACCAACACCCAGGTGACGATCATCTCGCAGGCGCCGGGCCTCGCCGCGGTCGACGTGGAACAGCGGGTCAGCTACCCCATCGAGCAAGTCATGCGCGGCCTGCCGCGCGTGCAGCAGGTGCGCTCGCTGTCGCGGGCCGGCCTGTCGCAGGTGGTCATCGTGTTCGAGGACGGGGCCGACACCTACTGGACGCGGCAGGTGGTGTTCGAGCGCCTGGACGCGGCCCGCGAGCAGCTCCCGCCCGGCGTCGAGCCCGAGCTGGGCCCCATCTCGACGGGGCTGGGCGAGATCTACCAGTACACGCTCGAGGGCGACGGCAAGACCGCCATGGAGCTGCGCACGATCCAGGACTGGCTCGTCGCCCCCTGGCTGAAGCCCATCCCCGGCGTCAACGAGGTCAACAGCTTCGGCGGCGAGGTGAAGCAGTACCAGGTCCTGGTCTCGCCGGAGAAGCTGCTGAAGTACGGCCTGACCGTGAACGACGTCGTCGAGGCCGTCGAGCAGGGCAACGCCAACGCCGGCGGCGGCGTGGTCGTGCGCGGCTGGGAGCAGATGTACCTGCGCGGCGTGGGCCTGCTGCGCGACATCCCGGACCTCGAGAGCATCGTGCTGAAGGCCGGGGACGGAACGCCCGTCCGCCTGCGGGACGTCGCGGAGGTGGTCATCGGGGCCGAGCCGCGCCAGGGCGCGGTCTCGCGCGACGGCAAGGGCGAGGTCGTCGCCGGCATGATCATCATGCTCAAGGGCCAGAACGCCAAGGATGTGGTCGGCAAGGTCCAGGACGCGGTCGCGAAGCTCCAGACGGCGCTGCCCGAGGGCGTCCGCCTCAACGTCTTCTACGACCGCACCTCGCTGATCGAGGCCTGTATCCACACCGTGGTGCGGGCGCTGCTCGAGGGCGGGATCTTCGTCATCCTGGTGCTGTTCCTGTTCGTTGCCGAACTGCGCTCCGCGCTGATCGTCGTGATCTCGCTGCCGCTGACCTTCCTGGCCAGCTTCATGGTCATGGGCCGCGTCGGCCTCACCTCCAACCTGATGAGCCTCGGCGGCCTGGCGTTCTCGGTCGGCATGGTCGTGGACGCGTCGATCGTCGTGGTCGAGAACATCCGCCGGCACCTGGCGCACGGCGACGACGGCGCGCCGAAGCGGCGGGTCGTCGCCGACGCGCTGGCCGAGGTGGCGCGGCCCGTGGGCTTCTCGGTGCTGATCATCGCGGTCATCCTGGTGCCGCTGTTCACGCTGCAGGGGATCGAGGGCAAGATGTTCGCCCCGCTGGCCGGGACGATGCTCATCGCCCTGCTGGTCTCGCTCGTGGTGGCGTTCGCGATCATCCCCGTCCTGTCGGAGGCGCTTCCTGGGCCAGGGTCCCGAGCGGGAGTTCGGCTTCATCCGCCGCTTCCATCGCGGCTACGTGAGCCTGCTCAGCCGCGCCGTGCGGCGTCCCGCGCTGACGCTCGGGATCTCGGGCGGCGTGCTCGTCGCCTCGCTGGCGCTCATCCCGCTCATGGGTACCGAGTTCATGCCGCCGCTCGACGAGGGGGCGCTCGCCGTGAACGTCGTGCGGCTGCCCAACGCTTCGCTGGACGGCTCGGTGCGCGTCGCCGGCTTCATCGAGCAGCGCCTGCGGAAGTTCCCCGAGGTCGAGACCGTGGTCAGCAAGACCGGCCGGGCCGAGATCTCGGAGGACCCCATGGGGCCCGAGCAGACCGACGTGGTCATCATGCTCAAGCCGCGCCGGCAGTGGGGGACGGGCCGCGACAAGGCCGAGCTGGTCGAGGCGATCCAGAAGGACCTGGCCGCGATCCCCGGCCTGCGCTCCTCGTTCTCGCAGCCCATCGCGCTGCGCGTCAACGAGCTGATCTCCGGCGTGAAGAGCGACCTCGCGGTCAAGGTCTTCGGCCCCGACCTCGAGGTGCTGAAGTCGTTCGCCGACGGGGCGGCCGCGGTCCTGCAGGGCATCGACGGCGCCCGCGACGTCAAGGTCGAGCAGGTCGCGGGCATGGCCCAGATCGACGCCGTGATCGACCGCGCCGCGGCGGCCCGCTACGGCCTGACGATCGCCGACATCAACGCCGTCATCGAGACCGCGGTCGCCGGCAAACGGGCCACGACCCTGATCGAGGCCGAGCGCCGCTTCGCGGTCGTGGTGCGGTTCCCCGAGTCGGCGCGTGCCGACCTCGCGGGGCTCGAGCGGCTGCTGGTCGCCGCGCCGGGCGGCGAGCGGGTGCCGCTGGGCCGGCTCGCGGACTTCCAGGTGGTCGAGGCGCCGGCCCAGGTGAGCCGCGAGAACGGCCTGCGGCGCGTGGTGGCCGAGGTCAACGTGCGCGGCCGCGATCTCGGCGGCTTCGTGGCGGAGGCCCAGGCCCAGCTGGCGCCGCTGACGGCGTCGCTGCCGGAGGGCTACCGCGTCGAGTACGGCGGGCAGTTCGAGAACCAGCAGCGCGCCATGCGCCAGCTCGCGATCGTGGTGCCGGTCGCCCTGCTGCTGATCCTGGTGCTGCTCTACCTGGCGCTGGGCTCGGTGGGGGACTCCCTGCTCGTGCTGCTGAACCTGCCGTTCGCGCTGGTGGGCGGCGTGATCGCCGTAGTGGTCTTCCGGATGCCCGTGTCGGTGTCGGCCGCGGTCGCCTTCATCGTCCTGCTCGGCATAGCCGTGCAGAACGGCGTCGTGCTCGTGGCGTTCTTCCGCCAGCTCCGGGAGCAGGGCGAGTCGGTGGCCGACACGGTGATCAAGGGCTGCGACCTGCGCTTCCGCCCGCTGCTGATGACCGCGCTCGCGAGCTTCATCGGGCATCTGCCCATGCTCTACGCCACCGGTTCCGGCGCCGACATCCAGAAGCCGCTGGCCGTGGTGGTGATGGGCGGCCTCGTCACCTCGACCCTGCTGACGCTGGTCGTGCTGCCCACGATCTACATCCTGGCCGGCAGCAGGCGGGCGGCCGCGCGGCCCCCGGGAGGGCCGCCCGGCGCCAGCGTCCAGGCTGCCGAAGCCGCGTCAGGCGGCGGCGGGAGCGCGGCCCCCGGGGCGGGGGGGGGAGGCCCAGCTCGCGGCCAGGCGTGGGTGGGGCGGGCGGCCAGCTCCCGGTCCAGCATGAACAGGCCCGGCCCGTTGCCGCCCATCATCGCCAGCTTGCCCAGGATGGCCTCGACGGCGGCCTCTTCCTCGACCTGCTCGCTGACGAACCACTGCAGCGTGATGTTGGTGGCGTAGTCGTTCTCCTTCATGGCCAGGCCCGCGAGGTTGTTGATGTTCTCGGTCATGTGGCGCTCGTGGGCCAGGGCGGCCTGGAACATCGCGACGGGGTCGGCCCACTCCGTGTCGGGCTGGGGGATGGCCCGCACCAGGGCGTGGCCGCCGGTGGCGTGGACGTAGTCGAAGAACTTCATGGCGTGCAGCAGTTCTTCCTGCGCCTGCATGCGCATCCAGTGCGCGAAGCCCTCGTAGTTGCGGGCCTGGGACCAGGCGGACATGGCCAGGTACAGGTAGGCGGAGTAGAACTCGGCCTGGATCTGCTCGTTCAGGGCCTTCTGGATCCTCTCCTTCAGCACGGCGGGTCTCCTTGGTCGGGGTCGGTCCGGCGGCGGGGCGGGGGGGCACCGCCCAAGGTAAGACCGGGCCGGGGCACCGTCACGGAAAAAGCCCCCGGCGGCCATTGGGGCGTTGCCCTCGCGGCTATATCTTGATATTCGTGTTCAGGAGTGCGGGTGGCGGCGCCCCGGGTTCGTGCCGATCATGGGCCGCGCCGCCGCGCCGCCCCGGTTCCCCGGAGCGGCCGCGCCGCCGACGATTCCCGCCTGAATCTGGCCGGTCCCCGCCGGATCGGCCGCCTTCTCGCGCCCCCCGCGCCGTGGCGGGGCAGCGGCCCCCGCGGGCCTGGAAAGGAACGACTTCATGCCGAAGAAGGAACTCGACACCTTCAGCGTCTCCTACCTGTCCATCCTGGACGAGGACGGGAACGTGGACAAGGACCTCGAGCCGAAGCTGAAGAAGCCCGAGCTGATCGAACTCTACCGCCAGATGGTCTGGGCGCGCCGCACCGACGAGCGCATGCTCAAGCTGCAGCGCCAGGGCCGCATCGGCACCTTCGGGCCGAGCACGGGCCAGGAGGCGGCCCAGTGCGCCGTCGCCTTCGCCATGAAGAAGCAGGACTGGTTCGCCGGCGCCTTCCGCGAGCACGGCGTGCGCCTGCTGCGCGGCGAGACCCTCACCCGGCAGCTGCTCTACTACAACGGCCAGGAAGAGGGCAACATCAACGAGGGGGCGGCCAACCCGCGCAACCTGCCCATCTCGGTGATCGTGGGCGCGCAGCCCCTGCACGCGGTGGGCCTGGCCTACGCCATGCGGCTGCAGGGCGAGACGGAGACCTGCGCCGTGACCTTCATGGGCGACGGCGCCACCAGCGAGGGCGACTTCCACGAGGCGATGAACTTCGCGGCCGTCTGGAACCTGCCGGTGCTCTTCGTGGTGCAGAACAACCAGTGGGCGATCTCGGTGCCCCGCTCGAAGCAGACCAAGTCGGCGACCATCGCCCAGAAGGCCATCGCCTACGGCATGCCCGGCATCCAGGTCGACGGCAACGACGCGCTGGCGGTCTACGCCGCCGCCTCCGAGGCGCTCGACCGCGGCCGGCGCGGCGAGGGGCCGACCCTGATCGAGGCCGTGACCTACCGCCTGATGATGCACACCACGGCCGACGACCAGTACAAGTACCGCACCAAGGAGGAGGAGGAGCTGTGGTGGCGCCGCGACCCCCTGGTGCGCTTCCGCGGCTACCTCGAGGCGAAGAAGATCTGGTCGGAGAAGGACCAGGAGGCGCTCGAGGAGGAGTACAAGGCGGAGATCGAGAAGCAGGTGAAGGCCTTCGAGGAGATGTCGGGCTGGAAGCCGGACGCCCCCTTCGACCACGTCTTCGGCACGAAACACGAGCGCATCGAGGCGCAGCGCCGGGAGTTCCTGGCCGAGACCGCGAAGGAGGCCGCCCGTGGCTAAGCTCAACATGGTTCAGGCGATCAACCTCGCCCTGGACGAGATGATGGCGGAGGATCCGTCGGTGATCGTGCTGGGCGAGGACGTCGGCGTCGACGGCGGCGTGTTCCGCGTCACCGAGGGCCTGATCGAGAAGTACGGCGAGGCGCGCGTCATCGACACGCCGCTGGCCGAGAGCGCCATCATCGGCACGGCCATCGGCATGGCCCTGGCCGGCCTGAAGCCCGTGGGCGAGATGCAGTTCTGCGGCTTCTCCTACATCATGATCCCGCAGCTCGAGGGCCACGGCTCGCGCTACCGCTCGCGCACCCACGGGCAGTTCCACGTGCCCCTGGTCATGCGCGTGCCCTACGGCGGCGGCGTGCGCGCGCTCGAGCACCACTCCGAGAGCCGCGAGGCCTCCCTGGGCCACTTCCCGGGCGTGAAGGTCGTCATCCCGTCGGGACCGCGCAACGCGCGGTCGCTGATGCGCGCGGCGATCCTCGACCCCGACCCGGTGGTCTACATGGAGCCCAAGCGCTCGTACCGCGCCTTCAAGGAGGACGTGCCGGAGACGCCCGAGACGGTCGAGATCGGCAAGGCGCAGGTGATCCAGGAGGGCACCGACGTCACGGTGATCGCCTGGGGCGCCATGATGCACACCACCAAGAAGGCCGTCGAGGAGATCCGCCAGGCGCGCGGCGCCAGCATCGAGCTGATCGACCTGCTGACGATCTCGCCCATGGACACCGAGACGATCTGCGCCTCGGTGCGCAAGACGGGCCGCCTGGCCGTCGTCCAGGAGGCGCCGCTGAGCTTCGGCCCGGCCAGCGAGATCATCGCCACGGTCAACGACCACGCCCTGATGCACCTCGAGGCGCCCGTGAAGCGCGTGTGCGGCTACGACGTCGTCACGCCCTACTTCGGCCGCGAGAACCTCTACATGCCGACCGTCGGGCGCGCCCGCCGCGGCATCGAGGAAGTGCTGGACTTCTAAACGGAGCCGTCGAGGAGGAAGCCGATGTTCGAGTTCAAGCTGCCCGACCTGGGCGAGGGCATCCACGAGGGCGAAGTGCTCAAGTGGCACGTCCAGCCCGGCGACATCGTCGTCGAGGACGCCCCGCTGGTCGAGGTCGAGACCGACAAGGCGGCCGTGACCATCCCGTCGCCCCGCGGCGGCAAGGTGGTCTCGGTCACCGGCGAGATCGGCGACGTGGTGGCGACGGGCCAGATCATCGCGGTCATCGACGACGGGAAGGGCGCCGCCGCCGCGCCCGCCGCGCCGGCCGCTCCCGCTCCCGCCCGCAAGCCCGCCGGCAGCGGCCGCGCCGCGGAGGAGACGCCGGCCGGGCTGCCCGCCGAGGAGCCCGCCGCGCCCGCGCCCGTTCCGGCCCGCCGCGCAAGGCGCCGGCGCCCGCCCGCACCGTGACGCAGCCCAACAGCACGGTCTCCGGCCGGCCGGTGCCCGCGGCCCCGGCCACGCGCCGGCTGGCCCGCGAGCTGGGCGTGGACCTGACGCTGGTGCCCGGCACCGGCCCCGGCGGCCGCGTGACGCCCGCCGACGTGCAGGCGTTCCTGGCCGGCGGCGCCCTGAATGTCCAGAGCGTCCAGAGCGCGACGCCGGCTCCGATCGCCGCGGCCGGACTGGCCGTCGAAGGCACGACGCGCCTGGCCGCGGCCGCGAGCGCCATCCCGTTCCTGGACCTCGAGCCCCTGCCCGACTTCTCGCTGCAGGGCCCGGTGGAGGTCGAGCCGCTGCGCTCGATCCGCCGCAAGGTGGCGCGCAAGATGGTGACCTCGATGATCCTGGTGCCGCACGTCGCCCACATGGACGACGCCGACGTCACGGAGCTCGAGGAGTTCCGCCTGAAGATGAAGGCGCGGCGCGACGGCGAGCCCGGCGGCAAGCTGACGCTGCTGTCGTTCGTGATCCGCGCGATCACCGCGGGCCTGCGGGCGGCGCCGGCGTTCAACGCCAGCCTCGACCCGTTCCGCGAGGAGATCGTCTACAAGAAGTACTACAACATCGGCTTCGCGGCGGACACGGGGAAGGGCCTCGTGGTGCCGGTGATCCGCGGCACCGACGTCAAGAGCATCCGCGAGATCTCGCGCGAGATCGAGGAGAAGGCCGCGCTGGCCCGCGAGGGCAAGCTGCCCCTGGAGGACATGCAGGGCGGCACCTTCACGATCACCAACGTCGGCCCGCTGGGCGGCACCGCCCTGATCCCCACGATCAACTACCCCGAGGTGGCGATCCTGGGCATGGGCCGCGTGCAGGAGAAGCCCGTGGTGCGCGACGGCCAGATCGTGATCCGCAAGATCCTGCCGCTGACGCTGGCCTTCGACCACCGCGTGGCCGACGGCGCCGACGCGGCGCGCTTCGTGGGCGAGCTGGTCCGCAACCTGAGCGATCCGAACCTGCTTTTATTGGATACCTAGAACCGAGGAGAGGCCGCTCATGGTGATGGGAAGCCTGAACACCGAAGTCGAGGTCGTGGTCATCGGCTCGGGGCCCGGCGGCTACGTGGCGGCGCTGCGCCTGGCGGACCTCGGCAAGGAAGTCATGGTCGTCGAGGAGCGCGAGCGCCCCGGCGGCGTCTGCCTGCTGGAGGGCTGCATCCCCTCGAAGTCGCTCATCAACGCCATCGAGCTGAGCGAGGCGGCCAAGGGCGCCGCGCGCCTGGGCCTGACCTTCACCGGGATGAAGATCGACCACGTGAAGCTGCGCGAGTGGACCGACGGCGTGGTGGCCCAGCTGTCCGGCGGCGTCAAGACGCTGCTGCAGAAGCGCGGCGTGGACATCGTGCACGGGCGCGCCCGCTTCCAGGACAGCCACTCCCTGGCCATCGAGGGGGGCGGCACGATCGCCTTCAAGCAGTGCATCATCGCCACCGGCTCGTCGCTGAACCGGCTGCCGGCGGGCATCGACCAGAGCGTCTGGTCGTCGGCCGACGCGCTGAAGCTGCAGGAGGTGCCCGGGTCGCTGCTGGTCGTCGGCGGCGGCTACATCGGCCTGGAGCTGGGCCTGGTCTACGCCGGCCTGGGCAGCGAGGTCTCGGTGGTGGAGTTCTTCCCGCGCCTGCTGATGGGGGCGGACCACGACCTCGTGGACGTGATGGTCAAGCAGGTCAGCAAGCGGCTGCACGCGGTGATGACCGATTCGAAGGTCAAGGGCATCGAGCCCCGCGACGGCGGCTTCGACGTGGAGATCGAGCACGAGGGCAAGACCGAGAAGCAGCATTACGACCGGGTGCTGGTGGCCATCGGCCGCCGCCCCAACACCGACGACATCGGCCTCGAGCACACCAAGGTCAAGGTGGACGACAAGGGCGTGATCGAGACCGACGGCGAGTGCCGCACGGCCGAGCCCCACATCTACGCCATCGGCGACGTGTCGCACGGCCCCATGCTGGCGCACAAGGCCAGCCGCGAGGGCAAGGTCGCGGCCGAGTCGATCGCCGGCCACAAGGTGGAGTTCGACAACCGGGCCATCCCGGCCGTCGTGTTCACCGACCCGGAGATCTCCTGGTGCGGCCTGACCGAGCGGCGCGCCGAGGAGCTGGGCGTGACGGTCAACGTCGGCCGCTTCCCGCTGTCGGCCCTGGGCCGCGCGCGGGCCATCGGCCACACCGAGGGCCTCGTCAAGGTGCTCTCCGAGCCGGAGACCGACCTGATCCTGGGCGTCGGCATCGTCGGCCCGCACGCCAGCGAGCTGATCGCCGAGGGCGCCCTGGCCATCGAGATGGGGGCCACCCTGGCCGACCTCACCGAGACGATCCATCCGCACCCGACGCTGAGCGAGGCGCTGATGGAAGCCGCCGAGATGGCCGCCGGCACGGCGGTGCACGTCTTCAAGCGCAGCTGAACGAGCGGCAGAACGACTCGACACCCGGGACGCCATGCCTCACCGCCCCGACATCGACACCCTGCCCGGATGGGATCTCGACGCGGACCTGGTCGCGGCGGTCGCCGCGGGCGCGCCCGCGCGCGTGCGCGTGCTGCGCTGCGCCTCGCCGCAGGTCGTGGTCGGCCGCGGCGGGCGGGCCGGCGTCGAGGTGGACCTCGTGGCCGCGCGCGCGGCCGGCGTGCCGGTGCTGCGGCGGCCGGGCGGCGGCTGCGCGGTGCTGCTGGACCGCGGCAACCTCGTGGTCTCGCTGGTCGCGCCGATGGCCGGCATCGGCGGCGTGACCTCGGCCTTCCGCGCCGCCACCGCCTGGGTGGTCGACGGCCTGGCCGGCTGCGGCGTCGCGGGCGTCGCGGGGGACGGGGTCAGCGACCTGGTGCTGGACGACCGCAAGGTCGGCGGCTCCTGCATCCAGCGCACGCGGGGGCTGGTCTACTACAGCACCACGCTGCTGTTCGACCCCGACCTCGACCTCATGGAGCGCCTGCTGCCACACCCGCCGCGCGAGCCCGGCTACCGCCGGGGCCGCCCCCACCGCGCCTTCCTGGGCCGGATCGGCCTGCCGCCGGGCGGCGACCCCGCGGCGTTCGCCGAGCGGCTGGAAGGGCGGCTGGCGGCGACCCTGCCTCGGCTGTGAATCGACCCGCCTGACGGCACGAAACATCAAGCCACCCCAAGTATCACGGGCATCTATGACAATAAAATAACATTAAATACACAATTTATATTTGCATTAATTTAAGCAGATTACGCCGTGAAACCATGCACATCTATGTCATAATGAAATCGAAAGTCATGATCTAACGCCAAGGTCGACGCCGTTGGCCCGCCTCCGCTTCCATTTGATTATCGTGAACGAACGCAACGTTATACCCGATCACCGTGAAAATATCTCAATCTCGCCTTGACGGAGCCGATTCCGTTGATGAGCTTGCTGTCGTTAACGAATAAACAATTCGTGGACGGGAGACGGACATGAAGCGCGCGAAGCCGGAGATCCCCCTGAAGACCATGGAGCGCCTGGTGACGTACCGGCGCCTGCTGCAGTACCTCGCGACCGAGGGGCGCGCGTTCGTCTTCTCCCACGAGCTGGCCAAGCTGGCCAACAACACCGCGGCGCAGGTCCGCCGCGACCTGATGATCATCGGCCACCACGGCAGCCCCATCCGCGGCTACAGCGTGCGCCTGCTCACGGCGCACGTGGACCGGCTGCTGGCCGACCACGTGCCCAGCCGCGTCGCCCTGGTGGGCGCCGGCAACCTCGGGCGGGCCATCCTCGCGCACGTCGGCTTCCAGCTGCCGGGCGTCTCGATCCTCGCCGCCTTCGACAGCGACGAGGACCGCACCGGCCGGGTCATCGCCGGGGTGCGCTGCTACCCGGTGCGGGAGCTGGAGAGCCGCGTCGTCGAGCTGGGCATCAACCTCGGGATCCTGGCGGTGCCGGCGACCGAGGCCCAGGAGATCGCCGAGCGCCTCGCGGCCGTCGGCGTGGTCGGCATCCTGAACTTCGCCCCGGTGCCGCTGCGCCTGCCCAACGGCGTGGTGGTGGACGAGATCGACATCGGCATGAAGCTGGAGCGCATCGCCCTTTGCTGCCAGTGAGGAGGAGCCCGCCCATGAGCCCGCGCGTCGTCGACATCCTGGAGCGCTTCCCCGGCGCCCACCGCGACAGCCTGATCCCCATCCTGCAGGCCGTGCAGGAGCAGGAGGGCTTCCTGTCGCAGGACTCCGTCCTGGCGATCGGGCGCCACCTGGACCTGCCCGCCAGCAAGGTCTACGGGGTGGCCACCTTCTACAACCAGTTCCGCTTCACGCCCGTCGGCCGCTTCCACGTGCAGGTCTGCCGCGGCACGGCCTGCCACGTGAAGGGCTCGGCCAACGTGCTCGACGCGATCGAGCGCGAGCTGGGCGTCAAGGCGGGCGGCACCACGCGCGACGGGCTGTTCAGCCTGGAGGTCGTGGCCTGCATCGGGGCCTGCGGCCTGGCGCCGGTCATCGCCGTCGGCGGCGACTTCCACGCCGGCGTCGCCCCGCGCGACGTGCCCGGCATCTTCGCGGCCTACCGCGAGCGCGCGAAGGAGGGCGGCAGCGATGCAGCCTGACACGACGAACACGGCCGCCTGGAGCGGCGAGCGCCTGCGCGGCCTGCTGCGCGGCGGCGAGGTCCGCGACGCGCAGCTGGCCGACGAGCTGAGCCGCCTGCGGCGCGAGCGGACCGACCGGCCCGTCGTCTACGTGGGCGCCGGGACCTGCGGGCTCGGCGCGGGCGCGGGCAAGGTGCTGGCCGCCGTGCGCGCGCACCTCGCGGCCGCGGGGTGCGACGCCGAGGTGGTCGAGACCGGCTGCATCGGGCTCTGCTCGGAGGAGCCCCTGCTGGAGGTCCAGCTGCCGGGGCGGTCGCGCGCGGTCTTCGGCCGCGTGAAGCCGCAGGACGTGCCGGGCATCCTGGACGCCATGCTGGCCGGCACGGTGCCGACGGCCCACTACCTGGGCCAGCACGGGCCGCAGGGCCTGCGGCGCTGGGAGGGCCTGGCCGCCCTCGCCGACCACCCCTTCTTCGCCCGGCAGACCCGCTGGGTGCTGCGCAACTGCGGCCTGATCGACCCGGGCCGCATCGACGAGGCCCTGGCCTGCGGCGGCTACCGCGGCCTGGCCAAGGCCCTGCGCACGCTGACCCCGGCCGAGGTCTGCGCCGAGGTCGAGCGCAGCGGGCTGCGCGGGCGCGGCGGCGGCGGCTTCCCCACGGGGCGCAAGTGGACCTTCGCCCTGAACACGCCCGCCGACCAGCGCTACATGATCTGCAACGCCGACGAGGGCGACCCCGGCGCCTTCATGGACCGCGCCGTCATCGAGGGCGACCCGCACCGCGTGCTCGAGGGCCTGGCCCTGGCCGCCTACGCCATCGGGGCCAGCAAGGCCTACGTCTACATCCGGGCCGAGTACCCGCTGGCCATCCGGCGCCTGCGCGAGGCCATCGCCCAGGCCGAGGCCTGCGGGCTGCTGGGCGACGACATCCTGGAGAGCGGCTTCGACCTCAAGGTGAACATCAAGATGGGGGCCGGCGCCTTCGTCTGCGGCGAGGAGACCGCGCTGATCCACAGCATCGAGGGGCGCCGCGGCATGCCGCGGCCCCGGCCGCCGTTCCCGGCCGTCTCGGGCCTGTTCGGCAAGCCGTCGGTCATCAACAACGTCGAGACCCTGGCCAACGTGCCGGGGATCCTCGTCGACGGCGCCGACCACTTCGCCTCCCTGGGCACCGAGGGCAGCAAGGGCACCAAGGTGTTCGCGCTGTCGGGCAAGGTCGCGCGCACGGGGCTGGTCGAGGTGGCGATGGGCACGTCGGTCCGCGAGATCGTGTTCGGGGCGGGCGGCGGCATCCCCGGCGGCAAGGCCTACAAGGCCGTGCAGATCGGCGGGCCGAGCGGCGGCTGCATCCCCGAGCAGCACCTCGACATCCTGGTCGACTACGAGTCGCTCAAGACGGTGGGGGCCATGATGGGCTCCGGCGGCCTGGTCGTCATGGACGAGGACACCTGCATGGTGGACGTGGCGCGCTTCTTCATGGACTTCATCCAGCGCGAGAGCTGCGGCAAGTGCATCCCCTGCCGCGAGGGCACCAAGCACCTGCGCGACATCCTCGACGCCATCGTGCGCGGCCGCCGCCACGAGACGGGCGCCGACGCCCTGGCCCGCTTCAAGGGCGTGACCTACCTGCCGCGCCTGGCGGAGGTCATCCGCGAGACCAGCCTCTGCGGGCTGGGCATGACCGCCCCCAACCCCGTGCTCAGCACGATGCGCTGGTTCCCCGAGGAGTACGAGGCGCACATCTACGAGCGCCGCTGCCCCGCCAAGGTCTGCCGCGACCTGCTGACCTTCGACATCGACACCGAGCTGTGCAAGGGCTGCACGCTGTGCGCCCGGGCCTGCCCGGCCGGCGCCATCGTCGGCGGCAAGAAGCAGCCGCACCTGATCGTCCACGACAAGTGCATCGCCTGCGGCGCCTGCCTCGAGGCCTGCAAGTTCGACGCGGTGGAGGTTTCCTGATGAGCGCGACCGAGACGTTCCGCATCGAGGTGAACGGCCGGCCCGCCGAGGCCCGGCGCGGCGAGACCCTGCTCGACGTCTGCCGGCACGCCGGCGTGGACGTGCCGACGCTGTGCCACCTGCCCGACCTCGCCCCGTCGGGGGCCTGCCGGATCTGCGTGGTGGACGTGCGCGGGCGCGGGCTGGTGCCCAGCTGCTCGTGCCCGGTCGAGCCCGGCATGAGCGTGGAGACGAACTCGCAGTCGGCCACGCGGGCCCGCAAGACGATCGTCGAGCTGCTGCTGGCCAACCACCCCGACGACTGCCTGTACTGCGTGCGGCACGGGGAGTGCGAGCTGCAGGACCTGGCGCAGCGCTACGGCGTGCGCGAGCGGCGGTACGTGACGGCCAAGAACGACCACCACGTGGACATCTCCAGCCCCTCGCTGGTGCGCGACCCGGCCAAGTGCATCCTCTGCGGCAAGTGCGTGCGCGTCTGCGAGGAGGTCATGGGGGTCGCCGCCATCGACTTCATCCGCCGCGGCAGCCGCACCCTGGTGGCGCCGGCCTTCAACCGCGGCCTGAACGTCTCGACCTGCATCAACTGCGGCCAGTGCGTGATGGTCTGCCCGACCGGCGCCCTGCACGAGAAGAGCCACCTCAAGGAGGTCCAGGACGCGCTCGACGACCCGGCCGTCACGGTCGTCGTGCAGCACGCGCCGGCGGTCTCGGTGAGCCTGGCCGAGGAGTTCGGCCTCGAGCCGGGCGCCGACGTCGAGGCCCTGATGGTCACGGCCCTGCGCCGGCTCGGCTTCGCCCGCGTCTTCGACACCTCCTTCGCCGCCGACCTGACGATCATGGAGGAGGCCTCGGAGCTGGTGAGCCGCCTGAAGGGCGGCGGCCGGCTGCCCATGTTCACCAGCTGCTCGCCCGGCTGGGTCAAGTTCGTGGAGCAGTTCTACCCCGACCTGATGCCCAACCTGTCCACCTGCAAGAGCCCCCAGCAGATGATGGGCGCCGTGGTCAAGCGCGTCTGGGCCGGGCGCGAGGGACTCGACCCGCGGCGGGTCTTCAGCGTCGCGATCATGCCCTGCATCGCCAAGAAGTTCGAGGCCCAGCGGCCCGGGATGGGCGACGCCGAGGACGTGCCCGACGTCGACGCCGTCCTGACCACGCGCGAGCTGGCCCGGCTGATCCGCCTGCACGGCCTGGACCTGGCGCGGATGACCCCGGGCGCCCCCGACCTGCCCCTGGGCGAGCGCAGCACGGCCGGCAAGCTGTTCGGCGGCACCGGCGGCGTCATGGAGGCCGCCCTGCGCACGGCGCACTGGCTGGTGACCGGGCGCGAGATGTACCACCTCACCATCGGGGCGGTGCGCGGCCTGGAGGGCGTCAAGGAGGCCCGCGTCAAGCTGGACGACGTCGAGCTGGGCGTCGCCGTGGTCAGCGGCCTGGGCCGCGCCCGGCGCCTGCTCGAGGAGGTCCGCGCCGGACGCGACGACCTGCACTTCATCGAGGTCATGACCTGCCCGGGCGGCTGCGTCGGCGGCGGCGGCCAGCCGCTGCGGGCCGACACCGGCGCGGTGCTGAGCCGCCTGGAGGGCCTCTACCGCATCGACCGCAGCGAGCCGGTGCGCCTGTCGCACCGCAACCGCCACGTGCAGGAGCTGTACGACGAGGTGCTGGGCGAGCCGCTGGGCGCGCGCAGCCACGAGCTCCTGCACACGCACTACCACGCCCGGGACGGGGCGGTCTGACATGGACATCGGACAGCAGCTGGTCGCCACGATCCCGGAGCGGTGCCGCCTCTGCTACACCTGCGTGCGCGACTGCCCGGCCAAGGCCATCCGCATCACCGGCGGCCAGGCCGAGGTGGTCGCCGAGCGCTGCATCGGCTGCGGCAACTGCGTCAAGGTGTGCCGCCGCAACGCCAAGCAGGTGGCCGGCTCGATCGACGACGTGCGCCGCCTGCTGGCCGGGCCGCGCCCCGTGGCGGCGGCCGTCGCGCCGAGCTTCCCGGCCGAGTTCCTCGAACTGACGCACGGGCGGGTCGTCGGCGCGCTGCGCGCGCTGGGCTTCGACCTGGTCTGCGAGGTCGCCTTCGGCGCCGACCTGGTCGCCCGCCGCTACGCCGAGCTGATCAGCCGCCACCCCGGCCGCCGCTACATCGCGACGACCTGCCCGGCCATCGTCTCCTACGTGGAGAAGTTCGAGCCCGAACTGGTGCCCAACCTGGCGCCGGTGGTCTCGCCGATGGTCGCCACCGCCCGCGCCCTGCGCCAGCGCCACGGCGACGACCTGGCCGTGGTCTTCATCGGCCCCTGCATCGCCAAGAAGGTGGAGGCGGTGCGCGAGGGGATCGCCGGCGACGTCGAGGCGGCGCTGACCTTCACCGAGCTGCACCGCTTCCTGGCCGAGGCCGGGATCGAGCCCTCGCAGTGCGAGCCCTCGGACTTCGACGGCCCCTCGCCGGGCCTCGGCGCGCTGTTCCCGATCAGCCGCGGGCTGCTGCAGGCGGCCGGCCTGACCGAGGACCTGCTCAGCAACGAGGTCGTGGCCGGGACCGGCCCCGACACCTTCATGGAGGCGATCGACGAGTTCCGCGACGGCGTGCTCGACGTGCAGCTGCTCGAGCTGCTGTCGTGCAAGGGCTGCATCATGGGCGCGGGCATGACCACCAAGGCGCCGCTGTTCCGCCGGCGCACCGCGGTCAGCAGCTACGTGCGCGAGCGGCTCTGGGTGCCGAGCGGCGAGCGGCGCCGCGCCGAGCTGGAGGAGTTCGCCCACCTCGACCTGATGGCGGTCTACGCCCCCCACGACACGCGCATGTCGCAGCCGTCGCCGCGCGAGCTGACCGCGATCATGGAGCGCCTGGGCAAGCTCGCGCCCGAGGACGAGCTGGACTGCGGCGCCTGCGGCTACCGCACCTGCCGCGAGCACGCCGTGGCCATCCACACGGGCATGGCCGAGAACGAGATGTGCCTGCCGCACACCATCGAGCGCCTCAAGGATTCGCTCGACGAGATCAACGTGTCCCACCGCGAGCTGGCCAGCACGCAGCAGGCGCTGATCAACGCCGAGAAGCTGGCGAGCATGGGCCAGCTCTCGGCCGGCATCGCGCACGAGGTGAACAACCCGCTGGGCGTGGTCCTGCTCTACGCCAACATGCTGCTGGACGAGGCGCCGCCCGACTCGCCCCTGCGCGAGGACCTGCTGATGATCGTGGAGCAGGCCGACCGCTGCAAGAAGGTGGTCGGGGGCCTGCTCAACTTCGCCCGCAAGTCCAAGGTCGTCCGCCGCCGCATCCACGTCCCGGAGCTGGTCGACCGCGCGCTCAAGGCGGTCATCGCGCCCCCGGGCGTGGAGCTGTCCGTCGAGCACCGCCTCGACGACCCCTACGCCGAGCTCGACGGCGACCAGATCGTCCAGGTGCTCACCAACCTGGCCGTCAACGCGGTCGAGGCCATGCCGTCCGGCGGCCGCCTGCGGGTCGTCACCGAGGGCGATCCGGAGCGCGTGACGCTGCGGGTCGTCGACACCGGGACCGGCATCCCGCGCGAGATCATCAAGAAGATCTTCGAACCCCTCTTCACCACCAAGCAGATCGGCAAGGGCACGGGCCTGGGCCTGGCCGTCTCCTACGGCATCGTCAAGATGCACCAGGGGCAGGTCCAGGTCTTCTCGAACGCGGACCCCCGCGAGGGGCCCACCGGCACGACCTTCGTCGTGACCCTGCCGCGCGCCGCCAAGGGAGAACCGGCATGACCGACGTACACGTCCGCAGCTACGCCGGGCGCACCGCCCTGGTCGTGGACGACGACCCCGACGTCCTGGAGCAGATCCGCCTCTTCCTGGAGCGCCTCGGCTTCCGGGTCCTGACCGGCGAGAGCCAGGCCGAGGGCGAGGCCCTGATCGAGGGTCCCGCGCCCGACCTCTGCGTCTTCGACCTGATGATGGAGAACCACGACAGCGGCTTCGTGCTGGCCCACCGCCTGAAGAAGAAGCACCCCCTGACCCCGGTCATCCTGGTGACCGGCGTGGCGCACGAGACCGGCTACGCCTTCGACGCGGCCACCGCCGAGATGCGCCGCTGGGTGAAGGCCGACGCGGTGCTGGACAAGGACATCCGCTTCGAGCAGCTGGCGGCCGAGATCGCGAGGCTGGTGAAGGAATGACCGTCGAGACGCTGAAGGTCCTGGTCGTGGACGACGAGCCCGGGATGCGGCAGGGCGCCGCCCGCGTGCTGTCGCGCCACGCGCAGTCCCTGCCGGACCTGGACGTCGAGGTGCGCTTCGCGGTCGAGACCGCCGCCGACGCCGCCGAGGCGCTGGCGCGGCTCGAGGCCGGCCCCTGGGACCTCCTGCTGCTGGACTACAAGCTGCCCGACCGCACGGGCCTCGAGGTGCTCGACGAGATCCGCACCCGCGGCCTGGACGTGGTGACGGTCATGGTCACGGCCTACGCCTCGCTGGAGGTCGCCGTCAGCGCCACCAAGAACGGCGCCTTCGACTTCCTGGCCAAGCCGTTCACGCCCGACGAGCTCAAGAGCGTCGTGGAGAAGGCCGCGCGCACGGTCCTGGCCCACCGCCGCGCCCTGGCCCTGGCCGAGGAGAAGCGGCAGGTCCGCTTCCAGTTCATCCGCGTCCTGGCCCACGAGCTGAAGGCGCCGCTCGGCGTCGTCGACTCGTACCTGCGCATGGTGCAGGACCGCGCCCTGGGCGACGAGCTGGCGGCCTACGACCGGCCGGTGGAGCGGGCGCTGGCGCGCCTGGACGGCATGCGCCGCATGATCGTGGACCTGCTGGACCTGACGCGCCTCGAATCGGGCCAGAAGAGCCGCGACCTCGCGGCGGTCGACGTCGTGGAGGAGGCGCGCGGCGGCCTGGAGGGCGTGACCGCGGCGGCCGCCGCCCGCGGCATCGCGCTGGCGCTGCACGCGCCCGACGCCCTGCCCATGCGGGCCGACCGCGGCGAGCTGGGCATCGTCTTCAACAACCTGCTGACCAACGCCGTGAAGTACAACCGCGACGGCGGCCGCATCGACCTGACGCTGCGGCCCCGCGACGGCGGCGGCGCCGTGATCGAGGTGCGCGACACCGGCCTCGGGATGGCCGCGGCGGACGTGGCGCGCCTGTTCGGCGAGTTCGTGCGCATCAAGAACGAGCAGACCAAGGGCATCGAGGGCACCGGCCTGGGCCTCTCGATCCTGCGCAAGCTGGCCGAGCTGTACGGCGGCGAGGTGGCGGTGGCGAGCGAGCCGGGCGTCGGCACGACCTTCACCGTGTCGCTCGCCGACGCGCCGGAAGGGACGCAGCCGTGAACGCGCCGGGGCCGGACCGCACCCTCAGCCGCGACTTCGCCGACTTCGTCGACGAGGCGGCGTTCCTGCGGCTGATCGGCGGGGACGCCCCGGACTCGGCCCGGGTGCGCGACGTGCTGGCCAAGAGCCTGGCCAAGGAGCCCCTGGAACCGGCCGAGGCGGCCGTGCTGCTGCGCGCCGGGGCGCCGGAGCTCGTCGAGGAGATCTTCGACGCGGCGCGCCGCCTGAAGCGCGAGGTGTACGGCCGGCGCATCGTGCTGTTCGCGCCGCTGTACATCGGCAACCTCTGCGTGAACGACTGCGGCTACTGCGCCTTCCGCGCGAGCAACCCCGACTCGGTGCGCCGCACGCTCTCCCCGGTCGAGGTCGAGGCCCAGGTCGCCGCCCTCGAGCGCAGCGGGCACAAGCGCCTGATCCTGGTCTTCGGCGAGCACCCGCGCTACACGCCGGAGTTCATCGCCGACACGGTGCGGCGCGTGGCGGCGGTCGGACCGGCCACGGCGAGATCCGGCGCGTGAACATCAACGCCGCGCCCCTGGACGTCGCGGGCTTCCGCACCGTCCACGAGGCGGGCATCGGCACCTACCAGGTGTTCCAGGAGACGTACCACCGGGCGACCTACGCCCGCTACCACCCCGCGCGCACCTTCAAGGGCGACTACGACTTCCGGCTGGACAGCCCGCACCGGGCCTTCGCGGCGGGCTGCGACGACTTCGGCATCGGCGCGCTGTTCGGCCTGGCGGACTGGCGCTTCGACGTGCTGGGCCTGGTGGCCCACGCCCGCCACCTGCAGGAGCGCCACGGCGTCGGCCCGCACACCCTGAGCTTCCCGCGCCTGCAGCCCGCCAGCGGCGTCGACCTCGCCGGCGCGCCCTTCGTGAGCGACGCCGACTTCAAGCGGCTGGTGGCGATCCTGCGCCTGTCGGTGCCCTACGCCGGGATGATCCTGACCGCGCGGGAGCCGGCGGCGCTGCGGCGCGAGATCCTGGGCTTCGGCGTCTCGCAGATCGACGCCGGCTCGCGCATCGAGCTCGGCGGCTACACCGAGGCCGGCGACGCCCAGGTCATGGACCGCGAGCAGTTCGCCCTGAGCGACCTGCGCCCGCTCGACGAGGTGCTGCGCGAGCTGCTCGAGGACGACCACGTGCCCAGCTTCTGCACGGCCTGCTACCGCATGGGCCGCACCGGCGAGCACTTCATGGAGTACGCGATCCCCGGCTTCATCGAGCGCTTCTGCACGCCCAACGCCCTGGTCACCCTGACGGAGTACCTGCAGGACTACGCGTCCCCGCCCACGCGCGAGGCCGGCCGCCGGCTGGTGGAGCGGGAGCTGGCGGCCTTCCCCGAGGGGGCGGCCAAGGAGTCGCTGCGGCGCCGCCTGCAGGCGACCAGGGACGGGGAGCACGACCTCTACGAGTGAGGCGCGGCGGCGCGCCGCCCCGACCGGAACGAAGGAGGGCGCCCCCGCGGGCGCCCTCCTCGCTTCGGCCGTGTGGGATCGTCGGGCGCGAAGCGCTCGCCGGTCAGCTACTTCACCAGCTGCACGGTGCCGGTCTGCGTGAAGCCGTTGCCGCTCAGGCGCAGGAAGTACGAGCCCGAGGACAGGCCCGAGGGCGCGAACACCGTGGTGTGCTCGCCGGCTTCGACGTTCCCGTCGACCAGCACGGCCACTTCGCGGCCGCGCATGTCGAAGGCCTTCAGGCTCACGTGGCCGCTGCGCGGCACGCTGAACTTGATGGCGGTCGAGGGGTTGAACGGGTTCGGGTAGCTGGCCAGGACCGCGCGCGGGGCGGCGGCCGGGCCGTCGCCGACCGCGGTCACGTAGGCCGTGCCCTGCGGGTTGAAGTTCGTCCAGCCGGCGGTCCACTGCTGGTCCATCGGCAGGGCGGGGTCGAAGGCGCCGCGGTACGTGGTGACCGCGAAGCCGGCCAGGGCGGGGGCGCTGAAGTCGGCGGTGCCGATCAGCTCGGAGCCGGCCGCCGGCACCGGGTTCGGGTTGTTCATGTCGCTCAGGTCGGTCAGGCCGATCGCGCTGGGGTTGCGCGGGGCCGAACCGGTGTTGGCGTAGGCCGCCGTGTCGTACCAGCCGACGATGCCGGCCCAGCGGCCCTCGTCGTGCACGGTGGCCGAGCCGGGCTCGAGCACCGAGGCCTGGAGGCTGAGGTTGCGGACCTGCAGGACGTCGGTCAGGGCGCTGGCCTGGGTGAAGGCGTCGCGGACCGACATGCCCCAGGGGTAGCCCATGATGACCGAGTTGTAGATGCTGGTGCGGGTCGAGCGGCGCAGCACGCCCGCGAACTGGAACTTGTGGCCCGCGGGCAGGTTGCCGACCAGGGCGTCGGTGCGCTCGGGGCCGATCAGGGTGACGTTCGAGAAGTGGGGGTGGGTGAACGGCGTCGCCTGGGAGGTCGAGCTGCCGTCGTTGTCCGACTCGAAGCCGTTGGTCTCGCCCGTGGGATCCCACAGGTTCAGGTCCTTCATGCCGAAGGCGAACTGGACGTTGCCCGTGTAGCCGAAGTCGGTGTCGAACTCGTCGTCGGTGCCGCCGAAGCACACCAGGTGGTCGCAGTTCACGGTGCCGCCGAACCACTCGTAGGAGTCGTCGAACGAGTAGCTGATCTGGACGTGGTGGATCTCCGTGCCGGCGCCCACGCCGCCCATGGTCAGGCCGTTGACCTCGTTGTTGAGCTGGAAGCGGTAGCCGCAGTACTCGATGCGGACGTACTTGAACACGCCGCTGTCGTCGTTGGGGTCCGAGCCGCCGTAGGTGCCGCCGATGATGCCGCCCTCGATCAGGGGGTCGACCTTGTTCACCGGGGCGCTGCCCAGGATCATGACGCCGCCCCAGTCGCCGGGGGCGCGCTGCCCCTCCAGCTTGCGGCTGGTGAAGACGATGGGCTGCTCGGCGGTGCCCTCGGCGTAGATCTTGGCGCCGCGGGTGATGATCAGCGTGGCCGCGGTGTCGGCCTGGCAGACCGTGCCGGCGGGGATGGTCAGGGTGTAGCCGTTCTCCACGTAGTAGAGGCCGGTCAGGGTGTAGAGGGTGTCGGGGGACAGGGTGCGGTTCCAGGTCTGGGAGTAGCCGGTCCGGCCGGAGTTCAGGCCAGGCCCGAGGATCGCCTGTCCGTGGTAGACAGGCGGCGGCGTGGCCTCGGCCACGGCGCCCAGACCCATCAGCAGGGTCAGGGCGATCAGCAGCATCTTGGACAGCTGCGACTTGGACTTCATGGAGTATCTCCTCCCGTATGGTGGTGTCGCGCGTTGTCGTTTCATCATCGTTCTCCCCGGCATCCGTGCGGTCCCGTCCTGCCTCGCCGTCGTGTCGTCGTCAAGTCAAGGACCCGCGAATGGAAGCGGATCACGTGCGGATTGGTGACGGCTCGGCTCGACGTTCCCGGTCGGATTCTCGAGCGATCTCGCGTTCTTCGGCGGTCGTACCTCCCTGGCCGGCGGTGGCGGACCGGCGGGCGCGCCGCGGCGCGCTCACAGGTCCAGGCTGAACGACAGGGCGTAGCTCACGCCCCGGGTGATCTTCTGGTAGGGCCGGCCCTCGTCGCCGAGGGTGATCTCCTCGTCCTCGTCGAGCAGGTTGCGGGCGGTGGCCTTGAGCTTCCAGCCCTTGCCCAGCGCCTGCGACAGGGCGGCGTCGAGCTGGCGGCGCGACTCCTCGTAGGCGTCCTCGTCGCGCGAGTCGCCCACGGCGTCCAGGCGGCGGCCGACGCGGTTGTAGAGGACGCTGGCGTGGGTGCCCCAGTCCGCCTGCCGCCAGGCGAGCGACAGGTTCAGGGACCAGGGGGACTGCCCCTGCATGACGCGCTCCTTGACCGTGTCGATCCGCTCGCCCTGCTCGTTGGTCTGCGAGTCCACGTACTCGATCGCCGAGGTCACGCGCGTGTAGTTGGCCGTCACGGTGAAGGGGTCCAGCGCGCCCCAGAAGCAGCCCAGGCCGCGGCGGTACTCCAGCTCGTAGCCCTCGTTCGTGCCGCGCTCCGAGTTGAACCAGGTGCGCACGAAGCGCTCGGGCGAGGGGATGAGGCGCTCCTCGATGGCGTCGACGAAGGTCTTGCGGAACCAGCTCGCGGCGAGGACCTCGCCCTCCTGCGGGAAGAGCTCCAGCCGGAGGTCGTAGTTGTCGACGGTGGCGCGCCTGAGCGCGGGGTTGCCCTTGACGTTCTGGAAGGTGTTGAAGTCGAAGTACAGCACGTCGGACATCTCGCGGAACTCGGGCCGGTTCACCGAGGCGTAGTAGGCCAGCCGCAGGTTCAGCCGGTCGGACGCGCGCCAGGTGAGGTTGCCCGAGGGCAGGGCGTCGCGGTGGTCGATGCGCGAGAGGACCGACGTGGTGTCCCCGGCCTCGGCCCGCGTGAGGACCTGCTGGTCGGAATCCTCCCAGCGCACGCCGCCGGTCAGGCGCAGGTCGAGCCCGCCGAGGCGCAGCTCCCGGTCGTACATCGCGTACCAGGTGCGCAGCTCGTGGGTGCCTTCGTAGGCGCCCGTGAAGACGGTGATCGGGACGAAACGGAACTTGCCGGGCCCGAAGTTCTCCGGGATGAAGATGCTCCCGGTCCCCCACTGCGTGATGCCGGCGTTGGCGCCGGTGATCTGGGAGGCGTCGGCCGCGAAGGCGTCGATGCCGTAGGCGCGCTCCCGCGACTCGCGGCCCGCGCCGGCCTTGAACTCGCCGCCCAGCAGGGGCAGGTGGGCGTCCAGCCCGCCGCCGTCGCCGTCCTCGGCCAGGGCCGACCAGGTGCGGTAGTTCTCCTTGTGGGTGTAGGACTCGTCGGCGGTGAGGCTGTACTCGACGTGCTTGCGGTCCGGTTCGGCGGCGTCCGAGGACGAGCGGTGCCAGTTCCAGGCGAAGCCGGGCGCCCGCTCCCCGTCGGCGAAGTCGTGCTCGCCGCCGATCTGCGCCAGCCACAGCTCGCGCTGGTTCCAGACGATGGTCTGCCGCGTCGTCGGGCCGGCGTTCTCGTCGTCGCCCGCCATGAACTGCACCTTCTCCTTCGCCGCGCGGCTGGCGTTGGTCTTGAGGCTCAGCTTGTGGCGCTCCGAGATCTTCAGGTTCACGTTCGCCAGGGCGCCGATCAGCAGGCTCGACTCGTGGCGCACGCCGGTCATGTTCCAGGGGCGCGATTCCAGGACGATGTCCTCGAGCGGGTCCGGCATGTCGACGACCAGCACCGACACCGGGCTGTCGGTGTACTCCTCGGTGTTGCGGGAGGTCTTGTAGGAGAGGGCCGTCACCAGGCCCAGCTCGCGCCCGCCCCACCGCCAGCGGTCCCCGTAGGAGAAGCCCAGCGAGCGGTCCAGGGGCGCCTTGCCGCGGCGCGGCGTCCAGTTGTTGGGCAGGGCGCGCGCCAGGTCGTTGCCGGTCAGGCCCTGCGGCAGGGCGCGCGCGCCGTCGTCCTGGCCCAGCCAGTCGCGGCCGCTGCCCGTCGAGGTCCAGAAGGGATCGCCCGAGGTGCCCTCGCTGTAGCCGGCGGACCAGTTCCAGCGCAGCGAGCGCGTGTCCGGGAACTCCAGGGTGCTCACCTTCACGAAGCCGCCGCTGAAGTCGCCCGGCAGGTCCGGGGTGGCGGTCTTCACGACCACGGTGTTGGCCAGCAGGTTGGCCGGGATCATGTCGAAGGAGAAGCTCTTGCGGTCGGTGTCGGTGTCGGTGCTGGTCACCGCCACGCCGTTCAGCGAGGTGCCGTTGTAGCGGTCGGTCACGCCGCGCACGAAGACGTACTTGTCGTCCACGATCGAAAGGCCCGTCACGCGCCGCAGGGCGTCGCTGCTGGTGCCGTCGGGGGACTGCGCGATCTGCGCCGCGCTGATCGCGTCGCCGATGGTCACGTCCTTCATGCGCTCGACCAGGATCCCGGTGTCCGTGTTCAGGACCCTTTCCCCCGTCACCTGCAGGTCCTCGAGCTGGAAGGCGAGCGCGCCCTCCTCGTCGCCGTCGGCGCCGAGCGGCCGGCCCAGCCGGATGCGCAGGACGGTCTCGCCCTGCAGCTCCACGGCCACGGCCGCGACGGTCTCGGCGGGCCGGTCCTCGAAGCTCACCCGCAGGTCGTAGACGGCCGGGGCCGGCACGGCGATGGCGAAGCGCCCGTCGAGGTCGGTGGTCGCGCCGGCGGCGGTGCCCACGACCAGGACGTTCGCGCCGGCGATCGGCGCGCCCGACGCGTCGTCGACCACGACCCCGCTGATCGCGCCCTGCTGGGCGCGGGCGGGGGGGGCGAGCGCCAGCAGGAGCAGGGCGGCTGCGGCCGGGAGCGGCAGGCTTCGTGCGTTCATGCGTCGGTTGCGTCCCTGCGTTGAGGTGGTGGCGGATCCGCGGCCGTGGGCCGTGGATCGCTGGAAAGTCTAGCCGCGCATTGTGCGCGGGAAGTTCAGACACGTTGTGAATTCGGCGAATCGCGTGTGAAGCGCCGATGAATGCCCGCGCCTTCACACAGTTTTCACGCGCCGTTCGCCTTCCTCCCACATTCCGTGGCTAGACTGCGCTCGGATGACGGCACGGTTTCGCCGGCGCCGATGCGCCGCCACCGCTCAGGAAGGACCAGGCATGGCCAGATTCTCCGTGTTCCTCGCGCTGCTGGGCTGGCTGGCGGCCGCAACCGCCCAGGCGCAGACGCCGGACGTGCGCGGCACCGTGGACGGCACCCTCGGCGTCCAGCAGCAGACCCAGGCCCGCAAGGACGAGTGGGCGCAGCAGGCGGGGACGCTGCAGTCCCGCTACCGGACGGCGAAGGCCGACGTCGCCTACCTCGAGGCGCGCCGCGACTACCAGGCCGGCCAGGTGCAGGCGCTCGAGGCCCGGATCGCGGAATTCGAACGGCGGCTCGGCGAGGCCGTGCGCCTGCGCAACGGGATCGGCGACACCCTGTCGGTGATCCTGGACCGGCTGGAGACGCACGTGGCGCGGGACCTGCCGTTCCTGCCCGAGGAGCGGGCGCACCGGCTCGCGTCGCTGAAGGCGGAGCTGGCCCGGCCCGACGTCTCGTCGGCCGAGAAGCTGCGCCGGCTGCTGGAGGCGCTGCAGGTCGAGGCCGGCTACGGCGGCACGGTGGAGGTGGGCGAGCAGGTGATCGACCTCGACGGGTCCCCCTGAGTGTCGACGTGCTGAAGATCGGGCGGCTGTCGCTCTTCTGGCGCACGCCCGACGGCAAGCGCGTCGGCGAGTACGACCGCGCGGCGTCCGGGTGGCGCGAGCTGCCCCGCAAGCACGCGCGCAGCATCGGCATGGCCATGGACATGGCCTCCCGCATCCGCCCGACCGAACTGATCGCCCTGCCCCTCGGGAGGGTCACGCCATGAAGTTGCGAAACGTGTTGATCGCGACCGCGCTGTTGCTGCTCGCGGCGGCGGCCCAGGGACAGGACGTGCGCGAGGCGGCCCGCAAGGCGGACGCCGACCGCTCCCGCGCCGAGTCCGAGGCCCTCGCCGCGGAGGAGCGGATCCTCGCCGACGGCGCGGCCCTGACCGCGAAGGTCGGCGAGCTCGAGCGGCGGCGCGGGGCGCTGGACGACGAGCTGGCGGCCCTGGAGCGCCGCCGCGAGGCCGGCGAGCGGCGCCTGGCCGAGATGGAGCAGGCCTGGGCCGCGAGCGAGCTGGAGTTCCGCGAGATCTCCGGCAACGTGCGGCTGGCGGCCCGCGACCTCGAGGCGATGCTAACGCAGTCGCCCCTGACGGCGACCGCGCCCGGACGGCCGGCGCTGATCGCTCCCATCCTCGACAGCGGGTACTTCCCCGGCGTGGACGATGTCTCCACGATGACGGGCCTCTACTTCGACGAGATCGCCCGCTCGGGCCAGGTGATCCTGGGCGAGGCGCCCTTCGTGAACCGCGCCGGCGAAGAGGTCACGGGCCAGGTGATGACGATCGGCAAGTTCACCGCGCTCTACCGGCACGGGGGCGAGACGGGCTTCCTGCGCTACATGCCCGAGTCCGCCCGGTTCATCGCCCTTTCCTCGCTGCCCGGCCGCGGCATGCGTTCGCTGCTGGACAAGTACATGGCCGGGCGCGGCGAATCGGTCATCGTCGACCTGTCGGGCGGCGCCGCCCTGAACGCGGTCACCCAGCGCCGCGGCTTCCGCGAGGAGATGCGCGCCGGCGGCCCCCTGATGTACCCCCTGGGCCTGATCGCGCTGGCCGCGCTGGGCATCGTGGTCTACAAGGCGCGGTTCCTCAACAAGGTCGGGCGCAACACCGACAAGTACATGACCCGGGTCAACCGCCTGGCCGCCGAGGGCAACTGGAGCGAGTGCGAGGACATCGTGCGCCGCCACAAGGGCGAGCACTCCCCGGTCAACCACGTCATCGAGGCCGGCCTGCTCGCGCGCCACGAGGACCGCGAGACGCTCGAGAGCGTCCTGCAGGAGTCCATCCTGCGCGAGCTGCCGCGCCTGGAGCGGGGCCTGTCGACGCTGGCCATCTTCGGCGCGGTGGCGCCGCTGCTGGGGCTGCTCGGCACCGTCACCGGCATGATCGACACCTTCCGGGTGATCACCCTGTTCGGCACCGGCGATCCCAAGCTGATGTCCGGCGGCATCAGCGAGGCGCTGATCACCACCGAGGTCGGCCTGTTCGTCGCCATCCCCATCATGCTGCTGCACACGTTCCTGTCGCGGCGCGTCGAGGAGATCATCGGCGAGATGGAGGAGAAGGCCGTCTCGCTGACGAACATCATCCACAAGGAGCAGCGGCGACATGCCGGCACAGCTGCAGTTCGCGCTTGAGTACCTGCGCTCCGGCGGCTGGGTCATGATCCCGATCGGGATCTGCTCGGTGGCGATGTGGATGTTCATCGCGGAGCGGCTGCAGATGTTCCGCGCGCTCGGGAGCGGCGACGTGACGATCGCCGAGGCGGTCGGGGCCGTGTCCGGCGGCGCCGCGCTGCGCCCCGTCGACGGGCTGCGGGCCAGGCTGGTGCGCGACTTCCTCGCCGAGCGGTCCGGCTATCCGGACATCGACGGCGAGATCGTGCGGCACAGCGCCATGAAGCTGCGCAACGCCCTGCGCGCGCGGCTGGCGGCCATCGCGGTGCTGGCCGCCGTGGCGCCGCTGCTGGGCCTGCTGGGCACGGTGCTGGGCATGATCGCGACCTTCGACGTCATCGCCTTCTTCGGCACGAGCAACGCCAAGGCGATGGCCGGCGGCATCTCCGTCGCCCTGATCACGACCCAGAGCGGCCTGATCGTGGCCATCCCGGGCCTCTACATCAGCGGCAACCTGTCCCGCAAGGCCAAGCACCTCGAGATCATGCTCGACGAGATCACCACGGTGCTCGTGCGCCACGTCCGCGGCCAGACGGCGTTCTCCCGGGAGGCTGGATCGTCATGATCAACGTTCGCAGGTCCCTGCGCGGCGGCGACAAGGTCAACATCGACATGGGTCCGCTCATCGACATGGTGTTCCTGCTGCTGATCTTCTTCGTGGTGACCACGAGCTTCGTCAAGGAGTCCGGCGTCGACGTGCAGCGCTCGACCGCGGCCACGGCCGAGGTCAAGGAGCGCGGCAACATCATGGTGGGCCTGACCGTCGACGGCGAGGTCTGGTTCGACGGCGAGCGGGTGGACGTGCGCAGCGTGCGCGCCCACGTCGAGCGGGCCCTGGCCGAGGACCCCGAGAGCGGCGTGGTCATCGTCGCCGACAAGAAGAGCGAGACCGGCCTGGTCGTGCAGATCATGGACCAGTGCCGCCTGGCCGGCGCCAAGGACGTCAGCCTGGCCGCCAACCGCGGGGACGGCGAGTGACCGGCGCGGCGTCGCTCGACGGCGGTCCGCGTCGCTGGGTCGGCCCGGCCCTGCTCGCGGCCCTGCTGGTGAACCTGGCCCTGCTCGTGCTCACGATGCAGCTGACGAAGCACCGCCGCGCGCCCCAGGACATCAGCGAGCCCGCAGGCATCAACCTCGTGACGCTGGCGCCGCCCGAGCCGCCCCGGCAGGAGGAGGCCGCGCCGCCCGTCAAGCCCGGAGCCGACGCCGCAGCTGGACTTCACGCCGGACCTGACGCCGCCCCCCCTGGATTTCGGCGGCGTGGACCTGGGCCCGGCCGTGAGCGTGAACCTGGGCGGGATCGCCGCGGCGCCCGTCGCCGAGGAAGTGATCTTCGAGTCCTTCGAGCTGGACCAGCCCCCCCAGGTCGAGATGCGGGTGCCCCCGGTCTACCCCTTCAAGGCGCGCGAGCAGGGGATCACCGGCGCGGTGCAGGTGAAGCTCAAGATCAACGTGGACGGCAGCGTCGGGCGCGTCGTCATCCTCGACGCGCGGCCCAAGGGGCTGTTCGAGGACGCGGTCCGCCAGTGCGTGCCGCGCTGGCGTTTCCGGCCGGGCATGGTCGCCGGCGAGGCCGTGACCTCGTGGGCCGTCACCACGCTGAACTTCGAACTGGAATGAAGGGGATGTCGTGAGGGCCAGCCGCCGTTCCCTCGCCGTCGTCGCCTTGCTGCTGGCGGCGGGCGTCGCCGCCTCGGCGCAGACCGCGCCGCAGACCGCGCCCGTGGCCACGCTGGCCGACGTGCCGAGCCGCGCCCGCCTGGGCATCGTCAAGGCCCTGCAGGCCCGCGGCGCCGGCCGCGCCGAGGAGGCGGTGCAGCTGCTGCAGACGGAGCTGCGCGAGCGCCCGCAGGAGGAGCACTGGCTCCTGCGCCACCACCTCGGGATGTCCCTGATGCAGGCCAAGCGGCCCGCCGAGGCCGTCCCGCAGTTCGAAGCCGCGGTCGCGGCCGAGCCCCGCCACGCCGAGAGCTGGCTGGGCCTCGGCCAGTGCGCCTACGAGACCGGGGATTTCGCGAAGGCCGGGCGCGCCCTCGACGAGGGCTTCCGCCGCAACCCGCGCAAGGATCCCTCGCTGCTGTACTTCGCCGGCGTCGCCTACCTGCAGGGCGGCCTGCCCGAGCAGGCCGCCGGGTTGCTGGAGCAGCTCGCGGGCGGCTTCTACGGCCGGCCGCAGCTCGACGCCTTCCGGGCCCTGATCGCCGCCTGCCTGGAGCTCAAGGATCCCGAGCGGGGCCACCGCGCCGCCGACGCCATGCTGGCGGCGTACCCCGCCGACCCCGAAGCCTGGCGCCTGGCCTTCCAGCACGCGGCGGCCGTGGGCGACCACCGCCGCGCGGCCGTCGACCTGACCATCGTCGACTACCTGCAGCCGCTGCAGGGGCGCGAGCGGATCCAGCTGGGCGACCTGTACCGCGCCGTCGGCGCCCCCGCCGAGGCGGGCCGCCACTACGAGCAGGCCGTCGCCGACACCAGCGGCAGCGACGACTACGAGCGGCTGGCCACGGCCTGGCTGTCGGCCCACGAGCCGCAGCGCGCGCGCGGACCGTGTTGAAGCAGGCGCTCGCGCACAAGCCGACGGCGCGCTTCTGGGCCCTGCTCGGCGACCTGGAGCTGGCGCAGGAAGAGCACGCCGCGGCCCTCGCGGCTTTCGAGAAGTCCCTGGAGCTCGATCCCCAGCAGGGCCGGCTGCGGCTGATGGCCGGGTTCTGCGCCCTGGAGACGGGCGCGGTCGAAGCGGCCCGTTCGCACCTGGAGAAGGCCGCCGAGTTCCCGGACCAGTCCGCCAGCGCCGCCCAGCTGCTGCTGCGGGCGGCGCCGACGCAGCCGTGAACCCGGCGGCCGGCCGCTACTTCCGCTTCTCCCGCACGTAGACCGAGCGCAGCACGACCTCCTTGTCGGCGCGCGGCGGCTTGAAGGTCAACAGCACCGTCAGCTCGTTCCCGTCGGCGTCGAGCTCGTAGGAGGTCGTGCGGACCTGGCCGTCCTGGCCCGTGCTGCGCACGACGATCCGGCCGTCCTCGACGGAGGCCGTCTCGAAGACCTGGCCGCGGTGGGTCCAGCGCTCGCTCTTGCGGCCGTCGGTGGTGACGGTCTGCGAGATGTCCATGGCGTCGGTCACGCCGAATTCCGGCCCCGCGTGGAAGATGACCAGCCGCGAACGGCCGCCGGCCAGCTCGGGCGGCCCGCCGGCGCCGGCGGCCTTGCCGGTCTGGGCGCCGCCGAAGCTGCCGCCGCGCGTGTTGCCCTGGCCGCCGCCGCCCATGCCGCCGCCGCCCATGCCGCCGCCGCCCATGCCGCCGCCGCCGCCCATGCCGCCGCCGCCGCCGCCGCCGCCGCCCATGCCCGGTCCGCCGCCCATGCCGGGTCCGCCGCCCTTGCCGCCGGGGCGCTCGCCCATGGCTGCCGGCTTCGGCATGAGCTTGGCGGGATCGTCCGAGCGCGCCGCGTCCAGGGTCCAGGCGCCGTTGAAGCCGGAGGCCGCCGCGGGCGGCGTGTCGCCCGCCGCGAGCGCCGGCGGCAGGACCGCCAGCGCGAGGATGGCGATCAGCATCGTCCTGGTTGTCGTCATGTCCGGTTCCTTCCCTTGTCGTGGGGGTGTCAGGGCCGTACGCGCGGGCGGGGCGATTCCTGCGGCGGCGAGGATTCCTGGAGCGCCGTGGCCGCCCTTCGGGTATGATGCCCCGGTTCGCGCGGCGCCCGTCCGGGACCAGGAGGCACCCATGTCCGCGACCCGTCTGCCCGCCGGTTTCCACAGCCTGACCCCGCAGCTCGCCGTCGACGGCGCCGATCGCGCCATCGAGTACTACAAGCTGGCGTTCGGGGCGGAACTGCTGCGTCGTCACGAGGGACCGGGCGGCAAGGTGGCCCACGCCCTGCTGCGCATCGGCGATTCGGTGCTGATGGTCAACGACGCGTTCCCGGAGTGGGGCTCGCACGCGCCCTACGAGAACCTCTCGCCCTGCACCCTGCACCTGTACGTGGACGACGCCGACGAGACCTTCGCGCGGGCGGTCGCCGCCGGCGCGAAGGTGACGATGCCGGTGCAGGACACGTTCTGGGGGGACCGCCACGGCGAGCTGCTCGACCCGTTCGGCCACCGCTGGGCCGTGGCCGCCTGCGTCGACGAGATGACGCCGCAGCAGCTCGAGCGCGCCGCCGAGGAGGCCATGCGGCGGATGCGGGCGGGGACGACTGACGGGACGACCGGGGCGCATGACCGCTCAGTCGCCGGCCGTCCGCCCCGCGACGAGGTCCAGCACCAGCGAAGCCAGCGCGTACCCGAAGATCCCCGGCATCGCGATCCCGCTCGGCAGCCGGTTGCGGATCCGTCCGCGGTCGTAGCGCGGGTCGTCCGTGTCGGGCGCCAGCGCCTCGGCCGGTTCCTCCTCCGACCACACGCAGGGGATGGGCGCGGTCACCCCGCGCCGCCGCAGGTACTTCCGCACCCTGCCGGCCAGCGGGCAGCGCCGGCTCTCCCACAGATCCCCCGCCCTCACGAACGACACGTCGGTGCGGCCCGCGGCGCCCATGCTGCCGACCACCGGGATGCCGCGCGCGACGCACGTCGCCAGCAGCTCGACCTTGGGGTTGAGCGCGTCGATGGCGTCGACCACGCACGACGGCGGCGGCGTCAGCAGCGCGTCGGCGGTGTCGGCGTGGAAGAACGCCTCCACCTCGTCGACGGCGGTGTCGGGGCAGGTGCGCCGCAGGAATTCGCCTATGGTCGCGACCTTCGGGCGGCCGACGTCAGCCAAGGTCGCGCACGGGCTGCGGTTCAGCGACGAGGCCGTCACCGGGTCGAAGTCGATCAAGGTGAGCCGGCCGATCCCGGTGCGCGCCAGCGCCAGCGCGGCGTGCGCGCCCACGCCGCCCAGGCCGCAGACGACGACCGACGCGGCGCGGATGGCCGCGAAGCCGGCCTCGCCGTAGAGGTCGACGGTGCGCGTGAAGCGCTCAGGGCAAGCGGAAGAGCTCACGGGCGTTCTCCGTGGTGAGGGCGGCGGCGGCGTCCGCCGTCAGGCCGCGCAGTTCGGCCAGGGCGAGGCAGACCTCGCGCACGTGCCGCGGTTCGCAGGCGCCGGCGGGCACGTCCTGCAGCCCGATGGAAGGGGCGTCGGTCTCCAGCACGATCCGTTCCGGCGGCGCCGTCGCCGCGGCGCGCCGCGCCCGCGCGTCCGGCCGCGTGACCGCCCCGCCGAACCCCAGGTGCAGGCCGAGGTCCAGGTAGCGGCGGGCCAGCTCGGGCCCGCGCGAGAAGGCGTGCACGACGCCGCGCACCGGCGCGTCCCCGTAGACCTCGCGCAGCAGCGGCACCAGGTGCTCGGCGGCGCCGCGGTCGTGCAGGATCACCGGCAGGTCCAGCTCCCGCGCCAGGCGCAGCTGCGGGCGCAGGATCTCGGCCTGCCGTTCCATGCCCGGGCCGTCGATCTTCGCGTCGAGCCCGATCTCGCCGACGGCGACCGCGCCGCAGGCGAGCAGGCGCGCGCGCAGGTCGTCGAGGTCCAGATCGCGGTCCGCGACCCAGGGGTGCAGCCCCAGCGCCGCATGCACGCCGGGGTGCGCCGCGGCGAGCGCCGCGACCGCGTCCCACGACTCCGGATCGTAGGCCGGCGCCACGATGTCGCCGACGCCCGCCGCGCGGGCGCGCGCCAGCACGCCGTCGAGGTCGTCGGCCAGCGGCTTGGCGTCCAGGTGCGCGTGTGTCTCGATCAGTCGCATGGCCCGATCATGCCCGATGCGCGTCCTCCCGTCCAGTTCGTCACACCCGCAGGCCGGCTTCGGCCAGGAAGCGGCTGGGCGATTTCTTCGAGCAGACGATCTCGAGGCGCTGGCGGGCGCGGGTCAGGGCGACGTAGAAGAGGCGGCGCTCGGCCTCGACGCCCGCTTCGAGCCCGCCCTCGCGCCCGGCGTGGGAGTGGGGGATCTGGCCGCGGTCGACGCCGTACAGGACGACCCGGTCCCACTCGCGGCCCTTGGCGGCGTGGATGGTCGCCGGCTCGCAGACCCCGGCCGCATCGAGGCCCGCTTCCGCGCAGGCCCGCGCCACTTCGCCCAGCAGGGCCGAGGTGCGCGCCAGCACGGCGGTCGTGCCCGGGAAGTCGTCCCGCAGGAGTTCGACGACGCGCCGCGCGCCGGCGGCGCGGTCGACCAGCGCGTGGACGCGGATCCGGCCGCGGTGCGGCGCGCCGGGGCGCAGCGGCTTGCGGAAGCGGCGGCGGTTGTGCCGGATCAGGCGGCGCGACGCGACGGTGATCCGGCGGCCGCAGCGGTAGTTGCGGATCAGCGGGTGGCGCTCGAGGTCGGGGTAGACCTGGTCCAGCTCGATCACCCGCTCCACCGAGGCGCGCCGCCAGGCGTAGATGCACTGGTCCTCGTCCCCGACGCAGAACAGCGAGTCCTGCGGCGCGGCCAGCAGCCCGACCAGCAGCGCCTGCGCCGGTTCGATGTCCTGGTACTCGTCCACCAGGACGTGGTCGAAGCGCGCCTGCCAGCGGCGGCGGACGTCGGCGTCGCGCTGCAGCAGCGCCACGGCGCCGGCGATCAGGTCGTCGAAGTCCAGCCGGCCGCGCTCGTCCAGGTGGCGCTGGTAGAGGTCGTAGAGGCGCGCCGCGGTGCGCGCGCGGGCGTCGCCGTCCGCCGCCTGCGCCAGGGCCGTCTGCGGGTCGATCATCGCCGACAGCTTGAAGGCGCTGACGGCGTTGCGCGCGGCGGTCGGGTCCAGGGCGACGCCGTCGGCTTCCGCGCCGCGGGCGCGTTCGGCGAGCTGCTGCCACGTGTCGTCGTCGACCTCGCCGACACCCGCGCGCGTGCGGCCCTCCCGCTTCAGCAGCGCCAGGCCGAGGCCGTGGAAGCTGCGCACCGCCACGCCGGCGACGCCGGCGCGTTCCAGGCGCGCCGCGATCTCGAGCTTGGCGTCGCGGTTGAAGGTCGAGCAGAGGATGCGCTCCGGCGCGGCGCCGCGGTGCAGCAGCTCCTTGACCCGCTCGACCAGCACGCTGGTCTTGCCGCTGCCCGCCGGCGCGATGACCTGCACCACGCCCGTGCCGGCGCGCACCGCGCGGCACTGCTGCGGGTCGAGGGAGAGGGGGCGGGGGAGCGGCTGACCGGGAGGCGGCCCGGCGTCGCGTCCGACCACGCGGTCCACCAGGCGCGACAGCCGCCCGCGACGCCGACCCCGCCGGATGACGGTTCCGCTGACGGGTGCCGCGTCGGGTGCGACGTGTTGAGAAGCGAGCCAGCGCAGGCGCTCCAGCGTCCAGGGGTAGCGCCAGTCGGGATCGACGAAGGCGTCCGGGGAAAGGGAATCCAGCGCGCGGTCGGCGTGGACCAGCAGGCGGCAGCCGCGGCGCCGCGCCGGCGCGACGAGGGTGCCGTGGATCAGCCGCAGGTCGTCGACCGACGCGCAGGTGGCGTCCAGGACGGCGACCCGGTCGCACCGGGCGAAGATCCCCAGCAGACTGGCGGTCGGGTTGGCCAGGGAGCGGCGGGTGCTGCGGGGGCGGGCCGCGCGGACGGCGGCGCACCACCGCGCGAAGCCCACCACACGCCAGCCTTCGCGCTTCAGCCGGGCGGGATCGGGGCGGGAAGTCGTCCAGGTCAGGTGAGGAGGGAGAGGTGGCTTCCCTTCCTGTTGATCTGGTATAATCAATTCGGCTGCGACCCCCATCTTGCGAGGTGTCTTCATGCCCATTTCCAAACATCATGCCAGCCTGCTGTCGGCCTTCACGGTCCTGGTCGCCCTGTGCGCCGCCGCCGGACCGGCCTCGGGCTTCATCGTGGCCCACTGGCGCTTCGACGAGCCGTCCGGCTCGAGCGTCGCGGTCGACGAGACCGGCGGCTTCGACGGGCAGGTGGTGGGAGGCGCCGAGTTCGGCGCCGCCGGCGTCGCGGGCGGCGCCGTCGCGCTCGGCTTCGGCAATCCGGGCGCCCTGGACATGGGGAACGTGTTCGCCTTCGGCGACACGGACTTCTCGCTGGCGCTGTGGGTGAAGACCCTGCCGGGCGCGACGAACGAGATGTACCCGCTGGCCAAGCACGCCTCGGGGTACGGCGGCTATCTCGTGGGGATCAACAGCGGCAACAGCTACGGCGCGCCGGGCAAGGCCTGGTTCTACGACATCGGTTCCCCCGGCCAGCAAGCCTTCTCGACCACGGACGTCAACGACGGGCAGTGGCACCAGATCGTCTGCGTGTACCAGCAGGGCGGGCTGCTGGGCATCTACGTCGACGGCCTGCCCCGCGAGAACCTCCAGCAGGCGCCGATGAACCCCGTGACCGCGGCGCGGTTCATCGTCGGCGGCCTCGACTACGGCGGCAACGTCCAGGCCAACTTCCAGGGCTGGATCGACGACGTCCAGGTCTACGACCACACGCTCAAGCCCCACCAGGTCGGCTACCTCTTCGCGCACCCGTCGTACGTCTACTTCGACGAGATCCTGCCCGTCACCGACGGCCTGCGGCTGTGGCTGCGGGCCGACGAGGCCGTGGCCGACGGCGACCAGCAGCCCGTCGCGATCTGGGCCGACCGCTCGGGGCAGGCCCTGCACGTCGCGCAGTCCGACCCCGCGGCGCAGCCGCGCTTCATCGAGCGGGCGCTGGACTGGAACCCGGCGGTCCGCTTCGACGGCAACGATTTCCTGATCCGCGAGAACGTCGCCGGTTCGTCCCTGATGTCGGCGGACGCGGCGACCGTGTACGTCATGGCGCGGCAGGACGGGGCGGACCTCTACAACACCGTCCTGGGCTGGGGCTACGGCGACAACCGGCTCTTCGTGCACTACACGTGGGGCGGCTGGCTGGTCTTCCAGCACGGACCACCCACGGCGGTCGGAGGCGCCGGTTCCTGGACGCCGCCGGCGGGGTGGAACGACGCCATCCATCTGGTGGAGTTCAAGCGCGAATCCGGCCTGTTCTCTTGCCTGATCGACGGCGCGGACCAGGGCGACCAGGGCACGCTCGGCACGCCGAACCTGGCCGCGGTCCAGTCGCTGCTGATCGGTTCGGACGCCTACCGCTTCAACGACATGACCGGCGACGTCTTCGAGATCCTGGTCTACGACCGCGCCCTCTCGCCGGCGGAGCGCGCCGCGGTGCGGGACTACTTCCAGGAGCGGTACTACGGGATGGGGGGCGTGGTCGGCGTGGGGAACGCGCCGCGCCTGCAGCCGGCGCTCGCGGTCGCGCCCAACCCGTTCAACCCGCGCACGGTCGTCTCCTTCGAGCTGTCGCAGGCGGGGGAGGTCGCCGTCGCGGTGCACGACGTCCAGGGCCGGCTGGTGCGGCGGCTCGCCGCCGGCGCCTACGGGGCCGGCCGGCACGAGCTGGTCTGGGACGGGCGCGACGATCGCGGCCGCGCCGCGGGGGCGGGCGTCTACCTGGTGCGGCTGTCCGCGCCGCAGGGCGGCGCCGCGACGCGCGTCGTGCTGATCAAGTAGTTCCCGGGTCCGGCGTCGCGCCGTCCAGATCCATGTGGACCAGCGAGGCCTTCTCGGTCTCGCTGGTCAACCGGGCTGCCTTCTCCATCATCAGATCGCAGAAGTTCAGAGTTTTGCTCATTTAACTGAGTTTGCCTATTCGATCCATCCATTTCTAGACGGTGTCCGGATACGATCGACTTGGTTGCCGGAACCGTGCCATGAACTTATCAATGAGGACGACACTCAATCGCAATTACCGGCCGCTTTCGCGGCCTCGCCCGGGAGGACATCCTGATGATCAACCTCACCGACAGCGCCCAGCAGGAACTCAAGCGCCTGGCCACCCGCGACGGCCTGAACGCCCCGGTCGTCGTGCTGGGGGTCGACAGCGGCGGCTGCTCGGGCTTCAGCTACCGCATGGGCATGGACACCCGCGTCCAGGACGGCTTCGCGGCGTTCACCTACGAAGGACTGACCGTGGCCTGCGCCCCCGACGCCCTGCCCTTCTTCCAGGACATGGAGATCGACTTCTCCAAGGACCTCATCGGCGGCGGGTTCAAGTTCCGCAACCCGAACGCCAAGGGGACCTGCAGCTGCGGCACGTCGTTCCGGGTCTGATCCCCGTCGAGTTGCCCGGCAGCGAGAAGTTGGCTTGACGGGCCGTTATTTGTTTGCCCTAATCGGACCGATCCGCTAGCATTTCCGTCGCTTGGGCCGGATCGCGCCGGCACGTCTCCTGGACAAAATGAATTGGCGCTGCCAATCGCGGCGACTTCACGCCCTCGGGCGGAACGCGGGAGAAGCCTCTTGGATTCCCAGCAGAAGGACCCCCGGCGGGGCGGGCCCGATCCCTTCCGCTTTCCCAAGTGGGCCAACGCGATCCGCCTCCCGGTCACCCTGGCGGCGGCGCTGGCTCCCCTCTACATCCTGGGCCTGCTGTACCTGCTCTTCTCGCCGGGCGCGACGAGCGTGGGCTACCAGCCCGAACAGCCGGTGCCCTACAGCCACCAGCTCCACGCCGGGCTGCTCGGCATCGACTGCCGCTACTGCCACACGGGCGTCGAGACGGGCGCGGCGGCGACCCTGCCGCCGACCTCGGTCTGCATGAACTGCCACGCCACGGTGCGCACCCAGAGCGAGAAGCTGCAGCTCGTGCGCGAGAGCTTCGCGACCGGGATGCCGATCCCCTGGGTCCGCGTCCACGACCTGCCCGACTTCGTCTACTTCGACCACAGCGCCCACGTGCGGCGCGGCGTCGGCTGCGAGAGCTGCCACGGCCGCGTCGACAAGATGGAAGTGGTCCGCCAGGTCGCGGGCCTGAACATGGCCTGGTGCCTGGACTGCCACCGCGATCCCGTCCCGCACCTGCGTCCCGAGGACGCGGTGACGGTCATGGGCTACGCGCCCGACGAGCCCCAGTTCGAACTGGGCCGCCGCCTGCGCGACGCCCGTCACATCACTCCGAAGACGGATTGCTCGACATGTCATCGATGAACCAGAACGGCCTCGACCACAACTACTGGCGCAGCCTGCAGGAGCTGGCGGACGAGCCCGAGTTCCGCCAGTTCCTGGAGGGCGAGTTCCCCGAGCCCGCGGAGGTGCCCACCGACGCGATCTCGCGGCGGCGCTTCCTGCAGGTCATGGGGGCTTCGGTGGCCATGGCCAGCCTCGTCGGCTGCCGCTGGCCGCAGGAGACCATCGTGCCCTTCGCCAGCCGGCCCGAGGGGACGACGCCCGGCACGGCGCGCCGCTACGCGACGGTCATGGAGCTGGCCGGCGCGGTCAGCCCGCTGCTGGTGACCAGCCTCGACGGCCGCCCGATCAAGGTCGAGGGCAACCCCGACCACCCGCTGAGCCGGGGCGCCTGCGACCTGTTCGCGCAGGCCGGCCTGCTCGAGCTGTACGATCCCGACCGCAGCCGCCACGTCCTGGAGCGCGAGGGCGGCCGGCCGCGCCGCCGCTCGCACGGCGAGGGGGAGACCGCCGCCGCCGCCGCCTTCGCGGCCCTGCGCGCGCGCCGCGGCGCCGGGCTCGCGGTCCTGACCGAGTCCACCAGCTCGCCCACGTTCGCGGCGCTGCGCGGGCGCCTGCGCGACGAGCTGCCCGAGGTCGCCTGGTACGAGTACGAGCCGGTCTCGCGCGACAACGAGCGCCTCGGCACCGGCCTGGCCTTCGGCGAGGCGCGCCGGGTGCGCGTCGACGTCGCCGCCGCCCGCGTGCTGGCCTGCTTCGACGCCGACCTGCTGCAGGACCACCCGACGGCCCTGCGCAACGCGCGCGGTTTCGCGGACGGCCGCCGCGCCGAGGACGGCGCGATGAACCGCCTCTACGCCGTCGAGAGCGAGCTGAGCCTCACCGGCGGCATGGCCGACCACCGGGTCGCGATGCCGAGCCTCGAGATCCCGCACGCCCTCTACGGCCTGGCCGCCGAGCTGGTGCTGGGCCGCGGCCTGTCCCTGCCGCCGGGCTACGAGGCCGTGCTGCCCGCGCTCGAGCACGCGCGCGCCGCCGGGCACGCGCCCGCCTGGACGGGCGCGCTGGCCGGCGACCTGCTCGCCCACCGCGGGGAATCGCTGATCGCGGTGGGCCCGCGCCAGCCCGACCACGTGCACGTGCTGGCCATCCTGCTGAACGAGGCGCTGGGCAACACGGGCCGCACCGTGAGCTACGGCCCCGACGACCAGCGCGGCCTGTCCCACGGCGCGGCGATCGCGACCCTGGCCGTGGCGATGGGCAAGGGGCAGGTCGAGTCCCTGGTGATCCTGGGCGGCAACCCCGTCCACGACGCGCCGGCCGACCTGGACTTCGGCGGGCTGCTGGACAAGGTGGCCGCGTCCTGGCACCTCTCGCTGTTCGTGGACGAGACCTCCCAGCGCTGCCGCTGGCACCTGCCGCGGGCGCACTGGCTGGAGGCGTGGCACGACGTGCGCGACCACGACGGCCGCTACGCGGTGGCCCAGCCCCTGATCGCGCCGCTGTACGACGGCTGGACGCCGGCGGAGCTGCTGTCGCTGCTGCTGGACGGCGCGCGCCGCCCGGCCCACGACCTGGTGCGGGCCACGGCGGCCCGCGAGCCGGGCGCCGGCGACTGGGAGGCGCTGCTGCACCGCGGCTTCGCCGAGGCGACGCCTGCGGAATCCCCGGCGGTCCTCGACGGACGCGGCGTCGTCGCCGCGGTGCGCGGCGGCGGCCTGGCCAAGCCGCCGGCGATCGGCTCCGACAACCTGGAGCTGGTCTTCGTGCGCGACCCGTCGCTGCACGACGGCCGCTTCGCCAACAACGCCTGGCTGCAGGAGCTGCCGGACTTCATGACCAAGCTGGCCTGGGACAACGCCGCGCTGTTCGGCGTGTCCACGGCCGCGGCGCTGGGCGTCGTCCACGGCGACGTCGTCGAGCTGCAGCTGGACGGGCGGCGGCTCGAGGCCGCGGCCTACGTGCTGCCGGGCCACGCGCCCTGGTCGGTGAGCCTGAGCCTGGGCCACGGCCGCACGGCCGCCGGCAAGGTCGGCGACGGGACGGGGTTCCGCGCCTACGCGCTGCGCACCGCCGCGGCGCCCGACGCGGCCGCGGGCCTGCGGGTCGCCCGCACGGGCCGCAGCCACCAACTGGCCACGACCCAGGACCACCACGCCATCGACGCGGTCGGCATGCGCGAGCGGGAGAAGCGCTCGCGGTCGCTGGTCGTCTCGGGCACCCTCGCCGAGTACCGCGAGCACCCGGAATTCGCGTCGCACCGCACGCACCACCCGCCGCTGGTCTCGCTGTGGCAGGAGCGCCCGCGCGAGGGCCACGCCTGGGGCATGACCGTCGACCTGAGCACCTGCATCGGCTGCAACGCCTGCGTCGTGGCCTGCCAGGCGGAGAACAACATCCCGGTCGTGGGCAAGGACCAGGTGGCCCGCGGCCGCGAGATGCACTGGCTGCGCCTGGACCGCTACTTCCAGGGCGACCCGGACGCGCCCGCGGTCGCGCACCAGCCCGTCGCCTGCGTGCACTGCGAGCTGGCCCCCTGCGAGCAGGTCTGCCCGGTGGGCGCGACCATGCACAGCGAGGACGGCCTGAACGTCATGGCCTACAACCGCTGCGTGGGCACGCGCTACTGCTCGAACAACTGCCCCTACAAGGTGCGCCGGTTCAACTGGTTCAACTTCAACAGCGACATCCCGGACGTGCGCAAGCTGGTCTACAACCCCGAGGTGTCCCTGCGCGCCCGCGGCGTCATGGAGAAGTGCACCTACTGCGTGCAGCGCATCGAGGCGGCGAAGATCGACGCCAAGAACGAGGGCCGCCCGGTGCGCGACGGCGAGGTGGTCACGGCCTGCCAGCAGACCTGCCCGACGCAGGCCATCGCCTTCGGCGACCTCAACGACCCGCAGAGCCGCGTGGCGAAGCTGACCACGGGCGACCGCGCCTACCACCTGCTCGCGGAACTCAACGTGAAGCCGCGCACGGCCTACCTGGCCCGGCTGCGCAACCCGAACCCCGAACTCGCGGAGAGCGCCGATGGGCATCCTGCTCACTAGGGACACGATCGACAACACCGCCCACGACCCGGCGCGGCCGCAGGAGCTGATCACCGGCGGCTACGACTTCACGACCCTGACCGACAAGGTCTGCGGCATCGTGGAGCGGCCCGGGGCGCCGCGCGCGTGGTGGGTGGCGCTGGGGTTCATGGCCAGCCTCGCGGCGATGATGTTCGCCATGATCGGCTACCTGATCTACAAGGGCGTCGGCGTCTGGGGCCTGAACAACCCGGTGGGCTGGGGCTGGGCGATCGTCAACTTCGTGTTCTGGGTCGGCATCGGCCACGCCGGCACGCTGATCTCGGCCATCCTCTACCTGCTGCGCCAGCAGTGGCGCACCAGCATCAACCGCTTCGCCGAGGCGATGACGATCTTCGCGGTGGTCTGCGCCGGCATCTTCCCCGGCATCCACGTCGGCCGCGTCTGGGTGGTGTGGTGGCTGTTCCCGCTGCCCAACTACCAGGCCATGTGGCCCAACTTCCGCAGCCCGCTGCTGTGGGACGTGTTCGCCGTGGGCACCTACGCCACGGTGTCGCTGCTGTTCTGGTACACGGGCATGGTGCCCGACCTGGCGACCCTGCGCGACCGCGCCACGACGAAGGTCCGCAAGATCGCCTACGGCTTCTTCGCCCTGGGCTGGCGCGGCTCGAACCGCCACTGGCACCGCTACGAGAAGGCCTACCTGATCCTGGCCGGCCTGGCGACGCCGCTGGTGCTCTCGGTGCACTCGGTGGTGTCCTTCGACTTCGCGACCTCGCAGATCCCGGGCTGGCACACGACGATCTTCCCGCCCTACTTCGTGGCGGGCGCCATCTTCTCGGGCTTCGCCATGGTGATGACCTGCCTGATCCCGGCGCGCGAGTGGTACGGCCTGAAGAACATCGTGACGCTCTACCACCTCGAGACGATGGCCAAGATCATCCTGGCCACCGGCACCATGGTGGGCTACGCCTACGCGACCGAGTTCTTCATCGCCTGGTACGGCGGCAACCCCGCCGAGCAGTTCGCCTTCATCAACCGCGCCTTCGGCCCCTACGCCTGGGCCTACTGGATCATGGTCACCTGCAACGTGGTCTCGCCGCAGCTGTTCTGGTTCAAGAAGATCCGCACCAGCCCGGCCGCCCTGCTGGTCATCTGCATCTTCGTGAACATCGGCATGTGGTTCGAGCGCTTCGTGATCACGGTGACCTCCCTGAGCCGCGACTTCCTGCCCGCGGCCTGGGGCTACTACCGGCCGACCGCGATCGACATCCTGACCTTCGTGGGCAGCTTCGGGCTGTTCTTCACGCTCGTGCTGCTGTTCATGCGGTTTTTGCCCATGATCGCCATGGCCGAGGTCAAGACCGTGATGCCGCAGAAGCACTGGGAAGACAAGGTGTCGCGTCCGGTGGGCGACTACCACGGGACCAACCCCGAGGACCGCTAGGGGCGCGCGGGCGCCCCGGGAAGAGCGAGAAGCGATGGCGACACGAGAGACGCACGGCCTCTACGGCTACCTCGCGGAGTTCCGCGAGCCGTGGGACCTCATCGACGCGGCCGCCAAGGTCCGCGACGCCGGCTACACGCGCTGGGACTGCCACACGCCGTTCCCGCTGCACGGGCTGGACCGCGCCATGGGCATCCGCGGCACGCGGCTGCCGTGGCTGGTGCTCTGCGGCGGCCTGGCCGGGCTGACCCTGGCGCTGGTGATGCAGTGGTGGATGAACGCCCACGACTACCCCTTCCTGATCAGCGGCAAGCCGCTGTTCGGGCTGCCGGCGGCGGTCCCGGTCACCTTCGAGCTGACGGTGCTGCTGAGCGCGCTGACGACGTTCTTCGGGATGTGGGGGCTGAACCTGCTGCCGCAGCACCACCACCCGCTGTTCGGGAGCGAGCGGTTCCGGCGCGCGACGTCCGACCGCTTCTTCATCTCGATCGAGGCGCGCGACCCCCTGTTCCAGGGCGAGCGCACGCGCGAGTTCCTGGCGGGCCTGGGCGCCGACGCCGTCGAGCCCGTGGAGGACTGACCGATGCCCAGAATCATGAAGTCCGCCGCCCTGGTGCTGACCCTGCTCGCGCTCATCCCGGTGCTGGCCCTGGTCAAGGCCCGCGTCACCGACAGCGGCCGCACGCGGCTCTCGCTCGTCTACGACATGGACGACCAGGCCAAGGTCAAGACCCAGCGGGCCAGCGCGCTGTTCGCCGACGGGCGCGCGATGCGGCCGCCGCCGCCGGGCGCCGTCGCCCGCGACGAGCTGGTGGGGCAGGACCACCGGCGGGACGGGCGCGTGGACACGCTGTGGGTCGAGACCTTCCCCGCGCCGGTGACCGCGGCGACCCTCGAGCGCGGGCGCGAGCGCTTCGGCGTCTACTGCGCGCCGTGCCACGGGCTGGCCGGCAACGGCGACGGCATCGTCGCCAAGCGGGCCGAGGCCCTGATGGAGGGCACCTGGGTGCCCCCGTCGAACCTGGTCGACGCCGCGGTCCGCGCGCGGCCCGTCGGCCACCTCTACAACACGGTCCGTCACGGCATCCGCAAGATGCCGGCCTACGGATCCCAGATCGGCGTCGACGACAGCTGGGCGATCGTGGCCTACGTGCGCGCCCTGCAGGTCGCGCAGGCCGGCTCGCCCGCGGACCTGGCGCCGGCGGACCTGGCCGCGCTCGGACCGCCGCCGCCGCACCGGCGCCGGCGCCGGCCGCGCCCGCCGCGGCTGCCGCGACCGCGACGACGACGCAGCAGTGAAGTCGGCGCCGCAGGGCGCCGGGAACCCGATGGGAGCGTGAGGTCTTGTCTCAACACGCGCGACGTGACGTGGCCGTCCTGGACGGCGACAACCTGGTCCTCGGCGGCGCCGCCCGGCGCATCGTCGCGGGTGGGCTCGCGGTCGGAGCGGTCGGCCTGGGCGGCGGGTTCCTGCTGGGCAGCGCCGCCGGCGACGGCATGCGCCACTTCCTGCACGCCTGGCTGCTGAACTGGCTGTTCTTCCTGTCGCTGTCGCTGGGCGCGCTGTGGTTCGTGCCGCTGCAGCACCTGACGCGCTCGACCTGGAGCGCGGTGGTGCGGCGCCTGGCCGAGATCGTCTCGGGCACGCTGCCGCTGATGGCGCTGCTGTCCCTGCCGGTGCTGCTGAACCTCGGCGACATCTACGTCTGGGCCGACCCGGCCCGCGTCGCGGGCGACCCGCTGCTCGAGCACAAGGCGGGCTGGCTGAACCCGGGCTTCTTCACCCTGCGGATCGCCTTCTACTTCGCGGTCTGGATCCTGCTGGCCACGATCTTCCGCCGCCGCTCCCTGCGCCAGGACGCCACCGGCGACCCCGCGATCACCGCCGGCTCCGAGCGGCTGGGCGGCCCCGCCCTGATCCTCTACGGCCTGACCCAGACCTTCGCGGCCTTCGACCTGCTGATGAGCCTCGACGCCCACTGGTTCAGCACCATGTTCGGCGTCTACTGGTTCGCGGGCATCGTGGCCAGCTTCTTCGCGGTGATGACGCTGCTGACCGCGGGCCTGCAGCGCTCGGGCCGGCTGCTGCACGCGGTGACCCTCGAGCACTACAACGACTACGGCCGGGCCATGTTCGCCTTCATCTTCTTCTGGGCCTACATCGCCTTCAGCCAGTACATGCTGATCTGGTACGCGAACATCCCCGAGGAGACGGGCTGGTACCTGCGCCGCCAGCAGAACGGCTGGTCGGCCGTCGGCTACCTGCTGATCTTCTGCCACTGGCTGCTCCCCTTCGCCGGGCTGATGTCGCGCTTCACCAAGCGGCGCGTGCGGCTGATGGCGTTCTGGGCGGTCTGGATCCTGGTCATGCACTGGGTCGACCTGTTCTGGCTGATCATGCCCGAGCTGAGCCCGGGCGGGATCCCGCTGCAGCTGATGGACGCGGCCCTGCTGGTCGGCATGGGCGGCCTCTACGCGGCGATGCTGGCCTGGGTGGCCGGGCCGCGCCTGCTGGTCGCGCGGCGCGACCCGCGGCTGCGGGCCTCGCTGAACTTCGAGAACTACTAGACGGGAGGGGCGCGAGCCCATGCGGACCGAAGCGGACAAGACCGACCTGCACAACATCGTGACCTACGGGCTGGTGTTCGCGCTGGGACTGGTGGTGGCCATCCTCGCCCTGGAGATCGGCTTCCACCTCGTCAAGCGCGACCAGTTCGAGCGCAAGGTGGTGGCGGTGGCGCCGGCCGAGCTGCTGGCCCTGCGGACCGCCCAGGAGGCCGTGCTGCAGCAGGGCGTGCGCTGGGTCGACGGGAACGCCGGCCTGGTGGGCATGCCCATCGAGTCCGCGATGGACGCCGTCGTGCGGCGGCACGGCGGGGACGGGGACTAGGCATGGCGCGGCGCGGCATCGCGGCGACCTGCGCGGCGGCGGCCCTGGTGGCGGCCCTGGCGGCGGACGCGTCGCCGTCGCTCGCCCAGGGCGGGCCCGCCGACCTGACGGTGGCCGACATCGTCGAGCGCCCGGGCGCGCAGCTGCCCCTGGACCTGGTGTTCGCCGGCGAGGACAGCGCGGCGGTCCGCCTGGGCGACTGCTTCGCCCCGGGGCGGCCGGTGATCCTGAACCTGGGCTACTTCGCCTGCCCGATGCTGTGCGGGCTGGTGCTCAACGGGATGGTCGACGGGCTGCGCGACGTGGCCTGGACGCCGGGCGCGGAGTTCGGGATCGTGACCCTGAGCATCGACGCGCGCGAGGGGCCGCGGCTGGCGGGGCTGAAGAAGGGCAACGCGCTGGCCTCCTACGGCCGCCCCGAGGCGGCGGCCGGCTGGCGCTTCCTGACGGGCGGCGAGGCGGAGATCCGCGCCGTGACCGAGGCCGTCGGGTTCGGGTTCGCCTGGGACGAGAAGACCCAGCAGTGGATGCACCCGGCCGCGCTGGTGGTCTGCACGCCCGACGGCAGGGTGTCGCGCTACCTGTACGGCGTGGAGTTCGACGCGCAGACGCTGCGCCTGGCGCTGGCCGAGGCGTCGGGGGGCCGGATCGGCGGGACGACGGAGAAGCTCCTGCTGCTCTGCTACGACTACGATTCGAGCGTGGGCCGGTACGGGCCGTCCGCGCGCAGGCTGATGACCGTCGCCGGATACGTCACGGTGCTCGCGATCGCGGGCTGGCTGGCGCTGCTGTGGCGCCGCGAGCGCAGAAGGAAATCGACATGATCTTGAGCGGGCTGGTGAACACGCTGTCGGTCCGAGGCGCGGGGGTCCCCTTCCTGGCCACGGGCGACGGGACCTTCTGGCTGCCGGTCCGGGCCTCGGAGGCCGCCGGCGCCGTCGACAACCTGTTCTACTTCATCTTCTGGATCTCGCTGTTCTTCTTCACCCTGCTGATGGCGCTGCTGGCGATCTTCGCCGTGCGCTACCGCCGCCGCCGCGAGGGGGAGGAGCCCGAGCCGTCGCCGTCGCACAACCTGGCCGTCGAGGTGGTCTGGACGGCCATCCCGGTGCTGCTGGTCGCGGCCATCTTCTGGTTCGGCTTCCAGGCCTACGTCGACATGTCGTCGCCGCCGCTGGACTCCTACCAGATCCAGGTGACGGGCCAGAAGTGGAAGTGGACCTTCACCTACCCGAACGGCTACGTGGACGAGCTGCTGCACGTGCCGGCCGACCGCCCGGTGCAGCTGGTGATGACCTCGCAGGACGTGATCCACAGCCTGTCGATCCCCGCCTTCCGCATCAAGCGGGACCTGGTGCCGGGGCGCTACAGCAAGGCCTGGTTCACCGCCGTGCGGCCCGGCGACTACGACCTCTACTGCGCCGAGTACTGCGGCACGCAGCACTCGTCGATGATCTCGACCGTGAAGGTGCTGGCGCCGGAGGCCTTCGACGCCTGGCTGCGCGAGCACTCGGACATCCTGAGCGGCCTGACGCCGGCCGAGGGCGGCGAGCGCGTCTACAACGTGCTCGGCTGCAAGCAGTGCCACTCGCTCGACGGCGCCGCCGGCGTGGGGCCCACCTTCCGCAACCTGTTCGGCAGCGAGCGGTCCTTCAAGGACGGCGGCCGGGCGACGGCCGACGAGAACTACGTCAGCAGCTCCGTGCTCGACCCCCAGTCCCGGGTGGTGCAGGGCTTCGAGCCGGTGATGCCGACCTTCAAGGGCCGCATCAAGGACCAGGAGATCACGGCGCTGATCGCCTTCCTCAAGACGCTGAGCGTGCACGCGCCGCAGGACGCGGCGCCGGCGGCCGCCGGGGCCGGGACCCCGTAGGCGGCGCGACGCCGGAGGGCGGACGAAACGAGGGGCGCCGCGCCCCGCAGACCGGAGGCTTCCATGTCGACCCACGACGCCACCGCGGCCCCGCCGGCCGTCGGCAGCGAGAACTACCTGAACTGCAGCCACGGCTTCCGCTCGTGGTTCTTCACGCTCGACCACAAGCGCATCGGCGTGATGTACCTGGCCTCGATCCTGTCCTTCTTCCTGCTGGGCGGCATCCTGGCCCTGCTGATCCGCACCGAGCTGCTGACGCCGACGCGCACGCTGATGTCGGCGGACGACTACAACAAGGTGTTCACGCTGCACGGCGCGATCATGATCTTCCTGTTCATCATCCCGGGCATCCCGGCGGCGCTGGGCAACTTCGTGCTGCCGCTGATGCTCGGCGCGAAGGACGTGGCGCTGCCGCGGCTCAACCTGGCCAGCTACCACCTGTACCTGATCGGGGCGCTGATCGCGGTGCTCTCGATCGTGCAGGGAGGGGTGGACGCCGGCTGGACCTTCTACGCGCCCTACTCCACCACGACCAACACCGCGGTGGTGACGCTGACCTTCGGGGTCTTCGTGCTGGGCTTCAGCTCGGTGTTCACGGGGCTGAACTTCATCGTCACCATGCACAAGATGCGGCCGGCCGGCATGGGCTGGTTCGACATGCCGCTGATGCTGTGGGCGCTCTACGCCACCTCCATCATCCAGGTCCTGGCCACGCCGATCCTGGGCATCACCATGGTGCTGCTGATCGTCGAGCGCGTGATGGGCATCGGCATCTTCGACCCCGCCCTGGGCGGCGACCCCGTCCTCTACCAGCACTTCTTCTGGTTCTACTCGCACCCGGCCGTCTACATCATGATCCTGCCGGCGATGGGCATCATCAGCGAGGTCGTCTCGGTGTTCAGCCGCAAGCACATCTTCGGCTACCGGGCCATCGCCTACTCCAGCATCGCCATCGCCGCCTTCAGCTTCCTGGTCTGGGGGCACCACATGTTCACCAGCGGCCAGTCCGAGCTGATGAACATGATCTTCAGCGCGCTGACCTTCAGCGTCTCGATCCCCTCGGCCGTGAAGATGTTCAACTGGCTGAGCACGATGTACAAGGGCTCCATCCGCTTCGACACGCCGATGATCTACGCCCTGTCCTTCATGTTCCTGTTCGGCATCGGCGGCCTGACCGGCCTGTTCCTGGGGTCGTTGGCCACCGACATCCACCTGCACGACACGTACTTCGTGGTGGCCCACTTCCACTACGTGATGTTCGGCGGCACGGTGATCGCGTTCCTGGCCGGCCTGCACTACTGGTGGCCCAAGATGTTCGGCCGCATGTACGACGAGAAGTGGGGCCGCATCTCGGCGATCATCATCTCGGTGGGCTTCAACATCACGTTCTTCACCCAGTTCGTCATGGGCAGCCAGGGCATGCCGCGCCGCTACTACGCCTACGTCGACAAGTTCGAGCCCTACCACGTGATCTCGTCGTTCGGCAGCTACCTGATGGCGGCGGGCTTCTTCATGACCGCCTGGTACCTGGTGAAGTCGCTCTACCGGGGCCGGCCGGCGCCGGCCAACCCGTGGGGCGGCGCCGCCATGGAGTGGCAGGCCGCCTCGCCGCCCGTGCTGCACAACTTCACGGAAGAGCCCGTGGTGGGCGACCCCTACGACTACTCGAACCAGGACTACGACCCCGCGATCGGCGGGTACGTGCTCCGCAAGCCCGAGGTGTCCGACCGATGAGCACCCCGCACGAGGGACGCGGCGAGCACGCCGATCCCCACCTGCAGCACCATTTCCAGTCGATGGCGCAGCAGTACGATTCCGGCAAGTTCGGCATGTGGCTGTTCCTGGTCACCGAGGTCCTGCTGTTCGGCGGGCTCTTCTGCGCCTACGCCGTCTACCGGGCCAACCACCCCGAGATCTTCGCCTACGCGCACCAGTTCCTGGACAAGACCCTCGGCGGCCTCAACACGCTGGTGCTGATCGTCAGCAGCCTCACCATGGCCATGGCCGTGCGCTGCGCCCAGCTGGGCCAGCAGCGACGGCTGAAGCAGATGCTCGCGGCGACCCTGCTCTGCGCCTGCGTCTTCCTGGCCGTCAAGGGCGTCGAGTACGAGCACAAGTGGAAGCACGGCCTGCTCTGGGGCACGCGCTACACGTCCCAGGAGGCGGCGCCGGCGGCGGCCGCGGCCCCGGCAACCGAAGCGCCGGCGGCCATCGCGGCGCCCGCCGACGGCGGCACGACCCTGCCCCACGCGGCGGCGGGCCCGGCGGGCCTCGCCGCGGAGCCGCAGACCGGCCACGGCGCCGGCGCGCACGGCGGCCACGGCCCGGCGGGGCCGGCCCCGCGCAACGTGCACCTGTTCTTCGGCATCTACTTCGTGATGACCGGCCTGCACGGCATCCACGTGCTGGCCGGCATGATCGCCATCGTCTGGCTGCTGCGGCGGTCCGCGGCGGGCGAATTCGGGCCGGAGTACTTCGCGCCGGTCGACTTCGTCGGCCTCTACTGGCACCTGGTGGATCTGATCTGGATCTTCCTCTTCCCGCTGCTCTACCTGATCCACTGAGCGGCGGCCCGCGGGAGGCGGCACGAGCATGAGCAAGCACCAAGAAGGCCCCGCGTACGCCCACGTCGTGCCCGTCAGGACGCTGCTGGGCGTGTTCGGCGCCCTGATGTTCCTGACGGTCCTGACCTACGCCGTGACCTACGTCGACCTGGGCGCCCTGAACATCTGGGTGGCCCTGGGCATCGCCCTGGTCAAGGGCACCCTGGTGGCCCTGGTCTTCATGCACCTGCTGTGGGACCGGAAGTTCTACGCCGTGGTGCTGGTCAGCGCCCTGCTCTGCGTGATGATCTTCATCGGCATCGCCCTGCTCGACAGCGGCCAATATCAGGCCGACCTCATCCCCAACTTCGCCCCCGGAATCACCTTGAGGTGCTGACCGGGAAACCGGCCCTGTCCATGCTGTGGTGCGACTTGGTTCCGCACATGCTGCCGTGACAGGGGACGCGCTCAGGGCACCTCGTGTGCCCTGAGCGCTTGGCCTTCCGGCCCTTTCGCCATCCTGGCTTCAGGGCCTGCAGGACACCCCTGTCACGGCAGGATGTGCGGAACCAAGTCGAACAACGGCATGGGCATGGCAGGGCCGGTTTCCCGGTCAACATCCATGTCATTCAGGGCCGAGGGCGGCTTCGATGGCGGCGGGATCGGCAGGAGTGCCGGGGTAGGTGCGCAGGGGGAAGGGGATGTGGCCGGCGTCGGCGAAGGTCACCAGGCGGCAGGTCCCGTCGGCGCGCACCTGGATCACGGTCAGGCTGCAGTTGGCGATGCTCATGCCCAGCCAGGCCTGCGGGTCCACGCCCAGCGCGCGGCAGACGAACCAGCGGATGACGTTGCCGTGGCAGACCACGATGTCGTGGGCGTCCCGGTCCGTTGCCGGCCGGACCAGGCGGTCCCAGGCGGCGGCCAGCTCGCGCTCGCAGGCTTCCGCCTCGCCCGGTTCCAGGCCCGCCATGACGTCGGCGCGGCGGGTCGTGGGCGTGCACTCGCGCACGTCGCGGTGGAGTTCGAGGGCCGGGCCCGGCAGGCGGTCGTCGATGATCGCCGCGGTCTCGCGGGCCCGCGTCATGCTGCTCGCCTGCAGCGAGGTGAACTCGACGCCCAGCGAGGCCAGCAGGTCCCCGGCCAGCGCCGCCTGGTGCCGGCCCAGGCGGTCCAGCCCGCAGCCGGTGTCCTCGTCGCAGTCCTCGTCGTGGACGTACTCGCCGTGGCGGATCAGGTAGAGGTGGCGCAGCGGCGCCTCGTGGGTCGGCCAGCCGGCTCCGACCTCCGTCGCCGCCACAGCCAGCAGGACCACCGCCAGGACTGTCGCCGCCTCTCCACCCTTCATCCGCCGCATCGCCGACCTCCCGGTTCCCGCCCCGCCGCCGCGACCGCGCTCTCTGTCCCAGGCTAGGCGAACCGGCGTCCGGCGTCGAGCCTCAAGCTCTTGCCCGTCCGGCCGATGTAGGGAGCGGGAACGGAGGTCCGCGATCGCCGCGGGCCGCCGCCCCCCGGATCGCCCGTCACTGGAGGCTGGAGATGCTGGTGAGACAATCCCTGCGGACGAAGCTGCTGACGGTCGGCATCGGCGTCATGGTCGTGCCGATCGCGGTGCGCGTGCTGCAGCAACGCGGCGACATCGACAAGCAGATCGTGCTGATCTGGCTGGCCGCGATCATCCTGGCCGCCGTCGTCTGGTCGTTCGTAGCCAGGAGCTTAGGGCGCGCCCTCGACACGGTGGCGCGCCGGCTCGGCGAGGCCGGTGCCCATCTGGTGACGGCGTCGCGGCAGGTCGCGGCCGGCGGGCAGCACACGGCGCAGAGCGCCGTCGACCAGGCGGCCAACCTGCAGGAGGTGACCGCCACCCTCGCCCAACTGGTCGGCATGACGGGCCGCAACGCCGACAGCGCCCGCGAGGCCAACCGCGAGGCGGGTGAGGCCTGCCGCGAGGCGGCGGCCGGCAGCGAGGCGATGAGCCGGCTGGCGTTGACGGTCGGGCGCATCAAGTCCGCCGCCGACGAGTCGGTCAAGATCGTGCGCAGCATCGACGAGATCGCCTTCCAGACCAACCTGCTGGCGCTCAACGCCGCCGTCGAGGCGGCCCGGGCCGGCGACGCCGGCCGCGGCTTCGCCGTCGTCGCCGAAGAGGTCCGCAACCTGGCGCGGCGCAGCGCCGAGGCGGCCAGCAACAGCACGGCCCTGATCGAGGAGTCGCGGGTCATCGCCGCCGACGGCGTGCGGGCGTCCGAGGAGGCGGCCGCGGTGCTGCGGCGCGTCGCCGAGGGCGTCGAGCGGGTCAGCCACCTCGTCCGGCAGGTCGACACGGCCAGCAGCGAGCAGTCGCGCGATCTCGTCCAGATCAACGAGACGATCGTGCGCATGGACCGGGTCGTCCAGAACAACGCCGCCGGCGCCGAGGAATCGGCGGCGGCCAGCCAGGAGCTCGCGGGCCAGGCGGCCCACCTGCTGAGCCTCGTCGCCGAACTCGAACGTGTGCTGACGGGCCAGGAATCCCGGAGCGCGAACCGCCGGGAGGTCCCGCGGCGCGCCGCGGCGCCCGCTTTCGCGCCGGCGTCGGGCGCCGCGCCGCGGCCGTCCGCGCCGCGGCGCGCGACGGGCGCGGGCTCCGACCGGGCCTCGCCCCTGGACGACGACGACTACCTGGATCTCGCGACGATCTGGGACGAACCGAGCAAACTCGAAGTGTGAGCGGACGGCAAGGACCGGCCACGGAGGGAGAGCCCATGAGCGCCATCGTCTGGAACGAGAGTCTGGAACTGGGGCTGCCCCAGATCGACGAGCAGCACCGGCGGCTCGTCGATCGCTACAACGAGCTCGCCGCCGCCTACCGCCGCCGGGAGCCGGACGCCGAGCTCGCCCGCAGGCTGGGGGTCCTGCTGGACTGCACGGCCGCCCACTTCGCCTCCGAGGAGGCGCTGATGGCGGAGCTGGACTACGAAGGGCTGGACGAGCACCGCGAGGAGCACCAGGACCTGCTGCAGCGCGTGGGCCGCTTCCAGGTCGTCCTGGCGGAGGGCCGCCAGACCATCACGCTGCCGGTGCTGCAGTACCTCCAGCACTGGCTGCTCGGCCACATGCGCGGCGCCGACGGCGAGTTCGGGAAGGCGGCCCGCCGGCTCGCCGCCCACGCCCTCGTCGCCCAGCCAGTCTGAGGAGGCCGCGTTGAGGCCGTTGGAGTGGGACGTGCGGTTCGGCTCGGGGGTCCCGGCGCTCGACGCCGACCACCGCGAGTTCCTGTCCCTGCACAACGGGCTGCTCGAAGCCCGCGGCCACGGCCGCGGGCACCGCGTGCTGCACCAGGTCCTGGAGCAGCTGATCGCCTGGGCCGAGGTCCACCAGGCCCGCGAGGAGGCGATGTTCGCGGCCAGCGGCTATCCCGCCGCCGAGCGGCACCGCGCCGAGCACGCGCGCCTGCTCGCCTCGGCGCGCGACCTCCGCCAGCGGCACGCCCTGGACCTCGAGCGCCTGACGCGCGCGGTGCTGAGCCTCTTCGATTTCTGGTGGAAGCGTCACATCATGGAGCACGATCTGGAGTTCGGGCGCTTCCTGGCCGCGGGGCCGCCGGGCCGGACCGCCGCGCCGGCGCCGGCCGGGGAGCCCGCAGCGACCGCCGGCACGCGCGCCTGAGGCGCCTCAGACGATCCTCCGCCCTCCCAGGCGCAGGCTGTTCAGCACCACCGACACCGAACTGAAGGCCATGGCCGCGGCCGCGAGCATGGGGTGGAAGTCCCTCAGCGCCGCGGGCAGCCCCGACACGCCGTGCAGGGCGCCGGCCGCCACCGGGATCAGCACCAGGTTGTAGCCGAAGGCCCAGGCCAGGTTCTGGCGCACCGTGCGCATGGTCAACCGGCTCAGCTCGCGGGCGCGCCGCACGGCGCCCAGGCCGCCGCGCACCAGGGTCACGTCCGCGGCCTCGATGGCGATGTGGCTGCCGTGACCCACGGCGAAGCCCACGTCGGCGGTCGCCAGGGCGGGCGCGTCGTTGACGCCGTCGCCGACCATCCCGACGACGCAGCAGTCCGCGAGGAAGCCGGCGACCATGGCGGCCTTGTCCGACGGCGTCGCCGAGTCGAACACCTGACCGATCCCCAGGTCGCGCGCGACGGCGGCCGCCGCCAGCGGCCCGTCCCCCGTCAGCATGATCACGTCGACGCCCAGGGTCTCGAGGTCCAGGACGGCCGCGGCCGACTCCGGGCGCAGCGCGTCGCGCACGGCGACGAGACCGGCGACGTCGCCGTCCACCTCGACGAGCATGACGGTCCGGCCCTCGCCGGCCAGCCGGTCGGCCGCGTCCCGCAGCTCCGCCGGCGCGCCCTGCGGCGCGATCCACGCGGGCTTGCCCACGCGCACCTCGCTGCCGGCGACGACCGCCGTGACGCCGTGGCCCGGCACCGCCCGGAACGAGGTGGCGACCGGCCGCGGCCGGGCGCCCGCCGCCGCCGCCAGGGCGCGCCCGACGGGGTGCTCCGAGGGCGCCTCGGCCGCCTGCACCAGGTCCGCGAAGCGCTCCGGCGACAGGCCGCAGCCGTCGGCGACGATCCAGTCGGTCGCCTCGGGCCGGCCCGCGGTCAGCGTGCCGGTCTTGTCCACCAGCAGGGTGCTGACGCGGTGCGCCCGCTCCAGGGCGGCGGCGTCGCGGAACAGCACGCCGTGGCGGGCGGCCAGCCCCGTGCCGACCATCACCGCAGTCGGCGTCGCCAGGCCCAGGGCGCAGGGGCAGGCGACCACCAGCACGGCGATCAGGCGCGTCAGGGCGGGGGCGAACTCGCCGCCGATCACCCACCAGCCGGCGAAGGTGAGCAGGGCCACGGCCGCGATCGCGGGCACGAACACCGCGGCGACGCGGTCGGCCAGGCGCTGGACCGGGGCCTTGCTCTGCTGGGCGCGGCGGACCAGGTCGGCCACGCGCGCGAGCGCGGTCTGCTCGCCCACGGCCGTCACGCGCACGGTCAGCAGGCCGTCGCGGTCGATCGACCCGCCGAGGACCTCGTCGCCGGGGCCGCGGTCCGCCGGCAGGGGTTCGCCGGTGAACATGCTCTCGTCCACCGCGGCGTGGCCGCCGGTCACCAGGCCGTCGACGGGCACGCGCTCCCCGGGCCGCACGCGCACGACGTCGCCCGGCCGCAGGGCGGCGACCGGCACGTCGCGCTCCGCGCCGTCGCGCAGCAGGCAGGCCCGCTCCGGCGCCAGGGCGAGCAGGGCGGCGATGGCGTCGCCGGCGCGGCCGCGGGCCCGGGCCTCGAGCAGCTTGCCCAGGCGCACCAGGGTCAGGATCACCGCGGCGGTCTCGAATCCGGGGTGGCCGCCCAGCCCCGGCGCGAGCAGCAGCGCCACGGCGTGCAGGTAGGCGGCGCCGGCGCCCAGCGAGACCAGCGTGTCCATGTTGGCGGCGCCGGCGCGCAGGCCGCGCCAGGCCCCGGCGTAGAAGGTCCGCCCGGTCACGAACTGGACGGGCGTGGCCAGGGCGCCCAGCAGCCAGGGCATCCAGGCGGCGTGGAGCCAGGGCGCGGCGAACCCCAGGTCGCGCGCCATCGAGAGGACGAACAGGGGCGCGGTGAAGACGGCGCCGACCAGGAATTCGCGGCGGTGGGCGGCCTCCTCCCGGCGCCGGGCCGCCCGCGCCGTCTCCTCGGCGGACATCTGCGGGGTGGGCAGCACCAGTTCGAAGCCGGCGGCGGCGACGGCGGCGGCCAGCGCGTCGGGGCCGACGCGGGACGGGTCGTAGCTCACGGTGACCGAATCGTCGGCCAGGCTGACCGCGGCGCTCAGCACGCCGGGGGTCTCGCGGCCCAGCGCCTTCTCGACGGCGGCGGCGCAACCGGCGCAGTGCATGCCGAGCACGGGCAGGGTGGTCTGGACGCTCTGGTTCGTCACGGGGACCTCCGGGGCTGCATGATCGCCCCATGATAGCGGCGATCGGGCCGCCGACCCAGCCCGAACCGGGCCGCGCCGCGGCCTCCGGCGTCGGACTTGACGCGGCGCGCGCCTGTGCCGACAATGCCCTTTCGGCCCGTCGGCAGACCCGCACCGGAGGATCCCGCACCGTGACGACCCTGCCCTCCTGCATCAAGGCCTACGACATCCGGGGGCGTGTCCCGGAAGACCTCGACGCGGACCTCGCGCACCGTCTCGGGCGCGCCCTGGCCGCCCACGTGGGGGCGGGGGCCCTGGCGGTCGGCCGCGACTGCCGCACCAGCAGCCCGTCGCTGGCGGACGCCGTCGCGGCCGGTCTGGCCGAGGGCGGCTGCGATGTCCGCGACATCGGCCTCTGCGCCACGGAGCAGGTCTACCACGCGGTGATCGCCCGGGGCCTGGCCGGCGGCGTCATGGTCACCGCCAGCCACAACCCGTTGGGCTGGAACGGGATGAAGATCGTGGCCGCCGACGCGGTCCCCGATCAGCGGCGACAGCGGCCTGCACGCGATCGGCCGCGCCGCCGTCGCCGGCGACCTGCCCGCCGCCGCCGTCCGGGGCCGGATCACCCCGCTGGACACCCGCGGCGAGTACCGCGACTTCCTGCTGGGCTGCGTCGATGCGGCGGCCCTGCCGGCCCTGACCGTCGTCGCCGACGCGGGGCACGGCTGCGCCGGTCCCGTCCTGGACCTGCTGGAGCCGCACCTGCCGCTGAAGCTGATCAAGCTGCGCCACGAGCCCGATGGGACCTTCCCCACGGGCGTGCCCAACCCCCTGCTGCCGGAGAACCGGGCCCTGACCGCGGCGGCCGTCCGCGAGCACGGGGCCGACCTCGGCCTGGCCTGGGACGGCGACGCCGACCGCTGCTTCTTCTTCGACGAGCACGGCGACTTCGTCGAGGGCTACTACCTGGTCGGCCTGCTGGCCCGGGCGGCGCTGCGGCGCGAACCCGGCGGCCGCATCGTCCACGACCCGCGGCTGGTCTGGAACACGGTCGAGACGGTGCGCGAGGCGGGCGGCGTGCCCCTGCAGAACAAGACCGGCCACGCCTTCATGAAGGAGCGTATGCGCGCCGAGGACGCCGTCTACGGCGGCGAGATGTCGGCCCACCACTACTTCCGCGAGTTCCGCTGGTGCGACAGCGGCATGCTCCCGTGGCTGCGCGTGCTCGAGGAGATGGGGCGCACCGGCGCGCCGCTCTCGGCCCTGGTCGGGCGGATGCAGGGCGCGTACCCGGCCAGCGGCGAGATCAACCGCCGCCTCGCGGACCCGCAGCGGGCGGTGGCGGCCGTCGCCGACCGCTGGCTGGCCGGGGCGGCGGCGGTGGACCGCACCGACGGCCTGTCGCTGGACCTCGGGACTTGGCGGCTGAACCTGCGCGAGTCCAACACCGAGCCGGTGCTGCGCCTGAACGTCGAGGCGCGCGGGGATGCGGCGCTGATGCGGGAGATGACCGACGCGGTCCTGGCCGTGATCGACGGGGCGGGAGGCGGTTCGTGACGACGACGCGCACGGCGGTCGGCGTGCTGGTCCTGGCCGTCCTGGCGGCGGCCGCCCCGGCCGCGCGCGCGGCGGGCTGGCGCGAGCTGGCGCCGGGCCTGGAGCTCGGCTCCTTCGCGCTGCCGGGCGGCAAGGCGTCCGACGGCGAGCCCCTGCACGTGGTCCGGCTCGACCCCGAGCGCTGGGAGCTGGTGCTGCTGAACGCGTCGGCGCCCGGCGAGGGCGAAGCGCACTCGGCCCGCGACTGGTGCCGCCTGAAGGGCATGGTCGCGGCCGTCAACGCGAGCATGTACCAGGCCGACCGCCTCAGCAGCGTCTCGCTCATGCGCACGCGCACCCACGTGAACAACGCCTACGTGTCGCCGGACAACACCGTGCTGGCCTTCGACCGGCGCGACGCGGGCGTGCCGCACGTGCGCATCATCGACCGCACCTGCGAGGACTTCGCCGCCGCCGCGTCCCGCTACGGCAGTCTGGTCCAGAGCATCCGCATGGTCTCGTGCGACCGTCAGAACACGTGGGAACCGCAGGCGCGCCGCACCAGCGCGGCGGCCATCGGCGTGGACGGCTCCGGCCGGGTGCTGATGATCCACTGCCGCAAGCCGCTGCCGACCCACGATCTGGTCGAGCACCTGCTCGCCCTGCCGCTCGACCTGGCGCAGGCGATGTACGGCGAGGGGGGCTACCAGGCCCAGCTCTACGTGGGCGCCGGCAAGCAGGAGTACCAGTTCGGGGGCGGCTTCGAAGACGGCCGCAACCCCGGCGATCCCGGCCGGCAGGCGTGGCCGCTGCCGAACGTGGTGGCCGCGCGGCCGCGCTGACGGCGGGGCGGCCGCGGTCAGAAGACGCCGGTCCACTCCCCGTCGCGCATGATCTCGCGCTCGCCCGCCGGCCCCTCGAGCGTCACCGACAGGACCGCCACCGCCGGCTGCACCTGCGGGATGTAGACCCGGTCGAGGTGCACCACGGCGTCCGGCCCGCTGAAGTCCGCGGGACCGACCGCCCCGCCGAAGTGGTCGCTGCGGCCGAAGGCGACGTGCAGGCCCAGCTTCTCGTCCAGCAGGATGCTGCCGACCGGCTCCAGGCCGAAATCCCCGAGCACGCCCAGCCCCAGCTCCGCCAGGTTGGCGTAGGCCGGCTCCGCGACGATGAGCGCGGCCTCCGCCGCGCTGCGCGGCCCCTCGCTCAGGACCGCGACCGCCTTGTTGCCCTCGATCCGGTAGACCACGACCTCGTCGTCGAACTGCACCGGCAGCTCGCCGCGGCTGCCGCTGGGGTCGCCCGGCCGCTCGCCCTCGTAGGGCACGATGTAGGTCTCGCCGCTGGGCAGGTTGCCGGCGACGCCGTTGTGCGGGAACAGGCCGCCCGAGGCGTGGGCCGTGCGGTGGCGCAGGTCCAGGCGCAGGGTGCGGGTGCAACCGCCGGCCCTGGTCACGACGGTGGCCGCCGTGGCCGGGTCCAGCAGCGCCTTGAGCCGGTCCACGCGGCGGTTGACCTCGGCGTAGTCGATCTGCAGGGCCGGGATCATCGCGGGCAGGAAGCCCGGCATGGTGGCCGCGCGCAGGGGATGGGACCGGGCCGCGACCTTCAGGGGCGCCGTCGCCGACAGCTCCGTCGGCGCCAGCAGGAGGCTGTGCCCCGCGAACAGTTCGTCGAAGGTGATCGCGCCCCCGGCGGGCAGCTCGTCGGCGTGATCGTACGTGCGCGCGCCGTCGCCGGGGTGGCAGAGGGCGGGCAGGTCCGCGTTGTTGCCGCCCGCGTTGCGGTACCAGGCCAGGGTCGTGCGCGGCACACCGGTCGCGCCGCCCGCGGCGCCCAGCCGGCGGACCCAGTCGGCGGCCATGGCGCGGCGGGCCGCCCACTCGGGGTTGTCGGCGAGCCGGGCGTCGGGCAGGTCGACCAGCACGGCCAGGCCGCGGTCGGCGGCGGTCGGGACGAAGACCCGGCGGATGAGGCGGACGAGGTCGTCGGTGCTCAGGGAGGCGTTCACGCGGGGTCCTTTCGGGATGGGTGGCGGGACGGGATCATGATAGCAGCACGGGCCTTGCGGCCCAAGGGCGGCGTCGCGCCGACCGGCCGGCGGCAGATTCCGGTAGCGGTGCGCCGCATCCCGGCACTATGTTCGGGGCGTCCGCCGGAGCGCAGGCCGCTCCGCACCCCCTTCGCGCCTCCGAGGAGCACCATGGCAAGCGAACGCGACATGAATCTGGCCCTGTTCCTGGACTTCGACAACGTGGCCATCGGCGCCCGCGACGCGCGGCAGCGCTTCGACATCCACGTCGTGCTCGAGCGGCTGCTGGAGAAGGGCAAGATCGTCGTCAAGAAGGCCTACGCGGACTGGAGCTACTACCAGGACTACATGTCCGACCTGCACGGCGCCGCCATCGAGATGATCGAGGTGCCCAGCTCCCGCATCAGCGGCAAGAACAGCGCCGACATCCGCATGGTCGTCGACGCCATGGACCTCTGCTACAGCAAGGACCACATCGACGCCTTCGTGGTGATCTCCGGGGACAGCGACTTCTCGCCCCTGGTCTCGAAGCTGCGCGAGAACGACAAGAGCGTGATCGGCGTCGGCATGAAGGGCTCCAGTTCCGAGCTGCTGATCCGCAACTGCGACGAGTTCATCTTCTACGACGACCTCGTGCGCGAGCCCGTGGCCGTCGAGGCCGTCAACATGGACGCCGTGCCGTCGGACAAGAAGAAGCTCTTCAACCTGCTGATCGCCACGATCGAGGGCCTGGTGCGCGAGCACAAGGGGCCGCTCTACTCGTCCCTGGTCAAGGACACGATGAAGCGCAAGAAGCCGGACTTCAACGAGCGCACCTGGCGCTACTCGTCGTTCAGCGACCTGCTGGAGGAGGCCATGTCGCTGGGCCTGCTCACCGTCGAGCGCGACGAGCGGGCCGGCGGCACCCTGGTCGTCACGGCGCTGGGCGGCACGCCCGCCGTGCCCGCGGCCAACGGCGCGCGCAAGCCGGCCCGCCGGCGGGGCCGCCGCCGCGGCGGTCGCGGGGAAGAGGGGCGCAACGGCAACGGCGCCGCCGGACGCGCGGACGCGCCCGAGCCGGCCGCCGCCGCCCGCCGACCGCCCTCCGTCCCCCCGGCCGACGGCGGCGCCGCGGCGCCGAAGCCCGCGCGCCCGCGGCGCGGACGGGGCGCCCCCGCCGACGGGAAGCCGGCCGCGGCGCCCGCGCCGGCCCACGCGCCCGCGCCCGAGCCCGCGGCGAAGCCCGTGAAGAAGGTGACGGCGCGCAAGCCGGCGAAGAAGGCCCCGGGCCGCGAGGCCGCCAAGCCCGCGGAGCCCAAGGGGCGCAGCGCGGCGAAGCCGGCCGCGGGCAGGGACGCGCCCGCGAAGGCCCCCGCGCGCCGGCCGGCCAAGAAGGCCCCGGCCCGCAAGACCCCGGCCAAGGACTAGGCGGCGATGACCGGGGAACGCGAGGACCTCACCCGCGAGCCGACCTGGCGCGAGATGCTGGACTACCACCGGTCCGAGTCGCCCGTCCTCTACGAGAAGATCATCCGCCACTTCCTCCTCGTGCTGATCGAGGAGGACCTCATGACGCTCGAGGACCTCGAGCAGCAGGTCTCGCGCGTCGCCGGCGACGCCGATTTCCTGCACTGGTCCAACCCCAACCGCCCCGCGCCGTCGCTGGACGAGACCGCCGTGGAGCAGCTGCGCGACATCGTGCGGGAGAAGGCGGCCGACCTCTGGTCCGACGAGAAGATCGAGGACCTGATCTACATGGCCATCAAGAAGGACCTGGCCCTGCGCCTGGCCGAGATGGCCGACGACCCGTTCAGCTCCTGGCGGGAGATCGGGCGCGAGTCGCTCGAATTCTCCAAGATGCCCATCGGGGGCGCGACGCTGTCGCTCTCCGACGCGATGGGCACGCGCGTGGCCCTGATCCGCCGCCTGCTCTCCGACCAGCTCGCCTACCTGAGCATCGCCAAGAACGTCCTGACGATCCGCGACTTCTCGGAGATCATGTCGCGCGTGATCGGGCCCGAGCAGGGGCTGGGCAAGCTGGGCGGCAAGGCGGCCGGGTTCATCCTGGCCCACGACGCGCTGACCAAGGCCCGCCGCCAGGGCCGCAACGTGGGCGACTTCAAGACGCCCCACACCTACTACATCCGCTCTGACGTGATCCTCGACTTCCTGAAGGCCAACGGCCTCGGCGACCTGACGAACATCAAGTACCGCGAGGGCGACGACCTGCGTCGGCAGTTCAGCATCCTGCAGCGCCTCTACCGCTCCGGCCGCTTCCCCACGTACGTGGTGAAGCGCCTGTCGGGGATCCTCAAGACGCTGGGCGAGGTGCCGCTCGTGGTGCGCTCGAGCAGCCTGCTCGAGGACCGCCTCGACGCCGCCTTCTGCGGCAAGTACAGCAGCCTCTTCGTCGCCAACCAGGGTTCGCTGCACGACCGCATGCAGGAGCTGCTGCGCGCGGTGACGCAGGTCTACGCCAGCGTCTTCAACCCGGGCGCCATCCAGTACCGCAAGGAGCGCGGCCTGCTGGACTTCCGCGAGGAGATGGCCTGCATCATCCAGCCGGTGGTCGGGCGCCGCATCGGGCGGTACTGGCTGCCGGCCTTCGCCGGCGTGGCCTTCGGCTCCAACGACTACACCTGGTCGCCGCGCCTGCGCCGCGAGGACGGCATGGTGCGCCTGGTGGCCGGGCTCGGCACGCGCGCCGTCGACCGCGTGGGGGAGGACTACCCCAAGCTGTTCAGCCCCGGACAGCCCAGCCTGCGCACGGTCGTGCACCCCGACGAGATCCTGCGCTACAGCCAGCACTACGTCGACGTCGTGGACCTCGCGAACAACGAGTTCGTCACGGTGCCCCTGGAGCGGCTGATGCAGGAGGCGGGCAACCGGTTCCCGATCGCGCAGCAGATCTTCTCGATCTACCGCGACGGCCAGCTGATCCCCGCGACGGGCCTGCTGTTCAACGTCGACCCGCGGGACCTGGTGATCACCTTCGACGGGCTCCTGGAGCGCACCGGCTTCGCGCGGCAGATGAAGGAGATCCTGGACGTGCTCGGCGAGACCTGGCGCGTGCCCGTGGACGTGGAGTTCGCCCACGACGGCGAGCACCTCTACATCCTGCAGTGCCGGCCCCAGAGCCGGGCCGGGCACTACGTGCGGGTGGAGATCCCGGCGGACGTCCCGCCGCAGGACCGGATCTTCTCGGCCTCCCGCTACGTCCAGATGGGGCAGGTCGAGGGCATCGAGTACATCGTCTACGTGCCCGGCGAGGCCTACGCCGAGATCGGGGACTACGAGCGCCTGCTGGCGGTGGGCGAGACCGTCGGCCAGCTGAACCGCGTCCTGCCGCACCGCAAGTTCGTCCTGATGGGGCCCGGCCGCTGGGGCAGCCGCGGCGACGTGAAGCTGGGCGTCCGCGTGGACTACGCCGACATCAACCACGCCCGGATGCTGCTGGAGGTCGCCCGGCGCAAGGGCGACTACGTGCCCGACGTGTCGTTCGGCACCCACTTCTTCCAGGACCTGCTCGAAGCCGACATCGGCTACCTGCCGCTCTACCCGGACGACCCCGGGGTCGACTTCAACGAGGACTTCCTGCTGGGCTCGCCGAATTCCCTGGCGGAGCTGCTGCCCGCCCGGGCGGACCTGTCCGACGTGGTCCGGGTCATCCACGTGCCGGCGGTGGCCCAGGGCCGCCGGCTCGACATCATCATGGACGCCGACCAGGGCCGCGCCCTCGCCTTCCTGAAATAGACCCGCCCGCTCCGCCCGCCCGCCGGCCCTCTCAAGCCCCCGCCCGCCCGGCCGAAGACACCCGAGGAGACGCCCCCGGCATGCCGCCCGGGGCGCCGTCGGCCCGTCGCGAGGGAAAGGCAGCTCCTTGAACGTCAGTCCCGACAAGTGCCCGGTCGCCACCGGACCCCACGGCGTCCCCGACGCCGGGGCCTTCCGCGAGCGCTGGCGTCGGGAGCTGGAGCCGCTCGACGGCATGGTGCTGACCGCCGCGGCGAACCCGGCCGCGGACGATCTGGACGACCTGCTGTGCCTGTTCCACGACCTCGGCTGCGAAGCCGTCACGCTCGGCGACCGCGGCGTCGCCGAGCGCGCGCGCGAGGTCGAGAACGTCCTGCTCGACGAGGGCCTCAGCGCCGGCGTCGACCGCATCCTGGACGCGACCGACTGGATCCTCCACCACCTCGCAGCGGGAGGGGAGGCGGGGGCGGCCGCCGATCCCGGCCGCGACGCCGCCGTCGAGCTGCGGTCGCTGGACCCCGACACGCTCCGCGACTTCCTGGACGAGGCCGACGAGCACCTGCAGGAGGCCGAGGCCCGCCTGCTGGCGCTGGAGCAGGCGCCGGACGCGACGGAGTCCCTGAACGCCGCGTTCCGCGCCTTCCACACGCTCAAGGGCATGGCCGGCTTCGCGGGGCTCGCCCCCGTCCAGTCCCTGGCCCACGCCGCGGAGCACCACCTGGACCGGGCCCGCCGCGGCGAGATCGCGCTCGTCGGCGACGACCTGGACCTGGCCCTGGCGGCCACCGACGCCCTGAAGCGGCTGTCCGCCGACGTCGCGGCGGCCCTGCGCGGCGACGGCCTGCTGCGCGTGCCCGCCGCCGTCTCGGCGCTGGCGGCGCGACTGGCCCCGCCGCCGCCGTCCGGCGGGCTGGTGATGCTGTCGCGGGGGAGGGAGCGCGCGGGCGAACCGGCCCCGCCGCCGGCCGCCGCGGCCGTCGCGGCCGCCCCGTCGCCGCACCCCGCCGCGTCCGCGCAGCGGGAGGCCGTGCGCGTGAGCGCCGACCGCCTGGACCGGCTCGTCGACACCATCGGCGAGCTGGTCATCATCGAGGCGATGATCCGGCGCACCTGCGACCCGCGGCTGATGCCGGTGGAGCAGCAGCGGAACCTGGAGCGCCTCGCCAAGCTCAGCCGCGAACTGCAGCGCATCGGCCTGGACGTGCGCATGGTGCCGGTGCGGCCGGTCTTCCAGAAGATGACCCGGCTGGTGCGCGACCTGGCCCGCAAGTCGGGGCGCGACGTGGAACTGCGCACCGGCGGCGAGGAGACCGAGCTGGACCGCTCGGTGGTCGACCTGCTGACCGACCCCCTGATCCACCTGCTGCGCAACGCGGTGGACCACGGCATCGAGGCCGACCCCGCGCAGCGGGTCGCCGCGGGCAAGCCCGCCCGCGCGACCATCGGCCTGCGGGCCTACCACGAGGGCGGCAGCATCGTCCTGGAGGTCGAGGACGACGGGCGCGGCCTCGACCGCGACGCCATCCTGGACAAGGCGATCCGCCGCGGCCTGCTGCCGCCCGGCGCCCAGCCGCCCGACCACGCCATCCACGACCTGATCTTCCTGCCCGGCTTCTCGACCGCGACGCAGGTCACCGAGGTCAGCGGGCGCGGCGTCGGCCTCGACGTGGTGCGCCGCAACCTGGAGGAGCTGCGCGGCGGGATGGAGATCGCGTCGGAGCCCGGGCGCGGCTGCCGCTTCCGCTTCCGGCTGCCGCTGACGCTCGCGGTCATCGACGGCCTGACGCTGGGCGTCGGCGACGAGACGTACATCGTGCCGACCCTCGCCGTCCGCCGGGTCGTGCGCCCGACGCCGGCCGACATCGTGCGGCCCTTCGACGGCGACGAGCTGCTGCGGGACGAGGGCGCGCTGATCCCGCTGCTGCGGCTGCACGAGCGCTTCGGCGTCCCGGGCGGCGAGCCGGAGCGGTCGGTGGCGCTGGTGGTCGAGGGCGACGGCTGCCGCGTCGGCCTGGTGGCGGACGATCTGCTCGGGCAGCAGCAGGTCGTCATCAAGGCGTTCGAAGGCACGGACGGCGGCGTGCCGGGCATCGCGGGCGGCACCATCCTCCCGGACGGCCGCGTGGCCCTGATCCTCGACATCCCGGTGCTGATCCGCTCCGTCCGCGCCCGCTGCGAGCGCGGGCGGGCGATGCCGGCGGGAGCCTGAACGGACACCGCAGCGTTGCGGAAACGGAGAGGGACCATGGAGACGACGACGCGCAACCCGGTCACCGCCGCTCCCGGGAGCTACCTGGGCTTCCGGCTGGGCGCGGAGACCTACGGGCTGGACATCGGCGTGGTGCAGGAGATCAGCGGGATGCTGCCGGTGACCCGGGTGCCGGGGGCGCCGGACCACGTGCGCGGCGTCGTGAACCTGCGCGGCCGGGTCGTGCAGGTCGTCGACCTGCGCCGCCTGTTCGGCATGGAGGCCGCGACCGAGACCAGGCGCACGAGCCTGGTGGTCTGCCGGATCGAGGACGGGGAGCAGACCGCGGTCGCCGCCGCCGTCGTCGACGACGTGACGGAAGTGCTCAACATCGACGCCGCGGCGATCGCCCCGCACTCGGGCGGGGGCGCCGGCGCCGCCGTCGCGGGCCTGGCGCAGCTGGGCGGCGCCGTGATCATCCTGCTGGACGCCGCCCGCGTGTTCTTCGGCGACGAGCCGGGAGGCGCGGCGTGAGCCGCCGCCAGCAGGGCGCCTGGCCCGCGCCGGATTTCGCCGTGGCGTCGCCGTCGCCCCGCGAGTTCGCCCGCGCCGCGGCACGGCGGGCGGCCGCCAGCTCTCGACGTCGTCGCCACCGGCGTCACGCGGTTCTTCCGCGAGCCGGACCACTTCGCGTTCGCCGCCGCCGCCGCGCGCCGGCTGGCGACCGGGGGGAGGCGCCTGCACTTCTGGTCGGCGGGCTGCGCGACCGGGGAGGAGCCCTACTCGCTGGCCATGGTCCTGCGCGCGGACCTGCCGGCGTCGGCGGACTGGCGCATCCTGGCGACGGACATCTCCACCCTGGCCCTGCAGCGGGCCCAGCGCGGCAACTACACCCCGGCGCAGGCCGCCGCCGTGCCCCGGCGGTTTCAGGCGACGGCGTTCGCGACCGGCGCCGGTCCGGACGGGGACGTCCTGCGCGTCGTCGACGACCTCAAGCGGAGGGTGCTGTTCCGCCGCCTGAACCTGGGCCGGACACCCTTCCCGATCCGCGGCGATTTCGACGTCGTCTTCTGCCGCAACGTGCTGATCTATTTCGATCCCCGGCAGCGGGCGGCCGCGGTGGCGGAGTTCCACCGGCTGCTGCGGCCGGGCGGTCACCTGATCGTCGGTCCGTCGGAGACGCTGCTGGGCGTCGAGGACCGCTTCGAACGCCGGCAGCCGGCCGTCTACAGGAGGGTATAAGATGGCAACTGGCCGCATCGGACCGCAGAGGGGGTGCCCATGAGCGCCCTGCTCGACATTGCCCAGGCCCAGAGAGAGGGCCGGACCATCGTCGCGGTCGACATCTCCGAGATGCGGGTCTCGGCCGACCCCGCCCAGGTCCTGGTGACCTACTCGCTGGGTTCCTGCGTGGGGGTGACCGTCTTCGACCCGGAGGCGGGGGTCGGCGGGCTGATCCACTGCATGCTGCCCCTCTCGAGGATCGACCCCCGCAAGGCCGCCGCGCGCCCCGCGATGTTCGTCGACACGGGACTGCCGGCGTTGCTGCAGGCCGTCTACGACCTCGGCGCCAACCAGCGCCGCCTGCTGGTCAAGGCCGCCGGCGGCGGCTCGCCCCTGGGCCCCGACGAGATCTTCAAGATCGGCCAGCGCAACCTCGAAGTGCTGGGCAAGGTGCTGTGGAAGAACGGACTCGAACTGCGGGCCCAGAGCGTGGGCGGCGCGCAGGCGCGCACCCTGGCCCTGGATCTGCAGACCGGGCGCACGATCGTCCGGACGGACGGAAAGGAGTCGGAACTGTGAGCATCAGACGCGACATCCTGGCCAAGGTGCACGCGGTGCCGCCGCTGCCCGAGGTCGTCTTCAAGCTGCAGAAGTACTGCAACGACCCCAACGTCAGCTACCCCGAACTGGCGAAGGTCATCGAGGTCGACCCGGGCCTGACCACCAGCCTGCTGCGTCTGGCCAACTCGGCCTACTTCGGCTGCGAGGGGACGATCGGCTCGGTGCAGTACGCCATCACCCGCCTGGGCCTGAAACGGGTCTACCAGATGGTGCTGGCCGTGTGCGTGGCGCCGATGGCCCGCAAGCCGATCCGCGGCTACGACCTGACCCCGGCCATGCTCTGGCAGCACGCGATCGCCACCGCGATGGCCTCGGAGTACCTCGCCCAGGAGCTCGGCCAGGCCGAGCCGGCGGACGCCTTCACCGCCGGCATGCTGCACGACATGGGCAAGATCGTCCTGGGCAACTTCGTCGAGGTGGACATGGGCAAGATCCGCGCGCTGGTGGAGCAGCGCGGCATCCCGTTCGACGAGGCCGAGCGCGAGATCGTGGGCACCGACCACGCCTCGGTCGCCGCCTCGCTGCTGCACCGCTGGCAGATCCCCGAGCGCATCGTGACCGCGGTGCGCTACCACCACCACCCCTCGGGCTGCGCCGATCCCGAGCCGCTGCTGGACATCGTCCACGTCGCGGACGTCCTGTGCCGGGACGTCGGCTGGGGGATGGGCGCCGACGCGATGCTGTACCGGTTCGACCCGGCGTCGGCCGAGCGGCTCGCGCTGCCGCCGGACATCGCCGAGCAGACCATGGCCGAGGTCTCGCTGGGACTCGAGGAGATGATGGAGATCTTCCAGACCCTCGGCGGGGCGAGCGCGCCGCCCAGGCCCCAGCCCGTCGGCTGACCGCGTCGCGCACGCATGCGAAGGCCGCCCCCGCGGGGGGGCGGCCTCGGCGTACCGGCCGGTGGCGGTCAGCGGCCCAGGAACGCGATCCGGATCGTCACGAACCCGGTTTCCGCGTGGAGGTCGAGCCGGTTCGCGGGCGCGGCCTGCCAGGCCGGCCCGTCCTCGTACGGCGCGAGCGGTCCCGGCACGACGTGGGGGTTGAGGCCGGTGTTGTTGATCTCGCCGCGCAGGACGTTGACGACCTCCGCGTAGGCCTCCCGGACCTGCTCCGACGGCTGTCCTGCGGCGATCTGCTCCTGCATGCTGCCGGGCGGCAGCATGATCAGCCAGCCTCCCAGCAGCACGACGGCGCCCAGGTCGGCCACCACGGCGCCGGCCTCTTCGCCGCCGTCGTCCAGCAGGGGGATCCGCCAGGCCCCGCCGGGCGCCGACGCCGGGTCCCAGGGCGCTCCGGCGGGTGTCAGGCGCAGGCCGGTAGGATGGCCCATGGTCCGGTCCAGGGTGTCGACGAGGCTGCCGGCGGCGAATCTAAGGCTCATGCCGCGCGTCTCCTGTTCCGGGAGCGCAGCGCCAGGCGAGCAGCACGCGGACCTGCAGGTCGCCGGGGTCCGTGGTCAGCCGGACCGATCCCGCGCCCGGGACGGCGGGAGCCGAGGCCGGCCCGCCCTCGTCGAACTCGGGCAGGGCGATGTGCAGCCGCGGGTCGCTCCGGTCGCGCTTGAAGACCCCGGCGGCGATGTTGACCAGTTCCTTCAAGGCGTCGGCCAGGTCCGCCGGCTCGGGGTCCTCGTCGGGATCCAGACCGAACAGCCGCTGCGTCAGCCGGCGGGCGCTCTGCGCGTCCGCCAGCAGCGTCAGCCGCCAGCGGCCGCCGGGCGCCGCCAGGTCGATGCCGCTGCGGTACCAGACCGTGGCCGGCAGCGGGCGCCCCGCCGTCGTCCGGCGCGGGCTGCAGGGCCAGCCCCAACTGCAGGCCGCACGTCTCGCGCACCGCCTCGGCGGCGGCGGCGAGCTCGGCGCTGACGAGGCTGCCGGCCGCCGTCGTCACGCCACGAACGCCTCCAGCGCCAGGCTCATGTCCTCGGGCGTGAACGGCTTCGCCAGCAGGAAATCCGCCCCGGCCTCCTCGGCGAGCTGCCGCATCTCGTGCGTGTTCTCGGAGGTGACGAAGCCGAAGGGGATGCCGAGGCCGGCCGCGTTCAGGGCCCGCTTGAACTCGAGGCCCGACATGCGGGGCATGTGCCAGTCCGACAGGATCAGGTCGGGGCGGGCGTCGCGCGCGAGCTCGAGCGCCTCGACGCCGTCGCCGGCCTCGAGGACCTCGAGGCCGGTGAAGCCGGCCTGGCGCAGGGTGCGCTGGATGATGCGCCGCATGGCGCGCGAGTCGTCGACGATCAGGATCTTCATGGCCGCGCTCCGGGACGGGGATGGGTGCCGGCCCGGCGCACGCGGGCGTGCGCCGGGCCTCCTGGTTATCGGCGCGCAGGGGCGCCGATTGAGCGGAATGAGCCTCCGGGCGGGCCGCGGCGCGGCGATTCCCTTGAAAAGGGCAGCTCCCGCGGCCATCATTCAGGCGGGGCGCCGCCGCGGGCGGACCCCGCGACCTCACACCACGACCGGATCGACCGCGAGGTGGGACCATGGCAGGCAGGGGAGAGGCGGGCAGCCGGGACGCGGGCGTGCGCTCGGACTGCTGGATCTCGGTGGAGCTGCGCGACGGGGGCGGTCTGGAACTGACCGTCGCGAGCAAGGTGGCCTCGATGTACGGCGAGCGCATCCGGGCGCAGATCGCGGCCGGCTGCCGCACCCTGGGCCTGGAGCACGCGCGCGTCGAGGTCGACGACCAGGGGGCGGTGCCCTTCGTCCTGGACGCCCGGCTCGAGTGCGCGGCCCGGCGCGCCGACCCCGGCCTCGCGGGCGCCCTGCTGCCGGAGCTGCGCCCCTGCTGCGCCGCGCCGGCCGTCCGGCGCCGCCTGCGCCGCTCGCGCCTGTACCTGCCGGGCAACCAGCCCAAGCTCTTCCTGAACGCCGGCCTGCACCTGCCCGACGGCGTGATCCTGGACCTCGAGGACGCCGTGGCGCCGGCCGAGAAGGACGCCGCGCGGGCGCTGGTGCGCAACGCCCTGCGCGTGGTGGACTTCGGCGCGGCCGAGCGCATGGTCCGCATCAACCAGGGCGAGCGCGGGCTCGAGGACCTGGACTGGATCGTGCCGCACAACCCGCACGTGATCCTCGTCCCGAAGGTCGAGGACCCCGCCCAGGTGCGCGCCGTCGCCGCCCGCGTCGCGGCGATCCGCGAGCAGGCGAAGGCCGCGGGCGAGGTCTTCCTGATGCCCATCATCGAGTCGGCCCTGGGCGCCTGGCGCGCCTTCGAGATCGCGGCGGCGGACCCGTCGGTGATCGCGCTGGCGGTGGGCCTCGAGGACTACACCGCCGACATCGGCGCGCCGCGCACGCTCGAGGGCCGCGAGTCGTTCTGGGCCCGCAGCCAGGTCGTCAACGGCGCGGTGGCCGCCGGCGTGCAGCCCATCGACACCGTGTTCAGCGACGTCGCCGACGAGGACGGCCTGCGCGCCTCCTGCGCCGAGGCCAAGGCGCTGGGCTTCGTGGGCAAGGGTTGCATCCACCCGCGGCAGATCGCCGTGGTGCACGCCGCCTTCGCGCCCACGCCCGACGAGCTGGCCAAGGCGCAGCGGATCGTGCTGGCGTTCGAGCAGGCCGAGGCGCAGGGCCTCGGCGTGGTCGCCCTGGGCACCAAGATGATCGACGCCCCGGTGGTCAAGCGGGCCCAGGGCGTCCTGGCGACGGCGCTGGCGGCGGGGCTGCTGCCGGCGGACTGGCGCGGGTCCGGCAACGAGGGGGTCGCGCGATGACGAAGCTGGTCGAGAACGCCGCGGGCCGCCTGGTGCCGGCCGAGATCAACGGCCACCCGGCCGTCCCCTTCCAGGGCGTGGGCCGCTACCGCCCGCAGGGCCGCAAGGCCGCCCCGCCGATCCGCTCCTGCGCCGACTACCCGGCCGACGGCGACAAGACCGCCCCGGACCTCAAGACCGCCCTGCAGCGCGCCGGCCTGCGCGACGGCATGACCATCGGCAGCCACCACCACCTGCGCAACGGCGACCTGGTCGCCAACCAGGTATTCAAAGCGGCGGCCGAGCTGGGCGTCCGGGACCTGCGCTGGGTGCCCAGCGCGGCCTTCCCCTGCCACGCGCCGCTGCTGGAGCTGCTCGAGAGCGGGGTCATCCACCACATCGAGGGCAGCATGAACGGCCCCCTGGGCGACTACTGCAGCCAGGGCCGGATGCGGGGGATGGGCGTGCTGCGCAGCCACGGCGGCCGCTGGCAGGCGATCCAGGACGGCGAGCTGCACCTCGACATCGCGGTCATCGCGGCCCCGACGGCCGACCCCTTCGGCAACGCGACCGGCGACCGCGGCCCGACCGCCTGCGGCCTCTTGGGCTTCGCGCTGGCGGACTCGCTGTACGCCGACCACGTCATCGTGGTCACCGACAACCTGGTGCCGTTCCCCTGCATCCCCTGGCAGATCCAGGGCAACAACGTCGACCAGGTCGTCGTGCTGGACCGCATCGGCGACGCCAGCAAGATCGTCTCGGGCACCACCGAGATCACCAAGTCGCCCGACCGCCTGCTGATCGCCGAGCTGACCGCCCGCTTCTGCGACGAGGCCGGCATCGTTCGCGACGGCTTCAGCTTCCAGGCCGGCGCCGGCGGCACGGCCCTGAGCTTCGCCCTGTTCCTGCGCGACATCATGCGCGAGCGCGGGATCAAGGCGCGCTTCGTGCGCGGCGGCAGCACGCAGTACCTGGTCGACATGCTCGAGGAGGGACTGACCGACTACATCCTCGACGGCCAGACCTTCGACCTCGCCGGCGTGCGCTCGATGCGCGAGAACCCCGGCCACGTCAACACCAGCCCCTTCACCAGCTACAACTGGCACGGCAAGGGCAACTTCGCCAGCCTGCTGGACGCCGTCGTGCTGGGCGCCACCGAGGTCGACGTCGACTTCAACGCCAACGTCGTGACCCACAGCGACGGCCGCCTGCTGCACGGCATCGGCGGCTGGATGAACTGCCTGGCCGGCAGGTGCACCATCCTGCCGGTCCCCAGCTTCCGGGACCGCATCCCGGTGCTGGTCGACCGGGTGACCACCCTCTGCGGCCCCGGCGAGCTGATCGACGTCGTGGTCACCGAGCGGGGCATCGCCGTCAACCCCCTGCGGCAGGACCTGTTGGGCAAGCTGCGGGGTTCCAGCCTGCCCCTGCGCGACATCCGCGACCTCAAGGCCGAGGTCGAGGAGATCGTCGGCGGGCCGCCCGCCCCGCCCGAGCTGGGCGAGAAGGTCGTGGCCGCGATCAAGTGGGTGGACGGGACCGTCATCGACGCCGTCCGGGAAGTGAAGGGCTGATTCCGGGGCCGGAATTCCACTTTAGCCTTGGCGGATCCGGACGAATACGGGTAGAATGGCAGCTCCTGCGAGCTGTTCCGCATCCCATTTCACCTTTCAAGGAGATCCGACGTGAGCCAGAAACCGGCCGTTTCCGCGACCCGCCTCGTCCTGCCCCTCGTCCTGGTCACGCTGCTGGCCATGCTGGCCTTCGCCGCGGCCGCCCAGGCCGGCGACAAGGACGTCATCGAGTCGATCACCCGCGACGACGTGCAGGAGCTGCTCGAGGACGAGGGCTACTCCGTCTCGGTCGACGAGGACGGCGACCTGCTGTGGAAGCTCGAGGGCTACAACACCTGGATGTTCCTGGCGAAGGACGGCGAGTCGCTGCAGTTCTACGCGCCCTTCGGCGACGGCAACGCCACGCTGAAGAAGGTCAACACCTGGAACCAGACCCGCCGCTACTCCCGCTCCTACCTCGACGACGAGGGCGATCCCCGTCTGGAGCTGGACCTGGACATGGCCGGCGGCGTGACCGTGGCGCGGATCAAGGATTTCTTCCTGACCTGTCGGGTCTCGTTCACGGCCTGGACCGCCGAAGTCGTCCAGTAGCCTCAGGCGGCGCATTGATGTCCGAAACGATCACCGGTGTCCTCGGTCTCGACAAGCGCGGCGGCGGCTATCTGCGCAGCCCCGCGCGGTCGTTCCAACCCCGTCCCGAGGACCCCTGGGTCCCGCCCCAGCTCGTGCAGAAGCACGGGCTGATCGACGGCGCCGTCGTCGCGGGAACGGTCGAGAAGGGTCGCAAGGGCCCGCAGCTCGGGGACGTGTCCTCGGTCTGCGGGCTCTCGCCCGCCGCCTTCCGCGGCCGCACCCATTTCGACAAGCTCACCGCGATCAACCCCGCCGAACGCTTCCGCCTGGGCGACGGCGGCAACGTCACCATGCGCATCGTCGACCTGGTGGCGCCCCTGGCCCGCGGCACGCGCGCGATGATCGTCTCGCCCCCCAAGGCGGGCAAGACGCAGATCCTCGAGGACCTGGCCATCGCCATCGCCGCCTGCGACCCCGACGCGCGCATCGTCGTGCTGCTCATCGACGAGCGGCCCGAGGAGGTCACCCACTTCCGCCGGCGCGTGCCGGCCGAGGTGCTGGCCAGCTCCAGCGACCAGGACACGGCCACCCACGTGCGGCTGGCCGAGCTGGCGATGGCCCAGGTGCGCTGCGAGCTGGAGTGCGGGCGGGACGTGGTGGTGCTCATCGACAGCCTGACCCGCCTGGGACGGGCCTTCAACCTGCACGCCGCGGGCTCGGGCCGCACGATGACCGGCGGCCTGGACGCCCGCGCCCTGGAGATCCCGCGCAAGATCTTCGGCATGGCCCGCAACATCGAGCACGGCGGCTCGGTGACCGTGGTGGCCTCCGCGCTGGTGGAGACCGGCTCGCGCATGGACGATCTGATCTTCGAGGAGTTCAAGGGCACGGGCAACAGCGAGATCGTCCTGGACCGCTCGCTGGCCGAGAACCGCGTCTTCCCCGCCATCGACCTGCGCGCCAGCGGCACCCGCCGCGACGAGCTGCTGTATTCGGTCGAGGACATGGCCCGCCTCAACACCCTGCGCCGCCGCATGGTGCAGGCCGACCCCAAGACCGCCATGCTGGGCCTGCTGAAGCTCGTCGAGCAGACGGCCGACAACGAAGCGCTGCTGCGCAGCGTCTCGGCGCTGTGAGCGCCGGCCGCGCCAAGGACCCCCTGCAGGCCATCCCCGGCATCGGCCCGAGCCTCGCCGCCGACCTGCGCGAGCTGGGGATGCGCGAACCCGCCGACCTGCGCGGCCTGGACCCCGAGCGGCTCTACCGCGACCTCTGCGACGTCCGCGGCGCGCGGCAGGACCCCTGCGTCCTGTACGTCTTCCGCTGCGCGGTCTACTACGCCGCGACCCCCGCCGCCGACCGCGACCCCGACCTGCTCAAATGGTGGAACTGGAAAGACCGCGCCTCGGCCTGAGCCCGCCGCATCCCTGTCGCAGTCTCGCACCGTCCTGACGGGGTGTCCTGCAGGCCCTGAAGCCAGGATGGCGAAAGGGCCGAAAGGCCAAGCGCCCCGGGCACACGAGGTGCCCGGGGCGCGTCCCCGTCAGGTCGGTGCGAGACGGCTTCTAACCGAAGCGCTTCATCCGCGTGGGAGCCCGCCGCCGCCCCCCGCCGCCGGACCGTCCCGACGCCGCGGCGCGGCGCACCGGGTTCAGGGCCGTCTCGGGCGTGAAGGCGCCGTAGTCGAAGCCGTCGATGCGGCGCCGCTCCAGCGGCACGCCGAGGGTCTTCTCGATGCGCTCGATCAGCTCGCTGTCGTCGCTGTCGACCAGGGTGAAGGCCTCGCCGGTGAGCTGGGCGCGGCCGGTGCGGCCGATGCGGTGGGTGTAGGCGTCGACGGTGTCGGGCGCGTCGTAGTTGATGACGTGCTTGACCGCGGTGACGTCGATGCCGCGGGCCGCGATGTCGGTGGCGACCAGGATGTCGTAGCGGCCGCTGCGGAAGCCGTCGATGGCCTGCTGGCGCTTGCTCTGCGGCATGTTGCCCTGCAGCTCGGCGACGCGCATCCCGGAGCGCTCGAGGTCGTGGGCCAGGCTGCGCGCGCGGTGCTTGGTGCGGGTGAAGACCAGCGTGCGGCCGGTGGCCTCGCGGCGCAGCAGCGTCTCGAGCATGCTCTTGCGCAGGCGGTCGGTCGTGGGGTAGATCGAATGGGCGACCGTGGCGGCCGGGGCGATGGTGTCGACCTGGACGGCGAGCGGGTTGCGCAGGATCCGGTCGGCCAGGCCGCGGATGTCCATCGGCATGGTCGCCGAGAAGAACAGCGTCTGGCGGTCGACGGGCAGCTCCCGCAGGATGCGCTTCACGTCGGGCAGGAAGCCCATGTCGCACATGCGGTCGGCCTCGTCCAGGACCAGGATCTCGATCCCGGACAGGTCGGCGTCGCCCTCGCCCATGTGGTCGAGCAGGCGGCCCGGGCAGGCGACGATGATCTCGGTGCCCCGGCGCAGGGCCTGGGCCTGGGCGGCGCGGCCGACGCCCCCGTACACCGTCGCGCTGCGCAGGCCGGTGCGGCGGGTCATCGTGTGGAAGAAGCCGTGGATCTGCTCGGCCAGCTCGCGCGTGGGCGCGATGATCAGCGCGCGCGTGCGGCCGCGGGGGCCGTCGAGCAGGCGCTGCAGGATGGGCAGGGCGAAGGCCGCGGTCTTGCCGGTGCCGGTCTGGGCCACGCCCAGGACGTCGCGGCCGGCCATGACTTCGGGGATCGCCTGGCGCTGGATGGGGGTCGGCTTGGTATAGCCGGCGGCGCGCACGCCATCGAGGATGCGCGGATCGAGGCCGAAGATGTCGAAACTCAACTCAGGGTTCTCCTTGGCTCGGATGAGCCAAGTCGCATTCTCAGCTCGTAACGCGGGATTTATGGGGGTCGGGATGCGAACCATGTCTTTGATGCCCGACGGATCCTCACCACCATAAGCAAATCGGCCGGGAAGCGCCAGGACGGAATCGAAGGGCCCCCGCGGGGGCCCCCGTTTCAACCCAGGATCTCGGCCAGGAACCGCTCGTCCGCGGCGGCGACCCGGCCCATGATCGCGGCGATCGCCGGCGGGAACAGCCGGCCCATCAGCCCCACGTTCATCTTCGCCAGCCAGACCGACCCGTCCTGCTTCTCGTAGACGGCCCAGGTGCAGGGCATCATGCCGGCGAACGACGGTTCGAGGCGCAGCATGCCGGAGGCGTACTTCGGGTTGCAGACGAAGAAGAAGCGCAGGCCGCGCAGGTTCTCCGGGGCCAGGCCCTTCTTCTCCAGAAGGGGGAAGGCGTCCCAGGCCGGCAGGGGCAGGCTCCAGCCCTCGGGGTCGGCCGGCACCACGCGCTCGATCGCGGCGCAGGTGTCGTCGAAGCTGCGGCGGCTGCGGCGCGGCGCGATCATCCGGGTGCGCAGCATGCCGACGCCGGCGCCGGCGGCCAGCGCGAGACCGAGGATCAGGCCCAGGACCAGGGCGAACGTGGGGTTCATCGCGACCTCCGGGTCGGTGTGGGTGGGTCCGGCCGCCAAGATAGTGAAAATCGGCGTTCGGGAAAGGCCGGAGGGTCGCTGTGGTCGCCGGCCGGCGGTTCCCGTATACTGAAGCGAGTCCGGCCACCCGCCAGAAAGGGGACCGACGTGTCGATCGCCCGCCGCCTCGCCTGCCTCCTGCCGGCCGCGCTGCTCGTCTGCGCGGCGGGCGCCCACGCCCAGAGCGATCCCGGCATCCCCCTGCCCAACGCCGCCGAGCGCGTGAAGCCGCTCGGGCACTGGCCCAACGGCGCCTGCTACGCCGCCTGCGCCATGGGGGACACCGTGCTGGTGGGCAACGGCGCCGCCCTGGAGATCGTCGACTTCCGCGACCCCGCCGCGCCCGTCCGCCTCGGGTCCCTCACGCTCCCGAGCGAGATCTTCTTCCTGGCCGTGGACCGCGGCCTCGCCTACGTGAGCCTCATCGAGTACGGCCTCGCGGTGGTGGACGTGCGCGACCCCAAGCACCCGCGCGGGCTCGCCAGGCTGGACGTCCCGGGGCGGATCTACGACATCGCGGTGCGCGGCGGCTTCGCGTTCCTGGCCGTCGGCGACCACGGCCTGCGCGTCGTGGACGTCCGCGACCCCAAGCGCCCGCGCGAAGCGGCCGCCTACAGCACCGACGGCACCCTGTTCGAGGTCGACCTGCAGGACCACCTGGCCTACCTGTCGTACGGGTCGGGGGGCGTGCACGTCCTGGACGTCACCTGGCCGACCGCGCCCAAGCCGGTGTCGGTCACCAAGCCGTGGGACTCGGTGCGCGGCCTGAGCCTGCGCGGGGGCCACGCCTACTGCGCGCTCGGCAACGACGGCTTCGGCGTGCTGGACCTGTCGGCGCCGGCCGCCCCCCTGGCCGTCGCCACCTACCCGCTGCCCGGCAACGTCGTGGACGCGGTGACCGTCGGGGACCGCCTCTACGTCTCCGGCTTCAGCTGCGGCTTCCAGTCCTTCGACCTGACGGACGCGGCGGCGCCGGTCTGGGCGGGGTCGCTGCCCTACGACAACTGCCTCACCACGGTCGCCGGCCGCGACTGGCTCTACGTGCCGACCAGCCCCACCGGGCTGGCGGTGGTGGCGCAGGCGCCGGGACAGGCCCCGGTCGAGGTCGGCCGCCGCGACGACGGCGGCCACAGCGCGAAGATGGACGTCGTGGGCACCACGGCCTACGTCGTGGGCCGCTACGACGGCCTGCGCATCGTGGACGTGCGCGATCCCGCCGCGCCGCGCGGCCTCGGCCGCTGGCCGGCGACCCACGCCCGCGACGTGAAGGTCCGCGACGGGATCGCCTACGTCGCCGCGGAGTCGGGCGGCCTGCAGATCGTCGACGTGCACGACCCGGCCGCGCCGGTCCTGCTCGGCCGCTACTCGTCCTTCTACGCCAACTGCATCGTGCTGGACGGCGACCTCTGCTACGTGGGCGACCGCAACCAGGGCCTGCTGATCGTCGACGTCGCGACGCCCGCGGCGCCGCGGCTGGTGGGGCGCTACTTCGTGTCGGGCCAGTACGTCTACGGCCTGCAGGTGCGCGACGGCACGGCCTACCTGGCCTACGGCTACGACGGTCTGCGCATCGTCGACGTCTCCGACCCGGCGCACCCCGTCCTGGCCGGCCAGCTCGGCACCGACGGGTTCAGCCAGGGCGTCGACGCGGGTGACGGTTTCGTGGTGCTGGCCGAGGGGAGCGTGGGCCTGCGGCTGGTGCTGGTCAGCGATCCCGCCAGCCCGGTGGAGATCGGCCGCTGCCTCACCAAGGGACACGCCGCCGGCGTCACGCTCCAGGGCGACTTCGTCTACGCCGCGACCTACCCGCACGGCCTGACGATCGTCGACGTCAAGGACCAGCGCCTGCCCGAGCCGATCGGCCACTTCGACACCGCCGGCACGGCCCAGAGCGTCGTCGCCCGCGGCCCGCGCCTCTACCTGGTCGACATGGAGGACGGCTTCTGGATCCTCGAGCACGAGGACGTCTACCAGACGATGGACGTGACGCCGTCGGCCGCCGGCCTGCGCCTGGCCGCCGCGCCCAACCCGTTCAACCCCGCGACGCAGCTGGGCTTCGCCCTGGCCCGCCCCGGCCGCGCGCGCCTGACCATCCACGCCGCCGACGGCCGCCTGCTCGCCAGCCTGGTCGACGCCGACCTGCCCGGCGGCCCGCACGCCTACGTCTGGGACGGCCGCGACGCCGCGGGCCGGCCCGCGCCCAGCGGCTTCTACCTGGCGCGGCTGGTCGCGGACGGGTCGGTGACCAGCCGCAAGCTGATGCTGGTGAAGTAGGGGGCCCGGCAGGTCAGAACAGCAGCGCGACGATCCGCTCGAGCCCCTCGCGGTCGACCTCGCCGAAGGCGTCCGGCCGCTCGGAATCCACGTCCAGCACCGCCACGATGTCGCCGCCGGCGTCGCGCACCGGCACGACGATCTCGCTGCGCGAGCGCGCGTCGCAGGCGACGTGGCCCGGGTAGGCGTGGACGTCGGGCACCACCACCGTCGCGCCGCCGCGGACCCCGGCCCAGCACACGCCTTCCGGCCCGCGCAGCACGGCGCAGGCCACCGGCCCCTGGTAGGGGCCGACCACCAGCGCGCCGTCGATCACCCGGTAGAACCCCGTCCAGAAGAAGTGCGGCATCTTGTGGTGCAGCACCGCGACGGCGGTCGCCATGCGGGCGGTCGGGTCGTCGGTCTTCAGGAACAGCTCGGCCAGCTGGGCTTCGATGCGCCGGTAGCGCCCGGCGAGGCCGTCGCGGTCGTCGTGCATGTCGGCTCCGGGGCGGCCGCGGGGGGCCGCGGGATCAGGTGAGGGTGACGGCGTCGAGGTACGCCGGCACCGACGCCTCGTACCCGCACTCGCGGCGCAGGGATTCGGCGAAGGCGGCGGCGGTCTCGGGCTCGCCGTGGGTGACGAAGACGTGCCGCGGCTTCTCCCGCAGCGCGCCCGCCCAGCGCAGCAGCTCGCCGCGTCCGGCGTGGGCCGAGAAGCCGTGGATCTCGGCCACCCGCGCGCGGACCGGCCGCATCGCGCCGAACAGGCGCACCTCGGGCGCGCCGTCCAGGATGTCGCGGCCCAGGGTGCCGGACGCCTGGTAGCCGATGAACAGCACCGTGCTCTCGGGCCGGCCCAGGTTGTGCTCGAGGTGGTACTTGATGCGGCCGCTGGTGCACATGCCCGACCCGGCGATGATGATCGCCGGCCGCTTCTGGAAGTTGATCGCCTGGGACTCCTCGCGGGTCCGGCAGAGCCGCAGGCCGGGGAAGTCGCTCAGGTGCCGGCCCTCGCGCAGCAGGACGCGGGCCTCCTCGTCGAACAGCTCGGGGTGCCGCGCGAAGACCTCGGTGACCTTGATGGCCATCGGGCTGTCCACGAAGACGGGCAGGTCGGGCACGCGGCCCGCCTGGCGCAGCTGGTTCAGGTGGTAGAGCAGGTCCTGGGTGCGCTCGACCGAGAAGCTCGGGATCACCAGGTTGCCGCCCGCGGCGGCGGTCTCGTGGACCACGCGGGCCAGGGCTTCGGGCACCTCCCGCGGCGGGTCGTGGTCCCGTTCCCCGTAGGTCGATTCGATCACCAGGTAGTCGGCGTGGGCGGGCGGCCGCGGGTCCTCGAGGATCGGCATGTCCCAGGGGCCGAGGTCGCCCGAGAAGACCAGCGTGCGCCGGCTCCCGCCCTCGCCGAGGCGCAGGATCACCGAGGCGGCGCCCAGGATGTGCCCGGCCGGCGTGAACTCGACCTCGATGCCGTCGGCCACGCGCACCGGGGCGCCGAACGCCGCCTTGGTCAGGCGCTTGCGGACGGCGAGGGCGTCGCGGTGGGTGTAGAGGGGCTCCTCGGGGTGCGGGCCGCTGCGGCCCTCGCGCCGGTGCCGCTTGCGCTTGTTGCGGGCGTCCTCTTCCTGGATCGTGCCCGCGTCCTCCATGACGATCATGGCGATGTCGGCCGTCGCCGCCGTGCAGTGGATGCGGCCGGCGAAGCCGTCGCGCACCAGCTTCGGCAGCAGGCCGCAGTGGTCGAGGTGGCCGTGGGTCAGGACCACCGCGTCGATGTCCGCCGGCGCGACGGGGTCCGGCTGCCAGTTGCGCGCCTTGTGGCGCCACTCCTGGAACAGGCCGCAGTCCACGTAGACGCGCTTGCCGCCGGCCTCGACGAGGTAGCGCGAGCCGGTGACGTTGCCGGCGGCGCCCAGGAAGGTCAGTCGGATGTCCATGGTCGCTCCCCTCCGTCGCCGCCGGACCTTCCGGCGAGCGGGCGACCCGCCCAATATACACCGCAGGCCGTCCGGAGCCCACGCGCGACGTTCTTCCCGCGCCGCCAGGAGACAGATTGCCGCCGGGCCCGCCGTTGCCCTACACTCACGGGAAACACAGCCCGCACCCTCGGGGAGGACCATGACCGACGGCAAGACGACCTGGCGCTTCCCGCGCGCCTTCTGGACCGGCAACGGCGCCGAGCTCTGCGAGCGCGCCGCCTACTACGGCACCTTCATCGCCCTGCGCACCTACCTGATCCGCGCCGTGGGCCTGGACGACGTCCAGGCGGGCGTGGTGGCCGGCCTGTTCGGCGGCTGGATCTACCTGATGCCCTTCTTCACCGGGGCGCTGGCCGACCGCATGGGCTTCCGCAACGCCCTGATGCTGGCCTTCGCCCTGCTGACCGTCGGCTACGGCACCCTGGGCTTCCTGCACGAGCTGGGCCCGGTCATCGCGGGCCTGGTGCTGGTGGTGCTGGGCGGCGCCTTCGTCAAGCCGGTGATCACCGGCACGGTCTCGAAGTGCTCCGACGAGCACAACCGCGCCCGCGCCTTCAGCATCTTCTACATGGTGGTCAACATCGGCTCGTTCACGGGCAAGACCATCGTGGCGCCCATGCGCATCCAGATGGGCGTCGAGACGGTGCCCTTCTTCTCGGCCGGCGCGGCGCTGGTGGCGCTGATCCTGGTGGCGCTGGTCTACCGCCCCGACGACGACAACGGCGTGGCCCAGGTCCGCACCTTCCGCGAGACCCTGCAGGGCATGTGGATGGCCCTGAGCAACCTGCGCTTCCTGTCGCTCATCCTGATCACGGCGGGGTTCTGGGCCATCCAGGGCCAGCTCTACGCGGCGATGCCGGACTACGTGCTGCGCATGGCCGGCGAGGCCTACAAGCCCGAGTGGTACGCCAACATCAACCCGCTGGTGGTGGTGCTGTTCGTGGTGCTGATCACGCAGCTGGTGCGCTCCTGGAAGCCCGAGATCTCGATCCTGGTGGCGATGTGCCTGATCCCGTTCTCGGCCCTGGCGATGGCCGGGTCGGCGTGGATCCACGGCCACGTGAACGTCCTGGGCATGTCGCTGCACCCGATCACGCTGATGATGATCATCGGCATCGCCATCCAGGGCCTCGCGGAGTGCTTCCTGAGCCCGAAGTGGCTGGAGTTCGCCTCGCTGCAGGCGCCGAAGGGCAAGGAGGGCACCTACCTCGGCTTCGCCCACATGAATTCCTTCTTCGCCAACATCTTCGGCTTCGTGCTCTCGGGCTTCCTGCTGACCAAGTACTGTCCCGAGCCGTCCACCCTCTCCGAGGCCGTCCGGCAGCAGCACGCCGCGGCCCTGGCGGGGCAGGGGCCGATGCCGGAGGTGTACGCGCAGGCGCATTACCTGTGGTACGCGTACGCGGCGGTGGGGCTGGTTTCATTGGCGGCGCTGGGGGTGTACATCGCGGTGACGCGGCGGCTGGATCGGCGCCGGGTGGTGGTGGTCTGACGCCCGCTGCGATTGTGGAGGACTGTGACATGGCCGGTCCCGGACGCGACCGTCGTTTGATCGCGGCACTCGCGGGCCTCGGCGCGCTGGTCGCCGGCTGCGCGATGCCGCCGGCGCCGCCCACGAGTAAGGGCCAGGCCGAGATCCTCTTCCTTTGGGGCGTCGGGGGACGCAACCGCCTCGATACGGTCAACGAGACGCTGGTGAAGGACATGATCGGGGATCCCCCGCTCGTCGTCCGCTTCTCGCTCAACGACCGGGAAAAATCGCGGATCGTCGCTCTGGCCGACTCTCTGGGTTTTTTCGATCTGCCCGTAAATGTGGTGCCGCCTGATACGATGGGTTATCGAACCATTCAGACTCCTTGCTCGGAATACATGCTCCGGATCTCCGTCGGCGCGAGAATCCACACGTCATCCTGGACAACGTGCGACCAGACTCCTTGTGATGAGTGCGATCGCGCGGAAAGCCTGGGGCGGCTGTTGAGCCAGTTCATAGAAAGTCGACCCGCGTTCAAGCGGCTGCCGGTGCCACGAGGTGGGTACATGTGAAAGACATGCCGGTGCGTTGCGTCCGGTCATTCGTCTTTGGGTTTTATCAATGTCTGGAGCTTCTCGAGAACGACGGCTACCGTCTCGGCCGGAAGTCTGCAGACAAATTCCGCCCTCCGCTCCCGCCAGTCCAGGCTCCTGACCTGATCGGAGAGGATCGCTCCGCCGACTCCGGCGCCGGCGTTGATCAGGACCTCGAACGGATAGCCCTTCACCTGACTCGTGATCGGGCACATGATCGCCAGCCCGACCTTGCGATTGTACGCGAGAGGGGAGATGACGAGCGCCGGCCGCCGCCCCGCCTGTTCATGCCCCGCCTGGGGGTTCATGGAGATCCAGACCGCGTCGCCCCGGTCCGGGACGTAACCGCCGGGCGTCACCAGATCTCCCCGGCCGACCGGCGGTCCGAAATCGACGGCCGCCGGCAGATTCTCCCGTGTCACGCCGGCCAGCAGCTCTTCCAGGTTCGGCGCCTCCTGCTCGACCGGAGAAACGACGAGCTTCCCCTCGACCAGCGCGACATCGACCTCGGAACCCTGACGGGCGCGGATCTCCTGCGCGAACGGCTTGGGGATCCGCAACGCCAAGCTGTTGCCCCACTTCTGGATCCGTAGCCTCATGCTCTCGCCCTTTGCAATCAGGCCTTGGGTTTGTATATACAATAAAGATACCACAGAACCCCCCTCGATGCAATTCATCGATCAGGTCTGGAGTGAACACGATGGGAGGTCGGGAGGCTGTTTGGTGAGCTTGGGTGTCACACGGAACTGAGCGCCAGCGTCGCCATCCGCAGATGCTCGGGCAGCCACGGAAACGCCGCGGCGAGCGCCTCGCACCGGTCCGCGAAGCTCCCCATCAGGTCCAGCCGGCGGCTGCGCCACAGCACGTCGACCCAAACCCGCAGCGCGGCGTCGGCGACCTCGGGCTCCAGGTCCACCTCGAGGTCGAGGTCGCGCCCCTCGATCAGGTCGCACACCACCACGCCCAGGGCGGCGGCGGGCAACTCCGCCATCAGGGACGCGGCCAGCGCGCGCGCCCCGGCGACGTCGCCGCAGGCCAGCCTGGCCTGGGCCAGCTTCACGGCCGCCGCCCCGCACGGCGGCGAGCCGGCGGCGCGGGCCAGGGCGGCGCGGGCGGCCGTCCAGTCGCCGCGGGCCAGCGCGTGATCGCCCACCGCCTCGTGCCACTGCGGCGGGTTGCCGTGGCGGCGGTGGTAGCGCGAGGCCAGGCCGTCGGCGTCGCGCACCAGGTGGGCGAAGGCGATCGCGGCCAGCAGGGCTTCGGGATCGCAGGGCGCGTGCTCGAGCGCCGACTCGGCCAGCGCCAGCGCCTCGCGCAGGTCGCCGCGGGACGCGGCCAGGCGGCTCAGGCCCATCAGCGGGCGGACGGTGGCGTTCTGGGGCGAGGCGGCGCCGCCCCGCTTGCGGCAGGTCCGGTAGGCGTCCGCCGCGGCGTCGGTGCGCCCCAGCGATTCGAGCACTTCCCCCCGCCGCAGCCAGTATTCCGCCGCGCCGGACGCCGCCGGCGCCCAGCGGTCCAGCCAGTTCAGCTCCTTGGCCGCCCCGTCCGCCAGCCCCCGGCCGACGTGCACGATCAGGTCGCCGGCGAAGCGGAAGCCGTCGAGCGCGCGCGGCCCGGCCTGGTCCAGCAGCGCCGCGGCCGATTTCGCCTCGCGCCGCCACAGCGCCGCGTCGTTCCAGTACCGCGCCTGCTCCAGCAGCTTGTAGCGGCTGTACCAGTCGCGCGGGTCGGCGGCGAGGCAGCGACGCAGCAGGGTGACGTCGCGGTTCTTCTTGTCGCGGGCGGCGGCCACGTCGCGCGTGTAGCCCAGGTGCCGCAGGACGCCGTCGAGCTCGCGCGTCGTGCGGCCGTCGCGCTGCAGGACGTCGGCGACGGAGCGGGACGCGTCCTCGTGGATCGCGTGCTCGTAGCGGATCGCGGGGTCGCGGCGGAACAGGCGCAGCAGACGGCACTCGTGGACGTGGCCGTGCGGCAGCTCGTCGCGCAGCAGGACGGTCGCGGCGCCGGCGTCGGGATCGTCCAGCAGGCCGCGGATGGACGCCGCCAGCTCGGGGCTGACGCGTTCGTCGGCGTCCAGCGCCAGGATCCAGTCCCCGGTGGCGGCGTCGAGCGCCGCGTTGCGGGCCGCGGCGAAATCGTCGCACCAGACGAACGGCACGACGCGCGCGCCGGCTGCCTCCAGCAGCGGCACGGTCGCGTCGCGCGAGCCGCTGTCCACGGCGACACATTCGTCCCACAGCCCCGCGACGCTCGCGAGCAGTCCCGGGAGCATCGCTTCCTCGTCGCGGACGATCAGGCACAGACTCAGGCGCGGGGTGGCCAGGGCGGTCCCTCCGGTTGAAGCCAAGTTCTCCGCCCGCAAGGGGCAAGGCCCGTGCCAGCGGCATCGGCGCCGGGGGAGGGGCCCGGCCGCCGCGGGCGCCGCGATCCGTCCAGCCCGGCTTCCCGGCTGGTCGGATTCTGGACACCGGCGGCCCTGGAACGCCGTTTCGGGCCCCGTGGCGCCACCAGAGAAGCGGCCCGTCGCTTGCAAGCCCACCCGCGAAGCACTAGGACACCTCCTACAGGAGGACGGAGTGAGGACGGCAAACCTCCCCCAGACGAGCGATCGGGAAGCGCCGGGCACCCCCCGCCTGGCGTACTTCGGCGGGGAACCGGCCTTCGCGGTTCCCCGTCACGTCGGCGCCCCCAACCTGGGCGACCGCGAGGTCCTGCTGCGCCGCATCGAGGGCCTGCTGGACCGCCGCTGGCTGACCAACCGCGGCCCGCTGGTCGAGGAGTTCGAGCGGCGCCTGGCCGAGCGCGTCGGCGTGAAGCACGTCGTGGTGACGTGCAACGCGACCACCGCGCTGGAGATCGCCGTGCGCGCCCTGGACCTGGGCGGCGAGGTCATCGTGCCCTCGTTCACCTTCATCGCGACCGCCCACGCGCTGCAGTGGCAGCGCATCACGCCGGTGTTCTGCGACATCGAGCCCGGCGGCTACACGCTCGACCCCGACCGGGTCGAAGAGCTGATCACGCCCCGCACCACCGGCATCATCGGCGTGCACCTGTTCGGGCGCACGGCCCGCGTCGACGAGCTGCAGCGGCTGGCCGACCGCCGCGGCCTGCAGCTGCTGTTCGACGCCGCCCACGCCTTCGGCTGCACGCGCGACGGGCGCTCCGTCGGCGGCTTCGGCCGCTGCGAGATCTTCAGCTTCCACGCCACCAAGTTCCTCAACGCCTTCGAGGGTGGCGCCGTCGCCACCGACGACGACGACCTGGCCGAGCGCGTCCGCCTGATGCAGAACTTCGGCTTCGCCGGCGAGGACCGCGTGATCCACGTCGGGGTCAACGGCAAGATGACCGAGGTCTCGGCGGCCATGGGCCTCACCTCGCTGGAGGCGGAAGCCGGCATCGTCGCGGTCAACCGCGGCCACTACGACGCCTACCGCCGCGAGCTGCGCGGCGTGCCCGGGCTGACGCTCATGCGCTACGACGAGCGCGAGCGCAACAACTACCAGTACGTCGTGGTCGAGGTGGACCGCGACGAGGCCGGCCTCTCGCGCGACCAGCTGGTCGCGTTGCTGCGGGCCGAGAACGTGCTGGCGCGCCGCTACTTCCACCCCGGCTGCCACCGCATGGAACCCTACCGGGCACTGTTCCCCCACGCCGGTCTGCTGCTGCCGCGCACCGAGCACGTCGCCGACCGCGTGCTGGCCCTGCCCACCGGGGGCGGCGTCGACGCCGGCGACGTCGCGCGCATCGGCGGCCTGCTGCGCGCGATGGTCGCGAACGCCGCCGGGATCCGCGACCGCTGGCCCCACGCCGTCCGCCGAGGGAGCGCCCCGTGATCGGACAACCGACCCGTCCCGCAGCGCCGGCCGCCGACGCCGTGCTCGTCAACGTGGGCTGCGGCGACCAGCCGCTGCCGGGCTTCGTCAACCTCGACCTCGACCGCGACGCCGACCTGAAGCTCGACGTCCGCCGCGGCCTGCCCTTCGCCGACGGCACCGTCGACGGCATCCACAGCGAGCACTTCGTCGAGCACCTGACCCAGGGCGAGCTGATGGCCTTCCTGCGCGAGTGCCGCCGCGCGCTGCGCCCGGGCGGCGTGGTGCGCGTCGCCACGCCCGACCTCGCCGAGATCGTCCGCTGCTACCTCGACCCCGACTGGCACGAGCGCTGCGGCCTGAAGGACTACGGCTACGACTGGCTCGCCAACCCCTGCGAGATGCTGAACGTCTGCCTGCGGGACTGGGGCCACAAGCACGTGGTCGACGCCGCCGAACTGAAGCGCCTGGCCCGGCTGGCCGGCCTGGCCGAACCGGTGGCGTGCGCGACGGGGGAGAGCCGCTGGCCGTATTTCCGGGGCGTCGAAACCCGGCTCGGGCGCCACCTGGTGATGGAGTTCCGCCGTCCCGTCCCGGCGCCGCACCCCGCGGCGGAGCCGCCCCTGGTCAGCGTGCTGATCGCCGCCTACGAGCCGCGCTGGTTCGAGGCCGCCCTGCTGTCGGCGCGCCGCCAGACCCACGCGCACCTGGAGATCCTGGTCGGCGACGACAGCCCCGGCGACGAGATCGAGGCCGTCTGCCGCCGGCACGCAGCCGAGGACCCGCGCGTGAGCTACGTGCGCAACCCGGCGGTCCTGGGCGAGATCGACAACTGGCAGGCCCTCTACGAGCGCGCGCGCGGCGACTACGTGAAATGCCTGGCCGACGACGACCTGCTCGAGCCGCCGTGCGTCGCGCGCCTGGTCGAAGCGCTCGCAGGCCGTCGCGAGGCGACCCTGGCCGCCTCCTACCGCCGCCTGATCGACGAGGAGGGCCGCGTCCTGCCCGACGACTTCAACGCGCCGTTGGCCGCGGACGACGTGGTGATCCGCGGGACGGACCTCGCGGCGCTGATGCTGGGCCACCGCCGCAACTTCATCGGCGAACCCACCACCTGCCTGTTCCGCCGCGAGGACGCCGCCGACGCCCTGCCGGCCCTGATGTCCTTCGGCGGGCGGCGGGCCCTGACCAACGGCGACATGTCCCTGTGGTGCCACCTGCTGAGCAAGGGCGACCTGGTGCTGCTGCGCGAGCCGCTCAGCTCCTTCCGCCAGCGCACGACCCAGACCTGCCGCAGCGAGCGGCACCGCGCCGACGCCCAGCGCGCCTGGGACCTGCTGGGGCAGGACGCCCTGCGCCTGGGCCTGTGGTCGGGCGCGGCGCCGTCGGGCGGGCGAGTCGCGGCCCGGCCGCTGGCGCCGCCGCCGCCGCCCGCGCCCGAGATCTCGCTGCTGCTGCCGGCCGCCGGCGACCTGCCGGTCCTGCTGCGCGGCCTGCTCGCCCTGGCCGCCGAGAAGCTGCCGACCGTCCTGGAGTACGTGGTCGTGGATGCGGGCCTGGCGCCGCCGGCGCGCCGGTACCTGGAACGCGCCGTCGCGACCCAGCCCGGGCTGCGGATCGTCGACGGCGCGGCGGACTGCCGGGCCGCCGCCATCGACCGCGCCGCCGCGTCGGCGCTCGGCGCCTGCTTCGTGATCGCCGACCTGGACACCGAACTGTCCCCCGGGTGGCTCGCCGCCGCGGTGATGCCCCTGGTGTCGCGGCCGGACCTGGCCGCCAACGGCCCCGCCGGCGCCCCCGTCCTGGCCGTGAGGGCCGACTGCTTCCGGCAGGTCGGCGGCTGCGGGTCGGGGGCCGATTGGCGCCGGACGCTGCTCACGGGCCTGCAGGGAGCCGGTTTGGCGACCTCGACCGGCCCTGCAACCCCCATAGAAATTTCTTGCGCCTAGTCGGTACGCAGATATCTTTGGCATACCAATAAGTCTTGGCACGCCAAGACCCAGCTTCGGCTGAGGGACGCCAACGATCGGATCGTGCGTGACACTCGACCTGGTGCAGACCGGCTCGGCCGCCGAACTCCTGGACATCGACCCCTGCAACGGGCTGCGCACCCGTCTGATGGAGATGGGCCTCACGCCCGGCACCCGCCTGTCGGTCATCCGCCACGCCCCTGGGCGATCCCATCGAGATCAAGGTCCGCGGCTACCGCCTCTCCATCCGCAAGCAGGAAGCGGCCCTGATCCGCTGCCGCCCCCTCTGATCCCGAGCTCCTGACGGAGGACGCGATGGCCCCCGCCACGGACCCCGCCCGCCGGCAGAAGATCGTCGCGGTCGCCGGCAACCCCAACAGCGGCAAGACGACCCTCTTCAACGCGCTCACCGGCGCCCACGCCAAGATCGGCAACTACCCCGGCATCACCGTCGAGTCCCGCACCGCCGAGGCCGAGCTGCCGCGCGCCGGCCGCGTCACCCTGGTCGACGTGCCCGGCACCTACAGCCTGACGGCGCGCTCGCCCGACGAGGAGGTGGCGATCAACTCGCTGCTGGGGCGCAAGGGCCTGCCGCGGCCCGACGCGGTCCTGGTCGTGCTGGACGCCGTGGCGCTCGAGCGCAGCCTGTTCTTCCTGATGCAGGTGATGGAGTTCGGGCTGCCGGTCATCGCGGTGGTCAACATGATCGACGCCGCCCGCGGCGAGGGCATCGACCTGCACTTCGACGCGCTGCGCAAGGAGCTCGGGATCCCCGTCGTGGGCACGGTCGCCCGCCGACGCCAGGGCCTCGACCTGGTGCGCGAGGCGCTCGACGACCTGCTGGCCGACGGCAAGGCGCCGCCGCCGCCCGCCTGGCTGTGGGAGCCCTGCGCCGAGCTGTCCCGCGACCTCGACGGCTTCGACGCCGCGATCCGCGAGGAAGTCCACTTCAGCCTGCCCACCCCCTCCGCGCGCCGCGCCTTCGCCCTCTGGCTGATGATGAGCGTCACGCCGCACAGCGAGCTCGAGGTCCGGCCGCGCCTGCGCGGGATCGCCCTGGAGACGCGCGCCCGGCTCGAGGCCGCGGGCCGCGACCTCGCGCGCGAGGCGGTGGCGGCCCGCTACGCGAAGATCGACCTGCTGGCCCCGCGCCTGATCACCCGCAACCCGCCCCGCAGCCACCAGACCGAGCGCATCGACGCGGTGCTCACCCACCCGCTGTGGGGCACGGCGGTCTTCGTCACGATCATGGGCCTGATCTTCCAGACGCTGTTCAGCTGGTCCGAGCCGTTCATGGGCCTGATCGAGGGCGGGGTCGGCGGCCTCGCCGGCGCCCTGCGCGGCGTGCTGCCGGCCGGGATCCCGCGGGACCTGCTGCTGGACGGCGTGATCGCCGGCGTGGGCGGCGTGCTGGTGTTCCTGCCGCAGATCCTGTTCCTGTTCCTGTTCATCTCGATCCTCGAGGGCACCGGCTACCTGGCGCGCGCGGCCTTCCTGATCGACCGGCTCATGCGCAAGCTCGGCCTGCACGGCCAGGCCTTCGTGCCGATGCTCAGCGGCTACGCCTGCGCCATCCCGGCGATCATGGCCACCCGCACCATCGACAACCGCCGCGACCGCTTCCTGACGATCATGGCCGTGCCCCTGATCAGCTGCTCGGCCCGCCTGCCGGTCTACACCCTGGTGATCGCGCTGACCTTCCCCGCCGCGCAGAAGATCGGCTTCCTGAGCACCGGCACGCTGGTGCTGCTGGGGATCTACGTGCTGAGCTCGCTGCTGGCGCTGCTGGCCGTGGGCCTGCTGGGCCGCACCGTCTTCAAGGGCCGGCCGCGCCCCCTGCTGCTGGAGCTGCCGGCCTACCGCATGCCCGACGCCAAGACCGTCCTGATGGTGATGTGGGAGCGCTCGCGCGCCTTCCTGACCACCGCCGGCACGGTGATCCTGGTGATGACGGTGGTGCTGTGGGTGCTGCTGTCGTTCCCGCGCGCCGGCGCCGACCTGCCGCCGGGCGCCGACGCGGCGGCCGCCCAGTCCGAGCAGCTGCGCCACAGCTACGCCGGCCGCATCGGCGGCGCGCTCGAGCCCGTCATCGCGCCCCTGGGCTTCGACTGGAAGATCGGCATCGGCCTGATCGGCGCCTTCGCCGCGCGCGAGGTCTTCGTCGGCACGATGGGCGTGGTCTACGGCGTCGGCGGCGAGGGGGACCCGGCCGACGGCACCCTGCGCGCGGCGATGCTCCGCGACCGCCGGCCCGACGGCCGGCCGGTCTGGTCGCCGCTGACCGGGGTGAGCCTGATCGTCTTCTTCATGATCGCCATGCAGTGCATGAGCACCCTCGCGGTCACCCGCCGCGAGACCGCCAGCTGGGGCTGGACCCTGTTCATGCTGGGCTACCTGACCGCCGCCGCCTACCTGGCCTCGCTGATGGTCTACCAGGGCGGCCGGGCGCTGGGCTTCGCCTGACCCTGGAGGACCGCCCCCCGAGACCACCCCCGAGGGCTTGCGCGGCGGGGCGCGATCGTCCATCATGTCCAGCATTCGCCGCGAACCCCCACCGCCAGCGCGAGGATGCGACATGGCCGCCACCAGGATCCGCGATCTCTTGGCCGGGAAGGTCCCCGCCGGCGCCGACGTCACCGTCCAGGGCTGGGTGCGCTCCCGCCGGGACTCCAAGGCCGGCCTGAGCTTCGTGCAGGTGCACGACGGCTCCTGCTTCGCGCCGATCCAGGTGGTGGCCCCGGCCGCCCTGCCCAACTACGAGGCCGAGGTGCTGCGCCTGACCACCGGCTGCTCGGTGACGGTGCGCGGCGAGCTGGTCGCCTCGCAGGGGCAGGGCCAGAGCGTGGAGATCCGCGCCGCCGCGCTCGAGGTCGTCGGCTGGGTCGACGAGCCCGAGACCTACCCCATGCAGCCCAAGCGCCACAGCTTCGAGTTCCTGCGCGAGAACGCCCACCTGCGCGCGCGCACCAACACCTTCGGCGCCGTCACCCGCGTGCGCAACTGCCTGGCCCAGGCCACGCACCGCTTCTTCCACGGGCGCGGCTACTGCTGGATCCACACGCCGATCATCACCGCCAGCGACTGCGAGGGGGCGGGCGAGCTGTTCCGCGTCTCGACCCTGGACCTGGCGAACCTGCCGCGCACGCCGGACGGGAAGATCGACTACGCCCAGGACTTCTTCGGCCGCGAGTCGTTCCTGACGGTGTCGGGCCAGCTCAGCGTGGAGACCTACTGCTGCGCCCTGTCGAAGGTCTACACCTTCGGCCCCACCTTCCGCGCCGAGAACTCGAACACCTCGCGCCACCTGTCGGAGTTCTGGATGATCGAGCCGGAGCTGGCCTTCGCCGACCTGGCCGCCGACGCCGACCTGGCCGAGGACTTCCTGCGCTTCATCTTCCAGGCGGTGCTGGACGAACACCCCGACGACATGGCGTTCTTCGACGAGCACGTCCAGCCCGGGGTGGCGGCGCGCCTGGCCGCCTTCGTGGAGAAGGCCTTCGACCGCCTGACCTACACCGAGGCCGTCGCGATCCTGGAGAAGGCGAAGGCCTCCTTCGAGTACCCGGTGTCCTGGGGGATGGACCTGCAGTCCGAGCACGAGCGCTACCTCACCGAGGTCCACTGCCAGCGCCCGGTCGTGGTGACGGACTACCCGAAGGACATCAAGGCCTTCTACATGCGCCTGAACGACGACGGCCGCACCGTGGCCGCGATGGACGTCCTGGCCCCCGGCATCGGCGAGATCGTCGGCGGCAGCCAGCGCGAGGAGCGCCTCGACGTGCTCGACGCCCGCCTCAAGGCGATGAACCTCGACCCCGCGCCCTACTGGTGGTACCGCGACCTGCGCCGCTACGGCACCGTGCCGCACGCCGGCTTCGGCCTGGGCTTCGAGCGCGCGGTGATGTACGCCACGGGCGTGGCCAACATCCGCGACGTGATCCCGTTCCCGCGGGCGCCCAAGAGCGCCGACTTCTAGGGCGCCGACTTCTAGGGCGCCGACTTCGCAGTCATGCACGACCAGAGGCCCCGGGCATCAGCCCGGGGCCTCGTCGCGTCGGCGCTCGCGGTTCAGTTGAGGGCGGGTTCGGCTTCCGGCATCGCGGCCGCCTTGCGGATCTCCGCCAGGTTCCACCGCGCGTCCTCGTTCTGCGGGTCGCGGCGCAGCGTCTCCTCGAGCAAGGCGGCGGCCTCGTCGGCGCGGCCCTGCTCCCAGAGCGCGCAGGCCAGGCCGTTGGCGGCCGCGGGCTCGTCGGCGCGCCACTCCAGCACGTGGCGGAAGATCGCCTCGGCGTCGCCGGCGCGGCCGTCGCGGCACATCGCCTCGCCCTCGCGCAGGCGGCGGGCGAGGTCCTGGGCCGTGGGCTCGATCGCCGCCACGCCGCGGGCGCGCGGCAGCGGCTCGAAGTGCAGCACGGGGTGGAAGCCCGCCACGACGATGCTCTCGAGGTCGAACTTCTGCTCGTAGCCCACCGCCTGCGGGATGCGCCACTTCCGCTTGAACACGCCCCAGTTCCGCTCGAGGGAGGCGCGGTAGTCGACCTTCGCGGCGGCGAAGCTGCGGCTGCCGAAGTGGTGCACGAAGCAGTCGCGCGCGATCAGGCACTGGTAGCCGGCCAGGAACGCGCGCAGGCAGAAGTCGGTGTCCTCGAAGTTGCCGCGCCCGAAGCGCTCGTCCAGGCCGCCGATGCGCGCCAGCAGGTCGCGCTTGATCAGCATGCAGAAGCCGACCACCCACAGCGCCGGTTCGTCCTGCCCGCGGCACGAGTCGCCGTGCATCCGGGCGAAGAAGTCCAGGTCCTGCAGCGACTCCTGGTCGTAGCCCACCTGCGGCAGCTTCTGCGGCCCGGTGATGCTGTTGGTGACCGGGCCGACGACGCCCGCCTGGGGGTGCTGCGCGGCGGCGATCAGCCGCTCGAGCCAGTCCGGGGTCACCACGACGTCGCTGTTGAGCAGGACCAGGTGGTCGCCGCGGGCGTGGGCCAGCCCCAGGTTGTTGCCGGCGGCGTAGCCCAGGTTCTCCTGGCTGTAGATGCCGTGGCAGCGCTCCTGGTGCGCGGTCAATTCGCGCAGCCAGTCGCCGGTGCCGTCGGTGCTGGCGTTGTCGACGAAGATGATCTCGTGGCGCGGGTCGGTGTGGGCCAGCAGCGAGGCGGCGCACTTCTGCGTGTACTCCAGGGCGTTGTGGCAGAGCACGATCACCGACGCGGTCTGCGACTCGGCCGGCCGCCGGGCGTCGTGCTCGAAGCTCAGGCGCGGCGGCGCGTACTGGCGCAGCCGGAAGTCGGGCGCGGCCACGGCCTTCCCTTCGAGGTCGCGGTAGTAGTCGGGCGTGATCCGACCCCGCCAGCGGCTGTTCAGCAGAGCGATGTTCTGGTCCACCTTCGTGAAGCGCTCCGGCCCGCTCTGGGACTCGTGGTGCACGACCACGCTCTCGGGCCGGTAGACCAGGCGCCAGCCGGCCTGCTCCAGCTTCAGGCAGAGGTCGACGTCCTCGTTGCCGTTCCAGTAGGCCTCGTCGAAGCCGCCGGCGGCCTCGAAGGCGTCGCGGCGCACCAGCAGGCAGGCCGCGGTCAGGCAGCGCACGACCATGGCCTTGTCGGCGGCCGGGGAGTCGGCGGGCTTGCCGTAGGCGAGGTGCTGCCCGCCCAGGCTCGGGCCCGCTGGGCGTATCGCCCTGCACCAGCGCGACGCCCGCGTGCTGCACGGTGCCGTCGGGGAACAGCAGCTTCGAGCCGACGGCCCCGACGTACGGGTCGTGGTCGAGCGTCCAGATCAGGGGCTCCAGCCAGCCCTCGGTGACCTCGGTGTCGTTGTTCAGGAACAGCAGCAGCTCGCCGCGCGCGGCCGCCGCCCCCTGGTTGCAGGCCTTGGCGAACCCGACGTTGCGCGGGTTGAGCAGGGCCCGGATCTCGCCACGCTCGTGCAGGCTCCGCAGCCAGTCCGCGGAGCCGTCGGTCGATCCGTTGTCCACCACGACGATCTCGACGCCGGCCGGGGTATGGCGGTGCAGCGCGTCGAGGCAGGCCTCGGTCAGCGCGCGCTTGTCGAACACGGGAATGACGATCGAGACACGATTGGCGTGCAGGCCGGTCATGACTGCCTCCGGGATCGGGACGCTTCCAGGAATCCTGACGGATTCCGTTGAGCAATTCCCCGGCCACCCGCGTCCCCGTCACCTATCCGGACTGAACATATAACTATATGAATATAAAACTCTTATGGGGACGGCGCCTCATGCGCCGCCGGCCGTTTCCACTTCCCCCGCCCGGGTTCTGACCACACCCTGGCCCGATTCCCCCCGCCCATCGGCGGTTCCGGTCTCTTCACGCCCGCCCTGGGACGACGGACGCCGCCCGGGATCGATCGACAGCCTGCCGACGGCGGCGTCGTGCAGGCCCCTGCGCCAGGAGGGCGCAGGGGCCGAAACGTCGAGCCCTCCGGTCACACGAGGTGACCGGAGGGCGTCCGCCGTCGGCAGGCTGTCGATCGATCCCGGGCGATGTCTCGTCATCTCCAGAGCGGGCCGTGAAGATCAGGGACTACCGATCGCGCGGGAACGCCGGCGCCGCCGGCAGCTCCCGTCTTTCCTTCATCGCCGCCAGCACCTCCGCCACCGCCCGCTCCAGCTGCGGGTCGCGCCCGCGGTTGACCTCCTCGGGCAGGTTCTCCACCACGATGTCGGGGTCGACGCCGTGGTTCTCGACGTCCCACGCGCCCTCGAGGTTGAAGAGCCCGAACTCGGGGAAGGTCACCAGACCGCCGTCCATCAGCGGGATCCGGCTGCTGATGCCGATCAGGCCGCCCCAGGTGCGGGTGCCCACGACCTTGCCGAGGCCGTACTTCTTGAAGTAGTAGGGCAGGGCGTCGCCGCCCGAGCCGGCGTGCGAGTTGCTGACCATGACCAGGGGGCCGTTGAAGGCCGTGCCCGGCGTGCGCCACTCCCGGCCGTAGCGGGGCTTCCAGAGGTTGAGGAAGTCCTGGCCCAGGATGTTCAGCAGGAAGTCCGGGACGAAGCCGCCGCTGTTGAAGCGCTCGTCGATGATCAGGCCCTCCAGCCGGACCTGCGGGTAGTAGGCCTGGGCGAAGGCCTGCACGCCGTCGACCGCGGTGTCGGGCAGGTGGAGGTAGCCGACCTTGCCGCCCGTCAGCTCGGCCACCCTGCGGCGGTTGCCTTCGACCCACCGGACGTAGCGCAGCCCCGACTCCGAGGCGATCGGCAGGACGGCGACCTCGCGCTCCTCGCCGCCGGGCTTGTCGGCCACCGTCAGCACCGTGCGCGCGTCGACCTTGTTCTCGAACAGGGCGTAGGGGTTCGTGGGGGCCTGCAGCGGCTTGCCGTCGACCGCCAGCAGGTAGTCGCCCTCGCGCACGTCGATGCCCGGGCCGGACAGGGGCGTGCGCTGGTCCTCGTTCCAGTCGCGCTCGGTCAGGATGTTGACCAGGCGGTAGCGGCCCGACGCGGCGTCGAGGCGGAAGTCCGCGCCCAGCAGCCCGACGCCCACCGGCTTGGCCTTCGGGGCCTCGTCGCTGCCGTTGACGTAGGCGTGGCCCGCGCCCAGCTCGCCGATGAGTTCGCCCAGCACGTAGTCCAGGTCGCGGCGGTCGGTCACGTAGGGGACCAGCTGGCCGTAGCGCTCGTGCATGTGGTCCCAGTCGACGCCGTGCATGCCCGGGTCGTAGAAGAAGTCGCTCTCGAGCCGCCAGGCGTCGTGGAACATCTGCCGCCACTCGGCGCGGGGGTCGCTGCGGGCCTTCAGCTCCGCGACGCGCAGCGGCTTCTCGGCCGGTTTCTGGTCGGCGGCCGCGGCGACGATGCCGTAGGTCTTGCCGTCCCGGTAGAGGAGCTTCTCGCCCTTGGCGTCCAGCTCGAAGCCGTCGGCCTTGGCCAGCACGGTCTCGGCCTCGCGCTTCTCCAGGTCGAAGACCATGATCTGGCTGTCGTCGCCGTCCGTCCCGGCCTGCAGGTAGAACAGCTTGCCGGCGGCCGCGGCCAGGCCGCGGTAGTCGCCGGGCGGCACGTCCAGGGCGACGATGCGGTTGCCGAGGCCCTCGAGGTCGATGACCGTGGGCTCGACCTTCGCCTCGTCGTCGTCCTTCTCTCCGCCGTCCTTCTTGTCTCCGTCCCCCTTCTTGGCGTCCTCGGCCTCGTCCTTCCCGTCCTGCTCGCCTTCGACGGCGACCTCGTCGCTCTCGGGCGGGAAGGGGTGGGGCGCGTCGGCCTGCAGGGTCGTCAGGTACAGGCAGGTCGTCTCGCTCCACAGGGGGACCTGGTCGTAGGGGCCGAAGCGGGGCTGGAAGCTGCGCTCCGAGGCGAAGTACAGGTACTTCCCGTCGGGGGAGAAGGTCGGCGACGTGTCGTCGGTCATCGACGTGGTCACGCGGCTGCGCGATCCGTCCTTGGTGTCGAAGAGGAAGATCGAGGAGAACTCGTTGTCCTCGGCCTCGGCGAAGGCCACCCAGCGGCTGTCGGGGCTCCACTGCGCGTCGAAGCTGCGCTCGGTGGGGCTGCGGCCGATCTCGTGCTGCGCGCCCGACTCGGCGTCCACCCACCGCAGCATCATGGCCGCGTCGTAGGTCAGCAGCTTGCGGCTGTCGGGCGACCAGTTCAGGCCGACGTAGTAGGTGCCGCTGCCCGAGGTCAGCCGGCGCTCCTCGCCGCTGCCGTCGCCGCGGCGCAGGGTCAGCTCGTACTCGCCGCTGGCGTCGCCGAAGTAGGCGATCCACTTGCCGTCCGGCGACCAGGCGGGCAGGATCTCGTTCACCGCGGGCGTGCCGGTGAGGTTGCGCACGTCGCCCTTCTCCGCCGGGACGGTGAAGATCTCGCCGCGGGCCGCGAAGACCGCGCGCTGCGCGTCGGGTCCGAGGCCGGAGCCGGTGATGCGGCCCGACGCCTCCACGAAGGCCGGCCGCGTGCGGAAGAAGTCGTCGTGCAGGGCCACCGTCACCTTGCGCGACTTGCCGGTCGCGAGGTCCAGCACGTGCAGCCAGCCGCCGTTCTCGTAGACGATGGCGCCGTCGCCGAGGCTGGGCTCCTTGACGTCGTACTCGTCGTGGTCGGTCACCTGCCGGAAGCCGCCGCCGACGGTGTCGAAGGCCCAGATCTGCAGGCGCCCGGTGCGGTCGCTCGTGAAGTAGATCGTGTCCCCGTGCCACATCGGGTAGTTCTCGGCGCCGGGCCAGTCGGTGATGCGGGTCGTGGTGTCCTTGTCGAAGTCGTGGATCCAGAGGTCCTGGGCCATGCCGCCCCGGTAGCGCTTCCAGGTGCGGTTCTCCGCGGTGATGCGGTTGTAGGCGAGGCGCCGGCCGTCGGGCGACCAGCTGGACAGGCCGCCCTCGGGCAGGGGCAGCATCTGCGGCAGGCCGCCCTCGAGCGGCACCGTCCACAGCTGCTGCTCGCGCAGGGTGAAGCTGGTGCGCGAGCTCTGGAAGAGCACCGCCTTGCCGTCGGGCTGCCAGCCCAGGACCCGGTCCCACAGCGGGTGCCAGGTCAGGCGCCGGGGCTCGCCGCCGGCGGCGGGGATCACGTAGACGTCCCGGTTGCCGTCGTAGTCGCCCGAGAACGCGATCCACTTGCCGTCCGGGGAGAACTTGGGCTGCGACTCGAAGCCGACGTGGGAGGTGAGCCGGCGGGCCTCGCCGCCCGCGGCCGGCACCGTCCACAGGTCGCCGCCCTGGACGAACACGATGGTGTCGCCGTGGAGGTCGGGGTTGCGCAGCAGGCGCATGTCCTGCGCGTCGAACTCGGCGGCGGCGGCCAGCCCCGCCGCGAGCAGGATCAGGACGGCCAGGGGCCAGGAACGCATGCTCATGATCACTCCTCGGGGATCCGGATCGGGGGGAGTCGCGGGGCGGCCCAACCACTTGACAACGACGAAGCGGGCGGATTGTTGCACAATCCGCCCGCTTGCAGAAACCTCGCTCCGCCCCGGATCAGCGCTTGAAAACCCGGTCCCAGAAGCTCCCCTTGACCACGGCGGCGGACAGGGCGATCGGCACCTCGCCCAGGGGCTTGCCGTCCAGCTCCGCGACGGCCTTGCCGATCACGGTGCCGGCGGCCGCCGGCGCCTCGATGCGGTCCGGCAGCTCGTAGCGCAGGGTCACGTCGCCGGCCCGGGCCTTGCGGACGCCGACCTCCAGGGGCTGGGTGAAGACCAGCCCGGCGGTCTTGAGCTTGCCGCCCTTGACCGGGATCTGGCGGGGGCAGGAGTCGCCGGCGGCCGGCACGAGCTTCACCGGCGAGTACTCCGTGAAGCCGCGGGCCAGCAGGCGGCTGGTCTCGCTGCCGCGGGCGGCGTTGGTCTTGGCGCCCATGACCACCGAGATCAGGCGCACGCCCTTCTGGGTGGCGGCCGCGGTGAGGCAGAAGCCGGCCTCGACGGTGTAGCCGGTCTTGATGCCCTCCAGGCCGCGCAGCTTGCCGACCAGGGGGTTGGGGTTGCGCAGCAGGAACTGGCCGTTGCGGAAGGGCACCTGGTCCATCACGGCCCAGGCCAGCGACTCCGGGTGGCGGCAGATCTCGCGCCCGAGCAGGGCCATGTCGTGGGCCGAGGAGAGGTCGCTCGACTGGCCGCGGGCCGGCGGCAGGCCGTGCACGCTGTGGAACACGGTGTCGCGCATGCCGAGCTCGCGGGCGCGGGCGTTCATCAGCACGACGAAGGCGTCGTCGGTGCCGGCGACGTGCTCGGCCAGGGCGACGCCGGCGTCGTTGCCCGAGTGGATCGCCAGCGCCATCAGCAGGTCGCGGACCGTGAAGGTCTCGCCCTCCTTGAGGTAGACCTGCGAGCCGCCGATGCGGCTGGCCCGCGCGGACACCGTCACGATGTCGTCGAGCGACAGCTCGCCGCGCGCGGCGTGCTCCAGCACCACCAGCTCGGTCATCATCTTGACCATCGACGCGGGCGCGAGCCGGGCGTGCTCGTTCTCGGCGAAGAGGATCTCGCCGCTGCGCTCTTCCATGACGATGGCGGCGGAGTAGGCGCCGGTCAGGGCGGCGGCGGCGGCGGGAAGCAGGAAGGTGACGGTCAGCAGGGCGGCGATCCGGGCATCCATCCGTGGCATGGCGATCCTCGCGCGTCGGGGGTGTGAAGTCGGGGCGTCCGTCCGTGGACCCCGCGCGCAAGTTATCCGGACGCCGGCGCGGATGTCAAGGAGCCGCGAACCGGAACGGTGAACTTCTTCCCGCCGGCTCCGTAAGGACCGCGGATGCGGCTGCGTTCTTGCTTTCGCCGCCGGATTGGGCTGGAATGCAGGCGGGTCCCGGGCGGGCCCGGCAAGGCGAAGGAGCGGTCATGCGGTTCGGCTGGTACATCGCGGCGTCGCTGGCGGCCGGTCTCGCCGCCGGCTGCGGGCACGCGCCGGCGCCGCCCCTGCGCTACGACGACGCCTGGCGCTGCGAGGCGCCCGCCGACTCCCTGGGCTACGCGGAGGTCCTCGCCCTGTCGCCCGCCGCCCGCGAGCAGCGGCGCGACGCGGCGGCGTCCTGGCGGCGGCGCGCCGCGGCGACCCGCGACGACGCGGAACGGCTGCGCGCCCTGGTGACGGCGGCCGCGCTCGCCCCGGACGTGCCCGACCACGGGTTCGCCCTGGCCGAGGCCGCCGGCCGCGTCGGCGACGCCCAGCGCGCCCTGGCGGCCCTGGACGCCGTCGAGGCGTCGCTCGGGGAACTGCCGGCCGCCGAACGCCGCGCGGCCCGGCTGCGGCTGGCCCTGGCGCGGGGCTGGCTGCACCGCGACCGCGGCCGCTGGACGCTGGCCCACGCCTGGGCCGACAGCGCCGCGCGGATCTCGCCCGCCGAGCGCGAGGTGCGCCTGCTGCTGGGCCTGTGCCGGGCCGGGCACGGGGACCTGCGGGGCGCCTACAACATCTCGCGCGACATCGAGACCAAGGAGTACTTCCGCTTCGAGTGGCGCTGGATCCGGGGCGTCGCCGAACTGGCCCGCGGCGACGCCGCGAACGCGTACCACTGGCTGCGCGACACGCGGCCCGAGGCACCCTGGTCGGCCCGCTTCCACCGCGACCTGGCCCTGGCCTGCGAGCGCGTGGGCGATCCGGTGGAGGCCCGCCGCTTCTTCACCTACAGCTACGATGCGCTAGGGCTCGGCCCGGGCACCTGTCCGGGGCCGGTCGACGTCCTGCTCGACGTGGGCCGCGCGAAGCCCGAATCCCGCCCCGTCTGGATCGCCTTCGGCCGCCTGCTGGCGGCGGGCTCGCCCTACGGCTGGGCCCTGGCGACCTGCGACAGCTTCGCGGCGGCGGCGGTCCCCGCCGCCCGGGTCGCCTGGGCCGACCGCGCCGTCGACGCGCTCGGCGTCTGCATCCGCAGCGACGACCACCAGGAGCCGTGCCGGATCCGGCGCGGCCTGCTGTACGCCGAGATCGGCGCCGACGATCTCGCCCTGGAGGACCTCGGCCGCGTCGTGGCCGACCGGCAGGAGCGGGGGGAAGGCGGGGGGGATCTCGCGGCCCCCTACGGCCGGCTGCTGAACCGCGCCGGCAGGGTCGAGGCGGCGGAGGCCTGGCTGCGCGAGGCGCTGCTCGCGTCGCCGGAGCAGGCGGAGGTCTGGAGCGACCTGGGCTACGCCCTGATCATGACCGGCCGCGTGGCGGAGGGCCGGGAAGCGCTGGACCGCGCCCTCGCCCTGGACCCGGGCCTGGCGGCCGCCTGGTACAACCGCGGGCTGCACTTCTACCAGGCCCGGCGCTGGCGCGAGGCGGCGGACGATTTCGCCCGCGCCCTGGAACTCGCGCCCGACAACCCCGACATCCCGCCCCTGCTGCAGCAGGCCCGCGCCCGCGCCCGGCAGTGAACCCGGGCGCGGGCCCGGCGGTCACCGGGCCTGCGGGCTCCCCTCGCGCCGCCGCCACGCCTTGGCGATCAGCCACAGGTTCAACCCGACGATCGCGAGCATGAGCGCGCGCGCTCCCCACAGGTAGGGGATGTTCGCCTCCGCCTCGTCGTGCATGAGCAGCTTGGGCACGGCGTCCTGGTACGTCCAGACGCCCAGGATGGCCAGCATGTAGAGCGGCGTGACGTACTTGATCACGAACTTGAAGAAGCCCGGGACCTTCAGCTGGGCCCCCTTGTGCATCTCCTGCCAGCCGCGCTCGACCCCGAACACCCAGCCGAAGATGATCACCTCGATGACGCCGAACACGACCAGCCCGAACGTGCCGGCCCAGAAGTCCATCTCGTCCATGAAGCCGTAGCGGAAGAACGCCACCACGCCGACCGTGCCCGCCAGCAGCACCGCGAAGACCGCGTTGACGGACTTCACGCGCGACCACTTGAACTCGTCCTCGACGAAGGCGACCGCCGGCGACAGCAGCGCCACCGACGAGGTGATGCCGGCGATGAACAGCAGCAGGAACCACATCGCGCCCAGCAGCTGGCCCAGCGGCAGCTGCTGGAAGATGACGGGCATGGCGACGAAGCCGAGGTCGAAGGAGCCGGCCGCCGCGATCTGCTGCGTCTCGGCGATGCCGAAGAAGGCGACCGCGGCCGGGATCGCGATGGTGCCGCCGAGGATCACCTCGGCGAACTCGTTGGTCATCGTGGTCGCCAGGCCGTTCAGGGTGATGTCGTCCTGCTCGCGCACGTAGGAGGCGTAGCAGTTGATCATCCCCTGGCCCAGGCTGAGCGTGAAGAAGATCTGCCCGGCCGCCGCCAGCCAGACCGAGGCGCGCCCGAGCAGGGCGAAGTCCGGTTGCCAGACGAAGGCGAGCCCTTCGGCCACGTTGCGCTCCGGGAAGGACGGGTCCGGCGCGCCCATGGTCAGCACGCGCACGGCCAGCACGATCGCGAACACGAACAGCACCGGCAGGCCGTACTTCGCCAGCACCTCGATGCCGCGGGAGATGCCGCGAGCCAGGAAGAACCAGTTGAAGAACAGGGTCAGCGCCAGGAAGGCGACCGCGGGCAGGACCGAGGCGAAGAACCCGTTGGCGGCGACGCCCTGGTAGCCCTGCAGGAACGCGCTCATCGCCTCGCGCGAGGTGTTGCCCCAGTAGGCGCCGGTGCCGGAGAACCAGCTGAAGGCCAGCGTCCACGATTCGATGAAGCAGTAGTAGATGCCGATGGTGAAGGGCAGGAAGATCCCGAACGCGCCGAGGTACTTGGCCAGGGGGTGCTTCCACATCAGGTGGAACATCCCCGGCGTGGAGCCGTGGCCGCGGGCGCCGCCGTAGCGGCCCGTCGTCCACTCGACCCACATCAGGGGGATGCCCAGCAGCAGCAGGGCGATGAAGTAGGGGATCATGAAGGCGCCGCCGCCGTTGTCGGCCGCCTGGCGCGGGAAGCGCAGGAAGTTGCCCAGCCCGATGGCGTTGCCCGCCATGGCCAGGATCAGGCCGATGCGCGTGCCCCACTGGGCGCGGCCGCCGCCGTCGGCGGCCGCGAGGTCCGCCCGCTTGCCCAGGCGCAGGATGCGCGAGAAGGCGAACCAGGTGAAGCCGATGATCGTGCCCCAGGCCAGGACCAGGAAGAGCATGGACATGCGCGGCACCTCCTGCGCGGTAGCGGAACGCGACGGGTACGGACGGGGATCGTAGCGGGAGGGTCCCGGAGCGTCAACGCCGCAGCGGGCGGGGAGGCGGGAATCAGCGGGACGGCGCGCCGGCCGCCGCCGGCTTCGGACCGTCGCGGGCGCGTCGCGCATGTAGGCGCCCAGGCGCCAGAACAGCAGCGCCAGGCAGAGGGCGCCGCCCACCAGGTCGGCGCCGGCCATGCCCAGCCAGCCCCCCTGCAGCGCGCCCAGCTTCAGGCCCACCCAGACGCCGGCGGGCTCCAGCAGCACGCGCATGCCGAAGTTCGGCAGCATGCCCATCAGCCCGTTGCCCTGGGCGTGGAACCAGAAGGCCGTGATGTTCACGATGCTGAGCATCGGCCGCGCCAGGGTCACCCAGCGGGCCAGCCCGACGCCGGCGGCGATGACCGTCGGCTCGTCCGTGAAGATCCGCAGCGACCAGGCGGGGAACAGGATCACCGGCAGCGAGAGCGCCGCCATCAGGATCAGCGCGTAGCGCAGCGTCAGCAGCGTCGTCTCGCGCACGCGGTCGCGGCGGCCGGCGCCGTGGTTCTGGCCGACCATGATCATCATGCTCATCGAGATGCCGAGCGTCGGCAGGAACACGAAGCTCAGCAGGCGCGTGCCGGCGCCGAAGGCGGCGATGGCGTCGGTGCCGTAGCCGGTGAGCATGTCGGTGATCACGTAGGCCGACAGGGGCATCGACAGGTTGGCCACGAAGGCGGGCGCCGACACGTTGGCCCAGCCGCGCAGCAGGGCGGGGCTCCACGACCACGCGGCGCGGTCGTAGCGCACGCGGCGGCGGGGGTTGCGCAGCTCGCGCAGCACCATCAGCGTGGCGAACAGGAAGCTGACGGCCGTGGTCACCGCCGCGCCGGCCACGCCCAGCTCGGGGAACGGGCCCGGCCCGAAGATGAACAGCGGGTCCAGCACGACGTTCAGCGCCAGCGCCACGGCCATGACCTTGAAGGGGTAGATCGTGTCGCCCTCGCCGCGGAACAGGGAGTTGAGCACCATCGGCAGCAGCGAGAACGCCGACGAGGCGAACGCCACCTGCGTGTAGAGGATCGCGCCCTCGGTGACGCCGGGCTCCGCGCCCATGCGCCGCAGCGCGGCGGGCGCCAGCAGCAGCCCCAGCGGCGTGATGACCGCGGCGAAGATCCCGATCACGATCAGGGCGTGCCAGAGGAAGTTGCGCAGCTGCCGGTCGTCGCCGCCGCCGATCAGGCGCGAGACCAGCGAGGTCGCCCCCTGGCCGAGCGCGCCGGCGACGGAGTGGATCAGGTAGGCGATCGGGAACGACAGCGACACCGCCGCCATCGCCTCGCGCGAGTAGCGCCCCAGGTAGAGCATGTCCACCAGCCCGAAGGCCGTGACCAGGACCATGGCCATGATCATCGGCACGCTCAGGCCCAGCAGGGTCCGGTCGACCGGCCCCTCCAGGATGGGGTTGCCGGCGCCGGGCTCGCGGAGTCCCGAGGCGCGCAGGCGGGCGAGGAAGGACGGCATCGGGGCTCGCGATCGGTTCGGGACGGGGGCGGGCGAGGCCACAAGTAAGCACATCGGCCGGCGGTGTGCCAGGACCGCGTCCCCGCGTGGCCGTCCGGCAGTCAACGCGACTAGATTGGCCCTGGAACCGGGTCCGGTCGCGCCGGCCGGCGCCCGATCGAGAGAGGGGACACGGCATGAAGCAGATCCTGGCGAGGTTCGACCGGGCGGACATCCGCATCACGGCCCTGATGGCCAGGCACGGCCTGCTCCTGCTGCGGATGAGCGTCGGGATCGTGTTCCTGTGGTTCGGCGGGCTCAAGTTCTTTCCGGGCCTCAGCCCCGCCCAGGACCTCGCGGTGCGGACCATCGACGTGCTGACCTTCGGCCTGCTGCCGCACGGGACCGCCCTCGTCCTGCTGGCCGCCTGGGAGGCCCTCATCGGCGCGGGCCTGCTGTCCGGCGCCTACCTGCGCGCGACGCTGCTGCTGCTGTTCCTGCAGATGCTGGGCGCGATGACCCCGCTGATCATCTTCCCGGGCGAGACGTTCACGCGCTTCCCCTACGCCCCCACGCTCGAGGGCCAGTACATCATCAAGAACCTGGTGCTCATCAGCGCGGGCATCGTCCTGGGCGCGACGGTGCGCGGCGGCAGGATCGGGATCGTGGCGGACGCCGCGAGCGACGGGCCGATTTAGCCCTGGCCCTGGTCCGGACGTTGTGGGATCATCACCCCGCATCGCCCTCGACGGGGTGCCCGGGCCGGACCCGCTCCGCCGGCGCACTCGGATGGGACCCGCCGCCATGAGTGAGCGATTCCAGCCGGCCGTGACCAGCCGCCTGCCGCGCGGCGCCGGTCCCGTCCCCATCGCCCCGGCGGCGTACGGCGACGGCTTTCGACCCACCCGCTGCAATTCACCAGATCGTTGTTCCGAGCGCCGACAGGGGGCTGCTCGTCGTCGTCGCATCGTGACGGTCCTGCTCGCGGAGGGTTATTACCAGGGGAGGCGGCCATGAACTACGAGCTGAGGTACGACGGGGATCTGGGCATCATCAGGGGCGTGGTGCACGGGAAGTTGGACGCCGCGGTCGCGAGGATGGTGGCGGGCGAAGTGGCGCAACTCGTCGAGGATCACGGGTGCCGCCGCTTCCTGATCGACCTGCGCGGGACGCAGGTCACCTCCTCGACGATCGAGATCTACACGATCCCCAGGGTCGTGAAGGAGGTCGGGGTGCCGGGCGGCCTCAAGCGCGCCCTGGTCGTCACCGAGATCACGCCCGACTTCGAGTTCCTGGAGACGGCTTCGGTCAACGCCGGCAACCTGGTCAAGCTGTTCACCGAGCCCGAGGCGGCGCTCGCGTGGTTGAAGGGTTGAGGCATCCGTTTCCCCGGCCCACTCGGCACATCCTGAACGGAGTGACGGTGCTTCCACGGCCAACCCCGACGATCTCCCTGTCTATCGCCGCCCTGGCCTGCGCCGCCCTGGCCGGTTGCGCCGCGGCCTACCGGCCGGTCCCCTACACGCGGGAAGCGGGGGCCGCGCCGGACTCCGCGAGGGTCGAAGCCGGCCTGATCGGCTCCCCGGTCCGGGTTCTGCTCGTCGATGGGGAGTCGTGCAGCGGGACGGTCGTGCGGTTCTCGCCGTCGTGCCTGGTGATCGACCCGACCGGACCCGCAGGCGAGGCGGAGCGGGTGATCGCCCGGTCGGACATCGCTCGGATCGAGGTGCGGCATCTCCCGTTCGGCTCGGTGGGCTACATCGTTGCGTTGCCGATTGCGCTCATCTTGGTGTTAGCCATCTCCTTGGCACTGGATCCAATCAAGTTCTCATCGTGAACGCGCGCCGGCTGCCCGGACGCCCCCCTCACCCAGCCACCCGACTGGAAACCCCTCCGGCAACGCCACCATGTCCAGGATCGCGGCGATCAGTTCCCCGTGCTCGCCCGCGCGGTGTTCGTTGCGGTATTCCCAGACGACGGCGCCGTCGGGCGTCACCTCCAGCGCGCGCCCGTTGTCGGACTCGACGATCAGGGTGTTGCCGCCGGGCAGGCGCTGGGCCGAGCCGCAGGTCGCGGAGAACAGGCGGCGGCCGGGGCCGTCCGCGTAGGACCAGACGATCTGCCGCGTGAGCGGGTCCACTTCCAGCACCTGCGAGCGGCCGCCGCGCCCCAGGTTGTCGAACAGCAGCAGGCGCCCCGTCGGCAGCAGGGTCGGCTGGTGCTGCTTGACCCACGGGCCGGTCAGGGCCCAGACGACCGTCCCGCGCCGGGGGTCGAGGATCGCCAGGGCGTTCAGCTCGCGGATCGAGGTCAGGATGTTCCCCCGCGCGAAGATCGGGGAGAGGTGGGAGAGGGAGCCGTCCAGCAGTTCCAGGGTGTTGGTGTGGAAGACGTCGCCCCCGGCCGGCGCCGCGTCCAGCAGCGACGCGTAGGGCGACGACTCCAGGGCGGCGAGCAGCGGGATCCGCCGCTCGAACTTCCCCTCGGGGCTCAGCACCGTGAAGTAGTCCAGCAGCGCGGGCTCGTCGCCGCCGAAGCGCGGCGCGAGTTCGGCCTCCCGCGTCAGCACCCAGATGCGGCCGTCGTCGGCCACGTGCAGGTCGTGGTGGCAGTGCCCGGGGTAGGCCCAGAGCAGGCGCGAGTCCCGGTCCAGCTTGACCAGCCCGTGACCCTCGAAGATCGCGAGGATGCCGCCGTCGGGGAGCAGGTGCGCGCGCCGCCAGCAGCCCGCGGCGTTGTTCCTGCCGGGGGGCAGGAAGGCGTCCGGATCGGTGGCGGCCGCGTCCCGGTAGTCGCGGCGCCAGCGGTGCAGGATCTCGCCCGAGCGCGCGATCAGCAGCGCCTCGGGCGCGTGGCCGGAGACGAAGAACATCAGCTCGTGGCCGCTGCGCGCCGGGTCGTGCCGCGTCACCCCGGCGTGCGCCGGCAGCGGCCGGGAGCCCGCGGCGTAGCCGAGGCTCAGGAGCTTGCGGGCCGCGGCGCGCTGGACCCGGCTCAGCGCGTGGCCGGCGCCGTCGTCGGCGGGTTCCATGACGGACCACTGGCCGGGCAGGTCGTGCCCCGCCGGGGGCGGGCGCAGGCGGTGAACGGCGGCCGCCGCGAGGCGGGCGGGGAGGGAGTCGCCGTCGCCGAGCAGGGCGGCGGCGGCGGTGGCGAGGACCAGGATCGCCGATACCCACAGGACGGCGGCCACCCACCGCGCGGGGCGCGTGTCCGCCGAGTGTTGCCGACCGAATCGGAACATGGACGATCACCCGATCCCTGGCGGTGTGTCCGACTCGCGGGGCAGCATACCACAACCGCCGGGCGCCGTCAGGCCGGACCGGGTCCGGGGTCTCCCGCGGCGCCTTGACGCCCCCCGCCCCCGCCCTTATCGTGCGCGGACGACCGCCCCCGAAAGGAACCGCCGGCGCCATGTCCCGCACCATCGCCGTCACGACGGCACTGCTGGTCTGCAGCAACGTCTTCATGACCTTCGCCTGGTACGCGCACCTGCGCAACCTGTCGCACCGGCACTGGCTCGTCGCCGCGCTGGTCAGCTGGGGGATCGCCCTGTTCGAGTACCTGCTGCAGGTGCCGGCCAACCGCATCGGCCACGCGCAGATGAACCTGGGGCAGCTCAAGATCCTGCAGGAGGTCATCACCCTGACGGTCTTCGTGCCGTTCTCGGTCCTGTACATGAAGGAGCCGCTGCACCGGGACTACCTGTGGGCGGCCCTGTGCATCCTGGGCGCGGTCTTCTTCGTCTTCCGACACCGCTTCGCGGCCTGATCCCGCGCCGCGATCGAATCCAACGGGAGGTCCCATGTCCGACAAGCAGTGGCCCGCGCCGCCCGAGATGCGCATCGACACCGACAAGACCTACCACGCCGTCATCGCCACGCCGCGCGGCGACATCGAGGTGGAGCTGCACGCCGAGCACGCGCCGCGCACGGTGAACAACTTCGTGTTCCTGGCCCGCGAGGGCTTCTACGACGGCGTCGTCTTCCACCGGGTCATCGACGACTTCATGATCCAGGGCGGCGACCCCACCGGCACCGGCCGCGGCGGCCCCGGCTACCGCTTCGGGGACGAGTGCCGCGGCAACCCGCTGCGCCACGGCGCCAAGGTGCTGTCGATGGCCAACTCCGGCCCCGACACCAACGGCAGCCAGTTCTTCATCACCCACTGCCCGCAGCCCCACCTCGACGGCCGCCACACGGTCTTCGGCACGGTGGTCCGCGGCCAGGACGTCGTGGACGCCGTCCGCCAGGGCGACGCCATGACCCGGGTCGAGATCCGCGAGCAGCTCAAGGAGGGCGTCGAATGAAGGCGCCGCGCACCCGCCTCCTGCGCCTGACCGTCACGTTCGCCGCGGTCGCCGCCTTCGCGGGCGGCTGCGCCACCGTCGGCCGCGAGTTCCCCTCGTCCGGCGTCGCGCAGATCCGCATGGGCCAGACCACCCAGCAGCAGGTGAAGGAGCTGTTCGGCGAGCCCTGGCGCACGGGCGTCGAGGACGGCCGGCCGACCTGGACCTACGGCCGCTACCGCTACAAGCTCTTCGGCGAGACCCAGACCAAGGACCTGATCGTGCGCTTCGACGAGCAGAACCGGGTCCACTCGTACACGTTCAGCACGACGGAGCCGCAGTAGGCCTGCCGGCGCGGCGCGAAAAAAATGGAACCCGGGCCGCCGCCGGCCCGGGTTCCTGCGTTCCGCGCGGGGGCCGCGCTCAGCCCAGCTGCTTGAAGACCTTCGCGATGCGCTTGACGGCCCAGTTGACGTCCTTGCGCGTGATCGTCAGCGGCGGCGCGATGCGGATGACCTTCTCGTGCGTCTCCTTGCAGAGCAGCCCCTCGGCCATCAGCGCCTCGCAGTAGGGGCGCGCGGGGCGGTCCAGCACGACGCCGATCCACAGGCCCGTGCCGCGCACGGTCTTGATGCTCTTGGCGTCGATCTTCTTCAGCTCGGCCATGAAGTGCTCGCCCTGCTTGAGCGAGTTCTCGACCAGCTTCTCCTCGACGATGACCTTGAGCGCCTCGCGCGCGACGGCGCAGCCCAGCGGGTTGCCGCCGAAGGTCGAGCCGTGGTCGCCGGGATGGAAGACGCCCATGACCTCGTCGCCGGCCAGGAAGGCGCTGACGGGGTAGAAGCCGCCGCTGAGCGCCTTGCCGACGATCAGGCCGTCGGGCTTCACGCCCTCCCACTCGTGGGCGAACATCTTGCCGGTGCGGCCCAGGCCGCTCTGGATCTCGTCGACGATCAGCAGCACGTTGTTCGCGCGGCAGATCTCCTCGGCCTTCTTCAGGAAGCCCCGCGGCGGCACCACGATGCCGGCCTCGCCCTGGATGGGCTCCACCAGGAAGGCGCAGGTGTTCGGCGTGATCGCCGCGGCCAGGGCCGCCGCGTCGCCGAAGGGGATGACCTTGAAGCCCGGCGTGAAGGGCCCGAACCCGTCCTGGTACTGGGGCTCGGTGCTGAAGCCGACGATGGTCGTGGTGCGGCCGTGGAAGTTGTCGGCGCAGACGACGATCTCGGCCTTGTCGCGGGGGATGCCCTTGACCTTGTAGCCCCACTTGCGGGCGGCCTTGACCGCCGTCTCGACGGCCTCGGCGCCGGAGTTCATCGGCAGCACGCGCGCGAAGCCCGTCAGCTCGGTCAGCTCGCGCACGAAGTGGGGGAGCTGGTCGTTGCGGAAGGCGCGGCTGGTGAGGGTCACGCGCGCGGCCTGGCGGCGGAAGACCTTCAGCAGGCGCGGGTGGCAGTGGCCCTGGTTCACCGCGCTGTAGGCGGCCAGGCAGTCCAGGTAGCGCTTCCCCTCCACGTCCTCCACCCAGATGCCCTCGGCCCGCGCGATCACCAGATCCAGCGGATGGTAGTTGTGCGCCCCGTACCGTTCCTCCAACTCGATGTACTTGCGGGTCTTCATCGCGGCCTCCAGGCAGGTGATGGGTTCGCGCCCTGTGCGGGCCATGTATGGACAGCGGCAGCGCCGCGTCGCGCCCAAGATACAAGGCGCTCCGACGCCTCTCAAATCCAAATGGTTCTGGCCAGGAAATTGTCCCTGCCCGTGCCGTGGGCGCACATCCTGCCGGGACCGGGGACGCGCTCCGGGCGCCTCGTGCGCCCGGAGCGCTTGGCCTTCCGGCCCCTCCGCCATCCTGGCTGCGGGGCCTGCAGGACACCCCGGTCCCAGCAGGATGTGCAGATCCAAGTCGAACAGCGGCATGGGCCAAGGGCAGGGACAATTTCGTGGCCAGAAGCAATTTTTTACTTGAAATAGTAAAGTACTTGGATTATTAAAGTATCTGCGCCGCGGGATCCAAGGATGGAAACCGCAGGCGCGGTCGGCTCGGCCGACCCGACAGCCAGGTCGATGGCGTGAGAGACCGCCGGGTCCGGACGGAGCGCCGGTGAAGGCCGCGGACCCTGTTCACAGGGCGGGGAAGGATCCCCGACCGGCACCCTCTCGGGGGACCGCGCAGGCAGGATGCCGGCGCGGTCCTCCTGACGCCGCGACCCGTGATGCGAGGCGGACCACGGAGGCAAGGAGGCCCCAGCGTGCGCCGCGATCCGCCGTCCCCGTCGCCCGACGGTGACGGCACGCCCAACGTGCCGCCGGCGCCGCTGGCCCCGCTGATCCACGGCCGGGCGCGGTTGCTCGTCATGTCCCACCTGACGCGCTGCGGCGCGACCGCCTTCACCGAACTCCGCTCCCGGCTCGGCCTGACCGACGGCACGCTGTCGGTCCACCTCGCCACCCTCGAGCAGGGGGGGGCCGTGGAGATCGTCAAGGAGTTCGTGGGGAAGAAGCCGCGGACCGTGGTCCGCGTGACGCCGCGGGGGCGGGAGCTGTTCGCGGGCTACGTCGAGGACCTGAAACGCATCGTCCCCGGGCTCTCGCCCGGGGACGTTTGACGCGGCCGCGGCGGCGGGGCCTCAGTCGTCCATCGCGCAGGGCAGGTAGAAGCGCCCCGCGTACTCGTCGACCATGCGCTCGGTGCTGAAGCGCGGGACCACCGAAGACATGGCGTGCTGCATGCGCTCGATCCAGGCGCGCGGCAGGCCGTCCGGCCCGCGGTCGTAGAACATCGGCACCACCACCTTCTCGAGCAGCTCGAACAGCTCGTCGGCGTCGCGGGCGTCCTGCGTCGCCTCGTCCACGCCGTGGTCGTCGCCGAAGGCCCAGCCGTTGCGCCCGTCGTAGCCCTCGCACCACCAGCCGTCGAGCACCGACAGGTTCAGGGCGCCGTTGGCGGCCGCCTTCATGCCCGAGGTGCCGCTCGCCTCCAGCGGCCGGCGCGGCGTGTTCAGCCAGATGTCCGCGCCCTGCACCATGCGCCGCGCCAGGGCGATGTCGTAGCCCTCCAGCAGCACCAGCCGGCCCCGCAGCGCCGGGATGCGCGACAGCTCCCAGACGCGCTGGATGAGCAGCTTCCCGGGCTCGCTGCGCGGGTGGGCCTTGCCGGCCATCAGCATCTGCACGGGCCGGTCGGCGTTGGCGAGCAGCCGCACGAAACGGTCGGGGTCGCTCATCAGCAGCGTCGCCCGCTTGTACTCGGCGAAGCGGCGGGCGAAGCCGATGGTCAGGGTGTGCGGGTCGAAGACGCGGTCGATGTCGAGGATCTCCTGCGCCGGGGCGCCGTTGCGCTCCAGCTGGCGGCGCAGCCGCCGGCGCACGCCGCCGATCAGCTCGGACCGCAGGTGCTCGTGCTCGCTCCAGAGCCGCTCCGGCGCCGGGGCGCCGGCGCCGGCCTCGCGCCGCAGGGCCTCGATCTCCGGCGCGATCCAGGTCGGCATGTGCACGCCGTTGGTCACGCTCGTGATGGGCACCTGGGCCGTCGTGCGGTCGGGCCAGAGGTGCTGCCACATCCCGCGCGACACCTCGCCGTGCAGGGCGCTGACGCCGTTGGCGAAGCGCGAGAGGCGCAGGGCCAGCACCGTCATCTCGAACCGCTCGTGGGGGTTGGCCGGGTCGGTCAGGCCCAGGGCGATCAGCCGCTCGACGGGTTCGTCCATGCCGGCGGCCAGGGGGCGCAGGTACTGCATGACGTGCGCGACCTCGAAGTTGTCGTTGCCCGCCGGCACCGGCGTGTGGGTCGTGAAGACGCAGCCCGCCCGCACCGACGCCATGGCCCGCTCGAAGGTCTGGCTGCCGTCCACGACGTGCCGCCGCAGCTGCTCGAGGCAGAGGAACGAGGAGTGGCCCTCGTTGAGGTGGCAGACCGCCGGCGCGATGCCCATGGCGCGCAGGGCGCGCAGGCCGCCGACGCCGAGCAGGAACTCCTGGCGGACGCGCGTGTCCTCGTTGCCGCCGTACAGGTGGCCGGTGATGCTGCGGTCCTCGGCGTTGTTGCCGGGCACGTCGGTGTCCAGCAGGTACAGCGGGATGCGGCCCACGCTCACCTTCCAGACGTGGGCCAGGACCTTGCGGCCCGGGTAGGGCAGCGACAGCGTCAGCGGCTCGCCGAACCGGTCGTGCACCAGGGCCATGGGCAGCCGTTCGAAATCGTTCGCGAGGTAGACCTCGTGCTGGCGGCCGGCGAGGTCCACCTCCTGGTGGAAGTAGCCGTAGCGGTAGGCCAGCCCGACGGCGACCAGCGGCAGGTCGCGGTCGCTGGCGGCCTTCAGGTGGTCGCCGGCCAGGATGCCCAGGCCGCCGGAGTAGATGGGCAGGGACTCGTGGATGCCGAACTCCGCGCAGAAGTAGCCGACCAGGCGGCCGCCGAAGTCCAGGTCGATCGGCGGCTCGCCGCCGCCCAGGTACGCCCGCTGCCGGTCGCGCACGGCCGCGAGGCGCGCGGTGAAGTCCGCGTCGGCGGCCAGCGCCGCCACCCGCGGCGCGTCGAGGGCCTCGATGACCGCCAGGGGATTGTGGCGGCCGCTCTTCCAGAGGACGGGGTCCAGTTCGATCATCAGCCGGGTCGCCTCGGCGTCCCAGGTCCACCAGAGGTTGTGGGCGATCTCGTACAACGGCGCCAGCGGCGCGGGCAGGGCGCGCTCGGGTCCGAAGCGCTCGGTCAAGGACATGGGGACTCCTCGTCGATCGGCGGTCCTGGCCGTCCACCCCCTTGCGGGGCGGGTTCGGCCGCGGAAGATAACCCGGGAGCCGCGCTGCGCGCCAGCCCGGAGACGTGCCTTTCATCGGCGGGGATTCAGAAGAGTTGAGGCGGTTCCAGCCGGGGGGTGTCGCCCAGGGTGTGGCCCTCGAGGCGCAGCAACTGGGCTTTGACCGACAATCCGCCGGCGAATCCGACCAGCGCCCCGTCCGAACCGACGACGCGGTGGCAGGGGATCAGGATGGGCAGGGGGTTCTGGCCGACCGCCTGGCCGACGGCCCGCACCGCGTCGGGGCGGCGGATCTCGGCGGCCACCTGCTTGTAGGTGCGCAGCTTGCCGCAGGGGATCGCCAGCAGCTGCTGCCAGACCGCCATCTGGAACGGTGTGCCGTGAGGGTCCAGGGCGAGGTCGAAGATCTCGCGGCGGCCGGTGAAGTACTCGGCGAGCTGGGTGCGCAGGTCCTCGAACGCGTCGTCGTCCTCGTGCAGCTCCCCGAGTGCGCCGAGCGACCGCGCGACGGCGTGGGCGTGGATGTGGTATTGGTAGGCGCGCGGCAGGAATTCCAGGCGCACGAGCCCCTCGTCGCCGGCGACTGCCAGCAAGGGATCCAGGACGGTCCGCAACAAGGCGTAACGCAGCATGGTCCACCCGCCGTCGAGGCTCCCGGCCGCGGCTCGGGGCCGCGGCCGGTGTCGGCGCGGATCATAGCAGACCCGCGTCCGGCGGGGAAGGGGTCGCCGCATGAAACTGCTGTCCTGGCACGACCTTGGCACCCACCCCGCGTGGCAAGCCGGCGACGTGGCCGACCTGCGCCCGGCGGCGGCCCACCGCGCCGGGCATCCGCGCGGGGCGGCGTCGTTGCCGATCGAGACGGAGGCCTTCGCCGCCGACGCCGGCACCGCGCTCGCTGCTGCGCTGCCCTCCGCGCTGCTGCCGCCGCGCCACCTGCCGCTGCTGCTGGTGGGCGACGAACCCGGCGTCGTCGCCGCGGCGGTGCGCTGGTTGCGCGACCGTGGCCGCGAACTGGTCGACGGGGCGGTGCTGCAGGAGCGGGAAGCGCCGCCGGGCGCGTGGGAGGCCGGCGCCGCCGGGCGCGTCCTCTGGCGACCGAACCCCTTCCTGGCGGCCCACGCCGACCTGCTGCCCGAGCCGGGCGCGGGCCCGGCGGTCGATCTCGGCTGCGGCGGCGGCCGCGAGGCGGTGTGGCTGGCCGGCCGGGGCTACGACGTGACCGCCGTGGACCACCTGCCCGATGCCCTCGCGCTCTGCGAACGCCTGGCGCGGGAGCGCGGCGTGGCGGTGCGCGCGCTGCAGCGCGACCTGACCGCCCGCGACGCGGCGCCCGCCGGGCCCTGGTCCCTCGCGGTCGCGCTGCGCTTCCTGCACCGGCCCCTGCTGGCGGCGCTGCCGGAGCTGTTGGCGCCCGGCGGCGTGGCGGTGGTCCGCACCTTCCGCTTCGAACCCGGCGCCGCGCGGCTGCCGAAACGGCGCTATTGCCTGGAGGCGGGGGAGCTCCTCGAGCTCTTCCCCGCCTCCCGGTTCGACATCCTGGCGCATGTGGAGGACCGCGACCCCGACGGCCGGCCCGCGGCGGGCGTGGTCGCCCGCCTGCGGGTCACTCGAGGTAGCTGACGTAGGCCGGGTTGTACATGGCGTCCTTCATGGCCTGCAGCAGGTCGTCGGGACGCGGCTTCTGCGCGAGGCCCTCGTCGTAGGCGACTTCGGCCACGGCGACCGCGATGTGCGCCGAGACCTTGCGGAGCTGCTGCAGCGGCGGGTACAGGCAGCCGGTGGCCAGGTCGGCGTCGGTCACCTTCTGGGCCAGCGCGTGCGCCGCCCGCGAGAACATCTCGTCGGTGATCCGCGTCGCCTCGCAGACGATCGCGCCCAGGCCGATGCCGGGGAAGATGTAGGCGTTGTTGCCCTGGCCCGACACGTGGCGCTTGCCGTTCAGCTCCACCGGGTCGAAGGGGCTGCCGCTGGCGAACAGGGCCCGCCCCTCGGTCCAGCCGTAGCACTGCTCGGCCGTGCACTCGGCCTTCGAGGTCGGGTTGGACAGGGCGAAGATCACCGGCCGCTTGTTGATCTTGGCCATCGCCTCGACCACCGGCTTGGTGAACGTCTGGGGCGTGCCCGAGACGCCGATCAGGCAGGTGGGCTTCAGCTCGTTCACGGCCTCGGCGAGGCTGCCCAGGAACGGGTGGTCGTGGGCGAAGGGCTTCTTGTGCTCCGCCAGGTCGGTGCGCGACTTGCACACCAGGCCGGTGGAGTCCACGTACCAGATCCGCTCCATCGCCGCCTGGCGCTGCATGCCGTCGGCGACCATCGCCGAGACGATCAGCTCGCCGATGCCGATGCCGGCCTCGCCCGCGCCGAAGAACAGGATCTTCTGCTGCGACAGCGGCACGCCGGTGACCCGCAGGGACGAGAAGACGCCGGCCAGGGCCACCGAAGCCGTGCCCTGGATGTCGTCGTTGAAGCTGCAGACGCGGTCGCGGTACTTGGCGAGCAGGCGGAAGGCGTTGCGGTTGGCGAAGTCCTCGAACTGGATGATCGCCTTGGGGTAGACCTTCTGCACGGCGACCACGAACTCCTCGATGAACTCGTCGTAGGCGGGGCCGCGCAGGCGCTTGTGGGGCATGCCGATGTACAGGGGGTCGTTGAGCAGCGACTCGCGGTCGGTGCCCACGTCCAGCGTGATGGGCAGCGTGTGCACCGGGTGCACGCCCGCGCAGGCCGTGTAGAGCGTCAGCTTGCCCACCGGGATGCCCATGCCGTTGGCGCCCTGGTCGCCGAGGCCGAGGATGCGCTCGCCGTCGGTGACCACGATGATGCGCACGTCCTCCTCGGGCCAGTTCCACAGGATGTCCTCGATGCGGCCGCGGTCCTCGGCCGTGATGAACAGGCCGCGCGGCTTGCGGAAGATGTGGCCGTACTCGACGCAGGCCTGGCCGACGGTCGGCGTGTAGACGATGGGCATCATCTCGTCGAGGTTGTTCAGGATCACCTGGTAGAACAGGGCCTCGTTGCGCGACTGCAGGCCGATCAGGAAGATGTACTTCGCCAGGTCGGTCGGCTGCTTGCGGAAGTTCTCCAGGACCCGCTCGACCTGGTCCGCGATGGTGTGGACCCGGGGCGGCAGCAGGCCGCGCAGGCCCAGCGCGTCGCGCTCCTTGTCCGTGAAGGCGGAGCCCTTGTTCAGGGCGGGGTCGTGCAGCAGTTCCATGCGCGTGGGGAAACCGGAGGCGTGGGAGTGCTTCTTGCGGAACATGGCCTCAGTCCTTCGCTGGAGGGTGGGCATGCTGTTAAGCAATTCACACCGATGTTAGACCGCGGGCCGCGGAATCTCAAGAAATTGCGCCGACATTTTCCGCCGGCTCCCGCCGCGGCGCCGGCAGGCCCGGATTGCAGATCCCCGGCGGGAGGGCTATCATCCGGCCGTCCCACCCCCCGACCACCGAGGTGATCCGCGTGCAGATCGGCATCCTGGGCTTCAAGTTCACGGGCAAGACCACCCTGTTCAACGCCGTCACCGGCGCTTCCCTGCCCACGGGCCAGGGCGGGGTGGAGCCCCACCTGGCCGTCGGCAGGATCCCCGACCCGCGCCTCGAGAAACTGACCGCCATGTTCAACCCGAAGCGCGAGGTCCACGCCACCGTGGAGTGGGTCGACGTGCCTGGCTTCGAGCCCTCGGGCGCCGCCGGCCCGGGAGAGGGGACGCGGTTCCTGGAGCACGCGCGGCGGGTCGACGCCCTGGCCCAGGTCGTGCGCTGCTTCGACAACGACATCGAGGCGCCCGACCCCTTGGGCGAGATCGAGTCGCTGGCCCTGGAACTGGCGCTGGCCGACCTGCAGGTCGTCGAGAACCGGATCGACAAGCTGGCCAAGGAGAAGCAGCGCAAGGGCAAGAACGAGCAGCCGCTGGAGCCGCCGCTGATGGAGCGCTTCCAGGCGGTGCTGAGCGAGGGCCGGCCGCTGCGCGACCTCGAACTGAGCCCCGACGAGCGCAAGCTCACCAGCGGCTTCTCGCTGCTCACGCTCAAGCCGCTGATCCTGGTGCTGAACGGCGGCGAGAGCGGCGTGGCGCAGGACGTGCTCGCCGCCGCGACGGCGACCGGGGCGGAGGTCGTCGACCTCTGCGCCAAGGTCGAGGCCGAACTGGCCGAGCTGTCGCCCCAGGAACGCAGCGAGTTCCTCGCCGACCTGGGCATCGCCGAGCCCGCCGCCCACCGCATGGTGCGCTCGGCCTACCGGGCCCTGGGGCTGCACAGCTTCTTCACCGTGGGCGAGGACGAGTGCCGGGCCTGGACGCTGCGCCGCGGCGCGCTGGCGCCGGAAGCGGCCGGGGTGATCCACTCCGACCTCGAGCGCGGCTTCATCCGCGCCGAGACCGTCGCCTACGAGGACCTGATCGCCGCCGGCGGGCTGGCCGAGGCCAAGAAGCTGAACAAGCTGCGCCTGGAGGGGAAGGCCTACGAGGTCCGCGACGGCGACGTGCTGAACATCCGGTTCAGCGTGTGACGCGGGGAGGGCGATGATCCGCTCCGTCACCGGGTTGCGCGCGGGCCGCGTCGCGGCCCTGATCGCGGTCCTGATCGTGTCCGCGGCCTGGTTCGCGGCGTGGCGCGTCCTCGACCGCACGCCGCTGTCCCGCGTCCCGGTCCTCGACGAGGCGCACTACCTGCGCGAGGGGGCCGCGGTCGCCGGCGGGCGCCTGGTCCCCGAGCGTCCCTCGGTCATGTCCCCCCTGTACCCCTACCTCGTGGCGGCGACCGGCGGCGGTCGCGAGTTGGACGCCCACCGCGTGCGGTCGGGCCCGCCGCCCTGGGGGCTGCGCGTGGCCCAGTTCGCGATGTGGCTGGGGACCGCCTGGCTGCTGCTGCGCGAGGGGCGGCGCCTGCTGCCGCCGGCGGTCGGCTGGTTGCCGGCGCTGCTGTGGCTGCTCTACCGGCCGGGGGCGGTGCTGGCCGGATCCGCGCTGCTGGAGGTGCCGCTGACGTTCCTGGCGACGCTCGGCCTGTCGACCGCGGTGGCGGCGGACGCGAAAGGCGATACCGGGCGCGCCTCCCGGCGGCGGGCCGTCCTGGCGGGGGTCTGCCTCGGTCTCGCCGGCCTGCTGCGCGGCACCGCCCTGCTGCTGCTGGTGCCCGCCGTGCTGGCCCTCGGCGGCGCCGGGCGACGCCGCCGGCAGGCGGTGCTGCTCGGCGCGGCGCTGCTGGTGATGCTGCCCTTCGCCCTGCTCAACACCGTCCGGCTGGGCCGGCCGGCCGGCCCCAGCCTCAACGCCGGCATCAACCTCTACATCGGCAACGCCGGCCAGGCGAACGGGATGTTCCAGACCTTCCGCGGCCTCGACGTCGGCGAGGATCCAGCGGGGCGCCGGTTCCTCTCCGAGCGGCTGGGCCTGCCGCTGGCCGACGACGGGGCCGCCGATCAGGCGTGGGCCGCCGAGGCCTGGCGCGCCGTGCGGGAGCGTCCCTGGCACGCCGTCGGCCTGTGGTGGCGCAAGCTCCGCCTGCACCTGGTGGCGGCCGAGATCCCGCAGATCTCGCCCCATGCCGCCTGGACGCGGGAGGCGCCGATCCTGGGCCTGTTCTGCGTGCCCTACGGCCTGCTGGCGGCGGGAGGCCTGGCCGGCGCCGCGCTGGCGCTGCGCCGCGAACCGCGGCTGCGGCCGTGGGCCTGGGGCCTGCTGCTGATCGTCGCCGTGCAGAGCCTGTTCTTCGTGGTCTCGCGCTACCGGCTGGTGCTCGTGCCCGGCCTGGCGCTGCTGACCGGCGCCGCCGTCGCGGCGCTGCTGCGGGTGCGGGGCCGGGCCCTGGCCGTGGCGGTCGCGTTGTCCCTCACCGCCGCGCTGGCGGTGCAGCCCTGGGGCCTGGACGGCCAGCTCGCGCGCCTGGCGGCCGCCGGCGACCTCAACGAGGCGGTCCGCTGGTCGCGTCTCGCCGACGCGCGGGAGGCCGCCGCCGCCGTGGCCGGGGAGACCGGGCCGGAACGGCGCCGCGCCGAGGCGCTCTTCCGCGCCGCGACCGCGCGCGACCCCGCTCACCCCGAGGCCTGGCGCGGTCTGGCGAACTCGCTGCTGCAGTCCGGGCGCGACGCGGAGGCGCTGGCCTGCCTGCGCGAGGGAGCTGCGCGCGCCGCACCGGCCGGGGACGTCCGCCGCGATTTCGTCGCCCTGGCCCTGCGCCTGGACGATGCGGCGGGTGCGCTCCCCGTCCTGCTGCATCTGCTGCGCGAGGCGCCCCGGGATCCGGACCTGCTGCACCAGTCCGTCATCGCCCTGTCGCGGACCGGCCGCGCCGCCGAAGCCGAAGAGCACGCGCGGCGGCTGGCCGCGATCGCCCCCGAAGACCCGCGGGGCTGGCAGGATCTGGGCGTGGTCCTGGCCCGCGCCCGCCGCTTCCCGGAGGCGCGCGCGGCCTTCGCCGAGGGCCTGCGTCGCCGGCCCGACCACGCCGGGCTGCGGGAGCAGCAGGCGCGCCTCGACTCGCTGACCGCGTTGCGCTGATCCGACCGCAGGATCGGCGGCGCCCGCGCGTTCGGGGGCTAGAACCTGCAGGACACGGGAACGGATTCGCAACAAGACCACCCACGCCGGAGGATTCCGACATGAAGACACGCCTCCCGATCATCGCCGCCCTGATCCTGGTCATGGCCGCCGCCGCCTGGGCGCAGCCCGGCCGGGCGCCCCGCGGCCCCGGCAACCAGGACGGTCCCGACCGCATGCTCGCGCGGCTGGACCTCACCGAGACCCAGACCGCCGCCATCGCGAAGATCCGCGACGAGGCGCGCGAGCGCGGGCGCGAGACCCGCAAGGAGATCCTGCGCCTGCGCCACGAGCTGCAGGGGATCATGATGCAGGACACGCCCGACGCGGCGGCCGCCGAGCGGCTCGTCGAGAAGATGGGCGCCCTGCGCACCGAGCAGCAGGTGCGGCGGCTGCAGACCCGCCTGGCGATCCGCGCGCAGCTGACGCCCGAGCAGCGCGACCGGATGCCGCTGCCCGGCGACGGCCCCCGCGGCCGCGGCGGCCGAGGCCCGCGCGAGGGGTGCCGCGGTCCTGGCGGCGGGTGCGGGATGCGTGACGGCGACGACTGCCGCCGGGGCGGCGACCGGGCTCCGCGGGCCTGCGACGGCGACGGCCCCCATGGTCCCCGCGGAGGAAACGACTGACCGGACGTGAAGCGGAGAGTGGCGACTCGTGAACGACGACCAGCTCATGACGCGCATCGCCGCGGGCGAGGAGGCGGCCTTCCGCCTCCTCGTCGAGCGCTGGGAGCGCCAGGTCCACGCCTTCCACTGGCGCATGACCGGGTCGCGCGAGGAGGCCGAGGACCTGACGCAGGACACCTTCCTGAAGGTCCACGCCCACGCCGGCGGCTACCGGCCCGAAGGCCGCTTCCAGAGCTGGCTGTTCCGCATCGCCGGCAACCTGGCGCGCAGCTGGGCGCGGCGCCGCAAGATCATCGGCTGGGTCCGCTTCGACCCCGACGTCCACGACCGTGCCGGGCGCGGGCCCGCCCCCGACGCGGTCGTCGCGGGCGACGAGCTGCGCCGGCGCCTCCAGCGGGCGCTGGCCTGCCTCCCGCCGCGGCAGCGCGAGGCGCTGGTGCTGCGGCGCTACCACGACCTGAGCCAGCGCGACATCGCCGCGGCGATGGGCACCAGCGAGGGCGCGGTCGAATCCCTGCTGGTCAGGGCGCTGGACACGTTGAGACGGGAACTCGCACCCGAACCGGGAGCACGGTGATGAACCACATCGACGCGCGGCTGGCCGACTGGCTGAGCGGGAACCTCGATCCGGCGGCCCGCGAGGCGGTGGCGGCGCACTGCGCCGCCTGCGAGCCTTGCCGCCGGCGGCTCGAGCAGGGCGAAGCCGTCTGGCAGGCGCTGGGCGAACTGCCGGCCCCCGCGCCGGAACGCCCGGCCTGGGAGGGGATCGCGGCGGCCCTGCATCCGGAGCGGGCGAAGGCCGGTGCGCCGGCCTGGCGCCGCTGGTCCTTCCCCGCGGCCGCCGCCGCGGCCCTGGTCTGCGGCGTCGTGCTGGGCGACCGGCTCGCCGGGGAACCCACCGGCGTGGCGCGGATCCTGACCGACGACATCATCGCGGGCACGCTGCTGTCCGAGGACGCCGCCGCGGACCTCGACGGCCTGATCGCCACGGCCTGGAACGATCCCGCCCAAGGGGGAACACGATGAAGCGCCTGATGCTCTTGTTGCTGCTGGTGTCCCTGGGCCTGAACGTGGGCCTGGGCCTCTCGCTGCGCCGGGTGCGCGACGACGCCGCGCAGGCGGTCGCGGCCTGCCGTTTCCGCGACGAGCCCCGCCCCGGGGGGGGGATGCGCGGGGAGGGCCGCGGCCTGCACGACGAACGCCGTTTCGACCCCGAGCGCCACGGCCGGCTGCTGAAGCTGCGCGAGCGCATGCGGCCCCGCGTCGACGGCTTGCGGGACGAGGTCGAGGCCGCCCGGACGGCCCTGCGCGAGGCCTTGAGGAGTCCCGACCTGGACCGCGCCGCGATCCTGCCGCTGGTGCGGGCCATGACGGCCGCCCAGGCCCGCCTGGACTCGACGGTCGCCGAGGCGCTCGTCGAGGATCTCGGCAGCATGACGGTCGAGGAGCGCCGCGAGTTCCTGCAGTTGCTGCCGTGGGAACGCGATCCCCGCCCCCCCCGCTGACGCGCCGGTCCCGCCGTCTCCGCTTGACAGGGACCCGGCGGCGGCATTTAATTCTTGTTGCTCATGGCTTTCCGCGGCGCCCTGTCTCCATGTGGCCCGTACCCGTGTCCGGCCGGACCCGGCGCCGAGTCCCCACCCCGGCAGCTTCCGATCCTAGAACTGGCCGGCTGCCGCGTGTTTCCTCAGGGGGAATCCGAATGACGTCGAAGCGCATCCTCGTGACCGCCGGCCTGACGCTGTTGTTCGCTCTGCCGGGCTGCCGATCCGCGCACGTGACCAGCGCCATCCTCTACATCGACCAGCAGATGTACCAGAGGGCGATCGACGTGCTCCACGAGGGTCTGGAGTACAGCCCGGACGAGGCCGACGCCTTCTTCTACCTCGGCGAGGCCCACTCCGCCCAGGCGGCGGAGAACGTGCGCGACAACGATTTCCTCGCGGCCAAGAGCAACTACACCATCGCCTACGACTACTACCAGAAGGCGAAGGCCATCGACCCGACCCTGGCCGAGCGGGTCCAGGAATCCCTGATGTACAGCTACGTGCAGCGCAACAACGACGCCAAGAACGAGTACCAGGGCCAGTACTACGAGGCCGCCGAGGGCCAGTTCCGCCTGGCCTACGCGTGCCTGCCGGACTCCATCGCGCCGATCAAGAACCTGGCCCGCATGAAGATCCAGCTGGCCACCGATTCCGGGGAGAACCAGGAACTCTACACCGAGGCCCTGGAGCTGCTCGACCAGGTGCTCGCCGGGAACCCCGGCGCCTACGAGCTGCTCTCCGACAAGGCCAACGTGCTGGGCCGCCTCGGCCGCAAGGACGAGGCCGCCGCGATCTACGACCAGCTGCTGGCCGAGCACCCGAACGACGCCCCGCTGCTGATCGACATCGCGAACCTGTCGAAGGACCAGCAGCAGTTCGAGCGCGCCGCCGACCTGCTGGTCCGCGTCGTGGGCATCTACGAGTCCGACGACGACGTCGGCAACGACGAGAGCGTCTACTTCCTCTGCCTCCAGGCCGCCGGCTTCTACAGCAACACCGGGGTGCAACGCTACGACACGGCGCTGGACCTCTACGAGAAGGCCCTGCGCCTGGAATCCGTGCCCGAGGAAGCGACCCTGCTGTCGAAGCTGCTGCTCCACTACAAGTACGGCGACGACCTCGACAAGTCGGCCGTCGCCGAGACCGACCCGGCGCGCCAGGCCGAGCTGCAGCGGCGGGCCCGCGAGCAGTTCGAGAAGGGCGTCAACACCGGCAACGCCCTGGTCGGGCAGTACTTCGAGAGCGTCAACGGCTTCTTCTACCTGGGCCTCTGCCACGGGAAGCTGGGCAACGAGGCCCTGATGGACGAAAACATGGCAACCTACCGGAAGCTGTCGGGCGAAAACTGACCCCGACTCGCGGCCGGGGCCGTCGGGGCCCCGGCCTGGACAAGGCACGGCGCTTGCAGTATCGTGGTGGCCGCTCCGGAACCCGCACGCGATCTCCTGACCCGGCAACAACCCGACCGATACGCCGCGTGAGCGTCTGCGCGGCCTTGCCGATAGAACCTCCACGGGGCAGCCAACCCACCGACCCAGGCCCGGCCGGCCACGGCCACGGGAGCGAAATGGACATCAAGGAACTGCAGGACAAGAACATCACCGAACTGGTGGAGATCGCCAAGGGGCTGAACATCGAGGGTCTGAGCACCCTGCGCAAGTCCGAGCTGATCTTCAAGATCCTCGAGGGGCAGACCGAGAAGAACGGCCTGATCTACGCCGAGGGGGTGCTCCAGGTCCTGCAGGAGGGCTACGGGTTCCTGCGTTCCGCCAAGTACAACTACCTGCCCGGCCCGGACGACATCTACCTGTCGCCGTCGCAGATCAAGAAGTTCGACCTCAAGACCGGCGACACGGTCTCGGGCCAGGTGCGCCCGCCCAAGGACAACGAGCGCTACTTCGCGCTTCTGAAGGTGGAGTCCGTCAACTACGAGGACCCCGAGAAGGCGAAGAACATGACGCTCTTCGACAACCTCACGCCGCTGTACCCCGAGGAGATGCTCAACCTCGAGTGCGCCAACGGGGACATCACGACGCGCCTGATCAACCTCATGGCGCCGATCGGCAAGGGCCAGCGCGGGCTGATCGTCTCGCCGCCGCGGGCCGGCAAGACCATCATCCTGCAGAAGATCGCCAACGCCATCAGCGAGAACAACCCCAAGGTCGTGCTGATCGTGCTGCTGATCGACGAGCGGCCCGAGGAGGTCACCGACATGGCCCGCTCGGTCAAGGGCGAGGTCGTCAGCTCGACCTTCGACGAGCCGGCCGAGCGCCACGTGCAGGTCGCCAGCATGGTGCTCGCGAAGGCGCGGCGCCTGGTCGAGCACGGCCGGGACGTGGTGATCCTGCTGGACTCGATCACCCGCCTCGCGCGCGCCCACAACACCGTGGTGCCGCACTCCGGCAAGATCCTGTCCGGCGGCGTCGACTCCAACGCCCTGCAGAAGCCCAAGCGCTTCTTCGGCGCGGCGCGCAACATCGAGGAGGGCGGCTCGCTGACGATCATCGCCACGGCCCTGATCGAGACCGGCTCGCGCATGGACGAGGTGATCTTCGAGGAGTTCAAGGGCACCGGCAACATGGAGCTGGTCCTGGACCGCAAGATCGCCGAGAAGCGCGTGTACCCCGCGGTGGACATCTTCAAGTCCGGCACCCGCAAGGAGGACCTGCTGATCGACCGCAAGGACCTCAACAAGATCTGGGTGCTGCGCAAGTACCTCAGCGACTACAGCCCGCACGAGGCCATGGAGTTCATGATCGACAAGCTCAGCAAGACCAAGACGAACGAGCAGTTCCTGGCGGCGATGAACACGTAACCCGATTTTCCGGAACGGGTTGCGGGACCGGCCGGGCTCCGGCCGCCGCCCCGCCGCCCGGGGCGGATGCCGGACAAAAAATTTGCCCTTTCGGGGTCCCGGGGTTAACTATGGGGCTTCCAGCGGCCGAATTCAACGGATGCGAAGGTGAGAGCGATGAAGAAGGACATCCATCCCAAGTACGTCGAGTGCGAGGTCAGCTGCCTCTGCGGCAACGTGGTCCACACCCGCTCGACGCTGCCGAAGATCAACGTGGAGATCTGCTCCAACTGCCACCCGTACTTCACCGGCCAGCAGAAGATCGTCGACACCGCCGGACGCATCGAGCGCTTCAAGAAGCGGTACCAGGGCGTCTACGGCGACAAGCAGAACTAGCGGCGCGCCGCGGCACCAGCCGCCGCGCCGGACGCCCGGAGAGACGGGACCCGGGCCGACCGCCCGGGGGGATTCCGCGAGGGTGCTGGCGAACTGGCCGGCACCCTCGTTCTTTGTGGGAGCCCCCGACCGGGGGCGCGCCCCCGCCGGCGGGCGGGGCGCTCACCAGCAGCCATGCGAGGACGGGACCCGATGAACGGACAACCGGCGGCCGGGGGCGGGGCGCCCCGCGCCTGCGATCCCCGTGAACTGGACCTGGCGGTGGGCGGCCAGGCCGTGATCGAAGGCGTGATGATGCGCTCCCCGACGGCCATCGCCACGGCCGTGCGCACGCCCGACGGCCGGATCGTCGTGCGCAAGCAGCCCTTCCGCAGCGTGTTCCGCCGCTGGCGCTTCCTGAACGTGCCGGTGCTGCGCGGCGGCATCCACCTGATCGAGTCGATGGGGCTGGGCATCGGCGCGCTGATGTTCTCGGCCGACCAGGCCATGACCGAGGAGCGCGTCGAGACGAAGAAGGGCTTCAAGGACACGGCCATGATGTGGGGCACGATCGTCGTGGCCTTCATCCTGAGCCTGGGCCTGTTCTTCTACCTGCCGCTGGTGCTGACCGACCTGACCGGCGTGCGCCACGGCTTCGGCTTCAACCTGATCGACGGCGTGATCCGCATCGTGATGTTCGTGGCCTACCTGATGCTGATCTCCCGCATGAAGGACATGGCGCGGGTCTTCGAGTACCACGGCGCCGAGCACATGTCGATCCACGCCTTCGAGGCGAAGCGCGACCTCACGGTCGACCAGACGCGCCCCTTCACGACGCTGCACCCGCGCTGCGGCACGAGCTTCCTGTTCTTCGTGATGCTGATCTCGGTGGTCGTGTTCAGCTTCCTGGGCCGCCCCGACGACGTGGGCCAGCGCCTGCTGCGCCTGGCCTTCGTGCCGGTCATCGGCGGCCTGGCCTACGAGGCGATCAAGCTCTCGGGGCGCTTCCGCAACGCCTGGTTCGTGCGGCCGCTGATCTGGCCCGGCCTGATGCTGCAGAAGATCACCACCAGCCGCCCCGACGACTCCCAGCTCGAGGTGGGCCTGGCCGCCCTGCGGGCGGTGCTCGAACCCGAGCCCGAGGGGTTCCGGACGCGGACCTACGACGTGCCGGCCGGCGCCCCGGCGGAGGCGTGACGTGAAGGACATCATCGTCCGGCTGCGGGAGAAGTCGGCGGAGCTGGAACGGCAGCTCAGCGATTCCGCGCTGGTCAAGGACCGCCAGCGGTTCCGCGACGTGTCGCGCGAGCACGCCCACCTGCGCGACGTGCTGGAGATCGCGGGGCGCTGGGAGGCGCTGGCGGACACGCTCGCCGGCCACCGCGAACTGCTGCGCAGCGAGAGCGATCCCGAGCTGCTGGCCCTGGTCCGCGAGGAGCTGCCCGGCTGCGAGCGCGACCACGCGGCGGCCGAGGCGGAGCTGGAGCTGGCCCTGCTGCCCCGCGACCCCAACGACGACCGCGACGCCATCCTGGAGGTGCGCGCCGGCACGGGCGGCGACGAGGCCGCGCTGTTCGCCGAGGAGATCGCCCGCATGTACGTGCGCTTCGCCGAGCGCCGCCGCTGGCGCGTCGAGCTGCTCGAGACGACGCCGGGCACCTCCGGCGGCGTCAAGGAGATCAGCTACGCCGTGCGCGGCGAGGGCGTCTACGGGCTGCTGCGCTGGGAGAGCGGCGTGCACCGCGTGCAGCGCGTGCCCGCGACCGAGAGCCAGGGGCGCATCCACACCTCGGCGGTGACCGTCGCGGTGCTGCCGGAGGCCGAGGAGATCGACGTCCAGATCGACGAGAACGAGCTGCGCATCGACGTGTTCCGCGCCTCGGGCCCCGGCGGCCAGTCGGTCAACACCACCGACTCGGCCGTGCGCATCACCCACCTGCCCTCGGGGCTGGTCGTGCAGTGCCAGGACGAGAAGTCGCAGCACAAGAACAAGTCCAAGGCCATGATGGTGCTGCGCTCGCGCCTGCTCGAACAGGCCATCGCCGCGCAGGACAGCGAGCGCTCCGCGGAGCGGCGGACCCTGGTGGGTTCCGGCGACCGCAGCGCCAAGATCCGCACCTACAACTTCCCCCAGAGCCGGTTCACCGACCACCGGATCGGGTTGACCGTCCACAGCCTCGAGGCCATCATGCAGGGGGACCTGGACGAGGTCGTGCAGGCCATCCAGGACCACCGCCGTCAGGAAGCGCTGGCCGACAGCCGCACCGACGGCGCCTGACCGCGGCCCGCGCGGCGGCCGGCGCCCCCCGAACCCGGAGACACCCGTGGCCGAGGCCCTCAAGAGCGTGCGCGAGCTCATCCAGGCGACCGCCGCCTTCTTCGAGAAGCGGGGCGTCGACTCGGCGCGCCTGAACGCCGAGCGCCTGCTGGGCCACGTGCTGGGCCTCGCCCGCATCGACCTCTACCTCAACCACGACCGCCCCCTGGCCCCCGAGGAGATCGACCGCTACCGCGAACTGGTGCGGCAACGTGCCGCCGGCGTGCCGCTGCAGACGCTGCTGGGGGAGACCGAGTTCTACGGCCGCGTCTTCCAGGTGGAGCGGGGCGTCTTCATCCCGCGGCCGGAGACCGAGCGGCTGGTCGAGGCCGCCGTGCGGCTGCTGACCGGCGGCACGAGCAGCTGGCTGGCGCCGCTGGCGCTGGAGATCGGCTGCGGCACCGGCGCGGTGGCGTGCTCGCTGGCGGCGGAGATCCCGCGGCTGCGCGTCCACGCCTCGGAGATCGACCCGCTGGCGGCGGCCCTGGCCCGCGCCAACGCGCGCCGGCTGGGCGTGGCCGCGCGGGTCGAGGTGCACGAGGGCTCCTGGTGCGAGCCTTTCCCCCCCACGCTGCGCGGGCACGCCCACCTGCTGGTCAGCAACCCGCCCTACGTGCGCCGCGGCGACCTCGCGGGGCTGCCGCGCGAGGTCGCCGAACACGACCCGGTCGCGGCGCTGGACGGCGGTCCCGACGGGCTGGACGCCTACCGCGCGATCGCGCGGGAGGCGCCGGCGTGGCTGATGCCGGGCGGGTGGATCGCGCTTGAAATCGGCGAGGATCAGGCGTTGGATGTGACCGGGTTGCTGAAGGACGCCGGGTTCTCGTCCCTGGCCGTGAAGCAGGATTACTGCGACCGCGACCGGGTCGTGACCGGCCGGCTGTAGCGGCGGTGGAACCAGCCGCGGGCGCGGCCCGCGGCGCGAGGAGCGCGACATGGACCGCTTCGTGATCGAAGGCCCCGTCCGCCTGTCGGGCGAGGTGCGCTGCAGCGGCGCCAAGAACGCCGTGCTGCCGCTGATGGCCGCCGCCCTGCTGACCCGCGGCGAGTCGGTCATCCGCAACGTGCCCGACCTGCGCGACGTGCGCACCTTCATGCGCCTGCTGACGATCCTGGGCGCGAAGTGCGACCTGGCCGACGGCGTGCTGCGCCTGGACACCACCGCCGCCGACGGCATCGAGGCCCCGTACGACCTGGTCAAGACCATGCGCGCGAGCGTCTACGTGCTCGGACCGCTGTGCGCGTTCCGGGGCGAGGCGCGGGTCTCGCTGCCGGGCGGCTGCGCGTGGGGGCCGCGGCCGGTCAACCTGCACCTCGAGGGCCTGCGCGCGCTGGGCGCCGAGACCGACCTCGAGGGCGGCTACATCAACGCCCGCGCCCCGCGCGGCCTGCGGGGCGGCAACTTCCGCTTCGAGCCCAGCAGCGTGGGCGCCACCTGCAACGTGCTGATGGCGGCGGTGCTGGCGAGGGCCAGACCGTGCTGGCCAACTGCGCGGTGGAGCCGAGGTCACGCAGCTCGTCGACGCCCTGATCGGGGCCGGCGCCCGCATCGAGGGCGGCGGCACCACCACCCTCACGGTCCACGGCGTGCCCGCGCTCGACCCCCTGCGCTGCCGCGTGATCCCGGACCGCATCGAGGCGGGCACGTTCCTGGCCGCGGCCGCGATGACCGGGGGCGAGGTCTCCGTGTTGGATTGCAGGCCGGACCACCTGGGCGAGCCGATGGCGGTGCTGCGCAGCATGGGGTGCCGCGTCGAAGAGACGGCGGACTGCGTCCGCGTTGCGGCGCCCGGGCGGCCGCGCGCGGGGGAGGTCGTGACGCGCCCGTTCCCGGGCTTCCCGACCGACATGCAGGCGCAGTTCATGGCGGTGCTCACGCGCGCCGACGGCACCAGCCACATCAGCGAGACGATCTACCCGGACCGCTACACCCACACCGCCGAGCTGCGGCGCCCGGGCGCCGACATCCGGCTCGACGGCGCGACGGCCACGATCTTCGGCGTGCCCGGGCTGTCGGGGGCGCCGGTGATGGCCACCGACCTGCGCGCCTCGGCGGCGCTGATCATGGCGGGCCTGGCCGCCGCCGGCACCACCACCGTGGACCGCATCTACCACATCGACCGCGGCTACGAGCGGATCGAGACGAAGTTCGCGGCGCTGGGCGGGAAGATCGAGCGCGTGAGCGATTGATTGTAGCCGAGGCGAATTCGGCGCGGACTTTGCGTTCATGATTTGACGGTTGATGACGCGGATCCCTGATGTCAGGGATGGCTGTGATGATGTATCACGATCATTCCCTCGGAATCGATTCGATCGTGTCAGAAATCTCCGAGCAGCCGCGTTCCGACGCGGTTGCGTGCTCCGTGCTAGCCACGCCGGCTGCGCTGGCATTGCACAACAACTTCCGGACCTCCGTGCAGTCGCTGCGCCGCAGCTTGGTGCGCAGCATGCACTTCTTGGTCGTGATCCGAAGACCGCAAGGTTCACCCAGCCCTAGGCTACGCCACGATCACGGATTGCGCGGCTGCGGTTGCCGGCTTCACCCGCAATCAGACAGAGGTCTTCCTGAGCTCTGGGACGAAGGCTAGGTACGTACCCGAAGTCCGCGCGGCGCTGGAACGTGGCGATCTCCTGGTCGCAGACGCATGTGATCGTCACGCAAGTCGCGCCGGCCGATGCAGGTCGATGGGTCGATGCCGCCGGTAAACTTGGTGCAGGTGACATGAAAGCCGCGATTCGCGGCAGCGCCGAACTCGCCGCACGGAACGGTTTCGTCGCCGGTCTCCGCAGCATCCAACGCGACGAATCCGATGCCGCCGGAAGTGCCGGCCAGTTCCTGTATCGGCGCCCACCGTAGCGCCGCGAAGCCTGCCGCCGCTCGCCCCCGCCAACCGGGAGTGTCACGTCAGCTTCGCCTTGTCCCCCGAGGCCTACGCGGAATGGGGCGCTCATTTGGAGTCCCTCGCAAACAGGGCGCAGTGAAACCGGCGCGGAACTGCTTCTGGCCGCGTACGCCGCCTTGGGTGCAGCTTTGAAGACCTGTAGGGCAGATAGAACACGGCCCCGCTATCTCTTGGTGATTTCACGCTGCCCGGACTGCGGCACCGCGGAAACCGCAACTCGCGCGGCAGGTTCGAGGGCGCCGCCGGCGTTGTTGGAGAGGCCGCACTGCGACGCCCTGCGTCAAGGGGAGCACGGCTTGCGCCGTGCTGCGGTGCCGCCTCGGATCCGTCGCGCGGTGCTAGCCAGGACGGGCATCGGTGCCAGGCGCCCGGCTGCCGGAATTCTCGATATCTCCAGGTCCATCACCGCATCCCTGCCGCAGCCGGAGGAAAGCCAGAGCCGAAGAACCTGGTGACGCTTTGTTCGCGCTGTCATCGGGCTCTGCACCAGCGAACTGGATTCGCGAGCGGCCACGCGGAGCCAGCCGAATGATCGATCGTCACGCCCATCCCTGACATCAGGATGGGCGCCATGAAAGATCAAATTCACCCCGCCGCTTTTTGCGTGGCCCCGCGCTCTGCTATGTTTCTTGCCCGGACGGCCCCAACCTCCGGCAACTGAAAGCAGATCGGCGAGCTCCAGAACTCCGCTTCATCCGGGCACCGCTTCGCCACGCGGGACCACCGGGCAAGTCGGCGCTGATCAAGGCGCTGACCGGCGTCGAGACCGACCGCCTCAAGGAAGAGCAGGAAAAGCGGCATCAGCATCGAGCTGGGCTTCGGGCGGAGATGACCCCTGGCGGACGGCACGTCCCTGGGCGTCGTCGACGTGCCGGTCACGAGCGCTTTTCGTGCGGCAGGGCATCGCCGGGGCCGGGCGGCGTCGACCTCGCGCTGCTGGTGGTGGCCGCGGACGAGGGTCATGCCCCAGACCGTGGAGCACCTGAGATCCTGGCCGCGCTCGGGGTGCGCGGCGGCGCGTCGGTCGTCATCACCAGCTGACCTGGTCGAGCGGGACCTCGCCGAGGTCGCGCTCGAGGAGGTGCGCGCGAGCTGGCGCGCGGCATCGTTCTGAGGACCGGCCCGCGGCCCTGGTCTCCGCGCGCACCGGCGAGGGGCCTGACGACCTGCGCGCCGCGTTGCCGCCGAGGCGGTTGCGCTGCCCGACCGCGGCGGCGACGGCCCTTCCGTCGCCCGTGGACCGGGTCTTCACCATGCCCGGGCGTGGGCGTCGCGACCGGGTACCTGCTGGAGCGGCGAGACCGTGTATCGGTGGGCGACGTGCTGGAACTGGCGCCGGCCGGCGCCAGCAGCAGCGTGCGCGACGTGCAGGCCCACGGACGCGCGGTCGTGAAGCGATGCTCGGGCCAGCGGCTGGCCCTCGCGCCGCACGGCGTCAAGAAGGACGAGGAGCTGCTTCAGGTGGTCGCGCCCGCGCCCGCGCCAACACGCTGCGGTTGGACGCGCGTCGCCCGTGGCGCACTTCGGCGGCGAGCTGAAGAACCGCCAGCGCCTCGGCCACCGTCCACCACGCCGCCGCGGAGGGGTGGCTGGCCCGCGCGACGCTGCCGACGTGGAGGTGCTGTCCCACGACTCCGGCTGCACGAGCGGGCTGGTCCAGCTGCGTTTCGAAGCGCCCCGGTCGTCCGCCGCGGCGACCGCCTGGTGCTGCGCTTCTACTGCCGCTGGACACCATGGCCAGGTGGCCGATCCTGCACGGCGACCCGCCGCGCCGCCGCCGCTTCGACGAGAAGTCGCTGGCCGAACTCGCGGTCCTGAGCTGGCGACCCGGCCGAGCTGTTCGGCAGAAGCTGCGGGTGGCCGGGCACCGCCGCCCGTGGTTGCGGAACATGCGGCCTTCGCCGCCGACTCCGCGGCGCAGCCGCTGGGCAAGCGGCTCTACGACCGCGCCCTGATCGACGATCGCCGACCGCGTGGCGGTCCTGGCTGACGAGGCCTGGCGGCTCAACCCC
>JADJYS010000034.1 GCA_016719645.1 bacterium
TCGCGCGGCTGGACCTCACCGAGACCCAGACCGCCGCCATCGCCGAGATCCGCGACGGGGCGCGCGAGCGCGGCCGCGAGACCACCGACAGAGGTCCTGCGCCTGCGCCACGAAACACAGGGGATCATGATGCAGGACACGCCCGACGCGGCGGCCGACGAGAAGCGACTCGTCGAGAAGATGGGCGCCCTGCGCACCGAGCAGCAGGATGCGGCGGCTGCAGACCCGCCTGGCGATCCCCGCGCAGCTGACGCCCGAGCAGCGCGACCGGATGCCGCTGCCCGGCGGCGGCCCCGCAGCCGCGGCAGCCGAGGCCGCGCGAAGTGCCGCGGTCCTGGCGGCAGGTGCGGGATGCGTGACGACGGCGACGACTGCCGCCGGGGCGGCGACCGGGCTCCGCGGGCCTGCGACGGCGAGCGGCCCCCATGGTCCCCGCGGAGGAAACGACTGACCGGACGTGAAGCGGAGAGTGGCGACTCGTGAACGACCGACCAGGCTCATGACGCGCATCGCCGCGGGCGAACGCGGCCTTCCACCTCCTCGTCGAGCGCTTTAAGAACGCGAGGTCCACCTTTCCACTGGCGCATGACCGGTTCACCCGGGGAGGCCGAGGATCTGACCCAGGACACACCTTCCTGAAGGTCCACGCCCACGCCGGCGGCTACCGGCCCGAAGGACGCTTCGAGAACTGGCTGTTCCGCATCGCCGGCAACCTGGCGCGCAACAGGGCGCAGCGCCGCAAGATCATCGGCTGGGTCCGCTTCGACCCCGACGTCCACGACAAACGCCAGGCGCGGGCCCGCCCGACGCGGTCGTCGCGAACGACTGGCTGCGCCGGCGCCTCCGCCCAGGCGCTGGCCTGCCTCTCCCGCCGCGGCAGCTTGAGGCGCTGGTGCTGCGGCGCTCCCACGACCTGAGCCAGCGCGACATCGCCGCGGCGATGGGCACCAGCGAGGGGCGCGGTCCAGATCCCTGCTGGTCAGGGCGCTGGACACGCTGAGACGGGAACTCGCACCCGAACCGGGAGCACGGTGATGAACCACATCGACGCGCGGCTGGCCGGCTGGCTGAGCGGGAACCTCGATCCGGCGGCCCGCGGGCGGTGGCGGCGCACTGCGCCGCCTGCGAAACCTGCGGCGGCTCCGGGCGCAGGGCAAGCCGTCTGGCAGGCGCTGGGCGAACTGCCGGCCCCGCGCCGGAACGCCTTTGGCCTGGGAGGATCGCGGCGGCCCTGCATCGGAGCAGGCGAAGGCCGGTGCGCCGGCCTGGCGCCATGGTCCTTCCCGCGGCCGCCGCCGCAGCCCTGGTCTGCGGCGTCGTGCTGGGCGCGACCGGCTCGCCGGGAACCCACCGGCGTGGCGCGGATCCTGACCGACATCATCGCGGGCACGCTGCTGTCAAGGACGCCGCCACCGGACCTCGGCAGCCCTGATCGCACAGCCTGGAACGGTGATCCCGCCCAGGGGGAACACGATGAAGCGCCTGATGCTCTTGTTGCTGCTGGCGTCCCTGGGCCTGAACGTGGAGCTGGGCCTCTCGCTACGCCGGGTGCGCGACGACGCGCCGCGCAGGCGGTCGCGGCCTACCGTTTCCGCGACAGGCCCGGCCCCGGGATGCGCGGGGAGGGCCCCCGGCTTGCCACGACGAACGCCGTTTCGACCCCGAGCGCCGGCCGGCTGCTGAAGCTGCTGACGCATACGGCCCACGCGACGACGGCTTGCGGGACGGGTCGAAGGTCGCGGTTGGCCCTGCGCGAGGCCTTGAGGAGTCCCGACCTGGACCGCGCCGCGATCCTGCCACTGGTGCGGGCCATGACAGCCCGCAGGCCCGCCTGGATTCGACGGTCGCCGAGGCGCTCGTCGCGGATCTCAGCAGCATGACGGTCGAGGAGCGCCGCGAGTTCCTGCAGTTGCTGCCGTGGGAACGCGATCCTCGCCCCCCCCGCTGACGCGCCGGTCCCGCCGTCTCCGCTTGACAGGGACCCGGCGGCGGCATTTAATTCTTGTTGCTCATGGCTTTCCGCGGCGCCCTGTCTCCATGGGCCCGTACCGTGTCAGCCGGACCCGGCGCCGAGTCCCCACCCCGCAGCTTCCGATCCTAGAACTGACCGGCTGCCGCGTGTTTCCTCAGGGAATCGAATGACGTCAAAGCGCATCCTCGTGACCGCCAGCCTGACGCTGTTGTTCCGCTCTACCGGGCTGCCGATCCGCGCACGTGACCAGCGCCATCCTCTACATCGACCAGCAGATGTACAGAAGGCGATCGACGTGCTCCCACGAGGCTGGGTACAGCCCGGACGAGGCCGACGCCTTCTTCTACCTCAGCAGGCCCACTCCATGAGCGGCGGAGAACGTGCGCGACAACGATTTCCTCGCGGCGAAGCGCTTCCACATCACCGCCGACTACCACCAGAAGGCGAAGGCCATCGGCCCGACCTGGCCGAGCGGGTCCAGGAATCCCCTGATGTACAGCTACGTGCAGCCAGCAACGACGCCAGAACGAGTACGGGGCCAGTACGAAGGCGGCCGAGGGCCAGTTCCGCCTGGCCTACGCGTTGCCTGCCGGACTCCATCGCCCCCGATCCAAGAACCTGGCCCGCATGAAGATCCAGCTGGCCACCGATTCCGGGGAGAACCAGGAACTCCACCGGGGCCCTGGAGCTGCTCGACCAGGTGCTCGCCAGGAACCCGCGCCTACGAAAGCTGCTCTCCGACAAGACCCAACGTGCTGGGCCGCCTCGGCCGCAGGACGAGGCCGCCGCGATCTACGACCAGCTGCTGGCCGAGCACCCGAACGACGCCCCGCTGCTGATCGACATCCGCGAACCTGTCGAAGGACCAGCAGCAGTTCGAGCGCCCGCCAACCTGCTGGTCCGCGTCGTGAGCATCTACGGAATCCGACGACGACGTCAGCAACGCCGAGGCGTCTCACTTCCTCTGCCTCCAGGCCGCCGGCCTACCGCAACACCGGGGTGCCTCGCTGCGACGGCGCTGGACCTCTGAGAGCCCTGCGCCTGGGATCCGTGCCCGAGAAGCGACCCTGCTGTCGAAGCTGCTGCTCCACTACAAGTACGGCGACGACCTCGACAAGTCGGCCGTCGCCGAGACGACCCGGCGCGCAGGCCGAGCTGCAGCAGGCCCGCAAGCAGTTCGAGAAGGGCGTCAACACCGGCGCAACGCCCTGGTCGGGCAGTACTTCGAGGCGTCAGCGGCTTCTTCTACCTGGGCCTCTGCCACGGGAAGCTGGGCAACGAGGCCCTGATGGACGAAAACGCTGCAACCTACCGGAAGCTGTCCGGGCGAAAGCTGACCCCGACTCGCGGCCGGGTCTTCAAGGGCCCCGGCCTGGACAAGACACGGCACTTGCGGTATCGTGGTGGCCGCTCCGGAACCCACGCGATCTCCTGACCCAGCAACAACCCGACCGATACCGCCGCGGGAGCATCTGCGAAAGCAGCCTTGCCCGATGCGGACCTCCACAGGGCAGCCAACCCACCGACCCAGACCGGCCGGCCACGGCCACGGAGCAAAATGGACATCGAACTGCAGGACAAAGAACATCACCGAACTGGTGGAGATCGTCAAGGGCTGAACATCGAGGTCTGAGCACCCTGCGCAAGTCAAGCCGATCTTCAAGATCCTCGAGGGCAGACCGAGAAGAACGGCCTGATCTACGCCGAGGGTGCTCCAGGTCCTGCAGGGCTACGGGTTCCTGCGTTCCGCCAAGTACAACTACCTGCCCGGCCCGGACGACATCTACCTCTCGCCGTCGCAGATCAAAGTTCGACCTCAAGACCGGCGACACGGTCTCTCGGGCCAGGTGCGCCCGCCCAAGGACAACAGGCGCTTCTTCCGCACTTCTGAAGGTGGAGTCCGTCAGCTACGAGGACGAGAGGCGAAGAACTGGCATGACGCTCTTCGACAACCTCACGCCGCTGTACCCCCAGGAGATGCTCAACCTCGAAGTGCGCGCCAGCGGGGACATCACGACGCGCCTGATCAACCTCATGGCACCGATCGGCGGGCCAGCGCGGGCTGATCGTCTCGCCGCCGCGGGCCGGCAAGACCATCATCCTGCAGAAGATCGCCAGCGCCATCAGCGAGAACAATCCCCAAGGTCGTGCTGATCTGCTGCTGATCGACGAGCGGCCCGAGGAGGTCACCGACTATAGCCCGCTCGGTCAGAGCGAGATCGTCAGCTCGACCTTCGACGGGCGGCCAGCGCCGTGCGGGTCGCCAGCATGATGCTCGCGAAGGCGCGGCGCCTGGTCGAGCAGCAGCCGGGACGTGGTGATCCTGCTGGACTCGATCACCCGCCTCGCGCGCGCCCACAACACCGTGGTGCCGCTCCGGCAAGATCCTGTCCGGCGGCGTCGACCACCAACGCCCTGCAGAACACAAGCGCTTCTTCGGCGCGGCGCGCAACATCGAGGAGGGCGGCTCGCTGACGATCATCCCCACGGCCCTGATCGAGACCGGCTCGCGCATGGACCAGATGGTCTTCGAGGAGTTCAAGGGCACCGGCAACATGGAGCTGGTCCTGGACCGCAAGATCGCCGAAGCGCGTGTACCCTGCGGTGGACATCTTCAAGTCCGGCACCCGCAAAGGAGGACCTGCTGATCGACCGCAAGGACCTCCAACAAGATCTGGGTGCTGCAAGTACCTCAGCGACTACAGCCCGCACGAGGCCATGGAGTTCATGATCGACAAGCTCAGCAAGACCAAGACGAACGAGCAGTTCCTGGCGGCGATGAACACGTAACCCGATTTTCCGGAACGGGTTGCGGGATCGGCCGGGCTCCGGCCGCCGCCCCGGCGCCCGGGGCGGATGCCGGACAAAATTTGCCCTTTCGGGGTCCCGGGGTTAACTATGGGGCTTCCAGCGGCCAAATTCAACGGATGCGAAGGTGAGAGCGATGAAGAAGGACATCCATCCCAAGTACGTCAGTGCGAGGTCAGCTGCCTCTGCAGCAACGTGGTCCACACCGCTCGACGCTGCCGAAGATCAACGTGGAGATCTGCTCCAACTGCCACCGTACTTCACCGGCCAGCAGAAGATCGTCGACACCGCCGGACGCATCGAGCGCTTGAAGCGGTACCAGGGCGTCTACGGCGACAAGCAGAACTAGCGGCGCGCCGCGGCACCAGCCGCCGCGCCGGACGCCGAGAGACAGGACCCGGGCCGACCGCCCGGGGGGATTCCGCGAGGTGCTGGCGAACTGGCCCGGCACCCTCGTTCTTTGTGGAGCCCCCGACCGGGGGCGCCCCCACCGGCGGGCGGGGCGCTCACCAACAGCCATGCGAGGACGGGACCCGATGAACGGACAACCGGCGGCCGGGGGCGGGGCGCCCCGCGCCTGCGATCCCCGTGAACTGGACCTGGCGGTGGGCGGCCAGGCCGTGATCGAAGGCGTGATGATGCGCTCCCCGACGGCCATCGCCACGGCCGTGCGCACGCCCGACGGCCGGATCGTCGTGCGCAAGCAGCCCTTCCGCAGCGTGTTCCGCCGCTGGCGCTTCCTGAACGTGCCGGTGCTGCGCGGCGGCATCCACCTGATCGAGTCGATGGGGCTGGGCATCGGCGCGCTGATGTTCTCAGCCGACCAGGCCGCGACCGAGGAGCGCGTCGAGACGAAGGGCTTCAAGGACACGGCCATGATGTGGGGCACGATCGTCGTGGCCTTCATCCTGAGCCTGGGCCTGTTCTTCTACCTGCCGCTGGTGCTGACCGACCTGACCGGCGTGCGCCACGGCTTCGGCTTCAACCTGATCGACGGCGTGATCCGCATCGTGATGTTCGTGGCCTACCTGATGCTGATCTCCCGCGTGAAGGACATGGCGCGGGTCTTCGAGTACCACGGCGCCGAGCACATGTCGATCCACGCCTTCGAGGCGAAGCGCGACCTCACGGTCGACCAGACGCGCCCCTTCACGACGCTGCACCCGCGCTGCGGCACAGAGCTTCCTGTTCTTCGTGATGCTGATCTCGGTGGTCGTGTTCAGCTTCCTGGGCCGACCCGACGACGTGGGCCAGCGGCTGCTGCGCCTGGCCTTCGTGCCGGTCATCGGCGGCCTGGCCTACGAGGCGATCAAGCTCTCGGGGCGCTTCCGCAACGCCTGGTTCGTGCGGCCGCTGATCTGGCCCGGCCTGATGCTGCAGAAGATCACCACCAGCCGCCCCGACGACTCCCAGCTCGAGGTGGGCCTGGCCGCCCTGCGGGCGGTGCTCGAACCCGAGCCCGAGGGTTCCGGACGCGGACCTACGACGTGCCGGCCGGCGCCCCGGCGGAGGCGTGACGTGAAGGACATCATCGTCCGGCTGCGGGAGAAGTCGGCGGAGCTGGAACAGCAGCTCAGCGATTCCGCGCTGGTCAGGACCGCCAGCGGTTCCGCGACGTGTCGCGCGAGCACGCCCCACCTGCGCGACGTGCTGGAGATCGCGGGGCGCTGGGAGGCGCTGGCGGACACGCTCGCCGGCCACCGCGAACTGCTGCGCAGCGAGAGCGATCCCGAGCTGCTGGCCCTGGTCCGCGAGGAGCTGCCCGGCTGCGAGCGCGACTATGCGGCGGCCGAGGCGGAGCTGGAGCTGGCCCTGCTGCCCCGCGACCCCAACGACGACCGCGACGCCATCCTGGAGGTGCGCGCCGGCACGGGCGGCGACGAGGCCGCGCTGTTCGCCGAGGAGATCGCCCGCATGTACGTGCGCTTCGCCGAGCGCCGCCGCTGGCGCGTCGAGCTGCTCGAGACGACGCCGGGCACCTCCGGCGGCGTCAAGGAGATCAACTACGCCGTGCGCGGCGAGGGCGTCTACAGGCTCCTGCGCTGGGAGAGCGGCGTGCACCGCGTGCAGCGCGTGCCCGCGACCGAGAGCCGGGGCGCATCCACACCTCGGCGGTGACCGTCGCGGTGCTGCCGGAAGCCGAGAGATCGACGTCCAGATCGACGAGAACGACTGCGCATCGACGTGTTCCGCGCCTCGGGACCCGGCGGCCAGTCGGTCAACACCACCGACTCGGCCGTGCGCATCACCCACCTGCCCTCGGGGCTGGTCGTGCAGTGCCAGGACGAAGTCGCAGCACAAGAACAAGTCAAGGCCATGCTGGTGCTGCGCTCGCGCCTGCTCGGACAGGCCATCGCCGCGCAGGACAGCAGGCGCTCCGCGGGCGCCGGACCCTGGTGGGTTCCGGCGACCGCAGCGCCAAGATCCGCACCTACAACTTCCCCCAGAGCCGGTTCACCGACCACCGGATCAGGTTGACCGTCCACAGCCTCGAGGCCATCATGCAGGGGACCTGGACGAGGTCGTGCAGGCCATCAGGACCACCGCCGTCAGGAAGCGCTGGCCGACAGCCGCACCGACGGCGCCTGACCGCAGCCCGCGCGGCGCCCCCGAACCCGGAGACACCCGTGGCCGAGGCCCTCAAGAGCGTGCGCAAGCTCATCCAGGCGACCGCCGCCTTCTTCGAGAAGCGGGGCGTCGACTCGGCGCGCCTGAACGCCGAGCGCCTGCTGGGCCACGTGCTGGGCCTCGCCCGCATCGACCTCTACCTCAACCACGACCGCCCCCTGGCCCCCGAGGAGATCGACCGCTACCGCGAACTGGTGCGGCAGCGCGCCGCCGGCGTGCCGCTGCAGACGCTGCTGGGGGAGACCGAGTTCTACGGCCGCGTCTTCCAGGTGGAGCGGGGCGTCTTCATCCCGCGGCCGGAGACCGAGCGGCTGGTCGAGGCCGCCGTGCGGCTGCTGACCGGCGGCACGAGCAGCTGGCTGGCGCCGCTGGCGCTGGAGATCGGCTGCGGCACCGGCGCGGTGGCGTGCTCGCTGGCGGCGGAGATCCCGCGGCTGCGCGTCCACGCCTCGGAGATCGACCCGCTGGCGGCGGCCCTGGCCCGCGCCAACGCGCGCCGGCTGGGCGTGGCCGCGCGGGTCGAGGTGCACGAGGCTCCTGGTGCGGAGCCTTCCCCCCACGCTGCGCGGGCACGCCCACCTGCTGGTCAGCAACCCGCCCTACGTGCGCCGCGGCGACCTCGCGGGGCTGCCGCGCGAGGTCGCCGAACACGACCCGGTCGCGGCGCTGGACGGCAGTCCCGACGGGCTGGACGCCTACCGCGCGATCGCGCGGGAGGCGCCGGCGTGGCTGATGCCGGGCGGGTGGATCGCGCTTGAAATCGGCGAGGATCAGGCGTTGGATGTGACCGGGCTGCTGAAGGACGCCGGGTTCTCGTCCCTGGCCGTGAAGCAGGATTACTGCGACCGCGACCGGGTCGTGACCGGCCGGCTGTAGCGGCAGCGGAACCAGCCGCGGGCGCGACCCGCGGCGCAGGAGCGCGACATGGACCGCTTCGTGATCCAGGCCCCGTCCGCCTGTCGGGCGAGGTGCGCTGCGGCAGCGCCAAGAACGCCGTGCTGCCGCTGATGGCCGCCGCCCTGCTGACCCGCGGCGAGTCGGTCATCCGCAACGTGCCCGACCTGCGCGACGTGCGCACCTTCATGCGCCTGCTGACGATCCTGGGCGCGAAGTGCGACCTCGCCGACGGCGTGCTGCGCCTGGACACCACCGCCGCGGACGGCATCGAGGCCCCCTACGACCTGGTCAAGACCATGCGCGCGAGCGTCTACGTGCTCGGACCGCTGTGCGCGTTCCGGGGCGAGGCGCGGGTCTCGCTGCCGGGCGGCTGCGCGTGGGGGCCGCGGCCGGTCAACCTGCACCTCGAGGGCCTACGCGCGCTGGGCGCCGAGACCGACCTCGAGGGCGGCTACATCAACGCCCGCGCCCCGCGCGGCCTGCGCGGCGGCAACTTCCGCTTCGAGCCCAGCAGCGTGGGCGCCACCTGCAACGTGCTGATGGCGGCGGTGCTGGCCGAGGGCCAGACCGTGCTGGCCAACTGCGCGGTGGAGCCCGAGGTCACGCAGCTCGTCGACGCCCTGATCGGGGCGGCGCCCGCATCGGGCGGCGGCACCACCACCCTCACGGTCCGGTGTGTCCGCGCTCGACCCCCTGCGCTGCCGCGTGATCCCCGGACCGCATCGAGGCGGGCACGTTCCTGGCCGCGGCCGCGATGACCGGGGGCGAGGTCTCCGTGTTGGACTGCAGGCCGGACCACCTGGGCGAGCCGATGGCGGTGCTGCGCAGCATGGGGTGCCGCGTCGAAGAGACGGCGGACTGCGTCCGCGTCGCGGCGCCCGGGCGGCCGCGGGCGGTGGAGATCGTGACGCGCCCGTTCCCCGGCTTCCCGACCGACATGCAGGCGCAGTTCATGGCGGTGCTGACGCGCGCCGACGGCACCAGCCACATCAGCGAGACGATCTACCCGGACCGCTACACCCACACCGCCGAGCTGCGGCGCCTGGGCGCCGACATCCGGCTCGACGGCGCGACGGCCACGATCTTCGGCGTGCCCGGGCTGTCGGGGGCGCCGGTGATGGCCACCGACCTGCGCGCCTCGGCGGCGCTGATCATGGCGGGCCTGGCCGCCGCCGGCACCACCACCGTGGACCGCATCTACCACATCGACCGCGGCTACGAGCGGATCGAGACGAAGTTCGCGGCGCTGGGCGGGAAGATCGAGCGCGTGAGCGATTGATTGAAGCCGAGGCGAATTCGGCGCGGACTTTGCGTTCATGATTTGACGGTTGATGACGCGGATCCCTGATGTCAGGGATGGCTGTGATGATGTATCACGATCATTCCCTCCCGGAATCGATTCGATCGTGTCAGAAATCTCCGAGCAGCCGCGTTCCGACGCGGTTGCGTGCTCCGTGCTAGCCACGCCGGCTGCGCTGGCATTGCACAACAACTTCCGGACCTCCGTGCAGTCGCTGCGCCGCAGCTTGGTGCGCAGCATGCACTTCTTGGTCGTGATCCAAGACCGCAAGGTTCACCCAGCCCTAGGCTACGCCACGATCACGGATTATGCGGCTGCGGTTGCCGGCTTCACCCGCAATCAGACAGAGGTCTTCCTGGCTCTGGGACGAAGGCTAGGTACGTACCCCGAAGTCCGCGCGGCGCTGGAACGTGGCGATCTCTCCTGGTCGCAGACGCATGTGATCGTCACGCAAGTCGCGCCGGCCGATGCAGGTCGATGGGTCGATGCCGCCGGTAAACTTGGTGCAAGTGACATGAAAGCCGCGATTCGCGGCAGCGCCGAAGACTCGCCGCACGGAACGGTTTCGTCGCCGGTCTCCGCAGCATCCAACACGACGATTCCGATGCCGCCGGAAGTGCCGGCAGTTCCTGTATCGGCGCCCACCGTAGCGCCGGCGAAGCCGCCGCCGCTCGCCCCCGCCAACCGGGAGTGTCACGTCAGCTTCGCCTTGTCTCCCGAGGCCTACGCGGAATGGGGCGCTCATTTGGAGTCCCTTCGCAAACAGGGGCGCAGTGAAACCGGCGCGGAACTGTTTCTGGCCGCGTACGCCGCCTTGGTGCAGCACGAAGACTCCGTGAGGCAGATAGAACACGGCCCCCGCTATCTCTTGGTGATTTCACGCTGCCCGGACTGCGGCACCGCGGAAATCCGCAACTCGCGCGGCAGGTTCGAGGCGCCGCCGGCGCTGTTGGAGGCCGCGCACTGCGACGCCCTGCGTCAAGGGGAGCACGGCTTGCGCCGTGCTGCGGTGCCGCCTCGGATCCGTCGCGCGGTGCTAGCCCGGGACGGGCATCGGTGCCAGGCGCCCGGCTGCCGGAATTCTCGATATCTCGAGGTCCATCACCGCATCCCTGTCGCAGCCGGAGGAAAGCCAGAGCCGAAGAACCTCGTGACGCTTTGTTCGCGCTGTCATCGGGCTCTGCACCAGCGCGAACTGGATCTGCGAGCGGCCACGCGGGAGCCAGCCGAATGATCGATCGTCACGCCCATCCCTGACATCAGGGATGGGCGCCATGAAAGATCAAATTCCCACCCCGCCGCTTTGCGTGGCCCCCGCGCTCTGCTATGTTTCTGCCCGGATCGGCCCCAACCCTCCGGCAACTGAAAGCAGATCAAGTGAGTTCAGAACTCCGCCGCTTCATCCTGGGCACCGCCGGCCACGTGGACCACGGCAAGTCGGCGCTGATCAAGGCGCTGACCGGCGTCGAGACCGACCGCCTCAAGGAGGAGCAGGAGCGCGGCATCAGCATCGAGCTGGGCTTCGCGGAGATGACCCTGGCGGACGGCACGTCCCTGGGCGTCGTCGACGTGCCGGGCCACGAGCGCTTCGTGCGGCAGATGGTCGCCGGGGCCGGCGGCGTCGACCTCGCGCTGCTGGTGGTGGCCGCGGACGAGGGGGTCATGCCCCAGACCGTGGAGCACCTGGAGATCCTGGCCGCGCTCGGGGTGCGCGGCGGCGTCATCGTCATCACCAAGCTCGACCTGGTCGAGCGGGACCTCGCCGAGGTCGCGCTCGAGGAGGTGCGCGAGCTGGCGCGCGGCACGTTCCTGGAGGACCGGCCCGCGGCCCTGGTCTCCGCGCGCACCGGCGAGGGGCTCGACGACCTGCGCGCCGCGCTCGCCGCCGAGGCGGCCGCGCTGCCCGACCGCGGCGGCGACGGCCCCTTCCGCCTGCCCGTGGACCGGGTCTTCACCATGCCCGGGGCGGGCGTCGTCGTGACCGGCACCTGCTGGAGCGGCGAGACCGCGGTGGGCGACGTGCTGGAACTGGCGCCGGCCGGCGCCAAGGTGCGCGTGCGCGACGTGCAGGCCCACGGACGCGCGGTCGCGAGCGGAGGCTCGGGCCAGCGGCTGGCCCTCGCGCTGCACGGCGTCAAGAAGGACGAGGTGGAGCGCGGCTTCCAGGTGGTCGCGCCCGGCGTCTGCGCCACCACGCTGCGGCTGGACGCGCGCGTCGACCTGGTGGCGCACTTCGGCGGCGAGCTGAAGAACCGCCAGCGCCTGCACGTCCACCACGCCGGCCGCGAGGTGCTGGCCCGCGCGACGCTGCTCGACGTGGAGGTGCTGTCCCACGACTCCGGCTGCACGAGCGGGCTGGTTCAGCTGCAGCTCGAAGCTCCTCTGGTCGTCCGCCGCGGCGACCGCCTGGTGCTGCGCTTCTACTCGCCGCTGGACACCATGGCCGGCGGCCGCATCCTGCACGGCGACCCGCCCCGCCGCCGCCGCTTCGACGAGAAGTCGCTGGCCGAACTCGCGGTCCTGGAGCTGGGCGACCCGGCCGAGCTGTTCCGGCAGAAGCTGCGTGCGGCCGGCACCGCCGGCCTCGTGGCCGCGGAACATGCGGCCTTCGCCGCCGACTCCGCGGCGCAGCCGCTGGGCAAGCGGCTCTACGACCGCGCCCTGATCGACGAGATCGCCGACCGCGTGGCGGTCCTGGCCGACGAGGCCTGGCGGCTCAACCCCCTGCGCGGGGGCGTGGGCAAGGAAGAAGCGCGCCGCAAGGCGCGCTTCGCCGGTTCGGCCGCGGAGTGGAACGCGCTGGTCGAGGCCCTGGCCGCCGCGCGCGGCTGGAGCGCCGCCGGCGACCGCATCGGCCCGCCGGGGGCGGACGTGCTGCCGGCAGGGCTGCAGCGCGCCGTCGACGCGGTGGAGACCCGCCTGCGGGCCTGCGGCCTGGATTGGCCCGGCGCGGCCGCCGTCGCCGCGGACCTGCCCGCGGGCCTGCTCGCCGGCCACGACCTCGAGGAGCACCTGCGCTACCTCGCGGGCCGCGGGCGTGCCGTGATGGTGGCCGACGATTATCCTGTGCACGCCGACGCCCTGGACGGGCTGCGCCAGCGTCTGCGGGCGCACTTCGCCGCCGAGGGCAGCCTGAACTTCGGCGCGTTCCGCGAGCTGACCGGCCTGAGCCGCAAGCTGGGCATCCCCCTGCTGGAGCACCTCGACGCCGCGGGCGTCACCCGGCGCGTGGGCGACCTGCGCACCATCGGCCCGGTCCTGAAGAAGGAAGCATGAGCGAATACCCCACCACCGCGGAGCGCCGCGCCACGCGGCGCGTGATGGTCGGCGCGGCCGGCGTCGGCGGCGGCGAGCCCGTCCGCGTGCAGTCGATGACGACCACCCGCACCGGCGACTACGACGCCACCCTGCAGCAGATCCTGGAGCTGGCCACCGCCGGCGCGGAGATCGTGCGCGTGACGGTGAACGACGACGCGGCGGCGGCCACCCTGCCGCGCCTGGTGCGCAGCTCGACGGTGCCCCTGGTCGCCGACATCCACTTCCAGCACGAGCTGGCGCTCAAGGCCATCGCGGCCGGCGTGGCCAAGCTGCGCCTCAACCCCGGCAACATCGGCTCGTCCGACAAGGTGCGCGAGGTGGCGCGCGCGGCGCAGGACCGCGGCATCCCCATCCGCATCGGCGTCAACAAGGGCAGCCTGCACCGCCGCTACGAGGAGATGGCGAAGACCGACCCCGCGGGCGCCATGGTGCAGTCGGCGCTGGACGAGCTGGAGGTGCTCGCGGCCGTCGGCTTCGCCGACGTCGTGGTCTCGCTCAAGAGCAGCGAACCGCGCGAGGTGATCGAGGCCTGCCGGCGCTTCTCGCGCCAGTGCGACGCGCCCCTGCACCTGGGCGTGACCGAGGCCGGCACGCTGCAGGCCGGCATCTCGCGCTCGGTCGCGGCGATGAGCGTGCTCTTGTCCGAGGGGATCGGCGACACGGTGCGCATCTCGCTGGCGGCCGACCCGGTCGAGGAGGTGACCGCCGCCTTCCACATGCTGCAGGCCCTGGGCCTGCGCGAGGGATTCGCGCGCGTGGTGGCCTGCCCGACCTGCGGCCGCGTCGAGGTCGACGTCGTGGCGCTGGCGCGCCGCGTCGAGGAGCTGGCCAAGGACCTGCCGCCGGACCGCGTCATCGCGGTGATGGGCTGCATCGTCAACGGGCCCGGGGAGGCCAAGGCGGCCGACCTGGGGATCGCGGCGGGGAAGACCAAGGTCGCGATCTACCGCAAGGGGGTGCTGCACCGCAACATCGAGAAGGGGGACCTCGAGCGGGTGCTCATCGAGGAAATCGACCTGCTCCGGTGATTCGACCTCCCTCCAGGACGTGGATTCCTTCGTTCCAGGCAGGACCGACCCCGCGGGTCGGGACGCACGCCGGGCACCTCGTGTGCCCGGCGTGCTTGACTTACGGCCTCCTACGCCCTCCTGGCGCAGGAGGCCTTCAGACACCCCCGACCCGCGGGGTCGGTCCTGCCTGGAACGAGATGAACCAGGGCTGGAGGGGGGCGAATCGCCGGAGGCGGTTGCAGGGGGTGACCGCGGGAGCGGTCGATGGTGTATGATGGCGGGGCCGCTTCCGGGATGCCGTGTCCGCAGAAGATCGGGGGGTTGCCATGTCCGCCTTGAGAATGATCCGCGCCGTCGTCGTCTTCGTTTCGGTGCTGGCGTTCGGCGCTGCGGCGTCGGCGGTCACGCACGACTACATCATCATCGACCTGGGGGTCGCCGCACCTGCGGACCAGTGGGTGCAGGGCAACGCGGCCTCGCCGCAGGGGCTGGCCACCGGGCGCTCGATGGGGAGCGGGAACCAGGCGTTCCTGTGGTCGTACGCCGGGGGGCTGGCCGGGCTGCCCAACCTGGCGGGCCGGCCCTACAGCGTGGGCAACGGGGTCAACGACGCCGGCGCGGTGGTGGGCAACGGCACCACGACGAGCTGGGGCGCCGGGCCGCTGCCGCTGATCTGGCAGGGCGGCGCCGTCGCGCAGCTGCCGCTGCCGGCCGGGGAGACGCTCGGCCGCGCCGAGGACATCAACAACGCGGGCGTGGTGGCCGGTTCGGTCGACGGGGGCAGCACGCAGGTCGCCGCGATCTTCACGACGGGCAGCGCCTCGATCGTCACCGCGACCACGCCCGGCGGCGCCTACTCCAACACGCTGTACGGGATCAACGACGCCGGGCTGGCCGTGGGCACGGGCATCGATCCCGGCAACCTGGCGCGCAACGTCGGCTTCCTCTACGACACCGTCTCGGGCGTCGCGAGCGAGGTGGGCGCGCTGGAAGGCTGCAACGGCGCCCTCTGCTTCGGCGTCGGCGAGGCCGGCCACGTCGTGGGCAGCTCCATGTTCAACCAGGGCACGGGCTACCCCTTCGTCTGGACCGCGGCCGGCGGCATCAAGCCCGTGCCCCTGCCCGTCGGCACCTCGCAGGGGAGCGCGCGCCATGCCAACTCCGACGGCTGGGTCGTCGGCACCGCGAGCAGCGCCTACGCCATCCCCTACCTCTACGACGGCGAGACGACGCACCGCCTGGCCGACCTGCTGCCCGCCGGCACCGGCTGGGACCTGGAGTTCAACACCTCGTCCTCGGCCGAGGGGATCAGCGAGGAGGGGATCATCGTCGGCACGGGCGAGCACGACGGGAACATCCGGGCCTACGCCATGATCCCCAACCACGGGGTGCCGGTGCTGCTTCAGGACTTCGCGGCCGTGGGCCGCGACGACGGCATCGAGGTGAGCTGGGAGCTGTGGCTGGACGGGACGGACCTCGTGGTCGCGCTCGAGCGCGCGACCGACGCCGCCGGGCCGTGGGCGGCCGTGACCGCCGCGCCGGTCGCCGGCGACCGCGGCGCGCGCGTGCTGGACGCGGACACGCAGGCGGACCGAACCTATCACTACCGCCTGGTCCTGGACGACGGCGGCGAGGCCGCCGTGCTGGGCACCGTGTCGGCGCGGCGCACGCAGGTCGGCGCCGCGGGCGTGGTCCTGGGCGGGGCGTCGCCGAACCCGACCCGCGGCGCCACCGCGCTGGCCTACCGCCTGCCCGCGCCGCAGGACGTGCGCCTGACCGTGCACGACGCGCGCGGACGGCTCGTGCGGACGCTCGTGGACGGCGCCGTGTCCGGCGGCGACCACGTGGCGCAGTGGGACGGCCGCGGCGACGGCGGCGCGCCGGCGCCGGTGGGCGTCTACTTCTTCAAGCTGCAGACGCCGCAGGCCGCGCGCACGCAGAAGGTCGTGCTGACGAGGTAGCGGCGCGGTCCGGGAACGAACAGGGGGCGCCGACTCCGCGTCGGCGCCCCCTCGGCGTCGGTCCCGGTCCTTCGCGTCAGCCCCGCCAGGGCGCCAGCACCCGCCGCAGCGCGTCCGGCCCCTCGTACCAGGCCAGCGCCAGGCCGTAGTTGGTGACCGGGACGCCGGCGGCCGCGAGGCGGCGCACGCGCGCCCGCAGCTTCTGCTCGTGGATCATGCAGCCGCCGCAGTGGATCACCACGGCGTAATTCCGCAGCTCGTCCGGATCCGGGAACTCGCGGCCGAAGGCGTGGTCGACGACGACGCCCGGCGCGCGCTCCTGCAGCTTGCGCGGCAGCTGGACGGTGCCGATGTCCTCGGCGATGCGGTCGTGGTTGCAGGCCTCGGCGATCAGCACCCGGTCGCCGGCTCGCAGCGCATCGAGGGCCGCGGCGCCGCGGGCGAAGAGGTCGAGGTCGCCGCCCGCGGTGGCGTGGATCATCATCACCGAGAAGGTCGTCAGCGGGACGTCCGCCGGCACCCAGGCGTCCATCACATCGACGGCCTGCGAGTCGGTGAGCACGAGTTGCACGCCCTCGGCCGCGGCCAGGGCGTCCAGGTAGGCGACGAAGCGCGCGCGCTCGGCGGCCCGCTCGCCGGCGTCTCCCTGGCGCGCGCGGCGCAGGTCGGTGCGGTAGAGCGCGACCGGGACGCCGCGGCGCAGCAGGAACTCCATGGCCATCTCCTGCGGGCGCAGCAGGCGGCCCGAGGGGGTCTCCTCGTCCATCGGCACGTGCAGCAGCACCGTGCCGCGGTCCCGCAGGAAGGGGAGCAGCGCGACGGCCCGCGCCGCGGCGGGGGTGGCCGCGGCCAGGAACTCCGCCAGCTCCGCGGCGCGCGCGTCGTCGGCGAGGTCGATCTCCAGCGCCGGGACGCCGGCGTCGGGGGGCAGCGCCGCCAGGCAGAAGTCGCGGACGTCGGGCGGCGGCGCGTCGCCGGCGCGCAGGTTCAGCAGCACGGCCAGGTGCTTGCCCAGGCGCAGGGCCTCCCGCGCGACGAAGGCCTCGACGTCGCGCTGCCCCGAGGCGAAGGCCTGCCGCGGGTCGACGACCAGCGCGACGAGGTCGCACTCCTCCAGCGCCGCCAGCGTCTTCTGCCGTTTCTTCTCCCCGAGGCCCGCGCCCTCGTCCAGGCCGGCGGTGTCGAGGATCTTGCAGGGGCCCAGGGCGTGGATCTCCATGAGCGCGTCGCGGACGTCGGCGGTGGTGCCCGGCGCGGCGTCCACGAGCGACGTGGGCTGGCGGGTCAGCAGGTTCATCGCCGTGCTCTTGCCGGCGTTGACCCGTCCGAAAAAGCCGATGATCGTGCGCGACACCCTGGCCATGAACGCCTCCTGTCCGGATCTCAAGATGCGCAGGGACGAGCCCGGGAGCCAGTCCGTGAACGATTCACGGCCGGGGATCGCCGGCTTCGTCGGCGTTCAGCGGCGCCACGCCGGGCATCACGCCGGGCGGCACCATCAGGCTCTTCTCGTGCGTGCAGGCCGCCAGGCCGGGCGGCGAGCGGCGCGGCTTGCGCACGTGCTTGCGCAGCGTGTAGACGACCGGGACCAGGCCGGAATTACGGGCGCGGCAGTACTGGGCGGCCAGCGAGGCGGCCTTCTCCAGGGCCTGCCGGGGCACCTGCTCCGGGCGGCCGCCGGCGCGCAACACGACGTGGCTGCCGGGAACGCCCTGGGCGTGCAGCCACCAGTCGTCGGGCGCGGCGGCCTTGTGGGTCAGTTCGTCGTTCTCGCGGTCGTTGCGGCCGATCCAGACCTCCCAGCGCTCGTCGACCAGAAAGCGGCGGTAGGGCAGCACTTCGGGCGGCGCCTCGCGGCGCCCGGCGACCACGCGCTTGCCGGCCCCCAGCAGCGGCGCCTGCTCCGCGCGCCACACCAGCACGGCGGCGAGCGGGTCCGCGGCGCCCGTCAGCCCGTCCAACTCGAGCAGCAACTCGCGGCACCTCTGCTGCTTCGCCTCCGCCTCGGCCAGGCGCCGCGCGACGTGCTCGCGCCCGCGCGCGGCCTTGCGCGCCCGGTGGAACAGGCGGTCCAGGTTCTGGGCCGGGCTCAGGGTCGGGTCCAGGACGATGCGGCACGGTTCGGCCGGCGGCGTCGGGCAGTTCGATCTCGGCGACGCCGCGGCGCACGGCGTGCAGGTGGATGGCGAGGGTCTCGGCGGCGTGACGCACGGCCTCGCCGCCGTCGGCCGTGGCCAGGTCGCGCGCCAGGTTGTCGCCCAGGCGCCCGGCGGCGTCGGCGACGCGGCGCAGGGCGGCGCGCGCCTCGGCGAACGCCTCGTCATGCAGCAAAGGGCCGAGCAGGGAGGGGCCGAGCTCGCGGCAGCGCGCCGCCACGTCGTCGGGATCCGGCGTCGCGGGCGGTTCCGCGGGGGCCGGCGGCGGCGCCAGCGTGGCGGGGTGGGGCGAGGCGTGGGCCGACCAGAGCCGGCGGCCGTCGCCGTCGGCGAGCACCAGGTTGCCGCGCTGGCCGAAGAGCTGGTGCGCGAGCGCGAGCCGCCGCCCGTCCGGATCGGCGAAGTCGAAGAAGAGAATGGCGTCGTCCGGGGCGTGGACACCTGACCAGCGCGCACCCGAGGAGCTGCGACGCGGCCAGGCGCTTCTGCGGCGCCCAGCCCAGGGCGTCGGTCCAGACGCGGGGCAGGGGGGTCTCGTCGTCCCAGGCCATCACGGCGCCCGCGCGCGCCAGCAGGAACAGGTGCGCGGGGGGAGCGGAACCTTCCCGCGCGGCGAAGGTCAGGCGCAGCCAGCCCGGTCCGCCGCCGACGCCGATCACCCGCGTTGCGGCCAGGCGCCGACGCCAAGCGGCGGCCAGGGCCCCGAGGGACTCCGGCCGCCGCCAGGGTAGGGACGCGCGGTCCACGCCGCGGTCTAGAAGAACGTCAGGCCGGCGGTGAACTTCATGTCCGGCGCGTAGTCCGACAGGCCGATCTTCAGCTCGAACATCAGGGACTTGGACTCGTCGAGGCTCTTCTCGAGCCCGCCCAGGATGCTGATGCCCATCTTGGTCTCGGAGTCGTCGAAGCCGGCCGGCGTTGTCGATCGTGATCATGTGCAGGCCGATCTCGCCGCCCGCGTACGGGGTGAAGCCGCCCATGTCGACTTCCTTGAAGCTGTAGTTGGCGTCGGCGGCGAAGGAGTAGATGCTGGCCCCGTCCAGGAACGAGGCTTCGGCGTTGGGGACCAGCGCGATCTCGGGCGTGATGTTCAGGCCCTTGACGTGGCCGCCCGCGAAGAACCCGGTGGTGCCGGAGTCGACGTAGCCGCCGCGCACGCCGAAGGCCATGGGGCCGGCCGCCGCGACGCCCGCGATGAGGACGAGGGCCGTGGTCAGGAACAGGATCTTCTTCATCGTGATCTCCCCCTGCAGCTGTTGGGTTGTAGTCGGACCCGAACGATCCGGCCCATTTCTAGTGCATCCGGGCGGCGCCGTCAATCCCTCCTTGCGCCGACACGGCGGGAAGCCGGCGGTTTCCGGCCTTGCCGCCGCCGCCGGACTTGCCTAGACTTGGGCGCCCGACTTGGCCCCACCGCCGGGCCGCCCTTCAAGGATCGGAGACCCCGTGCTCAGCATGACCGGATACGGCAACGGCGAAGCGATGGCGGGCGACACCACCGTCACGGTGGAACTGCGCGCCGTGAACCACCGCTTCCTCGACGTCGCCCTGAAGCTGCCGTCGGCGTTGGGCTTCTGCGAGCTCGACATCCGCGAGATCCTGAAGAACCGCGTCGCGCGCGGCCGCGTCAGCTGCACCCTGACGCTGGAGCGTGGGACCGCCGCGCCGGCGCCACCCTGCAGCCCGCGCGCGTCGAGGCCGGCCTGGCGGCCCTGAACGCCATGGCCGACGCCGTCGCCGCCCGCGGCCTGCCGCGGCCGGAGATCCGGCTCGAGCACCTGCTGGCGCTGCCCGGCCTGTTCGACGGCGGCCAGCCCGAGGACGACCGCGAGGCCCTGCAGGCGGCCGTGACGGCAGCCCTCGACCAGGCCATCGCCGGTCTCGAGGCGATGAAGCGCAAGGAAGGGGACGAGACCGCCGCCGAGATGCGCGCGCGCACCGTGGCCATCGACCGCCACCTCGGCACGGTCGCGGCGCTGGTGCCCGGCGCCCTCGAGGAGGCCCAGAACCGGCTGCGCGAGCGCCTGGCCCAGCTGCTGGGCGACGCCATCGAGCCGCAGCGCCTGGCCCAGGAAGCGGCGATCCTGGTGGACAAGGGCAACATCAACGAGGAGTGCGAGCGCCTCGCCAGCCACCTCGAGCAGGTGCGCGAGGCCCTGGCGGAGGGCGGCCAGGTGGCCAAGCGCCTGAACTTCCTGTTCCAGGAGATGCACCGCGAGGTCAACACGATGGGTTCCAAGACCCAGAACCTCGGAGATCACGCACGCGGTGATCGCCATGAAGGAAGAGATCGAGACCCTGCGCGAGCAGGTCCAGAACCTGGAGTGACCCGGCGATGATCCTGCTGATCAGCGGCCCGAGCGGCGCGGGCAAGACCACGTTCGTGCGGGCCCCTGCTCGCCGAGGACCCGCGCGTGCGCTTCTCGGTCTCGACCACCACGCGCCCGATCCGGCCCGGGAGCGGGAGGGCGTCGACTACCACTACGTCGACAACGCGGAGTTCGACCGGCTCGTGGACGCCGGCGCCTTCGTGGAGTGGGCGCACGTGCACGACCGCCGCTACGGCACCCGCCGCGACCACATCCAGGCCATGATCGACCGGGGCGAGGTGCCCCTGCTGGACCTGGACGTCCAGGGCGGCAAGAACGTGATCGACCTGTACCGCGACGAGCTCGTCTCGGTGTTCGTGTTCCCGCCCTCGTGGGACGCGCTCGAACGCGCCTGCGCTCCCGGGCCACCGACGGGCCCGAGGTCATCGCCACCCGCCTGCGCAACGCCCGCTGGGAGGTGGGCTACGCGCCCCACTACCGCTACTGGATCGTCAACGCCGACCTCGCCGAGGCCCTGCGGCGCATGTCGGCGATCCTGACCGCCGAGCAGTGCCGGCGCGAGCGATTCCGGGAACCGCCGCTGGCGCCGACGATGGAACCTCCTGCCGGACAATGAATTGGAGAATTTTGTTGATGCCGGCCCGGAACGGGGTTACATTGTTCCGTTCGCGCTCCGCCGGCGGTTGCAGCGCCTCCGGTCCCCGTCGACATGGATCTTCCACCGAGGTGTCCGATGACTTACATCCAGCGCAAGGATGTCACCAACAGGATCCCGAACAAGTTCGAAGCCATCCGGATCGCCGCCCTCGAGGCGCGCCGTCTGAACGACCGGGCCCGCGCGGTGAGCGCGAACCTGCCCGGCAAGCTGACGACCATCGCGGTCCAGCGCCTGATCGACGGCAAGATCCTCTACTACGACAAGCGCGAGCGCGCTGCCGCCGCCCTCAAGGAGCGGGAGAGCGGACAGGAGTAGGCCATGACCCGGTCGCGCGTCCTGCTGCTGGTGACCGGCGGCATTGCCGCCTACAAAAGTTGTCTGTTGGCCCGCCTGCTTGTGCAGGCGGGCTTTTCCGTGCGCGTGGCCATGACCGGCGCGGCGCAGCGCTTCGTGGGGCCGACCACGTTCCGCGCGCTGACCGGCCACGGCGTCGCCACCGACCTGTGGGGCGAGGGGGACACCGACCCGCTGGACCACGTGGAACTGGCCCGCTGGGCCGACATCGCGGTGGTCGCCCCGGCCACGGCCAACCTGCTGGGCAAGGCCGCCGGCGGCATCGCCGACGACATCGTGACCACCCTGCTGCTGGCCTGCGAGCGCGACCTGGTCCTGGCCCCGGCCATGAACGACGCCATGTGGCGCCACCCCGCCGTGCAGGCCAATCTCGCGACGCTGCGCGGGCGCGGGGCCCGCGTCGTGGACCCCGGCCGCGGCTGGCTGGCCTGCGGCACGGTCGCCGAGGGCCGGATGGCCGAACCCGAAGAGATCTTCGCCCTGCTCTGCGAACTGGACGACGCCCTGCCCGCGCGTGACGCAGACGCCGCTGACCTGCCGCTGGCTGGATGCCGCCTGCTGGTGACGGCCGGTCCCACGCGCGAACCGCTCGACGCGGTGCGCTTCGTCGGCAACCGCTCGACCGGGGCGATGGGCTTCGCCCTGGCCCGGCAGGCGGCCGGCCTGGGCGCCGAGGTGACGCTGATCCACGGACCGGTGCCGTCGCCGCCCCCGCGCGGGCTCGGGATCGCCGTGCCGGTGGAGACCGCCGCCCAGATGGCCGCCGCGGTGCGCGAGCGCCTGCCGCGCGCCGACGCGCTGATCATGGCGGCGGCCGTGGCCGATTTCACGCCCGACAGCGTCGGGCACGGGAAGCTCAAGAAGGAATCGCTCGGCACGTCCTGGCACGTGAACATGACGCGCACGACCGACATCCTGGCCGACATCGTCCAGGTCGAGAAGCCCGCCGGCCTGAAGGTCGTGGGTTTCGCGCTCGAGACCGAGAACCTGCTGGAGCGCGCCGCGGCCAAGCTGCGCGCCAAGGGCATGGACGCGGTGGTCGCCAACGACCCGGTCGCCGACGGCACCTTCGGCGAGGGCCTGCACCGCGTCACGCTGATCACCGCCGACGGCGACAGCGAGGCGATCGGCCCGCTGGACAAGCGCGACCTCGCCGCCGAACTCCTGCGGCGGCTCGCGCCCCTGCTGCGGCCCGACGGAGGCGCGGCATGACCCAGGACAGCCCCGGGCGCCTGGCCGCCGACCTGGCCCGCTACCTCGACCAACAGCAGCAGGACGGCACCGCCTGGTACTTCGACGAGGGGCCCGTCGCCGCGGCCGCGGCGGCGACCCGGCGCAGATCCCGGCCCGCGGCGCCCGAGGGCCGTGACGCCCGCTGCGCTCAGGCCGCCCGCGCCGCCGCCGCTCCCCGCCGGTCCGGAGGCGGACGCTGCCGCAGCGGCGAAGTCGGCCCGCGAGCGGGAATTCCGTGCCGAGTGCGAGCGCTTCGTGCGCGAGACGTTGACGCAGATCCGCAATCGGCCGGTCGCGCCGGTCGCGGCGGCGCCCGCCGCGCCGAACCTGTTCGTCGCGGCGACGGCCGCGGTTCAGGCTGCGCCCGCCCCGGTGTCCAAACGGCAGGCGCTGGAGAGCCTGGCCGCCGAGGTGGCCGTCTGCACGGCCTGCAAGCTGCACCCCACGCGCACCCAGACGGTCTTCGGCAGTGGCAACCCCGACGCGCGCGTGCTGTTCATCGGCGAGGCGCCCGGCCGCAACGAGGACGAGCAGGGGCTGCCGTTCGTCGGCCGCGCCGGGCAGCTGCTCACCGACATCCTGCGCGCCATCCGCTTCGAGCGCGACGAGGTCTACATCTGCAACATCCTGAAGTGCCGCCCGCCCGAGAACCGCGACCCCGAGCGCGACGAGGCCGACGCCTGCGAGCCCTTCCTGCGCCGGCAGCTCGCGATCATCCAGCCGCATCTGATCTGCTGCCTCGGCCGCCACGCGGCGATGACGCTGCTGGACACCCGCGCCAGCCTGCGCTCGCTGCGCGAGACCGTGCACTTCTACCAGGGCATCCCCGTGCTGGCGACCTTCCATCCCGCCGCGCTGCTGCGCAACCCGCACTGGAAGCGCGACACGTGGGAGGACGTGCGCAAGCTGCGCGCCCTGCACGACGCGCTGCTCGCCGACGCCTCCTGACCCTTCACCGCCGTGAGATCAGCATCGCGAACTCGTGGCGGGCGTCCACGCCGGTGACCGGCGGCAGGAACACGCCGCCGACGAGGCCGGCGGCCGCGCACAGCCCCGCGAGGTCCTCGTCCCGCCAGGCGCGCCCGCTCTGCGCGTAGCGCTCGCTGCGCCCGTCGCGGGGTCCACGATCCAGTGGACGTTGATCTCGGACTGCGACGCCTCGTCCCAGTGGTACTCCTGCAGCCAGAAGTGCGGGCCGTCGGCGAAGGGCGAGCCCTCGCAGGCCCGCCACTCCAGCAGGTCCTCGCGCGGGTAGAGCTCCCAGGGCTGGTACTCCAGGATCATCAGGCCGCCGGGACGCAGGCGCCCGGCGAGGGCGGTCAGGGCGGCGAGCATCGCGCCGGGCGGGTGGGCGTGGACCTCGCCGTACCAGAGCGTCACCGCATCGAGGTCGGTGATGTCCCGGGGCAGCGGCGCATCCGGGTCTTCGAGATCGGCGGCGTGGAACCCGCAGGCCAGTCCCTCGGACGCGGCGGCTGCGCGCGCGTGGCGCAGCGCCGCCGGCGCCACGTCGCAGCCCCAGGCGCGGTGCCCGCGGCGGGCCAGCTCGTGGCAGTACAGGCCGGGTCCGCAGGCGACGTCCAGCACGCGGCGCGGCGCGGCGTCGCCGAACGCCTCGGCCAGCCGGTCCTCCAGCCAGCCGACGTGCGCGCGGATCACCGGCAGGCTGCGGCTCGCCATGTGCGTCGACTGGTCCAGGTGCAGGCGCAGCATGCGTTCGCTGAAGACCGGGTCGGCCCAGGGGAAGGCGGCGCCGTCCCGCCAGGGTCGCGCTGGGGCGTGGATCGGCGGCGATCCGGGCCCAGGTTTCGCGGAGTTGTCCACCGTCGGGCATGGGGGCCGCCTCGGTTGGCTTGTGGATCGTCAAGGCGTTGGTCCGGAAGCGCTTGAGGCCGACGCCCGCCTGCCGTCGCCCAGCTTATCCACCTCGGCCGCGACTTGTCCACAACATGTCCAAGCGTTATCCCGGCGTTGTCCCGAGGCGCTCGCCGTGACGGCGGCAGGCGGCCGGGCGCCGCGGCGCCGTCCACCACCCATCCACCGCCTGTCCACCGGCTTGTCCACGGGTTTGTGCACGTCCGATCCCCAGGAATCGGCCGTCGCCGCGAAGTCGGTCTGTCTCGGGTCGCGGGCATCGCTTACAATGTTCGTCTTCGTCTCGCCCCGTCACATCGAGCCCCGAGGAACGGTCCCGTGGAACCCGAACTGAGCCCCCTGCCCCACGAGATGCGCCGCGCCGCGGAGACCCGGCAGCCGCCGCAGAATCTCGACGCCGAGCGCGCCATCCTCGGCGCGGTCATGCTCGACCGCGACGCGCTGGGCGTGGCGCTCGAATCGATCCGCGCCGACGATTTCTACCGCCGCGAGCACCGGATCATCTTCGGGGTCATGTGCGACCTCTACGAAAACGACCAGGCCATCGACGGCATCACGGTCGCCGAGGAGCTGGAGCGCCGCGGCGAACTGCTCAAGTGCGGCGGCAACGACTACCTCGCCGACATCCTGGCCGCGACCGCCACGGCCGCGAACGTCGCCTACCACGGGCGCATCGTGCGCGACAAGGCGGTGCTCAGGGGGCTGATCCACGTCTCGGGCGAGATCACCACCGACGCCTTCGCCGCCCGCGAGGAGACCGACACCATCCTCGACCGCGCCCAGACGCGCATCTACTCCATCGCCGAGAGCCGCGAGACGCAGGCCTTCGCGTCGGTGCGGGACGTCGTGCCGGAGGCCTTCCGGCGCATCGACGAGGCGTCGCGCGCCAAGAGCGACATCACCGGCCTGTCCACCGGCTTCGTGGAGTTCGACCGCATGACCGCCGGCCTGCAGCGCGGCGACCTGATCGTGCTGGCGGCGCGGCCGTCGATGGGCAAGACCGCGCTGGCGCTGAACGTCGCCTACAGCGCCGCGGTGAAGGAGCGGGTGCCGGTCGCGATCTTCAGCCTGGAAATGGCCAAGGAGCAGCTCGTCATGCGCATGATCTGCGCCAGCGGGGGCTTCAACAACCACGAGCTGCGCAAGGGGCAGATCAAGTCGGAGCAGTGGCCGAAGCTGACCGAGGCCTGCAGCCGCCTGTCCGAGGCGCCCATCTTCATCGACGACTCCAGCGGCATCGGCGTGCTCGAGATGAAGGCCAAGGCGCGCCGGCTCAAGCAGCAGCACGACGTCGGCCTGATCATCGTGGACTACATGCAGCTGATGTCCTCCACCTCGCGCGCCGAGAACCGCCAGCAGGAGATCTCGCAGATCAGCCGCAACCTCAAGGGCATGGCCAAGGACCTCGACGTGCCCGTCATGGCGCTGAGCCAGCTCTCGCGCGCCGTCGAGTCGCGCGGCGACCACAAGCCCATGCGCTCGGACCTGCGCGAGGCGGGATCCATCGAGCAGGATGCCGACGTGGTCATGTTCATCTATCGTGAGGAGTACTACAAACCGGACGACGAGTCCGTGCGCAACAAGGCGACGGTCATCGTCGGCAAGCAGCGCAACGGTCCCATCGGCCAGTTCGACCTGCACTTCCACAAGTCGTTCACGCGATTCGCCGACCTGCAGCACTGAGCGGGGCGGCCGGACCGCAGAGGATCGCGACGAGATGGCCGCACCCGACCAGCGCCGGATCACGGGCCTGCCCCTGTTCCCGCTCCCGGACGCCTTCCTGTTCCCGGGCGCCCTGGTCCCTTTGCACGTCTTCGAGCCGCGGTACCTGCAGATGGTCGGCGACCTGCTGGACACCGCCGGGCGCCTGGCGCTCGGCTGCCTGGACCCCGCCCGCCCCCCGCGGCCCGAGGGACCGGCGGTGCTGCCGGTGGCCGGCCTGGGCGAGATCGTCAGCCACCGCCGGCTCGACGACGGCCGCTACCTGATCTGGCTGCTGGGCCTCGACCGCCTGCGCATCGAAGAAGCGCCGAGCGACCGCCTCTACCGCCGTGTCCACGCCGAAGTCCTGGACGACGAGCCCGGAGAGCCGGCGCGCGACGCGGCCCTGGCCCCGCGGTTGCGCGATGCGGTTGCCGCGCGCATGCTCCCCGGCGTGCAGCTCTCCGACGGCCTGGACACCGGGCTGCTCGCCGACCTCCTCTTCCAGCACCTGCCGCTGTCGCGCGAGCGCAAGGCGTGGGCCCTGGCCGAGCGGCACGTCACCCGCCGGGCCGAGGCGGCCCTGACCTGGCTCGACGGGCTCGCCGACGCGGCCGAAGCCTGAGCGCCCCGGGAGCCCCATGGACGACCTGACCCTCATCGACCTGGACCAGCCGCGCCGCGGCTACCGCAAGTTCATCAGCTGCTGGCTGCGCCGGCGCGGCGACGAGACCTACGTCGTGGACCCCGGTCCCGCGAGCACGATCCCGCACCTGACGGCGCAGCTGCGCCGCCGCGGCGTGGCGCGCCTGGACCGGATCCTGCTGACGCACGTCCACCTCGACCACGGCGGCGGCGCCGGGCACCTCGCGGCGGCCTTCCCGGAGGCGCGCGTCGTGGTCTGGGAGGAGGCGGCGCGCCACCTCATCGATCCGCAGCGGTTGTGGGAGGGTTCGCTGCAGGTGTTGCGCGATCTGGCGCCGCTCTTCGGGCGGCCGCTGCCGGTGCCGGCCGATCGCATCGATCCGCCGTCGTCGCTGGAGACGCTGGGCATCCGCACCTTCCACACGCCCGGCCACGCCGCCCACCACCAGTGCTTCCCTCGACGACAGCACGCTGTTCGTGGGCGAGGCGGCGGGCATGACCTGCCCGACGCGCGGCGGCGCGCCCTACCTGCGGCCGGCCACGCCGCCGCGCTTCCACCTCCCGACGGCGCTGCGGTCGCTCGATCTGCTGCTCGCGCTCGATCCGGCGCCGGTACGCCTGGCCTGGGGCCACTACGGCGTGTGCGAAGAGCCCGGCCGCTTCCTGGCGGCGGCGCGCAGCCAGTTGCTGTTGTGGACCACGGTACTCGACGAAGTGCGCGCCATCCACGGTCCGACCTGGTCCCCGCAGTTGCAGGCCGCGGCGCTGCGCCGGCTGACCGACGCCGACCCCTGGTTCGCGACCATGGCGGATCTCGAGGACGACCTGCGCGAACGCGAGGCCGACTTCCTGCGCTACACGCTCGAGGGCATGCTCGGCTACCTCGAAGCGTCCGGCACGCCGGCCCGTTGACGTCCGCGACCGCGGGAGGGGCGACATGGGAATTCTCGATTCGCCGGCCAAGCGCGCGGCGCTGCTCGTCTTCACCGTCTCCTCGTTCCTCACGCCCTTCATGGCGTCGGCGATCGGGATGGCGCTGCCCGAAATCGGCAGGGAGTTCGCGATCGACGCCGTGTACCTGAGCTGGATGATGACGGCGTTCCTGCTGTCCGCGGCCGTCTTCCTCGTCCCGTTCGGCAGGTTGGCCGACATCCACGGCCGCAAGCGGGTGTTCGTGCTCGGCATCGCGGTCTTCACCGTCTTTTCGCTCTGGTGCGCGGCGGCCGGTTCCGCCGCGATGCTGGTCGCCGGCCGGGCCCTGCAAGGGATCGGCAGCGCCATGATCTTCGGCACCGGCATCGCCATCCTCACCTCCGTCTTGCCGGACCACGAACGCGGCCGGGTGCTCGGGATCAACGTGGCCGCGGTTCACGCCGGCCTCGCGGCCGGCCCCTTCCTGGGCGGGATCCTGGTGCAGCACTTCGGCTGGCGCAGCATCTTCTACGTGAACGTCCCGGCGGGTGGCCTCATCACCCTGGTCGTGCTGTGGAGGCTGAAGGGGGAATGGGCCGAATCGCGGGGGGAGCGCTTCGACCTGCCCGGAGCGGTCCTCTACGGCGCGGCGCTGGTCGCGATCATGCTGGGCTTCAGCGAGCTGACGGGCGGACGCGGCGTCTGGCTGCTCGCCGCGGGGATCGCGGGCCTGGTCCTGTTCGTGCGCCGGGAACTCGTGCGGCCAGTCCGGTCTTCGACCTGCGGCTCTTCCGGCACAACCCCGCCTCACCTACCTGGGATTCGGTCTTTTCTCGTCGCCCAACATGAACGCCGTGATGGGATCCGTCGAGCGCCGGCACTACGGCGTCGCTTCGGGCACGGTCGGCACCATGCGCCTGCTCGGGCAGATGTTCTCGATGGGGATCGTGACCCTGATCATCGCGGTGCACGTCGGGCGCGTCCCGATCACGCCGGCCAACCACGACCAGTTCATCGCGGGCCTGCGCACGGCGTTCTGCTTCGCGGCTCTCTGCGGCGCCGGGATCTTCGCGCTCGCTGGCCCGCGGCAGGATGCGTCCCGCGGCGGGTGTTCCCAGCCCCTCAGGCGAGTTCGTCGAGGAGCAGTCCCGTCAGGCGGTCCGCCGCGCGCAGCACCGCGGCGTTGACCTCGAAGGTCCGCAGGGCCTGCCGGGCTTCGATGACTTCGCGCACCAGATCCGGCGGCACGGGACCCCGGGCGGGGTCGGTGGCCCGCCAGCGCGCCACACGCTCGGCGACGCCGTCCAGCCGGTTCTGCTGGGCCATCATGGCGGACATGGCGTTGTTGACGGCCTGGACGCTCAAGGCGGAACCTCCCGCCTACGCCATCGGCAGCCTGGGCTGAAACTTGAGCGGCTTTCTGCCGATCCCTCAACTCATTGCCCCACATCAGGTAGGCTCTACCGATGGCGGCGGTGGAACCCTGCCGCAGGGTGGCGAACCACTTCTCGAGCAGGTGCTGGATGCTCTTTGTCGATGCCCTGAGCGGCCGCCGCAACAAATCGGCCGCCGGCGTCGTAGTTGGCCGGATCGAATACACCCGAGGGGGCACGTCGCCGGCGCGCGGCGTGGAGCGATTGAACTGATCGGGGCAGGCGCGATGGAGCGAGTGGATTCGGAAATCACGTCCCCGCACACGGCGGTCACCGAGAGATGCAGGATGCCGATGACCTGATCGGCGGTTATCGGTAACCGCGGCTGCAGTGGACACCCGGCCGAAGTCCGTTTATATTCGGCCCGTTATGACATCCATCTTCTCCGGTATCGGCGGTTGGAGCCTGGCCGCCCTGGCCAGCGCGGGCCGTGGCAGCATGCTGCTGCTGGAGATCATCCGGCAGTTCCCCCACATCCCCAAGATGCGCCGGCAGGTGCTCGAGCACATGCACATCGTGGCCGTCGGGTCGCTGCCGCTGGTCCTGACGACCTCGATCTTCGTGGGCGCGGTGACGGCGGTGCAGGCCGTCTACCAGATGCAAGCCTACGTGCCGATGAAGTTCCTCGGGACGGTCATCTCGAAATCGGTCTTCATCGAGCTGGGTCCGGTGCTGGTGGCCCTGGTCGTCGGCGGCCGGCTGTGCGCCAACTACGCCGCCGAACTGGGCACCATGAAGGTGACCGAGCAGCTCGACGCGCTGGAGATGCTGGCCATCGACCCGATGCGGTACCTGGCGATGCCGCGCTTCGTGGCCACGTTCCTGATGCTGCCGGTGATCACCGTCTTCGCCGACGCCATCGCCATCATCAGCGGCTACTTCGTCTCGGTGGCGACCATGGACGTCACCATCAGCACCTTCAAGGAAGGCCTGCTGATGTACTTCGACCTGGCCGACCTGTTCAGAGGCCTGCTGAAGTCCTTCTTCTTCGGCGGCATCATCGCCATGTCCGGGCTCTACTTCGGCCTGAACACCCGCGGCGGCGCCGAGGGCGTGGGCAACGCGACGATGATGGCCGTGGTCGGCAGCTGCGTGAGCGTGCTGGTCGCGGACTACTTCCTGGCCACCTTCCTGTTCCAGATCGTCTTCGGAAGTGACGCGATGACCGCACCTGCCGCCATGCCCGCCCCGCCTGATTTCCGCGTCGCGGATCCCCTCCGCGCGCCAGGATCACGATGCAGGGGTGACCAAGTCCTTCCAGGGCCGCAAGGTGCTCGACGGGCTGGACTTCTCGATCGCGCGCGGCGAGACGGTGGTGATCATCGGGCGCAGCGGCGAGGGCAAATCCGTGCTGCTGAAGCACATCGTCCGGCTGCTGGAACCCGACGCGGGTTCGATCTGGATCGACGGCGCCGAGATCACGACCCTGCCCCGCGACGGGCTGTTTCGCTGCGCAAGCGCTTCGGGATGCTGTTCCAGGGCGCCTGCCCGGTTCGATCGATGACCATCTGCGAGAACGTGGGCCTCGGCCTGACTCGAACACTCCGGGGCTGCCGCCGCGGAGGTCCGCGAGCGCGCGCAACTGCCTGGCGATGGTGGGCCTCGCGCAGGTCGAGGTGACAAGCTGCCGTCGGAGCTGTCCGGGGGCATGAAGAAGCGCGCCGGCCTGGCCCGCGCCATCGCCATGGAGCCCGACTTACATCCTGTACGACGAGCCGACCACGGGGCTGGACCCGATCACCGGCGACGCGATCAACGACGCGATCCCGAAGCCTCCAGCAGGAGCTGCACGTGACGTCGGTCGTGGTGACCCACGACATGGCCAGCGCGTTCAAGATCGCCGACCGCGTCGCCATGCTGAACCGCGGCCGCATCATCTACGCCGGCTCGGTCGACGATCCGCAACACGGACCACCCGATGGTCCGGCAGTTCATCGAAGGCAGCGCGTCCGGAACGCTGGGCCTGTTCTGAGGCCGGCGTGGGCGCCGCGTCGCGGGGAGGTGCCGTGAAGAGGAAGCCTGAGGAGGTCCAGGTCGGCATCACGGTGATCCTGTCGCTGCGTGGTGCTGATCTGGGGATGCTCTGGTTCAGGCAGGTGCGGTTCGCCGGCGGCGTCTCGCACCGGTGCCGTGGAGTTCCCGTCCGTGGGCGGGTTGCAGATCCACGCCGACCGCGTCCAGGTAAGCGGGATCCGGTACGCGCGGGTCGAGGATTTCGCGATAGTCGGCGGACAAGGTCCGGGTCAGCTTCCGTGGAGCCCCAGGCCCGGCTCACCAGGATCCGCGCACCGCGCTGACCAGCATGGGCATCGTGGGGAGATGCTCGTGGAGATCACGCCCAGCACTGGGGCGCGCGGCGCCGGAGGGGCCGCGTCTTCCGGGCGCGAGGTGCTCAAGACATGGGCGTCGATGATGAACGAGGGGCCCACGCCGCGCTGGAGGACAAGCGGACGCTGACCCGGAGCTGACCGCCTTCCGATGCGAGGTGCGCGAGGGGCGACCGCGTCGGCTGATCATGGACGACACCCGCGGCAGCGTGGCGTCCCTGCGCGCCACGAACGAGGAACTGACCCTCGCTGAGGAATTTGAAGCACCTGGTCGCGGACCCGCGGGCCGCCACCGCGGCCGTGCGCACGGCCGTCCGCCGGTCCGGAAAGCCTGCTCGCCGGGACGCTGCGGGGCGCCAGCTCGATGCTGCCCGCGTGGATTCGCTGACCATCCTGCTGGCGCGGACCACCACGTCGCTGGCGGCCCCGGGGTGGAGCGGCCGTCCCAGGTCGGCCAGAGGCACGGCGGGCCGCATGCCGATGGATGATTTCCTGGTGCCGCGCTGGCGGAATCGACCATCGTCTGCGGTGCAGGACCTGATCGCCGACGTGTAAGGCGCGGCCCAAGCGGTACTTCCACATGAGCCTGTTGACATTCACAGCCCAGCCCGGGGAGTCCGGCGGGGACCGAGGAGGAGACATGGACCAACTTCCAGACAGCAGCGGATGACCTGAGGCCGTCAAAAGGGACGCCACTCATGACCGAGATCTAGGGGCAGCAGCTCTACTCCCAGCGCTCGTCGCCATCGACGGAGGACCCCCTCGGCCAACCGGGACATGTTCACGACGCTTGGCGCCCCCGCGACGAGGACGACCGTGGCGCTGCACCGCACGGCACGGCACGAGAGCCTGGTCGAGGCGGGCCGCATCGACCTGTCTTAAATCCACCGCGAAGCTGGACCACGAAGCCAACCACGTCATCTCGACGACTCAACCTGCGCAAGTCGATCAAGCAGGGACCTTTGAGATGGCCCCGTGATCGGCATCAGCTGCGACCTCGAGAACAGGCCGCATCAGCTTTACTGCCCGCACGGAGCGCCGGCGGCGACCCCGCCCAGGCCGACACGACTGAACCTCAGGCTTGGCTGTTCACCTGGCTGGGAGTGGGAAGTCGGAGCACCTCGCGCAGCTGGTCGAGCTGGCGGAGAAGATGACGTGCAGGACGAGTACTGGGCGGAC
>JADJYS010000035.1 GCA_016719645.1 bacterium
TCGCCCCACGCCCCGAGGCGCCGTCATCAACCATGCTGGGAGCGGAGATGAACAAGCGGTACGGGCTGTTGATCGGCCTGGCGATCGTGTTCACGGCGGCGGGGCGCCGCTGCCGTACCGGTGGCCGGGCCTGCCGGTCCACGTGCAGAAGCTCGGCGAGGGGATCGTCAGGGTCTGGGCGGGGACTTCATCTCCTCGACCGCGACGACGGCCTTCGCCACGCAGAAGGGCATCCTGGCCGTGGACACGACCGGCATCCCGGTGGTCGACCGCGCGCTGCGCGGGGTCATCGCGCGGGAGCTCGGCCGCGACGACTTCACGACGCTGGTCAACACCCACGAGCACGGCGACCACACCGGCGGCAACGCGGTCTACGCCGACTGCGAGATCGTCGGGCACGAACTGGTCGCCCTGCCCGCGGACGACCTGAGCCGCTCCAGCCTGCGCGAGGACCTGGCCCTGGACCGCCCGGAACCGCGACGTCCTGTTGTCGGGCGAGCACTTCCGCGCCGCCGCCCACGCGCACCTTCGCCGACCGCCTCACGCTCGACATGGGGTACACCACGTTCGAGCCGTACTACAACACTCGGCGGCATGCACACCGCGAGCGACATCGCCGTGTTCGTGCCCCGGCACGGCATCCTGATGACCGGCGGGATGATGTCCGACCGCTGGCTGACCGACACCCCGGGCTGCCTGGCGTCCTTCGTGGCGCGTCCCGGCGTGCGCACGACTTCCCGCGGCTGTTGAAGAACTGGGAATACCTGGCGCAGCAGAAGGACCGCATCCGGTTGCTGGTGACCGGCCACTGGAACGGCGAGCTGTCGTACGACGGGTTCGCGGCCCGCGTCGGCTACGTCCGGGCGCTGTGGGACGGTGTGCAGGCTTTATGCTGCGCGCGGCGCGACCTTCGAGTCGCCGAAAACCAGTGACCTACGCGCTGGACGCGCGCTTTCCCGAGCTGGCGCAGAGCCCCGGCTTCAATCCACAACCACGCCATGACGCTGATGGAGCTGTGGACCGTGACGACGGGCCAGACCTCGGCCGCCGACCGGCTCTTCGCGCCGACGACGAGGGCCGGCGAGTGCCGCCGTCCGCGAGGTCGTGGCGAGCCGCGGCGCCGAACCTGCCCGCTACTTCTTCATGGAGGCTCAGCTCAACGCCTACGGCTACCGCTTCCTGCAGGCGGGGCGCGCCGCAGGCCGTGGCGATGTTCCGGGCGTACGTCGACCTCTATCCGGAGTCCTGGAACGCCTACGACAGCCTGGGCGAGGGGCTGCTGGCCATCGGGGACACCGACGGGGCGGTCGCGATGTACGAGAAGTCGCTGGCGCTCAACCCCGAGAATACGAACGGGCGCGACGTGCTGGCGCGGATCCGGAGCGGGGGGGCGACGGCGGCGCAGTGAGCTGGGGGGGCCGGGCTGGGGGTGGCACAAGTCGTTTGGAAATTCGGTGTTTCGGTGACTCCGGTCACAGACGGGGCCTGGCTGAAAGAGGACTATGAATAGTCTTTCGGGAGGGGCGCGCCCATCCCCTGCCATTCCCAGTCCCCGACCGCGAGCCCGGGAGGCCGACGTGCAGATCCCCATCTCGACCATCTGCCTGTTCCTGCTGATCGCGGCCGCCGCCAGGCGCAGCCCCTGCCCGTCCTCGAACAGGGCCTGTGCCCGGCGACGCCCGCGGTGTCAGCGGCCACGGCAGCCAGCAGGACCACGATGCCGCCCGGGGCGGCGACCTGACCCTGGTCGTCTGGTCGGACTTCCGCGGGCAGGGAGGTCGGCGGCGGACGGGCAGAGCGGTGGCGACGTCTTCGGGGTTCGCCTCGACGCGCAGGGCGCGCCGCTCGACGCCTCGCCGTTCCTGATCGCCGGCAGCATGGGCCTGCAGGACCGCCCGTTCCTCGCCTGGAACGGGAGGCCTGCTCGTGGTGTTCCGCTCCCAGGATCCGGTGGGCGGCTACTTCAGTACCGCACGCGTGCGGTGTGCGCGTCTCGGCGCAGGGCCAGGTGCTCGACGCGACGCCCATCACCTTCCCGGCGACGCAGTTCGAACCCAACGACATCGGCCTGAACGTGGCGGGGCAGGGCGGGCAGTGGCTCGTCGCGCTGCATCTACCACAACGACGGTTACGGCACTTTCCTGGCCGGCCAGCGCATCAACACCGCCGGCCAGCTGCTGGAACCCCGCCGATCGTGATCATGGACTGGGTGTACGGGCCCCACCAAGGCGGTCGTCGCCGACGGCGAGTACCTGGTCATCGGGCCCGACTGGTCCGACGGCGGCACGTTCAAGGCGCGGCGCGTGGGGCTGAACGCGCAGCCGTTCGGCGCCTCGTTCATTGTGCCGGGCATGACCATCGCCGGCAGCGGCAGCGAGTACTACGTCTCGTGGATCGTGGACTTCGGCACGCTGTCTCGGTTCGCGCATGACGCTCGACGGCACGCTCTTGACGCCCGCGGGCACGGTGCTCGTGTCGGGCTTCACGCAGTACGACCACTCCACGCTGGCCCACGACGGCACCCAGTGGTGGCTGGAGTGGGGCATCTCGGACATCCTGCGCACCGTCCGCATCGACGCCGCCGGCAACGTGCTGGACCCGAACGGCGGCGTGCTGCGCCGATCGTCATCGGCGGCAACGTCAACGGCCTACGGACCGCTCATGACCGGCCGGGTCGGCGGCGGCGTGCACCTGTTCTGGTACGACCTGCGCGTCGCGCTGGGCTACGACACCAACGTCTTCAAGCTGCCCATCAGCGCGGCCAACGTGCCCGGCGCCGAGAGCAGCGTCTCGACCGGCACGCGCAGCCAGCGCACGCCCGACTTCGCGCAGGGACCCGGCGGCCAGACGGCGCTGGTCTTCGTCAGCGAGGCGGGCCCACGACGACCGCGTGCTGCTGCACTTCCTGGACGCGGACGGGCAGCCGCCGTCCGCCGAGCCGCTCGAGGTCGCCGCGTCCGCGAGCATCGGCCAGACCGGCGTCGCCTGGAACGGCGCGCTCTACCTGGTGACCTGGGACGACGGCACGCTCGGGGTGCGGGCGCGGCGGCTGCTGGCCGACGGCTCCTTCGTCGACCCCGAACCGTTCAACGTCATGCCGGGGTTCGACCCCGACGTCGAGGCCCTGGGCGAAGACTTCCTGATCGCCACGGCGCGCTACGCGACCTACCCGCAGTACATCGACACCTGGATGCGCATCGTCGACGGGCCGACCGGCGGCTTCCAGAACGCCGCCACGGTCATCGGCGGCGGCTACGTGAACGTGGGCCCGCGCGTGCGCCAGGACGGGTCGCGCTGGATCGTGACTTATCACAGCCATTGGTCGCACGACAGCAGCCAATCGGACGTGGTCTACAACTTCGTGAACCCGAACGGCACCTTCACGCCGGCGGCCAACCCGCGACGACCTCGGGTCCGGGCGGCACGCCGGACGTGGCCTTCTCAGGCCAGAAGTACCTGTTCGTGTGGCGGAACAATTCGTTGTCCAACGCCAACAACTACATCGCGGGCCGGCTCATGAACGCCGACGGCACGTTCCCCGGCGGCAACTTCACGATCGCCGAGGCGCCGGGCCGCCAGCTGCGGCCGGTCGTGGGCTGGGACGGCGCGACCTTCGTGGTCGCCTGGGACGACCAGCGCCACCAGAGCTCGTTCTTCGACGCGCGGACGGACGTCTACGGCGCGCGGGTCAGCGAGGCCGGCGCGGTGCTCGACCCCGGCGGGCTTCCCGATCCAGGTCGGCGCCCAGGGCGACGCCACCGCCGCGATCCTGAGCCGCACCGATGGCGTCAGCCTGGTGGCCTGCGCCAGGTTCACGACGACGATGCCCGTACGATTCGTACCGCATCGGGGTCTCAAGCTGGGCACAGTACCTTTGGCGACGACGTTGGGCCGCTGGCGCGGCGCGGCTGCGCGGCAACGCGCCCAACCCGTTCAACCCCGCACGGCGTTCAGCTTCACGCTGGACCGCGACGCGCAGGTGTCGCTGGCCGTGTTCGACCTGCGCGGCCACCGCGTGCGCACGATCGTGGAGCGGCGGCTGGCCGCGGGAACCGACGGGAGGTGTGCGCGTGGGACGGAACGACGAGCAGGGCAGGGGGGGCTACGAGCGGGACCTGCCTGTACCGACGCTGACGACCGAGGGGGCTACAGCGAAACCCGCCGGATGACACTGCTGAAATGAGATCCGCACCGGGGCGGGAATGGGCGGGCGGGGGTGACCCCGCCCGTTCTGCGTGTGGGAAAATTGAAAGTGGGAGTTTGGATTTTACCGCAGTGCGGCACACCGGTGGCATAGGGTCAGCTGACACCGACAGGCCGGAGTCGCGACCTCGTCTACAGGTTGAAGGTCGCTGATTGATCTTGTTGATCTTGCGACAAACTTGCGACACGACTTGCGACATTGCCGGGGTGCCGGCGTTGGACTCCAGTCGCCCCGTTTTGGCCCGAGAATAAGCCGGAGCGTTATTTTCATTCTTTTCAATTCATGAAAACAAGGTGAGCCGGCTGTCATGTTGTGTCAATCGAAAGTACAACTTTCGATTTGCACAAACCTTCGTAACAAAATTCATAACAACAAGATACAGCTAGGGCGCAGGTTGTGTTTCGCCCCCGGCAGCACCATCGAACCCGTGATGACGCCCCGTCCGCTCGCCTGCCGCCCCTAGTCGGCCCGGCCACCATATTGACTGAGCACCATCAATAGCAGTACCATCCTCCCCAGGGGTTCCCCGCCATCCGACATCCCATCCATTCGCTGGAGGACATCGCCATGTTCCAGCGCTTCGTCGTCCCCGCCGCCCGGCTGCTGCTGGCCGCCGGGCTCGCCATGTGGCCCGCCGCCGCCTCCGCCTGGGAGATGCTCTCCTACCAGGACGATCCCGTGAACATGGCGATCGACGAGTCGCTGGACATCACGGCCGCAAGCGTGGAGCAGCAGGGCGGCCGGCTGCTGTTCACCATCGCGCTGCGCGGGGACGTGCCCGCGAGCCTGCCCGGGCCGGACGACAGCCAGACCTACCTGTGGTATGTGGACGCCGACGAGGATCCGTCCACCGGCCAGAACCACGGCGCGGTGGGCAGCGAGTTCAACGTCAGGGCGGTGGTCGGGGAGACGTACGGCGGCGGCTGGGTGGACATCACCGGCGGGATGCCGGGCGGGGGCGTGGGGACCGTCACGGTCGAGGGGTCGGTCGTCTTCATCAGCGTCTGGATGGACCAGATCGGCAACGCGGCCAGCTTCAACTGGCGCTGCGCGACGTTCAAGGTCATCGGCGGCACCTACACGCACGGCAACTTCGACACGCAGGTCAGCAACGCCGTGACGCTGCCGTACACGCCGCCGGCGACAATCACCGTCACGACGCCCATCCTGCAGCTCTGCCCCAGCGGGCCGGCCACGGGCCAGCTCGAGCTGGACATCCGCGACGCGAACGGCGACCCGATGCCGCCCGAGGACCACTCCATCGTCTACCGCAGCACCAACCCGGCCGTGGCCACGGTCGACGAGAACGGCCTGGTGACCGCGATCGCGCCGCCCACCCAGCACTGGGAGACGCCGTACGTGGACGTGACGGTCGACGGGGTGATGGCGGGGAACTCGTCGGTCATCCGGGTCAACCCGTTCGACGTCGGGGTGGCCCACCAAGTGCTCCCAGCATCCAACGTGACGTTTCTGCTGCCGAACGTGATCGAGGGGGTGGACCTCGCGGCGCTGACCGCGCAGTACGAGGTGGTCCACGCCACCGACGCGGCGTGGCTGGCGCAGGCGATCGGCGTGGGGCCCGACCGCGCGAACTGGACGACGCAGTACCTGGTGCTGGACGTGGCCACCGACCCCGTCACGTCGGTGTGCGGGGCCAGCGGGAACCCGGTGCGGCTGGGGTGGCTGTGGGGTCAGACGGAGCACAACAGCTGCTACATCATCAACGACCCGGCGAACCGCCGGCCGCAGTGGTTCGTGATGTGGCACGAGCTGGGGCACAACTTCACCTGCTCGTGCAACGCGTTCAACATGTTCCTGTGGACGCCGTCGCCGCAGCACAACTCGACGTACGGGGAGGGGCTGGCCTCGCTGGGGGCGCTGTGGAGCTGGCGGATGGCGATGGATTATCCGAGCGATCTGGGAGCGATGGCGCGGGCGGACATCGATGGGCATTTCTGCGACTACTGGGGGAATTTTTCGGCGGCGTTGGCGGATTACAAGGCGAATGGGCGGGATTATGCCACGATCGACGCCGATGTGCTGGATGGGATCCTGATGGAGATGTGGGGGACATACGGGGTGAAGTGCTGGTTCGATCTGTTCAGCACGTTCCTGCCTTCGCAGGAGGCGATCCCGGTGGCGATGGATTCGGTGGAGAAGCAGGCGACTTGGTTCGTGGCGGCGATGAGTGCTTCGGTGGGGGAGGATTTGCGGGAGTTGTTCATCGAGGAATATGGGTTCCCGATCGACGAAGATGCTTGGCTCGAGATCTTGAGCGTGGTGCAGGAGCGGGTGGATGCGCGGGATTTCTATTCGGTGGGGGCAGAGGAGACGCCGTCCGTTGTGGCTGCAGGGGCCCGGCTGTTGCCTAATGTGCCGAATCCCTTCAATCCCAGCACCTCGATCGGATTTGTGCTCGAGAATGCCTCGCGAGTCATCCTTGGAGTTTACGATTTAAAAGGGCGGTTGGTACGGGGACTGATGGATGTGGAGATGGAGGCCGGAGAACATCAAGATGTGTGTGCTTGGGACGGGCGCAACGACCAAGGACGACCGGTCACGAGTGGGAGCTACATTCTGAGGTTGTCCACAGATGAAGGATCCGCGAGTGCGCGCAAGGCCGTATTGGTGCGTTAACCTGAATTGATATCGACAAGCGATCCGTGCTAGCATCCAGATCGTGATGATTCGGCCAATCCCGTGCACCGCGCGAGAGTTCAAGTCCGAATGGATGAAAGTTCGATGAATAATATCGAAATCATCGACCGCCTCACCTCGATCAACGTCTGGACCAGCGGCACCCGCCGCGCACCCCACAAACCATTACTGTTGCTGCTGGTTCTCGCCCGCTGCAGCCGCGGCGAACCGCGAGAGATCTCATACCGTGAGGTGGACCAGAAGCTGGGCGCATTGCTTCGCGAGTTCGGGCCGCCGAGCAGGTCCTACCATCCGGAATATCCGTTCTGGCGTCTGCAGAACGACGGGATCTGGCTGGTGCGAGACGCAGGCAACTTGGCGCTGCGCGCCGGGCACAGTGATGCCCGCAAGTCGGAGCTGCTGCGAACCAACGTTAAGGGTGGGATGACGCCGGAGATCTACGATGCTCTGCGGAATGATCACAAGCTGCTGGTTGATGTGGCCCAGGCAATCCTCGACGCCCATTTTCCCGCTACCCTGCATGACGATATCCTGTCCGCAGTGGGATTGGACTTGGAGCGATCGACGTCATCTCGAGCCAAGCGTGACCCAGCATTCCGCGAGAAGGTCTTGCGCGCCTACGAGCGGCGCTGTGCTATCTGCGGATTCGATCTGCGCCTCGGAGCCGTGGATGTGGCCCTGGAAGCAGCGCACATCATGTGGCATGAGGCGGGTGGTCCGGATGTGGAGTGCAATGGGCTGGCCTTATGCACGATGCACCACAAGTTGCTGGATCGGGGGGTGTTTACCGTATCCGTAGAGCGGCATCTGTTGGTATCCCAAGACGTATCGGGGTCACAGGTTCAGCTTGAGCAACTCCTGCGTTTCCACGCCAAGCCGATCAGGGATCCGCAGAGCAGAGATTTCATGCCGTCACCCAAGTATCTCGCGTGGCATGGAAATCAGGTATTTCGTAAGCCAGCGAGAGATTCCTGAGGCACAATTGCTGGCGCCGCGGAGATGGCGCGCGTGGCCTCACTGTTCATGGCCGAGGATCGACATTGTGTGTTAACACATTGAATAGAGGCACATAGAGGTCGATTAATCGTTCGCCTGAATTGATTGCGGCTTATCTGTCACGGGAGAGTCCAGTGCTCAGCCATGATATTGAAACAGACATTAGGCGTAGTGCCTTTGACTTTCTGCAGGCGGCCTCCGACAGGTACGGTGAGGTGCTCAATTGGAACCTGTTGACGAAGGGGTTTTCCTACAAAGGCGAAGTCGTCCCGCTACTGGGGGCGAGTGGGATCTGGAAGCCGCGCTGCTTCGAGTCCATCCCGATTAGTATCACAACCGCCCCGCCGTCGCCGACAAGACCGGCACCATACGACGATGGATTGGATTTACATGGGCGTCTGGCCTATCGGTACCGCGGTACGGATCCGCGACACCGAGACAACGTAGGGTTGCGAGCGGCACTGCACGGCGCGATCCCCCTCATCTACTTCTTTGGTATCGAAAAGGGTGAGTATCTTCCGACTTGGCCGGTCTACGTTGTGGCAGACAATCAGCAGGACCTGACGTTCTGCGTATCGATCGACGATAAGGCCGTAGTCGGCGCGGGTTCGTTGCTCCCTACAACCGAAGTGAATGAGGCGCGGCGCCAGTACGTCACAACGATCACACTCCGACGTCTTCATCAGCAGAAGTTTCGTGCTCGTGTGCTTCGTGCCTACAATAGCCGATGCGCGGTCTGCCGCTTAAAGCACTCAGAGTTACTTGACGCAGCCCATATACTTCCCGACTCCGATCCGCGCGGCGAGCCTGTTGTCCCGAACGGACTCGCGCTATGCAAGATTCATCACGCAGCGTTTGATCGACACATACTCGGAATTCGGCCTGACATGCGAGTTGCGATCCGCTCAGACATACTCCTCGAAGTCGATGGACCCATGCTGAAATACGGACTTCAGGAGATGGATGGCGCGGCGATCGTGCTGCCGGCAAATACTTCACTTCGACCCAAGGCTGAGTTCATCGAGACCCGATACGAGTTGTTCCTGAAAGCAGGTTAGGCGATTGTAGCCTCTATTCATAACTTGCAGCAGACAGGGCCGACTGTCTCGATCCGTGCTTGCGCACGAAACGCACCAGCCGTCACTGCGGTTGAAGCAAAGCGATGGCCTGTATATTCAGCCTCCGCGAATTCAACTTCAATTGAATGCACTATCTGAATTGAATTCATCGCTCTTCCCGATACCATGGTTAGGAGCTCGCCGCCGGCTCCGTAACAGCAAGCCGTGGCCCGATCTATGGCCAACCCCGCTAGCCCCATGCTATATTGACTGTTGCGCCCTGGACCACCACCCACCGCGCGCACGCCGCCTCCCACCACCGGGGTCGAGATGCCGCCATCGCGCACGCCGCCGATCCTGTCCCGCCCCCCGCATATCCTGACCCCGATCCTGCTGTCGCTGCTCCTCTGCGCCGCGTTCGCCCGCGCCGTCCCCCCGCCCCCCGCCTACGTCCCCAACGAAGCCGCCGCCTGGAAAGGCTACCCCGTCGCCTCCCTGAAGGTCTCCGACCTCCCCGGCGACCTCGCCGGCCAGCTGCGCAGCGGCCTCGCGCTCGCCGCTGGCGGCGGCCTGTTCGGCGGCGGCAAGCCCCGCTTCTACCCCGCGACGCTCGACGAGGACCTGCGGCGCGCGGCCCTGTTGCTGGCGCGCCGGGGCTACCCGCGGGCCGTCCTGAGCGTCGGCTTCGCGGGCGCCGACAACGACGAGTCCGTGGCGATCGTGCTGACGGTGGAGCCGGGCGAGCCGGTGCTCGTGCGCAGCCTCGCCCTCGAGGGCCTGCCCGAGAACCTGACCGCAGTGCAGCGCGACAGGGCCCACCGTCTCGTGCAAACCGCGGCCGGCCGTGTCTTCGACGATGATCTGCTGGAGCTCGACCGCCTGGCGCTCGTCGCGCTGCTGCGCGACGCCGGCCATGCGTCGGCGCAGGTGGCGCCCCGCGTGGACTGGGTCGACTCGCTGCTCGTCGACGCCGCACTCGTCGCACAGCCCGGTCCCGTGATGTGGTTCGGCGAGGTGGACCCCGGCCCGATCGCCGCCGACCCGATCCCTGCCGACCTGGCGCCCCTGGTGCGCCACAGCTCGGGACTGCGGCGCGGCGACCTCTACTCGACGCGCGCGCTGCAGCAGGCCGAGGAGAACATCCGCCGGCTCGAGCTGTTCCGGCAGGTCCGCCTGGACACCCGCCCCGCCACGGCCGACACGCTCGACGTCGTGGCCGAGCTGCAGCCCGCGCCGATGCGCACCCTCACCACGAGCGTGGGCTGGTGGAGCGACGACCAGGTGCGGCTGGCCGCGTCGTGGAGGGACCGCAACCTGCTGCACGCCGGCCGCGGGCTCAGCGTGCAGGCCTCGTACTCCCGCTTCCGGCAGGACGCCGGCGTGACGGCCTGGCGGCCGGCGTTCCCCGGCCCGCGCTCGGGCCTCTCGACCACGCTCGGTCTGTCGCGCGAGTCCGAGGCGGCCTACATCCTGCGCTCGGCGAAGCTGACCACCACGGTGTCGTGGCGTCCGACCTTCGTCGACCTGCTCGGCCTCTCGCTGTCCTTCGGCCGGCAGTGGCTCGAGGCGGGACCCGAGTCGAACGACGCCTTCCTCGAACGCGACGGCAACCTCACCCTGTTGTCGGGGTCCTGGTCGCGCGACGCCGCCGACGACCGGCTCCACCCGACCCGCGGCGGCGTGTCGCGCGCGAAGGTGGCCGTCACGCCGCCGGGACTGCTGTCGGACTTCCACTTCCTGACCGCCGAGGTCGAGCGCATCCAGTACCGGCCGCTCGGCCGCGCGGTCCTGGCCGCGCGCGCCGGCCTGGGCTGGGGCCGGCCGCTGGCGGGCGACCTCGACCTGCCGCCCAACGTGCGCTTCTTCGCGGGTGGTTCCACCTCCATGCGCGGCTTCAAGCGCCGCCACCTCGGGCCCGTGGACGCCACGGGCGAACCGCTCGGCGGCGAGGCGCGGCTGATCGCGTCGGCGGAGGTGCGGGTCCCGGTGAAGGGCCGCCTACAGGCGGCCGTGTTCGTCGACGCCGGACAAACCTGGGCGCGGCACGACGACATCGACCTGAGCGAACTCGAAGTCGCCGTCGGGCCCGGCCTGATGGTGAACTCACCGGTCGGCCCCTTGCGGGCCGACCTCGGCTTCCGGCTCACCGATGTGGTGCCGGACCAACCCCGAATGGTGCTGCATGTCTCGGTCGGGCATCCGTTCTGACGCGGCGCGGCGCGCCCTGCGGCGTGCGGCGCGCGGCCTGGCCATCGCGCCGGTCGCGCTGCTGCTGCTCGTCGCGGTGCTGCTGGCGCTCGTGCTCGGCGTGCAGGGCGTGCGCGAGGCCGGCCTGCGCGCCGCGCTGCGCAGCATCGACGCGAGCCTGCCCGGCGAGTTCGCCTGGTCCCGCCTGGCCTGGCCCGAGCCCTGGCGCCTGCACGCCACCGGCCTGCTCTGGACCGACGGGGCCGACACCCTCGCGAGCGTCGACCGCCTCGACCTGCAGATCGACGGCGGCGCGCTGCTGCGCCGCGACGTGGTGGCCCAACACCTTCACCTGACCGGCGTCGCCGTGGACCTGCCGCGGCTGCAGGCGAGCATGTCCCGGATGCCCGCACGCGCGGATTCCACGGCCGCGTACAGCGGCAGCTTCCCGCGCGAGGGCGCGCTGCCGCGCCTGCCGTCGCTCGCGCTGCGCGACGTGCAGCTCGCGGACGTGTCGCTCATCGTCGCGCCCGGGCTGAGCGTGCGCGACGGGAAGCTGGCCGGCTCCCTGACGCTGCGCCGCGACGAGACGCCCCTCGCGCGGCTCGACGACCTGGCCGTGCGCGACGCGGCCGACCTCTGGGAGATCACCGGCGGCACGGCCGAGTTCGATCCGCGCGAAGGCGCGCTCGCCGCCCGCCTCGACGGCGCCGCGGGCAGATGGCCGTTCGCGCTGGCGGCCGATTTCGACGGTGTCGAATCTTACCGGCTCACGCTGGCCGGCCGCGACGGGCCCGCGCCGCCGCAGGGCGCCGGCCTGGCCGCGACGGGACAGCTGCTGCTCGTGGACGGCTCCATCGCGTCGCTCACCCTGGACGCGCAGGCGCGCACCCCCGGCACAGCCGAGCTGGCCGTCATGCGGGGCCGGCCCGTCCTGCCCGAGGGCTGGGTCGACCGGACCGGCCTGCTGCTGCACGCGACCGGCCGCTACGTGTTGCAGCCGTCGCGGGAGGGGAGCCTGCTGGTGTGGACCCCGTCCGCAGTGGCCGGCGACAGCCTGCGGGCTGCGTTCTCGTTCCTGGGCTCGCAGGCGCGCCTCGACACGCTCGCGGCCGCCTGGCAGGGACTCGTGGTGCGGGGGAGCGGGCGCCTGGCCGATGACGCGCTGGCCGCCAACCTCGCGGCTTCGGTGCGCGGCACGGACTGGCTGCGCGCGCTGAACCCGCAGTTCACCGTGCCGGACAGCCTGGTCGCCGACCTCGTGGCCGATCTCGCCGGTCCGCTGCGCGCTCTCGTGATCGACGCCAGCCTCGAAGGCGCCTTGCGTCAGGGCGACTTCCGCCTCGAGAGCGCACGGCTCACCGCAACCGGCCAGCTCGCGCCGCCCGGCTCGCCCCTCGCCTTCACCCTCGCGGCGCGCGCGCTCGGCTTCGACCTGTCCGGCGAAGGCGAGGCGAGCCTGGGCGATACGCTGCTGGTGACCTTGCCGCCGCTGCGCCTGGCCGCCGTCCCCGGCGGCCAGCGCGACCACAGCGCCGCGCTGGCCAGGCTGCACGCGACGGAACCGCCGGCCGTGCCCGCAGCCGGGGCGGCGAGCGGCAGACTGAGCTTCGTGCCCGCGACCGGTTCCCTGCAGGCGAGCGGACTGCAGGTCGCGCTCGACGAGGACCGCGTGCTGATCGAGATCGAAGGTGCGCTGCCGTCCGACGCCGATCCCGAGCGCGGCCTGGACCTGCGCGCGACGCTGCACGCGCCGGGCCCCGGCCACCTCAGCCCGCTGCTGCCGCCGCAGCCCGCGGCGCGCACGCTCGGCCCGCTGATCGGCGAGGTGACCCTCGCGGCGCTCCCGGGCGCCGGTCCCGGGGACTACGCGTTGCGCGCCGACCTCGGCGCCACCGCCTGGCTCGACACCGCGCTGGCCGTGGTGGACCGGCGCGGCGCGACGACCATCGTCAAGACGCTGACCGTCGCGCTGCCGGGCCTGGCGCTGCACGGCGGCGGCAGCGCCACGCCCGACAGCCTGGACTTCGCCCTGCAGCTCGCCGTCACCGACGCGCGTTCGTTGCGCCACTTCGTGCCCGCGCTCGACGAATCGGCCCAGGTCGCGCTCACGGCCGACGTCGTGCTCGCCGGCCCCGCGCGCGATCCGCGCGGATCCGCCCGATTGCAGGGCGCCGTCACGAACGGGTCGCTCGTGCTGCCCGCGCTCGAGGGTGCGGTCGACTGGACCGGGGCGCGGCTGCTCAGCGCACGCATCACGGCGCCGCAGGGCCTGACGGCCGGGACGACCGTGTTCACGACCGTCGAAGCGTTCTACGGCGACGAAGCCGACACCCTGCGCTCGTCGCCCGATGCTCTGGTCGTGCGCGTGGTGGGAGAGGCGATGTCGCTGCTGCAGCGCGCCCAGGTGGAGCGGGCGCCCGGCGCCTGGGTGGTGCGCACCGACACGCTGGCCGTCGTGCTGTCCGGCCGCGACCTGCGTTCCCGCGGCCCCTTCGTGCTCGAACTGCTCGACGGCGGCGCGGGGCTGCGCCTGCGCGACCTCGACCTCGCCGGCGACATGGGGAGCGTGCGCGGCGCCGGGCATGCCGGACCCGACAGCACGCGCCTCGAGTTCGACGCCGAACTGGCCCTGCCCGCCGCACCGCCGGTGCCGATGTGGCCGGCCGACCTCTGGCCCGACGCCGTGGCGGTCCACCTGCGCGCCGACGCCGACAGCGCCTCGCTGCTCGCCCGCGTGGAGGGCCTGCGGCTGGGCGAGCACGAAGCCCTGGTCGCCGACCTCACGCTCACCGGCGGCCCCGGCGGCGCGCGCGGACTGTTCACCGTTGGTGATGGCGGCGGCGAGATCGCACACGCCGTCGCCGCGCTGCCCGCGACGGTGCAGGTGTGGCCGCCGGCGATGACCGTGCACGACGGCGACCTGTCGGCCACGCTCGATCTTACCGAATTCCCGCTGATCGCGCCCACGTGGGGCCGCGCCTGGCACGGGCCGGTGCCGCTGCTGGACGGCCGCGTCGAACTCACGGGCCCGGCCGCCGCGCCCGCGCTGGGGGCGCGCCTGCGTCTCGCCTTCCCCGCGCACGGCGGCGAGGGCGGCCACGAGGCCGACATCGCGGCGCGGTTGCAGGCGCCCGGCGCCGCCGCGCCTGCAGTACCGACGTCGACGTTCCCGCCGGGCGGAGCTGCAGAGACGCCCCCGGAGGCGCCCGGGGCGCTGGGCGTGGCGTGGACGATCTCACGCGACGGCGCCGAGGCCGGGCACGGCGCCCTGCAGCTGCCGCTGGTCTGGAAGCCGGGACCGCCGGCGATGCCGATCGCGCCGGGCGACTCCCTCACCGCCGATTTCCAGGCGCGGGACCTGTTGCTGTCCGACCTGAACTACCTGCTGGCGGGGGAGGCCTCGCTCGAGGGCCGCCTCACGCTCGACATCGCGGCCGCGGGTCCGACACGCGACCCGCGCCTGACCGGCAACCTCGCGGTGGCCAAGCTGGGTGCGCGCCTGGCCGACGGCACCTGGGCCCTGGGCGCCGGCGAGATGAAGCTGTCCGGCACGGGTCGCCACCCGGCCTTGCGCGGCAACGTCCGCATCGACCAGGGCGTGCTCGTGGTGCCCGAGGTGCGCGCCGCCCTGTTGCCCATCGAGGGCACCGCGACGCTCTGGCGCGAGGCGGCTCACGACACGAGCGCCGCGTCGCCGGTGCCTGTGTCTGACGCCGGAGAGCCGGCCCTGCAGGCGCTCGATCTCGAGTTGGGGTTGAGCATCCCCTCCGGCTTCTGGATCCGCGGCCGCGGCCTCGACGTCGAACTCGCGGGCGACCTGGAGGTGCGGCGGAGCGAGGGCGCACCCGCCGTATTCGGCGATCTCGCCGCCACGCGCGGCCAGCTCACGCTGCTGGATCGCACCTTCATCGTCGAGCGGGGGCGCGCGATCTTCTTCGGCGGCGCCGTCGTGGACCCCGAGATCGACCTGCTCCTCGCGGCGCAGCAGGAGGACCTGCTCGTGCGCGTCAACATGACCGGCACCGCGATGCAGCCGGAGCTGCGCCTGAGCTCGGAGCCCGAGCTGACCGAAGGCGACATCATGGCGCGCCTGGTGTTCGGCCGTCCGCTCGACCAGCTCGACGAGAAGGAGACGGGCATGCTGCAGAGCCGGGCCGTGAGCGTGGCCCGCACGTTCACGACGTCGCGCATCGAGGCCATGCTGTCGCGCCAGCTCGGCGTCGACATGCTGAGGTTCAAGGCGGGCGAGACGGGCGGCCGCGCGCTGATGGTGGGCAAGTACCTCAACCGCCGCACCCTGCTGCGCTACGAGCAGTCGCTGCAGTCCGAGCAGGTGTTCTCGCTGGGGTTGGAGTACTGGCTGGCGCGGCGGTTCAAGATCGAGACGAGCTTCAGCCGGGCGACGCAGTCGGGGTTGGATTTGAAGTGGAGTCGGAATTACTAGGATGCGCTGGAGTTTTCGGTGTGGCCGGCTACTTCTCTATAAAGTGCCAAATCTGTCCATATATCTATTATTCAATCTATAATATGCCATATATGGCGCTATATCGACACAAATTTCTGATTGCCAATAAGCGTCAATGGTAGCATGTTATAGTATGAATCGGCATACAAATAGACAAAGGTGGCGGCTATGCAGCGTCTGAGCGGGGCTTCTGATGATGCTGTTCTCGTAGAACTGGGGAGCCGCATTGCCCGGTACCGCCTCAACCAAAACCTGACACAAGACATGCTCGCCAGCGAGGCGGGTGTCTCCAAGCGGACCCTCCAACGCATCGAACACGGCCACTCCGCCCAGGCCACGCAATGGATCCGTCTGTTGAGGGCGCTCGATTTGCTCGAGAACATCGAGTCCCTCATCCCGGAGCCTGTGATGAGTCCGATCCAGCAAGTGAAGATGCTCGGGAAAGAACGACGGCGCGCATCATTCCCCGTCAAACGGCCAGACGAGAAGAAGCCGTGGACATGGGGGGATGAGGAATGAACGTCGCCAACGTTCTTCTCTGGGGCCGGAGGATCGGCGCCGTCAATTGGGACGCGGGGGCTGGCCTTGCCCATTTCGAGTATGACCCGGAGTTCATCGGCAGCGGGATCGAAGTCGCCCCCCTCACGATGAAGCTGTCGCCGCGGATCTATTCGTTCCCGGCGTTGCCTCGCGAGACGTTCAAGGGACTGCCCGGCTTGTTGGCGGATTCGCTGCCGGACGATTTCGGCAACGCCCTGATCGAGGCCTGGCTGGTCCAGGAGGGACGCGCAGGCCACCCGCTCCATGCCGTCGAGCGCCTGTGTTATACGGGCACCAGGGGCATGGGTGCGCTGGAGTACCAGCCGGCACGGGGTCCGTCGGCCACGAAATCGGAGCTGGTCGATGTCGCGGCCATGGTCGATCTCGCAAGCGCGATCCTCTCCCGGCGTGGTCAATTCACCGGTTCTCTCGAGCCGGCGAGCAGGCAGGATTCCCTTCAGGAGATCCTGCGCGTGGGCACCTCGGCCGGCGGAGCCCGGGCGAAGGCGATCATCGCCTGGAATCCGGAAACGAACGAGGTGCGCTCGGGGCAGATCGACGCGGGGAGCGGGTATTCCTACTGGATCCTGAAGTTCGACGGCGTGTCGGGGAGCAGGGACCAGGAGCTCGTGGATCCCGCCGGTTATGGCTTGATCGAGTACGCCTATCACAACATGGCGAAGGCCGCGGGCATCGACATGATGGAGTGCCGCCTGCTCGAGGAGCATGGCCGCAGCCATTTCATGACCCGGCGCTTCGATCGCACGGAGACGGGCAAGAAAATCCACATGCAGTCGTTGGGCGCCATGGCGCATCTCGATTACAAAAAGGCAGGCGCCTATTCCTATGAGCAGGCTCTGCACGTCATCCGTGCCCTCGAGATGCCCATGGCGAGCCTCGAGGAGCAGTTCCGGCGCATGGCCTTCAACGTCGTCGGCCGCAATCAGGACGACCACGTCAAGAACATCGCCTTCCTGATGGACAAAGGGGGAACGTGGACGTTGTCCCCGGCCTTCGACGTGACGTACAACCACAACCCGAAGGGGACCTGGACGCACGCCCACCAGATGTCCCTCAACGGCAAGCGCGATGATTTCCGGATCGACGATTTCCGGGCCTGCGCCGGGAACGCGTCGCTCAAGCGCGGTCGTGCGGAGGAGATCCTCCAGCAGGTCGTGGCGGCCGTGAAGCGGTGGCCCGACTTTGCCGAGGAGGCAGGCGTGCCTCGCGACATCGCCGATCGCATCCAGGCGGCCCATCGGCTGGACATCTTGTGATCACGAACCGGCCTTCGGATGCCCCACGCTCTGCGCCATGACCACCTTCTGCGATTCGCACCAGGCCCCCGCGCCCCCAGGGGCGGAGGCGGGAACTCCGCGGGGACTGTTTCGCGTGTTCTCCTTCCGTTCTGGTGGGGAAGCGCCCGGGCTGGATCGACCGGCGATCTTGATGCTTTCTTGATGCGCCCCGCCCCCGCTTTGACACCGTTTTGACCCCGCAATGCCGATGATGATGGCACAAGTCGCGTGTGTCGTCAGTCCCTGACGCATCGCCGAATCCCGCCGCGCGGGAACGGGGGACCCACTTCCCGGGGCGCATCGCCGCAAGGCGTAGGGCATCTATTCGGCCCGAGCCCGTCAGCTAACCCCGTAGGCGTCGAGTAGGAGCCCCATGGGCGCCCGCAAGTCCCCGTCGTCCCCGGAGGCGCCCGGCGCCGCCGGCGAGCCGCCGTCGTTCCCGGGCCGCGTGCGCCGCGCGCTGTTCGGGAGCCCGAAGAGTCTGGCCGACAGCTCGCTCTTCCACCGCCTGACGCTGGTGCCGTTCCTGGCCTGGATCGGCCTGGGCGCCGACGGCCTCTCGTCGTCCGCCTACGGGCCCGACGAGGCCTTCCGCACCCTGGGCGATCACACCTACCTGCTGCTGGTGCTGGCCCTGATGACCACCGGCACCGTGCTGGTGATCTCGGCGGCCTACAAGCGCATCATCGAGGAGTTCCCCCACGGCGGCGGCGGCTACGTCGTGGCCACCAAGCTGCTGGGGGAGAAGGTGGGCGTCGTCTCGGGCTGCGCCCTGCTCGTGGACTACGTGCTGACGATCGCGGTGTCGATCGCCGCCGCGGGCGACGCCATCTTCAGCTTCCTGCCGCTGGCCTGGCACGGCGTGAAGCCGGCGGCCGAGGTCGCCTTCGTGCTGGGGCTCATCGTGCTGAACATCCGGGGCGTGCGCGAGTCGGTGATGGTCCTGCTGCCGGTGTTCATGGTCTTCCTGCTGACCCACGCCGCGGCCATCCTGGGCGGCGTGTTCGCGCACGCCGGGCAGGTGCCGGCCGTGGCGGCGGAGGTGGGCGGCGGGTTCTCGCGGGGGATGGCGACCCTGGGCCTCGGCGGCATGGCCGCGTTGCTGCTGAAAGCCTACTCGATGGGCGGCGGCACCTACACGGGCATCGAGGCCGTCTCCAACGGCCTGCCCATCATGCGCGAGCCCCGCGCGAAGACCGGGCGGCGGACCATGACCTACATGGCCGCCTCGCTGTCGTTCACCGCGGCGGGGCTGCTGGTCTGCTACCTGCTGTGGCGGGTCGCGCCCGTCGAAGGCAAGACCATGAACGCCGTGCTGTTCGAGCGGCTGGCCGGCGGCCTGCCCTTCGGCACGGCCCTGGTGTGGGTCACGCTGGTGTCGGAGGGGCTGCTGCTGGTGGTGGCGGCCCAGGCCGGCTTCATCGACGGCCCGCGCGTGCTGTCGAACATGGCCCTGGACAACTGGGTGCCGCGGCGCTTCGCCTCGCTGTCGGGCCGGCTGACCACCCTGAACGGCATCGTCCTGATGGGCGCCCTGGCGCTGGTGGTGCTGCTGTACACCCGCGGCGACCTGCGCAGCCTGGTGGTCATGTACAGCATCAACGTGTTCCTGACCTTCTCGCTCTCGATGCTGGCGATGACGGTCTGGACGCTGAAGTCCCGCGCCAGCCGCCGGCACTGGCGGCGGCGGCTGGGGCTCTTCGTCGTCGGCCTGCTGCTGTGCTCGACGGTGCTGGTCGTCACCACGATCGAGAAGTTCGGCGAGGGGGGCTGGGTCACCATCGTGGTGACCGCCCTGCTGCTGGGCCTGTGCTTCCTCGTCCGCTCGCACTACCGCCTGTTCGGCTGCAAGCTCGCCCAGCTCTACCGGGAGATGGAGCCGGTCGTCGCCGCGGTCGAGGAGCGCACCCCCGACGCGCTGCCGCCCCTCGACCCCTCGCGCCCCACCGCCGCGCTGCTGGTCGCCGGCTACGGCGGCCTCGGCGTGCACACCATGCTGACCATCAAGCGCGCCTTCGCGGGCCACTACCGCAACCTGGTGGTGATCTGCGTGGGCGTCGTGGACACCGGCGAGTTCAAGGGGGCCGACGCGCTCGAGGCGCTCCAGGCGCGCTCCGACGCCACGGTGGCGAAGTACGTCGACCTGGCGGAGCGCATCGGCCTGCCCGCCGTGGGCCGCACCGCCCTGGGCACCGACGTGGTGGACGAGGCCGAGAGGCTCTGCCTGGAGGTCGCGCGCGAGTTCCGCGAGGTGACGTTCTTCGCCGGCCAGGTCATCTTCCAGCGCGACCAGTGGTACCACCACCTGCTGCACAACGACACGGCCTTCGCCATCCAGAAGCGCCTGCAGTGGAGCGGCCGCACGATGGTCATCCTGCCGGCGCGGGTGGCCTCGTGATCCGGATGCGGCGTCTCGTCCGGCGGCCGCCGGGGACAATCGTTGATCTCGGCGTCCGGAGCCGCGATAATCCCCGACACGCCCCGCCGCGGGACGCCGGCCCGCGGCGTCGCCCTCGGCGTTGACCGCCCCGCCTGGAGGCGCCCGTGAACCTCGTCCTGATCGTCGTGGTCATCGCCCTGAAGTTCCTGCTGCCGGTGCTCTTCCTGCGCTTCCCCTTCGCGGCGGGCTGGGCCAACTGGCTGCTGGACTCCGTCGACGGCGACCTGCTGATCCCCGCCGGCCTCGACGAGGTCCTCTACCAGAACCTGGACAAGTCGGCCGACTGGGTCGGCTACCTGTTCATCTTCATCTGGGGCTGGCGGCAGCCGATCCGGCGCGAGATCGCCGTCACCTTCGCCCTGCGCACCGTCGGGCAGGCCCTGTTCTTCGTCACGCAGAACGAGTTCCTGTTCTTCTGCTTCCCGAACCTGCTGGAGCCCCTGTTCCTGGTCTACGCCACCATCGCGCGGTTCCGCGGCTGGGACCGCGTGCAGGCGATCTACCGCGCCCGGCTGGTCTGGATCTGGCTCGGCATCCTGGTCTACAAGTTCCAGGACGAGTGGTTCACCCACGTGGCCAACGTCGACCGCTCGGAGTTCGTGCAGCGGCTGCTGCGCTGACCGCCCACCGCTCCCCTTAAAACGCGAACGTCGTGGTGGCCCGCAGCGTGCGGCCGGGTTCGTGGACCCGCGCGCCCGCCGCGAACGGGCTGCGCTGGTACGACAGGTGCTGGACGTAGAGCGCGTTGGTGGCGTTCTCGAGGTCGAGCGTCAGCTGGAACCGGTCGTGCCGGTAGGTCGCGCCCAGGTCGAGCCGGTTCCAGGCGCCGGTGCTCCACTCGCCCTGGGTGGCGTCGACGCGGCCCTGGCCGGCGGCGTGACGGTAGTGGGCCCAGCCCCGGCAGCGGCCGATCGGCGGCGAGCGCAGCGTCAGCTCGACGGACAGCGGCGGGATCTCGGACAGCGGGCTGTCGTCGGCCGTCTTCTCGCCCCAGTTCCAGGCGAGGCCGGCGTCGACGAGATCCCAGGCGGCGGACAGGTAGGCGCCGGCCAGCAGGGCGTCCACGCCGGCGTAGGTCTGCAGGGCCGCGCCGCCGGCGGTGCGCCGCACCAGGGTCGGGTAGTTCCAGACGCGCGTCCCGAAGACCTCGGCCTTCAGCCGGCGGGAGACGGCCGCGGCGCGCAGCGTGGCGCGCGCGGGGTCGGCCAGCCGCGGGTTGCCCACCCAGTCGGGGGTGGCGCCCGGCTTGTCGACGGCGATGTACTGCTGCTCGACGCCGGGCGCGTCGGCGGCGACCTCGCCCGACAGGGTGAGCTGCGCCCGGCCGGCCAGGTCGCGCGCGCGGGTGACGACGGCGCCGCAGGGGAACGACCAGCGGCTCGCGGCGGCGTCCGCCTGCAGCCGGCGGTACGGGCCCATCGCGGCCGACCCGTCGATGCCGGTGCGGACCAGGCCGGCCCGCAGGCGCAGCCAGGGCCGCTGCGGGTCGCCGATCGCGCGGGCCGCCGTGGCGCCGAGGCGCCACACGTCGGGCAGCATGCGGCTGTTCGTGGCCGCGGCGGGGTTGGCCGCCGGGGTGATGCGGTTGTCGGCGGTCCAGTTGTGGGCGTAGACCTCGTAGCCGTCGCCCACCGCGCCGAGCATCGTCGTGGCGGCGTCGGTGACCATGCGGGTCGCGGCCCAGCTCGTGCGCAGGGCGTTGTCCATCAGGTGGTCGGTGCGGTTGACGTAGGCGCGGTGGCCGCGGTAGGAGCCCGACAGCTGGTAGTGGTCGTTGCGGCGCTCGTCCATCTGCAGGTAGGGGAACAGCACGTCGTCGGCGGTCTCCCAGGCGGCCTGCGCGTCCCCGCCGTCGAAGGCCCGGTGGGCGCGCAGCTCGCCGACCGTCGCGGCCGGCGCGTCGGCGTAGCCGTAGAGGTCGGCGTAGGTGCGGCCGTCGGCGTCGGTGGTCGGGTCGCTGCGGCGCAGGCGGCCCGCCAGGCGCGTGCGGCGGCTCTCCACGGCCAGGCTCGCGTCGAGGTCGCCGGCGTGGTCCGCGGCGCCGCCGAGGCGGCCGTAGACCAGCGTGCCGCGGCCGGGCAGGCGCCGGCGCAGGTCGACCTGGCCGCCGAGGCCGGACTGCAGGCCCGCCCCGTTGCGCGACAGCGACGCCGTCTCGATGTCCAGCAGGTCGACCTGGCCCGCGCGCGTGTCCATGCGGTTGGGGCAGGCGGGGACGAAGCGCTCGCCGTCGACGGTCACGGTGATGTCCTGGCGCTTGAAGCCGTCGGCGTAGAGGTCGGCGACGCCGGCGGCGCCGCGGCGGATCGTCGCGAAGGGCGTGCCCTGCAGCAGGCGGTCGAGGTGGTCGCCGTCGGCGACGGGCAGCTCCGCCTCGCCGGCGCCCACGCGGTAGCCGACGACGAAGACCGTGTCGGTCAGGGCGTGCCGGAGGCCGTCGTCGTCCGCGGCGGCGGCGCGGGCCGGGCCGGGCGGCGTCGCCAGCGGGCAGCAACGACAGCAGCAGGAGCAGGGGGCGGCGACGGCCGTTCATCATGGCGAACTCCTCGTGGATCGTGGATGGCGGACCGGACCCCGCGATGCCGATCGAGAGCTTCGGCGTGCGATCCTAGCAACCGCGCGCGCCCGGCGCCATCGCACGCTCGCACGAATTCGCCGCGGAACGCCTGCCGGCGCGCTGGGATTTTCCGGGCGGTGTCGTCGGTGTTGACGCGGGCGATCGCGGGAATTACCTACGTCCGACCGCTCGGCGCCGCAGGCACGCAACGACGAGGAGATCCCGATGATCGGCCAGGTGTGGAGACGATGGGTGTCGCTGGGGTTCGTGCTGGCGGCTGTGTTCGGGACGGCGCGGGCCGCGACCCCGCCCGCCGCCCTGCAGCCCGCCGACGGCGCGGTCGACGTCAACGTGGGCGTGCTGCGCTGGACCGAGGTGCCGGGCTGCGTCTACGACCTGCGCTTCGGGACCGAGGCCGCCCCGCCCCTCTACAGGACCGGCCTGGCGGTCGCCCTGGAGAAGCCCGTCGTCCTGGAGCTGGACCGGACCTACCGCTGGCAGGTCGTGGCGCGGCGGGACACCGTCGTGGTCGCCACCTCGCCCGTCTTCTCCTTCGCCACCCTGCCGATCGCGCTGCAGCCGTCGCTGGCCTACGGCCACTTCGTCGACGCGCGCGACGACAAGGTCTACTGGACGGTGACCGTCGGCGGCCGCGAGTGGATGGCCCAGAACCTGGACCACGAGCTGCCGGGCGCGTCCTGGTACTACGACGACGACCCGCGCCAGAAGGTCTACGGCCGGCTCTACGCCGGCCGGGCGCTGGCCGGCGACCAGGCGGCGATCTGCCCCGCCGGTTGGCGCATCCCCACCCGCGCGGAGTGGGTCGAGCTGCTCGACGCGCTCGGCGGGGCGAAGGCCGCCGGCCCGGCCTGCAAGGAAGCGGGGCCGGCGCACTGGCGCCGCAGCGACGCCGCGCGCCTGAACACCGGCGGCCTGACCGTGCTGCCCGGCGGCAGCCGCGACCGCAAGCCCTCGTTCGGCAACCTCGGCAAGTACGCCAACTTCTGGACCGCGACGCCCGACCCCGAGATCCCGGGCGGCTACTACCAGGTCGACTTCGGCTTCATGCGCGACGCCGTCAACGTCTCGACCGGCGACGGCGACTGGAGCTACGCGATCCGGTGCGTGCGGGACTGAGCCGGCCCCCGGTCTTGCCGCGTCAGTTCTCCTGCGGCAGCAGCACCACCTTGACCACGTTCGCCGGGTCGACGACCCGCCGCGCCGCGTCGCGCACCATCTCGGCCGTCAGCGCGTTCACCTGCGCGGGCCGCTCCAGGATCAGGCGCGGGTCGGTCTCCAGGTTCTGGTGGCGCACGAGCTGGTCCACCCAGTAGTCGTTCGTCCGCAGGTTCGTCTCGTCCTCGCGCAGCTGCGTCGCCCGGACCTTCGCCAGCGTCGCCTCGTCGGGGCCGTTCTCGGCGATGTCGCGCAGCTGGACCCAGACCGCGTCGGTCAGCTCCTGCACGCGGTCGGGGTCGCAGCCCCAGCCCACCGTGAGCTGGTGCCGCTGCGCGGGCATCTTGGAGATGCTCCCGTTGACCCGCACGCCGTAGGTGCCGCTCATGTCCTCGCGGATCGTTTCGCGCAGGCGGATGCGCAGCACATCGCACAGCGCCTCCATCTCGTAGCGCGCCTGCCAGCTCCACGGCTGCTCGCTGATGAAGACCAGCTCGACCAGGCCCTTCGGCTCGGCGCCGCGGTGCAGCGTCCGCTCCTGGACGCCGCGCGGCAGCGGCGGCACGATGCGGCCCCACGATTCCGTCCGGCCGCCGCCGGGCAGGCCGCCCAGGTAGGTCAGCACCAGCGACTCCGCCGCTGCCGGGTCGATCGCGCCCACCAGCGTGAACGTGAAGTCGCCGCAGTCGGCGAAGCGGTCGCGGTAGAAGGCGAGCGAGCCGGCGTGGTCCAGCCCCTCGAGGTACTCGACCGTCGCCGGGCGCCAGCGCGGGTGGTGGCTGTTGGTCAGGGCGGTGATGGTGTCGCGGAAGGCCGTGACGGGCTCGGCGCTGCGGTTCTGCAGCTGCGAGCGCTGCTGCTCGACCAGCGCGGCGAAGGCGACGGGGTCCTCGCGGGGCGCCGTCGCGTACAGGTAGACGAGCTGCAGCAGGGTCTCGAGGTCCTGGGGCGAGGCGCCGCCGCGGAAGCCCTCGTCGAGGAACGAGATCTGCGGCCGCAGCCAGGCGATCCGGCCGGCCAGCTTCTTCTGCAGCGCCGTCTGGTCGAAGGCGCCGGCGCCGCTGGCGGTCGCGATGCCCGCCGCGTAGTTCAGGCGGGCGTAGGCGTCGTCGTCGGCGATGAGCGACGTGCCGCCGGGGCTCGTGGCCCGCAGCAGGATCTCGTCGTTCTTGAAGTCCGTCGGCTTGAACACCACGCGCACGCCGTTGGACAGGGTCCAGGTCTCGGTGCCCAGGGCCGCGTCGGCGCTGCGCTCGACGATCCGTCCCGCCGCCGGCGGCGCCGGCACCAGCGGCGCGTCGACCGTCACGTCGACGTAGGCCGCCACGTCGCGGCCGGCCGCGCCGTCGACGATCGCCGCCAGCTCGGCCTCGCCCGGCACCGCGAGGCCGTCGCGCCGCGGCGCTTCGACCATCACGACCCGGCCGGACGGGGCGGCCAGCTCGCGCAGCCGCGCGTCCACCTCGGCCAGCGTGATGCCCGGGAGCAGGTCCCTGGCCAGTTCGAGCCGCTGTTCGGCGTCGGGGTAGGGCGTGCCGCGCAGGAAGTGCGTCATCAGGTTGCGCGCGAAGCGCTGGGACTCGGTCTTGTCCGCCTCGGCGGCCGCCCGTTCGGTCTGGCGCAGCAGTTCGATCTTGGTCCGCTCCAGCTCGCCGTCCGTGAAGCCGTGGCGGTGGACGCGTTCGAGCTCGGTCGTCAGGGCCTCGAGCCCGCGGGCGACCCCGTCCTCCTTCACGTAGGCCGCCAGGGTGAAGAAGCTCTTGGTCCGCGCCTGGCGCCGGTCCATGGCGAAGGCGTTGGCGAAGGGGGGATCGGCCAGGCGGGACAGCTCCGCCAGCCGGCTGCGCAGCATCGCGACGGCGAGCTGGCCGAGCGTGCCGCGGCGGAAGTCGGCGACCGTCGCCTCCTGGTAGGGGGCGTGCTTGAACAGCAGCGAGACCATGGTGTTCGAGGCCTCGGGGTCGGTCGCCACGCCGTACAGGACGCGGTCGTGGTCGGGCACCTCCGGCTGCAGCAGCGGCCGCGGCGCGGCCGGGCGCGGGATGGCCGCGAAGCGCTCGCGGATCGACGCCGCCATGGCGGCCCCGTCGAAGTCGCCGACCGCCACCACGGCCATCAGGTCGGGCCGGTACCAGTCGCGGTAGAAGCGGCGCAGGGTGTCGTGGGGGGCGTTGCGGATGATCTCCGGGTCGCCGATCGTGTTGCGCTCGGCGTAGCGCGAGCCGTGGAAGATGACCGGCAGCAGCGCGTCGTACATGCGCTCGTCGGCGCCGCGGCCGCTGCGCCACTCCTCGATGACGACGCCGCGCTCCTTGTCGATCTCCCCGTCTTCGAAACTTACCAGGTGCGCCCACTCCTCCAGGACCTGCAGCCCCGTGGCCAGCAGCTCCGGCCGGTCGGTGGGCACCTGCAGCATGTAGACCGTCTCGTTCTGGTTCGTGTAGGCGTTGACCTCGGGCCCGAACTGCATGCCCACCGACTCGAGGTAGTCGATCAGGGCCTGGCGCGGGAAGTTCTGCGTGCCGTTGAAGGCCATGTGCTCGACCAGGTGGGCGAGGCCGAGCTGGTCGTCGTCCTCGTCCACGCTGCCGGCGCCGACCACCAGCCACAGCGCGGCGCGCTGCTCGGGCTTGGCGTTCTCGCGCACGTAGTAGCGCAGGCCGTTGGGCAGCTCGCCGGTGATCACCGCCGGGTCGAGCGGGACCGGCGACGCGGGGTCCGCGGCGGCGGCGCACGCGGCGGCGGACAGGGCGGCCAGCAGGACGAGAACGGACGGCAGACGCCTGATCATGGGGTTGCTCCCTGTGGGGTGCGGTCGGTGACGGGCGAGTCCCGGCCAGTAAGCCCCGATCCGGCCGGCGGGTCAAGGGCGGGGCGCGTCGCGGCGGCGGGGCGCATTCTCCCTGACCGGCCCCCGCCCGCGTGTTAGATTGGCGCGGCGTCGACCGAATCCCGATCAGCCTCCGGAGCGCCGATGACCCGGACCCCGCGCCGCGACTCCAGCACCGCCGCCCCCGGCCAGGCCGCTCTCGACCTGGTCGTGTTTCTGGCCGGCTTCTCCTTCCTGATCCACGAGGTCGTCTGGAACCGCCTGCTGTCCCTGGTCCTGGGCGGCACCGTCACCGGGGCCACGCTGGTGCTGGCGGTCTTCATGGCCGGTTTCGGAGCCGGGGCGGCCGTCTGGGGTCGCGCCGCCGACCGCGCCCGCCGGCCCTGGGCCCTGTTGTCGTATCTGCTTTTGGGGCTTGGTGTTCTGGGCGCCCTGGCCTACGCCCTGGCGGGCGCGCTGCTGCCGCGGCTGGGTTCGGCGGCCGCGCACGCGGGCGCCGCGCTGCTGCTGGGCGTGCCCTCGTTCCTGATGGGCGGCCTGTTCCCGCTCGCCGGGCGGCTCGCCGCCGCCGGCCGCGGGCCGCTGGCGCCGGCCCTGGGCCGGCTCTACGCGCTGGAGACGCTGGGCAGCGCCCTGGGCGGGCTCGCGGCCGGGTTCGTCCTGCTGGGGACCCTGGGGCAGGACCTGACCCTCGCCGCGGCCGTGGCCGTCGATCTGGGCCTCGGCGCCTGGCTGCTCGCGACCCGCGGGTCGGTCGCACCGCCGGCGGGCGCCGCCGCACCGCCGCCGCCGCCCGCGTTCGCGGCCCTGCCGGCCGCCGTCCGCACGGCGGTCCCGGTCGCCGCCTTCGCCTGCGGCTTCGCCATCCTCGCCCTGCAGGTCGTCTGGATGCGGATGTTCCGCATCTACCTGACGAACACCAGCTACACCTTCGCGCTGATCGCCTCGCTGGCGATCCTCGGCCTCTACCTGGGCAGCGCGCTGTTCCACCGGCGCGCCGACCGCCTGGCCGACCCGGGGCGGTCCCTGCTGCGCGCCCTGCTGCTGCTGGCGGCGACCGCGCTGCTGGGGCTGCTGCTGCTGGCGCGCCTGCCCGAGCTGCTGATGTTCCCCTTCCAGGAGGCGTCCGGGAACGCCCTGGTGCGCATCCTGCTGCTGCCGCTGGTGGCGTCCCTGCTGATCGTGGTGCCGCCCGCGGCGTGCTCCGGTTACGCCTTCCCGCTGGCCTGCAGCCTCGCGGCCGCCGGCGGCGGCGGGACCGGGCGCGGCGGCGTGGGGCGGGACGTGGGCGTAGGCCGGGACGTGGGCGCGGTGCTGGCGGTCAACACCGCCGGCTGCGTGCTCGGGCCGCTCGCGGCGGCGTTCGTGCTGATCCCGGCGCTGGGCGCGGCCGTCGCGATCGTGGCCGTGGCCGCGGCGCCGGTCGCCGCGGCCTGGTTCGTCGCGCGGCGCGGCGGCGCGCCGGCGCGCACCGGGCGCATCCTGCTCGCGGCGCTCGCGCTGCTGCTCGCGGTCGCGGCCTGGCGGCCGCAGGTCCGCATCCTGCCGCCCTCGTTCGGCCGCTTCGACCGCGAGGTGCTGTTCTACGACGAGACCGTCGAGGGGACCGTCACGGTGGGGCGGGACCGCGACACCCGCTCGCAGGCCAAGTACACCTACGTCAACAACAGCGCGGTGATCGGCTCGTCCTACGACGCGGTCAAGGTCGTCAAGATGGTCGGCCACTTCCCGTTCCTGGTGCGGCCGGGCTTGCGCGACGTGCTGGTGATCGGCTTCGGCATCGGCGTGACGACCTCGGCCATCGCCGCGCACCCCGAGGTGGCGTCGATCACCTGCGTCGAGCTGGTGCCGGGGCTGAAGGAGGCCGCGTCCTACTACCGCGAGCTGAACCGCGACGTGGTCGTCGACCCGCGCCTGACCATCGTGCAGGGCGACGGGCGCCGCCGCCTGCAGGCGTCCGCGCGCAGGTACGACCTGATCTCCTGCGACCCGACGCACCCGGTGCTCGGCTCGGGCAACCTGTACACGCGCGAGTACTTCGAGCTGTGCCGGTCGCGCCTGAACCCCGGCGGCCTGGTCTCGCAGTACCTGCCGCTGCACAAGCTGCGCTCGCAGGAGCTGATGGGGCTGATCGCCACCTTCCACGACGTGTTCCCCGACTGCGCCGTCTGGCTGGGCCACTACCACGCCGTGCTGCTGGGCTCGACCGCGCCGCTGCGGGTCGACTTCGCCGACTGGGCCGCCCGCGCCGCCGCGCTGGGGCAGGACCCGAGCTTCTACGGCGACCCCTACCACCTGGCGGCGACCCTGGTCCTGGACGGCCCGGCGATCGCCCGGCTGTCCGCCGGAGCCCGGCTCAACACCGACGACCGCTCGTACACCGAGTTCTTCGCCCCCGGCTGCCTGGACGAGGCCAACCTGTCGGCGAACCTGCGCTACCTGCAGGAGCGCCGCGTCGGCGTCGGGGCGGTCTTCGACGGGATCCCCGACCCGGCCCTCATGGGCCGCTTCGTCGAGGGCAACCGCCTGCTGACCGAGAGCCTGGTCCGCCAGACCGGCGGCGACCCCCGCGGCGGACTGCAGGCCCTGCAGCAGGCCGTCCGGGCCAACCCGGAGGACCAGGAGTACCCGTTCCTGATCCGGATGGCCCGCTGACCCGTTTTATGTGTTAGATTGTCCCGCTCGCGCGGCGACCCGGTCCCCAACGCAGGAGAACAGCACGCCCATGACCGGAATGGTGCCCTGGACGACGGCGAAGAGCGAAGAGCTGTACGGCTTCCCCCACTGGGGCGCCGGCTACTTCCACATCAACGAGCGCGGCCACGTCACGGTCACGCCCGACGGGCCGCAGGGCCCCTCCGTCGACCTCGCCGACCTGGTCGAGTCGGCCCGCCAGCGCAACATCGAGCTGCCGGTGCTGTTCCGCTTCAACGGCATCCTGCGCCACCGCGTGCGCGCGATCAGCGCCGCGTTCCAGGCCGCCATCGCCGAGTACGACTTCCAGGGCAAGTACTGCCCCATCTTCCCGATCAAGGTCAACCAGGTGCGCCACGTCGTGGACGTGATCAACGAGGCGGGCCTGCCCTTCGACATGGGGCTCGAGGTCGGCAGCAAGCCCGAGCTGATGGCCGTGCTGGCGATCCAGGACAACCCCGAGGCCCTGCTGGTCTGCAACGGCTACAAGGACCGCCGCTACATCGAGCTGGCGCTGATGGCCAAGCGGGTCGGGCGCCGGCCCGTCATCGTCATCGAGAAGCCGTCGGAGATCGCGCTGGTGCTGGACGTGGCCGAGGAGCTGGGCGTCGAGCCCGAGATCGGCTTCCGCCTGCGCCTGGCCGGCAAGGGCGCCGGCCGCTGGGAGCACAGCGGCGGCGAGCGCGCCAAGTTCGGGCTGACCGTCTCGGAGATCGTGGCCGCGGTGAGCTTCCTGCGCGAGCGCGGCAAGCTGGACTGCGTGCGGCTCCTGCACTTCCACAACGGCAGCCAGCTGACGGCCATCTCCTCGCTCAAGGTCGGCCTGCGCGAGGCGGCCCAGGTCTACGTCCAGCTGCGCAAGCACTGCCCGTCGCTGACCCACATGGACGTGGGCGGCGGCCTGGCCGTGGACTACGACGGCTCCAAGACGGCCTCGGAGTCGTCGATGAACTACACGGTCGAGGAGTACGCGCGCGACGTCGTCTGGATCATCAAGGAGACCTGCGACCAGACCGGCGCGCCGCACCCGACCATCGCGACGGAGTTCGGGCGCGCCACGGTGGCCCACCACTCGGTGCTGGTCTTCGAGGTGCTGGGCATCGCCAACACCTTCTCGACCCCCTGCGACCCCGAGACCGTGCTGGCCGCGACCAAGGCCCCGGCCATCATCAACATGGCGCAGCTGCTGCAGGAGCTGTCGCCCAAGAACGCGATGGAGACCCTGCACGACGCCGTGGAGCTGCGGCAGGACATCCTGCAGGAGTTCAGCCTCGGCCTCTTGTCCATCGAGGACCGCGCCTTCGGCGACCAGGCCTACTGGGCCCTGCTGAACACCATCAGCGGCATGACCGACCAGATGCACTACATCCCCGAGGACCTGCAGCGCCTGCCGGCCCTGCTGACCGACACCTACTTCTGCAACCTGTCGATCTTCCAGTCGCTGCCCGACAGCTGGGCGGTCGACCAGATCTTCCCGATCACGCCGGTCAACCGCCTCAACGAGCGGCCGACCCGCCGCGTCGTGCTGGCGGACATCACCTGCGACTCCGACGGCAAGATCGACCGCTTCCCCGACCTGCGCGAGGTCAAGCGCTACCTGCCCGCCCACACGCTGCGCGACGGCGAGCGCTACACCTTCGCCGCCTTCCTCGTCGGCGCCTACCAGGAGATCCTGGGCGACCTGCACAACCTGTTCGGCGACACCAACGCCATCCACGTCGAGGTCAACGGCCACGTCGAGTTCACGACGGTCGTGCGCGGCGACTCGGTGCGGCGCGTGCTGAACTTCGTGCAGTACGACAAGGGCGCCCTGGTCGAGCGCTGGCGCACGGCGCTGGAGCGCGCCGTCAGCCAGGGCCGCCTGACCCCGCGCGAGTCGGCCGACGTGCTGCGCAAGTACGAGCAGGCCTTCGACGACTACACCTACCTGAAGTAGCGGCGGCGACGCCGCGGCGATGGAACGAAAACCCGGCCGGACCTCGCGGTCCGGCCGGGTTCGTTTTCATCGCCGTGTGCGGTCGGACGCTACTTCAGCAGCGTCATCTTGCGGACGCTCGAGCGCTCGCCCGCGTCGATGCGGTAGAAGTAGGTGCCCGAGGCGAACTCCGTCGCGTCCCAGCGGACGCTGTGGGAGCCGGGGCCGTACTGCCCGTCGGCCAGCGTGGCGACCTCCCGGCCCTTCAGGTCGAACACCCGGACCAGCACGCGCGAGGCGGCCGGCAGGCTGAATTCGAACGTCGTGGACGGGTTGAACGGGTTCGGCCGGTTCCGGCCCAGCGCGAACGGGGCCGGCAGGGCCTTGTCCGCCGCCGCCTCGTCGGCCGGGGCGGCCGCCAGCGCCGCGGTGTAGCCGCGGAACACGATCTCGTCGATGTAGACGTCGTCGGTGTCGTCGCCGGCGTCGCACATGAAGCGCAGCTTGGCGGCGGTCGGGTAGGCGTAGGTGGCGCGGGGGATCGTCACGACCTTGTTGTAGAAGGTGTTGACGACGAAGTCGGTCCCCGCCTTGTAGGTGGCCACCGTGCGCCAGGCGGCGCCGTCGTAGTACTGCACCCAGAAGTCCTCGCCGGTCTCCATGCTCACGGCCTTGAACCAGAAGCTGACCTCGAGGTTCGAGTAGCCGGTCACGTTCTTGCCGGTGGTGTGGTAGAAGGACGACTTGGTGCCGCTGTTGTCCTGGATGTCGGCCGCCGCGGCGCCCTGGTGGGCGTTGACGGTGGCCGTGTAGCGCGACATGTCGTTGCCGCCGTCGGTGTAGGACCCCATGCCGGTCTCGAAGTTGTCCGAGGTGATGGTGGTCCAGGTGCCCGACGACGTCGTGACGACGATGTAGCCGGTCTTGGTCTCGCCGTCGGAGCCGGCGCTGTTGGTCGCGGTCAGCGTGACGGTGTAGGTGCCGGCCGCGGCGTAGGTGTGGCTGGGGCTCTTCAGGGTCGAGGTGCCGCCGTCGCCGAAGTTCCAGCTCCAGCTCGTGGGCGTGTTGGTGGACAGGTCGGTGAACACGACCGCCAGGGGCGCCGCGCCCGTCAGCGGCGTGGCCGAGAAGTTGGCGACCGGGGCCACGGGCACCGTGACGCCGCCGACGGCCGCCGCGGCGTCGACCATGCCGAAGCCGGCGTAGCGGTCCCAGCCCGCCGCGGACTCGGCCGAAACGACGTCCTGCGCGGTGGACGTCAGCTGGCTGCGGATCTGCGTCGGGGTCCAGGTCGGGTTCTTCGAGACGATCAGAGCGCAGACGCCCGCCACGTACGGCGTGGCGCAGCTGGTGCCGTTGAAGAAGGGCTCGTAGTCGCCCGACCGGTAGCCGCCGGTGCCGACGATGTCGGTGGTCGGCAGGATGGTCGGGCCGAGGACGTCCACGGCGCCGGCCCCGTTCTGCGTGGTCGTGCCGTAGTTCGAGCCCCACCAGCGCTCCCCGTCGCAGGTGTAGCCGTTGGGGTCGGTCGCCACGCCGGAGTTGACCTCGGTGCTGCTGCTCGAGCTGCGCTTGCGCTCGCCGCAGGGGGAGGCCGCGCCGACGCCGATCACGTTGGCGTTGATGGCCGGGTAGCTGATGGTGCTCATGTTCTCGTTGCCGGTCGCGGCCAGGATCGTGCAGCCCGCGTTGTAGGCGTACAGGATGGCCGTGTCGGTGGCGGCGTCGCTGCTGATCGCGGCGCCGAGGCTCATGCTGACGATGTCGGCCGCGTGGTCGGCGGCGTAGTACAGGGCGCTCTGGATCGCGCTGAAATACATGGCGCCGGTGCTGGTGGCGACCTTCAGCGGCATGATGCTGACGCCGGCGGCGATGCCCGCGCAGCCGATCGTGTTGTTCATCGAGGCGACCACGCCGGCGCAGCAGGTGCCGTGGCCGGCGGTGGTGCTGTTGTCGTCGGGGTTGGTGTCGTTGCTGCCGAAGTCGTAGCCCGTGACCAGGCGCAGGTCGGGGTGGTCGATGTCCACGCCGCTGTCGATGATGGCCACGACGACGCTGCTGCTGCCGTAGCCCTGGCTGCCGTCCCAGGCGGCCTGGGCGTTGGCGTCGAAGCCGGGGGTGCCGACGGTGGTGGTCAGGGTGTGGTCGTAGGTGCCGCCCCAGTCCAGGCCGGGCAGCTGGGCGGTGTTGTTGTGGCCCCAGTGGCTCGCGTAGAGGGGGTCGGCGGGCACGGCGGCCGGGAAGGCCACCCAGTCCAGGGACACGGCCTCGACCGACGGGTCGCGCTCGAGCGACTTGGCCACGTCGGCCATGTCCTGCTTCGTCTCGAAGCGGAACATGAACCAGCGGTCGACGCCGAGGTCCGCCGCCTTGGCGGCGTCGGCGGGCAGGTCGTAGGGGCGCTCGACGGCGCGCACGCCGGCGGCGGCGGCCAGGGCGTCGAGCGACGCGAGCCCGGTCGCGGCGCCGGGGGCGCGGGCGCCCTTGTCCAGCAGCATGGACAGCCGCGAGGCGGTCAGGCCGTCGCGCGTGAGCTGCACGAGCAGGCGGTCCGGGGCGTACAGCTCGACCTCCTTCGCCTGCGGCACGAAGCCGTCCTGGGCGGGGACGAAGGCCCGCGTGGCGGCGGCGAAGCCGGGCGAGGCGAAGAGGGTGGTCAGGGCGAGCAGGGCGAGCGCGGTGGCGAGAGGTTTCCGTGGCATCGTCACTCCTGTCGGTGAAGCGTGAGGAGCGTGCGAAGGGGGCGGCCTCCAGGGCGCCCCGCGTGCAACCGGGGGCGCCACCGTCCGCTCATGAGCCTAGCAGATGCCGTGGTGCGCGAAAAGCTCCGGGTGGTGTGATCGAAATAACGTTGCGGCCGCGTCACCGGTAGAACCGGTTGATCTCCTCCATGACCGATCGGAGAAGCCCGGGAGGCGGGTCGCCGCCGGCGGCCTTGGCGTCGTCGAAGCGGTACTTGCGGGTCGACAGGGGCAGGATCTCGTGCACGTCGTCGCCGAAGACGAAGGCGTGGTTGACGTAGCTCGAGATGACGTGGGCGCGCGGCGGCGCCGCCGCGTCGAACAGGTCGCGCCCGTTCGCGTAGTCGCGGGGGTCGGACGTGCAGCCGAAGTAGCGGGTCAGCAGCGTCGGCGCGATGTCGGCGAGCGAGGTGCGGTGCGCGTAGACGGCCGGCGCGCGGTCCGGGAAGCGGATGATCAGGGGCACCTGCACCTCGTACTTCGTGTAGTTGGTGCCGTGGCCCCAGAAGTTGGCCCGGTCGTCGTTGAAGGCCTCGCCGTGGTCGGTCGTCACGATGACGATGGTCTTGTCGAGCAGGTCCAGGGCCCGCAGCTCGTCCAGGACCCGGCCGACCATCATGTCGGTGTAGCGCACCGCGTTGCGGTAGTCGTTCAGGTAGGGCGCCGGGTCGGTGTCGGCGTTCATGAACGCCATGTTGATGTTCTTGGCCGGCTTGTCGATCTCGTACTCGGGCGGGTAGCAGTAGTCGTAGTGCGAGGACTTGTAGAAGGCGAGGCCGAAGAACGGGCCGCCCCGGGCCGCCTGCTCCCGCAGGAAGCCGAGGAAGCCCTCGGTCAGATCGACGTCCATCTCCGGGACGTTCTTGCCCGCGAAGTCCTCGTGCAGCTCGATGCCCCGGAACATCGTGTCCTGGATCTTGTGGCGCCCGAACTTGGAGCGGGCGTAGAGGGCGCAGGCGTAGCCGCGCTCGGTCAGGGCGTCGACGAGCACGGGGTTGTCGATGCGCGCGCTGTTGGCCTTGACCGCCGCCCAGTAGGTCGGGTGCAGGCCGTAGAAGATGCCGAAGATGCCGGCGGTGGTCTGGTTGCCGGTGCTGAGGTTCTGCGTGAAGACCGACGACTCCAGCGACAGGCGGTGGATGTTGGGCGTCACGTCGGCGTCCATCGCGTCGAAGCGCCAGCTCTCCAGCAGGATCACCACGAGGTTGGGCGGGCTCGGGGCCGCGGCCGGGTCGAAGGTCAACGGGGCCAGCGGGTAGGTGAGCGACGCGGTCGACTCCTCCAGCACCGCGGCGTTCTCGTCCATCGCGAAGGGCAGCAGGTCGCCGTACTTGTCGGCGTTGCGGTGCGAGGTGAAGGGCACGTAGAAGGGCAGGTGCGGGGTCAGCACCGTGACGCGGCTGTCGTTCCTCTGGTAGGCCACGATGTGCAGGATCTGGCTGGCGGTCATCGCCAGCACGGCCGCGGCCCAGACCACGGGCGCCAGCCGGCGCGGCGGCCGCAGGCGGCCCGACAGCCGCAGGATGCCGAACTCCACGAGCAGGATGACGGCCAGCGCCGCGGCCGCGGTGACCACCGACGAGTCGGGCAGCCCCAGCCCCGCGAAATCCCGGACCAGGTACTCCAGCCAGAAGAAGTCGATGTGGATGCGGATGACCCCGTAGGCCACGGCGTCCAGCAGCAGGTAGTAGACGTAGACCGCCGCGATCAGCGCCGTCGCCGGCGCCGCGGCCCGCCGCACCGGCAGCAGCAGCAGGAACACGACGCCGAGCAGCACCAGCAGCGGCAGCACGTACCAGCCCGCCAGCACGGCCGTTGCGTAGGCCGCCGTCAGCGCCGTGACGTCGACGCCGCGCAGGTCCCACAGCAGGCAGCCCCAGACCAGCGGCAGGTTCAGCAGCACGATCAGCAGCGTGCGCGTGTACGTCGCGCCGACCGCAGCGGGGATCTTCGGGGGGAATTTCATCGTCGAACGGCGGTCTTTCGTTGAAACCGATGCAACTTCATACCCGTGGCCGCGAACATATCTCCTGCCCGCAGCTCCGAGCTATGATAGGTTGTCCCGTGAAGGACGCAATCGGCGATTTCCGCCGATCTGCCCGATCCAGGAGGCGCTCATGCTGTCGATGACCCGTTATCGTTCCGCGATCGTGCTGATCGCCTGTGCCCTGTTCGCCGCGGCGGCGTCCGCCGCCGATCTGCCGGCCTACACCCCGGACGCCAACGCCACGCGCGCGCAGGTGCCCGACGTCTACAAGTGGGACCTGACGCCGCTGTTCCCGTCGGCGGAGGCCTGGGAGGCCGCGCGCGCGGGGCTGCAGGGGGAGATCGGCGGCCTGGCCGCCTTCCGGGGGCGCCTGAAGGACCCGAAGGCCCTGCGCGACTGCCTGGCGCTGTACTTCTCGCTCCACGACCGCGTCAGCCACGTGCAGCAGTACGCCAACCTGGCGCTGGACACGGAGCTGACCGACGAGGCGGCCCAGGCCCGCTCGCAGCGCGGCCTGGCCCTGCTGGACGAGCTGACCGCGGCCTCCGGCTTCATCCGGGCCGAGGCCCTGGCCCTGGACGCGGCGGCCCTGGAGAAGGCCTACGCCGCCAAGGACGGGCCGGCCGCCTACCGCAGCTACCTGGACAACCTGGGGCGGCGGCGCGACCGCGTGCTCGACCCGCAGGCCGAGCGCGTCCTGCAGCTCGCGGGCGACAACCTGTGGGCCGAGATCGACCTCAACGAGATCACCAGCAGCGTGGAGGAGTCCTTCCAGGCCCTGCTGTCGGACATCGCCTGGCCCGTCGTCCACGACGCCGAGGGCAAGGAGGTGCAGCTGACGCTGTCGAACTACGGGCGCTTCCGCCTCTCGCCCGACCGCGCGGTGCGCGCCGAGGCCGTCGGGGCGTTCCTGGCCACGCTGCGGCAGTTCCAGCACGTCTTCGCCGCCACGCTGGGCGGCCAGTGCGAGCTGGACGTCATGTACGCGCGCGCCCGCGGCTACGACACCGCGCTCGAGGCGTACCTGGACAAGGACGGCCTGCCGGTCGCCGTCCACGACAACCTGATCACGGCGGTGAACGCCAACCTCGCGCCCCTGCACCGCTACATGGAACTGCGCCGCAAGGCCCTCGGCCTCGAGGACCTGCGCCTGCACGACCTGTACGTGCCGATGGCCGCGGCCGCGCAGAAGGAGGTCCCCTTCGCCGACGCCCTGGCGATCCTGCCGGCCGCCCTGGCGCCGCTGGGCCCGCAGTACGTGGCGATGCTGATGGAGGGGCTGGATCCCCGCCACGGCTGGATCGACGTCTACCCCAGCGACGACAAGGAGAGCGGGGCCTTCTCGGCCAACGTCTACGGGCGCCACCCGTACGTGAAGATGAACTACCAGGACGGCCTGGACGACCTCTCGACCCTCGCGCACGAGTACGGGCACGCCCTGCACAGCTGGCTCGCGATGGAGAACCAGCCCTACCACAGCTCCCGCTACGTGCCGTTCCTGGCGGAGATCGCCTCGACCTGCAACGAGGCGCTGCTGACGGACTACCTGGCCGCGCGCGCCGTCGACCCGCAGGAGCGGGCCGGCCTGCTGGTCGAGGAGCTGGAGGGCATCCGCACCACGATCTACCGCCAGACCCTGTTCTCGGAGTTCGAGCGCAAGGTGCACGGCTTCGTCGAGGCGGGCACGCCCGTCACGGCGTCGCTGCTGGACGAGACCTACCGCGACCTGGTGCGGCGCTACTACGGGCCGGGCTACACCCTGGGCGAGGACGACGGGATGGAGTGGGCCTACATCCCGCACCTCTACTACAAGTACTACGTCTACAGCTACGCGACGGGCCTGAGCTGCGGCATCGCCATCGCCGAGAACGTCAAGGCGAACGGCCAGCCCGCGGTCGACGGCTACCTCGAGATGCTCAAGGGCGGCTGCAGCGAGCCGCCGCTGGCGCTGCTGAAGAAGGCGGGCGTGGACCTGACGCGCCCCGACGCGATCGAGGCGGCGCTGGGCAAGTTCGACCGCGGGGTGACGGAGCTGGCGAAGCTGATGGGCATCGAGCTGTAAGCCGCGCCGCGCCGACGAAGAGGGCCCCGTCTCCGCCGGAGACGGGGCCCTTCGTCTGCGCCCGACGACCGCTATTGCGGCCGCCGCGACCGCACCGGGTCCGCCGGCTGCGGCAGGATCTCGACCGCCGCGCCCGGCAGCTGGTCGAGCGCCGCGCGCACCGCCGCCTCGAGCTGCAGGTCGCGGCCCTCGCGCGCCGCGGCGGGCGTGTCCTCGACCTCGATGTCGGGGGCGACGCCCTCGCCCTCGACCGCCCACTTCCCGTCGGTGTCGTAGAAGCCGCCGCGCGGGGCGGTGATGAAGCCGCCGTCGACCAGCCCGGGCACGTCCCAGATGCCGACCAGGCCGCCCCAGGTCCGCGTGCCCACCAGCGGGCCGATCCCCAGCTTGCGGAACATGTAGGGCAGCATGTCGCCGCCCGAGCCGGACATCTCGTTGATGACCAGCACCTTCGGGCCCCAGATGGCGGCGTTGGGCGCGGTGAACGGCTGGCGTGCGCCCACCGGGTTGTTGAAGTAGCCCAGCAGCTTGCGGTTCATGACGTCGACCATCAGGTCGGCGATGGAGCCGCCGTGGTTGTAGCGCTCGTCGATCACGGCGCCGCGCTTGTCCTGCTGGGCGAAGTAGCCGCGCAGGAACGCGGCGTAGCCCTCGCCGCCGGTGTCCGGGATCCAGACGTAGGCCAGCTTGCCGCCCGACAGCTCGTCGACGCGGCGGCGGTTGTCCTCGATCCAGGCCCGCTGGCGCAGCGGCTCCTCGTCGGCGACCGGCACGACGGTCACCTTGCGCGCGCCCTTGAGGTCGGGCTTGTCGTTGAGCGTCAGCACCGTCTGGCGGTCGGCCTTGCGGTCGAACAGGCTGTAGGGGCTCATGCCCGCCGTGAGCTCGACGCCGTCGACCGCGAGCAGGTAGTCGCCGACGCGCGCGTCGATGCCGGGGCCGCTCAGCGGCGCCCGCAGCTCCGGGTTCCAGTTCTCGCCCGTGTAGATCCGGCGCAGGCGGTAGCGGCCGTCCGCGATCTCGAAGTCGCAGCCCAGCAGGCCGACCGGCACGGCCTCGACCTCGGGCTCGTCGCCGCCGCCGGTGAACGAGTGGCCGATGCAGGTCTCGCCGCCCAGGATGTCCAGCACGTAGGTGAGGTCGGCGCGGTGGCGCACGTGCTCGACCCAGGGCGCGTAGGCGCGGTAGGCCCAGTCCAGGTCCAGGCCGTGGACGTTCTCGACGTAGAAGAAGTCGCGCTGGAAGCGCCAGGCCTCGCGGAAGATCTGCCGCCACTCCGCAGCCGGGTCGACCTTCATGCGCAGGCCCGACAGGTCGAGGTCGCCCTTGCCCTCCTCGGCCTTGCCGTCGGCGCCGGTCAGGAGGAACTTCTCGCCGGGCTTGGCCTGCAGGAGCTTCTGGCCGTCGGCCGACACGCGGTAGGCGAGGATCCCCTCGGTGAGCTTCGTGGCCTCGCGCTTCTCCAGGTCGTAGGCGTGCAGCGTCAGCCCCGGCTGGTTCGGCACGTTCTCGGCATAGAAGAACGTGCCGGCGGCGCCGGCGACCAGCCGCTCGTAGTTGCGGGGCGGCACGTCCAGCGCGACGATGCGCTGGTCGAGGCCGGCGAAGTCGATGCGGACGACGACCTCGTCCTTCTTCTCCTCGTCCTTCTTGTCGTCGTCCTTCTTCGCTTCCCTCTTGTCCTCGGACTTCGGCTCCTCGTCGTCGCTCTGGGGCTTCAGGGGCGAGGGCTCGTCCTTGCCCAGCACCGCCAGGTAGAGCGAGCGGTTCAGCGGCTGGTTGTAGGAGCTCATGTCCAGCCAGCCGACGTTCAGGCCGTAGTCGGTGCTGGCCAGGAACGCCAGGTACTTGCCCGAGGCGTCCCAGGCCGGCGACACGGCGTCCGCCAGGCCGTCGGTGATGCGGGTCGACTTGCCGGTGTCGAGCGAGTACACGCACACGGTGTTGAACTGGCTGGTCAGGCGCTTGGTGTAGGCGATCCAGCGCGAGTCGGGCGACCAGACCGGGGCGATGTGGCGCTCGGGGTGGGCGAACCCCTCGTCGTCGATGCGGGTCGGCTTGCCGGAGGCGGCGTCCACGACCCACAGCACGCGGTCGGCGTCGCCGAAGGCCAGGTGCTTCGAGTCCGGGGACCAGCGCGGCGTGTAGTAGAAGGTGGGGTTCGGCAGCGGCACCGTGCGCCGGTTCCCGCCGAACTGGTCGGCGATCACGAGCTGGTACTCGCCGCTCTCGTCGGAGAACCACGAGATCAGGCGGCCGTCGGGCGACCAGGCCGGGGCGCGGTCGGCGGCGCCCGGGCTGTTGGTGAGGTTGCGGATGTCGCCCTTCTCGGCCGGGACGGTGAAGATCTCGCCGCGCGCCTCGAAGGCCACGCGCTTGCCCGCCGGCGAGAGGGCCATGTCGGTGATCAGCTTCGCGACGTCTTCCCAGTGCGGCCGGGCCCCGGGGAAATCGCCGTTCAGGGTCACCGTCACGGGGCGGGGCTCGCCGCCCGCGGCGTCCAGCGCGTAGAGCCGGCCGCCGTTCTCGAAGACGAGGCGCCCGGCGCCGCCGCCCAGGTTCTTGCAGTCGAACTCCTTGAAGTGCGTCCGCTGGCTCAGCGCGCCGGTGGCGACGTCGTAGGCCCAGACGTTCATGGCCAGGTCGCGGTCGCTCAGGAAGAAGATCGTGCCGCCGAGCCAGACCGGGGCGAGGTCGTTGCTGCCGTCCCAGGGCAGCTTGGTCACCGCGAGCGTCGCGAGGTCGACGACGCGGATGGGCTGGGCCTGGCCGCCGCGGTAGTTGCGCCACTCCGCCTCCCAGGGTTCGACCAGCTGGTAGGCCAGGCGCTTGCCGTCGGGAGACAGCGCGCCGGCGGCGGCGCGGGGCAGGGGCAGCGCCTCGGGCAGACCGCCCTGCAGGCCGATGGTCCACAGCTTCGGCTGCGACCGCGGCACCGTCTCGCGGCCCGAGGCGAACACCACGCGGGCGCCGTCGGGGGTCCAGCCGCGCACGACGTCGAAGCCCGGGTGCCAGGTCAGGCGGCGCGGCTCGCCGCCCTCGACGCCGACCACGTAGACGTCGAGGTTGCCGTCGTAGTTCCCGGAGAACGCGACCTGCCGGCCGTCGGGCGAGAACTTCGGCGACGCCTCGAAGCCCTCGAAGGTGGTCAGGCGGCGGGCCTCGCCGCCGTCGCGGTCGGCGAGCCAGACGTCGCCGGCGTGGACGAAGGCGACCATTTCGGCCGAGACGTCGGGCATGCGCAGCAGGCGGGCCTCCTCGGCGGCCGCGGGCGCGGCGGCGGTTGCGAGCGCGCAGCAGAGGAGCGCGAGCGTCGGTGATCTCATGCGGAGCTCCTTCGGGTTGGGGTGTGGTCGGTCGGTCATCGGCGGCGGCGCAGCCGCCGGGGCAGTCCGCCCAGGATCGAGAACATGTCCTCGGACAGGGTCGCGGTGGCGGGCAGCAGCACCGACGTCAGGAAGGTGCTGACGAACAGCCCGCCCATGATCACCAGGGCCATCGAGTAGTAGTAGACGCCGCCCAGCGACGGCTTCTGGATCGCCATCGGCAGCAGGCCGAGCAGCGTGGTCAGGGCGGTCATCAGGATCGGGCGCAGCCGCTCGCGGCCGCCGCGCACCATCGCCTCGGTGCGGTCCATGCCGCGGCGCCGGTACTGGTTGATGTGCTCGAGCATGACGATGCCGTTGTTCACCACGATGCCGATCAGCAGCAGCAGCCCGATCGCCGCCGGCTGGTCGAAGTCCGTGCCGGTCAGGTGCAGCGTCCAGGCGGCGCCGGCCACGGCGAAGGGCAGCGAGACCATCAGCGCCAGGGCCTGGCGCGCCGACTCGAAGAGGCCGGCCATCACCGCGTAGACCAGCAGCAGCGCCAGCAGCAGGTTGGTCAGGAACTCCTGCGACTGCTCCTGGCGGCGCTCCTGCCAGGCCCCGAAGGTCCAGGAGTAGCCGTAGGGGAAGGTCATGCCCTCCATCGCGGCGGCGATCTGCGGCATGAAGCGGTCGCTGGTGCCCTCCTCGAAGCGGGCGCCCACCCAGACGCTGGTGCGCCGGTTGTCGCGCTCGATGCGCTCGCGGCCGGGCTTCTGGACGAAGTCGGCCACGGCGGCCAGGGGCACCCGGTCGCCGCCGGCGGTCACCAGCGGCAGGTTCGACAGCTGCGACAGGCTCTCGGTCTTCTGCTCCTCGAGGGTCAGGCGCATCTCGCGCTCGCCGTCCTCGGTGCGGAAGCGCGGCAGACGCCGGCCGCGGAAGGTGAGGCCCACCACGTCGGCCACCTGGTCGGGCGCGACCGCGTACCTGGCGACCAGCTCGCGGTCCGGCTCGATGTGCAGCTCCTGCTGGGCCTCCTGCTGGCGCGCGCCCACGTCCAGCAGGCCGGGGATCGCGGCCACCCGCTGGGTGGCCTCCTCGGCCAGCTGCATGAGCACCTCGGTGTCCTCGCCCACGAGCTGGAAGGCCACCCGCCGCCCGCCGCCGTGCCGCCAGCCCTGCTGCTCCTCCTGCACGTTCAGGCGCACGCCCGGGATCTCGGGCAGCAGGCCGCGCAGCGTGCTGCGCACGCGGGCGATGTTCGCGGCCTCCGCCTTGCCCTCCTCGAGGTAGATGCGGGTCATGCTCCAGTTGTCGGTCCAGAAGCTGTAGATCGAGCGGGCCATCAGCTCCGCGCGGTGCGGCTCGAGGGCCTGCTCCACCTGCGTGACGAGGGCCTGCTTGCGCTCGAGGCTCAGCTCCTCGCTGTAGTCGTAGTTCACCTGGACGAACAGCTCGGCGTTCGAAGTCTCGAAGTTCATCTCGAGGTGCGTGAAGGGGTAGACCGCCGAGGCGATCACGGCCAGGCCGATCACCGGCGCCAGCCAGCGGCGCCGCAGGTTGGCCCGCAGCAGCGACTCGTAGCCCCGCTCGAGGCCGGTCATCCAGCGGCCGCGCGGGCGCGGCGCGGAGCGGATGTAGCGGGCGGTCGCCAGCGGGATCAGGGTCTGGCTGATGAACAGCGAGGCCAGCAGGGCCAGGCAGACCGTGATCGCCAGCTCCTTGAGGTAGACGTTCATCTCGCTGGGCTTGTTGAAGATCAGCGGGATGAAGACGATGACCGAGGTGAGCGTGGCGGCGGTCACCGCGTTGGCGACCTCGCGCGCGCCCTCGCGCGACGCGCTCACGCGGTCGGCGCCTTCCTCGCGGTGCCGGAAGATGTTCTCCATGACCACGACGGCGTTGTCCACCAGCATGCCGACGCCCACGATCAGGCCCAGCAGCGTCAGCGTGTTGAGCGACTTGCCCTGGGCCCAGATGATGCCGCAGGTCACGATCAGCGAGAACGGGATGCACAGCACCGCGACCACGGTGGTCGAGACGCGCCGCAGGAACAGGAAGAGGACCGCCGCGGCCAGGACCGCCCCGAAGACCCCGGTGAACGTCAGGTCGCCCAGGGTCTTGCGGATCTCCGCGCCCTGGCTGAACCAGACCAGGAAGTTGACGTCCTGCAGCTCGGGGTCGTCGCCCATGCGCGCGATGGCGGCCGCCAGCGCGTCGCAGACCTCGACCGTGTTGGCGCGCGACTCCTGCGAGACGCTCACGCCGACGGCGAAGTCGCCGTCGAGGTGGCGGCCGTACTCCAGCGGCGGTTCCTGGTAGACGACGTCGGCGACGTCGGACAGCCGCAGCCCGTCGGCGCGCAGCGGCAGGGCGCGGATCTGCTCCACGCTGGACAGGGTGCCCACGGTGCGCAGCGTCCAGCGGGCGTCGCCCTCGACGATCCGGCCCAGGGACTGGTCGAAGTTGCCCGTGCGCAGGCGGCGCGACACGTCGCGCACGTCCATGCCGTGCAGCTCGAGGTCGGCCAGGCGCAGGTTGATGCGCACCTCGCGCGGGTTGACCCCGTCGAGCCGGACCTGGGCCACGCCGGGCACGCGCTCCAGCGGCCGGATGATCTTGCGCTCGAGCAGGTCGTAGCTCTCGCTGAGGTCGCGCGGCGAGCTGAGGCGGCCCTCCAGGATCGGCGACTCCGAATCGCGCGAGTCCCAGCTCGTGCTGACCTGGATGTCGCCGAGGTCCTCGGGCAGGTCGCCGCGGATGCGGTCGATGCGCTCCCAGACCTCGGTGCGGGCCAGGTGCAGGTCGGCGCCCCAGTCGAAGCCCAGCCGGATGCGCCCGCCCTCGCCGTCGCAGCTCGACCACAGGCTCTGCAGCCCCTTGACCGAGCCCAGCGCGTCCTCGACCGGCCGCACCACCATGCGCTCGACCTGTTCGGGCGAGGCGTTCTCGTAGGGGAGCTGCACGAACAGCTCGGGTTCCTGGATGTCCGGCATGAACGCCAGCGGCAGGCGCGTCAGGGCGACCACCCCGAGCAGCACGATGCTCGCGAGCAGCATCAGCATCGAGACGGGCCGCTTGATGGCGATTTCCGGCAGCGTCATGCGTGCGGTCCCTTTCTCGCGCCTAGCGCTCGTCGCCGATGCGCGAGGGCACGACGAGGTAGGCGGCCGGGATCACGATCAGCGTCAGCAGGGTGCTCAGCAGCAGGCCGCCGGCCACGGTGATCGCCAGCGGCGAGCGCAGCTCGGCCCCCTCGCCCCAGGCCAGGGCCATGGGCAGCAGGCCCAGGACCGTGGTCAGGGTCGTCATCAGGATCGGCCGCAGGCGCAGGTGCGCGGCGCGGACGATCGCCTCCTGCTTGGGCAGGCCCGCGCGGCGCAGGCGGTTGACGGCGTCGACCAGCACGATGGCGTTGTTGACCACGATGCCCACCAGCATCACCACGCCGATCAGGACGATGACGGTCACGGGCGTGCCGGTCAGCAGCAGCGCCGCCACCACGCCGATCAGGGCCATGGGGATCGTGAACAGCACCAGCAGCGGGTGCAGGAAAGACTCGAAGGTCGCCGCCATGACCAGGTAGACCAGGAAGACGGCCAGCAGGATCGCGAAGCGCAGGCTGTCGAAGCTGACCTGCATCTCGCGGTTCTGGCCGCCCAGCTCGACGGTCAGGCCCGGGGGCGGCGGCAGGCCGGCCAGCGCGGCGCGCACGTCGACGACGGCCGCGCCCAGGCTGCGCCCCTCGACGTTCGCCGAGACGACGGCGGCGCGCTGCTGCTGCAGGCGGTGGATCTCGGCCGGGCCGCGGTCCTCGCGCACGTCGGCCACGGAGGTCAGGCGCAGGGTGCCGCCGCCGGGGCCGGGCAGCGCCAGGTTGCGCACGTCCTCGACCGTGTGGCGGTCGCTCTCGCGGTTGCGCAGGCGGATGTCGATCTGCCGGTCCTCCTCCTTGAAGCGCGTCGGCACCACGCCCAGGACGCGGTTCTTGAGCGTCTCGGACAGCACGCCCATGTCGAGGCCCAGGGCGGCCAGCCGCTCGCGGTCGAAGACCACCTGCAGCTCGGGGTTGCCCGCCTCGAGCGACGAGCGCACGTCGACCAGGCCGGGCACGCCCTCCAGGCGCGCGGCGATCTCCAGCGAGTGCGCCCGCAGCGCCTCGAGGTCGTCGCCGAAGACGATCACCTCGACGGGCGTCTTGAGGGTGAAGTACGAGGGGCGGCCGAAGCGCGCCTCGAGGTCGGGGAGGTCGGCGAAGGCGGCGCGCATGCGGTCGGCGACGCCCGCCTCGGCGGCGCCGTCGCCGCGGTCCTTCATCACCACGTTGAGCTGGCCGAGGTTCTCGGCCCGGCTGTTCGCCGACAGGCCGCCCGAGACCAGGCGGCTGCCGACCGTGGCGTAGCTGACCGCGACGCCGTCCTCGGCCGCGGCCGCCCGCTCCATGACCTGCAGGGCGCGGTCCGTCGCCGCGAGCGAGGCCCCCTCCGGCAGGGTGGCCTCGAAGAAGAACTCGCCCTCGCTCAGCTGGGGGATCAGCTCGGTCTGCAGCAGCGGCAGCGCGGCCAGGGACAGGGCGAACAGGCCGAAACCGGTCGCGAGCGTCAGCCACTTGCGGCGCAGGGAGGCGCGCAGCAGGACGTCGAAGCGGCGGGAGAAGCGGCCCATGGTCATCGTCGCGGCGGGCAGGGTCGCGAACTCGTCGTCCGGCGTCCCGGCGTCGGCGGACTCCCGCCGCCGCTCGGCGTCGCTCGGCAACCTCGACCCCGCCGCGCTCAACATGGGGATCAGCGTGATGGCGACCACCAGCGAGGCCAGCAGGCTGAAGGTCACCGTCAGGGCCTGGTCGCGGAACAGCTGCCCGGCGATGCCCTCGACGAACACGATCGGCACGAACACCGCGACCGAGGTCAGCGTCGAGGCGCTCACCGCGGCGGCGACCTCCGAGGTGCCGTCCACGGCCGCGCGGTAGAGGGTGGCCCCCTCGCGGCGCCGCCGGAAGATCGACTCGAGCACCACGATGGAGTTGTCCACCAGCATGCCGATGCCCAGGGTCAGCCCGCCCAGCGACATGACGTTCATGGTGATGTCGAGCTTGTACATCGCGACGAAGGTCGCCACCACCGAGATCGGGATCGAGGTGGCGATGATCAGCGTGCTGCGCAGGTCGCGCAGGAACAGCATCAGCACCAGGATCGCCAGCAGGCCGCCGACCAGGGCGGCGTCGCGCACCTCGTCCACCGACTGCTGGATGAAGTGCGACTGGTCGAACAGCACGGTCAGCCGCGCGCCCGGGGGCAGCTTGCCCTCCTGCCAGGCCGCCAGGCGCTCGCGCAGGCGCTTCGCCACGGTCACGGTGTTGGCGTCGCCCTCCTTGTAGAGGGAGATCTCCACCGACTCCGCGCCGTCGACCCGCGTGATCTCCTCGCGCTCCTTGACGCCGCGCCGCACCTCGGCCACGTCGCCGACCCGCACGGTGCCGCGCTCGTCGCGCCGGACGATCAGGTCGGCGATCTCCGCGATGTCGTCGTACTCGTTGATGGTGCGGATCAGGAACTGGTCGTCGCGGCCGCGCAGGGCGCCGCCGGGCAGGTTGACGTTGCCCACGCCCAGCACCTGCCGCACCGCCTCGAGCGGGAGCCCCAGCGCCGCGAGGCGGTCCTGGTCGACGTCGACCTGGATCTCCTCCTCGAAGCCGCCCTTGACCTGCGCCGCGGCCACGCCCTTGAGCGTCTCGAAGTCCTGCTTGAGCTGCTTGTCGGCCAGCCGGCGCAGCACGGTCAGGTCGTCGGTGCCCGACAGCGCGAGCCGGACGATGGGGTCCAGGCTGGGGTCGTAGCGCAGCACGACGGGGTCGGTGGTCTCGGCGGGCAGCAGCAGGCGGTCGAGCTTCTCGCGGACCTCCATCGACAGCAGGTCCATGTCCGCGCCCCACTCGAACTCGAGCGTCACCTCCGACATGCCGGGCCGCGACACCGAGTGGATCGACTGCAGGCCGCGCAGCACGCCGACGGCCTCCTCGACCGGCCGCGTGACGAGGTTCTCCACCTCCTGGGGCGCCGTGTCGGGGAACTCGGTCCGCACCGTGAGCGAGGGGTAGGTGATGTCCGGGAACAGCTCCAGCGCCAGGCGGCCGTAGGCCACGACCCCGAAGACGATGATCGCCAGCGCCGCCATCACGACGCTGACCCGGCGGCGGACCGCCAGATCGACCAGCGCGCGCATCAGGACCCGGCCTGCTCGTCGAGGATCTTCAGCTTCGAGCCGTGCTTGAGCGAGCGCTGCCCCTTGACCACGACCCGCTCCGCCGCGGCGAGCCCGGTCAGGATCTGGGTCCGCTCGTCGTCGGTGAAGCCGGTCTCGACGACGCGCCGCTCGGCGGTGGCGCCGCCCTCGCCCGCCGCCACGTAGACGACGGTCTCGCCCTTGTCCGTCAGCACGGCCGACCGCGGCACCAGCACCGCGCCGTCGCGCCGCTCGGTGACGATCTGCACCTGGGCGAAGTCGCCGGGACGCGTGCCCTCGGGGTACGACGGGATCTCGATCGTGATCTTGATCGTGCCGCTGGCGGGGTCGATGACCGGGCTGATCAGCGTGATGCGCCCCTGCACCCGCTGCCCGACGCTGTCGAGCACCAGCTCGACGTCCTGGTCCTGGCGCAGCTTGTTGAACTCGCGGCTGGGCACGTGGACCTTCGCCAGCAGCGGGTCGAAGTCGGCCAGCGCGAACAGCGGCGTGCCGGCCGACACGTTCTGGCCCACGCTCACCAGGCGGCGCGTCACGCGGCCGCCGAAGGGCGCGACCACTTCGGTGTAGGACAGGTTCAGGCGCGCGAGCCCCTCGTCGGCCTCGGCCCGGGCCAGCTCGCTGCGGGCGGCCTCGAACTCCTCGTCCGTGGCCAGGTCCTCGGCGCGCATGGCCTGCAGGCGCTGGAAGCGGGCCCGGAGGTTCGCCGCCGACGCCGCGGCCTGGTCGGCGCGCAGGCGGTACTCGTTGTTGTCGATGCGCAGCAGCGCGGCCCCCGCGCCCACCCGGTCGCCCTCCTCGGCGGACAGCGCCGCGATCACCCCCGCGACGCGGGCCAGCACCTGCGCCTCTTTCTCGGCCTCCAGCGTCGCGGTCGCCTTGTAGTAGCTGGAGATGGAGCCCAACTCGGCCGACGCCACCGCGACCGGCACGGCCGGCTCCTCGGGCTGGCCCCCGCCGCCGCCGCGGGCCTCGGCCTGCGCACCCCCGGCGGGAGCGTCGCCCTTGCCGCCGCCGCAGCCGGCCGCGGCCGCCAGCAGGAGCACGCACAGGAGGAAGCGGGGGAGTTTCGCGATCGTCATGGGTCTGCGGTCCCTTCACTGGTTGCGGCCGGGCCCGGGCGGGGGCGCGGAGATCGGCGAACGCTACAAGATCCACCACCGGCGCGGATTTGACAATCGCCGCCCGGCGGGGATCGGTCTAGGACGGCGGGGGGGAGGCGGGGTTGCAGCCGGAGGGTCGAATTCGGCACGAATCCAGCAGATAAGGCCTCACCGAAAACCCGGGACGTCCCGGGGTGGCGCCGACCATTCATCAAATGGAGCCGCATGTCTGAATCGGACCCCACGGTGGCAACGCCTGCGGAATTGGCCCTCCACCGCACCTTCGTGGATTCGGTCCACGAGCTCAAGCGAAGTATCGTGCGCAGTTGTCACTATTTGCGACAGATCCAACTCCGCAAGGTCTACCGAGCGCTCGGTTATGCCACGATCGTGGACTACGCCGCAACCGAGGTGGGCTTGACCCGCGACCAATGCGAGAGCTTTCTCAGGCTAGCGCGTCAGTTGCCGCTATTGCCGGGCGTTACCGAGGGTCTCGAAAAGGGGGAGTTGAACTGGTCGCAGGCCAAACTCCTCTGCCGCGCCGCGACGCCCGCGACCGAGCAGGAGTGGATCGAAACCGCCAAAGGCTTGTCGGTACGATCGCTGGCTGAAGTGGTCAGGCGGGTTTCCACGCCCGTTAAGCCGGTCGCGGCTTCGACGGCACGCCCCAAGCCTGTCGCTTCGGAGCCGCCTTCCGCGCCGAAAACATGCTTCGTCACCGTTGCCTTCCACATGGACCGCTTCGCGATCTGGGAAGCCTGGCTCGCCTCTGCGCGAGCCGCGGCACCGGGTGCGCCGACGGATGAACTTGTGACCAGACTGATCGAGCAGGGTGGCGCTGAAGTGGCCGTGCGCCTCGTGATCCAGCGGTGTCCCGACTGCCGGTCGAGCGTGATCGCCACGTCCCGCGGCGACCTGGCCGTGACCGGCGCGCTCCTCGCGCGCGCCGCCTGCGAGGCCGAGCGGCAGGGTCCCGACGGGAGCGTGCGCCGGGCCGTGCCGCCGCGGCTGCGGCGCCTCGTCCTGGCCCGCGATGGTCATCGCTGCCAGGCGGAAGGTTGCGGCCGCGCGCAGCACCTGCAGGTCCACCACCGCACGCCGGTCGAAGAGGGTGGCCGCGCGACCCTCGACAACCTGATCACGCTCTGCGGCCGCTGCCATCGGGCGCTGCACGAACGCGAGGCGGCGCTGAAAGCCGCCGCCGCCGACCCGACCGTCTGACGCAACTCCCAGCAGACGGATTCACTCCTTGATGTGCTACAATCGCATCGCCATCGCCCACCACCACCGGAACGAGGTCGCCGCCATGTCCCGAGCCCGGATCGCCGTCGCCGTCATCCTGTTGCTGTCCCTGGCGGTGGTCGGCCAGGCCGCCGACCGTCCCGCCGCGGGAGCGCCGCCCCTGCCCGCCGGCCTGACCGCCGCCGACGTCCCGACCGGCACCCTCGCCGACCTGGCCGCCCCCCTGGCCGGCCTCGAGCGCTTCGACGGCGGCCGCGACGCGCCCGCGGCCACGACCGGCCTGTGGCGCCAGATGCTCTTCGAACTGCGCCGCGCCAGCCTCGTGGAACGCGGGTGGCCCGAGCCGCGCGACCTGGAGCGGCGGGCGCTGGCCGCGGCGCCGCCCGAGGTCGTCCCGGTCGCCCTGCTGGACGCGGCCTACGACCGCCTGCGCCCGGACTCGCCCGCGGACCGGCAGGCGTGGAGCCGCGCCGACGTCGTCCCCGGCCGCGTCTTCGCCGCCGCCGCGCTGCGCCCCGTCACGCACCGCGGCGCCCGGATCGAACTGCAGTTCGCCGCCGACCTGTGCGTCGGCGGCCTGCCGGCTCGCCTCGCCGTCGATCCCGACGACGGCGGCGGCTGGCGCGACGTCGGCCCCGGCGGCCGGCTCGCCGTGAGCTACGCCGCCACGGGCCCGCGCACGCTGCGCCTGCGCGCGACGGACGCCGACGGCGCCGAGCGCCACGCCGCCTTCACGCTCGAGGTCGCCGCCCTGCAGACCCCCCAGCCGACCGCGACCTGGCCCGTCACCGCCAGCGTGCCCTTCGACGGCGCGGCCGGCGCCGGCTCGGCCTACGTCTACCTCGCCGAAGGCCGCACCCAGCTGACCAACCCGGTGGTCGTGGTCGAGGGCTTCGACCTCGACGACTCGATGGGCTGGGACGTGCTCTACGAGATGCTGAACCAGGAGCAGCTCATCGAGACGCTGCGCGCCGAGGGCTTCGACGCCGTGGTGCTGGACTTCGCGTCGGCCACCGCGCCCATCCAGCGCAACGCCTTCGTGCTGACCGAGCTGCTGGGCATGGTCCGCGCGGCCGCGGGCCCGCAGCGCACCAGCGCGCTGATCGGCGCCAGCATGGGCGGCCTGGTCTCGCGCTACGCCCTGGGCTGGCTCGCGCAGCAGCAGATCGATTCCGGCGTGCGCACCTGGATCGCCTTCGATTCGCCGCAGCGCGGCGCCGCCATCCCGCTGGGCCTGCAGCACTGGCTCGAGTTCTTCCAGGGCGATTCGGAGGCCGCGGCCTTCCTGCTGAGCCGCCTCGACACGCCCGCCGCGCGGCAGCTGCTGCTGCAGCACCACCTCGCCACCAGCGGCACCACCGCCGCCCCCGACCCGCTGCGCACCGCGTTCGAAGCCGACCTGCAGGCCGTCGGCCTGCCGCCCTGCCGCCGCGTCGCGGTGGCCAACGGTTCGGGCGCCGTCGTGAACCAGGGCTTCGCGCCCGGCCAGCAGATCATCCGCTACGAGTACGACTCGTTCCTGGTGGACATCCGCGGCAACGTGTGGGCGGTGCCGCAGCAGACCTCGGCGCGCATCTTCCAGGGCGTGATGAACGTGATCTGGCCGCTGCCGGACACCTACCGGGACGTGAACGTCGCGGGTGCGGTGTCGTGGGACGGCGCGCCGGGCGGCTGGCGGGCGTCGATGGCCCAGATGGACACCACCAGCGTGCCCTACGGCGACATCGAGGCGCTCTTCGGCCACCACTGCTTCATCCCGACGGTCAGCGCGCTCGACCTCGCCGGCGTCGGGCCGCTGCACGACGTGCTCGCGGATCCCGACCTGATGAGCCGCACCACCTTCGACGTGCTCCACGTGCCGCTGCAGAACCAGGAGCACGTGAGCATCACGCCCGAGTCGGCGCTCTGGTTCCTGGACGAAGTGCGAGAGGGCGTGACCGCGGCCGAGGCGCTGCCGGCGGTCGCCGCCGCGCCGCTGCGGGCGTTCCCGAACCCCTTCAACCCGCGCACGACCGTGAGCTTCGAGCTGCCGTCGGCCGGCCACGCCCTGCTGGAGGCCTTCGACCTGCGCGGCCGCCGCGTCGCGGTCCTGCTCGACGCCGACCTGCCGGCAGGAAGCCAGGCGGCGGTCTGGGACGGGAGCGCCGGCGGCTCGTCCCCGGCGGCGGGCGCCTACCTGCTGCGGCTGCGCACCGCGGGCGGGGTGAGCACGGCCCGGGTGATGCTCGTGGAGTGATCGCGCCGCGGACGGACGTCCGGGTTCCCGCACCTGCGCCGGCGCGACGCGCGCCCGGGGATGACGCCATGGTCGATCGACACCGCGGCGGGCGCGAGGCGCTCCTCTTGCTGCTGGTCCCGCCCGCCGTCGTGGTCGCCGCCCTGGCGGGCCTGCACAGCGTGTGGGCCGTCTTCCTGGCCTACCACTTCGGGATCTGCCTGCTCTGGCCGCTGATCGACAACGTGCTGCTGCGGCGCCGCACCTGGCGCGCCCACGCGCGGGAGGTGGGGTGGACCGGCGGACGGGTCGGGGCCGGCCTGCTCGCCGGCCTCGTGCTCGGCGTCGCGATGGCGGCGGGATCCTGGTTCGGCTTCCAGGTCCTGGAGGGGGTCCTGCTGGTGGACCAGCGCGTCCTGGACGGGCTGGCGGGCTGGGGCGTCGACCGGTCGCGCAGCGGAGCCCTGCTGGCCGTGATGCTGCTGCTCAACGGCCCGGCGGAAGAATCGTACTGGCGCGGCCACGTCCAGACGCGGCTGGCGGGCTGGCGCCCGCGGCCGGCGGCGATCGCGGCCGCGGCGCTGGCGTACGCGTCCTACCACGGCGTGACGCTGCTGGTGCTGCTGGGATCGTGGTCCGCGGCGCTGCCGGCGCTGCTGGCCGTGTTCGCCGCCGGCTGCTTCTGGGGCTGGCTGCGCGAGCGCTTCGGCAACGCCTGGCCGGCGATGCTCGGCCACGCCGGCGCGACGGTCGGGTACATGATCGTGTACTGGGGCCGCTTCGCGCGGCCCTGACCGCGGCCGAACGCCGGATTTCGATATCGCGACAACTGGTGCGCTGACCGCCGATTATGTATATCTTGGACGCCGGATTCCGATTTCTGGAACTCGCCCATGGCTGCACCATCACCGGGAGGCTCGAAGATGTCGATTGCTCGCGAGACGAGACGAACCCTGTCCCTGTCGCTGTTCGTGCTGGCGGCCGTCGCGGCCGTCGCCGCCGGCGGCGCCCGCGCGCAGGATCCGATCAGCGCCATGTCCGCGGTTCAGCCCCAGCTGCAGACCTTCGACGCGGCGGCCGACTCCCTGCTCGCCCTGGTCGCGATCCGCGACGTCGGCGAGATCCAGGCCGAGATGAACGCGGCCGAGTCCCGGCGCGCCGAGGGGGAGATGCGCCTGCAGCGGGCGATGGCGATGAAGGCCCGCTCCGAGACCCGCATCCGCCTGAAGCAGAGCGAGCTCGACGCCGTGAAGAGCCGCCTGGACCTGGCCAAGAAGGAGAAGGACGAGGTCCGCAAGCTCGACCTCGAGGGGCAGAAGAAGCAGGCCGAGCTGGAGAAGCAGCTGCTGGAGCGGCGCGCCGACCTGCGCGCGCGCGAGGTCGACCACGCCAAGGCGATGGTGGAGCTCGCGACGGCCTCGGCCCGCGCCTGCGAGGAGGAGCTGAAGCTGGCGGCCAAGCGCGGCGAGCGCGACGTCCTGCTGCAGCAGCCCCTCTCGGCGTCCCTGATGACCCAGCTGCAGGCCGTCGAGCTGGAGATCCGCAAGTTCGAGGGCCAGACCCTCGACGCCCGCATCCGCGAGGCCGACCGCCTCAAGGACCTGTCGGCCAAGGAAGTCGACCTCGCCAAGTCGCGGCGCAAGGTCTTCGACACCCAGCTGAAGGTGGCCGGCGGCCGCTAGGGCGTCGCGCGGAATCGCAAAGGTCCGGGCGCCCCGCGGGGCGCCCGGACCTTTCCTTTGCCGGTCAAGGCAGGAACCCGCTCCAGGCCGGCGGCGGCTCCGCGACGATCTCCACGTCCCGTCCCGCCGTCGTGTCGCGGAAGCCCAGCAGGCGCGCGTGCAGCGCGATCGCCCGCAGCCGCGGGTCGTCGTGCTGCTCGCCGAACGGAACGTCGGAGCCGTACTGCGCGTCGCCCAGCACCGGGTGCCCCCGGCTGGCCGCCTGCAGCCGGATCTGGTGCGTGCGGCCGGTCTCCAGCGCGATCTCGAGCCGGGTGAAGCCGGGCCCGCACCCCAGCGCGCGGTAGCGGAGCTTCGCGAGGCGGGCGTCCGGGTGGTCCGCCGGCACGATCTCCGCCCGCGGTTCGTCCGGCACCTTGCGCACGTGGTCCTCCCACGCGCCCGCGGCCGGCGCCACCGCGCCGCCCGCCAGCGCCCAGTAGAGCTTGCGCACCTGCCGCTGTTCGATCTGCCGGCTGAGCTCGCGCGTGGCCGCCGGCGCGAGCCCCAGCAGCAGCGCGCCGCTCGCCGGGCGGTCGAGCCGGTGGACGACGCCCAGGTGGGCGCCGGGGGCGCGGCCGTCGCGCGCCTGCAGGAAGGCGCGGACGCGCGCCTCCAGGCAGTCGATGCCCGGCGGCGCCTGCGTCAGCAGGCCGGGCGGCTTGCCGACGACCAGGCAGGGTCCCTGTTCGTAGAGGATGTCGAAATCGGCGGGCGTCACGCCGCGCCCCCGCGCCGGCTCACCGGGATTCCCAGGGCATGGTCTCGAGGTGCAGGGCGAGGTCGCCCGCGGTGCGGAAGCTCTCGAGGATCAGCGTGCGGCGCAGGCCGCGCAGCACGCCCTTGATCTCGGGCGGGTGCTTCGCGTAGGTGCGCGCCCCGCCCAGCACGTCGTAGAGCAGGCGCACGAGGTTGCAGACGTCTTCCTGGATGTTCGAGCTGCGCGAGCCCGGCCAGCGGTGCAGGTCGAGCAGGCGGACCTCGAAGCCCAGGCCCAGCCGCCGGACGATGACGTTGGCGGCGTGCAGGTCGCCGTGGTAGTCGTTGTTGGCGTGGATCGCCGAGACGCCCTCGGCCAGCGCGTGCAGCAGGTGCAGCCCCTGGAAGACGTCGAGGCGGTGCCCCGGCTGGCGCGCCAGGAACTCGCAGAGCATCTCCCCGTCCACGAACTCCGAGATCAGCACCGACACGTCGGCGCCGTGCGCGCGGACCGTCTCCTGGGTGACGTAGCTGACCAGGATCGGGCACTCGCGCAGCCGGTGCAGGCGCCGCGCGTACTCGTTGAGGGTGCGGTTGCGGGGGTTGCGCTCCGGGAAGAAGAGCTTCGCGGCGCGGTCGATGCCGGTGGCGCGCTCGCGCACCAGGTAGACCTCGCCCTCCCAGCCGGCGCCCAGGCGGCGGATCACCTCGAACTTGCGCGCCAGGACGCGCCCCGGCTGCAGGTCGAAGCTTTCCTGGGTCGCGCCCATCGCCGCCGTCCCGTCGCTAGAAGAGGTCGTTGAAGCGCCGCGAGGGCCGGCCGCGCCAGCCGCCCCGGTGCCAGGCGTCGCTGACCAGCAGGGGGAAGGTGACGGTCGCCTCGCCGTAGACCATCTGCTCGTACACCGTGTCGACCTTGCCCCAGGAGCAGGCCTCCTTGAGCGTCGAGCCCGAGAGGGCGCCGTCGCGCTCGTCGGCGACGGTCAGCTGGATGGCGTACTTGTGCATCGGCTGCTCGCGGCCCAGGATCTCGGTGGCCACCACCACGTCCTGGGTGAAGTTCTTGGGCACGCCGCCGCCGAGCATCAGGATGCCGGTCTCGCCGACCTCCAGCTTGATCTGCGTCAGCTCGCGGAAGTCGGCCACCGAGTCGATGGTCAGGTACTTCTCGCGGCCCCACTGGTGGTGCACCAGGCCGAAGCCGGCCGAGCAGTCGCTGAAGGCGGGGCAGAAGATCGGCACGCCCTTGCGCCAGGCGGCGTGGACGATGGAGTGGTCGGACTTCAGGCCGCGGGACTCGACGAAGGCGCCCATCGCCGCGATGAACTCGCGCGAGGAGTAGGGCCGGGGCGCGAGGCCCTCGGCGATCTCGGCGATGGTCATGTCGCAGATGCGCAGCTCGTCCTCGTCGATGTAGGTGTCGTAGATGCGGTCGATGGCCAGCCCGCGCAGCATCTGGTCGTCGATGAAGGGCGTGCCCTTGTAGTGGCGGAAGCCCAGCGCCTCGAAGAAGTCCTGGTCGACGATGTTGGCGCCGGTGGAGACCACGGCGTCCACCATGTCGTTCTCGATCATCAGGGCGATGGCGTCCTTCAGGCCGGCGCTGATCAGCGAGCCGGCGAGCGTCAGGATCACGCCGCAGCCGTGGTCGGACTCCATGCGGTGCAGGATGCCCGCCGCGGTGGCCAGGTTGCGGGCCTGGAAGGCCATGTCGCGGTAGGAGTCCATCAGCGGCCGCGCGTCGAAGGCCGTGACGTCGACGTGGCGGACCACGTCCTTGAGGAAATCGCTCTTCTGCATCGGGGACTCCTTACTGCCGGGCGGTGAGGTAGGCCATGAGCTGGTAGGCCAGGCGCGCCGCCAGGAAATCCGGCCCGGGGTTGCGGGGGTCGGGCAGCAGCTCGACCACGTCGAAGCCGACGATGCGGTGGCGCTGCGCCACCGCGGCCAGGGTGCGGACGACCTGCCGGTAGGCGAGGCCGCCGGGCTCGGGAGTGCCGGTCGACGGCATGATCCCGGGATCGAACACGTCCAGGTCGATGGTCACGTAGACCGGGCCGGACAGGCGGTCGACGACCGCCGGGATGAAGTCGTAGCCGTCGCCGATCTCGTGGGCGTAGAACGTGCGGTCGGGGCGGACCTTCGGCGCCTCGGCGGCGTCGAGGCTGCGGATGCCCACCTGCACGTAGTCGGCGACCTCGGCCGCGCGCGCCATGACGCAGGCGTGGTTGTTGGGCGAGCCCTCGTAGCTGTCGCGGGTGTCGCCGTGGGCGTCGAACTGCAGGACCGTCAGGCCGGGGAAGCGCGCCGCGTGGGCCTGGATCAGGCCGATGCTCACCGAGTGCTCGCCGCCGAGCCCGACCACGGTCAGCCCGCGGTCCAGCAGGTCGTCGGCCGCGGCGCGGACCTTCGCCACCATGCCCTCGGGCGGGCCGTCGTGCAGCACCGGCGCCATCGTGACGATGCCGGCGCGCCACGGCTCGCCGCCGGTCTCGATGTCGTACAGCTCCATGTTCGCCGACGCCGCGAGCAGGGCGTCGGGGCCGCGGTCGGCGCCCTTGCGCCACGTGGAGGTGCCGTCGTAGGGGATCGGGAGGACCGCAAAGCGGCAGCGGTCCGGAACGGGGCGTTCCGGGAGGCCCCCGAACGCCCCGGGATCTTCATGCAGCGGCCACGTCAATTCTCGTCGTCTTCTTCCTCGATGTCGTCTTCTTCGAAGTCCTCATCGTCGTCGAAGTCGTCGTCCTCATCCAGGTCGTCGTCGTCTTCCAGGTCGTCGTCCTCGAACTCGATGGTCTCGTCGTCGTTCCAATCGTTCTTCATCGGGTCCCTCCCATCGCGCGGGGTGCGTCGGCTGTAGAACGGAACTTCTGACTCGGGTGACGGGCGGTCAGACCCGACACGCTTGCGTTTGATCAGGGGCCTGGCCTCGGGATCGCTCTCCCCGGGGTTGCGCCGGTGACGGTGCGGCATCGAAGCCCACTCCTGGTCGCTCGCGGCACGGCGCTGGACCGGCGCCGCGGCTGATGGTACGGGTCGGCGACGGCCCGGCTCGCAGCCGGGTCGCCGAATCGAGGGCCATAATGTGACGGCACTCCACCGAAATGTCAAGATGGAGGCCCGAATTTCGCTGGTGAAACATCTCGTTGTCATCACGCGTCTTACGCGATCGGCCGGCGATTCCCGCCACCCGGGGGTTGCCCCGCGGAGCGGACCGCGGCTAGGATGCCCCGCTACCGGCGCCGGCGACCCCCGGCGGCCGGCGACCCCACGCCCTACCTGGAGGCGACCGATGACTTCGAAGTTCGCGGCCGCGGCGGCTGTTCTGCTGCTCCTCGCATCCCCGACCGCCCGCGCGGCCGAGGTCTTCATGCCCCGCAGCCCGGCCCTCAGCCCCGACGGCGAGACGGTCGTCTTCGGCTTCCAGGGCGACCTGTGGCGCGTGCCGGCGCGGGGCGGCGAGGCGGTCCGCCTGACCGCCCACCAGGCCTACGACACGGCGCCGGTCTTCTCGCCCGACGGCCGCAGCCTGGCCTTCGCCTCCAACCGCTTCGGCGACGACGACGTGTTCGTCATGCCCCTGGACGGGGGCCCGCCGACCCGCCTCACCTTCGCCGGCACCGGCGACGTGCCGCGCGCCTTCGCGCCCGACGGCCGCACCGTCTACTTCACGTCGCGGCGCCTGTTCGACTACCCGATGTCGCCCCAGATCCACGCCGTGCCGGTGGCCGGCGGCCAGCCCGAGCGCCTGGTCGACGTGTTCGCCGACGAGGTCGCCACCGCCGACGGCCGCACCTTCGTCTACGCCGAGGGCAGCACCGGCGGCGGGCGCATGCGCTACCGCGGCACCTACCAGCGGGAGCTGTACTCCTGGACGCGCGGCGGCGACCCGGTCCGGCTCACCGACAACCGCGGCTACGACACCAACCCCCTGGTGGCCCCCGACGGCCGGATCTTCTGGCTGTCGGACCAGGACGCCGCGCTGACCGCCAACCTCTGGACCATGGACGCCGACGGCGGCGGCAAGCGCCAGCTGACCTTCTTCGAGGGGGACGGCGTGCGCGCGGCCTCGCTCGGCCTGGGGGGCCGCCGCCTGGTCCTGGAGCGCGGCTCCGACCTCTACGTGTTCGAACCCGGCGCCGGCGAGCCCCGCCGCCTCGCGATCAGCGTGGCCGCCGACCAGATCGAGAACCCGGTGGTCGTCGAGACCAAGACCGCCGACGCCGACGACCTCGCCGTCGCCGACGGCGGCGACGAGCTCGCGCTGGCGATCGCCGGCGAAACCGTCCTGCTGAACCGCGAGCAGGGCGGCCGCGCCGCGGTCGCGGTGCCCGGCCCCGCGCTCGAGCAGTCGCCCTCGTTCCGCCCCGGCAGCGCCGACACCCTGCTGCTGGTCAGCGACCGCGACGGCGAGGACGCCGTCTACCTGCTGGTCTCCGGCGACCCCGGGGAGCCGCTGCTGCGCAAGGCCCGCCGCCACGAACTGGTGCGCCTGACCGGCGGCGACGTGCCCTGCGGCCGCCCCGCCTGGTCCCCCGACGGCCGCCGCATCGCCTACGTGCGCGGCCTCGGCGACCTGCACGTCATGAAGGCGGACGGGTCCGGCGACGAGACGCTCGTCCGCCACTGGGACCTGGACTCCTTCGCCTGGTCGCCCGACGGCCGCTGGCTCGCCTTCGGCCGCGCCGACCGCGACTTCAACACCGACATCTGGCTGGTCCCCGCCGACGGGGGCGAGGCCGTGAACGTCACCCGCCACCCCGCCTACGACGAGAACCCGGTCTGGTCGCCGGACGGCCGCCGGCTCTACTGGTCCACCACGCGCCACGCCCACGACCCCGGCGACCGCGACCACGACGTCTACGCGCTCTACCTCACGCTCGCCGACCACGAGCGCACGCGCGAGGAGTGGGAGATCGAGCAGAAGTCGCGGGACGAGAAGAAGAAGGACGACGGCAAGGAGAAGGACGGCGACAAGGACAAGGAAAAGGACAAAGAGAAGGACAAGGACAAGGAGAAGGTCGTCGTCGCCGTCGACTTCCAGGACATCCACCTGCGCGGCCGCCGCCTCACGAACCTGCCGGACGACGAGCGGCCCGTGGCCGCCGGGCCCCACGGCGACCGCGTCTACTTCCTGGCGCAGCGGGGAGAGGAGAGCGACCTCTGGTCGGTGGACCGCTTCGGCGAGGACCGCAAGGCCGTGACCGAGGGCGGCGCCGCTCCCCGCCGCCCGCACCTGGACCCCAAGGGCAAGACCTTCACCTACCTCAAGGGCGGCAAGCCGGCCACGACGCCGGCCGAGGGCGGCAAGACCGAGACCGTGAGCTTCACCGCACGCCTGACGATCGACCGCCCGGCCGTGCGGCTGCGCGTGATGGACGAGGCCTGGCGCACCCTGCGCGACCGCTTCTACGATCCCGACATGCACGGCGTCGACTGGCCCGGCCTGCGCGGCAAGTACGCCGCCTGGGTGAAGGGCGTGGCCCACGACACCGACTTCGGCGACGTCATGAACCTCATGCTCGGCGAGCTGAACGCCAGCCACATGGGCTACCGGCCGGGCTGGGAGCCGATCGGCAACTACGGCGACGACGGCTGCCTCGGCCTGGTGTTCGACCCCGCCCACGACGGCGAAGGCCTGAAGGTGTCCCGCGTCCTGCGCCAGGGTCCTTGCGACCGCGAGCGCTCCCGCCTGCAGCCGGGCGACCTGCTGCTGTCGGTCGGGGGCCGGCCCGTCGGCCGCGACGCCGCCCTGGAGGCGGCCCTGGAGAACGCCGCCGGCATCCCGCTGTGGATCGAGGCGCGGCGCGGCAAGGAGCGCCTTGAGTTCGAGGTCGTGCCCCAGAAGTGGGCCGACGAGCGCCAGCTGCAGTACCTCGAGACCGAGCGCGAGCGGCGCGCCCGCGCCGAGCAGCGCAGCGGCGGCCGCGTCGGCTACGTGCACATCCAGGGCATGGGCCTCGGCGAGGTCGAGCGCTTCCAGCAGGACCTGTTCGCCGCCGCCGACGGCAAGGAGGCGCTGGTCATCGACGTGCGCGACAACGGCGGCGGCTGGACCACCGACCTGCTGCTGACGATCCTGACGCAGCCGGTGCACGCCTTCACGATCAGCCGCGACGGCGAGGTCGGCTACCCGCAGACCGAGCGCCAGACCTTCACCCGCTGGTCGAAGCCGGTGGCCGTGATCTGCAACGAGGGCAGCTACTCCAACGCCGAGATCTTCAGCCACGCGATGCAGACCATCGGCCGCGGCCCCGTGGTCGGCGCCGAGACCGGCGGCAACGTCATCTCCACCGGCGCCTTCGGCAACCGCTACCGCGGCTTCGTGCGCCTGCCCTTCCGCGGCTGGTGGATCTGGGGCGACGAGGTCCACGCCGGGCGCAACGGCCGCCCCCAGGAGGCCAAGCGCGACGGCGCCGGCTGCGTGCCCGACGTGCCGGTCGCGCTGACCCCGGCCGACCGCCTGCACCGCCGCGACCCGCAGCTCGACCGCGCCGTGGACCTGATGATCGAAGCGGCCGACGCCGAGCGCCGCAAGCCGCAACCGGCGCCCCGCGCCGAAGGTTGATCCCACCGCGGCGGCGCCGGCCCGCGCCGGCGCCGCCGCGACCAGGAAGGAGGCCCATGGACCAGCCCCGCCGCGAACCCGCCATCCGCGTGCTGATGATGCCGCGCGACACCAACGCCCACGGCACCATCTTCGGCGGCGTCATCCTCAGCCACATCGACCAGGCCGGCGCCGTGGCCGCCCACCGCCACGGCTGCCGCCGCGTGGTGACCGTCGCCATGGAGAAGGTCGTCTTCCACGCCCCGGTGCAGGTCGGCGACCTCGTGAGCTTCTACACCGAGGTCGAGCGCACCGGCCGCACCTCCATCACCATCCGCGTCGAGGTCTCGGCCGAGCGGCGCGACGGCGAGGCGGTCAAGGTGACCGGCGCCGACGTGACGTATGTCAACATCGGCGCCGACGGCGCTCCGGCGCCGTTCCTGGATCCTTCTTCATCGACCGCGTGAGCGGGAGCGAGGGAGCCGGCGCCGCGCGCGCGACCGATGAAGAAGGGCCCGGAACTCGCGTTCCGGGCCCTTCTCGTCGGTGCGTGATGACGGAGGTCACTTCACGAGCATCGCCCGCCGGGTCGCGGTCTCGCCGCCGGCTTCGATGCGGAACACGTACGTGCCCGAGGCCGAGTTGCGGCCCGCACCGTCGCGGCCGTCCCAGATCAGGGTGTGGGGGCCGGCCGGGCGCTGCTCGTCGAGCAGCGTGGCCACGAGCTTGCCCTCGAGGTCGTGCACCGTGACGCGGACGCGCTGCGTCGCGGGCAGGGCGAACGAGATCGAGGTGGAGGGGTTGAACGGGTTGGGGCGCACCGGCGCCGCGGTCAGGCGGGCCGGGAGGGTGTCGTCGCCGACGGCCACGTCGTAGGTCAGCGCGGACAGGAAGCCGGTCGTCGCGTTGTGGACCTTCCAGCTGTCGTTGTCCTGCACGTAGACCGTCGCGCGCAGCTTGGCGTAGACCCACTCGATCGCGTCGAGGGGGCACGGCACCACGTAGTGGTAGACGCCGGGCGCCGGCGGCACTTCCAGGCCGTCGGTGCTCGGGTACATGTAGCGGAACGCCTGGTCGTGGTAGCTCTCGCCGTTGGCGCCGGCGTAGAAGACGTCGTCCTCGGTGATGGCCACGCGCAGCCGCAGGTCGGCTTCCGGCGGCAGCGGCTCGTCCACCGTGACGGTGACCGACAGCTCCTGGGCGGCGTCGTTCCAGGCCTGCACGATGGTCAGCGGGCTGTGGTAGGGCTTGCGCGCCTCGAAGAGATCCTCGTAGCCGGACCCGTCCGAGCCGGCGTCGACCACGGCGTCGAGCCACAGGTGCGGCGCGTAGTCGGCGCCGATCCCGTTGGCCAGGAAGGCGCTCTGCTCGGTGTTGGCGTTGTAGATCCCGTCGGTGCCCGGCCACCAGACGTGGATGCGGATGCAGGCCACGTCGTCCCCCTGCCTCGGCAGGTAGGTGTCGAGGGCCACGTTCGCCTGGACGCAGGGGTCGCAGCCGGCGTTGGTGTTCAGCATCCCCAGCGGGGTGTGCGGCCCGGTGTAGGTGTCGTTGATGGCGGAGCCGGCGTTGTTCCCCGGGACGAGGTCGTCGGGGGACACGACCTCGGCCTGCAGGCGGTAGTACTTCCCGGGCGACAGCGTGAGCGCCGCGAAGTCGACGACGGTCTCGTCGTTCATGGCCAGGCCCGTGACGTTCACGGTCTCCTGGGAGTGCGGCAGGTCGTTCTCGGTGACCGTGAGGACGACCGCGAAGTCCTCGGTGCTGCGGCCCATGTTCGCGACGGTCACCTGGGGCGCCGGCGTGTCCGCGGCGTCGAACTGCAGCAGGTCGGGCGTGACGGAGGTCAGCGCCAGGTCGTGCAGCGGCGGCTCGTAGATCCGCAGGTCGTCGACGTACCAGTTGTCGGCGTCGCTGCCCACGTAGCGCAGGGCGACGTAGACGACGGGCTGGCCCGCGAAGGCCGACAGGTTGACCCGCGCCGGCTGGGCGCCGAAGGCGCTCTCGTTGATCTCGTGGTTCGACGGGGTCCAGTCCACCAGCGGCATGAACTGGGCCGGGTCGGTCTGGCTGGTGGTGCTGACCATGATGTAGTGGTGCTCGCCGTAGTCGCCCCAGTAGGGCGAAGCCTCGTAGAATTCCAGCTTCGGGTTGGTCAGCGCCGAGAAGTCGAGAGCGGGCGTGACCAGCCACTCGTTCTGCGTGATGCTGGCCGGGCCGTAGCGCTGGTAGGCGCACGCCACGCCGGTGTTGTGCGACGCGGTGCTGCGCGCCCAGGTGTAGGACGTGCTCAGGTGCAGGCGGGCCCAGCCCGTGGGCGGGAAGGTCGCGGCCTCGAAGCCCTGCACCAGGATGTTGTCGTCCCGGGTCGCCGGGGCCGGCGGCGCCGTTCTGCCCAGGCTCAGGTCCGGGTTCTCCAGGTAGTCTTTGGCGGCCAGAGGCGCCGTCAACAGCAGCAAGGCACACACTGCGAGCAGCAGACGTCGTACGACGAGTCGCATCAGGGGACCCCCCGGGATGAGGATGGCGGTCAGGTGCTTCAGGAGATGGGCGAGCATCTCGCAGTTGGCGCAAACACCCTACGATGATGGAGTATATTCAAATCGACACCTATTTGACAAGACGGCAGATCGCTGGCAGCGTGGTCCCATGATGAATCAAGACAACGAATTCGGTGGGGATTTCTACGCCGACCCGCTCGTCTACGACATCCTGGCCTCTCCCGGCACGGCGGAGGAACTCGATGTCCTGGAATCGGTTGTCGCGGTGTGGGGCGCGCCGGCCGCCGACCGGCGCCTGTGGCTGGAGCCCGCCTGCGGCACCGGGCGCTGCCTGCGGGAGTGGGCGGCCCGGGGCCGCCGGGCCGTCGGTTTCGACATCAGCGCCGCGATGGTGGCCGACGCCCGCCGCCGCCTGCGCCGCCGCGGCCTGGCCGACCGGGCCGCGGTGCTGCTGGCCGACATGGCCGACTGCGGAGACCTGCTGCCGCCGGGCTCGGTCGACGTCGCCTACCTGCCCGACAATTCCTTCCGCCACCTGCCCGACGACCGCGCGGCGCTGTCCCACCTCGACGGGATGGCGCGCCTGCTGAAGCCCGACGGCCTCTACGTCGTGGGGATCAGCCTGACGCGGCCCGAAGGGGAGGAGCCGGACGAGGACGTGTGGGTCGCGTCGCGCGGCGGGATCCGCGTGACGCAGGTCGTGAACTACCTGCCGCCCGGCGCCGGCGGCCCCGGCCCGCGCCTCGAGCGGGTGATCAGCCATCTGGTGGTGGAGCGGCGCGGCGGCGAGGAGCACCGCGACCACGTCTACGACCTGCGCACCTACACGCCGCCGCAGTGGGAAGCGCTGCTCGCCGGCAGCGGGCTGCAGCGGTTGGCCGGCCTCGACCGGCTGGGAACGCCGCGCGCCGGGCGCGACCTCCTCTACCAGCTGGAGGTGCTCGCCCGGCGCATCTGAATCGCGGCCGCGTCCTTGGCTCAGTGCGCCCCGTAGAGCGCCTTCACCTCGCCCCAGGCCGACGCCTGCGCGGCGACGGGATCGCAGGGCAGCGCCGGGAACACGCCGGTCACCTGGCCGCTGCTGCTGTACGTGCCGAACTTCTGGCTCAGGAAGCTGTTCGGCGTCGCGATCGCCGCGGGCGGCTTGTTCGAGTAGAACACGAGCCGGCCCCAGCCGACGGCGCCCGGTCCCCGGATCGAGCCGGGATGGGGCTCGAACTTCAGGACCGGTTCGGTGATGTTCAGCGACGGGTCCCCGTTGGCCTCGTACTGGGCCAGGCACAGGATCTCGCGCGTGAAGTCCGAACTGATGACCATGCCGGCGTTGACGCCCCACAGCACGTCGCTGTTGATCTCGCTCTCGGAGCAGTCGGTGCCCGCTCCCAGGGACAGGTTGAGGTGGCTGAGGCCGCGGTTCGGTTCGTTCTGCCAGGTCACGGCCAGGGTGTAGCACCACTCGCCGATCCCGCGCTGGCCGACGTACTCGGCGGTGATCTCGCCGGACAGGTCGCTGGCGAGAGCCGCGCCGGCCGCTACCAGGATCAGGACAGCCACGGCCGCGAGTTGCGGGAAGCGTAGCGTTCTGCAATTGTCCATGTCGCCCTCGCTCGGTTTGCGAGGGAGCGATGGGGTCCGGGAAGAAACCCCGGCGCCGTCTGCTCCCTCTCGATCCCCCACGGGAAGGCCATCGAGGCCGTTCCCGAGCATCCCACTGGAAGATCCGTGCCCGGCGCCGGTCAGGGAGGTCCATGCGCATCGTCTCCTGGAACGTCAACGGACTGCGCGCGGCCCTGGGCAAGGGCCTGCGCGACTCGATCGCCCGGGTCGCGCCGGACGTGCTCTGCCTGCAGGAGACGCGGGCGATGCCCGAGCAGGTGGACGTGGGCTTGGAGGGTTACCGGGAATTCTGGAACCCGGCGCAGAAACCCGGCTACTCGGGCGTCGCGGTGTTGACGCGCAGCGATCCCCTGGACGTGCGGTGCGGGGGCGTGCTGCCCGGCCTCGACGACGAGGGCGCACCCTCGCGCTGGAGTTCCCCGACTTCTTCGTGGTCTCGGTCTACACCCCCAACGCGCAGCGCGGCCTGCTGCGCCTGCAGGACCGCATGCGCTGGGACGCGGCCTTCCTGGCCTACCTGCAGCGGCTCGAGCGCGAGAAGCCGGTCATGGCCTGCGGCGACTTCAACGTCGCCCACCGCGAGATCGACCTGGCCAACCCGCGCCAGAACGTGAACAACGCGGGCTTCACGCCCCAGGAGCGCGCCGGCTTCGACGCCCTGATCGCCGCCGGCTTCGTGGACACGTTCCGCGAGTTCGAACCCGGCGGGGGACACTACACCTGGTGGACCTGGCGCGTGGACGCCCGCGCCCGCAACATCGGGTGGCGCATCGACTACGCCCTGATCTCCGCCTCCTTGCGCCCGCGGCTCCGCTCCGCATCCATCCTCGACGACATCCACGGCTCCGACCATTGCCCGGTCGGCATCGTTCTCGATTGAGCTCCCGGATCCCGGCAGCTCAATCTGAGAATCAATGATCATCGGGATAAATGTCGGATCGTGCGGGAACTGTTGCTCCGCGGATCGCATATAGGTAAACTATGTATTCCTTCCTCGCGGCCGGGAGCCCGGTTCGGTTCTGGGCGGCGCGAGGGATGACCCGAGGTGACACTGAGGAAAGGACCCCGACATGAAGAAAATGACCACGCTCCTGGTCATCGCCCTGGCCGTCGTCGCGCTCGTGGCGATCGGCGCGCAGGCCAGCGGACCGGGTTGTGCGCAGAAGGCCGCCGCGGGCGAGAAGGCCGCGTGCGCGACGAAGACCGCCGAGGGCTGCAAGGCCAGCTGCGCCGGCGACAAGGCCGCCTGCGCGACCAGCGCCGCCTGCGCGACCAGCGCCGCCTGCAGCGCCGAGATGAAGGCCGCCTGCGCCGCCGGCGGCAAGGGCTGCACGCCGGAGATGAAGGCCGCCTGCGCCGCGGACAAGTCCGCCCGCGAGACCGCCATGGCCGCCATGCACCCCTGCTGCGCCAAGGCCGTCGCCGACGGCAAGGGCTGCTGCGGCAAGGACGCCGCCGGCCTGAAGGCCGCCTTCGACCAGAAGACCGCCGAGGCCAAGGCCGCGGCCGCGAAGGCTTCCAGCTAGCCGGACCGGACAGCGATCGGAGTTGCGACCCCGGTTCCTCGCCGACCCCGGTTTCCCCATGGAAGCCGGGGTCGCGCGTTCCCGGCTCCCCGGTTACCTTGACCCGCGTTCGCGAACCCACCCCGTCGCGGAGGAAGCCCCATGCCGAAGATCGGAACCAAGGCCCCGTCGTTCACCTTGCTGAACCAGCGGGGCGAGAAGGTCAAGCTGTCCGACCACCTGGGCAGCAAGGTGGTCCTGTTCGCCTTCCCCAAGGCCAACACCTCGGGCTGCACCGCGCAGGCCTGCGGCTTCTCGGAGGCGCTGCCGCGCTTCGCGAAGCGGGGGGTCGTGATCCTCGGGATCAGCCCCGACGCGCCGGCGGCGCTGGCCCGCTGGAAGGAACAGCAGGGCCTGGCGTTCGACCTGCTCTCCGATCCCGACCACGCGGTGCTGGCGAAGTGGGGCGCCTGGGGCGAGAAGAGCATGTACGGCAAGAAGTACGAGGGCGTGATCCGCTCGCACTGGATCGTGGGCGAGGACGGGCGCATCCTCGACGAGCAGATCAAGGTGAGTCCGGCGGACAGCGTCGCGCTGGCGGAGAAATTCCTGTCCGACGGCTGAGCGCCGGGCCATCGGCCGTGCATCCGGATCGCCGGTGGTGTAGGCTCCCTCCCCAAGGGGAGGGATGCATGGCCATGCGAGCGAAACCGATTCCGGGCCTGGCGCTGCTGCTGGCCGTCGTCATGGTCGCCGAGGGATGCGCGCCGCGGATCCCGGGCCTGGAGCGGACCTCGACCACCGAAGCCTCCGCGGTCCGGGCCGACGACCAGGACACCTGGCTGAAAGCCCACTACCGCGACGGGCGCGTCGCCATCTTCGACTCGTGGCAGGTCCGGCAGCGGACCGTCGAGGGGGACGGCGTGCTGCTGGGCGCCGACCGCGACACGCTGGCCGTGGGGCCCCTCGCCGCGCCCCTGGATTCCTTCGTGCTGTTCGAGACGGATCGCCTGGAGCCGGGGCGCTCCGGGGCCGGGCAGACGGCGATGACCGTCGTCATCGGCGTCGTCGGCTTCCTCTGCGCCCTGAACCCCAAGGCCTGCTTCGGTTCCTGCCCCACCTTCTACGCCGGCGGCGACGGCGACGACCATCTGGTCGCCGAGGGGTTCTCCGCCAGCGTGACCCCCCACGCTGGGGCGACGGACCTCGACGCCCTGTGGCGCGTGCGTCCCGCAGGACGGCGTCGTGGTCCTGCAGATGAAGAACGAGGCCCTCGAGACCCACGCGATCCGCCACGCCGACCTGCTGGCGGTGCCGCGCGGTCCCGGTGAGCGCGTGCTTGGCCGACGGCGCCGGCGGGTTCCGCGCCGTCGGCGCCCTGACGGCGCCGGACGCCGGCCTCGCCGCCGAGGGGGACATCGCCGAGCTGCTGCGCGCGCCCGACGCGCGCGAGCGGACCAGCCTCGCCGACAGCTTCGACCTCGCGACCCGCGAGGTGATCGACCTGCGGTTCGCGGCGCCGCCGGCGGGGGACCTCGGCCTGGTGGTCCGCTCGCGGCAGAGCCTGATGAGCACCTTCCTGTTCTACCACTCCCCTGTCCCTGCTCGGCGCCGGAGGCGGGCTCCCTGCCTGGCGGTGCTGGAGCGCCCGAGGCTGGGGGGCGCGCGCAGCCTGCTGAATCCCAGCGTGGAGCTGGGCTTCATCGAGGTCCAGCTCCCCGACGGCGCCGGCGGCTGGCGCACCGTGGGCGAGGTCGGCGAGCCCGGCCCGCTGGCGCTCAACGTCCACCTGCTGCCCCTGCCGCCGGGCTGCGACGCCTCGCGCGTGCGCCTGCGGCTGACCAAGGGGCACTGGCGGCTGGACTGGGTCGCGCTGGCGTCGCTGGGCGAGGCGCGCGAGGCGGTCCGCCTGTCGCCGTCAACTGCGCTGCGCGACGGATTCGACGATCCCGAGACGGTGGACATCCTGCGGGATCCCGCCCGCGTGCTGGCGGCGCTGCCCGGCGACGAGGTCAGCCTCGTCTACGAACTGCCGCCGGGCGACGGCGACCTGGGAACTGTTCCTCGAGGCCCGCGGCTGGTACCTGGAGTGGATGCGCCAGGAGTGGCTCGGCGCCCCGGACCTCGCAGCGGCGAGCCGGCTGCTCTCGGATCCCGCCGGTTCGCTGCGCCGGCTGGCGCCGGCCTACAAGTCCGTGGAGCCGGGCATGGAGGAAATCTTCTGGGGGAGCCGGTATGTCCGCGCGACGCGCTAGCCTCGCGGCGGCGGCCGCGGCGCTCGTCCTGGGCGGGTGCGCGGTGGCGCCGGGACCGCGCGAGTACCTGCCGGACGCGAGGGAGCCGTGCGCACGGCGCGGGGCGGCTGGGTGGAGGTCGTCCGCCGCGAACCCGACCCGACCTTCGGCGAGCGGCGCATCGCCGCAGGGGAACTGCTGGCGGCCTGCGCCGACACGCTGCACGTGCTCACCGAAGCGGGCGCGCTGACGGTCGTGCGCGGCCCGCTCGACCGGTTGACGCTCATCGGCGAATACAACCGGGCCGGCGAGAGGTCCGCCGTCTGCGCCGTCCTGAACCTGCTCTGCCTCTCCAACGGCTTTTTCGCTCTCGGTACCATGCCCATCAACTGGATCGTCGGCGCCGCCGATTCCCACGCGCAGTCCCGGGTCGGCGTGCTCGAGATCCGCGAAGGCCCCTGGGACGCCTGCCGGTCGCGCGCCCGCTTCCCGCAGGGCTGCCGCCGGGCCTGGACCCGAACCGGCTGACCCTGCACCGGTTCCAGGATCCCTGGCGGCGCCCGCCTCCGGGCGTGCGCTGATCGCCCCTGGTTCGGCAGTCGGGGGTTCTCCCGCCTCTACCGCGGCGGTTCCCAGACGAAACGGAATCTCGCCGAGCCGGTCACGTCGCGGTCGAATCGCTGGCGTTGCTCCGTCAGCGGATCGGACAGGATGAAGCGCGTGGTCGGCGTGAGTTGGATCAGGCCGATCTCGTCGCCGTTCTCGTCGCGCGGGTGAGCGGGCCGAGGTCGGGCGGTTGGGAACAACCGCCTGTCGTCGAGCAGGGCGTCCGTCGGCGTCGGTCGCCGATGCCGGTGCCGCGACGCCCATGCGGGCGAGCAGCATGGGCTGCCGGTCGTCCAGCAGCATCGAGCCGTCGTCCGCATCGGTAACGACCAGGCTGGCGAAGTAGACGCCCGACGGCGCGATCGCCCCGTCCTCTTCGCGACCGTTCCAGTCCAGCGAGTACGTGCCGGCCGCCGTCATTTCTTCCAGCAGCAGGCGCCGCTCGAGCCCTTCGACGTCCTCGACGGTCACGCGCACCTCCGCGGCCTGCTGCAGGACGAATTGGACGCGGACCGCTGGATAGAACGGACTGGGGAAGGGCGCCTGCAACCGGGTGGGCGGCAGTTCCTGGCGACGAGGTGGCGGCAGCGCCCGTTCGCCGTAGTATTCGGTATCCGGCGCCACCGCCAGGTCCAGTCCGGGCACGGGCCGACCTTGGGCATCGACGACCTCGATGAGGACCTCGAACCCGGGCGCAGGACCGGCGGGATCGTCGCCGCAGCCGGCGGCCAGGACGAGGGTGAGCGCCAGCATCGCCGGCGGGAAACGGAATTCGCGGTTTGGCATCCGGTTGCTCCTCTTCGCCTGCCACGTCGGGCGGGACGGTTCCCTCTGTGTGCCGAGGCTACCACCGCGGCTCTGTCGTCGCAACCCGCGGCGGGATCTGCGGCCTCCGCTGGACAGCCCCGCGTTCCGCCCCTAGTGTTGACGTCGCCCGCGGCCGTCCGGCCGCGCCCTTTCCACGTGCCCACCGGAGCGAGGTCCCATGTCCGAGACGCCGAACAACTTCATCGAAGAGATCATCCGCGAGGACAACCGCACGGGCCGCTGGGGCGGCCGCGTCCACACGCGCTTCCCGCCCGAGCCCAACGGCTACCTCCACATCGGGCACGCCAAGAGCATCTGCCTCAACCACGGGCTGGCGCAGAAGTTCGGCGGCAAGTTCAACCTGCGCATGGACGACACGAACCCCGAGAAGGAGGAGCAAGAGTACGTCGACTCCATCATCGAGGACGTGCGCTGGCTCGGGCCGGACTGGGAGGACCGGCTGTTCTTCGCCTCGGACTACTTCGAGCGCATGTACGAGCTGGCCGAGCAGCTGATCGCGCCGGCAAGGCCTACGTCGACGACCAGACCGACGAGCAGATCAAGGACAACCGCGGCACGGTCAAGGCGCCGGGCACCGACAGCCCGTGCCGCGGCCGCACGCCCGCCGAGAACCTCGACCTGTTCCGCCGCATGCGCGCCGGCGAGTTCCCCGACGGGTCAAGGTCCTGCGCGCGAAAATCGACATGGCCTCGCCCAACCTGCACCTGCGCGACCCCGTCATCTACCGCATCCGCCACGCCAGCACCACCGCACCGGCGACAAGTGGTGCCTCTACCCGATGTACAACTGGGCGCACGGTCTCGAGGACTCGATCGAGGGCATCACCCACTCGATCTGCACGCTGGAGTTCGAGGTCCACCGCCCGCTGTACGACTGGTTCCTGGAGCAGCTCGGCGTCTACCGGCCGCAGCAGATCGAGTTCGCCCGGCTGAACCTGTCGTACACGGTGATGAGCAAGCGCAAGCTGCTCGAGCTGGTGCAGGAGGGCCTGGTCGACGGCTGGGACGACCCGCGCATGCCCACCATCTGCGGCCTGCGCCGCCGGGGCTACCCCGCCCGAGGCGATCCGCGCCTTCTGCGAGCGCATCGGCGTGACGCGCGCGCCGCCAGCACCGTCGAGTACGCCCTGCTGGAGCACTGCCTGCGCGACGACCTGAACCTGACGGCGCCGCGCGGATGGCGGTGCTGGACCCGCTGAAGCTCGTCATCAACAACTACCCCGAGGGCGAGGACGAGCTGCTCGACTGCCTGAACAACCCCGAGGACCCGTCCGCGGGCAAGCGCAGGTGCCGTTCTCGCGCGAGCTGTGGATCGAGCGCGACGACTTCCAGGAGAACCCGCCCCGAAGTTCTTCCGCCTCGCGCCGGGCCGCGAGGTGCGGCTCAGCGGCGCCTACTACGTCGCCTGCGACGAGGTCGTGAAGGACGAGGCGGGCCGGATCGCCGAGCTGCGCTGCACCTACGACCCGCAGTCGCGCGGCGGCGGCACCCCCGACGAGCGCAAGGTCAAGGGCACGCTGCACTGGGTCTCGGCGGCCCACGCGCTCGACGCCGAGGTGCGCCTCTACGAGCAGCTGTTCAGCGACCCTTCCCGGGGCGTCTCGGAGGGCTGCGCCGACCCGTTGGACTGCCTGAACCCGCAGTCGCTCACGATCCTGAAGGGCTGCAAGCTCGAGCCGGGGCTGGCCGCGGCCGAGCCCGGGCACAGCTGCCAGTTCCTGCGCCACGGCTACTTCTGCGCCGACGCGCGCCACTCGCGCCCGGGCGCGCCGGTGTTCAACCGCACCGTCTCGCTCAAGGACAGCTGGGCGAAGGAGCAGAAGAAGGTCTGACCGTCAACCGCCGGGAGGCTCGATGAAGTCCCTGCTCGTCTGCTGCTGCGCGGCCCTGCTTTGCGGCGCCGCGGCCACGTCGGCGCACGCCGGCGACACGTTCACGATCGAGGCCTTCCTGCAGGTGCCGACGCTGACCGCGCCCGCCGTCTCGCCCGACGGGGCGCGCGTGGCGTACCTCAAGCGCTGGCGGGACCTGGCCGAGGACAAGAACCGCCGCGAGATCTGGGTGGCCGAGGTCCGGGGCGGGGAGCCCGCCGCGTGACCGCCGACAAGCACGTCGTGGGCGGTGTCGCCTGGCGCCCTGACGGCGCCCTGAGCTACCTGGCCAAGCGCGGCGAGCAGCACCCAGGTCTGGGTCAACCCGCTCGACGGCACCAGGCCCCGCGCGGTCACCGACCTGCCCGACGGCCTGAGCGCCTACTGGTGGTCGCCCGACGGGACGCGCCTGGCGGTGCTGGCGCCGCCGGCCGAGGCCGAGGCGGACACCGCGGCCGCGGACGACGACCGCGCCGACTGGACGGTCATGGACCGCCTCGAGCACCCCGAGGACTACGAGCAGCTGTGGGTCGTGGCCGTGGCGCGCGACGGGCCCGCTCCGGCCGAGCCCGTGCAGCTCACGCGCGCGCCGCTGCACCCGTCGCACGTCGCCTGGTCGCCCGACGGCGCGACGCTGGCGCTGACCTACAACGAGCGCTTCTCGACCCTGGTCGACGAGGAGCAGCGCGTGGGCCTGATCCCGGCGGACGGCGGCGAGATCGCGCTGGTCAGCGACCCCGACCGCCACGCCTCGCTGGCCGCGTTCTCGCCCGACGGCAAGCGCCTGGCCTACTTCATGGACCGCGCCGACGCGCTGCGCTCCTACCTCAACCTCAAGAGCCTGTTCGTGCGCGACCTCGCCACGGGCGCCGAGCGCGACCTCGCGCCGTCGGCGCAGTCCTGCCTGTCGGGTTCCGGCTCCACGCCCGAGGATCCCCGTTCTGGTCGCGCGACGGCCGCTGGATCACCCTGCGGGTGGGGAGGGCCAGGACATCAACCTGTGGCGCGCCGACGCGCGGCAGGGCGGCCTGCAGCCGCTGACCTCGTTCGCCGCCAACGTCACCGAGCTGGACCTGGCCGCCGACGTCGTCGCCTTCGTGGAGAGCGAGCAGCACCGGCCCGGCTTGGTGCGCGCCGGCGCGGCCGCCAAGCCGGCGTCCACGCGCACGCTCGCGAGCGTCGACGACGCGGTCGCCGCCTACGGCCTGGTCGCGCCGCTGCGCCTGGACCTGCCCGGCCACGACGGCGCCGTGGTGGAGGGCTTCCTGTTCCTGCCGCCGGGCAAGACCGTCGCCGACGGCCCGTTCCCCTTCGTCATGGAGATGCACGGCGGCCCGTTCGCGCGCTACGGCAACGCCTGGACGACGCGCTACCCTGGCAGGTGCTGAGCCGGCGCGGCTACGCGGTGTTCATCGCCAACCCGCGCGGCAGCACCGCCTACGGCGAAGCCTTCCAGCGCGGCGTCTACCGCAACTTCGGCACCGACGACCACCTGGACCTGATGGCGGCCTGCGACGAGCTGGTCGCGCGCGGCATCGCCGACCCCGCGCGCCTGGGCTTCACGGGCTACTCCTACGGCGGGCTGACGACCAACAACGTGATCTCGCGCACCGACCGCTTCAAGGCGGCCGTCTCGATCGCCGGCATCTTCAACTACGTCTCGGCGATGGGGCAGAACAACCCGCAGCTGTTCATCGACGGCTACGACCGGCCCTGGGACGGCGACCTGCAGCGGATGTGGGAGCACAGCCCGCCTCGCGGCCGGCGCCATCGTCACCCCGACCCTGGTGATGCACGGGCAGGACGACGAACCGGTCGACCCGCGCCAGTCCGTCGAGCTGTTCACCTACCTGCAGCTCAACGGCGTGCCCAGCCGGCTGGTGCTCTACCCGGGCGAGGGGCACGGCATCAACAAGCCGAGCCACATGCTCGACTACCAGACGCGGGAGCTGGGCTGGTTCGACCACTACCTGCTCGGGGAAGCCGGGGCGCCGGGAGCGGAGCCGCCCACCCCCGTCGTGGATTGAGGCCGACACGATTTTTCCCAGGTTAAATGACGGGTGATTTTGATACCCGAGTTCGAAATACACGAGTACCTTGGTGGTGATTACGGCCGGAAACCCACCTACCAAGGGAGAGAGACGATGAAGAAGAACGTGGCGATGCTGGCCTTGGCTGTGATGCTGCTGGGCGCGGGTTCGGCACTGGCCGCCGAGAAGGCCTGGCTCGACCTCGAGAACTGCGGCATTGCAAGAACCTGCTGGCCGACATGGACCTGTTCGAGCACATGAACTGGAGCACCCACGTGTTCTCCGCCGGGATGATCGAGGTCACGACCTACCCCGCCGGGTACAAGGAACGCTTCGACAAGCTCATGGCCAGCTTCGAGGCCTGCGGCGCCAAGATGATGGCCGGCGAGCAGATGCCCATGTGCGGCATGTGCACCTCGTTCGGGTCGATCATGATGTCCGGCGCCCAGATGGAGCAGATCCCCATCGAGGGCGGCGTGCTGATGGTCACCAGCAGCCAGGACCCCAAGACCGTGGCGATGATCCGCAAGCACGGCCAGCGCAACATCGACGAGTACGCCAAGATGATGGCCGCGCAGGGCGCCCACGACCACGGGCACGACGGTCACGCCCACTGACCCCGCGCCCGAATCCGTGACCTTCGGGAGGCGATCGCCGTGCCGATGACCGCGATCGCCTCCTTCACGCTCATCACCCTCGCGCTGCTCTTCTACTCCCTCGGCGTCTGGTCCGAGCGGCTCGCCCATGACCTGCGGCCGCGGCACATCGCGGCCTTCTGGAGCGGACTCGCGTTCGACGTCTCGGGCACCCTCGCCATGCACCGTCTCGCGGCCGGTCCCTTCGACCTGCGCGATCCCCACACGCTGACCGGTCAGCTCGCGCTGTGGCTCATGCTCGGGCACGCGATCTGGGCCACCCACACCCTGCGCAGGGGCAGCGCGGCGGCCAGGCGGGGATTCCACCGCTACTCGCTCGTGGTCTGGCTGGTCTGGCTGATCCCCTACTTCGGGGGCATGGCGCTGGGCATGGGCGGCTAGCAGCCGGCCGAGCCGGCGTCGATAACGACAGCATTTTTGACTGTGATTCCCCCTTTTTCGCCTGCCGCGCCGAGGCGCATCTTCATAATATCCATATATTATATGTAGTTATATGATTTCGCCATCGTTCGAACGAATATCGCAGCATTGAAAAAAGACAGTTGACATAACGACAGTATGCTGATATTATGGCTTCATGATGAAAAACGACAAGACCTACAGCATTTCCGAGTTGGCGGCCCTGGGGGACGTCAGTCCGCGCACGGTGCGCTACTACGTGCAGCTGGGCGTCCTGCCGCCGCCGGCGGGGCGCGGGCTGGGCGGGAAGTACGGGCCGCAGCACCTCGAGCGCCTGTTGAAGGTGCGCGAGCTGCAGCGCGAGGGCGTCCACCTGGAGCAGATGGCGGCGTTCCTGGACCGCCCCGAGACGAAGGACCTGGTGTGCGAAGTGTCCCGCCACTACGTGGCGGAGCCGAGGGCCGAGCTCAAGTGCTTGGCCCTGCGCGAACCCCCGCCCGAGCCGCCGGCGCTGCGGCGCCAGGTCGTGACGCGGGTGGAGGTGGCCGAGGGCGTCTGGCTGGAGTTCGCCGCCGGCGCGGGGATGCCCGTCGGGCCGAGGCTGGAGCGGATCGTGCGGCTGCTGCGCGACAACCTGGACATGCCGTCCGGGGAGGATCCCGGCGCGCGCCGCGGTGGGAGAGCCGGTGAACCCGGCAGGGAGGATGACCGAGATGAAGACCGAGCTGAAGACCTTCGGCATGTTCGGCAGCAACGAGGCGCCCGTGCCCCTGCAGGGCGTCGAGATCGTGGTCGACGCGCGCGACACCGCCGCCCTGGTCAAGGTGCGGCAGCGGTTCCGCAACGTGGAGAGCGGCCCCATCGAGGCGGTGTACAGCTTCCCGCTCGATGAGGGCAGCGCCGTCCGCGGCTTCGTGATCGAGGTCGAGGGCCGCCGCATCGCCGGCCGCGTCGTGGAGAAGGAGAAGGCGTTCGAGATCTACGACGACGCCATCGCCGACGGGCACCAGGCCTTCCTGATGGACCAGGACCGCCCGAACATCTTCACCGTGAGCGTCGGCAACCTGGCCCCGGGCGCCGAGGCGACCGTGACCCTGGAGTACGCCACCATGCTGGACGCCACGGCCGACGGCGTGCGCCTCTGCCTGCCCACCACGATCTCGCCGCGCTACATCCCCGCCGCCCAGGCCGCCGGGATGGACCCGTCGGAGCTCGACCACCTCACGCCGCCGGTCGCGCGCGGGGGCGTGCCCTACGGGCTGCGGATCGACGTGGCCTACGCCGGCGCGTCGCCGCTGCGCGGGATCGAATGCCCGAGCCACCCGGTGTCGATCGACCTGGACGGGACGCGGGCCGGGATCAGCCTGGCCGCCGAGTCCACGGCCCTGGACCAGGACTTCGTGCTCGAAATCCGGCAGGCCGACCCCTTCCGGCCGCGCGTCACGCTGGTGCCCGACCCCACCGGTGGCTTCGTGGCGCTGCTGAACTTCCGGCCCGAGATGCCGGTGTCGGAGTGCGTCGCGCGCGAGGTCGTCTTCCTGCTCGACCGTTCCGGCTCGATGGGCGGCGAGAGCATCGAGCAGGCCCGCAAGGCGCTCCTGCTCTGCCTGCGCAGCCTGCGGAGTGGCGACAGCTTCAACGTGGTGAGCTTCGGCTCGCACTTCGAATCGCTGTTCCCGCGGCCGGTCGCCTACGACCAGACGACGCTGGACCGGGCGACGGCGGCCATCCAGGCCATGACCGCCAACCTGGGCGGCACGGAGATCCTGGCGCCGCTGAAGCACATCCTGCAGTCGGGCGCCGGGCGCCGCTGCGACATCCTGCTGCTGACCGACGGCCAGGTGGGCAACGAGAAGGAGTGCATCGAGCTGGTCGGCGCCCATCCGGGCGTGCGCCTGTTCACCTTCGGCATCGGCCGCGGCGCCTCGGAGCACCTGGTGCGCGGGCTGGCGCGCGCGTCCGGAGGCGCGGCGGAGTTCATCTTCCCGGGCGAGCGCATCGAACCCAAGGTGCTGCGGACGTTCGGGCGCCTGGGCTGCCCGGCCTGGTCCGGCATCGAGCTGGAATGGGAGGGGCTGCAGCCCGACCTGGTGACGCCCGGCACCCTCAACCGACTGTTCGGCGGCGAGCAGTTCACGGTGATGGCGCGGCTGCGCGCGCCGGGGAGGGCACCGTGACGCTGCGGGCCCGCGACGGCGACAACGTGCGGTCGTGGTCGCTGCCGCTGGACACCGCCGAGGTCGCCGACAGCGACGCCGGCCTGCCCGCCCTGCTGGCCCGTCTGGCGATCCGCGACCTGGAGGAGGCGCCGCGCACGGGCTCCGTCCAGACCACCCGCAAGCGCGACGGCCGGGAGAAGCGCATCCTCGAGCTGGCCTGCGCCTACCAGGTGATGTCCAGCCTGACCAGCTTCGTGGCCGTGGATCGGGAGTCGCACGTCGAAGGCACGGCGGAGCTGCGCCGGGTGCCGGTGGCGCTGACGCGGGGGTGGGGCGGCACGGGTGCGGGGATGATCATGTGCAAATGCGACAACGTCGACTACATGGTGAAATGCGCCCCCTCCTCCAACTTCATGGCGAACCTGTTCTCGTCCAAAGGAAGCACGTGGATGGATGCTGAAGAGCACTCGGAAGATGGTGAAAACAACCGGAAGCGCCTCGAGCGCGACGAGCCGGACCTGCTCCTGCAGCTCGTGCTGGCCCAGCAGGCGGACGGCTCCTGGCGCCTCACCCGCGAGCTGGCCAAGGCCGTCGGCGCCAAGCTCAAGGATCTGAAGCTGGAAGCGGCGAGCCTGACCCACCTGGATCCGGAGACGGCGGCCGCCGTGGTCGCCACCAGGTGGGCGCTGCAGACGCTCGCGATTCGTCTGGCCGAGCGCGAGGTGGAGTGGAGCGGCGTGGCCGCCAAGGCCCGGGCGTGGCTCCTGGTCGCGACGGGGCAGATCATGATCTGCACCGATCCCGTCAGCAGCTACCTGAATGAGACCCGGTCCGTCTGAGTCCCGCCCGGATCGCTCTGAAGGTGCCGGCGCCCGATCGGGCCGGCACCTTCCCGCGTGACCCGGCCGCTCACAGCAACCGCGCCCGCCAGGCGGCGGCTTCCTGCAGCCGGCCCTGCCGGTCGCAGAGGCCGGCCAGCAGGCGCATGGCGTACTGGGCGTCGCCGTTGGCGGCGCCCAGTTCCTTCTCGAGGATCCCGAAGCTCTCTTTCAGGACCTTCTCGGCTTCGCCCAGCTCGCCCAGCGCCAGCCAGGACTCCCCGCGGTCGGTGAGGATGCGGCCGCGGGTCCGCGGATCGAGGGGACCCGGCGTGTCGTCCAGGGCCAGGGCCAGCAGACGGTCGGCGTCGGCCCGGCGGCCCGCCCTGAGGTGCAGGCTGGAAAGCCGCGCCCGCACCCAGCGGTATCGGTGCTGCCCGGCCCGGAACGCCCCAGGTAGAACGCCTCGGTGGCCGTCAGCTCCTTCTCCGCGTCGTCGTACCGCTTCAGGTCGATCAGCGCGCCGGCCAGGTGCACCGTGCCGATCCAGCGCCCGGGGTGGTCGATCCCCTTGGCGGCCGTGTAATCGTCGCGCCCCTGGCGCAGCTGCTTTTCGGCTTCCTCCGGCTGGTTCAGGCGCCGGAGGCTGCGCCCCAGGTCCACGCGCGTGATCGACGTTTCGGGGTGGTCGGCGCCCAGGACCCGCTCGCGCGTGGCGAGGACCACGCGGAGCTGCTTGACCGCCGCCTCGTCGTCCCCCAGTCCGGCCAGCGCGCGGGCGTAGTCGTTGCGGAACAGCAGCGTGTTGGGGTGGTCCGCGCCGCTGACCGCGGTCGAGAGTTCGACCGCCTCGGCGTAGGAACCAGCGCCTCCCGGTTGCGCCCCTGTTTCTGCTGCGTCGTCGCCAGCCGGTAGAGCACGGTCGGCAGCAGGCTGGGATCGGTGATCCCGGTGTCGCGGCAGGTCGTCACCAGTCCGGCGAAGGTCGCTTCGGCCCCCGCGAGATTCCCCCGGCGCGACTGCACCTCGGCCACCGCGATCAGCGCCTGCACGGTGGTCTCGTCGTGGTCGCCGTAGATCGTCCGCGTCATGGCGTAGGCGGCCTGCGCGAGCGAATCCGCCTCGTCGAAGCGTTCGGAACCCACGATGATCTCCGCGAGCGAAGCGCAGCAGGATCGCCGTGTCGGGGTGGGGGCCGTCGAAGACCTTCCCGTGGATCGCGATCGCCTCGCGCAGCAGCTGCTCGCCCTCGCCGCTGCGCCCCATCGCTTCCAGCAGCCGGCCCAGGTTGTGCAGGTCGGTGGACACGAACGGGTGGAGGTCGCCCAGCACCCGGCGGTGGACCGCGAGAGCCTCGGTGTAGAAGCCTTCCGCGGCCGGCAGGTCGCCCCGGGCGCGCGCCAGGTTGCCCAGGCTGTTGAGGTTCACGGCCAGGGCGTCGGATTCCTGCGGCAGGCCGCGGTAGACCGCGAGCGAGCGCTGCATCAGCGAGTCGGCCTCGCCGTAGGCGCCCTGCTCCTGCAGCACGTTCGCCAGGTAGAGGGAGGCCTCGGCCCAGGCGACCGAGTCGACCGGCGCCGAGTCCGCCATGCTCTGCAGGGCCTGCCGGTACGTCGCTTCGGCTTGCTTCATCTCGCCGCGGTTCCAGGCCAGCGAGCCGGCCTCCACCAGGTACATCACGGGGAAGGCCGAGTCCCGCCCGAACGCCGACCGCAGGGCGAGCACGCGGTCGATCTGCGCCTGCGCGGCCCCGTAATCGCCCAGCTGGCGGTAGGTGCGCCCCAGCTGCAGCCGCAGCGCCGCCTCCACCTCCGCTGGTCCGCCAGCTCCTTGCCGACGCGCCCGGCCGTCTCGTCGAGGATCGCGCGCAGGGCATCTCGGGTGTCGCGCCCTGGGCACGTGCGGACCCACGCCGCCGAGCATGTCTCCGAGGAAGCGCGACACCTGCGTGGCCTTGGCGGCCTCGCGGATCGCCAGGCGCGAGGCCCGCTCTGCGCGCACGTACATCACCGAGCTGACCACCACGGCCGCGATCAGCACGGCCGTGATCGCGCCCAGCGCGGCGAACGTCCCGCGGTTGCGCCGCACCAGCTTGCCGAGGCGGTAGGAGGCGCTCGGCGGCCCGGCGGTCACCGGCTCGTTGCGCAGGTGGCGCCGCACGTCGGCCGCCAGCCCGTTGGCCGTCTCGTAGCGCCGTTCGCGGTCCTTCTCCAGCGCCTTCATCGTGATCCAGTCCAGGTCGCCGCGCAGCTCGCCCTGCAGCCGCTTCGGCGGGCGAGGCCGCGGGCTTCGGCGATGCTCGTGGACCGCTCGCCGAGGGTGCTGAAGCGCGAACTCGGCCGCGGCGGGTCCTGCTCGCGGATGATCTTGCGGATCGCCTCGTAGCCGGCCTTGCGCAGGTCGCGCGAGTCGAAGGGCAGCGCGCCGGACAGCAGCTCGTACAGCACCACGCCCAGGGCGTAGACGTCGGTGCGCGTGTCGATGTCGTCGTCGGTGAGGACGCCTGCGGGGCTCATGTACTCGGGCGTGCCGATCAGCTGACCCAGCTCGGTGAACATCGTCATCTCGGTCAGGCGCTGGGTCGTGGCCTTGGCCACGCCGAAGTCGATGATCTTCGGGGCCGGCCGCCCGTCGACCTCCGCGACCAGGATGTTCGACGGCTTCAGGTCGCGGTGGATGACGGCCTTCTGGTGGGCGTGCTGCACGCCCTCGCAGACGCGCACGAACAGCTCCAACCGTTCGGCGGTGCCCAGGCGGCGGCGGTTGCAGTAGTCGGTGATCGATTCGCCCTCGACGTACTCCATGACGAAGAAGGGGCGGCCGCGGTCGGTGGCGCCGGCGTCGAAGACCTTGGCGATGCAGGGGTGGTCCATCAGGGCCAGGGCCTGCCGCTCGGCGTCGAAGCGGGCCACCCGCGCGGGTGTCCATGCCCCGCTTGATGACCTTCAGGGCCACGCGGCGGCGGATCGGCTCGGTCTGCTCGGCCTCGAAGACCTCGCCCATGCCGCCTCGCCGATGCGCCGCCGCAGCAGGCGGTAGGGCCGATCACCGTGCCGATGTCCCTCTCCCGGCCAGGGCGGCGCCGCCGGCGGGCCGAGGGGCAGGTGCGATCGTCGTCGGGGCCGATCGAGAAGGTGCGGTAGTCCGTCATCTGGAACTCCCGGTGAAAGGGGGAGTGGAGCGCGTCGAAACCCCTCCTTCAGCCGCGGCCGATCCGGGACAGAAGAATGGAAATAGGATTGAAACTCTCTATCATTTTGCAGCAACAGCAGTAAGGAGCCCGACGATCACCCCCGGGCCCTATATGGATAAATCAGGATTATATTATGGAATATTTTGGATATTCATTGAACCGGAGCGGTCCTATGAGGGCCGACCTTGACCATCCTGCAAGTCACAACTAGACTGGCGTCACCCGATCAACTCGATGCCGATCTCAACTCGGGACGAAGCAGGGAAGATCCGTGGCTGACGGAAGCGGCGGCGCCCCCGCCGATCTGGGCAAGTTGCGCATTTCCGACGAGGAGCGGCAGGCCCTGGGCTTCCCGCCGCGGGCGATCCTGGCCAGCTTCCTGGTCGAATCGTGCTGCTGTGCCTGATCGGCGGGGTGCTGGGCTGTCTGCTCGCCCTGCCCGTGCATCGGCGTCTCGACGGGCACCACCAACCGGGCCGTTCAGCGAGGTCGCCTTCTTTACCGCATCTCGCCGGGCATCCTGGCGATCGGCCTGTTGGCGTCGGTCGCAAGCCGGGCTGGTCGGCGGCTTCCTGTTCGCGCGGTTATGCGGCGCACGGTCAGCGAGGCGCTGCGCGCCG
>JADJYS010000036.1 GCA_016719645.1 bacterium
CCCTCGCTTGGCAGCCTCGCTCGCAACCCGGGCTAGCCGCAGGAAGATGCAGTCGTCGATGATCGCTTCCTTGCGCAACACGTCCTCCACCAGCGTGGCGCAGTCGGGCGCGCCACAGGCGGCACAGTCGCTTCCGGGGCGAAAAAGACGCGCAACTCACTGCCGCTCGCGCTCGAGCGCGATCCCCGCCGCAGGTCCTGGGCGACAGGCCGAGACGGCGCGCGCGCCTTGATCTCCTCCTCGAGGAAGTCGAAGAAGTGCTCCCGCATCCAGCGAGCGCACCTTCTCCTCCTTGAACAGGCTCTGCGTCCCCAGCCGGCGCCCGATGTGCTGCCGGTTGCGGCCGGCCACGTAGCCGGCCTTCGATCGTCAGGCCGCCGCTGGTGCGGGCGTCCGGGCAGATGTAGGCCTCGATCAGGTCGACGCTCTGGAACTTGCGCCGGCCTCGAGGTGGTCGAAGACGTACTCCCCGTCGCGCAGGCTGTGCGCCGGCTGTCATTGTTGGTGTTGCGCATGCCCATCAGCTCGCCGCCGGACATCGCCCAGCGGATCCGGCGCGGCGGCTGATCTGGTCGTCGCGCTCCTCCGCCCCGCCGAGGAAGCCTTCGCTGGCCTTCAGCAGCGGCCCGCAGGTCTCGCTGATAGCGAAGGCGCCGTCGAGGTTGGACTGCTCCAGGCCGACGGGCGCCACGATCGAGTTCATGATCGCCGTGCAGGGTGATAGAGAAGATCCCGATGTCCTGCGGCTGGAGCTGCTGCTCGGCTGACGACCCGCCGTCGCAACACCTTGGCGGCCAGCTCCGCGGGGTTTCGCTCCGGACCAGGTTGTCGAGGCAGGTCCGGGTGGCGGACCTGCCAGCCACGATCGCCGGGCGGGTGACCGAGATCTTCGACCGCAGGGCCGGCCGCTTCGCCGAACGAGGCGTCGATGGCACCGGCGACCATCTCGTTCATCCACGACACGTCAGCCAGGCCCGGTCGAACCCAAGGCAGGTCGACCGTGGAAACGCACCCGCTGGGATGGATGTCGCGGCCGAACTGGGCGTACAGGGTCATCGACGGGATGGCGACCTTGTACTTGAAACGCGCCGGGTCGGCGGGGTCGACAGCCGGGCCTGCACCGCGTCGTAGCGAGCCCGCGGCGGATGCAGGCGTCGCAGTCGATGCACACAGGTCCGGCCCGACGACCGCGCAGCCGGCGGCGACGCGGATCTGCTTCGTCGGGTGAACCTGGCTGCAGGCGACGCAGCCCACGCACCAGGCCGGATCGAAGAGGATGGAAGGTTCGCGGGCGACCATCTGTTTCAGCCCTGGAGGTGGATGGTGTAACGCAAAGGTCGTCCCCACGCCCGGCGTCGAGATGATCTCGAACTCGTCGGTGTGCGCCTGATGTTAAGGCAGCCCCAGGCCGGCGCCGAAGCCGCGCTGGCGCACATCTGCGGCACGATGGCCGTGGAGTAGCCCTCCTGGAGGGCCTGCCCGATGTCGGGGATACCCCTGGCCGCGGTCGGTCGGGATCCACACCGCGTCAACGCTTCCTACGGCGCTGCATCTCGGCCTCGCGCGCGTACATGACGTGTTCATCTCCGCCTCGAAGTTGGCGATCGGGAGGCGGCGGATGACCGCGGGGTCCAGCCCGAACTGCCCAGGGGATCGCCCCTTGATCTTCGCAGCCGCTTCGCCGCCGTGCTCGAAATCGTCGCCGACGATCCGGAAGCTCTCGCCGTAGAGGATCTCCGCGCCCTCCCAGGGCACCCGCGGCTCGCCGGTGCTCCAGCGGCTCTCGTTCACAGCCGCACCCCAGCGCCAGGCCCGCTCGCGTACAAAGGCGGCCACGCGCCTCGAACATCGACGGATTCCGTCGTCAGCAGGGGATGCGCTGGCTGCGCACGAGGGCGATGACGGGCTCCGGCGGGCGACTTGCCGCGTAGGGGATGCCGGCGAGGTCGGCGACGACGTCCGGCGGTGTGGGCCGACTGGATGGAGGCGAGGCCCGTGATCGGCGGGGAACCGGGAGAGGGCGAACGCCAGCACGTCGCTCATGAGGTCGGCCATGAAGCCCGGGCCGTCACCTCGAAGCCTCCGTAATTCCATCCCCAGGATCACCCGGCAATTCAGGGAGTCGACTTCCAGTTCCTGCATCAGCATCTCCTTCCCGGCGACTCCCGGGGTTGGCAGCGGGTCAACGCACCCCGGCTCCGTACAGCATGGTGGCGACCTGCCAGCGGCTCAGGTCGGTCGAGAAGATCGGGATCTGCGCCTTCTCGGCCATCTTCTGACGTCTTCCGTCAGCGGCTTGCCCTGGGTGACCACGATGCACGCGGTGTCGACCGAGGGTTGGCGGCGGCGATCCACGTTGTTGTGGATCTGCCGTCACCAGCGGGTCGCCCGGTTTCGGCGATTGGCAATCGTGTCACACCATGTCGGAGATGTAGACGCCGGTGATCTCCTTGTCACACATTTCGGTAACGGGCTTGAGCGCCAGCTTCTCCACGAGGACAAACAGTTTCATGCTCGGGCTCCTTGAGTTGACGGGTCTGAACCTCTTCCGGTTCCAACGACGCCGGACCGAAGTCGATCCGCGATGTCCCCGTAGGACACCGTGCGGTACAGGTCGAAGAAGAGATCAGGCAGGATCAGGACCTTCTTGCCGGGCGGTCATGCGGGCGTCCGTTGAACGGCGCGTTGAGCGGCCGCGCACTCTCGCCGTCCAGCACGCGCCCGCGACCCGTCCGGGTTCTCGTAGAGCGACAGCCGCGTGGACCGAGATCCGTTGTCGTACGCGATCATTGCCCCAGACGTTGCAGGGTGCTGTCGCGCTTGGCGTTAGCGTAGTGGGCGGGGCCGAGCATCTCCCGCAGCTGGACGGTCTCGCCCGTCCGTTCGTCGAGGATGTCTCGAACTGGAAGGACTGCGCCATGCCCGCGTAAGCGCCAGCGGTGCAGGCCTTCGCGGTAGATCCTGCGCGGCAGGATGGGTTCGTCCCGGAAAGTAGGAACAGGCGGCGTGGCTCCAGCGTCAGCCTCCACGGTGGCGTGCCCGGGTGCGGACGTTGACCATCTTGTAGCCGGGACTGTTAGCTTCGCTGGCCCATGGCTCCGCTCCCCTCCCTCGCCAGGCCGGCCGCGGGCTGCGTTCCGGCTCGAGGTGCTCGGGTCCTGGTGATGTCGCCTGGCCGCCCGCGGCAACCGGTTGTCGGTCAAGAGGTATATCCACCGCGACGGTCGTTAGACAGGCCTAGTCCACGCGGCCCTGCTTCCTAGCAAAGGCGGTCTTGTCGACGCCGGGCGAAAGTGCGGCGCGACCTGCCGTCCGACATAAGGAAGGTAATATTGCTCTTCCGGTTTCCCGGGAGCGGAGCGCGACCCGCCGCGCGCGCGCCGGGCGAAGCGCGCAGAACTCGCCGACAGTAGTCGTTTACAATATCATCCCGATGACGTGCGTGATGCAGGGCCGCGTCGAGCAGACCGGCGGTTCGGCCTGCGTTGACGCCTCGCCGGACGCCGCCTATGATCCCCTGGCTCTCGAACGCCGGATCAGCGCCGCCGCGCCCGCCTGTCACGACGTCCGACGAAAGTAGCCAACATGCTGCGGACTCCGCCGGCGGCAAATCGCTCCTCGCCCTGCTCGTCCCGCTCTTCGCCACCGCTTCTGCGGCCCGCCGGCTCCGCCATCGCCCCCGCGGATAGCTTCCCGATCATACAGACCGGGCCGGGCTCTCGCCACTAGGGAGATCTTCCTGCTGCCGTACGTACTGCGCCGGTACCACGGGCGGCGGGCCGGGAGGCCGTGTGCCAGCTGAGCGCGAGCATCGCGCCTGTTCGACTCGCGGTTCTACGTCGCCCTACTCGCAGATCTCTCTTCCTGGCAGGCCTACGACATCCAGCTCCTCTCCCCTGCGCGACACCAGCGCTACAACCGCGGGATCTTCCTACCGCGGCGCGCCAAACCCCATACGCGGCGGGCGCCGTCAGCTCGGACGCGGACCTCGAGCACAAGTCGGACAGCACGGCTGGTCCCCCCTCTCGCGCAGCTGGAACAACTTCTACCTGACCCCCTGGTACCAGCGCGGCAACCTGCTCCTGACGCTCAAGCTGAGAGATACCGCATCCCAGGCCCGCCAAGGCGGATCCAGGATACGCTGGGAGACGACAATACGACATCACGGACTACCTCAGCCACAGCGACATTCCTGTACTACCGGCCAGACGAGGCACCTCGCGCTCCCTCGCGGTGCGCGCGGGATCCTGGATTCCAGCCGGGGCGCCCTCCCTGAACCTGGCCTGCGGTGCCCCGCTCCTCGGACAGCTTCCTGGTCCTGGGGGATGTCGCACGGCTTCACGAGGAAAGCCTGCTGGAGTACAAGAATCAATCACCAGTTCCGGCTTCGGCGCGTCATGTTCGCGCGGTAAGCGCCGCCGGGAACTCGCGCCTACAGACGTTCACAACGACGCCATGTCGATCGAGAAGCGATACCACATCGGACCTGAGGAGCCGCTCGTAGGCCTCGTTGACCTTCTGGATCGGGATGACCTCGACTCGGCGGTGATGTTGTGTTGGCCGCAGAAGTCGAGCATCTCCTGGGTCTCGCGGATGCCGCCGATGAGCGAACCGGACACGCTGCGCCGCCCAAAAGCAACAGCCGAAGCCGGAAACCGGCAGGGGTTTGTCAGGCGCCCCGACCAGGGTGAGGGTGCCGTCGATCTTGAGGAGATTCAGGTAGGCGTTGATGTCGTGATCTGCGGAGACGGTGTCGAGGATGAAGTCGAAACTGCCGGCGTGCTTCCGCCATCGCGCCGGCGTCGCGGGTGACGACCACCTCATCGGCGCCGAGACGCAGCGCGTCCCGCCTTCTTCGGGCGAAGTGGTAGAGCCACGACGTGGGCGCCGAAGGCGTGGGCGAACTTCACCCCCATGTGGCCGAGCCCCCGAGCCGACCACGCCGACCTTCTTGCCCGCGGTCACGCCCCAGTGGCGCAGGGCGAGTAGGTCGTGATTCCCGCACAGAGCGGCGCCACGCCGGCCAGGCCGGGTCGAGATCTTCCGGGACCTTCAGCGCGAAGTGCTCGTCGACGACGATGCTGCTCCGAATAGCCGCCGTAGGTCCCCGCCGAGGTGCCGTTTGTCGGGGGAATTGTAGGTGAAGACCGCGCCGGGAGCAGGCCTGCTCGCGGTCAGCCCCGCAGTTGGAACAGGTGTGATCCGGAGTCGACCAGGCAACCACGCCCGACGAGATCACCCACCCGAGCTTCGTGACCGCCGAGCCGTCGCCGACCTTGCCGACGATCTCGTGGCCCGGCACGACCGGGATAGACCGTCGGCAGAGCGCTCCACTCGTTGCGCGCCGTGTGGAGGTCCGAATGGCAGATCCCGCAAAACAGGATCTCGATCCACATCCCGGTCGGTCGGGTCGCGACGCGGGATCGTGGCCAGGGCCAGCAAGGGCGGCGGCGCCGGCCGCAGAATAGGCTCAGGGATTCGCTACATCTCGGTTCTCCTGTCGTGACGGGCGCCGGCAGCCCGGACCCGGTGAGCGTTCGATTTCGGAGGCAGGTCGCCCCAACATACGAGCGAATGGCGGGAACCGGTAGACCGGCCCGCTCGGATTCTCGGCCGGCGGTTCAGCGGACGTAACCCAGCGCGCGCAGGTTGCGCTTTTCCCGGTCGGAGAGCTGCGGCGCCCGCTCCTCGAGCGCCATGGCGGCGTGGCGTCGCGCTGTCACCGGCGGCGATGGCCGCCAGGCGCGCCGACATCGCGCGCGGGTCGGGCTGGGGTCGGCAAGCGACGGGGTCTCGCGCCGGGTCGCGGCCGGATCGTAGAGCCGGGATGCGGGCGGCGTCCGGCGGGGCGCCGCCGGACAGGGACTCGCCGGGTCGCGGGCCTCCTCTTCGCGGATCAGCTTCCAGGGCCATTCCAGCGGCGCGCGCAGCGTGCGCCCTTCCGCATCCGGCTCAGGAGATCGACCGGCCGTCGTCGCGCAGGAAGCCAGGCGCGAAGCGCCGCCGGTTTCGGCAGGCCGTGAAGCCCAGGCGAGAGTCCCGAAGAGGCCGCCCGCGCCGACGGGGACGGTCGATCGTCCCGCCGAGCGGCAGGGCGCCCGACCACCGCGACAGGCGGCACGTACCTCCCGTCGTAGGAATGGCGGCGGCCGTGACGCGGGGACCTCCTCGTGGTCCCAGGCTCCTCGCCGTGGTCCGCGGTGACGATCCTGAGCGTGTCGTCAGGCAGGTCGGGACTTCAGCGCATCCAGCGGCTCGCCGATGCCGTGCCTGCCGGTCGGCGTGCGCGATCTCGCCGTCGCCAGGGCCGACGATGTCGTCGCGGAAGTGGTCGAGACAGCCGTCGGTCGCGCGGTCGAGGCGGTCGAGGAACTTGCGCGAACCGATCGGCTCGCCGCGGGGCGGCGGAGTGCAACCCCATCTCCAGGTGGGGCCGGTAGGGATCTGGGGGTCCCGTAGAGCACGAAGAGGAACCCGCTACGTGGGACGTTCCTCGCGCAGCCACCCGCGAAACCCGCTCGTTGACATCAGCGGCGTCGGTCACCTGGAAATCGTCGGGGTAGCCGCTGTTGCAGGAGGGTGGTCGTGGGTCAAACCCGGCGAAGCCGAAGGCGGGGCCGATGTTATCGTTGCTGCAGATGCCGCATTGGCGAATCCCCAGGCCCGGAACAGCTCGGCCGGGGTCGGCAGGTCCGGATCAGGACGTCGTCCTGGTCGACGCCCGGACACCGTCAGCGACAGGCCCGTGAATAGGTGGCGAACGAGGCGCGGGTCCAGGCGCTGGGGCTGTAGGCGTGGCGGAACGTCGTCGCGTCGGCGGCGAAGGCGGCCAGCCGCGGCGTGGTCTCTTTCGCGTAGCCGTACAGGCTCAGGTGATCGGCGCGCAGGGTGTCGATGGTCAGCAGCAGCACGTTGCGCGGCGGCTTGTCGGCGGCCAGGCCGGGGACGGCGCCGAGCAGCGCGCAGACGAGCGCCGCCTTGAGGATCCGCATGCGAACTCCAATCCCCGCGAACGGGGCAGGGAACACGGCCCGCGACACGAGCCGTCCCGTGTCACCGGAAGATGCTCTTCACCATCCCCCACGATCCCGCCTGCGTCTCGACGGAAGTCGACGGGACGAGATACTCGATGGGGTACGACGGGAAGCCGCCGGGCGTCACCCCCACAACCGCAGCTCCGAAGCCGGACCAGGTGTACAACAGACTTCCTCGGGATCGCCGCCGCCTGGGGGTAAAGCGTGGGGATGAGATTCTCCCGAGCTCGATGTCCTCTGACCGGGAAGACGCCTTCCCGGTTGGGACTTCGTCGCTGTAATATTCAGCGTGGACGAGTCCGCACGGAACACGCGGATCACATCATAGCCCCGTCTCCGGGCAGCGTGGGACGCCGGCGCTCTCCTCGGTCGGCCAGTCCCAGGATCCGAAGCGGTTCGGCGGCTTCGGCGGCGGCCACCATGTACCCCGCCCACCACCGCCAGCAGCGAGGCACCATCGCATGGTCTTCATCAGCAGCTCCGTCTCGCGCGACCGACCGGGTAATCCGCTTCGGACGTCCATCTGCAAGCCGCCGATCCGGGATGCAGTAGAATCGAACGGTCCCGCTGCCCGCGGCAGACGGCCCACCGCCTGCCGACGTCTACGACAGCGTGACCTCGAAGACGCAGCGCGCTCGGCGCCGCCGGTTGGATTCCACGGGGCGGACCTGGACGGGCCTGCCGAGGATGGCCTCAGCTCTCCTTCTGGTAGCCCACGGGCAGTTGCACCAGACCGCGGGCGTCCGCCGCACCGTCGACCAGCGGGCAGCCGCACTCCCCGGCAGCCACCGCGACAGTGACGGTCCCCTTCTCCTTGTCCCACGTGAAGTCGGTGCCCCAGTTCTGGCGGCGCGGCGAAGTAGCCCTCGGGATCGTCGCCGGACCTGGCCCCGAGCTGGCCCAGCTTCGCGCCCTCGGCCGGTCTGCTCGGAGATCCCCGCGCAGGTCTCCGCCGGCGTGTCGGCGGCAACTCCGATGGCCCGACATCTTCGCGAGCTAGTAGCGGACGGAGCGCTTGAGGCGCTGGTCCTCAGCAGGGGCCTCGGCCGCCAGCAGCGGGGCGAGCCGGGCCGAAGAGGCTCAGGGCGCGGCCGCAGGCGCCCAGCCGCAGGCGGTCTTCAGAATTCCTTGCGATCCATGGGTTCTCTCCCCGGCGGTGGACGGTGCGTTCGACGGGACGTACCGCGGTATACGTCGTCCGCCCGGGATGGTTCGGCGTCCCCGCCGATGGTCACACGCTCGCCGCGGAATCAGGAGGGCGCGGGGTCGAATCGCCCGCGCCGCCTCAGCGGAAGCGGCGTGGGGCGCGTCGTCTCAGGCCTTCCTGCCACGGGCCGGGCGAAGTAGACGCCGCTCGCTCGGCAGCGAGCGTAGATCGCTGCGAAAGTCCCGCGACGGCCCGGTCCGTGGCGCGCGCCGCGGCCTCGAGGTGCTTCACCCGCCGACCAGCCGTGTCGTGGAGTGTCGGAAGCTCGTCGACACGGCCCTTCCAGGCTGAAGCTCAAGTTCACTTCCCGTCCCCGCCGGGTTGGGATGGGCCAAGCCGCATGAGGCCGCCGTCCTCGCCGTCCGGATCGTCGCCGACCGCCACGACGCCGCCCTGGCCGTAGACGGTTCCCGAATCGGAGGTGATGGCGAAATCGGCGACGGTCTGGCCGCCGGGGCCCTTGACCTCGATGGCCGTGATCGCCGCGGCGAAGTCCGACTGGACCGATGCGGTGAGGGTCGGCACCGCGTACGCCAGCAGGCCGTGCCTGTACTCGAACCTGGTGCCAGGGCGATCGGGATCGGCGCCGTGGCGACCTCGCCGCTCCCGCTCAGAACTCCGGGCGTGCGGGTGAATCCCGCAGGCCGACGCCTCCGATCGAGGCGAGGCTGGGCAGCGACGCCGCGCCGCTCACGCTGGAGCGGAGCATCGATACCCGCCGCCCGGCATTCACGTGGTAGATCACCCGCAGACCGGCCGATCCCGGCCCCGAGGTCGACAAGCCGCCGGTGACGGTGGTGCGAAAGACGACGGTCCCGGACAACCCGTCCGCGATGCCCGGAGCCGTGACCGTGAAGCCGTCGGCCGCGATCGCGAACGCTTCGGCTCCGGTCACGGTGAGCGAACTGGTATCGCCGGCGTAGTCGGACTGCGCCTGCGCGTCGAGACGGCCGTAGTTCGCCACGACCGAAGACGTCCCGCCGAACGTGCCGCCGATCCGCCGTTGTCCAGAGACCGCTCGTCGGCGGGGGGCCGATCAGCGATGTCGGTTCATCGAAGCCGCCGGGCACCCGCAAACATCAGGCCCCCGACGGGAAGACACCACGCCGTAATCTCCGAAGAAATCGGACATCGACGCCGGCGTGACGGGCGAAGTGCAGCCGGGCGGGCCGGGGACCGACACGCCTCCGACCGTAAGGACGAAGGTATCGAGGGACGGGGTCGCGAATCCGGGCGTCGCGCACCCGAGCGTCACCAACATCGCGATGCCGATCCGCGCGGCGGGAGACGTCGACCGGCCCTGCGGCCCACCGTACGGTCTGCCAACCTGGACAGGCATCGCACCCGCGAACACGGGCCAGCGCATCTCGATCTCCGCTCTGATAAAGGCTTGTCGTCTTCAGGAGAACCAGGATGGAATCGCGCGGGTGCCTGCCGGTTCATGGCCAGGCCTGGCCGTCGACCACATGAGGTTGTCTGGAGCGTGGAGTGTACACGAAGGCGAACCTCGATAAAGGATTAATATTGTCCTAATATCGGTTCCATCGACCGCAACCGTCAGGAAGACCAGCCTCGGCAACGGCACCGGTCGGCGACCGGCAACCGCCAGCAGCCGCCAGGACGATCACGGGCGGACGCACAAGCTCCATGCGAAAGGTCGGAGGGGATTTCGAGGGGACGCGGCCATCATCGCCGCCTCGAATCTTGGCGATCGAGGATATCCACCAACAGCGAGCGACTGATGGGGCCCTGGACCATACTCGCGTGAAGCTTCCGCTGAAGAGGTGCCGGAGGGGCCTCATCGATGCCGAGCTTGCCGTACATCAGGGCATAGGCGCCCGAAGACGCCATCACCAGCAATCCTCAATTTCTCGCCCGCAATGATTGATGAAGCCTTCGACGAGCCGCGAATAGAACAAGGGGTCAGGCTCGAGCGCCTCGGGGATGCATAATTCGGTATCCACGATCAGCGCCACGGAATCCGAACGGTAGCGATATGCGTACTTCCCGATTTGGCGGTCATACCACAGCGTATCTGCCACATCGTGATATCGTTGAACGACATCGCGGATTTCCGGCGGCAGTGCGCCCCCTCTCCGGGAACTCGACGGCAAAGCGATGATCGTCCGCTCCAAATCCCGGAAGAACGCGTGTTCCCGTTCGACGACGCGACGACAGCGTCCTCGATGGTCGCGCCCTCCGACACCATGTCGGCGACGAATTCCGTATCCGCATAGTCGTCAATGCGTTTCCTCAGGTTCTCTTCTTCTTTGGCTTTGCCGATGCTGACGCCGTTGATGACGCAGTACGTCCCGTCGAACCCGGTATCGACGTGCGTCACCAGCTTTCCCGCGAAGATGACGTGGCAGGATGCCGGAATGTCGCAGCTCGCGCCCAAGGCGAGCACCGGGACGGCAACAGCCAGCAGGGCGGACGAACCGAGCGCAAGGCCTCATCGAGGGGCTCCCTCCTCTCCCGGTCGATTCTCCACAAAGAGGTCAGTTCCGCCTGCACATGATGATGCTCCCCTACTTCAATAATGATCTTGCTGGTCCGGGTGATCCCCTCGCCGGTCGTCCGCAGGAAGTAGGTCCCGCTGGTCACCATCCTCCCCCGTTCGTCCCGCCCGTCCCAGACGATGTCGCAAGCCCCGCTCTGGGCGGCTCCCGTCAACCTGCGCACGGTCCGTCCCGCCGTGTCGTAAACGACGACGGACACGGTCCCGTCGCCAACGCCGTTCAACTTCAACACCGTGCTCGGGTTGAACGGATTCGGCACCGCCGTCACCCGCACCGGGTCGACCGCGGGCACGGCCTCCCCCGCTCCCACCGGCACCCAGACCGCCCGGTACTCCGCCGCGCCGAGATTCCCGTCCCCGTTCCCCTCGGGACACTGCTCCACCAGCGCCGCCCCGTCCGCCGACCCGTACACCCCCAGCGCCACCACCAGCTCCATCGGCCGCGCCCCGGAGTACAGGTCCCCCAGATGGATCGCCCCCTCCAGCACCGCGCCGCGCGCCTGCTCGACCCGCCCGGTCGGCGGCGTGACCTGCGCGGCATTGAACCAGCCGCACCACGCGTTGCTGCCTTCCCCTGCCAGGAACGCATCCCAGGTCAGCACCTGCCCGGCCTTGGCCCAGGGCGCCCCGCGCGTCGCGGCGCCGCCGGCGCCCAGCAGCAGGAAGGCGTCGCGCCCCGCCTGGCTCGTGACCGCGTCGGTCGCCACGTAGAGCCAGGGTTCCTCCCACGCGTACCACAGGCGCACCCCGCCGCAGTCCTCGAGCACCGCGCCGGTGTCCGGCTGGCCGTCCATCGAGAACGGCGACTCCTCGTTCTGCCCGCCCGCGACCGTCAGGTGCCAGTCGGTGCCGCCGTTGTTGTCCCACAGGCCGGCGCCGTCGGTGAAGACGCAGTCCAGAACCAGGGCATTGCCCGGCACGGCAATGTCGGCGCGCCAGGCCGTGGCGGTGTCGTCCCAGGCCATGGCCGTGTCGTGGACGTTGGTCCAGCCGTCGATGCCCCAGTGCATCAGGACCGCGGTCGCCGACGCCAGGGGCCGGCCGGCCGGCTCGTACCAGACGTGCGCCGTCTGCCCCGCCTGCGGCGGCGAGGGCAGCGTGCGCACGACCGGGTCCTCGCCCGCGCCGCCGCCGCCCGCGCCCACCCAGACGTGCTGGACCGGCGAGCGCGTGACGTGCCCCAGCGAGTCCTCGGCCTCGATGTAGTAATCCAACAGGATCTCCGAGTAGCCGGCCAGCTCGACCCAGTACTGGTCGGCGATGCGCGACGGCAGCACCGTGAAGTCGATCTCGGCCATGGGCCAGGGCTCGCCCGTCGGCATGACGCGCCGGTTCATCGGCCGCGCGCTCCAGGCGCCGACGCCGGCGCCGCCGGCGTAGGTCTCGTTGACGATCGTGGCCGGGTCGTTGCGGCCGTCCTGGTCCTCGCGGACCATCAGCTCGACGCGCGCGAGGCCCGAGGCGTCGTGGGCGAAGGTCCAGACGTGGAAGTCGCGGCTCATGGTCGCGCCCTGACCGCCGGGGTAGCCCCAGAGCGAGCCGCCGCCCTGGCCGCCGGGGTTCCAGGGCAGGCGCTGCGGCAGCCACACCGTCGGCGGCGAGGCGTCGCCCAGGCTCGCGATCACCGGGTCGGCCAGCGCGACGGCGCGGTTGCAGGCCAGGGTGGCCTTGATCTCCATGTCCAGCGAGGCGCCGTAGTACATGTAGCCGCTCTCGTAGCCCGCCAGCAGGAAGTGCCAGGCCCGCTCGGCGGCGTTGGCGCCGGGGTTCGGCGCGACGACCTTCGCGGGGTCGACCGCGAAGTGCGCGGCCGCGGTCTCGACGCGGTTCTGGGCGGCGATCAGCACGGCCCAGTTGCGCTCGTCCTCGGCCCAGCCGCCGGGGATGTCGAACTGGCCGGCGGCGTTCACGAGCGGCCAGTTCCAGTTGATGAACTGCGGGCTGCCGAAGTCGCCGTCGGCGTTGACCCAGCCGCCGTCCTCGACGTGGACGATGTCGCCGGCCGGCACCGGGTGGTGGCGCAGGTAGGTGGCGATCGTGGTGGGCGTGTGGCCGGCCGCGGCCGCGGCGTGGGTGAACTGGGTGACGCTCTCGTGGTAGTAGGAGTAGCCGCCGCTCCAGGCGTTGTCGCCGTCGTGGGCGAAGAGCACCAGCATCGGGCGCTGGGGGTCGTTGGCGGGAGCCAGGGCGTCGACGCCGCCGGTGCCGAACAGGCCGTAGCCCTCCTCCCAGCCCATGGCGTCGGCGGCCGGCACCACCACCAGCGACCGGCTCGCGCCGGTGGCCGGGTCGACGTACGCCGCGCGGTGGGGCGTGAAGCCGAACGGGTACGGCACCTTCAGGGTGACGCCGCGCGAGATGGTGTGGCTGGTCCAGTTCGCCTGCGCGGGGTTGACCTGGTCGGCGGGGTTCGGGGCGTCGGTGTTGTCCAGGTTCGCGGCCCAGGGGTAGCCCTCGCAGGCCCGCGCGAGGTGCAGGTCGGGCACGATGGCCCACGCCACGCCCGCGTCGGCCAGGGCGGGGATCATGCGCTCGCTGAAGCACATCTCGGCCGGGAAGAAGCCGGCGGACTGCGCGCCGCCGCCCCAGGCGTCGTCCCAGATCGCGCGGCCGCAGGCCAGTTCCATGCGCAGCGCCGCCTCGGGCAGCAGCGGCCCGATCGCGTGGTGGAAGCCCGCCAGCACCGGGTCCAGGCGCGGGTCGCCGGCGGCGTTGAGCCAGCCGCGGGCCGTGCGGTAGTGGCTCCACCAGTCGGCGGCGTAGCGGCCGCCGTTCCAGCCGGCCTGCCCCAGCGAGTTCAGGTTCTCGATCAGCGCGCCCGCGAACGAGACCTGCGCGCCGGCCTCCGGCAGGTCCAGCACCATCTGCAGGGCGTCCTTGGGGTACCACTGGTAGTCCGCGACGCGGTCGTCCGAATTGAAGATCGAAAATTCGTCGTTCTGGGAGTGCCCCAGCGTGATCGTCTCGAAGGCGGTCTCGTACCGCCCCGGCGTCCACACGCTCTCGTCCGGCCAGTAGATCGGCTGGTGCATGTGCCACAGGTACGTGGTGTGCACCCCCGTCCCCGCCCCCGCCGCCGCCGCCCACCCCAGCACGCATACAAATGCCAAGCCACGCTTCATCAGGCCTCTCCCCGCTGCAGGTTCAGCCCTGAAGCATAGCACATCCGGACCCTCCGCCAGCCCAGATCAGCGTGCCGGGAACAGATAGGGGCCCGCGGACGGACCGTCTAGCAAGCGGTCCGTCCGCGGGCCCCTATCTGTTCCCTGCCACCTAATCCGGCTGGCGGAGCGTCCGGATGAGCGTCGCCCAATTCGGGGCCGAACCGCTCATCAGGATGCCCACCCTGAAGAGCTTCCCGGCCGCCCGCGACATCATCCAGATCGTCGCGCTCATCAGCACCCACGACAGCAGGACCTGCCACAGCGGCGGCGAGGCTAGGCAGACCCGCATGAACATCAGGATGGGCGAGAACATCGGGATCAGGCTCAGCACCGTGGCCAGGGGGCTGCCGGGCGCCCGCAGCACCAGGGTCATGAGCATCATCGGGATGATCACGAACATCATGATCGGCGTGGCGAAGGGCTGCGCCTCCTGGATCGAGTTGCAGAGCGCGCCGACGCCCGCGTACATCATCGAGAACAGCAGGAAGCCCAGCAGGAAGAAGACCATGAACGAGCCCAGGATCATCGGCGTCAGGTAGGAGGCGTCGAAGGAGATGCCGCCCACGCTGAGGCCCTGCCCGGCCATGACGAAGATCGCGGCGGTCCAGATGGCCACCTGCGTCAGCCCCGCGGCGCCGATGCCCACCACCTTGCCGAACATCAGCTGCGAGGAGGGCACGCTGGACAGCAGCACCTCGACCACGCGGCTGCTCTTCTCCTCGATGACCGCGGTCAGGGTCTGCTGGCCGTACACCAGGACCATCATGTAGAGCATCATGATGAGCGTGAAGGCCAGCAGCATGACGCCGCCCTCGTCGCGGCGGGTCGCCTCGCCGGTGTCGCCCACCGACAGCGACTCCCAGGCCACGCGCTCGGACAGGAAGGCGTGCAGGGAGTCCGGCACCCCGGCCCGGGCGAAGCGCGCCTGGCGCAGCACGCGGTCCAGCGCCGGCTGCAGGTCGTCGCGCACGATGCTGCCGGAGACCGAGCGGCTGTAGTAGGTGGCCTTCGGCGTCCCGACGAAGTCGTCCCCGATCACGACGCCGCCGTCGAGGCTCTCGTCGCGGATCTGGTCCTGCATGCCCGCCGTCGCGGCCGCGACGTCGCCGCCGGTGACCGGCAGCGGGATCAGCGAGACGTGCAGGTCCTCCTGCGAGGACAGGGATTCGTCCAGGCGGGAGAAGTACTCCCCGCTGGGGTCGATCAGGCCGATGGTGTTGCGCGTGTCGACCGACTGCATGGTGAGCATGGGCACCACCATGATCAGGGCCATCAGCAGCGGGATCAGCAGGGTGCTGATCACGAAGCCCTTGGTGCGGACGCGCTCGAGGTATTCACGGCGGATGATGGCGAGCATTTTCACGACGCGGCCTCCGTTCCGGCGGCGGCGCGGCGCTCGCGCACCACGCTCAGGAAGATCTCGTCCAGGGCGGGGCGGTTGGCGGCGAACAGGGTCAGCTGGCCGGCGGCGCGCAGGGCGTCGAGCACCGCGTCGGTGTCGGCCCCGGCCTCCAGGGTCAGCCGCCAGGAATCGTCCTGGAAGGCCCGGTGAGCGACCCCGGGCAGGCGCGCGGGCGGCTCCTTGCCGCCGGCGTAGGCCGCGCGCACCGACTTCAGGGGGAAGTTCGCGCGCACGTCCTGCAGGGTGCCGTCCAGCACCTTGCGGCCGCCTTCGATCAGGCAGACCGCGTCGCAGAGCTTCTCCGCCTCGGCCAGCATGTGGGTCGAGAGGATGATCGTGCAGCCCCGGGCGTTCTGCTCGCGGATGACATCGCGCATCGTCTCGACGTTCAGGGGGTCCAGCCCGCTGAAGGGCTCGTCCAGGATCACCAGGTCCGGCTCGAACAGGAACGTCGCCGCGAACTGGACCTTCTGCTGCATGCCCTTGCTCAGGGCGTCCACCTTGCGGTCCTTCCACTCGCCCAGGCCCAGCCGCTCGAGCCAGGCCTCGGCCCGGCGCAGGGCCTCCTTGCGCGGCACCGACTTGAGCGTGGCCAGGAAGGCCAGCTGCTCCGCGCACTTCATCTTGCGGTAGAGCCCCCGCTCCTCGGGCAGGTAGCCGACCCGGTCCAGCAGGGTGCGGTCCAGGGGCCGGCCGTCGAACAGGATCTCGCCGCGGTCGGCCAGGATGATGTTCATGATGCAGCGGATCGTGGTCGTCTTGCCGGACCCGTTGGGGCCCAGGAAGCCGTAGATGCTGCCCCGCGGGATCTCCAGGGAGATCCCGTCCACGGCGCGCACGTCGCCGTAGCTCTTGCCGAGGTCGTTCACGTGCAGGAAGGCCGGTGCCATGGGCGTCCTTTCGCCGGGGGGAGTCGGTCGCCGTGCCGGGCGGAAGCTTAGGGCAGGGCCCCGCCGGAAGCAAGCGGGCACGCGCGGGGCCGCGAGCGCGGTCTTACGCAGGGGCGGGGGCGCGGTTGCGGCAGGGGCACAAAAGAACACGGGGCAACCCCCGCCGGTGGCCCCGTGTCTTGGATCCGGATCCCGGGCGAGGCCCACGATCCGGTCCGAGCCTGCACTCCCGGATTGCCGCCGCGATCGGCGGCCGGGAGGAAACTTCACTGGGGTCATCATAGGTGGGGATGGTCACGGATCTATCACGAAGGAGTCAATTCTTCAGGACACAAACCGGCGGCATTCGGGGCCGCCGCCGCGTCCGGTTGCGGGCAGACAGCCTCCGTCGGGCCGTGGTAGAATCGTGGGTGGCGCCGCGGGCGGCTGGCGGCGGCCGGACGGGAAAGGACCGACGTGAGCGAGACGGCGCGACGCAGCATCCTGCTGATCGAAGACGACCACGACCTCGTGGAGCTGATCACCCTGCACCTGCGGGGCGAGGGCTACGACGTGACCGCGGTCCACGACGGCCACCGCGGGGTCGAGGCCATCGCCGCGGCCGACTGGTCGGCCGTGGTGCTGGACTGGATGCTGCCCGGGATGTCGGGCCTGGACGTGCTGCGGGAGATCAGGGCGGGCGACCGGCAGGTGCCGATCCTCATGCTCACCGCCCGCGGCGAGGAGGCGGACAAGGTCCTCGGCCTGGAGCTGGGCTGCGACGACTACATGACCAAGCCCTTCAGCCTGCGCGAGCTGACGGCCCGCCTCAAGGTGCTGCAGCGGCGCATCGAGCTGGCCCGCAGCATCGCGCGGGGCGGCGAACAGGACCTCCTGCTCGAGCTCGGCGGGCTGTGCATCGACCACGCCAAGCGCCGCGTCACCGTGGGCGGCGCGCCGGTCCAGCTGACCCTCAAGGAGTACGACCTGCTGTACACGCTGGCCGCGCGGCCGGGCCGCACCTTCTCGCGGACCCAGCTGCTCGACCAGGTGTGGGACCAGGATTCCGACGTCTACGAGCACACCGTCAACTCGCACGTGAACCGGCTGCGCGGCAAGATCGAAGCCAACCCGAACCGGCCCCGCTACATCCTGACGGTGTGGGGCATCGGCTACCGCTTCACCGACGAATTCTGAAGTTCGCGGATTCCACCCGGACGGAGACCATGAGCCGCTGGACCTTCCACCGCACCTTGCACTTCCGCATCGCCCTGCTGTTCCTGGCGCTGCTGTCGGTCGTGTTCCTGACCTACTCCTGGTGGATCGAGTACTCCATGAACCAGGCGCTCTGGCTGCCCGGCGAGGAGGAGTGGTACGACAACCGGCGCGAGGCCGAGGCCGAGAGCCTGGCCGTCCACATGACGCCGCTGTTCGGCGACAGCACCGCGACCACGAACGCCCTGGCCGCCTACGGCCGGACCGTCCGCGGTTTCGACGCCGAGCTCGCGCTGATCGGCCCCGACGGCCTGGTGCGCTTCACGACCATGCCCGACAGCCTGAGCCGCGTGCTGGTCTACGTGAGCCCGACCCTGCTGGACTCGATGACCGCCGAGGACTGGGATTTCGAGAGCTACCCCTACCCCGCCGCCATCGACGCCTACGAGAACCGCATCAACGACGTGGTGCCGATCTTCGCCGGCGGCGATTCGACGGCCGCGCCCGACGCCTGGCTGGTCTCGAGCTTCCGGCCCGTGAACATCTCGATGGAGGAGATCGAGCGCGACGAGCGCACCCGCAACCTGCGCGGCGCCGCCGCCATCCTGCTGTCGTCCTTCCTGGGCGGGCTGGTGATCCTGACCTGGGTCAGCCGCCGCATCCGCGCGCTGTCGCTGGACCTGGCCGCCTTCCGCGACGGCGACTTCGAGCACCGCGCCCGCGGCCGCGCCGCCGACGAGATCGGCGCGCTGGAGCGCAGCTTCAACAGCATGGCGGACCGCCTGACGGGCGTCATCGGCCGCCTGCGCCAGTCCGAGGACTACCGCCGCCAGCTGACGGCCAACATCTCCCACGACCTGCGCACGCCCATGGCCTCGCTGCGCGGCTACGTCGAGACGCTGACCCTGCGCGGCCAGGACCTCACCGACGCGGAGCGCGAGCGTCACCTGCGCACCATCACCTCGAACCTGGACAACCTGGAAGGACTGATCGAGCGGCTCTTCGAGCTGACCCGCCTCGAGAGCGGCCAGGCCGAGTACCGCCGCGAGGCGTTCTCCCTCGAGGAGCTGGCCGCGGACGTGCTGGGCCGCCTCGAGCCGCAGGCCCGGGCCGCCGGGGTCGCGCTGGCCCTCGACGCCGAGGCCGGCCTGCCGCTGGTCTTCGCCGACCCGCTGCGCATCGGCCAGGTGCTGCAGAACCTGGGGGACAACGCCATCAAGTTCAACCGCCCCGGCGGCGAGGTGCGCGTCTCGCTGCGGGGCGCCGCCGCGGGGGTCGGCGTCGAGGTGGGGGACACGGGCATCGGGATCGGGAACGAGGACCTGCCCCACGTCTTCGAGCGGTTCTACACCGTCGACAAGAGCCGCGGCGGCAACACGGGTTCCGGGCTCGGCCTGGCGATCGCCCACCAGGTCGTGACGGGCCACGGCGGCGCGCTGACCGTGGAGAGCCGCGTGGGCGGCGGCACGACCTTCCGCTTCGAACTGCCGGCCGCCGCGCTCGACTGAGCGGTCAGGGCGCCGGCGGCGGGCACGGTTCGGCCAGATGCGCCGTGTAGCCGGCGCGGGCCGTGCGCCCGTCGTCCGCGCGGTGCAGCAGCACCGTCAGCTCCCGGCTCCCGCGCAGTTTCAGCCCCGCCCGCACCTGCTCGGGCGTCAGCGGGAAGCCGCGTTTCTTGATCACCACCGAGCCGGCGTCGCGGCGGTCCAGGGCCGCCTGCAAGCGCTCCGGGGACCACGGCAGGCTCTCCAGGCGCCGCCACCAGCGCAGCCAGGGCGAGGCGAAGCACGCGGGCGCCGTCAAGTAGGCGATGCCCGACGCCAGCGCGGCCAGACCGTGCTCGCGGGCGAAGGCGTCCAGCAGGCCGGAGCGCAGCAGGGTGCCGTCGGGCTCGGCCAGGAAGGCCGCCGGCGCCGACAGCGGCGGCGGCGAGGCGACCGGGTCCCCGGCGTAGGTGCTGGCCCGCGCGTCGGCGAGGCCGCCGTCCAGCACCGTCGCGAGCCGCGGCGCCCCGGGCGCCGTCCCGTCGCGCCGCAGGTCCGGCCCGCCCCACAGCACGGCTTCGCGCACCGTCCCCTGCCAACCGACCACCTCCACCGCGTACTGCGCCGGCGTCATGCCCGCGAGGATCGCGCCCGGCGCGGTCAGCGTCTCGTGGTCCAGGTCGAGACCCGGCCCCCACTTCACGGCCCAGGCGCGCGCCCCCTCGAGCAGGGGGCGCAGTTCCCGTGGCGACGGGGAGAATTGGCGGGGGTCGTAGCGGCGCTGGGCGCCGGCGGGACCGCGTCCCGGCTCGCGCCGGGCCGGATCGGCGAACAGGGCTTCGTGCGGGGGCAGGTCCGCGCCGGGGTATTCGCCGTCGGCGACCCGGCCGTCCAGGCCCAGCCGCAGCAGATTGGCGCGCGCCAGGGCCGCAGCCAGCGGGTCGCGCTCGAGCCCTGCCACCGGCAGCCCGGCGCCGGCCAACCGGGTCAGGTCGCCGCCGGCGCCGCAGCCCAGGTCCAGCACGGGGCCGCAGCCCGCGAACCGCCGCGCGCGGTGGCGGGCGACCGGGTGGGCGGTGGCCTGTTCCAGCAGTTCGGGGGTGAAAAGCAGGTGGGCGGCGTCGGGGAACTTGGCCGTCGCCGCCCGGCGGGCCTCGGCGACGCGCAGGGCGAGCCGCACGAGGTCCGCCGGATGATCGCGTCGCAGCGCGCGCTGCATCGGCAGCGGCGCGGTCCCGGCCGCCGTCGCCGCCGAGATGCGCGCCAGCAATTCCTCGCCCGCCGGCGAAATCAGCACATCCACCAGCGAATCGCCCGTCCCAGTCATCCCGCCGCCTCCGTGGATCATCTTGCTCGCCGGGGGTGATGTCGTCCCCCCGCAAATCGCAGCGACATTACTAGACAAGCCCCTGACTTGCACGACCGCATGCGGGGACTCCTCGCTCGGGCCATGCTGCACCCGTCTCGACGGGGGTGTCTGGAAGGCCCGGACGCCAGGAGGGCGTCCGGGCCTGGAAGTCAAGCGCTCCGGACACACGAGGTGTCCGGAGCGCGTCCCCCGTCGAGACGGGTGCAGCATGGCCCGAGCGAAGATGTCCCTACATGCGATCGACGATTGCTTGGCCGAAGCCGCTGCAGCTGACCTCCACCACGTCCTGGCGCCCCTCGGCCTGCATCAGCCGCGCCAGGTCGTAGGTCACGCGGCCGTCGGTGATGGCCTTCTCGGTGCCGTGCAGGATCAGGTCGGCCGCCTCGGTCCACTGCATGTGGCGCAGCATCATCTCGGCCGACAGGATCAGCGAGCCGGGGTTGACCTTGTCCAGCCCGGTGTACTTCGGGGCGGTGCCGTGCGTGGCCTCGAACAGGGCCACCTCGTCGCTCATGTTCGCGCCCGGCCCGAGGCCCAGGCCGCCGACCAGGGCGATCGCGGCGTCGCTCATGTAGTCGCCGTTGAGGTTGGGCAGCGCCATGACGCTGTACTCGCCGGGCCGGGTCTGGATCTGCTGGAAGATGGAGTCGGCGATGCGGTCCTTCAGCAGGATCTTGCCGGCGGGCAGCTTGCCGCCCAGCTCGTCCCAGAGCTTCTTCTCGGTGACGAAGTCGTCGGGGAACTCGCGCGCGGCCGTCTCGTAGCCCCACTTCGCGAAGCTGCCCTCGGTGAACTTCATGATGTTGCCCTTGTGGACGATCGTCACCGACGGCAGCTTGTTCTTGACCGCCCACTCGAGCGCCTTGCGCACGAGCCGGGTGGTGCCGAACTCCGAGATCGGCTTGATGCCGATGCCCGAGTCCAGGCGGATCTGGCGGCCGGTCATCTTCTTGATCAGGTCGATGACCGCCAGCGCCGTCTCGCTGCCGCGCTCGAAGTCGTGGCCCGCGTACACGTCCTCGGTGTTCTCGCGGAAGATCACGAAGTCGACCTGGTCGGCGTACTTGTTGGGGCTGGGCACGCCGGGGAAGTAGCGCACCGGGCGCACGCAGGCGTACAGGTCCAGGTGCTGGCGGAAGCGCACGTTGATCGAGCGGAAGCGCGGGCAGACGCCGTCGTCCTTGCCGCAGCCGTCGCACTTGCCGTCGTGGTACTGCTGGTGGGCGCAGTGCAGGCAGACGTGGGTCTCCTCGCCGATGGGCGTGGTGAACGGCCCCTTGATGGCGATCTTCAGGTGGCGGATGGCCTCGACCGTCTCCTCGGGGAACTCGCTGCCGTAGTGGTGCAGTCCCTCGAGCCCGGCGTACAGCGGGCACCAGGCGATGCTGCGCTTGCCGCCGTAGGCCTTGGCGACGGCCGCGTCGACGACCCGCTCCATCACCGGGGTGATGTCCAGGCCGATGCCGTCGCCGCGCAGGACGCCGATGACGGGCTTGTCGCCGATGGCCAGCTTGCCGTTGCGCACCTCGATCAGGTCGCCGGCGGGGATCTTCACTGCCTTGAACTCCATGCTGCGCGCCCTTCCGTTCCTGGTTAGCCGTTGCGCAATCCTGCAGAAGATAGGCGCCGGGGCGCTCCCCGACAAGAGGTCTTCAGCCGGGGCCCGCGACGCCCGGGCGCCCGTTACGCCAAAGCGCCGGTGACGGCCGCCGGCACGGCCGCCAGGGCCGCATCGACCGTCCCCTCGGGCAGGCCGGCCTGGGCCGTGTTCGGTTTGCCGCCGCCGCGGCCGCCGACGCGCTCGGCGATGGCCTTCACCAGGTTGCCGGCGTGCAGCTTCTTGCCGGCGACGAGGTCCGCGGTGACGGTCACCAGCAGCGTCGCCTTGCCCTCCCACTCCGCGGCCAGGACGACGACGCCGCTGCCCAGCCCGTCGCGGGCGCGGTCGCCCAGCGCCAGCAGGGCGTCGCGGTCGTCGGCCGCGACCCGGGCCGCCAGCACGCGCACGCCGGCGACGTCGACCGCGCCGCCGAGCAGCGCGTCCAGCGAGCCGGCGGCCGACTGCTGCTTGAGGCGGCGCAGCTCGCGCGCCAGCTCGTCGCGCTCCTGCATCACCGCCGCCACCAGCGCGGCGGGCTCGCCGTCCTGGCGGACCAGGCCGCGCAGCGCCGCGAGCTGCTCGCGGTCGCGGCGCGCCAGCGCCAGGGTGCGCTCCCCCGCCACCGCCTCGAGGCGGCGCACGCCGGCGGCGCTGCTGCTCTCGGCCGTGATGCGCACCGGCCCGATGTCGCCGGTGCGCGCGACGTGCGTGCCGCCGCACAGCTCCAGCGAGAACGCCGCGGTGGTGCCGGGGATCTCGATCATGCGCACCGTCTCGCCGTACTTCTCGCCGAACAGGGCCATGGCCCCGCGCGCGCGGGCTTCGGCCAGGGGCACGTCCAGGTGGACGCGCACCTCGCCGTTGGCCAGGACCTCGCGGTTGACGATCTCCTCGACGCGCGCGAGCTGCGCCTCGTCCAGGGCGCCGTCGTGGTGGAAGTCGAAGCGCAGCTTCTCGGGGCCGACCTCGCTGCCGGCCTGGGTCACGTGCTCGCCCAGGACCTGCCGCAGCGCCGCGTGCAGCAGGTGCGTCGCGGTGTGGTGGCGCATGGTGGCGGCGCGGTCGGGACCGACCGCCAGCACGACGCGCGGGTCGCGGCGCAGGCGCGCGGCGAGGTCCTCGGCGTCGGCGGCCACGATCGCGAGCGGGCCGGCCTCGTCCGCCACGGTCGTCGAGACCGCGAAGGAGGTGCCGTCGGCCAGGACGACCGTGCCGCCGTCTCCGACCTGGCCGCCCGACTCGGCGTAGAAGGGGGTGCGGTCGCAGAGCAGCTGGCAGCGGCCGTCGCCGAGGGAGCGCACGCCGAGGGCGCGGGCCTCCTCGCGCAGGCTGCCGTAGCCGGTGAAGGCGCCGCGCTGCTGGGCCGGGTCGGCGTCGCCCACGGCCAGCCAGGCGCCGACGCCGGCCATGAAGCGGCGCTCCTTGCCGCTGCCGGCGCGCTGCCGCTCCATGTGTTCGGTGAACCCGGCCTCGTCCACGGCCAGGCCGTCCTCGCCGGCGATCACGCGCGTCAGGTCCAGGGGGAAGCCGAAGGTGTCGTGCAGCTTGAAGGCGTCGGCGCCGTCGAGGCGGTCGCGGCCGGCGGCCCGCGCCGCGTCGCGCATCTCGCCGTAGACCTGCAGGCCGCGGTCGAGCGTCAGGTTGAAGCGCTCCTCCTCGCGGCGGATCACGTCGATGACGCGGGCCTGCCGCTCCACCAGCTCGGGGTAGGCGGCGCCCATCTCGCGCACGACCACCTCGGCGCAGCGCCACAGGAAGGGCTCGCGCAGCTCGAGGCGGCGGCCGTGGCGCGCCGCGCGGCGCAGGATGCGGCGCACGACGTAGCCGCGGCCCTCGTTGGCGGGCGCGGCGCCGTCGGCCACCGCGAAGGTGACGGCGCGGGCGTGGTCGGCGATGACCTGCATCGAAATGCGGTCCTCGCCCTCGGGGCGGCGGCCCGACAGTTCGGCCACGAAGTCGATCAGCGGCGTGAACAGGTCGCTCAGGAAGTTGCTGCGCACGCCCTGGGCCACGGCCACCAGGCGCTCGAGGCCCATGCCGGTGTCCACGCTGAGCATCGGCAGCGGGTTCAGGCGCCCCGACTCGTCGCGGTCGAACTCCATGAAGACGTGGTTCCACAGCTCGAGCCAGCGGTCGCAGTCGCAGACGCCCAGGGCGCAGCCGCGCGGGTGGTCGCAGGCCATGTCCGCGCCCTGGTCGATGTAGATCTCGGAGCAGGGGCCGCAGGGGCCGGTGTCGCCCATCGACCAGAAGTTCTCCTCGTCGCCCTTCTCCAGGTCGCCCAGGCGCTTGATGCGCTCGGCCGGCAGCTGGATGACGTCGCGCCAGATCGCGTAGGCGTCGTCGTCGTCCTTGTAGACCGAGGCCCACAGGCGCGCGGGGTCGAGGCCCATCTCGCGGGTCAGGAAGTCCCAGCCCCACTCCAGCGACTCGCGCTTGCCGTACTCCCCGAAGGACCAGTTGCCCAGCATCTCGAAGAAGGTGTGGTGGCGGGCGTCGCGGCCGACCTCCTCGAGGTCGTTGTGCTTGCCGCTGACGCGCATGCATTTCTGGCAGGAGGCGGCCCGCACGTAGTCGCGCTTCTCCAGGCCCAGGAAGACGGCCTTGAACTGGTTCATGCCCGCGTTGGTGAAGATCAGCGTGGGGTCGTCCTGCGGCACCAGGGAGCTGGACGCGACCACGGTGTGGCCCCGCTCGGCGTAGAACTCGAGGAACCGGGCGCGGATCTGCTTGGCGTTCAAGGGGTTTCCTTCCAGGTACACGGCCGGGCCGGGCGCGGGCGGTCGGCCCGCGGGCACGATCCATGCTCATTCCGGCTATTCGGGATACGCTTGGGCGGCTATTGTAAGGGCGCTCCGCACGAAAATCAACACGCGCCCGGCCGGGCACGGAGGCGGCATGTCCCGCGTTTCGCTCATCTTCGGCACCCGCCCCGAGGCCGTCAAACTGGCCCCGCTGATCCTGGCCCTGCGCGACGAGCCGGACCTCGCGCCCCACGTCTGCGTCACGGCCCAGCACCGCGAGATGCTCGACCAGGTGCTGGCCGTCTTCGGCCTCGTCCCGGACGAGGATCTGGACCTGATGCTCCCCGACCAGACGCTGGCCGGCCTGACCTCGCGCGCCGTGGCGGCCGTCGACGGCTACCTGCAGCGGGCGCGGCCCGACCTGGTCCTGGTCCAGGGCGACACCACCACGGTCTTCTGCGCCGCGCTGGCCGCGTTCTACCGCGGCATCCCGGTGGGCCACGTCGAAGCCGGCCTGCGCACCGGCGACCTGCGGGCGCCGTTCCCGGAAGAGGCCAACCGCGTGCTCACCACGCGGCTGGCCGACCTGCACTTCGCGCCGACCGCCACCTCCCGCGACAACCTGCTGGCCGAGGGCGTCCCCGCGGCCCGCATCCACGTCACCGGCAACACGGTCATCGACGCGCTGCTGATCGCGCGCGGGCGCGTGCGGGCCGCGCCGCCGGAGGTGCCGGGCCTGCCGGCGGGCCTGGTCGCCGGCGACCGGCCCCTGGTGCTGGTCACCGGCCACCGCCGCGAGAACTTCGGCGAGGGCTTCCGCGCGGTCTGCCGCGGCATCGCCCGCCTGGCGCGCGATTTCCCCGGCCACGCCTTCGTCTACCCCGTGCACCTGAACCCGCACGTCCAGGCGCCGGTGGGCGAGCTGCTCGGCGGCCTGGACAACGTCCACCTGATCGCGCCGCTGCCCTACCTGCCCTTCGTGCGGCTGATGGACCGCGCCACGCTCGTGCTGACCGACTCGGGCGGCGTGCAGGAGGAGGCGCCGAGCCTGGGCAAGCCGGTGCTGGTGATGCGCGCGACCACCGAGCGGCCCGAGGCGGTGACCGCCGGCACGGTGAAGCTGGTGGGCACCGACGAGGACCTGCTGGTCGCCGAGGCGACGCGCCTGCTCGCCGACCCCGCCGCCCACGCCGCGATGGCGCGGGCGATCAACCCCTACGGCGATGGCCTGGCCGCCGGGCGCATCGTGGCGGCCTGCCGGCGGTTCCTGCGGGAGCGGGCTTGATCGGCGCCCGCACGGTGATGATTCCGGTTATTGATATCGACTTATCATCGCTTGACCGCCACCCCCCGGCCCCTACCCTCGCGGTACAACCTCGCCAAGGTCCTCGGCCCGCCCGCCGACATCATCACGGAGGTCGAGATGCGCACCCCACATCTGCTTGCAGTTCTTTGCCTGTTCCTGCCGGCCCTCGCCGCCGCGGCCACGCCCGCCGGCGACGCCGCGCTCGGCACCCGGTCCTACGACGACTACGAGCGCCCGCAGGCCTGCGCGACGTGCCACGTCGACATCGCCCGCCAGCACGAGCAGGCGATGATGTCGCAGGCCTACACCCACCACTGGGACGCCATCGAGTACTTCGGCCTCGCGGTGCCCCACGCGGAGAAGGAGCCGAAGGTCGCCGGCGTGAAGGCCGGCTGCAACGGCTGCCACGCGCCCGTCGCGTTCCTGGCCGGCGACGTGCCGCCGCCCCACCCCGAGGCCGGCTCGCGCGCCAACGAGAGCGTGTCGTGCGACCTCTGCCACACGATCACGGGCTTCGAGGGCGACATCCCGTTCAACTTCAACTGGATCAGCGAGCCGGGCCGGGTCAAGCAGGGGCCGCGGGCGGGCCGGGTCAGCCCGCACCACGACACCGTCGAGAACCCGTTCCTGCGCACCGCCGAGTTCTGCGGCACCTGCCACAACGAGCAGGACCCCTGGGGCCTGTGGGTCAAGGGCACGCACCTGGAGTGGAAGGAAGGCCCGCACGGCAAGGCCGGCATCGTCTGCCAGGACTGCCACATGCCGCCGGCGGCCGGGCGCAGCGCGACGATGGGCGAACCGCTGCCCGACGTGCGCCAGCACCTGTTCCACGGCGCGCACGACAACGGCAAGCTCGCCGGCGTGATCGAAGTGCGCATCCACCCCGAGTCCCGCGAGGCCGAGCCCGGCGACAGCGTGCGGCTGACCGCGACCCTGGTCAACGCGAAGGCCGGCCACAAGGTGCCGTCGGGGTCGGCCGAGGAGCGCGTGCTCTGGCTGCACGTGACCGCCACCGACGCCGCGGGCAAGACCTGGCACCTGCCCGTCGACGCGAAGGGGTTCGCGGGCGAGGAGCTGACGATCGCGTCGGCGACCGCGATGGCCTACCAGGACATCGGCGACATCAAGGGCCTGGCCGGCTTCCCCGGTCTGAAGCGCGACGGCGAGGTGCCCGCCGGCGACCGCATCTTCCGCCTGCCCTACCTCGACCCCCAGGGCCGCATGACCATCGCGCAGTGGAACACGGCCGCGTTCGGGCCGGACTACCGCCTGGCGCCGCTGGCGGCCGTGAACGAGACCTTCACCTGGAAGCTGCCGCAGGACGCGGCGCCGGGGCCGATGACCGTGACGGCCGAGGTCTGGTACTCGCGCCTGGTCTCCTCGGTGGCCGAATACATGAACGTGCCGCGCGAGGAATCCGAACCCGTGAAGATCAACACCCACGTCACCACGTTCGAGGTCCTCTGACCGCGCAAGGGAGTCCGACATGAACCGAAGGATCCTCACGCTCGCCGCGCTGGCGGCCCTGTCGTGCGTCGCGCTGCTGATGGACGCGAACGACGCGGGCGCCATCCCGGCCTTCGCCCGCAAGTACCAGATCTCCTGCACCACCTGCCACGCGCCGTTCCCCCGCCTGAAACCCTACGGCGAGGAGTTCGCCGGCCGCGGCTTCCGCATGGACGAGGGCCAGGAGCCGGTGCGCGCCGTGTACGACGTGGGCGACCCCCTGCTGCGCCTGCCGCGCGACCTGCCGCTGGCCGCGCGCATGGAGGGCTACCTCTCGTACAAGGAGGATGCCGACGCCGAGATCGACATCGAGTGGCCCTGGGTCTGGAAGATCCTCTCCGGAGGCCCGGTCGGCCCCAAGGCGTCCTACTACTTCTACTTCCTGATGGAGCGCGGCGACCTCGTCGGGCTCGAGGACGCCTACCTGCAGCTCAACGACGCCGCCGGCAGCGGCTTCGACCTCGTCTTCGGCCAGTTCCAGGTCTGCGACCCGCTGTTCAAGCGCGAGCTGCGCCTCGAGCGCTTCGACTACCTGATCTACAAGACCCAGGTCGGCGACTCCCCCGTCGACCTCACCTACGACCGCGGCCTGATGTTCCTGCGCACGCTGCCCGGCGAGGTCGCCTTCACGGCGATGATCCTGGACGGCAACGGCATCGGCGCCGCCGTGGACGCCGGCGTCTCCGACTTCAAGAACCACGACGACGACAAGTACAAGAACTTCGCCCTGCGCCTGGCCAGGCAGACCGGCGCGGCGCGCCTGGGCGGCTTCGGCTACTTCGGGCGGACCCAGGACAACGCCGGCACGCGGCTGAAGAACGACACCTACTACCTGGGCGCCGACCTGGTGCTCGACGTCGGCGCGAAGTCGCAGCTCAACGCGCAGTTCCTGTACCGCGAGGACGACGACCCGTTCTTCACCGGCGGCGACACGCACTGCACGCGCGGCGGCTTCCTGGAGGCGCACTACTTCCCGCAGGGGCAGGACGGCCGCTGGGCGCTGTCGTGCCTCTACAACCGGGTCGCGTCCGACGACGACGCCGCCGACCGCGAGACCGTCTCGCTCACGGCCAACCACCTGATCGACCGCAACCTGCGCCTGATGCTCGAGGGCGGGCGCGACGTGGAGGCCGGCAAGACGCGGCTGAGCGTCGGCCTGATCAGCGCGTTCTGATGCGCGAGGGAGGATCGGGCCGCGCCGACCGCCGCCGCCGGCTCGCCGGCTTCGGCCTGATCCTCCTGTCCGCCCTCTCGTTCGGGGCCATGCCGATCTTCGGCCGCCTCGCCTACCGCTCGGGCGTGGACCCGGTCACGCTGCTGCTGCTGCGCTTCACGTTCGCCACGGCGATCATGCTGCCGGTGATGTTCGCGCGGCGCCTCGCCTGGCCGCGGGGCCGGACGCTGCTGGGTCTGATCGCCATGGGCGCCGCCGGCTACGTCGGGCAGTCCATCTGCTTCTTCACCGCGCTGAAGCACGCCTCGGCCGGCCTGGTCTCGCTGCTGCTCTACCTCTACCCGGCGCTGGTGGCGATCCTGTCGGTGATCGTGCTGAAGGAGCGCCTCACCCGCCGCAAGGCGCTGGCCCTGGGCCTGGCCCTGGCCGGCGCCGTGCTGACGATCGGGCTCAGCGGCGGCGGCACGCCGGCCGGCATCGCCCTGGGCGTCGGCGCCGCGGTGATCTACGCCCTCTACATCATCTACGGCACCCACCTGCTGAAGTCCGCGCCGCCGATCCCCGCCGCGGCGGTGATCCTGGCCGCGACCGCCGTCGTCTACGCCGGCCTGGTCGCGGCGCGCGGCCCGCAGTGGCCCGCCACGGCGGCCGGCTGGGGCTGGATCGCCGCCATCGCCGCCATCTCGACGGTCGTGGCGACCGTCACCTTCCTGGCGGGGCTGGAGCGCATCGGGCCGACCAGCGCCTCGACGCTCTCGACGATCGAGCCGGTGATCTCGGTGGGGCTGGCGGCGCTGGTGCTGGGCGAGCGGCTGGCGCCGCCGGGGCTGGTCGGGGGCGTGATGATCCTGGGGGCGGTCGTGGTGCTGGCGCGCGGGGAGTTGCCGGGCGAGGGCGGTGCCGGGGCTAGCGGCGGTGGCGATCGCCGCCACCAGCCGTTAGCCCTTGGCGCCGAGACGGCGCCGAGGGCTCAAGATCCGTCATCCGCGGGAGCGATCACCCCCGGCCGACCACGGCGGCTTTCGAGTTCCTGGCGGACGGACAGGGCTCTGGCTTCCGTGATGGGGTAGGTCGCCACGGCCCAGATGGCGATCGCCGAGGTCACGACGGGGATGCCCGCGTCGAAGAAGCGCAGCAGGGTGATGGTCTGGTGACCCTGCGCCCCGCCCCGCGCCACGTCGAACCCCGTGGCGCTGAGCAGGTAGCCGCCGCCGGCCAGGGCGGCGGTCAGGCCCAGCTTCACGGTGAACCAGAAGACGGAGCTGAACATGCCCTCGCGCCGCTGGTAGGTCTTCAGCTCGTCGGCGTCGACGACGTCGGCGATCATCGACGGCATCAGCGTGAACAGGCCGCCCAGCCCGAAGGCCAGCAGCGGAGCCGGCAACAGCACCATCCAGGGATGTGCCGGATTGTAGCATACCCACTTGAGCGAGTAGCCGACCATCGAGATGGCCGTCGAGATCATCAAGGCGCGGCGCTTGCCGATGCGGGTGGCCAGTACGGTCACCAGGGCCACCGCGCCGAAGCTGCCGACGGCGCCCACCGTGCCGGCCAGTCCCACCCACTTCGCTCCCAGGCCCTGGTCGCCGCCCGACACGTAATAGATGATCACGTAGCTGGAGAACGCCGAGATCAGGATGAAGCCGTTGAAGACCAGGAACGTGGCCAGGCACAGCTTCAGGAACGGAATCGTGGACATCGTCGAGGCGAAGCCGCGGAAGAACTCGCCGACGTTGCGCAGGATCGGGTTGCCGGCGCGCGCGGCGGCCTCGGCCTTGTGCGCGGCGGTCGCGGTCGTCGCCAGCGAGGCCATGCGCTCGCGCAGGAAGACGGCCGGAAGCACGCCCAACGCCACCGTGCAGATCGCCACCGCGATGGCCAGCCAGCCCGCGCCGGCGATCTGGTCGCCGAACCTGCCGCCGTTCATGATCCACAGGAACCACGGCGAGACCACGTAGGCGAACTGCCCGATGAAGTTCTGGGTGCCCATCAGGCGCGTGCGCTCGTTGTAGTCGGGCGTCAGCTCGTAGCCCAGCGCGACCCACGGCGCGACGAAGATCGTGTAGCAGATGTAGAAGATGACCGACCCGACCAGGAACCACACGAAGTAGAAATGCTGGCTGGCGTCGCGCGGCAGCTGCCACAGCAACGCGAAGACCACGGCCGTCAGGATCGCGCCGACGAAGATGAAGGGACGGCGACGGCCCCAGCGCGAGCGCGTGTGGTCCGAGACGTAGCCCATGATCGGGTCGATGATCGTGTCGACCAGGCGCGGCAGCGCGCTGACCCAGCCGACCATCCGCGGGTCCATGTGCAGCCCGAGGTTCAGGATGATCATCATGCCGCCGATGGCCGCCGACAGGAGGTTGTTCACGAAGGCGCCGGCGCCGTAGGCCAGCTTGTGCGAGAACTTGATCCGATCCTCGGGCGCGGTCCGGCTGTGCGTTGCGGCGCTCATGGCTTCATCTCCAGGATCTCTCCCGATTAGTGGAGGGCGGTGTCGTCCACCCGCATCTTTGTACGCACGCCGAACAAAGTATCCCGTTCTACTTCAACCGGTCAAGCGGATTCTGGGGGTTGCCCGGGGCCCAGCGTCGACCGGGGCAGCCGAACTCGCGTTCGGCAGGCCCTGCCGGACAGCACGGGGCCTGCCAGCCTCGGCTGACAGGCCCCGGAATCCGGAATCGCCGCCGGTCACCGGTAGAGCGACTTGACCTCGCTCCAGGATCGCGGCTCCGCCGGCGTGCTCAGCGCCGTCGCCCCCACCGCATCGAGGTACGCGAAGTGCAGATAGGCGTTCTGCAGGCAGCGGAAGCGCAGCGTGGCGCTCGCGTCGTCGGCCGTGAACGTGAACGACTTGCCTTCCCACGCGACCGCGCCCGTGTGGTTCACGGCCGTGAAGATCTGGGACGCGCCGTCGGCGCCGACGACGATCTCCGCCGTGCCGTCGCGACCCGACGTCTGGTGGGTCCCGAGGGAGAACTCGATGATGTAGACCTCGCCGGGCGTGGTGGGGAACGTCTGCTCGATGCCGCCGTCGGACGAGGTGTAGTTGGCCAGGTCGATGTTGTAGAGCCCGTCGAGGGCGTAGCCGGTGAACCACTCGACGCCCGAGGCGAAGGTCGTCCAGCCGGGGATCGCGGTCGAGCCGCCGGGCAGGGTGGTCCAGCTGCCGAACGGGCTGGCGGGCTCGAAGGAACCGTTCACGATCTGGGCCCGGCCGGGCGCGGCGCCGGCGACCGCCGCCACGACCACGAGGCAGGCCAACAAGCAACGACGCATGGGGATCTCCCTCTCGATGGTGCTGGGGGCGGCGGGGCTCGCCGCCACGTCCGATGATGCCGCATGAGCATACACGAGGAGATCCTGATTGTATATCAAATTAGTATGGTATTAACTGCCTGATACGATAACGGGTTTGCGGTTGGAACATTTCCAAGGGACCTGCGTCGGACCCCGTTCGACCACCCGTTCCGGCAAGGAGACGCCGCCATGATGCCGAGAAAGACGATCCTCGTGGTGATGGCGATGTTCGCCGCCGCTGCGCCGGGCCGGGCCGGGGAAATCGCCGACGGGATCCATCTGCTGCCGGGGCGCTTCGTCCAGGGCAGCCAGCCCGATGGCAACACCGTGGTCCTGGAGGCTCCCTCGGGACTGATCGTGGTGGACACCGGGCGCCACCCGGCGCACGCGCAGGCCATCCTCGACTTCGCGGCCCGCGCGCGGCGGCCCGTCGCCGCGATCGTGAACACCCACTGGCACCTCGACCACCTCGGCGGGAACCCGCGCGTGCGGCGCGCCCATCCGGGCGTGCGCGTCTGGGCCAGCGACGCCCTCGCCGGCGCGATGACGGGCTTCCTGGCGGACTACCGCGCCCACCTGGAGGGCGCGCTCGCGCGGGCGGACCTCGACACGCTCGCCGCGGCGACCATGCGTGCCGAGCTGGCCATCCTGGACCAGGGCGACGCCCTGGCGCCCGACGAGATCGTGGCCGCGACGGGCGCGCGCACGATCGCGGGACGCGAGCTCGTGCTGGGACTGGAGACGAGGGCCGTCACCGACGGCGACGTCTGGCTCTTCGATCCCGCCACGCGCGTGCTGGTCGCGGGCGACCTGGTGACCCTGCCCGTCCCGCTGCCGGACACGGCCTGCCCCCGCCGCTGGCAGGCCGCGCTGGCGCGCCTGGCCGAGGTCGATTTCGCGCTCCTGGTCCCGGGCCACGGCCCGGTCCTGACCCGCGAGGACTTCGCGCGCTACCGCACCGCCTTCGGCAACCTCCTGGACCGCGCCGCGGCCGACTCGTCGTCCACCGCCTGCGCCGAAGGCTGGCTGCATGACATCGGCCCCCTGGTCCCCGCCGACGAGCACGCCTTCGCCCGCATCCTGCTGGACTATTACGTCGACAACCACCTGCGTACTGGTAGATGAAAACCCATCGTGACAGGGGTGTCCTGGAGGCTCCGTAGCCAGGATGGCGAAGGAGCCGGAAGGCCAAGCGCTCCGGGCACACGAGGTGCCCGGAGCGCGTCCCCTGTCACGATGGGTTTTCATCAAAATTCGAGGAATCCGCCCACGCCGATGCCGAGCTTCTCGTAGCCGTCCAGCCCCTCGCCCAGATCCAGCCACCCCGCCTGCAGCTTGTACCCCAGGCGCGGCCGCACCCAGCGCTGCCAGGTGGCCGCGATCTCGTAGAAGTCGTGGTCGACGTCCTGGACCGGCGACACCCAGGTGGCGGCGTAGCGCTCCTGGCCGACCGTGAGGTTGGCGAAGAGCCAGCTGCGGCCCTCCTCCCCCCAGCCGCCGGACACCCGGTGCTTCCAGCCGACGTGGTCGCCGGGGTCGCTGACCGTGCGGGTCGCGAGGTACTCGAGGATCAGGCGGCCCCGCCACAGACGCGGGCCGAAGGCGAGCGACCAGTCCTCGTGGCCGTCGTGGTCCTGCAGCCAGCCGGCGCCGGCGACCAGGGCGACCGGTCCGGTGTTCAGGTAGAAGGCGTGGTCCCAGCGGTTCTTCTGCAGGTAGTGCGAGCGGCCGCCGGCGGTGAACGAGGTGGACGAGTACAGGCGGCCGGTCCAGTCGGCGTAGGTGCCGACGGAGAAGCCCGCGTCGACGTCCTCGCGCTCCAGCACCGAGACCTGCACGAACGGCGTCAGGCGCGGCAGGGTCTTCACGTAGAGCGTGGCCGTGCCGGTCGCCCAGTTCCCGTAGAGGTCCTGCGGGTCGAGGCGGTCCAGCTGCAGGTCGACGTCCAGGCGGTAGCCCGGGGCCCCGCGCAGGCGGGCCCACTCCTCGGCGCCCCCGGCGGCGCGCGCGCCCGCGGCCCCGGTCAGCGACAGCGCCGCCAGGCCGGCGGCGAGCAGGACGGATCGCAGTGTCGTGTGGGTCACGGCGTCACTCGCTCCCTGGTCAGGTCGATGATCGCGCGCTGGACCGCCGAGACCGGCTGCCCCGCGCGCGGGTCGTAGCGCTGCTCGAACTCTTGCCACAGGTGCTGCGCCAGCTCCGAGCGGGCGTCCACCACACCGTACAGGATCGGGAACAGCTGGGCCAGCGCATCCGGGTAGAACACGTCCCAGTCGGACCGGTGCGGCACGCCGCCGGCGTCCGCCCAGTGGAAGCGCCGGCCCGGCCCGTCGGTCAGGCGGCCCAGCACGGCCTCGCGGACGTCCTCGGCCGCGATGCGGTGGCGCGGCCCGGTGTCCCAGCCGAGGCGCCGGCTCAGGGCGTCGTAGGCCAGCAGCCCCGCGTAGGCCTCGCAGTTGTCCATCAGGTAGCGCGCGTTCGCGTCCGGCAGCGCGCGCACCAGCCCGTCGGGATCCTGCAGGCGCAGCAGCAGCCAGGCCACGTCCTGGATGCGCGCGCGGTTCGCCTCCAGCAGCGCGCGGTCGCCGCCGGACTGCTCCCACTCGTCCAGCAGCAGCAGGAACGTGCCGGCGTAGCCGTCGACCGAGTCGTAGCTGCCGGTCCGCTCGAGGCGGCCGCCCGGCCGCACGTCCATGTCGTCGATGGTGCCGGTCAGGCCGTGGCGGTCCGGGTAGTTCAGGTGGTCCAGGTACCAGGCCACGTAGCCGCGCACCTCGCCCGCCCCGAGCCCGTGGCGCACCAGCGACAGGGCGTAGAGGTTCGCGAAGTACGGGCTCACGTGGTCGCGCCCGCCGTCGAGGGGTTCGAACCAGTTCACGACCGCCAGCGCCGGGTCGCGGTGCCCGGCGCAGCCGCCGCCCGACAGCGCCAGGAGCGCCGCGCTAGCGAGCATGCAGCACCACGTCCATCTCGCGCGCGTCGTCCTCGATCACCACCACGTGGCGCCCGCCGCCGGTGGTGGCGTGCAGGTAGGGCGCCGACGGGGCCAGCCAGCGGCCGGCCGGCACGCTGAAGGCCAGGTCGCGCAGGCCGCGCGGGTTGCTCAGGTGCAGCCGCAGCTCCCCGTCGGCGAGCCGCCAGGTCGCCTCGGTCGCCAGCATCCGCAGCTGGAAGTCGGCGAACTCGCGCATCGGGCGCACCTGCAGCCGGCCGTCGCGGCAGCGCGCCGCCAGCTCGTCCAGCCAGGCGGCGTAGGCGGGCAGGTAGTCCTGGTCGCCGTGGTAGAGGTAGAGGTTGTAGGGGTGCGAGTACATCAGGCGCACCGTGCGGTTGCGCTCGCAGTAGTCCAGCATCCCGCCCAGCCAGGCCGCCACCTCGCCGCTGCCCAGGCGGTGCTTGGTGTCCATCTCCCCGAAGCTCGCCACGTCGCGCAGGGGCATGACCGGGAAGGCGATCAGCAGGTCCGACAGCCGCCGCCCGTCGCTGAAGCTGCGGTTGGGCGCGCTGCCGACGTCGCTGGTGGTGTAGTAGCAGGTGAAGCCGAGTTCCTCGAGCAGCGGCGTCATCAGGTGCGGCGGGTGCACGCCGTCGGGCGCGGAGTACTCCACGACGGGCCGGCCGACGACCTCGCGCAGGCAGTCGCGGTTGCGGCGCACGGCGTCGCCCGCCTCGGTCGCGCCCCAGCGCCCGGCCAGCACCTCGGCGGAGAACAGGTTGTGGGTCCAGCCGCCGTGCGAGCCGATCTCGCCCAGGCCGGCCAGCGCCTCGAGCTGGCGGCGCCCCTGCCCGCAGGCGTCGAAGCCGTCGCCGTCGCCCGGCGCGTTCAGGTCGGGACCGGCGCAGACGTGGATCGAGGCGGGCAGGTCGCGGCGGAAGAGGCCGCGGGCGACCATGTCGTCCAGGTAGGGCCAGTCGCCGTTGCCGTCGACGTGCCAGTTCAGGACCAGGCCGCCGACGCCGCGCGGCGAGCTCAGCAGGCAGGGCAGGCCCACCTCCTCCAGCAGCCACCAGCGCGCGAGCGCGCGCAGCGGCAGGTCGTCGGCGTGCGACTTGAGGTGGCCCAGCGGCAGGTTCACGTGCAGGCAGCGGCCGGCCCCGTACGCGCGCGCGACGATCGCCGGGTGCTCGCGGCCGTCGTCGGCGACGGCCACCGCCAGCACGCGGGCGTCGCCGGCCTCGAGGCGCGTGCGGGCGACCGGGTAGCGCAGGCGCCCGTACTGGTAGCCGGTCAGGACGAGGTCGGCGTCCAGCTTGCCCGGCGGGATCTGGCAGGTGGCGGCGGCGGCCGCGTCGACGAAGCGCAGGGCGCCGGTGGTGTAGCTGTCCTGGCCGCCGTCGGTGTAGTCCACGTGCTGGACGCCGGTGAACCGCGCCAGGTAGCTGCGCGGCAGGTAGGCGCCCTTGAGGCTCTTGATGCCGGCGTCGTAGACGACCATCAGGGAGCCGCCGGCGCGCAGGTAGGCGTCCAGCCAGGGTTCGAGCGAGGAGTTCAGGCGGCGGCAGACCCCGTCGGGCAGGATCAGCGCGGGGCAGGCGGCCGCGGTCGCCGCGGGGTCGAGGTCCAGCAGGGTGTAGAGGTCGAGGGCCTCGGCCGCGACGCCCTCCTCCTCCAGCACGCTGCGCCAGGCCGCGACGACGTCCCCGCTCTCGTCCATGAGCGAGGGGTTGTAGCCCACCAGCACGCGCAGGTCGCCGCGCTCGGCCTCGCGCCCGACGTGGCGTTGGACGCCCACGCCGTAGATCGCCACGGCGACGCAGGCGAGCAGGGCCAGGATCAGTCCGAGGCGCGACATGTCACGCATCCCCGACCGTCGGTCAGCACGTACCCGTGGACGGCGACGTCGCCGGCCAGCGTCACGCTGCGCTTGCCGACGACCGATTTGACCAGGCCCGGCGCGCCCACGCGCGCCCCGCGGCGCAGCTCGACGGAGCGCTGCGAGAAGACGCAGCCGCGCACGGCCGCCCCCTCGCCCACGACCACCGCGCCTTCGACGAAGGCGTCGCCGAGCAGCAGCGCCCCGGGCGCCAGGGTCAGGTCGCCGTACACCTTGACCGTGCGGTCGACGACCGCGTCGGTTTCGATCCGCAGGTCGCCCCGGACCACCAGCGGGCGGTCGAAGGTCTCGCCCGGCCCGACGACCAGGTCGCCCCGGTGCAGGCTCGCCAGGTCCTCGAGGTTGCGGATCTCCAGCACGTCGGGCAGCGCGAACGGCGCGGGGGCCGGCGGCAGCTCGCGCGTGCCGCGGAATCCCGTCGTGCGCACGGGGGAGCCCCACAGCCGCTCGAACGTCACGCCGTCGGCCAGTTCCAGGAAGCCCGCGGCCGCCGCGCTGGCGCCGAGGTCCGACTGCGGGCCGACGTGGACGTCGCCCTCGACGTCGAGCCAGCGGGCGATGTTCACGCCGCGGCCGAGCGCGGCGCGCCCGTCGCAGGCCAGCGAGCGCAGGACGGCGCCGTCGCCGATGCGGGCGCCGGCGCGGGCGTAGAGGTCGCGGTCGCAGGTCGCGCGGTCGCCGACGACCATCGGGCCCCGGGCCAGCTGGATCGCCGACAGGTTGGCCCCGGCCGAGACGTCGAGCCGGTCGTGGACCTCGACCGCCTCGACCTTCGAGAGGGTCACCGTGCGGCGGCCGGGCGGGCCCTGGTCGCCGCGCAGGGCGGCGGCCAGCAGCGCGCGGGCCGAGCGGCCCAGGTAGCGCGGGTCCTTGACGTAGTCCATGTCCACCGGCAGCGGGTAGCGGTCGCGCGGGCGCCAGACCTCGATCAGCCCCGGCACGAAGGGCACCAGGATCAGCAGGCCGAAGGCGACCAGCAGCAGCGCGGCCTCGAAGGTCAGCGCGTGCGTGGCGGCCCCCGCCGTGACGGCGGTCGCGGGCAGCAGGGCCAGGCCGGCCAGTCGTCGCGTCATGCGGCCGCCTCCTTGCGGAAGCGCTTGGTCTTGTCCCACTCGGCGCGCTTGCGGCGCCAGAAGCGGTCGCCGAGGGCCTGCAGGAACCCGTGCGTGATCGTCCAGATGTTCAGCAGGAAGTAGAACATCAGGAAGGGCAGCAGGCGGATGCGGTGGGTCACGCCGTCGAGCAGCGACGCGGTGCCGATCTGGTAGAAGGGCGCGAAGTTGCCGAACGAGTTGTAGGTCGCCACGAACAGGAAGACCAGCACGCTGTCGATGATCTGCATCTCGCCCATGAAGAACAGCGCCACGGAATCCAGGATGCCCGTCAGCAGGAAGACCGGCACCAGGTAGATCGTCAGCAGCAGCAGGCCGTCCAGCTTCTCGGCGCGCGTCAGGTAGGGCGAGCGCAGCAGGCCGCCGAAGTGCTTGAACATGACGTAGTTGTGGCCGCGCGACCAGCGCCGGATCTGGCGCGAGCGCACCTCCCAGGTCTCGGGCACCTCCTCGAAGCACTCCACGCGGTTGGCGTAGACCACCTTCCAGCCGTTGATGAACAGGCGGTAGGTCAGGTCGGTGTCCTCGGCCAGCACGCGCTGGTCGAAGCCGCCGAAGGAGAGCGCCAGGTCGCGCCGGAAGCCGCCGACGGTGCCGCCGTACTGCGGCATCAGGTGCAGGTTGTGGCGGGCCTGCTGGTCGACCTGGTAGCCGCCGCTGCGCTCGAGGTCGAGCAGGCGGGTCAGCAGGTTGGCGCGCGTGTTGACCGGCACCACGCGCCCCATCACCGCGCCGACCTCGGGGTCCTTGAACGAGATCGCCAGGTCGCGCAGCGAGCCGCGGGCGGGCAGGTAGTCGGCGTCGAAGACGATGATCACGTCGGCCGCGGCCACCAGCAGCGCGTCGTTCAGGGCGGCGGGCTTGCCGCGCTGGCCCTCGTGGCGGTGCAGCGGCTTGATGACGTCGTGCCGGGCGGCCATCTCGTCCAGGATCGCCGCGGTGCCGTCGCGGGAGTGGTCGTTGATGGGGATGATCTCCAGGAGCTCGCGCGGGTACTCGCAGCGCAGGATCGCCTCCAGGGACTGCCGGGCCACCTTCTCCTCGTCGTGCATCGGCACCAGCACCGAGATGCGCGGCAGCTCCGCGTCGATCAGGTCCTGGTAGTACAGGCGCTGGTCGCCGACGAGCCGGTTGACCGTGAACCGGTAGTGCCGCGTGGCGTAGATCGCCATGATCAGCACCACCAGCAGCACGTACAGCTTGAGGATCAGAACGACCATCGCCACGTCTCCGGCCGTTCGCGCAGCCGCAGGGCCACGACGTTCATGTACACCGAGTAGATCGCCACCAGGTAGACGAAGTCGATCAGCGGGCCCAGGGCGAAGAACATGGCCGCCATGTGCAGCACCGTCAGCTTCTGCAGCAGGTACAGGAAGCTGGCGTAGCGCACCGCGCCGAACAGCACCGCGTAGGCGACCGTCGCCAGGACCACCCCGAAGCGCTCCAGCACCGGCGTCTGCAGCGGCGAGAGCGCGACGCCCATCACCACGGGCATCAGCAGCCACATGCCGAACTGGGTGCCCATGTAGAGCAGCGAGAAGTCGAGCACGTCGTAGGGGAACAGGTGCGGCACCAGCACGAAGAACGCGCCGGAGATCAGGTTCAGCAGGGACAGGAACACCGCGTAGACCCGCAGCACCTTGGGCACGAAGCGCAGCTTGGGCAGCACCACCACGATCAGCACCGAGGCGATGAAGGTGCCCAGGGCCAGCCGGCGCGAGGGGAAGGCGCCCGCCGCGTCCAGCACGGGCATGCGCGTGACCCAGACCGGCAGGAACTCCCAGTGCGTGAGCTCGGTCCGCACGCCCACCCAGTCCGCCATCCGCGCCACCTGCCGGACGAAGGCGCCCAGCAGGGGCGCGTGGAACCAGGCGATCGCCGCGTCGAGCAGGGCCACCAGCAGCAGCAGGGCGACCAGGGGCAGCCGGCGCACCGGCCCCAGCCGCTTGTAGGCGCGATGGTAGTGGATGCGATCCTTCAAGGGCGAGCTTTCCCGGCCGCGGCGCTCAGACGGCGTGCACCCGCACGCTGCGCCGCCGCGGACCGTCGAATTCGCAGAACCAGATTGCCTGCCAGACGCCCAGGGCCAGCCGGCCGGCGGCGACCGGCACCAGCTGGCCGCAGCCCACCAGGCTGCTCTTGACGTGGGCCGCCGCGTTGCCCTCCGCGTGGCGCCAGCCGGCGTCCCAGGGCACGGCGCGGTCCAGGGCCTCGATCATATCACGGACCACATCGGGATCGGCGCCCTCGTTGACCGTGATCCCCGCGGTGGTGTGGGGGGCCCAGACCAGGACCGCCCCGTCTTCCAGGCCTATTTCGTCCACGGCGCGTTGAACCTGAGTCGTGATATCGACGAACGCGCTGCGCGCGCCGGTGCGGACCTCGAATTCGACCATGTCCACCTCCGCCGCCGGGGCCTAGAGGTCGAAGTACATCGAGAACTCGTAGGGGTGCGGCCGGCGGTTGATGGCCTGGATCTCCGCGCGCTTGATCGACAGCCAGCGCGTGATCAGGGCCTCGGGGAAGACGCCGCCCCGCGTCAGGAACTCGTGGTCGGCCTCCAGGGCGTCCAGGGCGTCGTCCAGGGAGCGCGGCAGGAACTCCACGGTGTGGGGCCGGCCGTCGGCCGGGGGGTGCTCGGGACAGTAGCCCGCGGCCAGCGGGTCGAGGCCGCGCACGATGCCGTCGAGTCCCGCCATCAGGATGGCCGAGGCGGCCAGGTAGGGGTTGCAGGTGAAGTCGGGCGGGCGGTACTCCATGCGGCGGTGCTGGGGGTCGGCCACGTAGCTGGGGATGCGCACGGCGGCGCCGCGGTTGCTGCGCCCGAAGGTGATCGCCGTCGGCGCCTCGAAGCCGGGCACCAGGCGCTTGTAGGAGTTCGTGCTGGGGTTGGTGAAGGCGCACAGGGCGTGGCTGTGCAGCAGCACGCCGCCGACGTAGCTCAGGGCCAGGGGGCTGAGCGAGGCGTAGCCGGCGGGATCGTCGAAGACGTTGCGGCCGTCCTTCATCAGGTACTGGTGCAGGTGCCAGCCGCTGCCCGCGTTGTCGAACAGGGGCTTGGGCATGAAGGTCACCCGCAGGCCGTGGCGCTCGGCGAGGTTGAACAGGATGTACTTCGTCATCACGGCGTTGTCGCAGGTGGTCGGCAGGTCGTCGAACCAGCCCTCGATCTCCTGCTGGGCCTTGGCCCCCACCTCGTGGTGGTGGTAGCGGACCGGGATGTCGAAGTCCCGCATGACCGCGCAGACCTCGTCGCGGAAGTCGTCGTGGCGGTCGTGGGGGTTGCAGGCGTGGTAGGCGTTCTGGAAGAAGCGCTCGCGGCTCTCCATCCGGTAGTGGGCGCTGGTGTTGCCCGAGTCGTAGTCCGCTTCCTCGAAGATGTGGAACTCGTACTCCGGGATCCAGCGCGTGGTGTCCGCGACCCCCATCTCCCGCAGCAGCCCCTCGGCCGCGCGCACGATGGTCCGGCCGTCCTGGGCGAAGGGGGTGCGTCCGGCGTCGACGTGCTTGACCTCGGCGAACATCGTCAGCGTGGGGCGCTTGCGGAACGGGTCGACGTGCGCCGTGGCGAGGTCCGGCAGCAGCACCATGTCGCTGTCCTCGACCTTGAGGAAGCCGTAGCTGGAGCCGTCGAAGCCGATGCCCTCGCCCATCACCTCGGGCGTGAAGCGGTCGAAGGGGAACGTGATGTGGTGCAGCCGGCCGACGAGGTCCAGGACCTTCAGGTCCACGAACTCGATCTTCTTGTCGATGGCTTCCATGCGCACGGCGGCGAAGTTCTGCGACGACATGACCAGCTCCTTGCACGGATCGGGGCCTGCAGACCGCCACGGCGGCGGGCCGTCAAATATACGCCGCGGCAGCCCTGCGCAAAGAGAAGAAAACGCCCGTTCATTTCGCGGCTGCCGCCTTGCCCCCTCCCGGCGCCCGGCCTATGTTTCGTCGCGCTGCGACGACGCGCGAAAGGAGCCGCCCGTGGCCGACCCTGCAGTGACCATCCTGTTCGAGGGCCAGCCCCTCGCCTGCCGCCCCGGCCAGTCGGTCGCGGCCGCGCTGTGGGACCACGGCGTCAAGGTCCTCTCCCACAGCCCCAAGTACGGCCGCCCCCGCGGCGCCTCGTGCGCCCGCGGCCACTGCATGGGCTGCCTGATGCGCATCGACGGCGTCCCGAACGTCCGCGCCTGCAACGCCCCGGTCCGCGAGGGCCAGCGCGTCGAGCGCCAGGACGCCGGCGCCGTCTACGGCCGGCCCATGCAGGCCGCGCTGGCCAACACCGGGCACCTGCTGCCCGTCGGCTTCTACTACAAATGGTTCACCAAGCCGACGGCCGTGGCGAAGCTCTTCATGCGGGCCATCCGCCCGGTGGCCGGCATCGGCCGGCTGCCCGACGAGGCCGCCTGGCGCGGCGCGCCCCCCCCGCCGCGCTCCCGCGACCTGGGCCGCTGGGACACGGTCGTGGTGGGCGGCGGCGCCGCCGGCCTGGCCGCGGTCCTGGCCGGCGAGGGCCGCACGCTGCTGATCGACGACTCCCGGCTGGGCGGCGGCCAGCGCCGCGAGGCCCTGGACCTCGCCGCCGCCGGCGAGGGCGACCCCCTCGCCGGGCTGCACCGCCTGCGCCGCCTGCGCGCGGTCCTGCACGAGCGCGACGCGCTCGTCGCCGCGGCGCCGCACGTGACCCGCGCGGCCGCGACCACCGTGGTCGGCTGCTACCAGCCCGACATGCTGCTGGTGCGCGACGCGACCGGGCTGGCCGTCGCGCGCGCCGACCGCATCGTCTGGGCCGCCGGGGCCCTGGACCAGCTGGGCCTGTTCGACGACCACGACCTGCCGGGAGTCATGGGGCCGCGCGCCCTCTACCGCCTGGCCGGGCGGGACGGGATCGACCTGCGCGGGCGCAGCGCGGTCGTCTGGGGCCACGGGCCGGACCAGTGGCTGAGCGCCGCCCTGCTGCACGCGCGCGGCGCGCAGGTCGTCCTCGCCCTGGACCCCACCGCCGCCCCCGACGACGACGCCCTGGCGACCGCCGGCCGCCTCGGCTGGCGCCTGCTGCACGGCGTGCGGCCCGCAGCCGCGCTGGGCCGCGCCGGCTCGCTGGCCGCGCTGCGCTTCGACGACGGCCAGGGCGGCGCCCGCCGCGAGGCCGCCTGCGAGCTCGCGGTGATGTGCGGCCGCGGCAAGCCCGTCTACGACGGGGCCTACCAGCTCGGCGCCGACCTCGTCCTGGACCCCCTGCGCGGGGGCTACGTGCCCCGCGGCGCCGTCGCCGGGCGGTGGGACGGCGACACGCCGGCCGGCCTGCGGCTGACGATCGCCGGCGAATCGGCCGGGGCCACGCTCGCCGACCTGCTCCAGGAGGTGACGCCGTGAGCAAGCGCATCCTGTGCCGCTGCGAGGACGTGACCATCGAGGAGTTCGGCAAGGCCTACCGCGACGGCTTCGCCGAGATGGAGGCGCTCAAGCGCTTCACCGGCGTGGGCACCGGCTTCTGCCAGGGCAAGGGCTGCCTCTGCGAGTCCGCGCTGGAGCTGGCCCGCCTGCGCGGCATCGACCCCTCGCAGGTCCCGCTGACCAACATCCGCCCCCCCATCGAACCGCTGACGTTCGAGGAGCTGGCGAGCCTGGACCTGCCGCCCCTGGTGGGCGAGATGGAAGCCGCCCCGCGCGGCGACGACCCGGAGGTGGGCCCGTGATCCCCCTGCCCGAAGGACCCGTGCCCGCGACGGCCGACGCGGTCATCGTCGGCGGCGGCATCAACGGCCTGGCCATCGCCTACGAGCTGGCGCGGCGCGGCATGAAGCACCTCGTCGTGCTGGAGCGGGACTACCTCGGCAGCGGCTCGACCGGGCGCTGCGGCGGCGGCATCCGGCAGCAGTGGACGACCGAGGAGAACATCCGCCTGGCCCAGGAGAGCGTCGCCGCCTTCGAGCACCTGGCCGGCGAGCTCGGCCTGCAGACGTTCTTCCGCCAGGGCGGCTACCTGATGGTGACCGAGGACGAGTCCCAGCTCGAGAGCATGCGCAAGGCCGTCGCCCTGCAGAACTCCTGCCAGGTGCCCAGCCGCTTCCTGGAGCCGCGCGAGTGCCTGGACATCGTGCCGCAGCTGGACGTGTCGCGCCTCAAGGGCGCGACCTTCTGCCAGAAGGACGGCACCGCCTACCCGTTCAGCGTGGTCTGGGGCTACGCGAAGGCCGCGACGCGGCGCGGCGTGCGCATCTTCATCCGCACGCGCCTGCTCGAGGTGAAGCACGACGGCGGCCGCATCACCGGCGTGGTCACCGACCGCGGCGAGATCGCGACGCCGCTGCTGATCAACTGCGCCGGGCCGTGGTCGCGCTCGCTGGCGGCGATGGTCGGCGTGCAGCTGCCCAACCGCCAGGAACGCCACGAGATCATGGTCAGCGAGTCCTGCAAGCCGTTCCTGGACCCGATGGTCATCTCCATCAGCAACGGCATCTACTTCAGCCAGAGCATGCGCGGCGAGATCGTCGGCGGCATCGGCGACCCCGACGAGCCGCACTGGGACCGGCCCGTGCAGTTCGACACGCGCAGCCAGCTGCGCTTCGCGGTGCGCTTCGCCCGCGCCCTGACCGATTACTGGCCCCCGGCGCGCAAGCTGCGCCTGATGCGCCAGTGGGCCGGCATGTACGACGTGACCCCCGACCACCGCCCCATCCTGGGCGGGGTCCCCGGCCTCGAGGGCTACCAGATGGCCTGCGGCTACAGCGGCCACGGCTTCATGCTGGCCCCGATGGCCGCCTCCCGGCTGGCGAAGCGGATCACCACCGGCGAGCCCGACGGGATCATCGACTCGCTGTCGCTGGCGCGGTTCGCGCGGGGCGACATCGAGGCCGACGCGTTCGTCGTGGGCTGAGCGGCCGCTCCCGCCTCCGGAACATAACCTGTCAAAATCGCTGCAGTTGCGATAGTGGATGGATTTAGTAATCTATCCTGGTTCGCACCCGTCACCCGCATCCGGAGGAGCAATCCATGCGCAGGATCAAGCATACCGTCCTGGTCGCCGCCGCGACCTGCCTGGCCCTCGGTCTCGGCGCCGACGCCGCCCGGGCCGATCTCGCCATCTACACCACGGCCCTCACCGGCGCCTCGGAAGTCCCGCCCAACGCCAGCCCGGCGGTCGGGATCGCCACGCTCACGGTCGACACCGAGACCCTGATCGGTACCTACACGCTGCAGTTCAGCGGTCTGACGAGCGCGCAGACCGCCGTCCACTTCCACACCGCCGCGGCCGGCGTCAACGGCCCGGTCGCCTTCGGCCTGCCCCTCGGCTCGCCGATCGCCGGCACCTGGAACCTGACCGCGCCCCAGTACGCGAGCCTCGTCGCGGGTTCGATCTACCTGAACGTCCACAGCACGACGTTCCCCGGCGGCGAGATCCGCGGGCAGATGACGCTCGACCATGTCGTCGCCGGCGAGGAGATGACGTTCGGGGACATCAAGACGCTCTATCGGTAAGCGTCCCGACGACGAGGGCCGTCCCCTGCGTGGGGACGGCCCTTTCACTTCGCCGCAGCGCGCCGGCGGTCACTCCATATCAGCGATACAGCGCCTTGACCTCGCCCCAGCGCGCCGCGTCGGTCGGCGTCGGCCCGCCGTAGGCCGTCAGCTCCCAGGCGTCTTCCGCGACCAGGCCGACGCCGGCGGCGTAGCTGGCCGGCGTGGACACCCGCGCGCCGCCGTCGTGCCGGCGACCCAGCGCGTCGTGGGCCGCCTGGCCCGGGACGGCGGACCACGGCGGCAGGGAGGCCTCGACCGCGATGGTCGCGAAATCGCCGGCCGGGACGGTCGTGACGCCGCCGCCGACGATGCAGTAGCCGATCGTCGCCGTGCCCCAGGGCTCGGAGTCGTCGAGGCTCCAGTAGATGCGCGTGGCGGTGCTCCAGCAGCGCTGCGTCGCCGTGACGGCGGGTAGCGCGAGGATCGGCGGCGAGTAGCTGGCGACGAAGCCGTCCTCGTTGTAGGCGGCGTGCAGGCGGACGGCGCCTTCGGCGTCCAGGGACCAGAAGTTGTGGTAGACCTGATCCGGCTCGGTCCAGACCAGTTCGAGCACGTCCTCGCCCTGGATCACGGCCGGGCCCGCCGCGGCGACGACGCGCTCGTGGCCGGCCCCGTCGGAGTAGGTCCAGGCGCAGCCCGGGGCCAGCGGCTGGTAGGCGATCTGGGCGCAGACGGGGGCGGCGAACGCCGCCAGGGACAGGACCAGGGTCAGGATCTTCACGTGCCGCATCCCGCGACCTCCCTTGCGAACGTGACCGGGCCGTCCATGGTACACGAGCTGCGGGACTCAGGACAACAGGTGCCGCAGCGCCGGTTCCAACTCCCGGTACTCGAACTGGAATTCGTTGGCGCGCAACGCCTTGGGGACGGCGCGGCAGCTCTGCAGCAGCATGGTCGACATCTCGCCCAGCACCAGGTTCAGCACGAAGCCGGGGGTCGTGAAGCCGCTGGGCCGGCCCAGCACGCGGCCCAGGGTCCGGGCGAACTCGCGGCGGGTCGGCGGGTCGGGCACCACCGCGTTGACGGGGCCGGCGATCGCCTCGCGGTCCAGGACGTGCAGGATCGCGCGCACGAGGTCGTGGCGGTGGATCCAGGGCACGTAGGCGCGGCCGTCGCCGAGCGGGCCGCCCAGGCCGAACCGGTACGGCAGCACCATGCGGGGCAACGCCCCGTCCTCGCGGTCGAGCACCAGGCCGATGCGCAGCAGGGCCACGCGCGTGCGCCCGTTGTCGGCCTCCATGGCGCAGCCTTCCCACTCGTGGGCCAGCCGGCCCAGGAAGTCGCGGCCGCCCTCGTTCTGCTCGTAGAGGGGGTCGGCGCCGCCGTCGCCGTAGTAGCCGACGGCCGACGCGCTGATCAGCACGCGCACCCGCTCGCTCGCGTTGACCGCCGCCGCCACGTTGCGCGTGCACTCGAGCCGGGAGCGGCGCAGCAGCGCCTTGCGCTTGCGGGTCCAGCGCTTGGCGGCGACGGGCTCGCCGGCCAGGTTGACGACCGCGTCGCAGTCCCCCAGCGCCCGCTGCCAGGCGCCCGGGACGGTCGGGTCCCCTTCGACGATCTCCACCGGCCGCGACAGGCGCGACAGGGCGCGCTTGCGGTCGCGGGTGACGCAGACGACCTCGTCGCCGCGCTCGATGAGCGCGCGGACGACCGCCCGCCCCACCAGGCCCGTACCGCCGGTCAGGAACACCTTCATGCCGAGTTGTCCTCTCTGGAATCTCCCGGATGCGAAGCCCCGGCAGGATACCCGCCGGCGGCTCCCCTGTCCAGACCTGTCGCGCGGACGGCCGCGTTGACACCGCGACGGCCCCGGCCTATCGTCCAGCGCACGGAGAGACGAACCGCGCCGCGCCGGCGCACCCCCGCGCCGGCCACTTCCGGGAGGGTCATGACCTACGACTTCTTCGACTGCGAGGTCCGCGACGGCGTCGCGACCCTGTCGCTGCTCGGCTCCGGCACGCCCTCGCTGCAGGAGCTCGGGGACGAGCTCGTCGACGCCCTGCTGCGCCTGCAGGAGGACCGCGCCGCCCGCGTGGTCCTGCTGACGGACGCCGGCGGGCCCTTCGACACCGCCATGGACCTGCGCGCGGCCGCCGAGGCGCAGGCCGGCGACGCCGGCATGGGGTCCGTGGCCGCCGACCTCGACACCATCCGCCGCGTCGTGACCCTGATGCAGGAGCTCGGCAAGCCCATCGTCGCCGCCGTGGCCGGCGACGTGCGCGACAGCGGCTTCGGGCTGGTCATGGCCGCCGACGTGCGCCTGGCCGCCGCCACGGCCACCTTCACCACCCAGGACATGCGGCTGGGCCTGCTGCCCGACTGGGGCCTGACCTCGACGCTGCCGCGCGCGATCGGGCCCAACCGGGCCCTGGACGTGCTGTGGTCCGGGCGCACGCTGTCCGCCGACGAGGCGTCCCGCCTGGGCCTGCTGGACCGCGTCTTCTCGGCGCAGGAGTACGAGCAGGAGGTCGAGGCCTACTGCCGCCGCCTGGCGGGCATCCCGCAGCCGGCGCTGCGCCTGAGCAAGCTGGCGGTGCAGCAGTCGAGCGAGTTCGACCTGACCACCATGCTGTCGCTCGAGTACGAGGCCCAGCAGCAGTGCTGGGACTCGCGCGAGACCTCGGCCGGCCTGGCCGCCGGCCTGGACGGCGACGCGGCCGACTTCGGCCTCCCCGGCGGCGAAGACGACGACTGACGACGAACCTTGAAACGGCCCGCTGGCCGGAGGTGGCTCCATGGGACGGACCCTCATCGAGAAGATCATCGCCGCGCACTGCGACCAGCCGGTGTTCCCCGGCGCCACGGTGGACATGCGCGTGGACGTGCGCGCCGCCCGCGACTTCGGCGGCGCCAACGTGGTCAAGAACCTGCAGAAGGCCGGCCTGACGGTCGACGACCCGTCGCGGACCCTGTTCACCTTCGACTGCAACCCCGGCGGCTCGGACCAGGGCTACGCCGCGAACCAGCAGTTCTGCCGCACCTACTCCCGCGAGACGGGCGTGGGCCTGCGCGACATCACCCAGGGCATCGGCACCCACCTCGCGCTCGAGGAGGGGCTGGTCGGGCCGGGCTCGACGTTCGTCAGCACCGACAGCCACGCCAACATCATGGGCGCGGTCGGCGCCTTCGGGCAGGGCATGGGCGACCAGGACATCGCCTACGCCTGGGCCGCGGGCAAGGTCTGGTTCAAGGTGCCGAAGTCGGCGCGGGTGGTGCTGAAGGGCCGCCCCGGCCCCGAGGCCACGGCCAAGGACATCGGCCTGAAGCTGCTGCAGGCGCTCGGCGCGGACGGCCTGCTGGGCTACGCGGCCGAGATCGTCGGCGACGTCGTGCCGTCGCTGACGCTGCCCGACCGCATCACCATCGCCAGCCTGGCCACCGAGATGGGCGGCATCATCGCCCTGTTCGAGCCCAGCCCCGCGATCCTCGACGCCTGCCGCCGCGCGGGCGGGCGCGATTTCCCGGCCCTCGCCGCCGACCCCGACGCGCACTACGACCTGACCGTCGAGGTGGACGTCGACGGCCTCGCGCCGATGATCGCGCGCCCCGGCCACCCCGAGGACACGGTGCCCGTCGCGTCGGTCGCCGGCCGCAAGGTCGACTCGGTGTTCGTGGGCTCGTGCACCAACGGCCGCATCGAGGACCTGCGCGCGGCCGCGCGGGCGCTCGCGGGCCGCAAGGTCGCCCCCGGCGTGGTGCTGAAGGTCGTGCCGGCGACGCGCGCGGTCTGGCGGCAGGCCCTCGACGAGGGCCTGGTCCAGGTCTTCACCGACGCCGGCGCCCTGATCGGCAACGCCGGCTGCGGCGGCTGCGCCGCCGGCCAGATCGGCCAGAACGGCCCCGGCGAGGTCACCGTCTCGACGGGCAACCGCAACTTCGCCGGCAAGCAGGGCAAGGGCGAGGTCTACCTGGCCAGCCCCGCGACCGCCGCGGCCTCGGCCGCGGCCGGCGTCATCTGCACGGCGGCGTCGCTCCCCGCCGAGCCGGTCCTGTTCGCCGCGCCGGCGGCCACGGCGAAGTCCGCGCCGGCGGCCGCGAACGCCGCCGGCGGCGGCAAGCCCACCGTGCTGACCGGCCGCGCCTGGGTGGTCGACGTCGACAACGTCGACACCGACATGATCTTCCACAACCGCTACCTGGCGATCACCGACGCGAAGCAGATGGGCCAGTACACCTTCGACAACCTCGAAGGCTGGAAGGACTTCGCGAGCCGCGCGCAGCCCGGCGACATCGTCGTCACCGGCGGCAACTTCGGCTGCGGCTCCTCGCGGCAGCAGGCCGTCGACTGCTTCGCGTCGCTCGGCGTGCAGGCCCTGATCGCGCGCAGCTACGGCGCGATCTACGAGCGCAACGCCATCAACGCGGGCCTGCCGGTGGTGGCGGCCGACGCGGTGAAGGCCGGGCTGAAGAGCGGGGACACGATCACCGTCGACCTGGGCAGCGGCCTGATCGCGTGGGACGGCGGCCGCCTCCAGGGCGAGCCGTTCAGCCAGGTGCAGATGGAGATCTACCAGCGCGGGGGGCTGCTGGCGAAGTAGGCGCCGGCGGCGGTTCAGCGCACGGAAGCGCGCAGTTCCGCCTTGAGCACCTTGCCCGACGAGTTCTTGGGCAGGGCCTCCACGGGATGCAGCCGGCGGGGGATCTTGAAGCTGGCGAGCTTCGAGGCGCAGTGGCGCAGCAGGGCCTGCTCGTCGAAGGCCGCGGCGTCGGCCGGCACGATCCAGGCCTCGATGGCCTCGCCGAGCAGCGCGTCCGGCACGCCGATCACGCAGGCCTCGACCACCTCGGGCCGCTGCAGCAGCGTCTCCTCGACTTCCTTCGAACTGACCCGGTTCGCCCCCGCCTTGATCATGTTCTTCACCCGGTCGACGATGAAGATGAAGCCGTCCGCGTCGCGGTAGGCGAGGTCGCCGGTGTGCAGGCCGTCGGGGAAGAGCACCTCGGCGGTCTCCTGCGGGGCGTTCCAGTAGCCGCGCATGATGTTGGGGCCGGCGGCCACGATCTCCCCCTGCTCGCCCGCGTCGCACTCGCTGCCGTCGGGGCGGCGCACGGTCAGCGAGACGCCGGGGATGCCCCTGCCGATCGAGCCGAACTTCTCGCGCAGCCGCTCCGGCGGCACCCACGACAGGCGCGCGGAGGCCTCGGTCTGGCCGTACATGATGTAGACCGCGATCCGGTCGGGCAGGGCCCCGCGGATGCGCCGCACCAGGTCGGGGGCCATGGCGCCGCCGGCCTGCGTGATGTAGCGCAGGTCCTGGTGGGGGCGCTCGAGGAAGTCGGTCCGCGCGCAGAGGATCGCGTAGTGGCTCGGCACGCCCGAGAACCCGGTGCAGCGCTCCCGCGCCAGGGTCTCGAGCACCTGCTGCGGGAAGGCGAAGCGGTTGTCGATGACCGTGCGGCCGCCGCAGCTCACGTGGGTCAGCAGCAGCGAGTTGCCGAAGCTGTAGTGGAAGGGCAGCACGCAGCAGACGCTGTCTTCGGGGCCCAGCTTCAGGTAGGCCAGGATCTGCCCGGTGTTGGCCACGAGGTTGCCGTGGGTCAGGGTCACGCCGCGGGGCGTGCCGGTCGAGCCGCTGGTGTAGAGGATCGCGGCCAGGTCGTCGGGGCCGGCCTCGCCGGCGCCGTCGAGGGGCGCGAGCGCCGCCGCCTCGTCGGCGCGGTGCAGGCCGAGGCCCGCGGGCAGCCGCCAGCCCGGGTTGGCGCGGTCGACCACCGCGAAGCGCAGGTCGGGGCAGCCGTCCACGATCTCGGGCAGGGCACGCGCCTCGCGGGCGCGCGTCCAGAGGGCGACCGCGCCGGAGTCGCGCAGCAGCGCCCGGTGGGTCTCTTCCTTGTTGGCGTGGTTGAGGGCCACGCAGCAGGCGCCGGCCTGCAGGACGCCGAAGAAGGCGGCCACGTACTCGGGGGAATTCTCCACCAGCACGGCGACGCGATCGCCGCGGCGCACGCCGCGCTCGCGCAGGAAGCGGGCGATGCGGCCGGCCTCGGCGGCCACATTCCCGTAGGTCGCGTGGCGCTCGCCGTGGGTGAGCGCCACGGCGTCCGGGCGGCGGGCCGCGGTCTCCAGCAGCATGCCGTGGACGGTCACGTTCCTACCCCCGCTTGCGGGTGACGAAGCCGACGAGGTTGTCGATCGAGTCGAGGTTCTCGGGCACGAGTTCCTGGTCGTCGATGCCCAGCCCGAGGTCGCCCTCGAGGAAGGCGACGAGCTCCATCACGCCGACGGAGTCCATGATGCCGTTGTCCAGCAGCGACATCTGGTCGTCCTTGAGCGGGGCGCCGTCGCCGAACAGGAAGTTCTCCACCACGAAGCCGCGGATCTGCTGCCGCAATTCCATCCTGCATCTCCCTCTCTGTGCCGAGGTTCAGGCGGCGGCCGGGCCGCCGCGCCAGTTCACTTCTTCGGGGCGCAGCGCGTCGTCGCGGACCCGCTGCGCGAATTCGGGTCCGAACTGCCGGGCCAGCAACTGCAGGCTGAGCAGGCCGACGAACGCCATGTTGTCGCGCGCGCTGGTCAGCTTGCCGGCCTGCCACTTGCGCAGCAGGCCCGCGGTGCGCTGCGGGTCGATCAGGCCCGTCTCCAGCAGCGCTTCGGCGTCGAACGCCTCGCGCACCAGGTCGGCGCCCGGCCCCACGAAGAAGCTGGCGCTGTCCGGGGCGCGGTAGGGCTGCTTGGGCCGCTGCACGATGGCCGCAGGCAGCAGATCGGCCACCGCCCGCTTCAGTAAAGACTTTTCGTTCAGGCCCGCCAGCTTGGCGCTGGCCGGCAGCGTGCCCGCCAGCTCGGCCAGGCGGTGGTCCAGGAACGGGAAGCGCCCCTCGACCGTGTGCCCCATCAGCATGCGGTCGCCCTGCGAGGAGAGCAGGTAGCCGGCCATGAACAGGGTCATCTCCAGGTACTGCGCGCGCGCGACCGGCCCCCAGAGGCGGAACTCGGGGGGCAGCGAGGCGCCCAGGCGCTCCTCGCTGTCGCGGGCCACGGCCGCCTCCTGGATGTCGGCCGCCAGGAAGGCGCCGATCGTGCCGGTGTTGCGCCAGCGCGGCCGGTGCGAGAAGTAGGGGTCGGTCGCCGCCTCCTCCAGCCCCGTCCCGTAGAACTGGGCCAGGAACCCGGGGGGCGACTGCTGCAGGTACGGGTAGAGCTTCGTCAGCAGCAGCGGGCGGCGGCGCGAGCGGGGGTCGCGCGCCCAGAAGGCGCGCACCTTGGCCTCGCGCAGGATGTTGTAGCCGCAGAAGACCTCGTCGGCCCCCTCGCCGGTCAGCACGACCTTGTAGTTCTGGGAGCGGACCAGGCCGGACAGCGCGTACAGCGGCGCCGGCGCGGTGCGCAGCAGCGGCGTCTCGCTCAGCCACACCACGCGCGCGAAGGCGCCGGCGATCTCGGCGTCGCCGACGCTGATGGACTCGTGGTCGGTGCCCAGGTGCTCCGCCATCATCGTCTGCCAGCGGGTCTCGTCGTAGGCCGCGTCCTTGAAGCCCACCGAGAAGGTCTTCATCCGGCGCTGCGTCGTGTGCTGGATGAGCGCCGCGGTCGCCGAGGAGTCCAGGCCGCCGGACAGGTAGGCGCCCACCGGCACGTCGGCCCGCAGGCGGATGACCGCCGCGTCGGCCAGCAGCTCGCGGATCCGGTTCGCCATGCCCGGCAGCTCCGCCTTGGCCACGAAACGGTGGTCCTCGCGGGCGGGCAGGAACGTCGGGTGCCAGTAGCGCCGCGGGCGCAGCTCGGGGCGGGTGTTGCCGCCCTCGCCCAGCTCGAGGGTCGCCGTGTGGCCGGCCGGCAGCTGCCAGACCCCGCGGAAGGGCGTCGCCGGCGGGATGTTCACCCAGTAGGTGAAGATCTCGCTCAGGGCGCCCGGGTCCAGCAGGGGCGCCTCCAGGTTCCAGGCGCCGAGGGCCTTGATCTCCGAGGCGAACAGCAGGACGCCGTCGCGCACGGTCCAGAACAGGGGCCGGATGCCGAAGCGGTCGCGGGCCAGCAGCAGCCGGCGGCGCTCGCCGTCCCAGAGCGCGAAGGCGAACTGGCCCACGAAGCGCTCGACGCAGGCGTCGCCCCAGCGGCGGTAGGACTCCAGCAGCACTTCGGTGTCCGAGGTCGTGCGGAAGACGTGCCCGAGCGCGCGCAGCTCCTCGCGCAGCTCGACGTAGTTGAAGATCTCGCCGTTGAAGGTCAGCCAGAGGCGGCCCGCGGCGTCGCCCATCGGCTGCTGGCCCGTCGCCAGGTCGATGATGCTCAGCCGGGCATGGCCGAGCAGGACGCGGTCGTCACGCCAGGCGCCGAACTCGTCGGGCCCGCGGTGGCGCATCACGCCGATCATCCGCTCCGGCGCGCCGTCGGGGACTTCCAGACGCCCCTGCAGCGCCACTGCTCCGCATATGCCGCACATGGGTCAGTCCTTCGGCCGGGCGAGCCAGGTCTTGACCTGGGCCACCGCCTCTTCGGGGGACGCGGCCAGGCTCCAGCGCCCGTCGCCGCACAGATCCAGGAACTTGCTGCCGGGGTCGAAGTCCAGCAGCACGACCCGCTTGCCGAAGCGCAGGGCCATGGCGACCTCGCTCAGGGTGCCCCCGCTGCCGCGGCAGGCGACGATCGCGTCGCAGGCCAGCACGTTGATGATGTTGCGCCCGGCGCCCATGCCGGTCGGGATGACGATGTCCAGGTGCCCGCTGGCCGCCGACACGTCGTCGTCGAACAGCACGCCCACGCTCAGGCCGCCGGCCTCGCGGGCGCCGCGGGCCGAGGCGTCCATCACCCCGGTCGGCCGGCCCCCGTTGAGCAGCACCCAGCCTTCGGCGGCGATGAGGCGGCCCAGCTCGTGCGCGTGTTCCAGCGTGGCGGGCTCGACGTGGCAGCCCCCCATGACTCCGACCACGGTCCTGCGCATGGGCGTCCTTCCGTTCGCGGGCCCCGGGCAGGATCGCAGAAGCGGGCCGGACCCGCAAGGTGCGACTGCCGGTTCAGGCGCCGGGCTTGCGGCGCAGCAGGCCGCGGGTGATCGCCTTGCCGCCGTAGCGGTCGGCGGCCCGGTCCATGATCGCGTCCAGGGTGCGGCTGCGCTCCGCGTCGGGATCGGGGAACAGGCTGGGCGGCTCCGCCTCGCGGTCGACGAGGTTCTGGCCCGAGATGCCGATCAGGCGCAGGGGCCGGCCCCGCCGGTCCAGCTGCCCGTCGAACAGGCGGCGGCCGGCGTCGCGCAGGGCGTCGGTGCGGTCGGTGGGTTCGGGCAGGGTCTCGGCGCGGGTGACGGTGGTGAAGTCGGGGTAGCGGGCCTTGATCTGCACCGTGCGCGCCAGCTTGCCGGCGCGGCGCAGCCGGCGGGCCACCTTGTGCACGAGCTGGTCGAGCACCTCCAGCAGCGCCTCGCGTTCGCCGATGTCCTCGGCGAAGGTCGTCTCGTGGCCGATGCTGCGGGCCTCGCGGTCGGTGGTCACCGGCCGCTCGTCGCGGCCGACCGCCAGCTCGCACACGTGGCGGGTGAACGCCGCGCCGAGGCGCGACTCCAGGCGCACCGGGTCGGCCAGCCTCAGGTCGCGCAGCGTCCGGATGCCCAGCGCTTCCAGGACGGCCGCGGACTTCTCCCCCACGCCCCACATCCGCCCCACCGGCAGGGGGTCCAGGAAAGCCTGGACGCGCGCCGGATCGACCACCACGAAGCCGTCCGGCTTCTCCAGGTCGCTGGCCAGCTTGGCCAGGAACTTGTTCGGCGCCACGCCGACCGACGCGACCAGGCCGATCTCGTCCAGGAGGCGCCGCTTGACGAGGCGGCCGATGGCCGGCCCGTCGCCGAGCAGGCGCCGGCAGCCGCCGACGTCCAGGAAGGCCTCGTCCACCGACAGCGGTTCGACCAGCGGGGTGATCTCGTGGAAGACGTCGAAGATCCAGCCCGAGATCTCGGCGTAGCGCTCCATGCGCGGGCGCAGGAAGATCCCGTCGGGGCAGAGCCGGATCGCGCGGGCGGCGCTCATGGCGCTGCGCACGCCGCAGCGGCGCGCCTCGTAGCTGGCGGCCGAGACCACGCCGCGGCCCTCGGGCGTGCCGCCGACGATCACCGGCTTGCCGCGCAGGCGCGGGTCGTCGAGCACCTCCACCGACGCGAAGAAGGCGTCCATGTCCACGTGCAGGATGGTGCGCTCGCTCATCTCGGCTCCCGATCCCCCGGCGGAAAAAGACGGACGGCGACCGCAGCCGCCGTCCGTCGCACAGCCGGTGACGGCTTATCCTACGAGGACTGCTCCACGCGGACGGCGGCGTCCTCGACGATGGCCTTGTAGAAGTAGCCGCTGCCGAAGTCCTTGTCGACCGAGAGCACGCCCTCGATCAGCACCGTGTCGCCGACCTTCGCCGAGGTGCCGGAGGTGACCGTCAGGTCGGCGGTCTCGCCGTCGCCCGAGCCGTCCTGCACGTGCAGCCAGTTGCGGCCCATGATGCCGGTCAGCGACTTGACGACCTTGCCGCGCACCTTGACCGTCCGGCCCGCCAGCTCGGTGCGGCGGGTGTTGACCTCGGCGACCTTCAGCCCGCCCGACGGGGTCGTCAGGCCGCTGAAGTCGGCGTCGGCCTTGCCGACGGCCACGCCGCCGTGGGCCTTCTTGATCTCGTCCTGCATGTCGGCCGGGGGGGCCTGGCCCGGCGCGGCGAACGAGGCCGCGAACCAGATCTCCGCGAAGTCGCGGTTCAGGCTCGCGGCGTGGAAGTTCTGCATGGCCATGGCGCCCACCAGTTCGAGCTTCTGCCCGATCTGGACCTGGCCCTCGGGCCCGGCCGCCCACAGCTCGCCGCCGGCGGTCTTGAGGCGGACGTACGTGTAACCGCCTGAATTGAATGTCTCGGCCACCTCGCCGCCGAGGTTGCCGCCGGCGGCCGGCCCGGCCGGCGCGGCTTCGGCCGGCATCTCCTTGGCCACGGCCGCGGCCTTCTGGTTCCAGGCGGCGGCCGAATCGTCCTTCTTCTCGCCGCAACCGATCAGGGCCGCGGACAACGCGATCGCGAGGATCGCCAGGGTCGTCGTCTTCACCGGGTGCCTCCGGGGGTTCGGGTCGCGCAACACGCACCAAGGATAGGCGGCTGCGCCGGGATTTCAAGTCAGGACCGACAATAGCCTGTTTCGTGGCGGCCCTTGCTGATCGTGGATATCATAATCATTCTCCACAAACTCGCCCTTCCCCTAAGTGGTTGGAGAATATGATGTACGATCCGTTGATGACCCAGCACATGCGAGCGGAGCTGACGAGCTTGGGAGTCGAAGAGCTCACCACCGCCCCGCAGGTGGATGCGTTCCTGTCGCGTCCCGGCACCGCCCTGCTGTTCTTCAACTCGGTCTGCGGCTGCGCCGCCGGCAGCGCCCGGCCCGGCCTGGGCCAGTTCCTGGCCGAACCGGACCGCCCCGAGCATCTCGGCACGGTGTTCGCCGGCATGGACCTCGAGGCCACCTCGCACGTCCGGGCCCGCTTCGCCCAGTACGCCCCGAGCAGCCCTGCGGTCCTGCTGCTGCGCGACGGCGAGCCCGTGCGCTACATCCACCGCACGGAGATCGAGGGCCGCGACGCGAGCGCGTTCGCCGGTCTGCTGAGGCAGGCGCACGCCGGGCTGCCGGGCTGACCGCGGGCCCGCTCCCTCGGGGGCCGGGACCGCGCCGTGTACGGTCCCGGCTCCCGCCACGACCGGTGCGGGAAATCACACCTTGTCCCGGATCGGCGCGGCCTTTAGCATCCCATCCCGTCAGCCCACGCCAACCGGGAGCTTCCCATGACACGCACCGTCCGCATCGGCAACGCCGGCGGTTACTGGGGCGACGACGTCCGCGCCCTGCGCCGCCAGCTCGAGGGCGGACCGCTGGACTACGTCTCCCTGGACTACCTGGCCGAAGTCACGATGTCCATCCTGCAGCGCCAGCGCGCGAAAGACCCCGCGCTCGGCTACGCGACCGACTTCGTCGACCAGATGCGCGACTGCCTGCCGCTGCTGATGGAGACCGGCGCGACGGTCATCACCAACGCGGGCGGCGTGAACCCCGAGGGCCTGGGCCGCAAGCTCGTGGAAGTGGCCCGGGAGCAGGGCCTGCGCCTGAAGGTGGGCGTGGTCTCCGGCGACGACATCCTGGGCCGGCTGGCGGAGCTGCGCGACGGCGGCGACCCCCTGGACAACATGGAGACGGGCGACCCCCTGGCGCCGCACCTCTCCCGCGTGTCCGCCGCCAACGTCTACCTCGGCGCCGAGCCCGTCGTGCGGGCGCTGGAGATGGGCTGCCGGGTCGTGGTCACCGGCCGGGTGACCGACACCGGCATCACGCTGGCGCCGCTGATCCACGAGTTCGGCTGGGACGAGGACGACTGGGACCGCCTGGCCGCGGGCATCGTCGCCGGCCACGTCATCGAGTGCGGGACCCAGGCCACCGGCGGCAACCTCACCGACTGGCGCGACGTGCCCACCTACGACCGCATCGGCTACCCGATCGTCGAGGTGTCTCCGGACGGGTCCTTCGTCGTGACCAAGCACCCCCGCACCGGCGGGCTCGTCAGCGAGAAGACCGTCAAGGAACAGCTGGTCTACGAGATGGGCGACCCCCGCTCCTACATCTCCCCGGACGTCATCGCCCGCTTCGACACCATCCGCCTGGAGGACCTCGGCCGCGACCGGGTGCGCGTCTCGGGCGTGCGCGGGGTGCCGCGGCCCGAGAACTTCAAGGTCTCGATGGCCTACCAGGACGGCTGGAAGGCCGTCGGCACCATCCTGGTCAGCGGGCCCGAGGCCACGGCCAAGGCCGAGACCCTCGCGCGCGCCTTCTGGAAACGCGTCGGCCACCGCTTCGCCGCGACCCACACCTCGGTCGTGGGCACCGGCTCGATCTGGCCCGAAACGCTCGGCCGCTGCGAGACCGACGAGGTGCTGCTGCGCCTGGGCGTCCGCGACCACGACCGCGCCAAGGTCCACGACTTCGGGATGGTGCTGCCGACGATGATCCTCTCGGGCCCCTCGGGCCTGGCGGTGACCGGCGGGCGGCCGAAGCCGTCGGAGGTCGTGGCCTACTGGCCCGCCCTGATCCGCCGCAGCAGCGTCGCGGCCAACATCACCGCCCTGGACACCCACGGCCCCGAGCGCCGCGAGGTCCTCGCCTTCACGGACCCGCCGCCGCCGCGCCTCGGCGCGACCGTCGCGGCCGCCAAGGCGCCGCCCCCGCCCGCCGCCGGCGGCCGCACGCGCCGCGTGAAGCTGCGCGCGCTGGCCTACGCGCGCTCCGGCGACAAGGGCGACACCTGCAACATCGGCGTGCTGTGCCGCAGCCCCGAGCTGTACGCCTGGCTGCGCGGCGAGCTGAAGCCGGCCGTGGTGCGGCGCTTCTTCAAGGGCATCGTGCTGGGGCGGGTCACGCGCCACGAGGCGCCCAACCTGCTGGCCCTGAACTTCCTGCTGGAGCGGACCCTGGGCGGCGGCGGCACCGTGTCGCTGATGCTGGACCCGCAGGGCAAGACGCTGTCGCAGGCCCTGCTGGAGATGGAGCTGGACGTGCCGGCCCGGCTCGTGCCGCGGGCGTGACGCCGTGCAGGACCTCGTCGTCGCCGGCCTGTTCGCCTACCCGCTGAAGGCCGCGCGCGCGGTGCCGCTGACCGAGGCCGTGGCGCTGGCCCGCGGCCTGCGCCGCGACCGCTGCTGGCTGCTGGTCGCCCAGTCCGGCGATCCGGTCATGCTGAAGTCCCACCCCCGGCTCGCCACCGTGGCGATCGGCCTCGACGGCGAGACGCTGGTCGTCACCGGCGGCGACAGCCCGCCCCTGCACGTCCCCCCGCCGCCCGCGAGCGCGGTCCCGCTGCCGGTCACCGTCAAGCGCCGCACGCTCGCGGCCAGGGTCGCCGCACCCGCGGCCAACCGCTATTTCAGCGAGCTGCTGGGCGAAGCGGTCTGGCTCGCGCACCTGGCGCGCGACGCGGCGCCGGCGGACGGGCCCACCGCCGCCGATCCCGCGGTCAGCGACGGCCTCGCCGGATCGGCGCCCTACCTGATCTGCTGCGAGGCGTCGCTCACGGACCTCAACCGCCGGCTCGCCGCGCGCGGCGAAGCGCCCGTCGGCATGGACCGCTTCCGGGCCAACCTGGTGATCCGCGGGGGCGAGCCCTTCGCGGAGGACGGGTGGCGGCGGCTGCGCGCCGGCGCGGCCGAGTTCGAGATCCTGCGCCCGTGCCCGCGCTGCCCCAACACGACGGTCGATCCCCTGACCGGGGAGGTCGGACCGGAGCCCCTGCGCACGCTCGAGGAGTACCGCACGCGGGACGGCGGCGTGATGTTCGGCGTGTTCGCGCGCGTGGTGCGCGAGGGGACGATCCGCCCCGGCGACGCCGCGTACGCGGAGGCACGGACGTGAGCGGCCTGACGCTGTCGGGCCTCTGCGTCTACCCCCTGAAATCCGCCCGCGGCTGCGCCCTGACCGCAGCAGAGGTGCGGATGCGGGGCCTGCGCGGCGACCGCCGCTGGCAGCTCGTGGACGCCGACGGCCGCTTCGTGAGCCAGCGCTCGCACCCCCGGCTGGCGCGTCTCGCCGCGCATCTCGACGGCGAGGTCCTGCGGTTGAGCGCGGACGGGTGCGGGGAAATCCGGGTGCCGCCGCCCGACCCCGGCGGTCCCCGCACGACGGTGGAGATCTGGCAGGACCAGGTCGACGCCCTGACGGCCGGCGCGGACGCCGGCGCCTGGCTCTCGCGCTTCCTCGGCGAGCCCGTGGGCCTGGTCTTCATGGATGCCGCCGCGCGCCGTCCCGCGCGGCTCGCGCCCGAGGTCGCGGTCAGCTTCGCCGACGGCTACCCCTACCTGCTGGCCTGCGAGTCCTCGCTGGCCGACCTCAACGCGAGGATCGTGGCGAACGGCGGCGAGGCGGTCGGGATGGACCGCTTCCGCCCCAACCTCGTGGTCCGGGGCGGCGACGCCTTCGACGAAGACCGGTGGCGCCGGCTGCGCATCGGCGCCGTCACGTTCGAGGTGATCAAGCCCTGCGCCCGCTGCGTCGTCACCACGACCGACCAGGCCACGGGCGAGCGCGGCCACGAGCCGCTGCGCACGCTCGCCGCCTACCGGCGCCGCGGCGAGGGCGTCGACTTCGGCCTGAATCTCGTCGCCCGCGGCGAGGGGGTCCTGCGGCTGGGGGATGCGGTCGCGATCCTGCCGTGCGGGGATCGAGGAGCCGGCCGGAATCACCGCTCTCTCCGGAGGCCTTCCTCATGCGCACGTTCCTGATCCTGATCGGATGCCTCGCCTTCGCCGCGCCCTCGCGGGCCGAGACCCCGCCGACCGGCGCCTTCTCCTTCGCGGTCGAGGCGACGGTGACCGCGACCCCGGCCGCGGCCTTCGACGCCGCCACCGGCGACATCTCCGGCTGGTGGGACCACACCATGTCCGACCACCCCGTGCGCCTGGTCGTCGAACCGAAGCCCGGCGGCGCCTTCCTGGAGGTCTTCGACGAGAGCGGCGACGGCGTCCGCCACGCCGCGGTGACCTACGCGCGCCGCGGCGAGAAGCTGCGCTACGAGGGACCGATGGGCCTGGCCGGCTACGCCATCAACATGGTCACCACCTGGACCTTCGCCGACGCCGGCGAGGGGCGCACGCGGGTGCGGGTCGAGGTCCACGCCGCCGGCGAGATCCTCGCGGGCTGGCCGGAGATTGTGGAGCAGACGTGGCAGCACTTCCTGCTGAAGCGGTACGTGCCGTACGTGGAGGGCGGGTGCCGGCCGCTGAAGTGACGGCGCCGCCCGGCGGGGGGTTGTCAGCCGCGTCCCGATCCCGTATCATCGAAGTCGGGACTCGCCGTCGAGCTTCCGTGCGAGGATGTCGCCCCGACGACGGCGGCGCAATTCAACGATCTCGCGGGAGGGCCAAGATGCGCGGATCGCTTCGAGCCATGTTCGTGACCATCCTGTTGGTCCTGGCGGCCACCACGGCCGTCGCCCAGTTGACCGTCACCACCAACGACTGGGTGTACACCACCTTCGACGTCGTGACGATCACCGTCCACAACGCCGGCCCGAGCCAGGCCCTCTTCGCCTCCTCCCCGCCCTGCGTCATCTACCGGCTCGACACGCAGGAGTGCGTGTACGGCTGCTTCGGGCTGCCGGTGCTCTGGGAGATGGGCGTCGGGGAGACGATCGCGGTCGAGTACGACCCCTACGAGGACGCCGTCCCCGACCCGCTCGGCTGGTACCGGGTGGAACTCACCGGGGTCTCGAGCGACCCCGGCAGCATCCTGCAGTGCGACTACCGCCTGGTGGAGGTCGTGCCCAACGGCGACGACTCCTGGGGCGGCGTGAAGGCCCTGTACCGATAGGCCCCCCGAACCCAAACGCGAACGGGAGCCGCCGCCGGCTCCCGTCGTCGTTGATGCCGGCCGGCGGGCCGCGCCTCAGCCCGCCCGCTTGCGCTCGTACTGCCGCAGCAGGTCGGCGAACAGCTCCGGGATCATCGCCATGCGCTCGGGGGTCTCGACGTAGGCCACGCGCATCTGGGTGCGGCCGGGGTTGGGCTCGCCCGCCGGCACGCTGTAGAAGCCGGCCATCGGGGCCGTCAGCACGGTGAGCGCCTTGCCGCCGACGTCGACCTTCCCCTCGGCCGCGCACCACAGGACGAAGTCCAGGGCGTCGAAGCCGCCGGCCACCACGTTGCGCACGTCCAGCACCGAGTAGATGGCGGCGTCGGGGCTCGAGACGATCACCCCGGGCAGGGCGGCGCGCATGCGCGAGGTGAAGTCGAAGAGCATGCCGCGGTAGTAGTCGCGCTGCTTCCCGTACCAGGCGCGCAGCGTCGCGTGGTCCTCGTGGGCCACCGCGCCGAAGATGTACTGCCCGATCACGCTGCTGCACAGGCTGACGGTGTGCTCGGCGATGGCCTTGCGGTGGAACTGCTCGTTGTCGGTGACCAGGGCGCCGATGCGCAGGCCGCAGGCGTTCCAGACCTTCGAGGTGGTCTCGATGCCGATGCGGCGGCCGGTGATGCCGGGGGCGTCGGCCTCGGTCAGGCCCCAGACGCTCGCGCAGCGGCCGCCGGTGTAGTACAGCTCGCGGTAGGCCTCGTCGCAGACGAGCCACAGGTTGTGCTTCACCGCGAGGCGGGCCAGGGCGACCAGCGCCGCGTGGTCGTAGTACTGGCCGGTCGGGTTGTCGTAGGGGATCACGACCATCGCGCGGGGCCGCTTCTCCTGGATGACCCGCTCGATCTGCGCGGGGTCGGGCAGGGAGAACTTGCCGTCCGCGCCCAGGGTGCGCTGCACCGAGCAGGTGGCGCGGCCGAGGCGCTGGCAGAGCGTCTTGTAGTTCGTGTAGGCGGCGTCGATCAGCAGCAGCGGGGCCTCGTCGGTGCCGGCGGGGCCGCAGACGCCCACGATCAGCAGCTCCATCGCCTGGGTGCCGCCCTCGGTGATGTGGCCGTGCAGGCCGGCCGTCTCGAAGCCGCTGCTGGCGATCACGTTCAGGAAGGCGTCGACGCACTCCTGGGTGCCGGCGGTCGCGGAGTACTTCACGACGCCGTCGCGGAAGGGGCTCGGCGGCTCGCCGAGGTGGCGCAGGCGCTCCTGCATGGCCGGGTACATCGGCAGCGAGACGTTGCCGATCGCCACGTTGATCGCCTCGGTCCCGTCGCGGCGCTCGTCGAAGCGGATCTGGGCCATGCGGATGACCGAGGGCTGGCGTCCGGCGAACTGGGCGGACATCACGGGCGGCTGGGCGGTGGTCGGGTTCATGGGCCCCTCCTGGTGGGTTGGCGGCCCCTCCAAAGTGCACCCGGGAAGCGCCCGCCGCAAGGTCGGCTTGTGATCCCAACCCCAAGTGTTATATTGGGATCCGGGAGGCGGCATGCACGAGATGACCCTGGTCGCCGGCATCCTCGAGATCGCCGGGGAGCGGGCCCGCGAGGCGGGCGCCGCGCGCATCAACACCGTCACGGTGGAGATCGGGCGCCTGGCCGGCGTCGAGCTGTCCGCGCTGCTCTTCTGCTTCGAGACGGCCCGCCTCGGGACCCTGGCCGCCGGCGCCGAGCTGGCCGTCCGCGAGCTTCCCGGCCGCGGCCGCTGCCCCGCCTGCGGCGCCGAGACCGAGATCGACTTCTACGCGGCCCTCTGCCCCGCCTGCGGGGGGTGCCTGGAGGTCGTGGGCGGGCGCGAGCTGCGCGTCGTCAGCATCGACGTCGACTGAACCTTGCCCAGGGAGGGCGCCATGTGCGACACGTGCGGCTGCAACCAGCCCCCGGACGCGGTGACCTACCGCAAGCCCGGCGGGCACGACCATCCCCACCGCCACGGCGACCTGGAACACGCTCATCCGCACGAGCACCCGCATGACCACGGGCACCCGCATGATCACGAGCACCCGCACGACCACGACCATCCGCACGACCACGACCACGGCGGCGCCCGCCGCCTGACGGTGGAGCAGGACATCCTGCGGCGCAACGACCTGACGGCCGAGCGCAACCGCGGCTGGTTCGAGGGCCGCGGCGTGCTGGCGCTGAACCTGGTGTCGTCGCCCGGGTCCGGCAAGACCTCGCTCCTGGAGCGCACGATCCGCGACCTGCGGGACGAGATCCCCCTGGCCGTGATCGAGGGCGACCAGCAGACCCTCAACGACGCCGAGCGCATCGCGGCCGCCGGCGCCCCGGTCCTGCAGATCAACACGGGCTTCGGCTGCCACCTCGACGCGGAGATGATCCGCCGCGCCCTGGCCGACCTCGAGGTGCCGGCCGGCGGCGTGCTGCTGATCGAGAACGTGGGCAACCTGGTCTGCCCCGCCCTGTTCGACCTGGGCGAGCGCGCCAAGGTCGTGATCATCTCGGTGACCGAGGGCGACGACAAGCCGCTGAAGTACCCGGCCATGTTCGCCGCGGCGAGCCTGTGCGTGATCAACAAGACCGACCTGCTGCCCCACGTCGACTTCGACGTCGAGGCCTGCAAGGACGCCGCGCGGCGCGTGAACCCGGCGCTGGCGTTCGTGGAGCTGTCGGCGACCCGCGGCGAGGGGCTCGAGGGCTGGTACCGCTGGCTGCGCGATCGCCGCGCCAAGCGGCCCGGTGAGATGACGCCGCTGCGCCACAGGCTCCGCGTCGACGGCGTCGTGCAGGGCGTGGGCTTCCGCCCCTTCGTCTTCAACCTGGCCGAGAGCCTCGGCCTGGCCGGCCACGTCGCCAACGACAGCGAGGGCGTGATCCTCGAGATCGAGGGCGACCCCGACGGGCTGGCGACCTTCCGCCGCCGGCTCGCGGCCGAGGCGCCGCCGCTGGCGCGCATCGAGTCGGTCGCCGTCGAGGCGATCCCCCCCACCGGCGCCGGCGGCTTCGCCATCCTGCCGAGCCGCGACTCCCCCGGCACCGCGACCTGCGTGCCGGCCGACAGCGCCGTCTGCGCCGACTGCCGCCGCGAGATCCGCGACCCCCGCGACCGCCGCCACCGCTACGCCTTCACCAACTGCACCAACTGCGGCCCGCGCTGGACGATCATCGGGCGCATCCCCTACGACCGCCCCTACACCAGCATGGCGCCCTTCGCGATGTGCCCCGACTGCGAGCGCGAGTACCACGACCCCCGCGACCGCCGCTTCCACGCCCAGCCCAACGCCTGCCCCGCCTGCGGCCCGCGGCTGCGGCTGGAGGGCGACGGCGCCGACCCCGTCACCGATCTTGGGGCCGACCCGCTGCGCGAGGCGGCCCGCCTGCTGGCCGCCGGCCGCATCCTCGCGGTCAAGGGCCTCGGCGGCTTCCACCTGGCCGTGCGCGCCGACGACGAGGCGGCCGTGCGGCGGCTGCGCGCGCGCAAGGGCCGCGAGGCGAAGCCGCTGGCGCTGATGGTCGCGGACCTCGACGCGGCGCGGGCCCTGGCTGCGGTCGACGACGACGAGGCGGCGCTGCTCGCCTCGCCGCAGGCGCCGATCGTCCTGCTGGAGCGCCGCGCGGACGCCGCGCTCGCGCCCGACGTCGCGCCCGGCCACCGCCGGCTCGGCGTCATGCTCGCCTACACGCCCCTGCACCTGCTGCTGCTGCGGGAGGCCGCGGCCCTGGGCCTCGCGGCGCTGGTGATGACCTCGGGCAACGCCGGCGACGAGCCCATCTGCCTCGGCGACGACGAGGCCCGCGAGCGCCTGCGCGGCATCGCCGACGCCTGGCTGCTGCACGACCGGGGCATCCTGCGCCGCGCGGACGACTCGGTGGTCCAGGTCGTCGCGGGCCGGCCGCTGCTGCACCGCCGCAGCCGCGGCCACGCGCCGCTGCCGGTGCTGCTCGGCGGGCGCGGCGCGCCGGTCCTCGCGGTCGGCCCCGAGCTGAAGAACACCGTCTGCCTGCTGAAGGAGAACCGCGCCTTCCTGTCGCCCCACGTCGGCGACCTGCAGAACCTGGCGGCCTACGGCTTCTTCAAGGAATCGCTGCGCACGCTGCAGGAGCTGCTGGAGTGCGAGCCTGCAACGATCGCCCACGACCTCCACCCCGGCTACCTCAGCACGCGGTGGGCGCGGGAGCAGGCCCGCGACGCGGGCAAGCGCCTGATTCCCGTCCAGCACCACCACGCGCACCTGGCCGCGGTCCTGGCCGAACACGGCCACCGCGGGCCGGCCCTCGGCCTGATCCTCGACGGCACCGGCTACGGGACCGACGGCACGATCTGGGGCGGCGAGATCCTCGCCGGCGACGCCGCCGCGTTCACGCGCGTGGGCCACCTGTCGTGCGTGCCGCTGCCCGGCGGCGACGCCGCCATCCGCCACCCCTGGCGCACCGCGCTGAGCCACCTGCGCGCGGCCTTCGGCGACGACCTGCCCGACCTGCCCTTCCTCGCGGGCAAGGACACGGCGGTCGTGCTGCAGATGATCGACCGGGGCCTCAACGCGCCCCCGACCAGCAGCTGCGGCCGCCTGTTCGACGCCGTGGCGGCGCTGACCGGCGGCTGGGACGACGCGCACTACGAAGCCCAGGCCGCGATCGAGCTGACGGCCCTGACCACGGCCGCCGCCGTCGAGGCGGCCCGGCCCTTCGCCTGGGACGTCGTCGAGACGGCAGGCGCCCTGCTGCTGCCCTGCGCGCCGATCATCCGGGGCGTCGCCGACGCCGTGCGCGACGGGCGGACGCGGCCGAAGTCAGCGCGCGCTTCCACCGCACCCTGCTGGACCTGCTGGTCGAGGCGTCCCGGCGCGCCGCGCGGCTGACCGGCCTGCGCACGGTCGCCCTGGGCGGCGGCAGCTTCCAGAACGAGATCCTGGCCGGCCTGCTGCCGCCGCGCCTGGAAGCCGCCGGCCTGCGGCCCCTGCTGCCGCGGGAGCTGCCGCCCAACGACGGGGCGGTGGCCCTGGGCCAGGCCGCCGTGGCGCGGGCCGGGCTCGCGTGAGCCCCCGCCGCGTTGGACGGGGCCGCGCCCGTGACCTATCTTCGCCCCAGCGCCCCGCACCAGGGAGGACCGCCATGTGCCTCGCCGTACCCGGCCAGGTGATCGAGATCTACCAGGAGAACGGCCTGCCGATGGGCCGCATCGACTACGCCGGCGTCGTCGGCGCGGCCTGCCTGGCCTACACCCCCGAGGCCGTCGAGGGCTCGTGGGTCATCGTGCACGCGGGTTTCGCCCTGCAGGTGCTCGACGAGGCGGAGGCCGCGGCCTCGCTGGCCACGCTCACGGAACTCAACGAGCTGATCGAGGCCGACAGCCTGCCGGACGACGACGCCGACGGCGAAGGCCGGGACAAGCTGCCGTGAAGTACCTGCAGGAGTACCGCGACCCGGGCCCCTGCCGCGTCCTGTTGGCGCGCATCGCCGCGGCGGCGACGCGCCCCTGGACGATCATGGAGATCTGCGGCGGCCAGACGCACGCCATCCTGCGCCACGGGCTCGACCAGCTGCTGCCGCCCTCGCTGACCCTGGTCCACGGCCCAGGCTGCCCGGTCTGCGTGACCCCGCTCGAGACGATCGACCGCGCGCTGGCGATCGCCGCGCGCCCCGGCGTGATCTTCACCACCTTCGGCGACATGCTGCGCGTGCCCGGCTCGCGGGACGACCTGCTGCGGGTCAAGTCGCGCGGCGGCGACGTGCGCTTCGTCGACACGCCGCTGGCGGCGCTGGACCTGGCCCGCCGCCACCCGGACCGCGAGGTCGTGTTCCTGGCCGTGGGCTTCGAGACCACCGCCCCGGGCAACGCCATGGCCGTGCGGCAGGCGGCGCGCGAGGGTCTGACGAACTTCAGCGAGCTGGTCAGCCACGTGCTGGTGCCGCCGGCGATGGCCGCCATCCTCGGCTCCCCCGCCAACCGGGTGCAGGGCTTCCTGGCCGCCGGCCACGTCTGCGCCGTGATGGGCTGGCGGGAGTACGAGCCGCTGGCCGCGCGCTTCGGCGTGCCGATCGTGCCGACGGGCTTCGAGCCGGTCGACCTGCTGCAGGGGATCCTCAGCTGCGTGGAGATGCTGGAGCGCGGCGAGGCGGGCGTCGAGAACCGCTACGCCCGCATCGTGAAGCGCGACGGCAACCCCGCCGCGCGCGCCGTGGTGGACGAGGTCTTCGAGGTCTGCGACCGCCCCTGGCGCGGCCTCGGCGTCATCCCGCGCAGCGGCCTGCGCCTGCGCGCCGCCTACGCCGCCTACGACGCCGAGCGGCGCTTCGACGTCGGCGACATCGCGCCCGTCGAACCGCCGGAGTGCATCAGCGGCGAGATCCTGCAGGGCGTGAAGAAGCCCGACCAGTGCGCCGCCTTCGGCAGGGCCTGCACGCCCGCCACGCCCCTGGGCGCCACCATGGTCTCGAGCGAGGGCGCCTGCGCCGCCTACTGGAAGTACCACCGGAGGACCCCGTGAGCGACGCCCCCGACTTCGACCGGATGTCCTGCCCGGCGCCGCTGACCGGCCACGACACCGTGCAGCTCGCGCACGGCGCGGGCGGGCGGCTGTCGGCCGAGCTGATCGACGCGCACGTCCTGCCGCGCTTCCGCAACGACCTGCTCGCGAAGCTCGAGGACCAGGCCGTGTTCGCGCTGCCGCCCGGCCGCGTCGCCTTCTCCACCGACACCTTCGTGGTCACGCCGCTGGAGTTCCCCGGCGGCGACATCGGCGACCTGGCCGTCAACGGCACGGTCAACGACGTGGCCATGAGCGGCGCGCGCCCGCTCTACCTGAGCGTGGGCCTGGTGCTGGAGGAGGGCCTGCCGCTGGCGCTGCTGGACCGGGTCCTGGGCTCGATGGAGCGCGCGGCCCGCGAGGCCGGCGTGAGCGTGGTGACCGGCGACACCAAGGTCGTCGACCGCGGCAGCTGCGACGGGATGTTCGTCAACACGTCCGGGATCGGGGTCGTGCCCGACGGCGTGTCGCTGTCGGCCGCCGCGCTGCGGCCCGGCGACGCGCTGCTGATCTCCGGCACGATCGCCGACCACGGCATGGCCGTGATGTCGGTGCGCGAGGGCCTGAGCTTCCGCTCGACGATCAAGAGCGACACCGCCGCGCTCGGCGGCCTGGTCGCCGACCTGCTGGCGGCGGCGCCGGGCCTGCGCGCCCTGCGCGACCCCACGCGCGGCGGGCTGGCCACCACGCTCAACGAGTTCGCGCGCGCCTCGCGCGTGGGCATCCGCGTCGAGGACGGCGCCGTGCCGGTGCGGGACGACACGGCGGCCGCCTGCGAGATCCTCGGCATCGACCCGATGTACGTGGCGAACGAGGGCAAGCTGGTGGCGGCGGTGCCGGCGGGCGAGGCGGCGGCGGCCCTGGCCGCGCTGCGGGCCCACCCCCTGGGCCGCGGGGCGGCCGTGATCGGCGAGGTCGTCGCCGGAGAACCGGGACTGGTGACCGTGCGCACGGCGCTGGGCGTGGAGCGCATCCTGGACATGCCGCTGGGGCTGCAACTGCCGCGGATCTGCTGAGAGCCTCCGGCGCGACTCAGGACGCTTCCTGCTGCCTAGCGAGTTGCAGCAGCGTTTCCCGCGCCACCGGCCGCAGGATCAAGGCCCGCTTCTCGGAGACCAACCGGTAGAAGTACTCGGACGCGAACTGCGGCTCGATCCGGGGCGACGCATGCGGTGCCCAGTCGGTGTCGTAGCCGTAGCGAATCAGGAAATCCTCGTAGATCGTGCGGAAGAGTGCCGCGTCTGTCGGCCGGAACCAGTGGCGCCAGTCGCCGGACGACTTCGTCCTGACAACTCTCGCGTGTTTCGGATCGACGTCGGACGAACCCGAGAGCTCCATGCCGAGGTACTCCGACAGCGCATCCAGACGCCCCACCACGAAATCCTCGTACTTGAACGGGAAGAAGTCCGGGTAGCGGGCGTAGAAATTCTCGATCCTGGCCCACTCGGCCGCGTATTGGGCGCGGATGGTTGCGTCGTCGTGCGCGATCCCCCGCAGTTCCCAGTCGAAGCGGATGAGGTCCAGGACGCCCAGTTCGCCGTCCGACGCTTCCAGCCGCCGCAGGAACGCGTACATGCGGGCCACCTGGCGGTCGTCGCGATCGTAGGGGCTGTGGTAGCCGATGCCGTACATCAGACGGCTGATCAGGGTGTCGCGGGGATCGCGGACGATGGCGATCTTGCGATCGAAGTGCAGGTAGGGGGTCAGGTCCTCGGTGTCGGGGTTGATGACGACCTTGGCTAGGACACCGCGCTCGTCGTCACCGGGTTCGGGTCGGTAGGGCTCGGGTTCTTCGAAGAGAAGCCTCGGGCTGCCCCCCCCCCACGAATTTCGTAACTTGTAGTAAAGACCGGTAGTTCCGGTCTTCGGCGAGCCGGCAATGAGAATCTTCATGACTAAGCGACCTCCCTGTTGCGGTCAGTCACATGGAGTAGGGTCGCCTTGGGCAAAGCATCTCTTATACATTTTCGACCACCTTGTCGTCACAAATCGACGTATTTTGACATCATACTATACAATATTTCAAGCAACGTCAAGACCGAATAATATCATATCATGTTGTTAACAATCAAGATAGCTCATCATCAGCGCCGCCCGTACCACCGGACTCGTCCCCGCCCCCCTCCGCCTCCAGCAGCGCTTTCGCCTCCTCGAGATCCTTCTCCCAGACCAGCAGCTTGATGGCCCGCAGCTGCGCCATCGCCGGGTACATGCCGCCGGCGTCGTCGGTGCTCACCAGCGCCTCGAGGCCGTAGGCATGCAGCATCGCGGCCACCATCTCGGCTTCGACCTCGGTGCCGTAGGTCCGCAGGACCGTCATGCCGTCGATCATGGCGCCGCCTCCTGTGTCGCGGGTGTCCACGGCTGCTCGCCGGCGGAGAAGGCCGCCGGGTCGTAGCCCTGGCGCTCGAGCAGGGCGTCGATCTCCGCCCGCTGCGCCGGCGTCAGCCGCGGCTCGCGGGCCAGGATCCAGCCGTACTTGCGGTCGGGGCCGCCGACCACGGCCCAGCGGTAGTCCGGCTCCAGGCCGAGGATCCAGTAGTCGGCCTTGATGGGCGCGAGGCCGAGGATCTTGAACGGCGTCAGCTTCAGGCGGGCGTTGGTGCGGGTGTCGACCACCTCGGCCTCGGCGGTGAACTCGTCGAGGGTGCCGTCGGCCTTGCGGCAGCGGTTGGTCACCGACAGCTTCCCGTCGGCGCGCAGGGCGTAGGTCGCCGTGGCGCAGCAGCCGCAGTCCTTCTGGAAGCGGTTGGGGATGTGGGCGATCTCGTGCCAGGTGCCGCAGTAGCGCGGCAGGTCGACGCGCTCCACGACGCGGGGGCGGTGCGGGGCGCGGGACGGGCGCTCGGCGGCGGCCGCGGCCGGCAGCAGCGCGGCCAGCAGGGCGACCAGCAGGGCGAGGGTGGAGAATCTGACGGCGTGCACGGGATGCCTCCGGGGCCGGGGTCCACCCCCATCATGCCACAGGAAGCGCGGCGCCGCCAGCGGGGTTCGGAGCGGGAGGGCCGGCTACTCGGGCCAGATGAACCGCTTGCGGAAGCTGGCCTTGGCGGCGGGGGCGTCCGGCTCGGCCACCACCACCGAGATGCTGTTGACCGAGGAGCCGAGCGAGAGCGTGTCGATGCCGTCCCGGCAGAGCGCCTGGTAGACCTCGCTGGCCAGCGCGATGCGCTCGTAGAAGTGGGGGCCGTAGAGCGTCAGGATGGTGACGGGCTCGCGCATGTCGACCGCCCGGGGCTGGTGGTCCGCGCGGATCACCTCCAGCAGCTTCGCGGTCGCGTCGAAGTGCTGGCGCGAGACGCACAGCGCCAGGTTGCGCAGGCCGTCGGCGCCGTTGCCGATGGTCAGGTAGCACAGCGGGATGCCCGCGTCGGCGAACAGGCCGAGGATCCGGCAGGAGCGGCCCGGCTGCCAGCGGTAGGCCAGGACCTCGACCAGGCACAGGTCGTCGCGCGCGATGAGGCCGCCGCACTCGGTACGCATGATCAGGTTCTCCTCAGGGTCGCCGTGAAGGTGCTGCCCCGGCCGGGCTCGCTCTCGACCGCGATCTCGCCGCCCATCTGCTCGAGGAAGCGCTTGACGATGGGCAGGCCCAGCCCGGTGCCCAGCGACGAGGCCGCCTTGGCCTCCGGCGTGCGGTAGAACTCGTCGAAGATGCGCCCGAGGTCCTCGGGCCTGATGCCGATCCCCTCGTCGGTGACGGCCACGCGCACGGCGTCGCCCAGGTCGCGCAGCTCCACGATCAGGCGCCCGCCGTCGCGGTTGTAGCGCACCGCGTTGCTGATCAGGTTGCCCAGGACCTTCTCGACCATGGTCTCGCTGGCGCGCAGCAGCACGTCCTCGGCCGGCAGGCGGGCCTCGGCGCGCAGCCCGCGCGACTCGATCAGCGACTGCTGGCCGTCCAGCAGGGCCGCGACGATCCGGTTGAGGTTCACGTCGCGCACGTCCTGGCCCTGGTGCAGCGGGCCCCGCGTGAGGTCGCTGAGGCCCTGCACGATCTCCGTCGCCTGGCGCAGGCGCTCGACCGTGCGCCGCAGCAGGTCGCGCGGCTTCTCGGCCATGTCCGCGCCCGCGACGGCCAGCACCGCCTCCACGGCGCTCTGGGCCGTGACGACCGGGGTCTTGACCTCGTGCGAGACGTAGCGGAAGAAGTCGATCTTCGCCTTGTCGGCCGCCACCAGCTGGCCCTGCCGCACCACGAGCTCGTCCTTGATCGTCCGGTTGTGCCGCATGATCGAGGCGCTGAGGTAGGCGCAGCCGACCAGCACGAGCCAGAAGGCCGCCAGGCCCGAGGAGACGAAGCGCCAGTCGTGGCTCATCTCCGGGCCGCTGGACAGGTGGTGGTGCGGGACCAGGCCGAGCGCCTCGCCCAGCACCTCGGCGGTGAACAGCAGGCCCGCCAGCAGGGCCATGCGGCGGATCTCGCTCCCCTTGAACAGCAGGCCCGCCAGCAGCACGTGGATGATGTAGATGGTGTGGAAGGGGTTCTCGATCCCGCCGCTGAAGCTCAGCAGGACCGTCAGCAGCAGGAGGTCCAGGACCATCTGGAGCTTGACGACGAGCAGCTCGGCGCGGATGTCGACGGCGGGCACCCGGCGGTTGCGCAGCGTGTAGGCGGTGTTCAGGGCCAGCAGGAGGCCGACGGTGGCCAGGATCGCCGCCATCGGCAGCGCGACGCCGCCGAACTCGACCGCCAGCAGGGAGATCACCCAGGCCGCTGGCGGCGCTCCAGCGCATGCGGTTGAACCAGTCGGAGCGCACGCGCAGCGACGCGGCCGAGACGAAGTGGGCCGATTCGTGGGCGATCGGTTCGGCGGCGCCCGCGGTTCTGCGCTCCATGGCCTCCTAGATCGTCGGCGGCAGGTGCTTGCGCACCAGGTCCACGAGCCGCCGCGGGCTGACCGGCTTCTCGAGGTACTCGTCCACCGGCAGGAAGTCCGAGTCCTTCTCCGGGTCGAAGGCGTACCCCGTCTGGTCGGCCACCGCGGTCAGCATGATGATCGGGATGTCGCGGGTATTGTCACCCTTGCGCAGCTCGTAGGCAACCTGGAATCCCTCGTCGATCTCGCCCATCATCACGTCCAGCAGGATCAGGTCGGGCTTCTTCTCCCGGGCGAGGTCCAGGCCCCGGGCGCCGTTCTGGGCGTCGATCACGCCGTAGCCCTCGCTCTCGAGGGTCAGCCGGATGATCTCGACCAGGTCGATGTCGTCGTCAATGACCAGGATGGTCCGCTTCATCGGAATGAACCTCCGCTTTGATGATCTCCAGCACCTCGGGGACCGCCGACGCCACCGCGTCCGAAAGGCCCCGGTCGATCTCCAGCGTCTGCGGCTCCACGCCCACGACCACCAGGCGCCGCGGCAGGCGGTCGATCCGCTCGGCCAGGGCGAAGGCCTCGGCCAGGCCGAACCCGTGCAGCGAGAGCCGGTCCCCGGCGAAGCCCAGGGACACCTCGCCCGGGGCGAAGCGCGCGACGCGGCCCGGTTCCAGGCCCATGCGGGCCGCGTCCACGATCACGTGCAGCTCGTCGTCCGCGAAGCGGTCGATCAGCGACAGGGCGTCGGTCCCGGCGTCGATCAGCTCGGCGCCCGGGAAGGCGTCCGTGGCGCGGGCCCGCTCCAGGACGGCCGCCCCCACCCCGTCGTCGCCGTACAGCGGATTGCCGACCGCGATGAGCTTCACGCCGCTCCTACCTCGTGAACTTGACGTCCAGCATGTGCACCGAGCACGAGATGCAGGGGTCGTAGGCCCGCACCAGCATCTCCAGCAGGTGCGCGATCGCGGCCTCGCCGCGGTCCACGACCTCGGGCACGAGCTTGACCATGTCGTCGTCGATGTTGGCCAGGTTCTGCCCCGTCGGGATGATGCAGTTGGCGGCCGTGATGCGGCCCTGCCGGTCGTAGGTGTACTCGTGGTACAGGATGCCGCGCGGCACCTCGGTGGCGCCGATGCCCGTGCCGTGGCGCGTCGGGTCCTGGTTGGGGACCTCGTCGCGGATCCCGGCCGCCAGCAGGCGGTCCAGGATGGCCATGGCGTCGAGGCAGCAGTGGACCGACTCGACGACCTGGGCCACGGTGTTCATGAACGGGTTGTGGCAGTCCGGCTTCAGGCCGAGCTTGGCTGCCACGCCCAGGGCCTCGGGGCACAGCCGGTCGTGGTTGTTGTTCCAGCGGGCCAGCGCGCCCACCATGTAGGACGACCGGTTGACCTTGCAGTGCTTGGACGTGCTGTGGGGCACGACGAACTCGTTGCTCATGCGGCGGTACTCGCGGTCCGGCACGCGGCCGGTGTCGGTCGAGCAGATGTCGCCGTCGTAGAGCGCGTAGTCGTCGTCGCTGCGCAGGGAGATGAACTCCGTCTCGCGCCGGAAGTCCGGGATCTCGCCGGCCAGCGTCGCCACGACGTCGGCCGCGAAGACCAGGTCCGGCAGCATCTGCTTCTCGAGGCGCTCGCGCAGCACGGCCAGCGACTTCGCCGAGGGCAGCTGGGTGAAGCCGCCGGGCACGCAGGAGATCGGGTGGACGGCGCGGCCGGAGACCACCTCGCCGATGTCGTTGGCCAGGCGCTTCATGCGCAGGGCGGCCAGAACGACCTCGGGGTGCGTGCCCACCAGCGGGAACACCGAGCCGACCTTCAGGAAGTCGGGCGCGGCCAGGAACAGCGCGTGCAGCACGTTGGACTGGATGGTGGCGCCGTGGACCAGCAGCTTGCGCAGCAGCACCGTCTGCTCGCTGACCTCCAGGCCCAGCGCCTGCTCGGTGGCCTTGAACGACGTCATCTGGTGGCCCAGCGAGCAGATGCCGCAGATGCGCGAGGTGATGATCGCGGCCTCGTGGAAGTTGCGCCCCTTGAGCATGGCCTCGAAGTAGCGCGGGGCCTCGACGATCTCCAGGCGCGCCTTCTCCAGCACGCCGTCGCGCATGTTGACCACGATGTCCCCGTGGCCCTCCACGCGCGTCAGGTGGTGGACCTTGATGTCCAGGTTGGTGCCCATCAGGAGACCCCCTCGAGCTGGTTGGCGTTGAACAGCTGCAGCTTCTTGCGCGCGTCGTCCATCGACAGGCCGTGGGCGACCAGGATCTCCTGCATCGCCTCGACGTTGGGCTCGGGCACCAGGCCCCGGCAGCCCGTGCAGTACTGGCCGAAGGTGGGGCACTGCGCGTCGCAGCCGGCGCGGGTGACCGGCCCGAGGCAGATCATCCCCTTCTCGTAGACGCACTCGTTGTCCTTGAGCTTGCACTCGGTGCAGACCGAGTTGCCCGGCTCGATGGGCGCCTTGCCCATGACCAGGGCGGTGAACACCTTCAGGAACTCCAGCTGCGTCATGGGGCAGCCGCGGACGTTGACGTCGACCTTGACCACGGCGCTCAGCGGCAGCGCGGGCAGCGTCGGGAACAGGTACTTGTCCTGCCCGTAGACCTCCTCGCGCACCTGCTCGATGGGCCGGATGTTCTTCAGGGCGTTGATGCCGCCCTGCACCGCGCAGGCGCCCAGGGCGACCAGCACCTTGGTCTTGCGGCGGATCTCGTGGATCCGCTTGATGCAGTCGGGCGTCGACAGGGCGCCCTCGACGAAGGCGATGTCCAGCTCCTCGGACCGCCCGTCCATGGCCTCGCGCCACTCCACGATCTCCACGTGCTCCAGGATGTCCAGGAGCTGATCCTCGAAATTCAGCTGGTTGAGCTCGCAGCCCTCGCAGCCGGTGAAGTCGAAGATGCCGACTCGCGGTTTGTTCGCCATCACAGAGCCTCCCGGAGTGCCTTGATGTCGGGATAGTGGTAGACGGGCCCGTCCTGGCAGACGTAGCTGCCGTTGATCTGGCAGTGCCCGCACTTGCCCACGCCGCACTTCATGCGGCGCTCGAGGGACATGTAGATGTTCTCCTCGGGGAGGCGCTTGGACTTCAGGGCCAGCAGGACGAACCGGTACATGATCGGCGGCCCGCAGACGCAGGCCACGGTGTTCGGCAGGTCCAGGTCGAGCCCCGGGATCAGGGTCGTGATGACGCCCGTGCGGCCCTGCCAGGCGGGCGAGCCGTGGTCCACGGTCAGGTGGAACTCGACGCGGGGGTCGCGCTCCCAGAGCCGGCGCTCGTCCTCGAACAGCAGCTCGGTGTCGCTCTTGCTGCCGTAGCAGATGACGAGCCGGCCGAAGTCGGCGCGGTTGTCCAGGACGTAGTTGATCAGCGACCGCAGCGGCACCAGGCCGATGCCGCCGGCGACCACCAGCACGTCCTTGCCCTTGAACTTCGCCATGTCGAAGCCGCTGCCGAAGGGGCCGCGGATGCCGACGCGCTCGCCGGGCTGCATGCGGTGGATCATCTCGGTGAGCATGCCCACCTTGCGGATCCCCAGGTCGAAGGCGCCCTTCTTCGTCGGCGACGAGGAGATCGAGATCGGCGCCTCGCCGACCCCGAACAGCGACACCTCGACGAACTGCCCCGGCCGGTGCCCCAGGTCGGCGCCGCCGGGCAGCCTGATCTCGAACAGCTTCTCCAGCGGCGTCATCTGCCGCACGTCCGTGATTTCCGCCATGACGGGCAGGTACAGGTCCTTCGTCGCGGCGGGAGTGATGAGTTCTCGCTTGGTCATCTTGCCTCTCCTTGACGGGACCTACGCCTTGACGGCGTCGTAGTCGTTCACCAGGCGGTTGACGATCGAGACGATGCTGATGCCCGCGGTGCAGGACGCCGTGCAGCGCCCGCAGCCCACGCACCAGGGCTCGCCCGTCTCGTCGGAGATGTACTTGAACTTGCGGAACACGCGGTGGCGCTGGCGGTCGGCCGGCTCCTCGCGGAAGACCTCGCCGCCGGCCACCTCGGTGAAGCTGCGCAGCAGGCAGCCGTCCCAGTGGCGCTCGCGGCTGCCGCGGGTCACCGTGATGTCGACCGCGTCCTCGACGTCGAAGCAGTAGCAGGTGGGGCAGACGAGGTTGCAGGTGCCGCAGCTCGTGCACTTCTCGGCCTCTTCCTCCCACACCTCGCTGTCGTAGCCGTGGGCCAGGACGTCCTTGAGCTTGGCCTGCGGGACGTAGATGTGCTGGTGGAAGGGGGCCGCGGCCGGCAGGCCCGCCGCGTGGGCGGGCAGCGGGAAGCCGGCGAGCAGGCCCTCGCCGCCGGGGGTCAGCGCCTCGAGGGCGTAGCCGCCCTCGCAGGGGTGCAGGAAGAGGTCGCACCCGGTGGTGTCCCCGGCGGGGATCCCCACCGAGCCGCTGAAGTGGAACCGGTCGGGCGTGAAGCCCACGCCGACGATCAGCGCGCCCTGGCGCCGCGTCAGGTAGTTCCGCTCCGGGTTGCCCGCGACGAAGTTGTGGTCGAGCTTCAGCACCGCGTGGACGTCGTAGCTGTGGACGCCCAGGAACACGGCGTCCAGCGGCGCGACGGCCGGCTGCGCGCAGGTGTTCTCGACCAGGTTGAAGCTGAGCAGTTCCTCGCGCGCGGGCAGGAAGTACTTCTTGATCGAGCTGACGGTCCGAGGGTAGTCCAGCACCACATCCTCCGGCCGCTCGACCGGCGCGAACGCGAACGCGTTGCGACCCTTGCGGTGCGGTGCGTACACCGTCTTCTGCGACTGCAGATGCGCGATGAACGCCGCAACCTTGCCCTTTTCCAGATAGAATCGAGCCATGCGAGCACTCTCCCCTGTGGTGGTTCGGCCCGGGTCGACCCCGGAAGACTGCTCAAATGTTTTTTCTGGAACACCTTATGTCAAGAAATAAACAGGGGCCCACCCCCCGCGGGATGGGCCCCTCGCCCTTGATTCCTCGAAAACCGCCTAGCGGACCAGCAGGGGCGCGATCACGACGCTGATCACGCTCATCAACTTGATCAGGATGTTCAAACTCGGGCCGGCCGTGTCCTTGAAGGGGTCCCCGACGGTGTCCCCGACCACGGCCGCCTTGTGGGCGTCGCTGCCCTTGCCGCCGTGGGCGCCGCCCTCGATCAGCTTCTTGGCGTTGTCCCAGGCGCCGCCCGCGTTGGCCATGAAGATGGCCAGCAGCACGCCCGAGGCGGTCACGCCGGCCAGCAGGCCGCCGAGCATCGCCGGGCCGCCCAGGAAGCCCACCAGCACGGGCGCCGACACCGCCATCAGGCCCGGCGCGATCATCTCGCGGATGGCCGCGGCCGTGGAGATGTCCACGCAGCGCCGGAAATCGGCGGTCGCCTTGCCCTCCATCAGCCCCGGGATGTCGCGGAACTGGCGGCGGACCTCCTCGATCATCGAGAAGGCGGCGCGGCCGACGGCGTTCATGGCGAAGCTGGAGAACAGGAACGGCAGCATGGCGCCCATCAGCAGGCCGGTGAGCACCTTGGGTTCCATGATGTCGATGGTCTCGAGCTTGACGATGTGCTGGTAGGCGGCGAACAGCGCGAGCGCCGTCAGGGCCGCCGAACCGATGGCGAAGCCCTTGCCGATGGCGGCGGTCGTGTTGCCGACCGCGTCCAGCGTGTCGGTGCGCGCGCGCACCTCGTGCCCGAGCCCGGCCATCTCGCTGATGCCGCCGGCGTTGTCCGCGATCGGGCCGTAGGCGTCGACCGCCAGCTGGATCCCCGTGGTCGAGAGCATGCCCAGCGCGGCCACGGCGATGCCGTAGAGGCCGGCCGCCTCGTAGGCGACCAGGATCGTCGCGCTCAGCACGATGATCGGCAGCGCGGTGGACAGCATGCCCAGGGCCAGGCCCGAGATGATGTTGGTGGCCGCACCGGTCTCGGCGGACTTGGCCAGGGTTTTCACCGGGCTGCGGGAGCCGCTGGTGTAGTACTCGGTGATCACCCCGATCAGGATGCCGCCGACCAGGCCGGCGACGCTCGCCAGGAAGACGCCGCCCACCTGCGCGGCCGGCAGCATGGCGCGGATCACGAAATAGGAGAGCACCAGCATCAGCAGGCCGGCGCCGAAGGTGCCGGTGTTCAGGGCCGCCTGCGGGTTGCCGCCCTCGCGGGTACGGACCAGGAACGTGCCGAGGATCGAACAGACGATGCCGACCGCGGCCAGCACCAGCGGCAGCAGCACGGCGTTCGGCACGACGCCGGACAGGCCCGGCAGGAAGGCCACGCCCAGGATCATGGCGCCCACGATCGCGCCGACGTACGACTCGAAGAGGTCGGCGCCCATGCCGGCGACGTCGCCCACGTTGTCGCCCACGTTGTCGGCGATGACGGCGGGGTTGCGGGGGTCATCCTCGGGGATGCCCGCCTCGATCTTGCCCACCAGGTCGGCGCCCACATCGGCCGCCTTGGTGTAGATGCCGCCGCCCACGCGGGCAAACAGGGCGATCGAACTGGCGCCGAGGGAGAAACCGGACAGCACCTGCAGGACGCGCTCGGTCGACCAGCCCGCCTGGCCGGCGAACCGGGCCTGGTACAGCACGAACAGCAGGCTCAGCCCCAGCACGCCGAGGCCGACCACGCTCATGCCCATCACCGTGCCGCCGCTGAAGGCGATCCCGAGGGCCTTGTTCAGGCCCGTGCGCGCCGCCTGGGTGGTGCGGACGTTGGCCTTGGTCGCGACCTTCATGCCGATGTAGCCGGCCAGGCCCGAGCACGCCGAGCCCACGACGAACGAGACGCCGATCAGCCAGTGCGAGTCGGCCAGGCTGCGGTTGCCGAACGCCAGCAGGGCGGCCACGACGACCACGAACACCCCGAGCACGCGGTACTCGCGGGACAGGAAGGCCATGGCGCCTTCCTGGATATGCCCGGCGATCTCCTGCATGCGCTGGTCGCCGGCATCCTGCTTGACGATCCACGACGACTTCCACAGCGCGAAGAGCAGGGCCAGCACGCCCGTCGCCGGAATCAGATAATACATGTTGCCCATAGGTTCGCACCCCTCGGGTAGTGACTCGGGAGCCGCGGAGGTGGGAACGCCCGCGGCACAAAAGGAAACGGTCCTCCTTCTGGCGGACCGCACGATCGACGGCGCGCCAGTCTAGTTGCCATCGTTGGCAACTGCAAGCTGTTTTCATGAAACAACGCCACGAGGGCGCCCCATTCCTGGAGCGCCCTCGCGACATAACTTATTTCATGGGAACGTGTTGTATTACTCGGCCGGCGCTGCGCCCTTGCCCTGGATCCCCAGCAGCTCGACGTCGAAGGTCAGCGTCGAGTTGGGCGGGATGACGCCCAGGTCGCGGTCGCCGTAGCCCAGCTCCGGCGGGATGGTCAGCGTGCGCTTGCCGCCGACCTTCATGCCCTTGACGCCGATGTCCCAGCCCGGGATCACGCGGCCGGCGTCCAGCTGGAACTCGAACGGGGAGCCGCGGTCGAGCGAGCTGTCGAACTTCTCGCCCTTGACGCCGTCCTTCATCAGCCAGCCGGTGTAGTGCACCTGCACGATGTCGCCGGACTCGGCGGCGGGGCCGGCGCCGGCGGCCGTGTCGGCCGTCTTCACCTCGGGGATGGCGACCAGTTCGACCTCGAAGAACAGCGTGGAGTTCGCCGGGATCGACGGCGTGTCGCGCTCGCCGTAGCCCATGGCCGGCTCGAGGATCAGCTCGCGCTTGCCGCCGACCTTCATGCCGGGGATGCCCTCGTCCCAGCCCTTGATCAGCCGGCCGGTGCCGATCGGGAAGGTCGCGGGCACGCCGCGGGACACCGAGCTGTCGAAGGGCTCCGCGGCCTTCTGGCCGCCGGTGTACACCCAGCCCGTGTAGTGGACGGTCACGAAATCGCCCTTGGCGGCGGCGCGGCCGCTGCCGACGGTCAGATCCTTGATGTTCAATCCCGGCAACTGGACCACGCCTTTCGCTTCCGAGGAATCCTTGCCGGCGGCGCCGCCGTCCTTGCAGCCCGCGAGCGCGGACGCCAGGATCAGGATGATTGCGATGACCGCCGTGGTGGTGCGCTGCATAGGCCTCTCTCCTTTGCTGACCGGATGGGGGGCGACGCCCGGGGCGGCGCGCGAAGGGGTGAATATACCCGCCATGGGCCGGGGGCGCTAGGCCGGATCCCGCCGCGCGGCCGGGCGGGGCGCCAGGGCCAGCGCCGCCAGCCAGGCCGCGTAGATCAGGTGGGCGGCGGCCATGGCCCAGGCCACGCCCGCCGCCCCGCCCAGCGGCGCGGCGACGGCGGCCCCGGCGGCGGCCAGGGCCGCCCCGGCCGCCAGGGGCGGCAGCCCCGCGGCCTGGCGGTCTTCGGCCACCAGCGACTCGTGCAGCAGCAGGGCCAGGGCCAGGGCGGCGTAGCCGACCACCAGCACGGCGAAGACGGCCGCCGAGCCCGCGAACGCCTCGCCGAAGAGGCGCCGCACCAGGGGGCCGCCGAACAGGACGCCGGCGGCGGCGAGCGCCGCGAGCCCCGGCACGACCCTCGCCGCGACCCGCCGCAGGCCGCGGCGGTAGCCGGCCGGATCCCGGCGGTGCAGGCCGGCCAGGCGCGGCAGCACGGCGCCCAGCGACGATTCGGTGACGGTCACCAGGACGAAGGCCAGCCGGCTGGCGGCGGCGTAGCGCCCGGCCTCGGCCGGCGTCGCCAGCAGGCCGAGCACGACCAGATCGATGTTGAACAGGACGCGCCGCATCAGATTCGCGGCGCCGAGGGGGGCGGCGGCGGCCAGATCGCCCCGCGCGGCCGCCCGGGTCGGGCCCCGGCGGCCGACGCGGGCGCCGAGCGCCCGGGCCGCGCCGGCGGCGGCCACCAGGTTGCCCGCGAAGAAGCCCGCCAGGTAGGACAGCGGCCCCCACAGGCGCAGCCCGGCGCCGGCGCCCTCGCCCGTCCGTCCGAAGACCAGCAGCACGAGCAGGGCGGCCACGAGGCTGCGGACGGTCCGCGCGGCGGCCGCCCAGGCGGGACGCCCCAGTCCCAGCACGACCCAGTCGGCCATCAGGGCCTGCGGCAGCACGCCGGCGAGGTAGAGCCAGAGCAGGCGGGGGTCCTGGCGCGGGGCGCCGAACCAGGGCAGCAGGGCCGAGCCGAGCAGGCCGGCCGCCAGCGCCAGCAGCAGCAGCAGGCCGGCGCGGCGCGCGACGAGGTCGCGGGCGCCGGCGTGGTCGCGGGGATCGAGGCGGGCGAGGTCCCGCACGCCCAGGGTGAACAGGCCGGCTTCGGCCGCGAGCAGCACGTAGGCGGAGGTCGCCGCCGCCACCTGCAGGACGCCGAACCAGTGGCCGCCGAGGGCGCGCGCGAGCACGACCAGCGCCGCCAGGTTCAGCAGCTGGGCCGCCCCCTGGCCGGCCGCCAGCACGCCCAGGTCGCGCCAGAGGCCGGCGCCGCGGGTCACGGCCGCGCGGGCGGGTTCCGCAGGATCTCGTCGCGGTGCCGCGACAGGTAGTCCCAGCCCACGGCCAGGGACAGGCCGCCCAGCAGGCCGGCGGCGGTCAGCAGGCCCAGCACGCGCAGCTTGCGCGGGCGCACGGGCCGCTCGGTGACCATGATGGTGCCGATCTGCTCCAGGGGCGTCAGCACCTCGAGCCGCGACTGGAAGACGCGCACGTCGTCGGCGATCTTCACCAGTTCCTGCTCGAGGGCCCGGTCGCGGTTGATCTCCATCTCCTTGATCTCGGATTCGAGCAGGGCCGCCTTCTTGCGCAGGGTGTAGGACTCCTCCAGCAGCAGCTGGCGCCGCTTGAGGTCCTCCACCCGGTTGGCGGAGCGCAGGTCGAGGGCCTCGAGGCGGTCCTCGTAGACGGAGGACCTGGCCTCCAGGGTGCTCAGCAGCAGCCGGCCCGCGAGGGAGGTCTTGTCCTGGACCAGGTCCGGCAGCCAGGGCGACTCGGCGCCGGGCAGGGGCGCCTCGACGAACAGCGTGTCGCCGACGTCCTGGAGCCGCTCCTTCTCCTTCATCCGTTCGAGGTAGTAGGCCATCTCCTGCAGGCCGCTCTCCATGACGTCGATGCGGGCGTCGAGGCTGGCGGCCTTGTCCTGGCGCAGCTCGGCCTCGACCAGGAACTCCTGGATCCGCAGCTCGAGCTTCTTCTGCTCCATGGCCACGCCCTCGAGCTCCTGGCGCTTGCGGTCGATCATCAGGTTGAGCAGGTCGCGCTTGATGGCGATGTCGGCGCGGTCGTTCTGCAGCTTGTCGATCTCGTTCTGCAGGCTCTTGCGGCTCAGCGACAGGCTGTTGCCCACGGAGTTGATCTCGGCGTACTCGTTGAACAGGGCGATCGACGTCTCGAGGATCGCGCCCGCCTGCTGCCGCGACGGGCTCAGCGTGGTCAGGGTCACCACGTCGCCGCCCTGGGTGCCGACGCCGCGCGGGATGAAGTCGGCCAGGATGTCGGGCCGGTAGGAGCGCTCGGGCAGGCCGAGCTTCTCCTTGACGCCCGACCCGTACATGCCGCGGCTGTACCAGCGCACGATGTCCTTGAGCTGCCAGCCGCGCTCGGGCTGCCAGGCGGCCGTGTAGTTGGTGATGCCGGGGCGCACGGTGGCCGAGGCCTGGTACAGCGGCTTGGTCACCACCAGGTAGAGCAGGGCGGCGGCCAGGCCGGCGGCGGTCGCTCCCAGCACCAGCCAGCGGCGGCGCCAGAGCACGCCGAGCAGGCTCGCGAGGGAGAAGACGCCGGCGTCGGAGGCGGCGGGGCGGTGCGGGGTCGGGGCGTCGTGGGACAAGGCGCACTCCTTGCGCGTCGGCCGCGGCGCGGCCGTTCCGGTATTAGGGCTTCAGCAGGCGGGACAGGGCTTCCGCCGAGGCCGACGCCACGTTCGCGTGCAGGGACTTGCCGTGGGCGTCCATCGTCACCACGGCCGGGAACTTCGCGACCCGGAACTCCCAGATCGCCTCCGGCGAGCCGAACTCCTCCATCAGGTGCACGCCCTCGACGGCGGTGACGCACTCGGCCAGCACCTGGGCGGCGCCGCCGACCGCGTGCAGGTAGCAGGCGCCGACCTTCTGGCAGGCGGCCAGGGTCTTGGGCCCCATGCCGCCCTTGCCGATGACGCCGCGCAGACCGTACTGCTCCATCAGCGGGCCCTGGAAGGGTTCCTCGCGGATCGAGGTCGTCGGGCCGGCGGCCTTCACGACCCAGCGCCCGCCCTCCTTCACCACGACGGGACCGCAGTGGTAGATGATGGCGTCGCGCAGGTCGACGGGCGGCTTGCCGCCCTCGTGCAGGTACTTGTGGACCGCGTCGCGGCCGGTGTAGACCACGCCCGAGATCTCCACCAGATCGCCCACCTTCAGGGCGCGCATCTTCTCTTCGGTGAACGGGGCTTCCAGGAGCATGGCGTTCCTTTCGGTGGCTAGTCGTAGAGCCACTTGGCGATCTTGCCCGCGGCCGACAGCTGGAATCCGTCCCGCCGGTACGCCCAGCACATGTAGGACACCGAGACGAAGTACGAGGCCGGCACGCGGTTGCGCGCCGTGATCTTGACGCCGAGCAGGGTCGTGGCGCCGCCGAAGCCCATCGGGCCGATGCCCAGGGTGTTCGCCTCGTCCAGCAGGCGGCGCTCCAGCTTCGCCAGCACGGGGTCGGCGTGGACGTCGTCCAGCGGGCGCAGCAGCGCCTCCTTGGAGGCCACGTAGCCGGTCGCGCGGTCGCCGCCGATGCAGACGCCCAGCACGCCGGGCCCGCAGCCCTTGCCCTGGGCCTTGTTGACGGCGTCCAGCACGCAGCGGCGCACGCCCTCGAGGTCGCGGCCGGCGCCGAGGCCCGTGTCGGGCAGGCTGTACTGCGCGCCCACGTTCTCGCAGCCGCCGCCCTTGAGCATCAGCCGGGCCGTGAGCGCCTTGGCGGTCGTCTCGTGGAAGTGGATGACCGGGCTGCCGGGGCCGAGGTTGTTGCCGGAGTTGCGGCCCGTGATGGAATCGACGGAGTTCTGGCGCAGGTAGCCGACGCGCGTCGCCTCGTCGACGGCCTTCTCGAAGGCGGCGCGGAAGGCGCGCTCGCTCACCCAGTCGGGGCGCGCCACGTCGCAGATGATGGTGCCGGTGTCCTGGCAGAGGGGCTGCGACTTGCCCGCCGCGAGCTTGATGTTGTCGCGGATGACCCCGAACGCGTACTTGGCGTTCGTGCCGGGCTTCTCGCGGCGCCAGCCCTTGTCCACCGCGCGGATGACGTCGGGGGGCAGCTCGCAGGAGGTGCGCCGGATCAGTTCCAGCAGCCGCGCCTGCAGGGTCTTGGCGTCCATGGAATCTCCTTTTCGGCAGGAAGGCGCCGCGCGGGCCGTCCCGGAGGCGCTGCCGGGAGTCTAACCCCGTCCCCGGCCGGCGTCAAAGGGCGGTTCGCCGCTCCCGTCGACATTTTCGGGGCGACGTTTTCGGGGCGTTGCGGGGTGCGGCGCCGGGTGGTACGGTGCCTCTCCCCACAGAGAGGACCGACCATGCGCCACCTGCTGCTCGGCGCCGGCCTGCAGGGCCGCGCCATCGCCTGGGACCTGCTGCGCCACGCCGAGGGCGTGACCGGCCTGACCGTCGTGGACCGCGACCGGGACGCCCTGGCCGCCCTGTCGGACTGGCTGGACGACCCCCGCCTGCGCACCGTGGCCGGCGACGTCGCCGACCCCGCGCTGCTGGCCCCGCTGCTCGACGAGGCGGCGGTCTGCACCAGCGCCGTGAACTACTGGTTCAACGACGACCTCACGGCCCTGGCCATCGCCCACCGCGCCCACTTCGCGGACCTCGGCGGCAACAACGACGTCGTCGCGGCCCAGTTCGCGCGCGACGCGCAGGCCCGCGACGCGGGCGTGGCCGTGGTGCCGGACTGCGGCCTGGCGCCGGGCCTGGCCGGCCTGCTCGGCCACCACCTGGCCGTCGGCCTGGACGCGTGCGACGTCCTGCGCCTGCGCGTCGGCGGCCTGCCGCGGCACCCCCGCCCGCCGCTGGACTACATGATCGTCTTCTCGGTGCAGGGGCTGATCAACGAGTACATCGAGCCCTGCCTGGTGCTGCGCGACGGCGAGGAGCGCAGCGTGCCCGGCCTGTCGGAGCTGGAGAGCCTCGAGTTCCCGCCGCCCTTCGGCCGGCTGGAGGCCTTCCAGACCAGCGGCGGCGCCTCGACGCTCACCCGCACCCTGCGCGGCCGCGTGCGCGACCTCGACTACAAGACGATCCGCTACCCCGGCCACCGCGACCGGATCCTGCCGCTGCACGAGCTGGGCCTGACCTCCTCGGAGCCCCTGCGCCCGGCGGGCGCCGGCGGCGAGGTGCGGCCGCGCGACGTGCTGGCGACCTGCCTGGAGCGGGCCTGCCCCAAGGACGGCCCCGACGTCGTGCTGCTGCGCGTGGAGGCCGAGGGGATCGCCGGCGGCCGGCGCGTGCGGCGCTCGCGGACGATCGTGGACCACGAGGACCCGGCGACCGGCCTGACGGCCATGATGCGCATGACCGGCTTCCCTGCGGCGATCATCGCCGACCTGCTGGCCCGCGGCGAGGCGGCGCCCGGCGCCCGCCCCCAGGAGCTGGCCGTCCCCGCCGAGCGCGTGCTGGCGGAGCTGGCCCGGCGCGGCATCCACGCCCCGCTGGTCGAGACGCCCCTGGACTGAACCCCGGCGCCGGCGCGCGAACGAAGAGGGAGCCTCGCGGCTCCCTCTTCCCCGTTTCCGGCCGTACGCGGCGCGGAAGGCTAAGGAGCTGCAGGTCCCACGCCCTGCAGCAGGTCGCGGTGCACCATCACCGTCAGCATCTTCAGCGCGACGTAGTCCGCGTCGAACATGTAGTAGCCCTCGTAGGCGCCCAGCCGCGAGCTGCGGTTGCTGTCCTTGATCAGGAACCAGTCGCGCCCGCCCAGGGTGGTCAGGCCCACGGCGTGGACGCCGTGATCGTCGCCGGTCTGGCCGGAGGCGATGCGGAACTCGCGGCTGCCCTGGTCGATCAGCTCGCCGGGGATGTCCCAGCGCGGCACGATCGCCGCGTCCACCATGCCGTCGACCCCGGGTTCGGAGTTGTCGCCGCCGAAGGCCACGGTGTAGCCCGCGCGCAGCGCCTTCTCGGCCGTGGCCCGGAAGACGTCCAGCGGCAGGTTCAGGTAGTCGGCCTTGCGCCGCCAGTTGTCGCGCACGTCCAGCAGGCAGGGCTGGAAGAAGGCGACGCCCGGCTGCTCCATCCGCGACACGCAGGACACGTAGGCGCCGGGGTCCAGCCGCAGGGCCTCCAGCAGGAACGAGCGCGGGCTGAAGGTGCGGCCCTGCCAGGAGAAGGTCTCCGGCGGCCGACCCAGGTGCTTGTCGAGGATGGCGCGGGCGCCCTCCACGACGCGCGCCTCGTCCCAGACGCCGTTGTCCTCGGCCCACTTCAGCCAGGACTTCAGCTCGTCCATCAGCACGGCGTGGTCGTGGCGGCCGTCCGCGAACAGGACGCCGGTGTAGATCTCGCCCGGCACGACCCCGTACTTGGCGTAGATGTCCAGGATCGCGTCGCCCTGCGAGCCCTCCTCCACCGCGCTGTGGCCGTACTCGCGCACCCAGCGGCGCACCTTCTCCACGTACTCCCAGTAGACCAGCCACATCTCCGACAGCTTCACGTTGCGCTTGGTCAGCCGGATGACCTCGGATTCCATGAACGACGTGGCCGAGAAGGCCCAGCACGAGCCGGTGTAGTACTGCGCCACCGGCGGCAGGTGGGCCAGGCGGATCTTGAAGGCGTCGGGGCCGGCGGGCAGCTCGACGCCCGTCCAGTCCGGGCGCAGGGTCAGCGCGGCGTCCTTCTGCGCCTTCTCCTGCTCGGCGTACTTCGCGTCGACGGCGGCCTTCGCGTCGGCGACGAGCGCCTTGAGGGAGTCGCGGCGGGCCTCGATCCGGTCCAGGACCGGGTACTTGTACTTGGCCTTGTAGACGGGCCCCTGGGCGGCGGCGGCCGTCGCGCACAGGACCAGCAGGCAGGTCACGGTCAGTCGCTTCACGGCGATCCCCTCCCTCAGTTGGCGGCGCCCGACAGGTCCGGCATCCCGCCGAACAGCATGCCGATCACCACGGTCACGGCGATCATCGCCAGCCAGCCCAGCACGCAGACGAGCACGGCGCGGGCGGTGCTCGTGTAGTCCAGGGCCTGGCGCACCGCGACGACGGTGGCGGCGAGCATCCAGATGAAGGCGACCAGACCGACCAGCCAGCCCAGCACCGGGATGGAGCCCAGCACGCGGATCAGGCCCGGCGAGGAGGCGAAGCCCAGCGTGCGCAGCAGCTGGCCCAGGTCGGCCTCGGTCGCGGTCTCCGGCAGCACCTTGGTGCCGAGCACGTAGATCACGCCCGACCAGACCACCCAGCCGACGACCGCGCCGACCAGGCCGCTCAGCAGGCCGTTCACGCCGCCGAAACCGAGGTTGCCGATGCCTGCGGCCACGCTGGTCAGCAGCACCACGAACAGGGCCTGCATGGTGGCGCTGCCGTCGTGCTCGACTTCCTCGTACAATGCCGGCTCGAGTCGCGCGGCGCGGATCATGCGCTGGAACAGGACGTTCACGGTCCACCTCCGTCGGTTGGGATCCCGGCGCAGGATGCCACCGCCGGCGCGGCGGGTCAAGGGCCGCGGGTTGGCTGCCGGGCGGCCGTGTGTTATCGTCCGGCGGTCCGGATCCCGCGGCCCGAACCACCAGGAGTCGCCTTGGCCACCCCGATCCCCACGGATTTCCAGGCCCAGATCCGCCGCGGCCTGCCCGACGCCCCGCCGCCGCCGCCCCCGGTCGACCCCGCGGTCAGCCGCGCGCCGCGCCGCCCCCTGCCGCTGGACGCCGCCGGCAGGCGCCTGGCCCTGCGCAACGCCCTGCGCTACGTGCCCGCCGCCTGGCACCGCGAGCTGGCCCCGGAGTTCGCCCGCGAGCTGGCCGAGCTGGGCCGCATCTACATGCACCGCCTGCGCCCCGCCTACGAGATGCGGGCCCGGCCGCTGGACGAGTACCCGGCGCGCACCGCGCAGGCCGCGGCGATCATGCACATGATCCAGAACAACCTGGACCCGGCCGTCGCCCAGCACCCCTACGAGCTGATCACCTACGGCGGCAACGGCACGGTCTTCCAGAACTGGGCCCAGTACCTGCTGACGATGAAGTACCTCAGCGAGATGTCCGGGGACCAGACGCTGGTCATGTACTCCGGCCACCCGCTCGGGCTGTTCCCCTCGCACGCCGACGCGCCGCGGGTGATCGTGACCAACGGCATGGTCATCCCCAACCACTCCTCCCCCGACGACTACACCCGCCTGGCCGCGCTGGGCGTCACCAGCTACGGCCAGATGACCGCCGGCAGCTACATGTACATCGGCCCGCAGGGCATCGTGCACGGCACGGCGATCACGGTCATGAACGCCGGGCGGCTGTACCTGGGCTGCCAGAGCGAGGAAGAGCTGCGCGGCAAGGTCTTCGTGACGGCCGGCCTCGGCGGCATGAGCGGGGCGCAGGCCAAGGCCGCGGTCATCGCCGGCGCGGTCTGCGTCGTGGCGGAGGTCAACCCCGAGGCGGCGCGCAAGCGCCACGCCCAGGGCTGGGTGGACGAGCTGTACGAGGACCTCGACACGGTCCTGCGCCGCATGGCGGAGGCCCGCGCCGCGCGCCAGCCGGTGTCGATCGCCTACCTGGGCAACGTCGTGGACCTCTGGGAGCGCCTGGTGCGCGACGGGGTCGACGTGGAGCTGGGCAGCGACCAGACCAGCCTGCACATCCCGTTCACGGGCGGCTACTACCCCGCCGGCCTGACGCTCGCCGAGAGCAACCGCCTGCAGGCCGACGACCCGCCGGCCTTCAAGGCGGCCGTGCAGGCCACGCTGCGCCGCCACGTGGCGGCGGTCAACGCGCTCGCCGGGCGCGGCATGAAGTTCTGGGACTACGGCAACGCGTTCCTGCTGGAGGCGGGCCGCGCCGGGGCCGACGTGATGGCCGCCGACGGCTCCTTCCGCTACCCGTCGTACGTCGAGGACATCATGGGCCCGATGTGCTTCGACTACGGCTTCGGGCCGTTCCGCTGGGTCTGCACCAGCGCCGACCCGCGCGACCTCGCGGCCACCGACGCCCTCGCCGCCGAGGTCATCGCCGATCTGGCCGCGACGGCCCCGCCGCAGACGCGCCAGCAGTACCTGGACAACCTGCGCTGGATCCGCCAGGCCGGCGACAACCGCCTGGTGGTGGGCAGCCAGGCCCGCATCCTCTACAGCGACGACCAGGGGCGCCGGCGCCTCGCGGCCGCCTTCAACGCCGCGGTCCGCGACGGGCGCCTGTCGGCGCCGGTGGTCATCGGCCGCGACCACCACGACGTCTCGGGCACCGACAGCCCCTACCGCGAGACGGCCAACATCCGCGACGGCTCGCAGTGGTGCGCCGACATGGCCGTGCAGAACTTCGCCGGCGACGCCTGCCGCGGCGCCACCTGGGTCTCGCTGCACAACGGGGGCGGCGTGGGCTGGGGCGAGGTCATCAACGGCGGCTTCGGCCTGGTGCTCGACGGCACCGCCGACGCCGACCGCCGCCTGGACCTGATGCTCAACTGGGACGTCAACAACGGCATCGCGCGGCGCGCCTGGGCCCGCAACGCGGGCGCCGAGTTCGCCATCCGCGCGGCGATGGACCGCGACCCGCTGCTGCGGGTGACCGTGGGCGAGCACGCCGACGACGAGCTGATCGAGCGCACGGCCAGCGACATCTTCCACGACTAGACCGCAGGAGCCGCCGATGCAGCCGCAGGCCGAACGCGTGACCCGGGCCGCCGTGCCCGCCCTGGACGAACTGCTGGGCGTCGTGCTGCCCGTGCTGGACGACGGCTTCGTGCGCGTCGTGGACTACATGGGCGACGACCGCGCCGTGGTGCAGGCCGCCCGCGTGTCCTACGGCGACGGCACCAAGCAGGTGAGCGAGGACCGCGGCCTGATCCGCTACCTGCTGCGCCACCGCCACACCACCCCCTTCGAGATGTGCGAGCTGAAGCTGCACGTGCGCGTGCCGATGGACGCGTGGCGGCAGTGGATCCGGCACCGGTCGGCCTCGGTCAATGAGGTGAGTTCACGCTACTCGATCGTGACCGACTCGGCGCAGCGCACGGCGCCGGACCAGTGGCGCCGCCAGGCCGACGACAACCGGCAGGGCAGCGCCGGCTGCTTCGGCGAGGCGCAGGGCGCGGCCTTCACCGCCGGCGAGCGCGAGGTCCACGCGCTGGCGCGCCGGATCTACGACGAGAAGATCGCCCGCGGCGTCGCCCGCGAGCAGGCCCGCAAGGACCTGCCGCTGTGCACCTACACCGAGGCCTACTGGAAGATCGACCTGCACAACCTGCTGCACTTCCTGTCGCTGCGCATGGACCCGCACGCGCAGCAGGAGATCCGCGCGTACGCCACGGTCATCGGCGAGCGGATCGTCGCGCAGTGGGTGCCGCTGGTCTGGGAGGCCTTCGTCGACTACCGGCTCGGCGCGGCGTCGCTGTCGCGGATCGAGCAGGAGATCCTCGGCGCGATCGGGGCCGGGGACGGCGAGCGGGCCTGCGCCCTGGCGCGCGAGGCGGGCTGGCTGGAGCGGGGGGCCGGCGGGCTGAAGCGGCACCGGGAGCGGGCGGAGTTCGAGGCCAAGCTCGCGCGCTGGCAGCTAGATCCTCCTTGGTGATAACGAGTTAGAAAGCGGCGCCGGCCGCCGGACCGCAAATGCCTCCAGCCGCTGCCCTTTCCCCGCTCGCCCCGCCCCCGGTCGTTTGACACCGTTCCCCGCACGGCTGTATCATCGATCCATGCCATACCTATCGTCATCGCCTCGCTCACGCACGAACACCATCCCCGGCTGGAGGTCGCCATGTCCCGCTGGCTCTGCATTTCCATCCCGCTGGTCGCGTTCGGCCTGAGCAGCCTGCTGCTGATCGCATCGCTGCCCGCAACGGCGGCCGCCGCCCTCGTCGTGGAGCCGGACTCGCTGTCGGTCGAACTCCCGCCGGACGGCGTCGCCACGGCCTCCCTGCTGATCAGCAATACGGGGAAAACTCCCCTGGCATGGACGGCCTTCCTCTCCATGCCCGGGGCGTCCCAGGCCGGGACCCGCGGCGCCGGCTTCACCTATCGCGACATCCCGATGGAACGGACCGACCGGCCCGCCGGCGCCGACAACGGCGACGCGGCGCCGCCTCCGTTCGCCAAGCGCATCTACAGCAGCGATCGGCAGCGGAGCGTCGGCCCCCGCATCCTGCTCCACGCCACCTACCACCCCGAGAACGACGCCTACTCGCTGGCGCTGCAGCGCCTGGGACTGAGCCACACCGTGGTGACGAACTGGTCGTCGCTGACCGAGGCGCTCACGGACGACGGCCCCTGGGATCTGGTCGTGGTCAACAACTACAGTCTGACCGCGTCGGCGGCGGCCCTCGCGGCGCTGTCCGGACATCTGGACGCCGGCGGCCGGCTGATCTACGCCGACTGGTCCGTCGCCTATCACCCCAATCACGGTCTGCTGACACGCCTCGGCGTGTTCTACCGGTCGTCCTTCACCCAGCCCCTGGACGTCACGGCGCTCGATCCCCGGCACCGCTGTTTCCGGCTGCCGAATGCGGTCACGGGACTGAGCTGGAGCGAGGACCAGCTTCCCGTCGACGGGCAGATCGTCACGGCCCTCGCCGGCGCGCAGCGACTGGCCGAGTTCCCGGATCACCCCGGCTCCGGCGCGATCGTCCTGAGCGAGTCGCGGTTCGCCATCTTCAACGCCTTCCAGGCCGCGAACTACGGCGCCGACGACAACGACAACGGCGTGCCCGACATGGTCGAACTGGCCGAGAACGAGATCGTCCTGGTCGCCGCCGGCGCCCGCTGGCTGTCGATCTCCCCGGAAGCCGGCACGCTGCCGGCCGGCGGCACCCAGACCGTGACGGCGACCTTCGACGCCGCCGCGCTCTGCGGCGACGAGCGGACGGCGCTGATCGTCGTGGAGAGCGACGATGCGGTCGTGCCGCAGGTCGAGATCCCGGTGACGCTCCACGTGTCGGCCAGCCCGGGCATCGTGGCCGCTCCGGCGAGCTTCGACTTCGGCCTGCGGCCGACCGGGTACGCCGCGCACGCATCGCTGCTGCTGTCCAACGACGGGTGCTGGCCGCTGACGGTCGCTTCCCTGACGACCGATCAAGCCGAGTTCTCCGTCACGCCCGCCGGTCCGTTCACGCTGGCCCCGGAAGCGACGCAGACCGTCGAGGTGACCTACGCGCCGACGGAATCCGGCATCGACCTCGGCACCCTGACGATCCTGAGCGACGACCCGCTGCTGCCGTCGCTCGCGGTGCCCCTGTCGGGATCGGCCGGGTCGCCGCCGGCGATCAGCGTCACGCCCGACTCGCTCGCGATGTCGCTCCACCCCGGCCAGGTCGGAACCGCCGCGCTCGCGCTCGGCAATTCCGGGGAGCTCGACCTGGTCTGGTCGGCGCACGTGAACGCCGCCGGCGCCGTCGCCGCGAGGACGCGCGGCGCCGTCTACGCGATCGACGAACTGCCGGCGCGTTCAAACGCAGGGCAGGCCGGAGAGACCAACGGCGTGCAGCCGGACGCACCGTGGTCCGGGCGACGCGTCTACACCGGCGACCGCCGCGCCGGCTACGAGCCGCGCATCCTGCTGCTGACCTCCACCAGCTGGTGGACCGACGCCTTCAACCTGGCGCTGCAGCGGCTGGGTTTCGGCTTCACGATGGTGTCGGATTGGGGGGAACTGGAGGCGGCGCTCGCCGGCGACGACCCCTGGGATCTGGTGATCGTGAACAACTACTACGCCTCGACGATGGTGTCGGGCCTCGATGCGCTCGTCGGCCACCTCGACGAGGGCGGCACCCTGATCTTCGCCGACTGGGCGGTCTACAGCTACCCCCATCACGAACTGTTGACGCGCCTCGGGGTCACCTACCAGTCGACGTTCACGACGCCCCTGGACTTCGCGGCGACCAACCCCGACCACCTCTGCTTCCGCCATCCCAACACGATCGGCGCCCTGCACTGGGACCAGGACCAGTCCACGCGCGACGGCCAGATCGTCGCGGTGGACCCCGGCGCTCTCCAGCTGGCGGCGTTCGCCGGCTACCCCGGCTCCGGCGCGGTCGTCCTGGCCGCGTCGGGCCGCGCCGTCTTCAACGGCTTCCAGTGGACGAACTTCTCCGCCGACGACAACGGCAACGGCGTGCGGGACGCCGTCGAACTGGCGGAGAACGAGATCATGCTCGTCGGCTTCGGCCCGTCCTGGCTGTCGGTCGCGCCGGACGCGGGCGTCGTGCACGGGGGCGAAGCCGTGGACCTGGCGGTGACCTGCGACGCCACGCACCTGTGCGGCGACGAATTCGCGGCGCTCATCGGCCTCGCCAGCAACGACCCGCTCACGCCCGAGGCCACCACGCCGGTATCGCTGCACGTGAGCGAGGAACCAGACATCACCGTCACGTCGGCCGACCTGGACTTCGGGCCCGTCATCATCGGCGCCGCGGCGACCAGGACGGTGAACCTCGTCAACGACGGCTGCAGCGAGCTGACGATCACCGGCGTATCCTCGGACGACGGGCAGTTCACGTCACCCACGCCGTTCCCGGCCACGGTGCCCCAGAACCAGTCGCATTCCGTGGAGGTGATCTACCGACCGACCGGTGTCGGCCTGGTCGACCCCCCCGTGCTGACGCTCACGAGCGACGATCCCGACGAGCCGGTGATCACGCTGCGGATGTCCGGCGCGGGAGTGCCGGCGCCCGTGATCTCCGTGGCGCCCGACTCGCTGGCGGCCGAACTGGTCGCCGGCGGCGAATCCGCGCAATCCCTGATGATCCGCAACGACGGCCTGAGCGATCTCGTCTGGAGCGCGCGGATCGGCTACGACACCCCGGCCGCACCGGCCGGACCGGGCGACCTGAGCGGTGTGCGCGTCATGTGGGCCGCGCACCACGGGCAGAGCCTGCCGGACTCCTGGTCGCAGATGGTCGGCGACCTCACGAAGCGAGGCGCCGAAGTCGTCGTCAACACCGCTCCGGTCACCCCGGATCTCCTGGACGGGTTCGACATCGTGTGGACCGTCAACTGCGCATCGGGCTGGTCGTCGTCGGAGATCGGCCTGCTGGCCGCCTGGCTGCGCGACGGGGGCGGGATGCTCCTGGAGGGCGACAACGACACGTTCCAGTCCGCGTTCAACGCGATCCTGGCCGCGGCGGGAGCGGGCATCGGCTACTCCACGAGCGATGCCTATGCCGGAACGACCACGGAAATCACGCCGCACGAGACCACGGCGGACGTCAAGCGCCTGCGCCTCGATTCTCCGCAAGCCACCCTGGAGACCGTCGTCGAACCGGCGCAGATCCTGGTCAGGGATGCGAACGGCCTCACCGTGGGCGCCTGGAGCGAAGTGGGCCGTGGCCGCGTGATCGCCCTGAGCGATGAGCTGTTCCGCGACGCCGACATCGGCCTCGACGACAACCGCCGGTTCGGAGAGCTGGTGTTCGACTGGCTGGCCACGGACAACTGGCTGCGGATCTCGCCGCTCGCGGGCGTGCTCCCGCCCGGGAGCGCGCAGGAACTGGCCGTGGTGTTCGACGCGACCGGCCGCTGCGGCGCGACGCTGTCCGCGCGGATCACCGTGGCGAGCAACGATCCCTACGCCCCCGCGATCGCGGTGCCGGCCACCCTCGAGCTGCTCGGCGAAGCGAACCTCACCGCCTCTGCTGCCGCCCTGTCCTTCGGGACCCTCTACCCCGGCACCTCGGCCACCGATACGCTGACGCTGGTCAACGACGGCTGCGTCCCCCTCGCGATCGCCGCCCTGACGTCCGACGACGACGCGTTCACGATCTCCCCCGCCGGACCGGTCACCCTGGCGCCGCGCGGCTCGCTGGCCGTGACGGTCGTCTACGCGCCGGCCGCCGTCGGCACGCACGCCGCCACGCTGACGATCGCCAGCGACGATCCGGACGAACCCGCGTTCGCCGTGGCGCTGGCCGGCGCCTGCGCGGAGCCGCCGGTGATCACGCTGACGCCCGCCTCCCTCTCGGCCGTCCTGGAGCCGTTCGTCGACGAGGTGGCCCTGCCCCTGACGATCGGGAATCAAGGCCGCAGCGACCTGGTCTGGTCGGCCGTCGTCGCCGACGCCGCCGCCACGCGCCGCTACACCCTGCCGCGCCCGGACGCGTCGGACGCCGCGGCGTCCGGCGGCGAGCTGACGGCCGACCTGCGCGACCTCACCGGCGTGCGCATCATGTGGGACCGACGTCACGGGCAGGCCGCGCCCACGGACTGGAGCGGCATGATCCACGACCTCGCACAGCGCGGTGCGACGGTCACCGCCAACTCGGCGGCGATCACCCCGGCCCTGCTGTCCGGCTACGACATCTTCTGGTCCGTCAACTGCACTTCGTACCTCACGACGGACGAGAAGACGGCGCTGGCGGCCTGGACGATCGACGGCGGCGGCATCCTTCTGGAGGGAGACACCAACGCGTCCGTCTATCCTTTCAACCAGATCCTGTCCGCCGCGGGAACCGGCATCGTCTACGCCTACACGGACGCCCACGGCGGCGACACGGCCCGGATCTCGGAACACGCGACCACGGCCGGCGTCGGCAGCCTTTTCCTGCCCAGCCCCGGCGCACACCTGTCGAGGGTCGTCATGCCGGGCGGGGTCCTGGTCCAGGACGCGACCGGCATGAAGACGGGCGCGTGGAGCCGGGTGGGCCGCGGTCGCGTCATCACGCTGAGCGACGAGATGTTCGGCGTGAACGGCCTGAACGCCGACGACAACCGCCTCTTCGGCAACCAGGTTTTCGACTGGCTGGCGGGCGCGGGCCGGGTGCAGATCGAGCCGGAGTCGGGCGTGATCCCGCCCGGCGAGAAGCAGGAAGCGAAGGTCTGGTTCAACGCGGCGGGCATCCTTTGCGGCACCTACGCGACGCACATCACCCTGGCGAGCAACGACCCGGTCACGCCCGCGGCCATCTTGCCGGTGACGTTCGAAATCCCCGGCCAGCAGGACATCGCGGTCACGCCGGCGGCCGTCGTTTTTGCTCAGCAACCCGTCGGCATCCCGGCGCAGGCGACGTTGACCGTGGCCAACACCGGCTGCCGACCGCTGACGGTGTCGGCCGTGACCTCGGATCACGTCGAGTTCACCGTCGCGCCGGCCGGCCCGTTCACCGTGGCGCCGGAATCGGCGCAGGAGGTGCTTGTCACCTACCTCCCGACCGCCCAGGGTACGGTCACGGGCGCGCTGACGATCGCGAGCGACGACCTGGACGAGTCGTCGGTCGTGATCCCGTTCGCCGGGACCGCCGTGCCGGCGCCCCTGATCGCCGTGGCGCCGGACACGCTGGCTGCGACGCTCGACCCCGACGGCGTCGACCTGCGCCACCTGAAGATCGCCAACACGGGGCTGATCGACCTGCACTGGTCGTTGTCCGTGACCGCGCTGGACGCGACCGCAACTGCGGAGCGCGCCGCGCCCAGCGTCCTGCTGCTGCCCTCCGAGGACACCGCGACCGACGCCTTCGTCCAGGCGCTGCAGCGACTGGGCTGGAGCTACACCGCGGTGTTGGACTATGCCGGCCTCAGGGCTCAGTTGGCGGCTGGCGGTCCCTGGGACCTCGTGATCGTCAACAACAACCAGGATGACTACGGCGATTCCGTGATCGACGACCTCGTGGACCATCTCGACGCCGGTCGCGCCCTGATCTTCGCCGACATCCATACCAGCTGGATCCGAGAACACGAACTCCTGGGCCGCCTGGGCTTCACCTACCTCGCGTCCACCTCGATACCGCTGGATTTGGCGGCGACCGACCCGGACCACCGCTGCTTCCGGATGCCCAACGCCGTGCGGCAATTCCACTGGGACCTGGATCCGTCCGGCACCAAGGCCCAGATCATCGCCGTCCACGAGGGGGCGCGCACGCTGGCGTCGTTCCAGGGCGTTGCGAGCTCCGGCGCGGTCGTGCTGAACGGGACCGGCCGCGCGATCTTCAACGCCTTCAGGTCCAGCATCTACACCGGCGACGACGACGGCGACGGCCGGCGCGACATCGCCGAACTCGCGGAGAACGAAATCGTGCTGGTCGCCGGCCTGGCGCCCTGGCTGTCGGCGCAGCCGACCTCGGGCACGATCCCCCCGGGACAATCGCAGGACGTCGCGGTGACGATCGACGCGACGGTGACCCGCGCCACGACGGACCGCTGCAGCTCGGCCTTCGCCGCCCGGATCGACGTGGCCAGCGATGACCCGCTCATGCCCGTCGTCCCGGTGGGCGTCACGCTCGCGCTGCTCGGCGAGCCGGACATCACGGCGGGGGCGACGGACCTCGCCTTCGGAACGCAGCACATCGGGGGCACGGCCACGAGACCGTTCACCGTCACCAATGACGGCTGCGAACCGTTGACGATCGACACCCTGACGTCGAGCCACGCCGACTTCTCGATCGCGCCGGCCGGCCCGATCACGCTGGCGCCCGGCGCCATGCAACTCGTGACCGTAACCTACGCCCCGGCGGTGCTCGGCCCCGTCTCCGGCACGCTGACGATCGCCAGCAACGACAGGGACGAACCGGTGATCGTGCTGCCGCTGTCCGGCACCGGCCTGGCTCCGCCGGCGATCGCGGTGACGCCGGATTCGCTCGTCGTGACGCTGGCGCCCGGCGAAACCGCGGCGTTCCCGCTGTCGATCAGCAACCTGGGCCCTGGCGAGCTGTTCTGGTCGGCGTCCACCCACCTCACGGCCTCGCCTGTCGGGAAGCCGGCGGACTCCGCCCTCGCATACCGGGAACTGCCGGCGGGTCCCGCCGAGCCCGCCGCCGTCGGGGACAACGGCGGGACGAAAACTCCCGCCCCCTTCGGCCTGCGCATCACCAGCGGCGACGGCGCGACGCGCAACGCCCCCCGCACGCTGCTGCTGGCCTCCTACGAGCCGGCGAACGACGCCTTCGCTCTGGCGCTGCAGCGGCTGGGCCTCGGGCACACCCTGGCGACCACCTGGCCGGACTTCCTCGCCGCCGCCGCGAACGACGGCCCCTGGGACCTGTTGATCGTGAGCAACTACTCGCAGGTGACGTCCTACACGGCCCTCAACGCCCTGACGGCGCACCTCGACGCCGGCGGCTCCCTGATCTACGCCGACTGGTCGGTGTACCTCGTCGCCAACCACGGCCTGCTGGGGCGTCTCGGCGTGTCGTACCAGTCCACCTTCAACACCCCGCTGGACGTGGCGGCCACGGATGGGAATCACGTCTGCTTCCAGTGGCCCCACGCGATCCGGGACCTCCACTGGGACGCGAACCCGCTGACGCGCGACGGCCAGTTCGTCGCGACGCTCCCCGGCGCCCGGCGTCTCGCCGCGTTCCGCGACCACCCGGACTCCGGCGCGATCGTGCTCGACGCGACCGGACGCGCCCTCTTCAACGCCTTCCAGACGGCGAACTACACGGCCGACGACGACGGCGACGGCCTGAGGGACGCGGTCGAACTGGCGCAGAACGAGATCGCCCTGGTCGGCCTGCGCGCGTCCTGGCTCACGGTCGCGCCCCAGACGGGCACGGTGCCGTCCGGCGGGACGCAGGAAGTGACGGCGACGTTCGACGCGACGGGCGCCGACGCCGGCGAACACCACGCCACGATCATCTTCCGCAGCGACGATCCGGCCGCGCCGCTGGTCCTGATACCGGCGACCATGACCGTGACCGGGACCGCGCTCGCGGCCGCCAAGCATGAACTGGAGACGGCCTTGGGGCTGCAACTGACCAACCGGCCCAACCCGTTCAACCCGAACACCCGGCTCCAGTTCAACCTGCTGCAAGGCGGAGAAACCGAGGTCGTGATCTACGACGCGCGCGGCGTGCTCGTGCAGCGGCTCCAGGCCGGCCGACTGCCGGCTGGCCCGGCGAGCCTGGACTGGAACGGGACCGACCAGCGCGGCCATCAGGTCGCCAGCGGCGTCTACCTGTACCGCCTGTACCAGGACGGGAGACAGCTGGGACAGAGCCGCAAGATGGTGCTCGTGCGGTGAGGCGGGATGGCGGCGGCGGGCATCAGGGGCGCGGCGACCGCCGCGCCCCGACCGCCCATGTCACGACCCGGCCTGCGGAACCAGCGACCTCCCCGCCTCGAAGTCCCACAGCGTCTGCCGCCGCAGGTCCGCGCCGGCCAGCTGGTACTGGATGAAGGCGTCCAGGTAGGCCAGGCTGGCCTGCGTGAGCCGGCTGCGGTCCAGCGCGAGTTCCTGGCTCGTGATGTCCCCGTTGTCGAAGCGCTGCCGGCTGATGTCCAGGCCGCGGGTGGCGACCTCGACGCTGCGCGCCAGGACGTCGAGGCGGGCCCGGCTCTCGGCCAGGTTGCTCAGCGCCGCGTTGACCTGCAGAACCACCGACCGCCGCCGCTGGTCGATGTCGAGCCCGCTGCGCTCCAGCGCGGCGCGGGCCGCCGCCACCTCGGCGCCGTTGACGCCGCTGTCCCAGATCGGCACCGCGAGGGTGAAGGCCACGCCCTTGTTGCCGGGGCGGTGCCGCAGGTCGTCCCAGCTCAGGTCCCACATGTCGCGCAGGGGCAGGTCGTCGCTGCTGCCGATGCCGGTGAGGTCGTAGTAGGCGCTCAGCTCGCCCTTGACGGCCGAGCGCGCGTCGGTCTCCGCGACGGTGATCTCGGCGCGGCGCAGGCCGGCCTCGGTGTTGCGGATCTCGGCGCGGTTCTCCAGCGCGTGCCGCAGCGCGAGGTCGGCATCGACCTCGTAGAAGCGGGGCGCCGTCGCGGCCGCGACGCGGACGCGGGCGTCCATGGGCAGGCCCACGCCCAGCTTGAAGCGGTCGGCGGCGCGCGCGACGCCGCCCTCGGCCCCGAGCAGGTCGTTGCGGCTCTGGGCGAGGTCCACCTCCATCTGCAGGGCCTCCACCTCGGGGATCAGGCCGGCCGAGAACTTGCGGCTGGCGAGCTGGTAGGCGTCCTCTTGCCGGGCGAGGTCGTTGCGGGCGATCTCCAGGCGGCGCTGGGCGCGCAGGTAGTCGTAGAACTGGGCGGTCACGTCGTAGACGAGGCCGAGCTGGGCGGCGGTGTGGTTGCGGCGCGACTCGTCCAGGTTCAGCCGGGCGCGCTCGAGCGAGAGCTGCAGGGTGTTGGGCGTCAGCAGCGGCTGGGAGAAGTCGATCCGGTAGCTGTTGAACAAGGTGCGGCTCTCGAGCTTGGTGGCGGTCAGGTCGTCGTAGACGGTGTCGGTGCGGTGGTACACGTCCCCCGAGAGGCCGATGCGCCCGTTGGTCGGCAGCGGCTGGGTGAGCGTGAGGCCGGCGCGCCACTCGCGGCTGCCGTAGGCGGTGTACTGGGGCAACTGCCCCGGCTGGCTGACGCCCTGCACCGACTCGTCGTACTCGGGGGCGGCGAAGGCCAGGCCCACCTGGGTCCCGAAGCGGCCGCGCGCCGCGGCGACGTCCTGCTCGGCCTCCAGCAGGGCGAGACGCGCGACGCGGGCGTCGTAGCTCCCGGCGAGCGCCAGGTCGAGCGCCTCGGGCAGCGTGAGCGCGACGGTATCCGCCGGAGCGTCGGCCGCGGCGGCGAGACAAGGCGCGGCGAGCGTCGCCAGACAGCACATGAGCAGTGTTTTCATCACTCGTACCTGATGGAGTCGATGGGATCCATGCGCGCCGCCCGGCGCGCGGGATAGTAGCCGAAGACGATGCCCACGGCGGCCGAGACGCCGAAGGACAGCAGCACCGACCACGGCGCGATGGCCACGGGCCAGCCGGCGTAGCGCGCGACGGCCTGCGCCAGGCCGATCCCGCAGGCCACGCCGATCAGGCCGCCCAGGAAGCTGACGCCGACGGCCTCGAGCAGGAACTGCAGCAGCACGTCGCGCTGCGTGGCGCCCACGGCGCGGCGCACGCCGATCTCGCGGGTGCGCTCCAGGACGCTGGCCAGCATGATGTTCATGATGCCGATGCCTCCGACCAGCAGCGAGATGCCGGCGATCGCCCCCATGACGATGCTGAAGATGCGCTGCGTGGACTGCTGCTGACGGATCAGCTGCTGGGGGATCACCAGGCGGTGGTCGTCGACGCCGCGGTGGCGCCGCTCGACGAGCGCGCCCAGCACGGCCCCCGTCTCCAGGATGCGGTCGGTGTCCCGGACCTGCGCCACCAGCCGGTGCAGCTCGCTCTCGCCGACCTTGCGCGGCAGCCGCTGCAGGGCGCAGGACACCGGCACGTAGGCGTCGCGGTCGGTGTCGCGCACGTCCTCGAGCCGGTCCCCGGCCCCGGCGGGCGGCTCGGCCATGACCCCGATCACGTCGTACCAGTCGCGGCCGATCTTGACCCGTTCCCCGAGCGGGTCGGCGAGCAGGAACAGCTCGCGGGCCAGCCCCGCGCCGAGCACGCAGACCCGCGACACCGAGTCCACCTCGGAGGACGTGAAGAAGCGTCCCGTCGCCGGGCGGCTGCGCATGACCGCGACGTAGTCGGGCGTCGTGCCGACGGCGCTGGCCGACACGCGCTTGCGCCCCGCCTGCACGTCCAGCTCGACGATGCGCAGCGGCACCACGCGCCCCACTCCCGGCAGCACCTCGCGGATCGCCGCGGCGTCGGCCAGCGTCAGCCCGGGGCTGAAGGGGCGGCCCTGCTCCTCGTCGTCGGGCGCCGGCGGCGGCTTGTCGACGACCAGCAGGTTGTCGATGCCCAGCAGCGCGAACTGCGCCATCACCTGCCGGCGCGCGCCCTCGCCGATCGACAGCATGGCGATGACCGCCGCCACGCCGAAGACGATGCCCAGGGTGGTCAGCAACGAGCGCAGGCGGTGGGCCGCGAGGCCCGCCACGCCGACGCGCGCCGTCTGCAGCAGGGGCATGCTCAGGGCTTCGCCTCCCGCGCCGCATCCTTGCCGGGGCCGCCGGCAGCGGCTGCTGCGGGTCCCGCAGCGAGACCGTCTCGCCCGCCTCCAGGCCGGACCCGATCACCACGAAATCGTCGCTGCGTTCCCCGAGCGTCACCGGCCGCACCGTGACGCGGCCGTCGACCACGAAGACCACGCTGTCGCCGTCGCGCTCGAAGACCGCCTCGAGCGGCACGGTCACCACGTCGGCCAGGCGCGCGACGATGATCCGGCACTGGGCGGTCATGCCGGGGCGCAGGTCGCCGGCGGCGCCTTCGATGAGGACGTCGACGTCGAAGACCTTGACCTTGGCCTCGCCCTCGGCCCGCGCGAGCGTGGCGATGCGCGTGACCTTGCCGCGGAACTCCAGGCCGGCCAGGGCGTCGACCGTGACGACCACCTCCTGGTCCGCGGCGATCTGCCGCACGTCGATCTCGTTGACCCGCGTGCGCACCTGCATCTGCGAGAGGTCGGGCAGGTCGATCAGCTCCATGCCGGGCCAGGCCTGGTCGCCGACCTTGATCTTGCCCCCGCGGAAGCTCTTGTAGACGACCAGCCCGGGCTCCGGCGCCATGATCGTCAGCGACGCGAGCGCCTCGCGCGCCTGCGCCACCTGCATCTCGGCGTTGCGCACGTCGTACTGGGCCTTGGCCAGCTCGGCCTCGGCGATGATCCGCTGGGCGGCGAGCCGGTCGCCGGCCTCGCGCAGCGACAGCTCGGCCTTCTTCAGTTCCAGTTCCTGCTCGCGGCGGCGCACCTCGGCCTCGAAGGCCATGAGGTCGTAGCGCAGCCTGGTCTGCTCGTAGACGTACTCCTGATTCAGGCGCGCGCCCTCCAGTTCGGCCAGGCGCTGGTCGGACTCGGCCCGGCGGCGCGCCAGCTCGGCCCGCGCGTTCAGCAGCGCGTTCTCGACCTGGTCGAGCTGCTGGCTGGTCGTGGTCTGGTCGAGCTGGACCAGGAAGTCGCCCTCCTTGACCACGCTGCCCTCGGGCGCCATCTGCGCGATCTGCACCGCGTCCCACGAGAATCCCGTGCGCAGGCGCGAGACGCTGCGGCTCCGGACGGCCTCCACCTGGCCGACGGTGGCCACGTCGATGACCAGTTCGCCCCGCGTCGCGACGGCGGTGACCAGCGCTTCCGGCCGCCGGCGCGAGCCCAGGGCCAGGATCGCCACCAGCAGCAGCGCCGCCGGGACGGCGACGGTAAGGATGCGTCGACGGGAAGGGAGCGTCATTCTGCCTCTTTCGGCGGTGCGGCGACCAGTTCGCTGCCGGCGGACAGCCCGGCGCCGGCGCCGGCGGCCACCGCCACGGTCATCGGCGTCACGGCGACGGGCCGCACCGGTTGCGGCCGCGGCCAGGTGGCGCGCGGGTAGACCAGCCACTCGCCGTCGCGTTCGAGCACCGCGGAGCGCGGCACGAGCACGGCGTCGGCGACCTCGCCGAGCCCGATCTCCACGATGGCCGTCATCCCCGGCCGCAGCCGCGGGTCCGACCCGTCGATGCGGGCCACGGTCGCGAACCCGCGCACCCCGGTGCCCGTCTCCAGCTCCGCGGCCAGGCGCGCGACGCTCTCGATGCGGCCGGTGAAGACCGCCTCGGGGTACGCCTCCAGGCGCAGCTTCACCGGCAGACCGGTCGCCACGCGGTGGCGGTCCACCTCGTGCACCATCATGGTCACCTGCATCACCGACAGGTCCGGGATCTGGATGATGGGCCGCCAGGGATCGATCGTGTCGCCGATGCGGGGCTTGGTGCGCCTGCCCTGGCGGTCCGGCTGCTCGAGGTAGACCACCAGGCCCGGCAGCGGCGCCAGCAGCGACCTGGCCCGGCGTCTTTCCAGCAGCGACGTCCGCTGGGTGCGCGCGTCGGCCAGTTCGAGGTCCGCCTTGGCCAGGGCCAGGCTGTCGAGCACCGCCTGCGCCACGAGCTTCGCACGGGCCTCGTCCAGCGCGATGCGGGCGCGCTCGGCCGAGAGCTGGGACTCCTGACGGCGGGTCTGCGACTCGAACTGCAGCTTGGTGAGCTGCAGCAGCGCCTGCTCGCGGCTCAGCTCGGCCATGGCCACCGCGTCGACCAGCGCCTGCCGCTGGCTGGACTGGTTGGCGACCGTCCCCTCCCGCTGGGTGGCGAGGTTGCGCAGGCGGTCCTCGACGTCGGCCAGGGGCCGCGCCAGGGAGCTGTCGTCGAAGCGCGCGACGGTGTCGCCCACCGCCACGACGGTCCCCTCGGGCGCCAGCTCGACGATGATCAGCGAGGACTGCCAGTCCTGCGGCGGCTGCAGGTCCTGCGCGCGCACGGCGGCGATCTCGCCGGTCTCGACCATGACCAGCGGCAGCGCACCGCGCTCGACGCGCACGATGTCGAGCCCGTCGTCGCCCGCGCAACCGGCGAGCAGCGGCAGCAGCAGCCAGGGCCGGAAGGAAATTCGCCGTCGGGTCGTCAGGATGGAAGCTCCCTGATAGCCGGGCACCATAGTGCGATAGAGTTTTCAACACCCGGTTCGCCGCGCGGGTTCCGCGAGTCAGTCCAGCGGATAATCCAACCCCTCGCTGGGCCGGCCCAGCAGGCGGCACATCGCGGTGAGCTGGCCCTGGTGGTGGAAGACGTGCGTCAGCACGCACCACGTGCTGCGGCGCGCGCCTTTCCCGTTCCCCAGGTCATCGGCCGGGCCGTAGCCAGTTCTTCCGCAGACACGCCGCGCAGGTACGCCTCGGTCGCCGCGAAGACCTGCTCGCGGAAGCGCGCGAGCGCCTCGATCGTCGGGAAGTCGGGCGCGTCCGCGACCGGCGCCTGCCTCGGCCAGCGCTGCCCCCTGGGCAGCGGGAGGGTCGGGTACCCGAACCCCGGCGGCTCGCGGTGCAGTTCCCTGCAGCCGCGGCAGTGGGCAGCAGCGCCCCGGGGGGGGGGGGGGGGGGGGGGGGGGCCCGCCGCGGGGGGGGGGGCCGGGGGGGGGCCCCCGGGCCCCCGGGGGGGGGGGGGGGGGGGGCGGGGCCCCCCGGGGGCGGGGGGGGGGGCGGGGGGGGGGGGGGGGGGCGCGGGGGGGGGCCGCCCCAGACGACGTCGAAGCTCAGCAGCGGGACGAATCCCGTGTTGGTCTTCTCCGCACTCAGCCCTGCTGCTTCCAGTTCGATCGCCGCGTCGCGGACCTTCAGGGCGCCGCCGAGCCCGAACCGCCAGCGGCCCGAACTCGCGAAACGGTAGCGGTAGACCAGCCGGTAGGAATCGAACCGGAAGGTGGCGTCGACGTGCGTACCGCCCGGGAAGGTCGTGTCGTCGAAGTCGACCGCCCCGTCCAGGGTGCCGCGGGATTCCACCGTCAGCGGCGCCGCGAGCGCGGCCAGCCAGTGCCGGCCGGCGTACAGATGGCTGTAACGGAGTCGGAACGCCGTCGCCGATCCGGCTTCCAGGTCGTCGGACAGCGACAGGCGGGTACCGGAGTCGCCGGGGATGGCCACGTCGTTGTACCCGGTGGTGACGCGGCCGATCTCCAGCTCGAGCACGTCCTGGCCGCGGGCGGCGCCGGCGGCGACCCAGCAAGCCCATTAGGATCAGGGTTCTCATCACGATCGCGACCTCCCGGCCGGGGTACCGGCCCTACGACAGCGCCCATGCCATCGACCCGGCCGCCAGTTCCAGCAGGCGCCGACCCGCTCCGCACATGCTACCATCGTTCGCCATGGCGGGCATCAGCGTTGCACGCCGCCCTGATGCGGGCGCCATGGCAGCGCCGCCCCGGAACCTGCCCGGTCGGTTGACGCCAAGGCTGCGATGTAGAAGGGTCGGGTGGTCGCCCGTCCCCCGACCGGACACACCAGCGAAGGACAATCCATGCGCCCTACGAGCCCGGCCCTGCTCGCCGTCCTGCTGTGCGCCACGGCCGTCCCGGCCGCCGATGAGGCGCCGGAGACCTTCCCCGCCGAGCGGCGGATCACCGGCGCCGACACGCTGTGGGTCATCACCGAGCCCATCGTCGTCTACGGGTCGACGACCTCCGGCACGACCGACCCCGCGGCCTCGTCCGTCGACGCCATCGTCCTGGGCGCCCAGGACCTGCAATCGGCCGCCGACCTGGCGCCCGTGCTGCCGGCGACCAGGACCGTGGTCAACTCCCGCGGCGAGAGCGTGTTCATGGTGCGGGGCGCGTCGGAGCGGCACATCCGGCTCTGGCTGGACGGCATCCCGCTGAACGTGCCCTGGGACGAGCGCGTGGACGCCGGTCTGGTGCCGGTCGACGCCATCGGAGCGGTGCGCGGGGTCCGCGGCGTCGGCAGCGTGCTGGAAGGGCCCAACGCCCTGGCCGGCACCATCGAGCTGCGCCCGCTGACGTTGCCGTCGGACGGCGCGCGCACCCGGCTGGGCGTGCAGTTCGGCGAGTCGGTCCTGCGCGAAGGCCGCCTGCTGCACCAGCGCCGGCAGGGCGCCTGGGAATTGCTCGCGGCCGGATCGTGGCGCGCCCAGGACGGTTACGTGGTGCCGGCCGGGCTCGTGGCGCCCACCAATCAGGGCCCGTCGCGGCAGCGCCTCAACAGCGACCTCGAGCAGGCCGCGCTCCTGCTGCGCCTGCAGCACCGCAACGCCTCGGGCGCGACCTGGCACCTCACCTGGCTCGGCTCCGACGGCGAGAAGGGCGTGCCACCCGAGACGCACCTGGGCGCCGACGCGCGCTTCTGGCGCTACCCGTCGGTGCGGCGCGGCCTGCTCGGCGCCGGACTGCGCACGCCGCTGGGCGGGGGCCACGCCTGGGAACTCGTCGTGGACGCCGCCGCCGATATCTTCCACCAGGAGATCCGCTCCTTCGACGACGCCTCCTACACGACGCCCGCACTCGCCCCGGGCGTCGACCACGAGACCGACGACGACCGCACCGGCTTCGCCCGCGCCCGCGCGACCCGCTACCTCGATCGCGGCAGCGTGGCCGTGCAGACGTCGGCGCGCTACGCCCGCCACCGCGAGTCGCTGCAGTTCGCGGGACCGGAGCTGACCTACGCCCAGTTCATCGGCGCGGCGGCCGTCGAGGCGGACCTCGACCTCGGCGACGGCTGGAGCACGCGCGCCGGCGGCGGCTGGGACCTGGCCTCGACCCCCGAGTCGGGCGACAAGCCGGCCCGCGACGCGACCGGGGCGGCGGCCGCGTTCGCGCGGCTGGAGCGCCGGCTGGGTGAACCCCTGACGCTGCACGCCTCGTACGCGCGCCGCAGCCGTTTCCCCGCCCTGCGGGAGCTGTACTCCGGCGCGCTCGGGAGGTTCGTCCCCAACCCGGACCTCACTCCCGAGGTGCAGGACCTGTGGGACCTGGGCGCCGTCCTGCGGCGAGGATCCTGGGAGACCGGGATGACCGGGTTCGCGAGCTGGCTGGACGGCGCGATCGGAGCGTGGGGCCTGAACGACGGCACGAACCGCTTCCAGCGCGTGAACCTCGACGCGGTGCGCACCCTGGGCGTCGAAGCGGTGGCGACCTGGCGGCCCGCGCCGGCCTGGGGAGATCGGCGGCCACCACAGCGTGATCGAGGCGCGGCGGCTGGCGAACGGGCGCTACGACGGCGCGGTGGAGGACCGGCCGTCGTACGTGTCGTTCCTGTCGGCGGCGTGGCGCGGCGGCGGCTGGCAGGCGGCGCTCGAGGGGATGGCGCTGGGGCCGCGGATGTCGGCCGACGTCAACGACGCGGGCGACGGGCTGAAGCGGTTGCCGGCGCAGGGGACGGTCAACCTGCGGCTCGCACGAGCCGTGACCGGCGGCGCGGGACCGCTGTCCCGCGGCGCGGTGCACCTGCGGGTGGACAACGTGTTCGACGCGCTGGTGGAATCGCAGGTCGGGCTGCCGCTGGCGGGCAGGACGGTGGTCTGCGGGCTCGAGGCGTGGTTCGAGGCGCGAACGTCGGATTGATCCGACGACGCCGGCGCGGGGTCCTACTCCGCGATCTCCGCCTCGACGAGCTTCGCCAGCATCGCAAGCGACTCCTGCCACCCGAGGTAGCACATCTCGACGGGGATGACCTCGGGGATCCCCTCCTGCACGATGCCCAACTCGGTCCCGCAGGACACCGCCTTCAGGACGATCGTCGCGATCATCTCCCCGGGCAGGTTCGGGTCGTCGAACTTGTCGTTGTAGCGGATCCGCTCGTTCGGCACGAGCTCGAGGTACTCGCCCCCGAAGGCGTGCCCGCCCCCGGTGGTGAAATTCGTGAACGACATGCGGAACGTGCCGCCGACCCTGGCGTCCAGGTGGTGGACCTTGCCGGTGAAGCCGTGCGGCGGCAGCCACTTGGCCATCGCGTCGGCGTCGAGGAAGGCGCGGTACACCCGCTCGGGGGGCGCCCGCAGGACGCGGTGGAGTCGGACCGAGCCGGTCGCCATGGTGGTTCCTTTCGGTGATGGCCCGGATCCCGGCCGGCGGAGCGGCCGGGACGGGAAGACGTCACGAAAGGCGCGAGCGCCGCGAGCCGCAACCACCTGCAGGGCCGGCGGCCCGCTCGGCATGCTAGGTCGAACCCCATTCCACGGTTCTCACCAAGATGATCAACGCCACGGTCCCGACCATCAACGTCCCGAAAAAAATCCCCATCAACAAGTTCGAGCCCTCGGTGCCCCTGCGCTCCCCGAGCGCCTGGATGTCCTGCCGCGGCACGACCCTTTCCTCGACGGCGTGGTTCGCCACGATCCCCACGGCGAGCTCGTCGGGCGACACCCGCCAGACATCGCCGGACAGCGATTCGCCGCTCTCGAGCGTGACGCGGACCTGGCTCCCGGCCCTGATCGTCGGCCGCGGATCGCCGGCAGGGGTCCGCTCGGGGGCGTCCGGCATCCTGGCGGGCCGCCATGCGGTGCAGCCGCCGATGGCTAGCGACATCACGAGCAGCCACAGGCAGGGGTAGCCGGGCCCGGGAGCGGACACCGGCCTGCGCCTATTCGGCCGCTTGCTCCGCCAGCACATGGATCACCCGCTCCAGCGCCTGGTTGAACTCCTGCGGCCGGTCCATCATCAGGAAGTGATCCGCGCCTTCCAGGATCACGGCGTCGAAGGCGGCCATGTGGCGCCGGTTCGCCTCGGCGTTGACGGGCCACAGGTCCCCGTTGACGGTCGCCATGACGGGGATGCGGATCGCCTCGAAGACCGTCGCCGCTTCTCCCGTGACGTACTGCATCATCATCTCTTCCATCGCGCTCAGCGCGATCGTCGGCGGCGCGCTCGACACATCCGTCAGAACCCACTCGCGCAGCTCCGGATCGGTGTCGGGAGCGAACATCCCGGCCACGAACTCCCGGCTCCCGGCCCGGAAGTCCGCCCTGAGCGGCGCCATCAACCCGCCGAGCTCCTCGCGCGTCATCCGGTACTCGACGTCTTCCAGGGTGTCCACGCCGATCAGGCCCGCGACGCGTCCCGGCAGGAGGCGGGCGGCTTCGGCGATCACCGGGCCGCCCATGGAATGGCCGATCAGGATGACGCGGCGGCTGCCCGACGCCTCCACCACCGCCTGCACGTCCTGCCCGAAGGACGCCATCGTGCAGCGCTCCCGCCGGCGCCGGAGTGCCCGTGGCCGGCCAGGTCCAGCGTGATCACGCGGTGATGTAGCGCAAAATGAGGCACCTGCTCGCGCCAGTAGCCGGGCGTCGCAGCTCCAGCCGTGCACGAACACCAGGACCGGCTCCCC
>JADJYS010000037.1 GCA_016719645.1 bacterium
GTTAGATCAAACAGCGGCAAGGGAGGCGTCGAGGTGAACGATATCTTCGGAAAATCCATTCCACGACAATATTGGCTGGCGATGTTCATTCTGACTGCCCTTGTTTTTCAATCGTCCGCGTATGCTAATGGACCCGAGATAGGCCGCGATGCTGGAGTGATATTTCCCGTTGAAGCTGATTCAGTACAACTTGTCTCCGAAGTCGTACTTGCAAGCTTACCAAATGCATTTGTAGATGAAGAGATTCAGGGTTTAGCCCTCGGTAGTGTAAAATGTACGTATAGACTCCGGAATCTGAGTAATTCGGCAGAGACATTCGACATGGCGTTCTTGGCGAATAGGCCGACGGAATTCTACCGTAAACCGGATTTTGACGTTTCAATTGACGGTCAACCCGCCCAAGTCAGTCTTGAGATAATTGAGGTGAGCCGGTGGGCGCAGTATGAAGCGTACCGCCTGACACTCTACCGACCTGGCAGGTATCAATTGAGCCTAAGGGAGAGGTAACTATATCGATAACGTATGCTGTCAGTTGGTCGAACTCGGAGGAACACCGCGTCTTTCACTATCATGCGATGCCTGCTGCGCTTTGGGCCGGGAAGATACAACAAGCGCGGATAGAATTCCAGATAGACACTCCGGCAGCAGATGCGGCAGGCCAGACGATCTGGAAGTGCGTCAATAAAATTGTCGAACCAGACGGCTATTCCGAAACGACTTCAGGCGTGGTTTGGGAAATGACAAATTGGGAACCTAGCACCGATTTCCGACTGTGGGTCCAGTGTAGTGCCAGCCGGGGTGACGGGCGCTGATCTAACAAGGCGTTGGAGCAGGCGGATCGGACTTGTCACGCCGCTGGCAGGAGCCAGCGTCGCGCCAAGTCCGCCCGCAGCTCAACGCTGATGTTATGTGAACGAGGATATCAAAGATGGCTAGGAGCGAATTGAAAGCCAGTCGGATCATCTCGGCGGTCCTTGCTGTGGTCGTCGTGATACCTATTGCGACCGCAGAGAGTGAAGAGCTTCCGAGCTTTAGCGTCTGGCGGATTCTGGCGGAGGCCCCAAGGGGTCTTGAGTACAGAGAAGATCAGATTCCACTCGAAGAAGGCTTGGCATCGCAATGTTGCTCAATCCGGCCGGGTCAATCGGTAACTCTCATTCGCGGAGGCAAGGTTTTCGGGCCCGGTACAGTTGAGCATCTATTCGCATCACAAGTGCCCAGGGCTGGCGATGATCGCATGCTTTACTTTTCGGCGTCAGGATTTCCCGACAGCGTGGGCGGATACGGTGGACCGCCGACTTTTCCGCGCCGCAGTGACGTACTGTACGATCTTTTTGTAGTCGGGAGCAGGTCCGTAGAGGCGGCTGATTTGACTCCGGATCAGCGCAAGCGGTATTCTAAGTTGCTTGAATCCAGCGCCCCGCTCACGCCGATTGAGTCGGAGTTGCCTGACTGGTTCTTCACCGTGGATGGTGTGCTGCATGCTGTGATGCGCGCGAGTAGGCCTGGAACAGGGCTCTGGGGCTACGTAATCTTTAGGATTGAACGGGATCAGACGCCTTTGGTCGTGTACGAGGACTATTCGTGGAGTACGTAGAGGGCGTCACATAACAAGAGGTTCCAGCTGGCAAGGTCTCGGTCACGGCCCTGGCTTACGCCAGGCCCGCGCCCGCCGTCTTCGCCGGGCGCCCTTGCAGCTGAACCCAATGTTATGTTAAAGAGGAGGATTGGAATGAGTTGGCTCAGTTGGATAAATCGTTCTAAAAATACCTCTCCAGCGAAACATCAGGAACAGACTCCAGCGAGACTCAACGGTGCGAACAACGAAACATGCTCTCATATAGAAGACGCAGTAGATGCTGAAGAGCACGGGCATAAGCTGGATCTAGAAGAAGGGTATGTGTTGAAGGCGTTGGATCATTATGCGGGCGGAAGCTACATAGACGCCCTGCGGTTCTACGACTTAGCGTTGAACGTAAATCCTGATGAGGTACACATCATACTTCTCAAATCAAAACGTTGTCGCTTGGGACGCAATACTGAAAGTGTCGGCGCCCATGAGAGGGCTAAGGTGCTGGATCCAACTATTCAGATGCCTGATTGGCTGAAACCAAGGTTCCTCACCCCTGGATAACGTGAAGATAGATCGACCTTCCGAAGAGAATTGCACCTAAAGGCATGTCGCGTATTCAGCGATCAGTGGATAAATCGTGAGTTCTCTGGGAAGAAGATAGGACTGAAGTTTCGTCTCTTTGCTCCGGACGAGAGGAAGGCCAACTACTACTGTGATCACTGCTTGTTGGCTGGCTGGTCGAACTCCGAAGGTTCCGTCAAATGTATAGACATCGACGGGTGTGAGGTCTGGACAATTGAGGGCAAGATCGGACCATTCGAAGGATTCTGCGACAGGAGTAATGATCAGCTAAAAGCCCTAATTATGGATGGCGTTGAACCGGGCTGCTTGCTGGATCTGGATTCGTGCAAGATCATCATAGATGATAACGGGGCATGATTCCGACACGTCGTAACATAACAAGTGTTTGAACCTGACAAGGTCGTTTGTCACATGGCCTGCTTGCGAAGGCCGCGCGCCAAGCCGCCCTTGCAGGTTAAACCAACGTTAGGGCCATGAAAGGATGCAAGGTGAAGCGCGTCGTTCTTGGACTCGCAATGGCAGCTCTACTCGCGAGTGCAGTCGTGGCGCAAACGATCTTGCCCGAGTGGGCCCTGCAGGTCCTGTCACCAGGAGAGCGTGCAGTCCATGTGTTGGACTATGAGAAGCAGGGCTTCAACAACGGCAGCCCGGCCTTCATTATCGCGGCTAGCGCCGAAGGAGATACGCTCGGCGGGCGAGTGCTCACCGTCTGGCTTGATGGCAATATTGTTAAACAGTCGGCACGTTGTAATTGGGTAGCTTCAGATCTTTCGGGATCGTACGGATATGTGAAAGTTTTCGATTCGATCACCCTAGACGATGCCCGGGCTGCAATCGAAGCCGCAAGAGGACTGCTGCTGGTCGATGAGTACGTCTGGAAAGTACAATTACAAGAGGCAATGTCAATCCGTGACGATGTAGTCGGGGGCGGGATGTTCAGGACTGGCGCCATTGGTGTCTGTGTAACCACGCAGCGGATTCCTCTCCGCGGTCGCGAGGTTGAAGTGAGGTGGGTGTCTGGTGCTCTTGTGGCGACGTACAATGGCAGGTGTTGGGATTAACATAAGTGCGGCTGCAGGGAATATTAGTGCTCCAAATATGGTGGCGGAGACCCTAACCAGAGCCTTCAGCAGCCGAAGCCGAATGTCACGATCCGTGCATACGCACGGTTCGCGCCAGTCGTCTTCGCTGCTGAAGCATTGTGTTGGGTGGCTCCGAGCTGGTCCATGTGGCGAGGGGGCCCACACGAAGACTGTACGGAGGAACTATCTGCCGCGCTTGTGCAACTGCTCGCGAGGACCGGCCATTGGCTCGCCTCCCGTGTGGACTTCGCGTTCCGGCCTGCGCCGTTCCGTATCGCATGGTTGCGCTCGATGCGGAGGGTATCGTAAAATCCACGTTACGTTCCGTCCTCCGACACGCCGATTCCATGGGAGCCGCACCTGCGTATGAAGACGATTGCCGCAGTATTACTCGCGCTAGCCCTCCTCGTCGCCAGCGTCGGGGCTCAGGAGCAGGTGACCCGACTGGTGATCGACCGGGATCTGAACTCGTATTCGGCGCGCTACGACCTGAGCACGCCTCTGGGATCATTCATCACATTCAAGCAGCTGCAGGCCGATGGACGGAGAGGTTGCTACGGCGCGGTGAATTCGTATCGCATCCGGGGTGCGTTCCCTCGGCGGGCGCTCCCGACGACGTCATCACCGAGGCCGCCGATCGACGATCCTCGACAAAACACATCACCGAGGTGCTCGTCTACGGGGATTCGGTAGCCGCGGTGCTAAGTCCGTTCTCCGTCGCGCCAATGTACGTGATCTATTACTACAGCCTGGAAGATGGCGTATGGCTCGGAGCGGGCGAAGATCTCGGAGCCGACCTGGAGGACGCGCGGCGAGTGTTTCCGGGACAAGCCCCTGGATTCAGTCGCATCATACCGAGGATCTCCCAGCTGAAGGCCGAACCGAGGGGGGAGGGCGAGCTCGTCGCGTACCTCCGGAACACCGGGCAGCCTCCGCAGGAGTTCCTGTTGGACGCTGTGTCGTCACACAGGATTGTTGTCTACGGGGAACTGCACCGCCGGCAGTCGTCCTGGGATCTGTGGGAGCGCGTCGTGTCAGACCCGAGGTTTGCTCAGCGTGTGGGTACCGTGTTTCTCGAGCTGTCTGTCGATCGGCAAGTGGACATGGACAGATTCTTCAGTGGGCGCGAGCCGGACGGTGAGCGGATCCTGGAGATATTCCGAAGCGTGCAACTGAATGGATGGTACGACCGGGAATGTACGAGTTCCTGATGGCGCTCTGGGGCCGGAATCATGCGCTGCCCGAACGTGAAAGAATCAGGGTCATCCTGGTCGACGAGCCGCGACCCTTCGACTCGTTCCGGACCACCGAAGACCTCGAGGCGCACTTCGACTCCATCCCGGATCGCAACGTGCAGATGGCCCGAGTCGTCGCCGAGACGGTCCAGCACGACACGTCAAACAGGAACAGCGTGTTCATTGTCGGAGCAGCCCACGCCTTCAAGTCGGCCGTTCCCGGGATCGCAGTTGGAAACCGGCGATCTCAACCTGCTCCGTCCGCAGCGGCCCAACTGGTGACGATCTTCTCCGACGCGGACGTGTTCACGATCTTTTCGCATATGCCGGTCCTCTCCAACAACGGGACCGTCCATGGCAGGCCAAGGCACGGCGCCTTCGACCGCGCCTTTGCTCAGTTGGGGAACCGACCGATCGCCTTCGACCTGCGCAAGTGTCCGCTGGCGGATGAACCGTTCGACGGGATCTACGAGATCACCTATGCGGAGAAAGTGGGCAGCTACGGCGAGAATTATGACGCCTATCTCTTCCTGGGGCCGCTGGAAGATGAGGCAGAGGAGTACTTCCTCTACGATGTCCTCACAGACAGCTTCGTGGTGGAGCTGAAGCGTCGCGCCGCGATTTCAAAGGGAAGTCTCGAAGCGTGGTTCGGAGTTGACACGGAGACCCGCGAAGCCATCATCGATCACTACATGCAGAGGCTTGAAGGGATGAAGCGCTGGCCGATGCTTAGTCAGCAGAAGTGACGCTCCTCCAGGCCCTGTTCCCGGCGCACTTCCGGGTCGTGGCCGTCCATCCCGCCGGAGCACTCGCTCCAAGAGCCGCCTAACACGCGCATGGAGTGGCCGAACGTGATCAGCGCGTTTGTCACTTAAGCGCAGGACGTTATACGGTGTGAGTGTGATACGCTAACGCAGACAGGGCGATTTCGGCCGCAATAGAACCGAAAGGCGGAGATGGTGCAATTGAGGAGAACTCTATGATCGATTGGGTGTGCGCGAAAATCAATGAAGCTAAGTTAGTGGTGCTTCTATTGGTGTCTTATGTGACAAGTCTTGTTGTTCCTATTTTCATCAATGTATTTCAGGGTACATTCAGTGGTACACGCGTTGTGCCGTATCCGTGGAGCAGAGATCCCTCTGCCGTTCTCGATACGGGCATTCTTGGCTTCGTTTTTCTTGTTGTATACGTAAGAATCTTTCGGCGACGATTGCCTGTTCTATTAGAAGAGCTCGACAAGAGCCCTGCAATACGAATAGATACTACAGAGGATATTCGAAAAGATTTAATAAAGCCGATTTCTGTGCGTGCCAATGTAGCGATTATATTTGTCGCTTTATTGCTCAATTTGACGTGGATATTTCCGGTGTTGAACGATGGAACGGTTTCTTGGCTCGAGGGCTGGGGTGGTGTGACGTCTTTGTCCGGTGCCGGGTACTACAATATTTTTGTTCGCACTCTGTACAATATCTTGGTTGGTTACTTCGTGGTGCAGTTTGTGCGTATGTCGTTGTTCCTTAGAGTGTTTGCCAGTCGTTCGCGGTTGGTGCTTGACGCCCTGAATTTGGATGGTTCGGGGGGATTGCAGGTCGTTTCTAGGTTACACGCAGTCGTGGTGCTTCCATTTCTTGTTGTCGGGATTACCGTCGCCACAATACTGATATCCAATACATATATACTCAATCATGGGCTTGGCGAGGTCCACAACGTGGCAATGATAGTTGCATACTTCGGGGCCGTCGTTGCCGCATTCGTGGTTCCCCTTCTCCCCTTTCGAAGTGTGATGTGCGAGGAAAAAAAGCGCTATCTTTCCTCTCTCGCTGATATATATAGGGAGGCGTCGCAGATTGTTGGTGATCGCTCTGCGAGACACGAAGTTGTGCTGAGCCAATACGAAACTATGGCAACAATTAAGAGCTTATATGCGGACGTAAGTAAGTTCCCGGTCTGGCCATTCAATACTCGAACAATTTTGAGGATTCTAGCGACGATGTCTCTGCCGTTCACTTCGTTAGTGCTGCCTGTCTTAGCTGAGCGGTTTGTAACGAAATGGTTGGACAAGTTGCAGTGAGCGGGCTGGTATAGTTTGTGGTTTTATGCTTGGGGGCGGTAGCGGCAAAGGGCAGTGCGCCTGGTGATCGTATAGCTTGAGTATGCTCCTGACAAAGCCGCTTGGCACAAGTCCGGCTTTCGCCGGTCCAGCGCCAACCGACTTTGCAGGTAAAGCCAATGTTTTGTTTACGCCCGAGCGACTTGGCGTCTGCGAGACAAGGGGCAATTGCCGTGGCGAACAGCGGCCTTTGAAGGAAGGACGAGATGAAGAAGTGGATGCTGATAGCGCTGACCCTTGCTGCGTTCATTGCCAGCAATGCTTGCGCTCAACTGCCCGCCCTTCCCGACGGCGCCAATACGCACTGGTTCGTGGATCAAACGGAGGAGGTTGTTGTCTATGTCCTGTTTGATCCCGTCACTGTTCAGGATCGACTACCCTCAAACTTACGGTTCATCACCATCGGCGAGTTGGCCACGGGTGGTGCGCGTTGGGCGGTGGACCACCTGGCCGAAGAGCCCTCGCACAGTCCTTGGGGCATCTCGTTTCTCGAAGTCGTCAGAATGGGAACATTCACGATCGACGGACACGCCCCCGGACTGGCCGCAGGACGGCGCTATTGCCTTGTGGGCGGCGCGCGTCGCCCCGTCAGACACGTCGACGAACTCGTACCCCGGTCAGCCGTTTTTGCTCTTGGAGTTCTGGTTTCCGGACAATCAGTATGTTGCCTATATGCGCGACAAAGGGCACTACGCGACTTACGGAGATGTGAAACTTCGGCAAGATCCCGATGGGAAGTGGTCGGGATCCATTCGTATCGACGGGTTGAGTGTTGTGGCCGAATGTGCGCCAACCGGCCCGGTCACAGGAGGAGCGGGATCCAATGGAATGCAAACGTTCTTCCCGCCCAACCTGTCGGGGGTTGCCAGTATTGTCACGGTGGCTTTCGCTGGACATCAAATACAGGCCTGTACGGAGGGCTCTTCGTGGAAGCTTGAGGGGACTCACGCGCTGGCACGCGGTATCCCATTTGGGCCTTCGACCTTTCAGTTCGGGTACCGTCTGGAAGGCGGCGCATTCCATCCATGATTCTCTCGAGGGCCGCCGATCGTCCAGCTGAGCCTTGCAGTTGAAATATAACAAGCGCATGCACCTGACCATCGCGTCTGTCACGCTTCGTGCTGGCGCACGAACCGCGCCAGCCATGCTTGCAGGTGAAGCCAACGTTAGGTGAATCAGTGAATGTTCGAGAGATCGCGCCATATGACGAAAACCGGCTTACGGAAGTCTCGCGTGAATTCGCATCGGAGTTGTTCGCGCGATTTCCCGAGTTGCGGCAACATTCGGAAATGGAGCGCTTCGACAGCGCGAGTGACTGGTCGCTGGTTGTCGATATTCGTTCACCTGGCGACGAGGAGATGATTGTGTGCCTGGAGTGGGGCACTGTCCCGACAGTCTTCTGGGGTCCCGGGCATTGGCATGACGGAGAGGATGGCGTGGCTGAGGATGCGTTCGATTTGATCGCGGGAATTTTCGACGATCGCTTGGTCATGTATTGTCCGCTCGGATCCGGCAGTCAGCCGGCACCAATTCTGATGGACAGCCCGACTCAAGAGCAGTTGCTGGAGGCGCTAACAGATCCATGCTATCCGGATTGCGCGAAGTTGGTATCTTGGAGCGGGCGCCATGACCGGTTGCTGCGACTCAAAGACCTGAATGGGCTGGAGAACACCTAACTGAAGGCTGAGCCCGACCTGCGCTGGCCGATTTTGCGCATGAATAAGCATGAGGCAGACAAGGGGAGTAGTGAAAGAAACCAGAAGCAAGCTTGCCATTTGGACGGCCCTGCTGGCGATCGCGCTGCTCGGCTCCTGCTCGAATCGCGACTCTGCGAACGGTGATAACAGCAAGATATCGGCCGACCGTGCGCGCGAAACGAGCGAGGGGTCCGTCGATACGAAGCCGCAGCTCAAGTATACTTCCGGAATCAGATCCATTTTCGAAGACAGCAAGGGGCGATTCTGGTTCGGAAGCCATCAGGAGGGCGTGTGCCTCTACGATGGTCGCGAGTTCATCTACTACACGGTAAGCGACGGGTTGAGCGACAATCAAGTCCGGACGATTCAGGAAGATCGGGTCGGTGTCATGTGGTTCGGGACGGGAAACGGGATCACCAGCTTCGATGGAGACGAGTTCGAGATCCGTACCGGGGGAAGCCACGGGAGTCTGGACGTTGCCACGGGGGAGGCCTGGCACAAGGAGGCTGACGACCTCTGGTTTCCCGGCGATGGCGGGATGCGTCGGGGCACCGCGGGTCAGGGCGTGTATCGATATGATGGCCGAACGCTTTCCTATCTGGCCTTCCCCCTGCCGCCCGGAGTAGAGGAAGACAACCCCTACCTGGTCACCGGCATCGTGAAGGGGCGCGACGGAACGGTCTGGTTCGGGACATATCCGGGCGTCTTCGGGTACGACGGCCGGTCCTTCACGGTCATCAACGACGAGACCGCGGGAATCGAGACCGGGATGGAACGATTCCACGTCCGCAGCATCTTCGAAGACAGCCGGGGAAATCTCTGGATCGGCAACAACGGGCTCGGTGTTTTGCTCTATGATGGTCGGGCCGTCGCCAACTTCACCGAACAGCATGGACTCGGCAGCAGGGATGTGGGGCCGTCCGGGCCGCTCAGCCGGATATTCTCGATTGCGGAAGACGCTGCCGGCAACATCTGGTTCGGAACACGAGACAACGGCGCCTGGCGCTTCGATGGCGAGTCGCTGACGAACTACACGACCGAAGACGGGCTGACCAGCCCCATGGCGGGGACCATCTATCGGGACAAGCGGGATGCCCTGTGGTTCGGGATGGGCGACGGCAGCGTGTGCCGGTTCGACGGCGAGTCGTTCGAGGTGATCTACTGATCATGCGCGGTGAGAACGCCTGACCAGCGCCTGCGCCGGCAGCACCCCAGCCGACTTTGCAACTGAAGCCAACGGTAGCCCGTGCCTTCAAAGGAGCCGGTACTTGAAGGTCATTAAAACGATACTTATCGGCGTCGTTCTCGCGATTTCTACGACCGGCGCGTCGCCTGCAGCGGCAGACATTGTTGCCGACTCGGTTCGGGACTCTCCGGAACGCAGGGGATGAACGGGTGGTCATGGCTACTGGGACCGAAGCGTCGATCCTGACGGCTGTACGACGAGTCAACCGATTTTCGTCACTTGCTTCACTTTGGCTCCGACCTCATCAACCGGCTTAGCAGTCGTGCAGAGTTCACTACTGGCAAGCTCTGGTATCTCGAGGACGGCCGGTACTACACTTCCATCTGGGCCGAAGGTGGCCACCCTCACGGCAATTTGGACCTCGGCTCCTATGACAAGTCTGAGCAGTGGGTGGTTCGCCGCTGGGTCAGCAGTGTCGACGGCCACATTGAGATCCGTGGCCATGCCGGAAAGGCCATGCCTTGGGGCGAGAATTGGTCCGGTACAGTCAAGTTCCTGATTGTGGCGGGTGGCCGCCGCATCTACGAAACTGAGGTCGGTGACGGTGGCGGGCAGTACACAGTTGGCGCTACTGTGCAAGCGGGTACTCCCGTGGACTTCCTGATCGGGCCCGGTTCTGCAATAGGGGTCGCAAAGTTCACGGCTACGCTGACAGCATCTTCAAAGCCTCGAGAGTAGGCTCCCGTGTCGACTTCCCTGCGTTCGGCAGCATTGGCTTCATCGATGAACTGCACTGCCAAGGCGCGAAACGAGTTGGGGATACCAAGATGAGTACGGTTCGCATCGCCCTGGCGAATGTCCGTGTACCTGCGACTCCGCAGGAGTCCGTGCTGCTGGCGACATCGACGGTCGCCGAAGCGGGTCGACAAGGCGCGCTCGTGGTCTGTTTTCCTGAGTGTTTCATTCCCGGGTATCGATGGCCCGGTACGTCCACGCCGCCGCCGGATCCCGAGTTTTTGGAGCGGGCGTGGTCCGGGGTGGCGAATGCCGCCGAGCTTGCCGGCATCACAGTCATCTTGGGCACCGAGCGCGTGACTGAGCGCGGCTTGCAGATCGCCGTTTGTGTGATCAATCCGGACGGCACGATCGCCGGTTGGCAAGAGAAGGTGCAGATCGACCCGTCGGAGGACGCCATTTATCCTGCCTTCGGCTCGGAACGTCGAGTCTTCACCGCCGGCCCGCTGACCTTCGGTGTGGTGATTTGTCACGAAGGGTGGAGGTATCCGGAGACGGTGCGGTGGGCCGCGCGTCGAGGCGCGCAGGTCGTGTTCCACCCCCACGCGCACGTGGCCGAGCCGGGAAGCTATCGCCCCACGACCTTCGCGGATCCCGCCAACACGTTCCACGAGAAGGCGGTCATGTGTCGGGCCGCCGAGAACACCTGCTACTTCGCATCGGTGAACTGCGCGAGCGAGGGCTCCGGGACCACGTCGGCGGTCGCGCGCCCGGACGGCACGCTGCAGTGCTACCAGCCGTACGGGCAGGCGGGCTTGCTCGTGGCCGACTTGGACCTCAGCGCTGCCACCGGGTTGCTCGCCAGGCGGTGCCGGACCTCGCCGATGTAGGAGTCGATGTTGCCGTCTATGAGATTAATAAAACGGGAAGATCGTCCGGGTCACATTTCTCAACAACTGACGCAGCTGCGGCCTGGCTATTCATTCGAGCCGTCACCCCATCCCGGCGCGGCGTCATTCGCGCGTGAATCATATCAGGAGCGGGAATTGCGCAAACTCGCCCTATTGAGCTGGATCATGATCGCGTCGGCGCTGGGTGGCTGTTTGCCTCCGTACGCATCGGTCGTTGTGCGTGATGCGACCGACCTGAATTCCCAATTCGTCCGGCATGACGGCGACTTCTTCTCGCTCGAGGAAACCTATAGCCTGCATGCGCTGTCAGAACGGCTCGCGAACCCCGCCATCTCGCATGTGAAGATCTATCGAACAGGCGCTAGTGCCTTCGATTGTAAGACCGCCGTTCTTGATGGTATCGACGGCAACCAGCTGACGCTATGTCTCGACGCTTCATCGTCGATCCCGCTCTCTGAAATCGATCGGATTGATCTATTTCGCGAAATTCCCGAAACAGATCGCCACCAGGGGTTTTTGGTCAGTATAATCTCCGTGACCTTGCTTTCTGTAGCGGGCCAAGGGGCGGGCCCGGGTCCGTGGGATTGAGCAGGATCGGATCGAGCCGGCGCCGGCGCGGCCTCGGAAGCGTGTCCCTGATGCGACACGAGGAGATTGCGGAACACGTACCATCTCGTACGACACGAGCAAGTGAGGCGCGATGATGCCTGACCGGAGCCCGCAGCAGACGGAGTCGCCCGTCACGGCGCCTGTCGGCTCAAGCGCCCAGCCGGCAGTCTTCGCCGCGGTTGTACCATGTTGGGCCACATGACCTCGCCCGGGCGCATCAAACTGATGTGGGATTACGGTTGCTGGCCACTCTGGCAGCACGACGGCCAGATTTACGACAACATTGATCCCGCGTCGCTCCCTTTGTCCGCGCCTACGTTGACCAGGCTTCAGGCCTGGGCCGCCATTCCCGACGCGAAGCTCGCAGCGGTGGAGTATCCGCCGGACATGAAGTGGAGCGAGGGCGAGCGGCAAGCATTTGAAGTCGAAGGGCGCGAGTTGTGGCTTATCATATGCCGGGAGCTCGGAGAGGGCTATGATGTCAGCTATCACAATCGCCAGGCGGGGCCAGCCTGCGCCGCGGAGGACGATGCCGTGACCTGACCGCGACCCGCAGCGAGCTCGGCGGGACGGACGTCGATGAAGTCGTCGATGACGAAGACATCCACCGGCTCTGCCACATCCGGGGTCCGGAGGGGATTCGCGTCGGAATGTCTCAAGAGTTCGAGCCGCGGACCTCCCGCGTGAATCCTAGGGATCGCAAGTCCTGAAACACATGTGACGCGCCGTGCAGTTGAACATGACGAAAGGTGCATTGCGTGAACGGCACAGCTTATCGATTCCTGGCAATCGTCGTCTCGAATGGAGCCGCCTATCTCGCGGTGCGAATCGTAGAGCGCCGGTATCCGGAACTCCGCGGCGCGCTCCATGGCCCTTACTCGACCGTCACGTGCCGGGTTCTGTTGCTTCTTCCGCGATATGCCGGCCCTCTGGGTGGCGCCGATGTTCCTGCTTTCAGCTGCGACGCAGATCATATCGCTGCGCAAGCGATTGCCCGCCTGAATGGCGGCGGAAGCGAGTCGGTATCCAGACGCGGCATGACGTCTGGCAGCCGGGCCGACAGATCACAACCACGGGGAGATGTTTCACCATGGACATTCCGAGGATCTTCAACATCTCCGAAAGCGCTCATCGCATCCACAACCCGTTCACACCCGGCAACCTCGCCACCCTCGGCGCGGCATTGCGCCTGGAGCCGGGGACCCGCATCCTCGACCTGGCCAGCGGCTCGGGCGAGATGCTGTGCACCTGGGCCCGCGATCACGGGATCGTTGGCACCGGTGTCGACATGAGCCGGCTGTTCTCCGAGCAAGCGAAGAGCCGCGCGGCAGAACTCGGCGTCGCCGGCCAGGTCGAGTTCGTCCACGGCGACGCCGCCGGCTACGTGGCCGCCGATAAGGTCGGTGTGGCGGCTTGCCTCGGCGCCACCTGGATCGGCGGGGGAGTCGCCGGCACCATCGAACTTCTGGCGAAAAGCCTCCTCACGGGAGGATCATCCTCATCGGCGAGCCCCAGTTTGCGGCTGCCGCCGACAGAGGAAGCTGCCAGGAATTGCCATGCCGGCTCGATGGCCGACTTCGTGCTGCCGGAACTGCTCGCTTCCTTCGGCGGGCTCGGCTACGACGTCGTGGAGATGGTTCTGGCCGACCATGAGTGGCTGGGACAGGTACGAGGCGACCAAGTGGCTCACCATGCGGCGATGGCTCGAAGCCAATCCCGACGACGAGTTGGCCGAAGATGTCCGAGCCGGACTGACCTCGGAACCCGTACGCTACGCCGCGTTCACGCGGGAATACACGGGGTGGGGAGTGTTCGCGCTGATGGCGCGGCCATGAGGCGACGGCCTCTCCCGGTCGCGTCACGGGTAGGTGCCGACGAGTCAGGCGTTGAGTCTCTGGCTCCGGATCGATGCCGTGAACACCGTCGCGCTGAAATCCCAGCCCCCTCTTGTAGCTGAAGATGATGTTCGCTACACTTAGAATGGGGTGATCGAAATGCGCCGATCTCTGCGATCTTGGACGATCATCGCGCTTCTGGCCCTCATCGGGTGCAGCGCCGAGTACGATCCCGTTGATTGGAGCCCGACGCCGCCATCGGATGAAGCAGCCGCCTTCGTGGCGCAGGAGCCCCTTCACGCCGCTCCAGTACACACATCAGATCATGGATTGGAACGGCATCGAGCTCTTTGTCTGCAAGTTCGGCGAAGGCCTGGATTGCCCGGCCGGGTGCATCTACAGCGCCGCGTATGGGTTGAATTACGGCGACCGAGTCGGCTGGATCGGATTCGATCATCACCACAGCTATGGAGCCGGACTCGACGAGGTTCTACGACTTCATCGGAACCGACACGATGCTCTCCGACGCGGACACCTGGTTCGCCCTGATGACGAGGGACGTGCACGCCTGCTTCGAGATGCTCATGCCGGCTTTGGCCGCCGACGGGGGACACCGGCCGCGATGCGCTGTTGACGCTGTCGACACTTCTCTACACCCACGAGTCCCGGGAAATTGCGGAGAACCTGGTGGGGGAACCCGAGCCTCGCCGAAGACGCGGAGATCTTGAGCATCCTGGCCGCCTTGCCCGTGATGCGCTATGACATGTACGCACAGCGGCCAGGGCCAGGGCCCAGGAGCTGCTGGACGCGCTCGGGTCTCCCGGCTTCGTGAAGTGATGACGGGCGTTTTCAGTTGCCGGATTCACCGGTCACGCCCATCGGCGCGCCAACTCCTAGGGGAGCACGATGTCAGCCAAGATCCTCATGCTGTGTGCCGTTGCGGCGCTGGTCGCCTGCGTGCTGGAGATCCTGCTGCGCAGATTCGCGGCACGCAGCCGGCTGCATTTCTACGGAATGTATGTGCTGGTCATTCCCATCGTGTTGGGGCTGGCCTATGACAAACTTTCCAGCCTGTTGGTCGTGGCGAACAACTCGCTTGGCATCTTGCTGTTCGTTCTGTCGATCCGGCGGGCGAGTCGCGACTCATCGACGCCGAATCTCCGAACAGCGGGACAAGTACATCATGGCGACGCGTAGATCCACGGGATCTTAACCGTGAAGTGCATGGAAGATCTGGAGCGTCGCCCGCAAGACGGCTGAACCCTCGGACAAACCGCAACGCGAACAAGCCAAGAACCGACGGAGGTTCCATGAGACGAGTCACCGGCATCGGCGGCATCTTCTTCAAGGCCAAGGACGCCCCCGCGCTTCGAGCCTGGTACCAGCGCCACCTCGGCATCGATGTTCAGGCCTGGGGCGGCGCGGCCTTCCCCTGGGCCGACGGCGACGGCAAGCCCGCGGCCGGCACGACCATCTGGTCCATCGGCTCGGCCGAAGGCGACAGCTTCGCCCCGAGCAAGTCCTCCTTCATGGTGAACTATCGGGTCGAAGACGCCCGCGCGCTGGCAGGGCTCCTCAAGGCGGAGGGCTGCAACGTGCTCGACAAGATCGACGAGTCCGAGTACGGCGTGTTCGCCTGGGTGATCGATCCCGAGGGGAACAAGGTCGAACTCTGGCAGCCGCCGGCCGGGCAGTAGCCGGGCGCGGGATTTGCGAATGCAGATGATTGGCCGACGAAGCCCCCGGCGGCAGCACGAGATCGCACAGGAGGACGAAATGGCGGCCCGAGGAATCCCGGCGATGAAATGCGGATGGATCTTGGTGGTGCTGGTGGTCGCGGGTTGCGGCGGATCAGCACTTTCGGCCCCCCACCCGGAGCCGTTGATCCGGTTGATCGCAGCCGCTCGCTGATTCCATCGGACGCCGCAGTTCTCAGCGACCAGGAGATCGACCGCATCCTCACCGCGCGCGTCGAAGTGCCGGACAGGATGCGGGTCGCCGTCCTGTATCTGTCTCACAGCAGGAGTCGGGACTGGTGGCAGCAGAACGACCTCAGCGAGGATTCGTTCCGCTCCGCCCTGAGTCCGGTGCTGAAGCTTCTCGAAGATGAACGCGTGTCGGACGTCTCATTCCTGCCGAGCTTCCTGCTGCCGGCCCAGAAGTCGATCCCGCTCATCCGCGAAGCGGCGGCGCGCTACCAGGCAGACTGGGTGCTCATCGTGAAGACCGAGGCGCGGGTACAGGAAGGACCGCGTCCTCGGCAAGGACGAAGCGCGCGCCAGCTGCGAGGTCGAGTGCGTCGTCCTCGATGTCCGGACGGGCACGATCCCGTATACCTCGGTTGCCCGGGGAGATGCCACCGTTGAAAAATCCGACGAGGAGTACGCACTATCAGAAACATCCTTGCGGGCAGAGGGGCAGGCCATCGAGCAAGCCATGATGGAGAATGTCGCCGGCCTGTTGATCTATTTGGGCAACATCGGCAGTCCCTGATCAACGGCAAAGACGCTCTGCGGGGCAGTCTTCTGGATCGTCATCGGCCCGGCACGGTCGGTCCGGATCCGCGAGCGGACAACCAACGCACTCGACGACATGCCGGCAAGCACAGCTGATTGAAGTTCGTTTACCCCCCGAAGGAACGCCGACGACATGGACGACATCAAGACCAGCGTCTGCCCGGTGGAACGTGCCGGCAGCCTCGACAACCGGGCCCGCCGGTGGCGGGGCCCCCCCCCCCGATTTCGGTCCAGGCGCTCCTGGCCTAAGGGGGGGGGGGGGGGGTTCCGCCACGCACAACAGGGATTTCGAGATCGTCGACAAGGCGTGGTACGGTTCCACCCTGCTCCGGCGAGCCGGGCGAGTCCGCCGAAGGTGGTCGTCAACCTGGCCCCTCCCGCTCGTGGGGGGGCGAGATTCCCGGGCAGCTGCCAGCCGAAGCGAAGGTGCGCCAGAAAGTCCGGGTGGTCGTGACCTCACGGAGCACATCCGCAACCTACCGGATCATCGCTCTGGTGGCCCTGGGTGCGATGCTGTCTTGTTGTTCCAGCTACCACCCCGTCTCGGACCGCGGCGACGCCGACCACCCTGCGCCAGGCTCGGGCGCGGCCGGCATCGTTGTCGGCAGCCATGTGCGGATCACCCGCCATCACGGTGAGCGCATCGCGGGGGTCGTGCTCGAAAGGGACGATGAGGCCCTGACCGTCCGGAGCTATGCGGCCCACGGCATGGCGGCACAAGTCGTCCCGATTGCGGAGATCAGCGTCATCGAACTGCGCCAATCCGAGCCGGTCCCGATGTTGGGCAAGATCGCCATTGCTGGCATCGCCGTCGCGGTCGGGTATTACCTGCTGGTGGGGCTGGCGCTTTCTGGTGCGCGCCTCGATTAGCATTTCCGGGGGCTGCCTTGAAGGCCATGATGTCCCGCGTGATCGCCGGCGCCATTCTGGTCGTCCTGGGGTGCGGCGACGAGCCGCCGTCCAGGCCGCGGCCGCCGGAGATCCCGGAGACGGAATTCATCACGACTTCCGACAACTATCTGAACAACCGCTTCTTCAAGCTGGATCTCGCAAGTCCGAACAGCTTGCCCGTTCACGACGTGCCGGGGCGCGACGCCTCACGCCAGCGCATCGACCGGGGATCGATCCGCGTGTACCGTCTGGTGACGGGCGGGGAACAGAAACCGGACGACGTCGCGAACATCGCGGCGTACCTGGACACCACGGGCGTGTTCTGGGTCGGCCCGGACTGCCGCCCAACGACTTCCGGTCGCCCGTCGTCTACGGGGCGCGCTGGCGGGAGCTCGCGTGGCAACCCCTGGTGAATGCCGATGATGAGATCCAGGGTTGGATGTGGGCTCGGAATTGGGCGCGGGCGACGCGCTGGCGGTCGTCTATGATTTCTACCCCGGCGATGGCGACTTTTCCTGCAGGATCGGCGACAGGCCGCCCTACGACCCGCCGTTGGGCGAGCTGCCCGGCGTGGAAGCCGCCTACTACCGGATGAAGCTGCTGAAGGCGCCCGAGGGCGCGGTCGATTACTCGTTCCACTACGTCATCAGGAACATCTACGAGCTCGGTCAAACGGACATCGATGCGACTTCATTCCGCTTCGTGATCGAAGAGGACTCCCGCTCCATCCGTCCGCCGACGCAAACGGTCTTCCCTATCTCCCGGATTTTCGGGCTCGATCAGATCGACCTGGACGGCATCCCGGGCCACGATGGTCTGGTCGACATCGAAGATTACTGGATGATCGATCTGAACCGTGGGCTCATCCACTTCCCGCTGGACTGGCCCTTCGCGGCGAGCCGGTCGCAGTACGAGGCCTTCGCCGACAGCAGCGGCTTCACCTGGGACGGCACTTACCTGCAGGGCCACCAGGCGCACGAGCTGTACGACCCGCAGGTGCCGTCGGCGACGTACCCGGAGTACGGGCATTTTCGTTTGAGGGCGACCTACACGTTGAACTAGGATGGACCACGAGGGTCCGGGAGGCCGCCACCGAACCGCCCCGCCGCGGCGACGCCATGCCGGGCGCCCGCGACGACGCTTGATCGATGTTGTTGTGATTGCTGCCCCATATTTCCAATCGGAGGGATGAGCCATGCCGCCTGCGAGCTCGCCATCGGCGCCCGGTTCGCCGGGGAAGGACCTGCGCCACATGGCGTTGACGACGCCGGCCGAGACGCTCGGCTTCTCGGCGGACGACGAGTATCCTGAGGTCTACGGCGTCCTCGTCGACTGGCCGATCTACAACAAGACCGTCGCCTCGATCCTCGCCATGCGCAATGGAACTAGTAGTCTCTACACGACGACCTCCTTCGGCGTCATCGGCGGGGAGATGCACGCTTCAACCCGGCAGGCCGCCAAGCGCTGCGTCAGGGTCGCGGCAGATTGTCTCGCGTCCAGCGAGGCCGTCGCCGACTACCCGCTGCCGACGAAGCCCGGCGTGTACTTCTACCTGCTCACCTACGGCGGAGTGCGGCGCTGTGCCGGCGTCGAGGCAGACCTCGTGCGGGGGGGCGATCCACAGGGCGTCCTGTTCAACGCCGCGCAGGTCCTGATGGCGCAGCTCCGCCGACAGACGCAGGAAGCGAAGGGCGGCTGGCGGGGCAAGGTGGGACGCCTTTTCAACCGGAGCCTGTCACCGGACCAATTGCTAAGCAACGCGGTCGCCGACCACGACCTGGCCGAAGTCGAGGCGCAGCTGGCCGCCGGCGCCGACCCCAACGCGTGTTCCCCCGACCAAGCGCCCGTCATCGCCGTCGCGGCCAGCTACGGATGGTCCGACATCGTGGGCGTGCTCCTCGCGGCGGGGGGCCGATCCCTCGCTGCAGGTTCGCACGGGGAAGCGAGGCGCGTTCCGGGGCCCCCTGCTCTCCCTCCCGGCCGCCAACGGCTCGCTCGAGACCGCACGCACCTTGATCGCGGCCGGAGCGGATGTCGATGCCGCCGATGCCACCGGCCTCACGCCGCTGATGTGCGCCGCGGGACAAGGCCACGAAGCCATCGTCCGGCTGCTGCTCGAGGCGGGCGCCAAGCTCGAACTGCGGGACCAGGAAGGATTCACGGCGCTCACCTTCGCGGCGAACCGGGGCCAGGCCGCCGTCGCCGGGATCCTGCTTGCCCGCTGGCGCGGACGTGAACGCCGCTGCCAGCGACGGGTCCACTCCGTCATGTTTGCGGCGCAACACGGACATGAAGAAACCGTTAAAACGCTGCTCGCGGCGGGTGCGGATCCCTCGGTGACCGGACGTCACGGCCTGTCGGCGATCGGGTTCGCCAAGCAGAACTCCCACGTGTATACGTTGGCTCTCCTGTTGGAGGCCGCGCGCGAAAGCGGGTAACAGGCGAAACAGCCCGTCGCGCGCCGCACGCGGGTTGATCGCTAAGCACCGGCACATGCCGGCAAGGCTTTCCGGATCGGGGGGACATGGAGCCGTGTCGTCAATGCGGGTCGCCGGACCTGGTGACCATCCACCAGCTCGTCGTCGCCAAGTATCCGATCAGCGAGTTCATGCCGGAGGACGGAGAGAATCAGCCCGTCGACCCGACGCACTTCGTGTTCGATCACTTCGTCGACATTCCGCTCTGCGAAGATTGCCTCGGCAGTCGCACGATGCGCCGTAGGATCCTCGCGGCCGCCGGCGCCCTGGGTTTGAGCTATTTTACGATCATCGACTGGCTGTCCGGCGGAGCGGGTATGCAGTGGGCCTGGGTCCTGCTGGCGCCGGTCCTCGCGGGATGGTGCTATGTCATCGAACACCGCCGCGCTCCCGGCTACGCCCTCGACGCGATCCTGCACAAGCTGTGCAAGGCGCCGCCGGATCGCGCGCTGTTCACGATGCGGGAATGGGGGGAGACGCCGCATGCGTGAATCGACGCCACCACGCAGGACACGAGGGAACCCGGAGTGAGGCGCTTCCTGTTCGTGTGCAGCCACAACCGCGCCAGGAGCCCCACTGCGGAGTGGGTCTTCGCTCAACTTCCCGACACGGAGACGAAATCGGCAGGTCTGAGCGAATACGCCGTGAATCGCCTGACGCCGGAGTTGATCGCGTGGGCTGAGGTCGTTTTCGTCATGGAGCGGGCCCAGAAAAGCAAGCTGATCAAGCTGTTCGGAAACACGGCGGCCGGAAAACGGATTGTCGTTCTGGACATCCGCGATGAGTACGAGTGCATGGATCCCGGACTCGTCGCACTGCTAGAAGCGAAGTCGGCGCCGTGGCGGGCGCCGCCGCCGGCCGCGACAACTCCTTCTCCGGTGTTGCCGTAGATGCTAGGATCGGTATGCAGGCGCGCACCCGAACACCGTCGCGGAGGCCGACCGTTCATGACCGACGACAAATCCACCTGGGAGCGGTTCTTCGACGCCCACGCCCCGCTCTACATGGACAACGTGTTCACGAAGAACACCCAGCGCGAGGTGGACTTCCTGCTGGAGGAGCTGGCGCCGCCCCCGGGCGGGTCGATCCTCGACGTCGGCTGCGGCACGGGGCGCCACGCGGTCGAACTGGCGAAGCGTGGGTACGCGGTCACCGGCCTGGACCTGTCCGCGGCCATGCTGGAGCAGGCGGCGGCGGCCGCGCGGGCGGCGGGCGTGATGGCGGACTGGGTGCACGCCGACGCGGCGCGGTTCACGCTCCCCGGGCGCTACGACGCGGCCATCTGCCTCTGCGAGGGCTCCTTCGGCCTGCTCGGCCAGGCCGACGACCCGATCGAGCAGCCGCTGGCGATCCTGCGCAACATCTCCGCCAGCCTCAAGCCGGGCGCGAAGGCCCTGCTCACGGTGCTGAACGGGGCCAACATGTTCCGTCGCTACCAGGACCAGGACGTTCGGGAAGGCCGCTTCGACCCCCTGCGGATCGTCGAGTCGTACGCCATGGCCCCCCGCGAGGGGCAACCGACCATCCCGGTCCGCGAACGGGCGTTCGTGGCGACGGAGCTGGTCCTGATGTGCCGGCTGGCCGGCATGCCGGTCCTCGAGATATGGGGCGGCACGGCCGGCAACTGGGGGCGGCGGCAGCTCGAGCTCGACGAGATCGAGCTTATGGTCGTGGCTCGCAAAGAGGCGTGATCACGGCGCGATTCCCGGCGAGCAAGGGAAGTTCCCCGACGGTGAGGGGATCGAGCTGCTGACGGCGCCAGGGCGGCTGCGAATTCCGGCAAGAAGTGAAGGTCGCGGAGCTGTTGGCGCCCGAATTCGACTTCCTGTTCATTGTCCGCGACTGCTGTTCGCCGCCCGACTGGTCCAGGCGCTCCGTCCACCTCAATTCTGCGATGGCATGGATTGCCGCGGCGGCTCATGATGGTCCGACCCGTCTCCGGGATGCGGGCCACCGGACGACGCTGCAACCGACGCTTCATCACTCAACAATGGCGTGGTGTCCCGTGGAAGATCAGCTGAAGCACTATTCGAACAAGCTGGCCTACGAGATCGATGCGTGGGACCTCAAGGCGGCGCTCGATCGCGGCGAGAACGTCGTCGTCGTCGATGCGCGCTCCCCGGAGGCGTTTGCGACCGAACACATTCCGGGCGCCATCAGCCTTCCCCATCGAACCATGAGTGCCGAAACCACCGCCTCGCTCGACAGGTCGGCGGTCGTGGTCACCTACTGCGACGGCATCGGGTGCAACGCATCCACCAAGGGCGCGTTGAACATGGTTCGTTTGGGGTTTCGGGTCAAAGAGCTGATGGGCGGGCTCGACTGGTGGAAGCGCGACGGCCATCCGACAGAGGGGGCGGCCTCGGCATCCGGCGGCGATCAGACCTGTGGCTGCGGGTGATCGGGGGGGCGAGTGTCCTCGGAAAGAACGGTCCTTCTCGTCGGCGGCACGGGGCGCACGGGTCAACGCGTCCTGTGTCGGCTGCTGGAGCGCGGCGTCGCCGTGCGCGCCGTCGTGCGGTCGGCCGGCCGGCTGCCGCCGGGTGTCGCCGGCGATCCGCGGCTGACGGTCGTCGAGGCCGACCTCCTGGCGCTCGACGACGAGGGTCTCGCGGCGCAGGTCCGCGGCTGCGAGGCGGTCGTCTCGTGCCTCGGCCACACGATCAGCCTGAGGGGCGTGTTCGGCCCGCCGCACGATCTGGTCGCGCGGGCCACGGCGCGCCTCTGCGGGGCGATCCGAGATTCGCGGCCGGCAGCGCCGGTGAAGTTCATCCTCATGAGCAGCGTTTCGGTCGACCACCCCGGCACGACCGACGAGCGACGGACGGACCCGGAGCGGCTGCTGCTGCGGGTGCTCCGCCGCCTGGTCCCGCCCGCCCGGGACAACCAGCGCCGCGGACTTCCTCCACGCCGTGGTCGGGACGGAAGACCCGCACGTGCGGTGGGTCGTCGTCCGCCCGGACACCCTCCGGGAAGGGGAGGTCTCGGCGTACGCGCTCCACGAGCACCCGGTGAGCAGCCTCTTCAGGCCGGACGACACCCGCATGTCGAACGTCGCCGATTTCATGTGCGATCTGGCGACCGCTGACGGATCTTGGGACGAGTGGGCGGGGCGGCTGCCCGTGATCGTCGACAGGACCTGATCGATCCGTCCGGAGGAAGCCATGTACGAAGCCAAGACGAAACCCACCAAGGCCGGCGTCGCCGCCTTCCTCGGCGCCATCGCGGACCCCGAGCGCCGGCGCGATTGCCGGGCGCTCTCCGCCCTGATGAAGCGGGTGACCGGCTGCAGCCCCCGGATGTGGGGGACGAGCATCGTGGGGTTCGACACGTACCACTACAAGTACGCGAGCGGGCACGAGGGCGACTCGTGCGTCGTGGTACTCGCCCCGCAAGGGGGATATCAGCATCTACCTGGTCCCCGGGTACGAGGCGGCGCCGGTCAAGGCGCTGCTCGCCAAGCTGGGCAAGCACAAGACGGGCAAGGCCTGTCTGTACGTCCGGCGTCTCGCCGACGTCGACACGGCTGTCCTCGAGCAGCTCGTGGCTCATTCCGTGGCGGAGATCAGGCGGAGATATCCGCCGCAGGCGGTTTGACGGCTGGCGTTCGACGTGTCCGGCCCTAGCGCAGCAGGGTCATCCGGCGACGCGCGGCTCCCTGCGGCGTCTCCAGGGCATAGAAGTAGAGCCCCGACGGCACGTCCCGCCCCTGACCGTCCCGTCCGGTCCAGCTCACCTGGTGCCAGCCCGCCGCAGCGGTGTTGCCGACCAGCGTGCAGACCCTGCGCCCGGCGAGGTCGTACACCGACAGGTCGACGGGCCCGGCGCGTTCGACGCGGTAGCGGATCAGCGTGCCCGGGTTGAAGGGGTTGGGCTGGTTCTGCAGCAGCCCCGTGCGCGGCAGCGCCGGCGCCGGCGTGGCGCCGCCCGCCGCGCCGCCGAATCCCAGCCCCGGCAGCGCGTTCCCGTCGAAGTCGAACAGCGCCAGGTTCTCCCAGGGGTTCTGCGGTCCGCCCGTCGTCGGGATGAACGCCGGCTCCCAGTAGACCGTCCCGACGCCGCCCGACGTCTCGACGATCCGCCGCACGTCCCGCAAGAAATCCAGCTGCCCCTGCGGGGTGGCCGGATAGCCGGCCACCAGATCCTCCGGGCCGTCGACGAAATTGCCCGTGCCGTCGGCCGCCGCCAGCGTCCAGGGGTAGGCCGTCTCGACCACCATGACCGGCTTCCCGTACCGCGGCCCGAGGTCGCGCAGGTTGGTTTCGAGCTGCCAGAGCGAGCCGTGCCACCAGGGGTAGTACGACAGCCCGATCCGTCGTAGTCCACCGCGGCGGCCGCCAGATGGTCGAGGAACCAGCGGCAGCGCGCGTTGTCGCCGCCGGGCGACAGGTGCACGATCAGCTCCGGTGCCCTCGTCCGGGGGCAGTGCGGCCGGGCGGCGCCCGCGGCCGCCTGCAGCAGGGCCGTCAGCGCGTCCCACTGCGCCGGCGTGTCGCAGGGACCGCCCGGCCAGCCGACGCGGCCGGCGTCCCACAGCAGGCCCGCGTCGATCTCGTTGCCGAGCTGCACGTAGCGCAGGGCCAGGCCATCGTCGGTGAAGCGGGCGACGACGCGCGCCGTGTACGCGGCCAACGAATCGGCGAGCGCCGGCAGCGCGACGCCCTGCCAGGCGGCGGGCAGCGTCTGCTGGCCGGGGTCGGCCCAGGAGTCGCAGTAGTGCAGGTCGAGCATCAGGTCGAAGCCCGCGGCCCGCACCCGGCGGGCGTGATCGAGGGTGGCCTCGAGCCCGTACCAGGGCTCGTCCGGCGTGTGCCACAGCCGCAACCGCACCAGCCCAAGGCCCGCATCCCCGGCCAAGTCGAGCAGGGGCGCCGGTTGGCCGTCGCGGCGATAGATCGCGCCGAGCGCCTCCAGCCGCGGCGCGTAGGAGAGGTCCGCTCCAACCCGGCGGGCGTCCGGGGCGGCGAGGTCGCTCAGGTCGTCGAAGGGGACGGTCGGCGCGGCGCCGCCCGCGGCGGGCACCTGCCAGGTCCGGTTGGGGATGTCCTCTTCCCACACCTCGGCGCCGCCGCTGCGCACGATCAGGAACTTGTAGGCGATGGCGCCGGGGGGCAGGTCGGCGAGCACCTCGAAGGTGCCCTGGCCGGCGCCTGCCTGCAGGACGCGCTGCCCGGCGGCCCAGCCGTCGAAATCGCCGCGCACCTCGACGGTATCGGTCGACGGGTCGAAGTAGCCCGCGGCCAGGTAGGGCCCCATGTCCACCCGGAAGGTCACGGGTGCGGCCGGGGCCCGGGCGGGCAGCAGCGCGGTGCAGCAGAAAATCCAGAGCAGCGGACGTCGCACGTTGTTCCGCCTGTCGGTGCGGGAGAGGGCGCGGGGGCCGGGTCCGGGACCGCTCCATTATAAACCATGACGGCGTCGGGTGCGGCGCCAGCGTCCGGCACGAAGGTGGCTTACCCTGTGGAAGCCCGTCCCTTCCCGCCATCCGCCGAGGAGACCCATGCCCAGAATCCGCGCCGCAGGCACCAGCGTCCCCGCCACCCGCATCGACCAGGCCGAAGCCGAAGCCTTCGCCCGCCTGAAGTTCGCCGGCCGCATCCCGGACCTCGAGCGCCTGATGCCCCTGTTCGCCAACTCCGGCATCGCGACCCGCTACTTCGCCGCGCCGCGCGACTGGTTCTTCACGTCCCACGACATGGCCGAGAAGAGCGCGCTCTACGCCGTCGAGGCGACCCGCCTCTCGGCCGAAGCCGCCGGACGCGCCCTGGCCGCCGCGCAGCTCGCGCCCGGCGACATCGACTACATCATCTACGTGAACACCACCGGCCTCGCGACGCCCTCGATCGACGCCCGCCTGATCAACGTCCTGGGCCTGCGCCGCGACATCCGCCGCACGCCGATCTGGGGCCCTGGCTGCGCGGGCGGGGCGGCCGGCCTGTCCCACGCCCACCACTACGCGCTGGCCCACCCGCGCGCGGATCCTGGTCGTGGCCACCGAGCTGTGCGGCCTGACCTTCCTGCCGGACGACACATCCAAGGCCAACCTCGTGGCCACGGCCCTGTTCGCCGACGGGGCCGCCGCCGTGGTGGTCTGCGGCGACGAGACCGACGGGCCGGGACTGGAGATCCTCGGCACCGGCAGCCGCTTCTTCCCCGACTCGCTGGACGTCATGGGCTGGACCGTGCTGCAGGAGGGACTGCAGGTGGTCTTCGCCCAGAGGATCCCGGAGATCGTTCTGGAGACCGCGGCCGAAGACGTGGGCGCCTTCCTGTCCCGCTTCGACCTGAAGGTCGCCGACCTCGGGGCCTTCCTGCTGCACCCCGGCGGCGCCAAGGTGCTGGAGGCGTATCGGGAGGCGCTGGACCTGCGCCCGGAACAGCTCGACCTGGCGCGCGACGTGCTGCGCGATTTCGGCAACATGTCCTCGGCGACGGTCCTGTTCGTGCTGGAGCGGCACCTGAAGGCGCACGGCGCGGGCAACGGGGGGCACGGGCTGATCTCGTCGTTGGGGCCGGGGTTCTGTTCGGAGTCGTTGCTGGTGGAGCTGTAGAGCGAGGGCCGCCGCCCCGCAGCAGCGGCCCCCCACGATCTGCTCACCGGCGCCGACCCCGACCGACCGCGCTGGTCTGCCCGCGGCGCGTGCAGCCGCGACGGCTCAGGACGGGCTCACTCCGTGATGACGATCGTGTAGTCGCGGTTGACCGTCTGCGCTCCCTCCGGGCAGGAGTCGTAGACGGTGACGTGCACCTCCCAGCTCCCCACCGCCTCCGCGGTGGGCGTGCCGGTCAGCACTCCCGAGGAGAGCGTCTCCAGGCCCGGGATCGCCACCGTGGGGATGGCCCAGCGGGAGACCGAACCCTGGCCGCCGCTGGTCGCCGGTTCGAAGTAGTAGGGCTGGCCGACGCGGCCGTTCGGCGGCTGGCCGCTGGTGATCACCAGCGGCGGGCAGTCGCCCGGGTCGGCGCGGGTCAGCACGTCCACGCAGTCGCCGCTGCAGTGGGGTGGGGAGGTGCCGCGCCAGGTCGAGCGCTTGGTGGCCGAGCCCGGCCCGTCCAGCGTCATCGTGCCGCGCTCGATCTCGTCCCCGTCGATCCGCTCGAAGTGGAAGGTGTCGCCGCAGATCCGGCCGGTGTAGGTGTCGCCGGACTGGTCGACGTAGCTGGCCTCGTCGCCGTCTTGGGTGACCGTGAGCGTGACGTCGCCGCTGAACGGTTCGCCGCAGCTGTTGCCGCACTGGTAGGTGCCGGTCCAGGTCCCGGCGAAGTCGGCGGGCGCGTCGCACTCGCCCTCGACCAGGTCCATCGCCACGGCGTCGACGCTGAACTCGGCGTCGATGTTCGCGGTGACGCTCAGGCACAGGACCGTCGTGCCGCTGTTGATGATCTGCAGCGTGGGGCCGTCGGCGGCGGCGGTCTCGGGGTCGACGACCAGCGACGTGCCGTGGCTGACCGTGAACGGACCGTAGAGGATGCCCGCCTCGCACACGGTGGCGGGGTCGTCGCCGACGCGGATGAACGCCGTGGCGCCGAGGTCCTCGTCTCCGCCGAAGAGGCGGGCCGCCTTGCGGGCGATCAGCCGCCACAGCGGGACCCCGTCGACCTGCACGTGGTCGAGCGTCGCGGCGACGTCGATCTCGGCGGCGGTCACCGGCGCGAGATCGGGCGGCAGCTGGAGCGTGAACACGAGCGTGGACGTCACGCCGGCGGCGAGCTGGACGTCGGCGACGGCGCCTTCGAGCTCGGCCACCACGCGCTGGGGCTGGGGGTCCTGGGGTTGGCCGGGGCCGTCGTCGCCGGAGCAGCCGCCGATGAGGCAGCAGGCTGCCAGGATCGACGCGCCCTGGATCGAGGTGGTCAGGAGCGATGCGCTCAGGGATCGGTGTCGGGTCATCACGGGGCTCCTCGAGTCGGTATAATAGGTATGTCCTCGGCACCAGGAATTCAGGAGCATATCCGACTTATTTAAAGGAGATCAAGGGGGCGGCGACCGCAACCTGTTGCGAATTTATGATATGAAAAGGGGGCGGTCGCGGGATCAGGCCCCCCCCCGGCCCTGGAATGCCTATCTCACGGCGACAGCCGGCTGGTAAGATGACGCGGCGTGGTTCGCAAGCGGAGGGGCTCATGAACTGCAGTTCGAGATTCCGCGGCTGCCTCCTCGGCCTGGCCGCGGGCGACGCCGTCGGCACGACCGTGGAGTTCCGCCCACGCGGCTCCTTCGCGCCGCTGATGGACATGGTGGGCGGAGGACCGTTCGGGCTGTTGCCCGGCCAGTGGACCGACGACACCTCGATGGCGCTCTGCCTGGCGACCAGCCTCGTCGAACGGGGCGGCTTCGACGCCGACGACCAGATGCGCCGCTACTGCCGTTGGCGTTACGAGGGCTACCTGAGCAGCACCGGCGCCTGCTTCGACATCGGCAACGCGACCGCGGCCGCCCTGGCGCGCTACCGCCGCGACGGCGATCCGTTCGCCGGTTCCACGGACCCCGACACGGCCGGCAACGGCAGCCTCATGCGCCTCGCGCCGGTCCCGATGTTCTGGTGCCCGGATATCGACGCCGCGGAACGTTTCGCCGGCGAGAGCTCGCGCACCACGCACGGCGCCCCGGAGTGCGTCGACGCCTGCCGGCTGTTCGCCCGGATCCTCGTGCGGGCGCTGCGGGGCGAGCCGAAGGACGCCGTCCTGCTCGGCGACGCGGACGGCTTCGCCGCGGCGCCGCGGATCGCCGCGATCGCGCGCGGCGGCTACCGCGACCAGACCGAGCGCGACATCCGCGGCACCGGCTACGTCGTGGCGTCGCTCGAGGCCGCCCTGTGGGCCTTCTCGCGCACCGACAGCTTCGCCGACGCGGTGCTCGCCGCCGCGAACCTGGGCGACGACGCCGACACCACGGCCGCGGTGTGCGGCCAGGTGGCCGGCGCGTTCTACGGTGAGGATGGCATTCCGGCGCCCTGGCTAGACCGGCTGGCGATGCGGGAGGAGATCGCGGCGCTGGCCGACGGGCTGGAGTCGGGACGGAGCTAGGACGGGACCAGCGCCGACTGCCGCACCAGCGTTTCCGCCGCCCGCATCGACCAGGACGGCCTCCGATCGGAATGGCGGCTTCCTCGTCGGCACCTTGTTGTGATATCCTGCGGTGCTGCCAGGCAATCCGCCACAGGAGCACGGCCCCTGCAACAAGCCGCGGCATGCGGCAGGACGAGCCCATGAGTTCAGGCACGCCGAACGACACCCATCCCGCGATCGAGGCCTACCTGGTCGCCGGCTACCGCAACATGTCGCACGCCCAGAAACTCGAGCGCGTCCGGGCGCTCACGAGAGCTGTCCAGGAGCTCGCGCTGCTCGACGTCCGTCGCCGTCACCCGGGCGCCGAGGAGCGGGAGCTGGCGCTACGGGTCGCCTCGCGGTGGCTCGATCCGAACCTGATGGTGCGCGCCTTCGGCTGGGATGTCGGCAAGGAGGGGTACTGATGCTCTCCGAACCCATCCTCGTCCTGGCGAGGCTCGTCCGCATCTTCGATGCGCTCGGAATTCGTTACCTCGTGGGAGGCTCGTTGGCCAGCTCGCTCTACGGGATCCCTCGCGCCACGCAGGACGTGGATCTGGTCGCCGACCTCGAACTCTCCCATGTGGATGGCCTTTCCGCCGCGCTCAGTGGCGGGTTCTATGCCGATGCCGTGATGATCCGGGATGCCGTCGACCGGCACGAGTCGTTCAACGTCGTCGACCTCGAAACGATGTTCAAGGCCGACATCTTCGTGGCTCGCGGGGATCCCTGGTCCTGCGAGGAGATGGCGAGAGCGCGTCCAGAGCAAATCGACGTGCCCGGAGGCGCGGTTTCGATCAACTTCGCAAGCCCGGAGGACACCCTGCTCCACAAGATGGTCTGGTACAAGCTCGGGAACCAGACTTCGGAGCGGCAATGGCGCGACATCGTCGGCGTGGTGAAGGTGCAGGGCGCATCGCTGGAGGTCGCGTATCTCGAGCGCTGGGCGCCGACGCTCGGCGTGTCGGATCTGCTGCTTCGAGCGCTGAAGGAAGCCTGATGGTTCGGCGCCTGGTTTCCGGCGACGCCGCCGGACCGACTAGCCGCCACAGCAGGAGCCGGAGATGATCATCGGCACGATCCACGATACGGGCCTCGAGGCCCTCCTCGCCCTGGTCGTCGCCAACACCGTCGCCCAGCTCATCAAGTTCGGGCGCGACTGGCGCAAGCTCGGCCGCCCGAACTTCGACCTGCTGGTCGCCACCGGCGGCATGCCCTCGAGCCACAGCTCCACCGTGACGGCCCTGGGCGTCTCGGTCGGCCTGGTCGCCGGCTGGAACTCGCCGGTGTTCGCCGTGGCCGCCTGCTTCGCGCTGGTCACGATGTTCGACGCCGCCGGCCTGCGCCGCTCCGCGAGCCTGCAGGCCCAGGCCCTGAACGTGATCGTGCGCGAGCTGCTCGCGCCGGACCACCGGCTCAACCGCCACAAGCTGAAGGAATTCCTGGGGCACACGCCCCGCGAGGTGCTGGCCGGGGCCGTGCTGGGCGCCGGCGTCAGCCTGGGGCTGCGGTGGCTGCTGGTGCGGCTCGGGAGCTAGGACGCCGGCGCTCCGCAGAGGAATCGTCCGCAACTTACCATGTAATAATATCTTGCCATGATGCTGCCCCGGAGGCGGTTGCGCCGGACGGAGGGTGTCCACATCTATTAACGATATTGACACTGCATCTCGTTATTGGTTGATGGGGAGTCTCGACCATGTCTCTACCCGCGCGACGCAAGCCCGTGTCGCGTGCGGGCAGACCCGGAGCGATCCCCAAGGAGTCATCGATGCGCCACACTAAAGCCCTGCTGACGATCCTCTGCCTCGCCCTGGCCGTGACCGCGGCGTCCCTGCCGACCACGGCGTCGGCGGCGGCCTACTCGATCACCTGGCTGGACATGTCGCCGAACGCGTTCGGCTCGGTGGTGCCCAACGGCTCGGTGTTCTTCGTGCCGGGCATCGGCAACGTCACGGTCACCTACTCGGTCCCCGCCCACTGGACGCACGGGCGCTACCAGAACCCCGCCTACACGGTGGGCAACGTCGTCAGCGGGCCGGACACGTACTCGTGGTCGAACTACGAGCACTTCGGCACCATCTTCACGCCCGGCCTGCTGGGCCCGGAGACGGCGACCATCACCTACACGTTCGCGGGCACGCTGCCGGCGGGTTCGGTCTTCGTCGGGACCATCGGCCTCGGCGCCACCACCAGCTTCGGCGGCGGCGCCTCCGTGACGACCGTCAACCAGAATGGCACGTTCCTGGGCGACTACATCGGCGACGTCACCGCCGGCGCTTCGCAGTTCACCGGCGGGGCGGGCACGTTCTCGGTGCAGAACTCGGTCACGGGCGCCGGCGGCGCCAACCCCTGGTGGAACACGCAGCTGGGCGTGGTGCGCATCGACGACGCGGTGTCGAGCCTCACCGTGAACCAGAGCCTGATCCGCGGCGACGGCATCGGCGTCAACATCGGCTTCGAGCCCCACGGGATCGTCGCCGACGAGGCTGCGACCTGGGGCGAAGTCAAAGCCCTGTTCGAGTAGCACGGGTGCGTCGGCCCGGTCCGCGATGATGCGGGCCGGGCCGACATCCACGGCGACCGCTTGTGCTTCCTCCGCCGCATGCGCTCTGGTATGGTTCCGGTCGATGACTCGTATTCGGAGGATCGCCGACCCGCCAAGGAGCCCCATGGAGCGCACGCCGAGGGAGCCCCATCCGCCAAGCCGCCCGATCGCTTCCCCCATCCTCCACGTGCTGTTCTTCCTCTCCGGCGCCGCCGCGTTGGTTTACCAAGTGACCTGGGCCCGTTCGCTGAGCCTGGTGTTCGGCGGCACCCACCTGGCGGTGGCGACCGTGCTGGCCGTGTTCATGGGCGGTCTGGCCCTCGGCAGCGCCTGGCTGGGACGCCGTGCCGACCGGACGGCGCGACCGCTGCGCCTGTACGGCTTGCTGGAGCTGGGCATCGGTGTCTGCGGCCTCGGTTTCATGCTGTTCGTCGACCATGCCACCGCTTTCTACGCGCCGCTCGCCCGAGCCGCAGACGGCCACCCCGCCCTGCTGACCGCGATGCGGGTCGCGCTCGCCGCGGGCGCGATGATCGTGCCGACCACGCTCATGGGCGGGACGCTGCCGGTGCTGTCGCGTCTGGTGGTCGGCGGCGACGATGAGGGGCGTGGGCGTGTCGCGCGGCTCTACGCGACCAACACGCTCGGCGCGGTGGCGGGCGTGCTGCTGTCAGGGTTCGTGCTGCTGAGGCTGTTCGGGGTCGATGCGACCATGGCGACCGCGGTCGGGCTGAACGTCCTGGCCGGGGCGGCGGCACTGACCGCGGGGAGGTCGGAACGCGCGGCCGGCGACGTCGGCGCTCCGTCGGCTGGGATGGCGGCCCGCCCCGTCGCGGTGATGGCGTGGCCCGAGCGCTTCGCGCTCGGCGGCATCGCCGTGGGCGGCTTCTGCGCTCTCGGCTACGAGGTGCTCTGGACCCGCACGCTGACCATGGTGGTCGGGACCTCGACCTACAGCTTCGCGATCATGCTGGCCGCCTTCCTGGGCGGCATCACGCTGGGCAGCTTCCTGTGCGGTGCGTGGCTGGCGCGTCGCCGTCGGCGGGAGGACGACCGCGGACCCGTCGCGGCGTTCGCGATGGTCGAGATCGCACTGGCGACGGCCGCGCTGGCGACCACGGCCCTGATGAGCCGGCTGCCGGAGCACGCGCTGCGCCTGCAGGGCGTGTTCGGCGGCGACGGTCCGGCGCCCGGCGCCCGCAACGCGGCGACGGCGATCGTCGCGGTCGCCGTCATGCTGGTGCCGGCCGCGCTCTCGGGCGCCGCCTTCCCGCTGGCGACCTCCGTCGTGGCGGCGGGGCGTCGTCGCGTCGGGCGTGCGGTCGGCGACGTCGCCACCTGCAACACCGCCGGCGCCATCCTCGGCGCCGCGGCGGCTGGCTTCGTCCTGGTCCAGGCGTTCGGCGTGGAGCGCTCCCTGCTGCTGCTGGTCGCGCTGCAGGCGGGCGCCGGCGCCGTGATCGCGGCGCGCGCCGCCGGCAGGCGCGCGGCGGTCGCGGCGGCCGTGGCCGTGTTCGCGCTGCTGGCCGCCCTCGGCGCCGGCGGCGCCCGCAACCTGCTCTGGAACCCGCGCTACTTCGCGATCTTCGTCAACAACCAGCGCGACCTGTTCGAGTCGCGCGAGCGCATCGAGCGCGGGCTCGAGATCGTGGACGTCGTCTACTACCACGAGGGGGTCAACGAGACGATCAGCGTCATCCGGCCCCTGGGCGGCGACCAGGCCTTCATCGTCAACGGCCGCTCCGAGGCCACCACCGTGCGGGCCGACATGCAGTGCCAATACGCGCTCGGCCACGTGCCGATGCTCCTGCACCCGGCGCCGGAGCGCGTGTTCGTGCTGGGATCGGGCAGCGGCATGACGCTGGGGGCGACGACCCTGCACCCCGAGGCGCGCTCGATCACCCTGGCGGAGATCGAGCGGGACGTGCTGCCGGCCACGCGCACGTTCGCGGAGTGGAACCACCGGGCGCTCGACAACCCCAAGGTCCGCGTCGTCCACGACGACGGGCGCAATTTCCTGGCCGTGACCGACGAGCGCTTCGACGTCATCACGGCGGATCCGATCCACCCCTGGTCGGGCGGGGCGGCCTACCTCTACACCGACGAGTACTTCCGGCTGGCGGCGTCGCGGTTGGCGCCGGGCGGCATCATCGCGCAGTGGCTGCCCCTCTACGAGCTGACGCCGCAGGACGTCGGGACGGTCGTGCGCACGTTCGCCCGCAACTTCGAGCACGTGCTGGTCTGGCTGACCTGGTGGGACGCCGAGCTGATCGGCAGCAACCAGCCGTTCGCGATCGATCCCGAGGCACTGGCGAGACGCGCCTCGGCGGGCGCCGTGGCCGCCGACCTGGCGGCGGTGAACATGGCGGGAGAGACGGGCCTGCTCGACTACTGCCTGACCGGCACCCGCGGCGCGCGGGCTTTCGCCGACGCCGTGGACGGACTCGTCAACACCGACGACAACCTGCGGCTGGAATTCTCGGCGCCGCGTTCGATCGGCCGGCCGGAGCTGATGGCCGCGAACATGGCGGCGCTGATCGGGTACCGCGAGACGCCGCCGGAGCTTGCGGCCGCCGGCGCCGGCGGTCGTCCCGAAGCGGCGCGCCTGGCCGACCGCGCCCACGTGCTCGCGCTGGGCGGCGCGCTGCCGGGCCCGGAGTTCGCGTCGCTCTCGCGGTCGCTGGCGGAACGCCATCCCGACTACGCCCCGGGCGGCTACCTGCGGCGCGAGGAGGCGGCCCAGCGCGCGGCGCAGCCGCGTCCCCTGGCCTCCGAAAGCTTCGTCGTCAGGTCGGGGGGGAGGCACCGGCCCTTCCAGCCGACCGCCGTCGCGATGCGGCCCAGCGAGCGCTGGTCGGTCGTCGCGGTCGTCGATCCCGACACGCGCGAGATGCTCGCCGATGCGTACTTGTCGGGCGATCCCGCAGCTCTCGACCTCGCCGAGCGGGCCTGCGCGACGGAGCTGATGGCCGCCCTGCGCACCGCGTGGGGTCCGAGCTTCGGTCCCGCCCCCGCGCCGCCGGACGAATACCAGGCGGTCGCGCGGGCTCGGGACATCCTGGGCAAGGCCGCCGCCGCCTGGGACCGACGGTCCGAGCCGACCGCGCGCTGATACAGCGACCAACCGAGGAGTCGTCCATGACCGGATCGAGCGTCGCGCATTCCGCCTTGATCGCGCTGGCCGCCGTCCTGGCCGCCGGCGCCGCCCCCGCCGCCGACCGCGTCACCGGCCGCGCCTTCACCACCCGCTCCGAAGTGATCGCGCCGCACGCCATGGCCTGCACCAGCCAGCCCCTGGCCACGCAGATCGCCCTGGACGTGTTGAAGGCCGGCGGCTCGGCCGTCGACGCGGCCATCGCGGCCAACGCCGCCCTCGGCCTGATGGAACCCACCGGCAGCGGCATCGGGGGCGACCTGTTCGCCATCGTCTGGGATGCGAAGTCCGGCAAGCTCTACGGGCTGAACGCCAGCGGGCGCTCGCCGCGCGCCCTCACGCTGGAGGAGTTCCGCAAGCGCGGCCTGGAGTTCGTGCCGCCGCGCGGCCCGCTGCCGATCTCGGTGCCCGGTTGCGTCGACGGCTGGTTCGAACTGCACACCAAGTTCGGACTGCTGCCGATGTCCGATCTGCTGGCCCCGACCGTGCGCTACGCCCGCGAGGGCTTCCCCGTCTCCGAGCTCATCGCCCACTACTGGCGGCTCAGCGTGCCGAACCTGATCGAGCACCCCGGCTTCCGCGAGGCCTTCACGCGCGACGGACGCGGCCCGGCCAAGGGCGAGATGTGGACCAACCCGCTGCTGGCGGCCACCCTCGAGCGGATCGGCCGCGAGGGTCGCGACGCCTTCTATAAGGGGGAGATGGCGCGCACCATCGCCGGCACGGTACAGCGGGCCGGCGGCTTCCTGAGCTACGAGGATCTCGCGGCCCACCGCAGCGAGTGGGTCGAGCCCATCTCGACGACCTACCGCGGCGTCGAGGTCTGGGAGCTGCCGCCCAACGGCCAGGGCCTCGCCACCCTGCAGATCCTCAACCTGCTCGAGGGCTACGACGTCGCGGGGATGGGCTTCGGCAGCCGCGAGTACGTCCACGCGTTCGTCGAGGCCAAGAAGCTGGCCTTCGAGGACCGGGCGCGCTTCTACGCCGACCCCGATTTCGCCGACATGCCCGTGGCCGGCCTGCTGTCGAAGGCCTACGCCGACGAGCGCCGCGCGCTGATCGACCCGCGCCGCGCCGCGCGCCGCGTCGACGCCGGCAACCCGGCCCTGCGCCAGGGCGACACGATCTACCTGACCGTCGCCGACGCCGACCGCAACATGGTGTCCCTGATCCAGAGCAACTACCGCGGCATGGGCAGCGGCGTCTGCCCCGAGGGCCTGGGCTTCTGCCTGCAGGACCGCGGCGAGCTGTTCAGCCTCAAGCCCGGCGAGGCCAACACCTACGCGCCGGGCAAGCGCCCCTTCCACACCATCATCCCGGCCTTCGCCACCCGCGACGGCGAGCCCTGGCTCAGCTTCGGCGTCATGGGGGGCAGCACCCAGCCGCAGGGCCAGGTGCAGATCATCGTCAACCTGGTGGATTTCGGGATGGACCTGCAAGCGGCGGGCGACGCCCCGCGCATCCTGCACGAAGGCTCCAGCGAACCCACCGGCACCCTGATGACCGACGGGGGCGTGGTCAGCCTCGAGTCGGGCTTCGCCGCCGAGGTGATCCGCGACCTGGCCGGGATGGGCCACGACATCCGGGCGGACGTGGGCTCGTTCGGCGGCTACCAGGCCATCATGTACGACGCCGCGCAGGGCGTGTACTACGGGGCCAGCGAGTCGCGCAAGGACGGGCAGGCGGCGGGATACTGACCGCGACTAGGCGAGCCCGCCGCCCAACCTGACATCCAGATCTTCGGGCGCCAGGAACCGGAACGCCCTTCCCGATTTCGCCTGCACGAACAACCCGGCGTCCGCCACGCCCAGCAGGTCGGAGCGGGCGGTGCCGTAGCTCACGTTGTGGTATCCGGCATGTTCCTGGATCGAGTACACGGCTCCCGGGTGGTCCAGGCCGTGGCGGACCAGCGCCAGCTGCCGGTGGTTGAGCCCGAGCTTCGAAGCAGTCGACGACCTCAGGATCTCCAGGCTGCGCCGCCGCTCATCCATCTTGCTGTCGAGGTAGGCGTGCAGGTCGTCGATGGCGTGCAGGATGATCCGCATCTGGTGCAGAAGGAAATAGGTGGCGTCGTTGTCGTCCGTCTCCGTGTAGAGGAAGGCCCGGTTGTAGGCGCTCCACGCCCGCAGCAGCAGTCGCGAGATGGAGACGTATTCCATGAGCCAGTAGCCTCTTCTGGCCATGGACCAATAGAACAGGGCGCGGGCGGTGCGGCCGTTGCCGTCGATGAAGGGGTGGTCGTAGGCCAGCCAGAAATGCAGCAGGATCGAGCGGGCGACCGGGTGGATGAAGGGCGAGTCCGAGACGTCGTTGGCGAATTCGCACAACGCTTGGAGACGATCGGGCAGTTCGGCTGCCGGCGGCGGCGCGTGCAAGGTCCTGCCTTCCATGTCCTGGACCACGATCTCTTCGTCGTCGCGGCGGAACCGGCCGGCGGCGGCGGGATCGGCCAGGGTGCCGTCGGTCAGGATGCCGTGAAGTTCGCGGACGAGGTCGGGCGTCAGGTCCACGCGGCTGGTCCGCTCGGCGATGAAGCGCATGCCGAGGTGGTTGTTCACGATCATCCGCTCGCCCCTGTCCCGCGGTTCCCGCTGCTCGCGCAGCATGTGCTTGGCGACCTTCCGCGTCGTCGCGGCGCCTTCGAGCTGGCTGGACGTGATGGGCTCTTCCAGCAAGGAGCGGAGCAGGTAGCCGTGCCGCTCCTTGTCGGCGGGGAGGGGGGCGGCGGCTTCGATCGATCCCGAAGCGCGACGATCGATCCCGTGGACCATCTGCTGGGCGATGTCGGGCATGGCGAAGGTGAAAGGACGACCTCGCGCATCGCGCAGAGGAATGGGGCGGGACAGCGCCCTGCGGGCCAGCTTGATCGAAAGCCACCATTGCTCGTGGTCGAGGCCGTCGGGAGGGGTGAGCTGCCGCAGCTTGTCCCAGTGTCGGTAGCGTCCGCCCGGAGCAGCTTCCTTCTGTCTGTCGAAGACGCGCGTCAGCGCGTCGGTACGCCCGGGGGCGCGGTTCAGCAACCCATCCAGGATCGTGTCCGCATCCGGCGGTGTCATGGGGATCTTCATGGGGGACCTCCAGGAACTATCAATTTGATCAACATTGATAGTTCCTGAAACTCGCGGCCTGGCGGGGTGGCGTCAAGCATCAATTATTAATAATTATCAAATTAATAGTTTAGCCCGATTGCCGGTCTTCCGGGGGTTTAGGCGGCCAGAACCAAAGAAAAGGCCGCCCCCCCGCAGGATGGCGGCCCTGTCTGAGATCACCCCATATCAACGATAGATCGTTTTGACCGCCCCCCAGGTCTTCGCCTCGTTGGCGACGGTGCCCGGGATGCCGCACTGCATGCGGATCGTCCCGGTCGTGCTGCCGGACATGCCGCCGAGGGGGCCGCCCGGACTGCCGACGAAGTCGATCCGGTAGGTGATGTCGAAGAAGCTGTCGACGGCCCAGCCGCCGCCACCCCCGCCGCCGCCCCCGACCATGGTGAGCGTGGTGTGGCCGGGGCTGGGCATGCCGAAGCCGCCGCCCGCGGTGATCCGCAGCAGGTCGAAGTCGGGATCGCCGGGCGGCAGCTGCCCCTGCATCAGGTACAGGTCATGCGGGAACGACTGCACGGGTTCTCCGGGCAGGCGCGGTCCCGCGTGGCACTCGTAGAAGATGTCGAAGAACGCCGGGCGGAAGTAGCCGGCGAGCATGCCCGCCCCCGTCATTTCCATGTGGATCGGGGCGTGGAACTGCTCGATCTCCCCGCCGAGCGTGCCGCCGGCCTGGTACGTGATGTCGAAGAACGAGTCGATGATCGCTTCGATCCCGATCGTCGTGCCGGGCGGCAGGCCGTCGATGATCATCATCGGCTGCAGCGTCACGTAGCCGCACGGGTTGGGCGGGTAGTCGATCGTGCCGGCGCCGTTGTCGGGCACGACGCACTGCGCGGGCGGGAAGGCGGCGGCGGGAGAGGCCAGCAGGACCGCGGCGACGGCAAGCGCCAGCGCGGCCCCCGCGCCGGCGGGCGGCGATCTGCGAGACTTCGTTACCCTCATCATGGTGGACCCCCGATTCGTGGTGTGGCGGGGGCGGCGCAACGACGCCGCACCCATCACCGGCGAACCGGACGTCCTTGTCGGGCGATGGTCGCCGGCAACATGGACGATTCTAGTCCCAATTGCAGGGCGACCGTCAACGGTGTTAATTTGATACCGATACGGCATTTACCCCAGGATCAGTGGGGAGCTCAATCCGGCCCAAGGCGGCCGTAGGCGGTCATTTCAGCATGACGATCCGCTGCGTCTGGCTCGCGCCCGCGGTCGCCAACCGGACGAAATAGACGCCGCTGGCCGCCGTCGCGCCGTCGTCGCTGCTCCCGTCCCAAACCGCCAGGTGCTCGCCCTTCTCCAGGACGTCGCGTCGCAGCGTGGCCACGCGCCGCCCGGCCAGATCGTGGATGCTCAGGTCGATCGGGCCGCCATCGCCCAGCGTGAAACGGATGCTGGTCGCGGGATTGAATGGATTCGGTTCGGCCGGATGCAGGCGGGTGGTTCCCGTCACCGATGGTGCGGCCGTCGCCGTCCCCACGCTGAAGAGGTGCTCGACAGTCTGGCCCTGGTAGGTGACGCGGAACTTCCAGACACCGTCGTCGCCGAACGGCAGGTACCAGCTCCAGTACCACCACGATGCCGCGTAGTGGGGGACGTTCAGCCACGCGGTCCATTCCTGCCAGACCGAGCCGTCCGGCTTCAGCAACTGATAGGTGCTGATCTGGTTCTGCAGCTGATCGCGGTAGTAGGTGGCGAAGTAGACTAGATCGCCGGCCTGGTAGTGGATCTGCTCGTTGGTGATTTCGGTGTTCGGGCAGCTCGGCCACACGGGCGGCGCCGAGTGTGTGCGCAGGGCGTTGATCGCCGGGTCGTAGTAGGGGCGCTGCTCGGCCCACCAGCCGTCTGCATTCAGCGAGTTGCAGGGGCCGCTCCAGGGATCGACGAGCTGGCCGAGGTTGTCGTACAGCTCGAAGTGCAGGTGCGGGCCGGTGCTGTTGCCGCTGCTGCCCACGACGCCCAGGTACTCGCCCGCGGCCACCGAGGCGCCGACGTTCTTGGGGGTGGTCGACCCGCTCTTCATGTGCCCGTACCAGGCGGTCGATCCGTCGGCGTGCTGCACGTAGACGGCGTTCCACTGGCCGCCGCCGAAGCCGCAGTTGTGGTCGGCATAGCCGTCGTACTTGCCGACGATCACGCCGGGGGCTGCAGCGACGACCTCGACGTCGTCGTTGGCCATCTTCAGCCAGGAGAACGGCCAGGTGAAGATGTCGGTCCCCGCGTGGTTGTAGCCGCCGGACAGGTCGTAGGTGCGCGTGCCGCAGTTGTAGTCCAGCAGGTGGTTCGGGTAGGTCGCGTCCTGGTCCACGAAGTTCGAGATGCCGTGGTAGCCGGGGTCGTCGAGGTGGGCGGCGGCGCGCAGCGGCCACTGCAGGAGCACGCCGGCTTCTTTGTCCGCCGTTTCCGGCAGGAGCCCGCGCGCGCGCAGGTCCGCGACGTTCGCGGCCAGCTGGGCCTCGATCTCGGCGTGCTGCTCGGGCGTGACGCAGGGCACGTCACGGTCGACTTCCCAGTAGCCGTGCGCCGCGGCGAGCGGCGGGTCGGCCGGCGGTTGCCCGAGGCCGGCGGCGGGAACACCCGACACCTCGACGACGCGCGCCGGAGACGCCGGCGCCCAGCAGAGGGAGAGCAGGGCGAGGGTCAGCGGGAGCAGGAGCGGTCTGCGATCGGAGCGGTGGGCCATGGCGAGCTTCCTTCGTGGCGGCGTACGGGCACCGGGCTGCCGTGAATGAGGTCTGATTATGTCCTAATTCTCGCGGATTGACAAGGGGGAGGATGTCCGCGCTGCGGGCGCCGTGCTGCAAAATTGAAAGTCGGAGTTTCAATTTTACCGCAGGGCGGCACGACCGACGCCCATAACCGAACTCGCCGGCGCCGATGACCGCTTGCCAGCCGCGTGACGATTGCGGAGAATGACAGGGATTCCGAACCAGCCTGCAGATCGCCCACTCGTCTTCCGATCGACCGCGACCCGCCCCTCGGGTCGAGCGACTTCGGCCGCGAACGAAAGAGGGTGGCATGTCCAGGTCCGTCAATCTGCTTCCCGAGCATCCCATCGTCGAGACCCGCTACTGCGGCGCGGTGTCGCCGGAATCACTGGCGCTGCTGGTCCGCGAAACGATCATGATCTGCCGCGCCAAAGGCGTGACCCGGCTGCTGGCCGACTGCTCGGAACTCGAGGGCGGGCACTCGGTCGTGGACCTGTACGCGACGGTCGAGACCTTTCTGGCGAACGATCCCGGCGGCACCGTCAGGGAAGCGGTCCTGTTGCCGAAGGGGCACGCGGCGTTCGAGGCGGTCCGGTTCTGGGAGAACGCCTGCCGCAACCGCGGCCTCTGCGTCCAACTCTTCGATGATCGCGAGCGGGCGATCGCGTGGCTGATGGAATGACGGGCCTGGCGCCGGCGGCCGCCGCGCAGGATCGCCGCTCCCCGCGCGTTGGGATCGCTGCCCGGCGGACGGCGCCGCACCCCACCGCGCCGCCCCGGGCAGGGAGCGGCGGATGCCCAGCCTCGACGTGACCCTCGTGATCGATCGGCCCGATGCCGCGGCGGAACTGTGCGCGGGCCTGCGGCGGCAGGGCTGCCGGGTCGAGACGGTGGTCCGCGACCACATCCCCCCCGCGAACCTGGCGGCCTCTTCTTCCTCCCTCGTGGTGGTGAACATCGAACCCCGCGCCGCGGGCGCCCTGGCCTGGTGCCGCGACGTGCGCGCGGCGCGTCCCGACAGCCGGATCTGCGCCCTCTTCGAGGAGGCGGACGAGACGGCGCAGGTCGTCGCCCTGGAGACGGGCGCCGACACGGTCCTGGTCCGCCCCTTCAGCGAGCGCCTGCTGCTGGCGCACCTGCACGCGCTGGCCCGCGGCCGACCCCGCCGGCCCGGTCGGCACGACTCGGGCGCGCTGGTCGTGGACGAAGGCGCCCGTTCGGCGAAGCTGGCGGGACGGGCCCTCGATCTGACGGACACGGAGTTCGAATTGCTGCTCCTGCTGGCCGGGCGACCGGGACAGGTGGTGGACCGCGAGACCATCAAGCGCGAGATCCGCGGCCTGCCCTTCGACAGCCGCGACCGCTCCATCGACCTGTGCGTGGTGCGCCTGCGGCGCAAGCTCGGCGACGACGCCCTGAATCCCCGCTACATCAAATCGGTGCGCGGGCAGGGCTACCTGCTGATCGCGCCGACCTCCTGATACACGATCGCCACAGTCCAGGGAACGGCGGTTGCACCTTCGCGCCCCGCCGATACACGGCGATACGAACGGCGCGGCCGGGAATGCGCCCGACCCCGCGTTCGGGACCGGCACGGGTGCCGGACGTGATCAAGGAGGTCCCACGTGATTTCTTCCATCGGCAGCACCAACACCACCGCGGCGGTCGCGATGACGCCGCCGAAGCGACCGTCGCCCGAGGAGATGTTCGCGGAGCTCGACACCGACGCTTCGGGAACCCTCGACGAGACCGAACTGCAGGCCATGATCGACCGCATGTCCGGGAAGATGGACGCCGAGGCGCCGTCCGCTTCGGAGATGATGTCCCGGCTCGACACCGACGGCGACGGCGCGGTCAACGCCGCCGAGCTGGAGGCCGGCCGGCCGCAGGGTCCTCCTCCCGGCGCCGGCGGTCCGCCGCCCGCGCAGGAGGAAGCGTCCCTGCTGTCGGAGCAGCTGCTCGAGCTGTACTCGTCGAGCGACGAGGAGAAGGCCACCCTGCTGCAGTACGCGGGCGTGCTCGCCTGACCATGGAGGGCCGGGGCGCGGGCCCCGGCCCGCTCCGCCGGAGTTCAGTATAATATCACCGAAAGGGTATAATAATATATCACATCCAGGATTTAGCGTCGAACTTATGGGTAAATTAGATATTTTATACCCTATTGGGGTTATTTTTGCTTGACGGCTGGCGTGGTGTTGCGGAAGATGCCGTTGTGTTGATAGAAAATATACCCGATCAGGGCGAATGCCATGGAACTATCGGCAGAAATCACGCGGTTGCGCAAGGCTGCCGGCCTGACACAGGTCGAACTGGCGGCGCGAGCGGGAGTGGGCCTGCGGTTCGTCCGTGAACTGGAGCAGGGCAAACCCACCGTCCGTCTCGACAAGGTGAAGCAGGTGCTCGACCTGCTCGGCCACGAACTTCACGTCAGGCCCAAGTCTTGATGCGCCGGGGGGGCGTCTACTACCGGGACCGGCAGGCGGGCGTGCTCACCGAACTGGATTCGGGCACCTACCGGTTCGTCTACGATCCGGCCTACCTGGCCGACGGCCCGGCCGTCTCGGTGACGCTGCCGCTGCGGCCGGAACCGTACGAGTCGCCGGCGCTGTTCCCGTTCTTCGCCGGGCTGGTTCCCGAAGGATGGTACCTGCGCATCGTCGCGCGCACGATCAAGGTGGACGAGCGCGACACCTTCGGATTGTTGCTGAGCACCTGCGCCGACTGCATCGGAGCGGTCGGCGTGCGGAAGGCGGCCGATGACGCCGATTGACTACGACGGCAAGACGCTCCGCAAGATGTTCGGCAAGCCCATCCGGCCGACCATTCCCATCAAGTCGGGCGAGATCGCCGGCGAGGCGCAGAAGATGGCCGGGGGGCTCAGCATCTCCGGCGTCCAGCCGAAGCTGTCCTTGCGCCTCGACGGCGGACAGCTCGTTCCCGTTGCGCGCGGCGGCCGGTTCATCCTGAAGCCGCAGACGCCGGCCTTCCGCGAACTGCCGCAGAACGAATACCTGTGCATGCGGATGGGGCGCAGGTTCGGACTGCACACGGCGCCCTGCCTGCTGCTGGAACTGGCCGACGGAGAACCGGCGTACCTGGTGAAGCGGTTCGACCGAATCGCAAAGGGCCGGCGTGTCGAAAAGCTCGCTTGCGAGGACATGCACCAGATCCTCGGCGGTCCCGACAAGTACGCCGGCAGCCACGAGCAGATCGCCCGCGTCATCGATGAGTACTGCACGTTCGCTCCGCTCGAATGCCAGCGGCTCTTCGAGCTGACGATCTTCAACTTCGCCGTCGGCAACGGCGACGCCCACCGCAAGAACTTCTCGTTGCTGACCGGCGAAGACGGCACCGTCGCGCTCAGCCCGGCCTACGACCTGGTGTCGTCGCGCCTGGTGATTCCGGGCGAGCAGGAGGAACTCGCGCTCACGGTCGGCGGCAGGAGGAGTCGATTGCGGCGGGAAGATTTCCTGGCCCTTGCTGGGCGGCTGGGGATCGCGCCGGAATACGCCGTGCGCAAGCTCGACGAGTTGGTGGCGTTGCGCAACGAGTACCAGGGGATGATCGCCGGTTCGGAGCTGAGCGCTGATCTGCGGGTTCGTCTGGCGGAGATCGTCGGAGAGCGGCTGGATCGGTTGGGATCGTGAACCGGAGGCGCGTAGCCTGCAGCGACCCGCCGCCGGCCGGATATGAATCCCGTTGAGCAATCATGACTTCAGTGATATGAAGATGCGTGTTCATTATATCGATGGTCCATCGTGGAAGGAGCTGCGGTCATGAACCCTCGCGCTCTCGTACTCGTCATCGCCGTTCTCGCGGCCCTCGCCGGCGGTGCCCTCGCCGCTGAACTGTCCAACCGCGGACCCTACGGCGAGTTTTTCTTCGATCCGGCCACGGGGCTCACCTGGTGCGACCCCGACGTGCTGACGGGAACGGACCGTGCCGCGCTCGATGTCTTCGTCACCCGCAACTCGACGGGCTGGGTCTGGGCCACGAGCGCGCAGATCGACGCGCTGCTGGGCAGCACGGCGCCGGCCGGGTCCGACCTCGAGGACGTCATGGGCGCTCCCCAGTTCATCGTGGGCGCCGGCGGGCCCCGCTGGATCGGCTATTACGAGGGCGCCATCCCCGATGGCTGGCTGATCCAGTCGGACACCGAGCCGTACGATGTCCTGACCCAGTCCGGCGGTCAGGGCGGCGTCGCGGCCTGGGGCCCCGGCGGCTGGCTCGTCAACGCCGCCGACCCGACCACGCTGCCCCGCCTGGCGGATCAGGGCGTTCACCGGCAGCTCTTCCACGACGAGAGCTCGGGCCTGTACTGGTGCGACCCGTCCCTGTTCGTCGGCTTCACCCGCGACCAGGTGACGGACTGGCTGGCCGCCAACCCCGGCTGGCGCTGGGCCGCCGCCGCCGAGGTCGCGGCGCTGGTCGGCCGCCTGTCCGTGGGCGACGTCTCCCTGGTCGAGATCATGGGCGCGCCGCAATTCTGGGCGGGCGCCGGCGAGCCGCGCTGGATCGGCTACTACGAGCAGGCCGCCCAGCCCGACGGGCTGCTGCTGGAGGCCAACATCGAGCCCACCTTCCACATCGTGACGAACTACGGCACCCAGTCGTCCTCGGCGGGCTGGAACCCCGGCGCCTGGGTCGTGACCGCAGGCGCGCCGACGGCGACGGCGGAAGCGTCGTGGGGCGAGGTGAAGCGGATCTACCGGTGAGATCGCGCCCGTGACGCGTGATGTGCGGGGCGGGTCCGTTGCGGCCTTGCCCCGCGGCCCGCTTCTGGCTAGCCTGCCCCCATGAACCGCACCGCCCTGGACATCCTGAAATCCGTCTACGGCTACCCCGCCTTCCGCGGTCACCAGGCCGAGGTCGTCGACCACCTGACCAACGGCGGCGACGCCCTGCTGCTGATGCCCACCGGCGGCGGCAAGTCCCTCTGCTACCAGATCCCCGCCCTGCTGCGCGACGGCACCGGCGTGGTGGTCTCGCCCCTGATCGCCCTGATGCAGGACCAGGTGGACGCCCTGCGGCAGCTCGGCCTGCGCGCGGCGTTCCTGAACTCCAGCCTGAGCGCCGCCGAGGGGCGCCGGGTCGAAGCGCAGCTGCTGCGCGGCGAGCTGGACCTGCTCTACGTGGCGCCCGAGCGCCTGCTGCAGGAGCGCACGCTCGAGCTGCTGGACGAGGTCGCCCGGGCCCCGGCGCCGTCGGGCCTGGCCCTGTTCGCCATCGACGAGGCCCACTGCGTCTCCCAGTGGGGACACGACTTCCGCCCCGAGTACCTGCAGCTCGACGTCCTGGCCGAGCGCTATCCGGACGTGCCGCGGCTGGCCTGCACCGCGACGGCGGACGAGCGCACGCGCGAGGAGATCCTGCAGAACCTGCGGATGCAGGGCGGGCGCGTCTTCGTCGGCGGCTTCGACCGGCCGAACATCCGCTACCGCGTCGTGCCCAAGGACAACCCGCGCCGCCAGCTGCTGGACTTCCTGCGCGCCGAGCACGCCGGCGACGCGGGCATCGTCTACTGCCTGGCCCGCAAGAAGACCGAGGAGACGGCGAAGTTCCTCGGGGAGCAGGGCATCCCCGCGGTGCCCTACCACGCGGGGCTGGACGCCGCGACACGCCGCCGCCACCAGGAACGCTTCCGTCGCGAGGACGGCCTGGTGGTGTGCGCGACCATCGCCTTCGGCATGGGCATCGACAAGCCGGACGTGCGCTTCGTGGCCCACCTCGACCTGCCCAAGAGCGTCGAGGGCTACTACCAGGAGACGGGACGCGCCGGTCGCGACGGCCTGCCCGCCGACGCCTGGCTCTGCTACGGCCTGCAGGACGTGGTGATGCTGCGCAAGCTCGTCGACGCCTCCGAGGGCGACGAGATGCACCGCCGGCGCAACCTGCAGCAGCTCGACGCCATGCTCGGCTACTGCGAGGTGACCGACTGCCGACGCCAGCGCCTGCTCGCGTACTTCGGCGAGACGATGGCCGAGCCATGCGGCAACTGCGACACCTGCCTCGAGCCGCCGGACACCTACGACGGCACCGTGGTCGCCCAGAAGGCCCTGTCGTGCGTGGCGCGCACGGGGCAGCGCTTCGGCGCCCAGCACGTGATCGACGTGCTGCGCGGCAGCGAGAACGAGCGCGTGCGGCGCTTCGGTCACGACCGCCTGTCGACCTACGGGATCGGCGGCGAGCTCGACGACTTCGGCTGGCGCAGCGTGTTCCGCCAGCTGGTCGCGCAGGGGCTGCTGGCCCTGGACCCCGAGGGTTACGGCGGCCTGCGCCTGACGGCGGCCGCCGGCCCCGTGCTCAACGGCGGCCGCGAGCTGCGCCTGCGGCGCGACGTGCTGACGCGAGCGGCGGCGAAGGAGCGCAAGCGCAAGACGCCGGCCGCGCTGACCGTCGATGCGGACGTCGAGGTCGACGCGGCCACCGCCGCGCTCTTCGAGCGGCTGCGCGTCCTGCGGCACGGGCTGGCCGTGGAGCAGGGCGTGCCGCCCTACGTGATCTTCCACGACCGCACGCTCGCGGCCATGGCGCAGCACCGGCCGGCGACGCCGGAGGCTTTCCTGCTGCTGAGCGGGGTGGGGGAGACGAAGCTGCGGCGGTACGGGGAGCTGTTCCTGGCGGAGATCCGCGCGGCCGCCATCGATTAGTGGGGGCAGGGGGGGGAGGCGATGAGACCGGCGGCCAACAGCATCGACGAATACCTCGAGGCCCTGAACGACGACCAGCGCCTCGCGCTCGAGCGGCTCCGCAAGGCCATCCGGGCCGCCGCGCCGCGTGCCGAGGAGTGCCTCAGCTACGGCCTGCCTGCCTTCCGCCTCGACGGCAAGGCGCTCGTGGCCTTCGGCGCGGCGGCGAAGCACTGCGCCTTCTACCCCATGAGCGCCGCCACCGTGGCCGACCACGCGAACGAGCTCGCAGGGTTCGACACCAGCAAGGGCACGATCCGCTTCCAGCCCGGCAAACCGCCGACGGTGGCGCTGATCCGCAGGCTGGTCAGGGCGCGGATCGCGGAAAATCTGGAACGGCCGGCGGCGCCAGGCGTTGAGCCGGCACGGCGCCAACCAGGAGCATCTCCATGACGATCCGGAATGTTGCGATGGGCCTGGTTGGTCCTGCGATCCCGGCGGCGGGGCCCGGGAGCCTGATCTCGATGCCTGCCTGCGCTTCGAGAACGCCGGCGGGGCCCTCCGCGGCTGGGGAGGTGGTCCGTCGGGCACCTTCCACTTCGACGGCACCGTCGTGCATGCCGGCAAAGGCGCGGCCAGGCTGGGCGCGATGCTGCCAGCGAGGACCTTCACCACGCTAACTAAACAGCTTCCGATCGACTTCGACGGTAAGGTCCTCGAACTCGCGGGTTCCTGCGCACCGAAGACATCGTCGGCTACGCCGGCCTGTGGATGCGGGAGGACGGCCCGAGCGGCGCGCTGCGGTTCGACAATCCCGCAACCGCGGCCTGCGCGGCACGAACGACTGGACGGAGTGCTCGCTACGGTTGCCCCTGGACCCGACCGCCCGCCAGCTGTACTTCGGCGTCCTGATCGACGGGCATGGTCGCGCCTGGGTTGACGACCTGCAGTTGCTCGTCGACGGCGTCCCGCTTTCCCAAACGCCGGTTCGCGAGACGGAGAAGACGGTCCTCGACCGGGACCACGAGTTCGATGCCGGCTCCGGCATCGAGGTGACGTCGCTGACCGCGGCCCAGGTCGGCAACGTGTCCCTGCTGGCGAGGGTGGGGGTTCCTGAAGTACCACCATCCCGCGATCGCCGCGGGCGAACGGCACTGGGATTACGACCTGTTCCGGGTCCTGCCGGCGGTGCTGGCGGCCGACGGCCGGGAGGCTTGCAACCAGGTCCTCGCGCGGTGGGTGGCGGAGATCGGGGACCCGCCCGCGGATTCCGCCGCCGGGGAGCCGCAGGACGTCCATCTGCAGCCGCGGCTCGATTGGATCGGAGACGCCGCACTGCTGGGCCCCGACCTTTCGCGCAGCCTGCAACTCGTGCACGCGCGCCGCTTCGCGGGAGAGGCCCAGTTCTTCGTCACGCAGCCGCAGGGCCGGAACCCCGCGTTCGACCGGGAGCTCGCCTACCCCGACCGGCCCCTGCCGACCCCGGTTACCGCATCCTGGCGGTGGCGAGGCTGTGGAACATCGTCGAGTACTGGTTCCCCTACCGGGACCTGATCGACGGCGAATGGACGTCCGTGCTCTCCGAGTTCCTGCCGCGTCTCGTCGCCGCCGCGACGAGGGACGACTACCGGCTCGAGATGATGGCGATGATCGCCCGCATCGGCGACACCCACGCGAATCTCTGGTCGAGCCTCGACGTCAGACCTCCGCGCGGTGATGGGAGCTGGCCCGTCGATCTGCGCTACGTCGAGGGTCGCATGGTCGTGTCCGCCTTCGCCGACTCCCTGCTGGGGCCGGCCTCGGGCCTGGCGATCGGCGATGTCATCGCGGCGGTCGACGGAATACCCGTCTCCGGGCTGATCGAGGCGTGGTCGCCGTACTACTGCGTCTCGAACCAGGCCGCGCTGTGGCGCGACATTGCTCTGTCCCTTTCGCGCGGCGACGGCGACAGCAAGGTGACGATTGAAAGGAATGGCGAGACGCTACCGCTCGTCGTCCCCCGGTCGATCTCCAGCGACGCCCGCATGGTGACCCACGATCGTCAGGGTGAGGCCTTCCAGCGGCTGTCGTCCGAAGCGGGCTACCTCAAGCTGTCGTCGTTCCGCATCCGGGACGTCGACGGCTACCTGGAGCAGGCCGCGGGCACGCGCGGCCTGGTGATCGACATCCGCAACTACCCCTCGGAGTTCGCGGTGTTCGCGTTCGGCGGCCGGCTGGTCGAGGAGAAGACGGGCTTCGCGCGGTTCACCGTGGGGATCTCGAGAATCCCGGGCGTTCACCTGGACGCCCCCGTCGAGATCGAGCCGGTCTCGCCCGGCTACGCGGGCCGGATCGCGATCCTGGTCGATGAGGTCTCGCAGAGCCAGGCGGAGTACACCGCCATGGCGCTGCGGGCGAACGGCCGGGCGGTCGTGGTGGGAGCACCACCGCCGGCGCCGACGGCAACATCTCGCCCATCGTGCTGCCGGCGGCCTGAGGACCATGGTCAGCGGCATCGGCGTGTTCTATCCCGACAAGACGCCGACCCAGCGGGTGGGGATCGTGCCGGACATCGTCGCCGTGCCGACGATCGCCGGGATCCGGGAGGGCCGCGACGAGGTGCTGGAGGCGGGGCTGCGGTACATCCTCGGGCCGGACGCCGACGAGGCTACGATCCGTGCGCTGGCGGCGCGGCCGTGACGGCCGCCAGCTCCGCGCGGATCGTGGCCAGCTCGCCCTCTTGCTCGTTCAGGACGGCGATCCGCAACGCCCGCTCGTAGTGCGCGCGCGCCTCCTCCCGCCGCCCCTGCATCGCGCTGATCCTGCCCAGTTCGATCACCACTTCCAGGACCTGCAGGCTCTCGTCGCCGAAGGCCTGCGCGCGCACCGGCAGCGCCGCCTCGAGCTGCTTCCGGGACAGGGCGGGCTCGCCGGCGTCGCGGTACATGTTGGCCAGGTAGACCTGGGTGTAGGTCGGGGACGGGTGGTCCGCGGGCAGCACCCGGTTCAGGATCTCCAGGGAGCGCTGCGCGGTGGCGATCGCTTCGGGCAGGCGGCCCAGGTCGGCGAGGTCGCGGGCGTAGTTGCTCAGGGCCATGCCGTAGTTGGGGTGCTCGGTGCCGACGGCCTTCTCCCAGATCGCCGTCTCGCGCCCGTGGTGCTCGAGCGCCCGCGCGTGGTCGCCCTCGGCGCGGCAGAGGTTGCCCAGCATGTCGAGCGTCTCGGCCACGTCGGTGTGATCGGGCCCGAGCGCGCGCTCCTGCACCGCGAGGGCTTCCTCGCCGAGCACGCGGGCGCGGGCGTTCTGCTCGCTGTTGGCGTAGAGGGTGCCGAGCGTGGACAGGCTCCAGGCGAGGTCCAGGTCGTCGGGAGCGAGGGCGTGCCGCTGGATCGCGACGACGCGCTCGAACATCGCGAGCGCCGAGTCGGCCTCCCCGAGCCGCCACTGGGCGAGGGCCAGGCCCGAGAGGTGCGATGCGTAGCGGGGTGAATCGGCGCCCTCGCTCCCGGCGGTGATGGCGAGGGCGCGCCGGTACAGCTCGCTGGCTTCGGCGAAGCGGTTCTCGTCCACCTCGAGGTTCGCCAGGCCGGTCAGGCTGACGGCGAGGTCGTCGGGGTCGCTGCCCCGCTCGCGGATCGCGAGCGCGGCCCGGTAGTGCTCGCGCGCGGGGCCGAGCTCCCGCAGCCGGCGCAGCAGGCCGGCCAGGACGTAGTGGCTGCGCGCGACGCGCGGGTGGTCGGGGCCGAGCGTCGCGCGCTCGAGCGCCAGGGCCTGCTCCAGGAGCGGGCGCGATTCGCGGTACAGGCCGAGCTGCCGGTAGGCGTTGCCCATCGAGGCCAGCAGCCGACCGCGCACCTGAGGCTGGTCGGCCAGCTGGACGTCGATGTCGGCCACCGCGCGGTCGAGCAGCTCGCGGGCGGTCACCGCCTCGCCGCGGGATTCGCTCGGATCGGCGACGCGGAACACCGATTCCAGGAAGCTCGCCGTCCTCTCGGCGGCGGCCTCGGCGCGCTTGGCGCGCAGCATGCCGGTGGTGGTCCCGCCGACCGCGGCGACCAGGGCCGCCAGCAGCGTGCCCGCGAACACGATCACCAGGCGGTGGCGGACGACGATCTTGCGCAGCTGGTACGCCGTGCTCGGCGGGCGGCCGAAGATCGGCAGGTTGTCGCGGCTGCGGCGGAGGTCCTCGGCGAAGGCCGCGACGCTCTGGTAGCGCTGGGACGGGTCCTTGGCCAGCGCCTTCAGGACGATGGTCTCCGGGTCGCCGCGCAGCAGCCGGCAGGACGCGGAGGGCCGCGCGGGGCTTTGCTCGCGGATCAGGCGCACCGCCTCGGGCAGCGCGGCGCCGCCCACCTCGACCGGCAGGCGGCCGGTGAGCATCTCGTAGAGCAGGACGCCGAGCGAGTAGATGTCGCTGCGCACGTCGAGGTCGCGGGCGTCGCCGCCGGCCTGCTCGGGGCTCATGTAGGCCAGGGTGCCGGCGAAGGAGCCGCCGCCTTGGCCGAGGGTCGTCTGCGCCGCATCGCCGCCGGTGATGCGGGCGATGCCGAAGTCGAGCACCTTCACCGCGGGCGCCGCCGCGCCGCCGGTCGGCGGCAGCACCATGATGTTCGACGGCTTGAGGTCCAGGTGCACGACGCCGCGCTGGTGGGCGTGCGAGATCGCATCGCAGACCGCGAGGCACACCGCCGTGCGCGCCGCGAGCTCCGCGCGCGTGTCCGGCGCCGGCCGCCCGCGCAGCCAGGCGTCGAGGGGCTCGCCGTGCACGCGCTCCATGGCGAACCAGTGCAGGCCGTCGTCGGTGCGCCCGGCGTCGTGGATGGCGGCGATCCCGGGGTGGTTCAGCCGGCCGAGGCTCTCCGCCTCGCGCCGGAACATGCGCAGCTGCTGCGTGCCCGCGAACACGCCGGCGCGCAGCACCTTCAGGGCCACGGTGCGCGGCGGGTGGGTCTGGCGCGCCTCGAAGACGACGCCCATGCCGCCTTCGCCGAGCCGCCCGAGGATTTGGAAGGGACCCACCTGCCTGCCGGTGAGGTCGCGGTCCGCGCCGGCGGCCGTCGCGGCGGAGGCGAGCAGTTCGCCGAAGTGGTCGGGCGCGGGGTGGTCGAGCAGGCCGTCGTCGGTCTCGTCGCAGCGCAGCAGGGCCTCGACGTCCTCGCGCAGCGCGACGTCGTCGCCGGCGAGTTCGGCGAGGCGCCCGGCCCGCGCCGCCGGCGCCAGCGCCAGCAGCTCGTCCAGGACGGCGTCGAGCCGCCGCCAGCGCGCGTCGTCGCCGGGGTTCACGGCGCTCCCGACGCGGGCGGTCCCGCCAGCTCGCGATGGAGGAAGGCGCGCGCCCGCCGCCAGGCCCGCTTGACGGTGGCGTCGCTCACCCCGACCGCCTGCGCCGTCTCCTCGATCGTCAGGCCGCCGAAGTAGCGCAGCTCGACGATGCGCGCCAGCTGAGCGTCCAGGACGGCGAGCCGCGACAGGGCGGCGTCGAGGGCGATGATGTCGCGGGTCTGGGCTTCGACCGCCGCGTCGGCCTCGGTCAGCGGCACGTGGTCGGCGCCGGCGCCGCGCTTGAGGCTCAGCCGGCGGCGCGCGTGGTCCAGCAGGACCTGGCGCATGGCGGCCGAGGCGACCGCGAAGAAGTGCTGCCGGTCCTCCCAGGCCATCTCGCCGTGCCGGGCCAGCTTGAGGTACGCCTCGTGGACGACCGCCGTGGTGTCGAGCGTCGGGCTGCGGCGCCCGCGGGCGACCCGCCGGTGGGCGATCTCGCTCACGTCGGCGTAGACCAGCTGGAACGCCTCGTTCAGGGCCGCGGGGTCCCCGCCGCGGGCGGCGTGCAGCGCCAGCGTGACGTGGTGGGTCCGCGCGGCGTCGTCCTGGAGTGCCCGATCTTCAACCATGACAACATGGTATCAGCCGATTCCGAATCAGCTACAAAATTAGTCCGAAATACTGCCCGCGCCGTGACCCACCGGACGAGATTCCTCCGTTATCCCTCATGAACAGGGCTGTCCCGGCGTGCCGCCGCGGGTGGCCGGATTCGCAGCTCCATCCGGCAGGAGGTCCGCCATGTCCTTATATCTCAAGTGGGTTGCGAGCGCGCTCGTGCTCGCGGCCGTCGTCGGCAGCACCACGGCTCACGCCCGGCCGGGGGAGGCGCCGGCCGACACGGCCGGCATCCTGGTCGCCCCCGAAACCGCCGACCAGGCATCCCCGGCCCCCGCGCCGTCCACGCCCCTGGGGCGGGAAGTGGCGTCGATCCGCGAAGCGTACCGGACCCGCCTCGCCGAACTCGTCGCGGCCTACGCCGCCGCCCCGGACGCCGCCGCCGCGTCGGCGGCGCAGCGCGACATCACGGCCCACAAGCAGAAGCTCGAGCTCGACCTGCTGGGCCTCCAGCTGCGGCTGGCGCGCGAGCGCAACGCCGTCGACGCGATCGAGGAAATCGAGCAGTCCCTGACGGCCGCCCGCGTGCGGCTGGTCGCCGACACCGGTCTCGACGCCCCGGCGGTCCCCGCCGCCACCAGCAAGTAGGAGGACCCGTCATGAGGATCATCACATCAGGGCGGTTCAGCCCGCCGACCCTCCTGCTGCTGCTGGCGCTCGCCGCGCCGGCCCTCGCCGACCTGGGGCCGGAGGTGAAGATGAGGCTGCACGCGCCCGAAGGCGTCTACCCGGTGGCCGGACAGACGTTCAGTTTCGACTTCGAGATCACGAGCGCGACCTCGTCGACCGTCACGGAACCCACCGTGCGCTCCGGTCGCACAGCGGGCGGCCAGTTCGCCTGGGAGGTGGTCAGTTTCCCGCTGCCGGCGGGCACCCGGCTGGTCGCGATGCAGCCGGCGACGATCCCGGTGCAGCTGCAGTGCAACGACCCGGCCCAGCCGATCGAGATCTCCCTGGAGGTCGAGGGCCGCACCGCGATGCAGCGCTTCTCCCTGCTGCCGCAGAACCTGAACGCGGCGATGGGCGGCTCCGAGACGATCATGGCCTTCGACAGCGACCAGGGCTCGACCTGGACGACGGACGACGAGTTCGCGCGCCCGGACCCGGCGCCCGTCACGCGCAAGAACGTGCGGGACCTGCGCAAGGAGATGCCCGCGAACCCGGCCACCGGCCGCAACATCCGCGTCCGCGGCCGCTTCGTCTACTACCGCAACTCGGTCGACGACGAGGGGAACTACGAGGGCGACGGCCGCACCATGGGCGCCGATGGCGTCACGGTGAACGTCTACGATTCCGACTGGGAATGGGACGACCTGCTGGCGCAGACCTCGCTGGGCCCCGACGGCACCTTCGACCTCACGTTCTGGTACGACGACGCCGAAGCGCCGGACATCTACGTGGAGTTCCTGGCCGCCAACAACAAGGTCGACCTGGTCCACCCGAGCATCTGGAACATCTCCTACCGGTGGAACACGCCGACCAAGGAGGACTACGGCGGGTCCGACATCAACTGGGGCCTGCGGCACCCGGCGTCCGAATCGCACTACGCCGGCCTGAACTTGCTGGCCTCGGCCACGCGCACCTGGCGCTGGCTGGACGCGAACGGCTACGGCGGCATCGACGACCTGCTCATCTCCTGGCCCGACTCCGACTGGCCCCACTACTCGTCGGACTGGGAGACGATCTACATCCCCGAATTCAAGGAGTGGTACGAGGGCACCGTCTGCCACGAGTACGGCCACCACTGGCAGCAGGAATACACCGAGGTCAGCGGTACCGACTACTGCAACGCCGGCAACCGTTGCGACGATCCCAACGCGGACTGTCGCCACTGCTTCTGGTGCGAGGAGACCGCGGGCGATGCGCTGCGGGAGGGCTTCCCCGACTGGATCTCCAACGCGGTCACCTCGACGTGGCCGTCGTCCTACGGCTTCTCCGCGATCTTCGATTACAACTGGGAGTCGGTGAACGTCTGCGGCTGGAACGACCTCGACGCCTTCGACGACCCCTGGAAGACCGAGGGCAACATCGCCGCCTTCCTGCAGGACCTGGTCGACGACGCCAACGACACCGACCCGAACGCCCTGCTCGGCGGCGCCGACGCCGTGACCTGGTCGGCGCAGCGGATCCTGTCCACCCAGGGCACCTACGACCCCACCACCCCGGCGGGACTCATCGCTCGATTGCAGACGCGCTATCCCGAGTCACGGGACGTCATCTGGATGGCGGCCGCCAACGCGCGCTTCGACGGGCTCGACACGCAGGCGCCCTCGGCACTGTCCGGGCTCGTTTCGCTCAGCCACGCCACCTCCGGCGACTCGCCCGACGGCACGGTCGAGCTGGTCTGGAACGCCGCCAGCGACGGGGACTCCGGCGTCAACGGCTACAGCGTGCGCGTCGGCGCCGCCGCCGGCCTGATCCCGGACGTGACCGTCGAGACGACGGCGACCGCGTGGACCTCGGACGACCTCGATCCCGGGACCTACTGGTTCACCGTCCGCGCCGTCGACCGCGCGGGCAACGCGGGCACGCACGCCTCGTTCGGGCCGGTGACCATCCGCGACTGGACCGCGGCCAATCTCGAGGCCATCGACGGCGGCTACTGGCCCTACCCGGTCGTGCCGCGCATCACTGGCAACTCGACCTACACGAGCGCGCCGCTGCCGGCGGTGCTGGTCGGCAACGATGACAACACCTACATGAACCTGCGCGTAGGGAACTCCGGCGAGCTGACCAGCAGCCCCATCGTGCGCCTGAACCTGCTGGTGGACGGCGCGCTGTGGTGGTACTCGAGTGTCTACCCGCTGGAAGGCTACCACGACATCACCTACCTGAACGTCGGCCCCTCGGTGGTCAAGGGCGGCCGCCACGCGGTCATGATGTGGGCGGACGCCTTCGAGCAGATGGCCGAAGTCGACGAAGCCGACAACATCTTCGTGCGGCAGTTCATCTGGTACCCCTACACCCTCTTCACGGACGGCACCTGGGTCGAGCGGCAGCGCCCGCCCGACGCCTGGGGCGGCTTCAACCCGGGCCTGTTCTCCGCCCCGAATTGCGACGGCTTCGCCTTCGCGCTGAATTCCGACCCGTTCGTCGGCGCGGTCATGATCACCGACGACGACGCTTCGGACTTCGACCTGCGGCTGCACGGGCACACGACCGGGCCGACCGTCGGCTTCGGCTACTTCGACATCGAGGCGATCAGCGCCCGCCCGGCCGGCTGCATCGAGGGCGTCTTCGTCAACAACAGCCAGACGACGGAAACCGTCTTCGACGTCGGTGTCGTCAACCAGGACTTCGACAGTTACGGCTTCAAGATCCGCCGGATGGCCAGCACCCTGATGGCGACCGGCAGCGACGTGCAGTTCCCGCTGAGCCCGGTCGCGCCGCTGGCGCTGCGCCATTTCACGATGTCGGGCGGCTCGGGCACCAACTACGGCACCGTCACCCTGCAGGTGGACCCGGCGAATGGGCCGGTGCGCATGAAGGTCATGCATTCCGGTCTCGCCGACGGCGGGCTCGGCGACATCTTCGACCAGACCGTCACCGACGCCGACGGGTACGCGAGGGTCGACTTCACCTACGGCGGCACCACGCAGGGCCTGGCCGTCTGGCAGGATCCGCGGGACATCCCCGCGGGCGGTTCCGGCCACTTCCCGGTGACGGTCCGCGCCTTCGTCCGCCGTCCCGACTTCGCCCCGCTGACCACCGCCGGCTGGCACGCTCCCCTGGTGCCGACCTACCCCATGCCGGGCACCCCGGCCTCGACCCTGCTGCCGGGGACGCTGGTGGGCAACGCGACCACGACCTACATCAACGCCCAGTTCCGCAACCAGGACGCGGGCACGGCCGGGCCGTTCGACAGCATGACCTACCTGGACGGGGTGGCGCTGCTCGGCGAGCAGATCTCCATGCTGGCCGGCTTCACCGACCGCATCCGCAACTTCCCGACCGCCCAGAACGTCCGCGGCGGCCGGCACACCCTGTCGATGTTCCCCGACGCGGGCGGCGACGTGATCGAGGGGGACGAGACCAACAACGCGATGGGGGCGCAGTACGCCTGGTCGCCGATGAACCTGACGGCCGGGTCGGTCATCAACCGGACGGCGCCGCCGGACCCCACGGGCGGCTTCGCCGACGTGATGGCCTGGAGCTCGGCGCCGACGTGGTACAACTGCGACGGCCTGCGCTCGCCCGTGCCGGCGCCCTCCGGCGACAACGGCTGGTGGGTGGCGGTGGCGGCGCTCCCGGGCGCGGCCAGCGACGTCGACCTGCGCCTGCACGAGAAGACCGACTCGCCGCTGCACGGCTTCCGCGAGGCCCACGCCGTGTCGGTCTGGGGCCCGGCCGAGTCCGACTACGTGCTGGTGAACTGCCGGTCCACGACGCCGCGCCAGCTCGACGTCGGGGCGATCGGCGCCGACGGCGCCGAGAGCTACCGGGTGCACGCGGCGGTGTCGTCCTGGCTAGACACCGACCCGCAGGGCGACTACGGCCCGTACAACTTCGGCGCCACGAACCTGATCAGGCTGTACGAGGTCTGGCTGCCGGCCGGCCCGCTGCTGATCGAGCTGCGCAACACCGGCGGCGACGTCGACTGGGGCCTGACCCTGCACCGCGGCCAGCTGCCGTACCACGCGAAGTCGGCCTCGGCCGGCATCGTCGCCCAGAGCTGGATCGCCGGCCCGGGCCAGGACGAGAGCCTGCCCGCGATCGTGCCGCAGGCCGGCTACTACTGCCTCGCGATCTGGAAGGCCGGCGCCGCCGACGTCGCCAAGGCGGGGCAGTACGAGCTGACCTTCAACCCGGGCACCACGCCGGTGCCGGGCGACGGCGGCCCGCCCGCCGTCACCGCGGTGCGGGAGATCACGCCCAACCCGTTCAACCCCAGCACGCGCATCGCCTTCGACCTCGCGCGCGACGGGCGCGTCGCGCTCGAGGTGTTCGACGTGCGCGGCCGGCCGGTCCGCCGGCTGCTGGCGGCCGAGCTGACCGCGGGACGGCACGAGGTGGAGTGGAACGGCCGCGACGACGACGGCAACGGCGTGGCCAGCGGCACCTACTTCGCGCGTCTGACGGGTGCGGGCGAGGTGTCGACGCGCAAGATGCTCCTGTTGAAATGATCCGATACTAATTGCCATCTGTCCGGTATCGGGGCTCTCGCGGCGCAGGCTGCGGGGGCCCCGATTCGCTTTACCCAGCGGGAACAGAGGAGTAACCTGGAGGGTATCAATCCATGAACTACCCCTTGAAGGAACTCCATGACCATCAGCTCTCGGATCACGCTGCCGGTCGCGACTCTGATGATCCTGGCTCTGGCGTTCGCCGACGCGAAAGCGCTGCGCGTCGTCGAGGCGGGGATGAAGGCCGGTGTCGCGCAGACGCGGATGACCTTCGCCGACTACGATCGATTCGACGGACGTCCCGGTCTGGCGGCGGGCCTTTTCCTTACGGTCGAACTAGCGGACCGCTTGGCCGTCCAACCACAAGCACTCTACGTCCGCAGAGGCGGCGCCTACAGGGACCAGGCCAATGACCCGTGGGGATTGCTCTACGGGGTCGACATGGCGGAATTCCGTCTGGACTACCTCGAAATCCCGGTGCTGTTACGCTACGATCTGCTGACGGATCGCGCGTGGATGCCGGTGCTGCTTGTCGGCCCGGCCTGGGGGCGGCTGTTGTCGGCTCGGTACGTCGAGAACGACGGGAGCGACGCCGGCTGGCTGCGCCACCACGATTGGGCGCTGCAGGTCGGCGCCGGTCTCGAAAAGCGGACGAGCGGTGCGACCTGGAGCCTGGAGTTGCTCTACAGGCACGCGCTCACCGGCATCGCGAAAGGGCCGCCTCCTCCTACGACTGAAGTGGATGGCCTGTCCCTGATGGCGGGATTCGGGTTCTAGTCACGGCGGACGGGGCCCGGTTCAGCGGCGACTCCACACCCGAAGGCAGGTTCCGCGTGGCGCTGAGCGCGTTCGACGACAAGTCCCGCCCGCCCGCCCCCGGCGATCTCGCCGAGGTCCTGGGCGGAGCGCTCCGTCCCTGGGACGACCTCATCGCCAACATCGAGGCGACCTATCCTCCGATCACGCAGCAGTGGAACTCGCCGGCGCCAAGTACGGCTGGTCGCTGCGCCTGGTCAGGACCGGGTCGTGCTTTACATGACGCCGCAGGCCGGCGCCTTCCAGTTGGGCTTGGTCCTGGGCGAGAAGGCGGCGCAGGCCGCCCACGAGATGGATCTTCCCGATTCCGTTCTACCCCTGATCGATGCGGCGCCCCGCTACGCCGAGGGCCGCGGCATCCGTCTGCCGGTCGTCACCGGCGACGATCTCGCCGCGGTCCGGGCGCTGGCGGCGCTGAAGATGGCCAAACGCTAGGAGAACCCATGAAATCGTTCATCGCTTGCCTGATGCTGACCTGCCTCGTCGCCGGCATCGCAGCCGCCGGCACGCCGACGAACCCGCTGGCCTCCGGCGTGCGGGCGCTCCAGTTCCAGATCGGGAAAGACTTCGAACTGAAGGCCTTCGACGGGATGAGCGTGTCCTTCAAGAAGCACACCTCCGCCGAATCGGCGTGGCGGCTCGGGGTGATGCTGGACCTCGAGATCGACGACGCGGATCTGGAGTCCGGCGCCGTCAACCAGGATGACGTGCTGGTCGAATCGTACGACGCCGATTCGAACGGCCAGGGCCTCCGCGTCGACCTGCTCCGCCTGCAGTACCCCTCCCCCGGCAGGAGCGTGTGCTGGTACTGGGGCGTGGGACCTCGGGCGCGCTTCTCGCGTTTCGAAAAGGAGACCATGTCCGTCTACGGGACGCAGCCGGAGATCGACACGCGGCTGACCCGTGAGGACAGCCACACCTGGAGCGTCGGCGCGCTCGGCGTGGGCGGCGTGGAGTGGTTCGTGGCCGACGGCGTCAGCCTCCATGCCGAGTACGCGGCCTCGCTGGAGTACGGCGCCACGAGCCGGGTGACCGAATCGCGGCAGGGGGAGGACGGCGAGCCGCCGACCTACCACAGCGCGAGCAGCAGCGCCGGCCACGGCTGGGATTTCGGCGGCACGCAGGCCATCTTCGGGGCCAGCCTGTACTTCTAGCGTGGTGGACGTGATGGGTGAGGTGAACCGCAAGAACCGGAGACGGGAACCGCCTGCAGCAAAGGGATGACATGCTGATCCGCTACCCCGGCCACGAGATCCTGCTCCCGGACATCGTCCGCGCCGTGAACTGCCACCTCTTCGACGCCGGCGGCCGGCGCTACGTCGACCTGGAGTCCGGCGTCTGGTGCGCCACGGTCGGCCACGGGCACCCGCGCGTGCTGCGCGCGCTGACCGAGCAGGCGGCCCGCATCGCCCACAACGGCTACTGCTACGGCACGGCCGTGGTGGAGGAGGCCGCGCGCGAGCTGCTCGACCGGCTGGGGTTCGCGGGCGGGGACTGCGTGCTGCTCTGCTCGGGCAGCGAGGCCGTCGAGCACGGGGTGCGCACCGCGCAGGCGGCGGCCGGGCGCCCCCTGCTGCTGACGATGGCCGATTCCTACTTCGGCGCCTACGGCTCGGCGAGCCGGCGCCGGGCGGACGAGTGGTTCAGCTTCGACTGGACGCCGTGCGCGTCCTGCCCGTTCGCCGGGGAGTGCGACCGGGGCTGCCCGCACTGGGAGGCCGTCCCCTTCGAGCAGATCGGCGGCTTCGTCTTCGAGCCGGGCAGCTCGTCGGGCCTGGTGCGCTTCCCGCCCGACAAGCTGATCCGCAACCTCGTCGCGACGATCCGCCGCGACGGGGGCCTGGTGCTGGTCAACGAGGTGACCACGGGGTTCGGCCGGACCGGGCGCTGGTTCGGCCACCAGCACTACGGGTTCGCGCCGGATGTCGTGGCGACGGGCAAGAGCCTCGGCAACGGCTACCCGGTCAGCGCCGCGCTCTACGCGCCCGGCGTGCGCGAACGCCTCGGCGGCAGCCCGCTGAAGTACGCCCAGTCCCACCAGAACGACCCCCTCGGGGCGGCCGTCGCGCGGGAGGTCGTGCGCGTCATCGCCGACGAGGACCTGATCGCGCGGGGCGCGGCCGCGGGGGCGCGGCTCCTCGCCGGCCTCGAAGAAATCCGCGCGCGTGTCGGCCGGATCGCGCAGATCCGCGCGCGCGGCCCGATGATCGCCGTCGAGCTGGACGACGCGCCCGACGCCGCCTTCACGGCGCGCCTGCACCGGGACCTGGTGGGCCGCGGCTACGTCACGGGCCGCCGCCCCGGCCTGCCCGTGCTGCGCCTCGATCCGGCGCTCACGATCGGGGATGAAGATGTCGACGGCTTCCTGGCGGCGTTCGCGGCGGCGCTGAGCGACGGTTAGTTTGGGGAAGTGAACAGGACACGGTCGGCGACCGGAGGCCTCGGCATGGCAAGACGAGACTACGCGTTCCAGATCCGGATCGAGCTGCTGGGGGTGGAGCCGCCGGTCTGGCGGCGGATCCAGATCGCGCAGGCCGCGACCTTCTGGGACCTGCACGTCGCGATCCAGGATGCGATGGGCTGGCAGGATTCGCACCTGCACGCCTTCCGGTTCGTGGGGTCGGACCTCACCCTCGGCATCCCCGACGATGAGGGCTTCGACGATGTCGACACGCAGCCGGGCTGGCGGACGGGGATCCGCGACAAGCTCGGCTACCACACGCCGCTGGCGCTGTACGAGTACGATTTCGGGGATTCGTGGCTGCACGAGGTGCGCTTCGAGAAGATGGTCGAGGCCGGGGTGAAGGTGCGCTTCCCGCGGTGCGTCGACGGCGCGCGCCGGTGCCCGCCGGAGGATTGCGGCGGACCCGGGGGCTACGAGGAGCTGCGGCGCGTGCTCGCGGATCCGGACGACGACGATCACGAATCCATGCGGGAATGGTGCGGCGGCCGCTTCGATCCCGAGGAGTTCGACGCGCAGCGCGTCCGCTTCCAGGATCCGGCGAAGCGCTGGCGGGAGGTGTTCGAGGATGACGATGCGTAGGCGGGCTCCCGAAGCGATGCGCGCCCGGCTCCTGGACCGCCTCGACGCCGCCTGGCGCGATCTCCTGGACTCCTACGCGGGCCTCGCCGACGCGGACCTGCTCGCGCCCGGCGTCACCGGCGCCTGGTCGGTGCGCGACATCGTCGCCCACGTGTCGGTGTGGGAAGAGGAGGCCCTGAAGCACCTGCCCCTCGTTCTCGAGGGGGAGCGTCCGCCGCGCTACTTGACGACCTACGGCGGCATCGACGCCTTCAACGCGCTGATGATCGAGCGACTGCGGGACCTGCCGCTGCCCGGGGTGCTGCGGCGCCGGGACGATGTGCACCGCCGCCTCGTCGCCTACCTCGAGACGGTGCCCGCAGAGCAGTGCGTGCGCGAGACCCGCTTCCGCCGCCGCCTGCGCCTCGACACCTTCGGCCACTACCCGAAACACGCCGCGGGGATCCGGGCGTGGCGGGAACGCGGCGTGTGAGGCCGAACCTCCGTTCACGAATCGTGCAGGGAAATTCTTCCGATCAGATACAAATGTTTATCATGAGTTAATTTAGACAATTTTGATACTGATTACGACGAGCCACCTGCTACAATCAATACACATTTTCCCCTGTTTTCCTCTGCACCAAGGAGCCCGGATCATGCAAACTCTCGCCGACGCATTCCGGAACCGACGCGCGGTCGCGCTGCCGTCCCTTTCCCTGCTGGCCCTGTCCCTGTCGATGCTGGCCGGCACAGCCGCCGCCCGCACCTACGCCTTCCCGCACGTCTTCGAAACGCGCGGCCGCACCAGCGACACGCCCTACACCTTCGACACGACCATGTTCTTGACCTATGCGGGCGGCGTCGCCTGCGTCGGAGGGGTCGAGGACCCGCTGTCGGTCAGCCTCTACCTCTACGATGACGACGGTTCGCCGATGCGCAGCACGAGCGGGCTCGATGTCTGCAACCCCTGCACCTACCCGCTCGGTCCCACGCACCGCAAAGAAAGCGTGAGAGTCGAAAATCTCTTCCTCACGGCCGACGAGATGCCGAACTCGCTGACCGGCTACGCGGTCGTCGACGTGCCGGGAACCGGCGACGACGTCGCCGTCTCGGGCTTCATCGTCAACGCCCACACCTCGGCCTTCGATCTGTCGGTCTTCGGCTTCGAACCGACGCCGATCGCCGCCGCCGCCAACAAGTCCGCGGCCTTTACCTGCGGCCGCGTCTTCACGATGGACAACCTGCTCTATTCCCCCGGCACGGGGGGCGGAACCTCGTTCACCTTCGACACCACGATGTTCATGACCTACACGGCCGGCCAGGCCGGCACGCCATCCGGCGGGGGCGCCGCCGTGGACGTCTACCTCTTCGACCAGGAGTCGGGCGAGCTACTGACCGACGCCGTCGGGACGCCGGTCTGCAACCCCTGCACCACGAACCTGGACGACGCGACGCGCAAGAGCGCCTTCCAGCTCGGCGCGGCCTTGCCCGGGGGCGCGGTCATTTCCGCGGCAGTCTCCGCGGTGATCGTCGTCTCGGGCGACGCCGGCAACGTGGCCCTGCAGGGCTTCGTGGTCAACACGCACAGCGGGCCGCTGGACGTGAGCATGTCCGCCGCGCCGCTGCACGAGGTCACCGCCGAGAGCGCCACCGGGCTGCCGCCCGCGCTGCTCGATCGGCTCGGGCTGCGCAGCTACCCCAACCCGTTCAACCCGCTGACGACCTGGTCGTCTTGAGAGGGCTTTGCGCTGCTGGACGAGGCCCAGCTCGACGGCGACCACGAGGTGTCGTGGGACGGCGTCGCCGACGATGGCCGTCAACTGCCGTCGGGCGTCTACTTCGGGCGGATCGACACCGCCGGGCGCAGCGAGGTGCAGAAGGTCGTCCCAGAGCCCCCGGCCGGGCCTTTCGCCGTCCGTGCCGGAAACCCGCTGGCTTCCCTTGTCATTCGGGACATACCCGACATATCCTGGCATCAGGCCGGACGCACGAGAGAATCCGCCTCGTCGACGATGATCGCCGGCGGCCGCGTATTCACCATCCCTGAGGAGCAGCGACCGACATGATCATGATCTGGCTGGCCTTCATCGCCTTCGTGCTGCTGATGCTGGCGCTCGACCTGGGCGTCTTCCACCGCAAGGCCCACGCCGTGAGCGTGCGGGAGGCCATGGGCTGGTCGGCCGTCTGGATCAGCCTCGGCCTGGCCTTCGCCGTGTTCGTGTACTTCGCGTACGAGGGGCACTGGTTCGGCCTCGGCGCCCTGGCGGACCCCGTCGACGGGCTGGTGAACGGCGGCGCCGCGGCGGTGGAGAAGTACCTGACCGGCTACATCGTCGAGAAGTCGCTCAGCGTCGACAACATCTTCGTGATCGCCATGATCTTCGGGTTCTTCTCCGTGCCGCCGCTCTACCAGCACCGCGTGCTGTTCTGGGGCATTCTCGGCGCGTTGGTGCTGCGCGGCGTGATGATCGTCCTGGGGGCGAAGCTGATCGCCGAGTTCCACTGGATCCTGTACCTGTTCGCCGCCTTCCTGATCCTGACGGCGCTCAAGATGCTGTTTCTGAAGTCCGGCCACGGCGACCCGAACCAGAACGCCGTGGTCCGCCTGACGCGCCGGCTGTTCCCGGTGACCGCCCGCTTCCACGGCGAGCACTTCGTGGTGCGGGCCGGCACCTCCGCGTCGCTCGAGAGCGAGGTGCCCGGCGCGGCCGCGGTCGCGGACGACGTCGTGGCGAAGGCCAAGCCGGGCACGCTGCTGCTCACCCCGCTGGCGCTGGCGCTGGTGATGGTCGAGACCACCGACGTGATCTTCGCCGTCGACTCGATCCCGGCCATCTTCGCCATCACGGGCGACCCGTTCCTGGTCTTCACGAGCAACGTGTTCGCGATCCTCGGCCTGCGCTCGCTCTACTTCGCGCTGGCCGGGATGGTGGAGAAGTTCCGCTACCTCAAGGTCTCGCTCGCGCTGATCCTGCTGGTGGTGGGCCTGAAGATGCTGGCGGCGGGGTGGCTGAAGCAGGTGCTCGGGAAGAGCTTCAACCTGTACGTGCTGCTGACGGTGCTCGCGATCCTGGCGGCGGGCGTCGCGGCGTCGGTGATCGCGGATCGGCGCGACGGGCGGGCGTGATCCTGATCCCTGCGGGAAAAGCACGACCCCCGTCGCATCCGCGCGGGGGTCGTACGCTTCATCACGGAACGGACCGCGTAGGGTCTACAGCATGTCCTTGATGGCCTTCATCGGGCGCACGCGCACCGAGCGGGAAGCCGGACGCGGCTTCTGCTTGACCATCTCGCCGGTGAAGGGGTTCTTCACGAGCTTGCCGCCGGCGACGGCGGGCTTCTTCACCAGGGACAGCTTCATCAGGCCGAGGTAGTTGTAGGAGCCGTGCTTCTTGACGGACTTGACCATGATGTCGGTCAGCGCGTCGCACACGCCGACGACGTCCTTGCGCGCGAGGCCGGTCTTCGCGCAGATCTCGCGATAGGTCTCGCCCTTGGTCGGCGGCTTGTTCGAGGGGGCGGCCTTGGCCGGAGCCTTCTTCGCCGCGACCTTCTTCGTCGTCTTCTTCGCCATGCGGGTTCTCCTCCTTGGATAGAAATCTGCAGACCGCTGTGGGTCCATTCCCTGGGGGAATCTAGCGCAATCCGGCGCGACGATACACAAAATATCGTGGTTTGGCAGGGAAAAATGCGATGCCGCGGCGGCGTCGCGAAGCCGTCGCGCGCGCCGGCGCGGGCCCGCGCCGGTGCGCGTCGCCGTGTCGTCGTCGTCATCGAAGGACGCGGCGGCGTCTCGGCGGACCACGGTCGGGGCCGTGCGCCACGACCGCCGGTCGGAACGTCGCCGGTCGTTGCCCCGGTCGCACCTGGCGCGCCATCGCGAGGGATGCCGGCGGGCGGGTCGCGAGCCGACGGTGGAGCGCGCCAGGGCAGGGGATCGACATCACCGTAAATATACATATATTAATACATATATATACCTATATGGGCGTCTTGGGCGATCGGAGCGGCCGCCGGATCAGAACTCGTAGGACAGCGTGAGCGCCGAGATCCCCTCGCCGCCGGCGCCGAACAGGCCCGCGGCGGTCAGGCCGGGGTTCACCGGCGCGCTGTCGTTGTGGGCGAAGTCCGCCGTGAAGCGGCCTTGGCGCACGGCGACGCCGAGGGTCAGCGGCGTGGCGACGGCCTCGAGGCGGCGGCGCTCCTGGTCGGGGTGGGCGCCCGTGGTGGAGAGCAGCTGGTCGTCGTGGACGCGGACGTACTGCATCGCGGCGCGCGCGGTGAGCCAGGGGAGGAGTTCCGTCTCGAGGCCGGCGCGTCCCCGGATCTGGTAGAAGTCGCGACCGCTGCGGCCCCAGAGCGGGGACAGGGATTCGGCGGACCGCAGCTCCAGGTCCTGGTGCCCGACCCGGTACTCGCAGCTGATGAGCAGCAGGGTCTCCGGGTTCGGCCGCAGGTTGACGCCGAGCCCCAGGCTCGTCAGCGCGGCGTCGAGATCCGCGGGGTTGTCGAGGGTGGCGTCGAAGGTGGCGCGCCGGTCGCGGTAGTGGTCGACGAGCGGCACCAGGGTCAGGTCGGGGGCGAGGTCGATGAAGCCGCGCAGCCTCAGCCCGAACGTGGACCAGTCGTTCGTGGGCGCCATGTGGTGCAGGGAGCCGTGGCTTTCGGCGCGGCTGTTGACGAGCTCGCCCGCGGCCTCGAGGCGCAGGCCGGACAGGGGCTCGCCGCGCACGCCGAGGCCGTAGTGGTGGAAGTACTGCGCCTCGATGCGGTCGCCGACGGCCGTGCCGACCTCGGACAACCCGTAGGTGGTGAACCGGCCGCTGAGGCCCACGTCGAGCGGGCCGCAGCGCCGCGACCACAGCAGCGAGAAGGCGCCGTCGGTGTCGCTCTGGGGCAGGTGGTCCTGGAAGTAGAAGCCGGCGGTGCCCCAGTTCCCGTCCCGCGACAGGCGGGCGTGCACGCCGCCGCCGTGGCCGATCAGGCCCTGCTCCGACGGGGCGCGGTCGCGGCCGTGCAGCAGGTCGCCGAACTCGAAGACGGCCCGGTCGGGGTAGTCGGCGAGGCTGCCGTACCAGCGCAGCGCGTCGAGGGCGTCGGCGCAGTAGCCCGTATCGCCGCCGAGGGCGAGCAGGCGGGCGGTGCCGGCTTCGGCCGCCGCCGCGCCCAGGACCAGCAGCGTGAAGATGAGGGACAGGCGCTTGCGCAGGTGCATGGCGTGGCTACTCCTCGGGAATTTCCTTGAAGAAGGTGGGGTGGCCCTCGACGAAGACGCCGCAGTCGGGGTGGCTCCAGATCGTCGTGTAGTCCTCGTCGGGCAGGCCCGTCTCGCGGGACCAGGCGCCGCCGTGGTACCGCCAGACCTGCGAGGCGGTCACCAGGAACAGGTCGTCGGTGCGCAGCTCGGTCATCCCGAGCAGCCAGGACGGCAGCAGGACGCCGTCGCTGACGCGGCTCAGGTCGCCGTTCTCGTAGCGGTACACCGTGGTGCGGGGCGGGTTGCCGGCGGTGTAGCCGCCGACCCAGAGCGTCTCGCCGCTGCGCGACGCGCACAGCTCGGCGTCGGCCAGGCCCGGGAATTCGGCCAGCGTCGCGAACGACGCGCCGTCCCAGCGCCGCAGGCTGATCACCCCGTCGACGACCAGCGCGTGCAGCGCCCCGGAGGACGTGACGGCCAGGCCGTAGTCGGTCCCGGCGGTCAGGCCCGCGTCGCGCCAGGCGGCGCCGTTCCAGATCCTCAGGCCGGCGGCCGTGGAGGCGAAGATGCTGTCGGGCGCGACGGCGTAGGCCTGGTTGAGCCCGGCGCCCGGCGACGGGATCTCGCGCCAGCCGACGCCCGGCTCCCGCAGGGAAAGCGCATCGCCGCCCCTGGCCAGGACCCAGCCGCCGGCCAGCGCCTGGATGTCGGCGACGGCGCGGTCGGATGGCAGGGAGGTGTACTCGCGGGTCCAGGTGTCGCCGTCGAAGTGCAGGACGCGCCCGTACCACTCGGCGGCCCAGATGTCGTCGCAGCCCGTGCCGTCCAGGGCGTTGAATTGGCGGTACCCGGGCTCCCGGGACGCCTCGTTCCAGGCGTAGCTCTCTTCGCCGCGCGTGCCGGCCAACAGGGTGCCGCCGTAGCCGCAGGCGAGCAGGCCGTCGGCGCCGACGCGGTTCAGGCCGTAGATCCAGTGGCCGTCGTCGTTGACCCAGATCGTCGAGTCCGCGACGAGGTCGCCGATGGTGTCGCGCCGGCTGATGCCGCTGTTGTGCGACCAGACGGGTCCCTCCATGTCCAACACCGTGCGCAGCGATCCCCAGGAGTCCGAGAGCTGCCTCCAGCCGTTGTGCGGGTCGCGGCGGTACACCGAAGCGGTGCTGTGGAGGCCCTCGGTCCAGACCAGGCCGCCGTCGCCGTGCTGGGCGATTCCGTAGATCAGGTCCTGTTCCAGCACCGCCGTCCAGCCCGCCACCCGCCAGATCCGCGAGCCGTCCCCGACGCGCACGGCACCGTCGTCGGCCGTCCAGACCGTCGTGCTCGAGGGGCGCGGCCCGGCCACGGTCCGCCAGGCATCGCCGTCGCGGATGCGCAGGCCGAACGTGCCGGCGACGTGCAGCCTCCCGTCGGCCGCGCAGAGCAGGTCCAGAATCGTCTCTTCGGGGAACCGGTCCGCGAGGCGCCAGGAGCGGCCGTCGTAGTGCAGGAGGAACTCCCCGCCGGCGGTGTAGACGTCGTCAGGCCCCCAGCCGTCGAGAGCCGTCAGCCGCTCCTCGACCGGGCTGTCCACGTCGACCACGGTCTCCCCGTTCCAGTGCGCGATGTGGCCGTAGGCGCCGACGGCCCAGACGTCGGCGGGCGAGACGCCCCAGACCGCGAGGAGGTCGTAGCCGCCAGGCAGGGGATGGAAGACGCGCCAGCCGTCTCCGGGACCGTAAGGCGTGGGCTCCAAGGTGTCGGGGGCGCACCCCGGCGCCAGCAGGATGCTGGCGAGCAGACCGGCCAGTGCGAGGGATCGGGTCATGGCGCGCGTCCTCGTGCGGTCGCCGGGGCGTAAGCGGGATCACGGCGCTCGGATGGCGATTCCGGCCGCCGCCGTTCCGTGGCGGCCTGCATGGATTTCGGGGAATCCTCACACATGCGGGGGGCGGGGGCAAGGGGGATCGGCGGACGCGGGCCGGTTGACGCCGCGGTGCAAATCCGCTATGGACAGGGGGCTGCTTCACCGCTTCCGGCCGTCGCACGATTCTAACGTTACGGGAGAAGCGTATGAAACTACGCTGCATGGCGATGATCCTGCTGCTGGCCCTCGCCGCACCGTCCGTGCCGGCGGCCGCCGGTGAGGAGCCGAATGCCCGGCTCGTCGCGGCGAAAGCGCTTTTCGAGCGGTACATGACGCTGGAGAGGGCGTTCGACCCGGCGGTGGCGGACCTCTACGCCGATTCGGCGACGGTTCGCAACCTCCGGCGCTACCCTACCGGCCAGGTGCGCGAGATGAAGCTCGAGGGGGCCAGGTACAAGGCCCTGCTCGTCGCTTCGCTGCCGACGGCGAAGGAGCGCGGCGATCTCAGCGCCTACACCGACGTCGCGTACGAGGTCCTGGCGACGGGCGAGGTCGCGATCACCGCGACGCGGTACTCGGAACTCAAGCAGTACAGCAGCCCGCTCGCGCTGAGGATCGCCCCGCAGGCGGACGGCGTCTGGCGGATCGTCGAGGAGACGGGCGAATCCCAGCCCTGACGGCCCGCGCCCCGGAAGGAGCCCCATGACCCAACTGCCGGTCCTGCGCGACCTGGTCATCGTGCTGGCCGTGTCGCTGGCCGTCGTGTTCGCGCTGCGGCGCGCCGGCGTGCCGACGATCGCCGCCCTGCTGCTGTCCGGCGTGGTGCTGGGCCCCGGCAGCCTGGGGCTGGTGCGCGAGCACGAGAGCATCGAGGTCGTGGCGGAGATCGGCGTGGCGATGCTGCTGTTCGGGATCGGCCTGAAGCTGTCGCTGCGCGAGCTGGCGCGGTTGCGCGCCCTGATCCTCGGGGCCGGCGGGATGCAGGTGGGGCTGACCGTCCTGGCCGGCGTGGTTGCGGCGACCGCCTTCGGCTACCCGGCCGGGCAGGCCGTGTTCTTCGGCTGCCTGCTCGCCCTGAGCTCGACGGCCATCGTGCTGAAGATGTTCGAGAACCGGGGCGAGACCGACGCGCCGCACGGGCGGCTGGGGCTGAGCGTGCTGGTCTTCCAGGACCTCGCGGTGGTGCCCATGATGCTGCTGCTGCCGGTGCTGGGGCGCACCGAGGGGCTGTCGTGGGGGCGCGCCGGAGCCTCGCTGGCCTGGTCGTTCGCCATGGTCGCGGCGATCGTCGTCTGCGCGCGCTTCCTGTTCCCGCGGATGCTGGAACTGGTCGTGCGCGCCCGCAGCCGCGAGCTGTTCGTGCTGGCCACGCTGCTGACGGTGCTCGGCACGGCCTGGCTCGGCAGCCTGGCGGGCCTGTCCCTGGCGCTGGGCGCGTTTTTGGCGGGCATCGTGGTGGCGGATTCGGAATACGCCCAGCAGGTGCTGGCCGAGATCGTGCCCCTGCGCGACGCCTTCGGCAGCCTGTTCTTCGTCTCGGTCGGCATGCTGCTGGACCCCGCGATCTGGCTGCACGAGCCGCTGGCCACGCTCGGCCTGGGCGCGGCGGTGCTGGTCGTCAAGGCGCTGATCGTGACCGCCACGGCGCTCGCCTTCGGCTTCGGGGCGCGCGCGGCGGTGCTGACCGGCCTGGCCCTGGCCCAGATCGGGGAGTTCTCGTTCATCCTGGCCGGGGCCGGGGCGGCGCACGGGCTGATCGGCGGCGAGCTCATGCAGCGCTTCCTGGCCGTGTCGGTGCTGACGATGCTGCTGACGCCCTTCCTGGCCCTGCTGTCGCCGCGCCTGGCGGAACGCACCGGGAGCGTGCCCTGGCTGCGGCGGCTCCTCGCGGTCCGGCCGAACCGGGCCGCGGGCGACGGGGAGGCGGATCGCGCCGCGCCGCGGGACCACGTCGTGGTGGTCGGGCACGGGCTGAACGGCCACAACGTGGCGCGGGTCCTGCGCGAACGCGGCATCGCCTACCTGGTGCTGGAGCTGAACCCGCACACCGTGCGCGACGCGCGCGTGAGGGGCGAACCGGTGCTCTACGGGGACGCCGCCAGCCCCGACGTGCTGGCCCACGCCGGGATCGCCCGGGCGCGGGTGCTCGTGGTGGCGATCGCCGACCCGTCGGCGACGCGGCAGATCGTGGCGGTGGCGCGCAGCGCCGCCCCCGGGCTGAAGATCGTGGTGCGCACGCGGTACGTGAGCGAGGTCGACGCGCTCCACCGGCTCGGCGCCGACGCGGTGGTGCCGGAGGAGTTCGAGACGTCGCTCGAACTGGCCGGCGCCGCCATGGCGGCCTACGGGGTGCCGGGCCGCGCGATCGAACGGGAGAAGGAGCGCATCCGGCAGGAGCGGTACGCCTCGCTGGTGGCGGGCGGGCACGCGGCGCCGGCGGTCGCGCCCCTGGGGACCTTGCTGACGGCGGCCGATCTGGACGAAGTGGTCCTGGGCGAGGGCGGGCCGGCGCACGGCCGCTCCCTGCGCGACCTCGACCTGCGTGGCCGCACCGGCGCCTCGGTGGTGGCCGTGGCGCGCGTCGGCGAACTGACGGGCAACCCGCCGCCGGATTTCGTCATGCAGCCGGGGGACGTGCTCTGGGTGTGGGGACAGCCGGAGCAGACGGAGGCGGCGCGGGAGCTTCTCCAAGGGGATGCGGCCCGGGTGCCTGGGCCAGGATCCTGATCGCTGGACGGCTATATATGTGTATATATGTAATAATATACAGATATATATGGTGGGGTCCAGGCAAGCGCGTGCGACAGTCATTAAGGGGAGCGGATCATGCCGGAGACCATCACGACCCGTGAACTGACCCCCTCGCTCTGGCCCCAGGTCGAGGAACTCTTCGGCGCCAAGGGCGCCTGCGGCGGCTGCTGGTGCCAGGCCTGGCGCATCGGTCCCGGCGAGAAGTGGGACGAGATCAAGGGCGACCCGGCCAAGGAGCGGTTGCGCGCCGGCGTCGCGGACGGCAGCGTCCACGCCGTGCTGGCCTTCGACGGCGAGCGGCCGGTCGGCTGGTGCACCTTCGGGCCGCGCCTGTCGTTCCCGAAGCTGGCCCGGGCCCGCACCCTGAAGTGCGACGACGCCGAGCGCGTCTGGTCGATCACCTGCTTCTTCATCGTGCGCGACCAGCGCGGGCGGGGCGTGGCCACGGCGCTGCTCGACCACGCGCTCAAGGCGATGAAGCGGCGCAAGGTGGGGATCGTCGAGGGGTACCCGTCGAAGCCCGATGCCGCGGGCAACTACGTGCCCACCTTCGCCTGGACCGGCACGCAGTCGCTGTTCCGCAAGGCGGGGTTCGCGGTGGTCGGCAATCCCGATGGTGGGCGGCAGCGGGTCCGCCTGATCCTGAATGGCTGGTGAGTCCCGCGATGGCTGGGGGGGGCGCGCTTGCCTTGCTGTGGTAAAATTGAAACTCCGACTTTCAATTTTCCAGCATATCGGCGGATGACGGACCAGCACACAAGGAGAGCGGACCGATGATCGAGAAGTACCAGTTCGCGGGGTTTCCGCCGACCGCCGTCCGCTTCTTCGAGGACCTGGCGCGCCACAACGACCGCGACTGGTTCCTGGCGCACAAGCCGCTCTACCAGGAGGCCGTGCTCGACCCCGCGCGCGCCTTCGTCGTGGAGATGGGCGTGCGGCTGCGCCGCCTGGCGCCGCAGATCCAGTTCGACCCCCGCACCGACGGCTCGGGGTCGATCTTCCGCATCCACCGCGACGTGCGCTTCAGCAAGGACAAGTCCCCCTACAAGACGCACCTGGGCATCTTCTTCTGGGAGGGCCAGCGCAAGTGGGGGCCGGGGTTCTACTTCCACCTCGAGCCGCCGCGGCTGCAGCTCTACGTCGGCAAGTACGTCTTCGACAAGGAGGGGCTGGCGGCCTGGCGGGCGGCGGTGGCCGATCCGGTGCGGGGCGCCGCGCTGGCCAAGCTGACGGCGAAGATCGAGCGGCAGGGGTACGAGCTGGGCGGCCAGCATTACAAGCGCGTGCCGGCCGGGTTCGCGGCGGACCACCCCCGGGCCGAACTGCTCAAGCACGACAGCATCTGGGTGCGGCACGACGGCCAGGTCCCGGCCGAGCTGAAGTCGCGCGAACTGCTGGATTACTGCCAGGCGCACTACAAAGCCATGAGCCCGTTGCACGGGTGGCTGCGGGAGTTTCCGGCAAAGGACTCGGAATAATGTCTGTATATAGTGATTTATAGATAGATTCATGGATATTGCGCCCTGGGCTGGACCAAGGCTCAATTTCCGCCCGTGACCGATGGGGCTGGACGCCGCGGTGCGGCAAGACGATTGTGGGGATGGTGTACCACTTGGCACTTTGAATTCCGGAGGCACCCCCTGAACGAGCACCCCGCGACCACCGCCCCCGACCGCGACTCCGCCGACACCCGCCAGCGCGTCGTGCTGGTCGGGGCCGACCTGCCCGAGCACTACGGCACTGCCATCGGCGGCCCCGCCGACCTGCACGAGCTGGGCCTGCTGGTCGACACCGCCGGCGGGCTGGTCGTCGGCACCGTCCACCAGAAGCGCGAGAAGCCCGAGGCCCGCACCTTCATCGGCAAGGGCAAGCTCGAGGAGCTGCGCGCCGTGGTCGAGGCGACCGGGGCCAACCTGGTGGTCTTCGACAACGAGCTGTCGCCGGCCCAGGGGCGCAACCTCACCAAGGAACTGGGCGGCAAGAAGGACAAAGAGGACAAGAAGAAGAAGTGGGAGGAGCCCGCGCTCGGGCCCGACGGCGCGCCGGTCCGCAAGACCCGGGTCCCCGGCGCCGCCGACCGGACGAAGGACATCTCGGTCATCGACCGCACCGAGCTGATCCTGGACATCTTCGCGAAGCACGCCCGCACCCGGCAGGCCCGCCTGCAGGTCGAGATGGCGCAGCTGCAGTACCAGCTGCCGCGCCTGGTCAAGCTGTGGTCGCATCTGGAGCGGCAGGCCGGCGGCATCGGCACGCGCGGCCCCGGCGAGACCCAGCTCGAGACCGACCGCCGCCTGGTCAAGCTGCGCATGGCCCACCTCAAGAAGGAGCTGATCGCGATCGACGAGGCGCGCGAGGTGCAGACGCGCCGCCGCCGCGAGCAGTTCGCGGTCTCGCTGGTCGGCTACACCAACGCCGGCAAGTCCACCCTGATGAACGGGATCACCGGGGCCGGCGTCCTGGTCGAGGACAAGCTCTTCGCCACCCTGGACGCCACGACCCGGCGCGTGGAGATCGACGAGCGGCGGCAGTTCCTGCTGTCGGACACCGTCGGCTTCATCCGGCGGCTGCCCCACCACCTGGTCGAGTCGTTCCGGGCCACGCTGCAGGAGGTGGCCGAGAGCGACCTGCTGCTGCACGTGGTCGACGCCTCGCACCCCGACCCCGAGCACCCGATCGCCGCGGTGGACGAGGTGCTGGGCGAGCTGGCGCCCGACGGGCTGCCGACCCTGATGGTCTTCAACAAGATGGACCGCGTGCCGGCCGAGCTCGCCGAGACGCTGCGCAACCAGTTCGGGCGGCGCTACGAGGGGGCCCTGTTCGTCTCCGCCCTGGACCCGGCCGGCTGCGCCGCCGTGCGCGAGGCCGTCGAAGCCCGCCTGCTGGCCGGCGAACGCATCGTGCGCCTGGAGGTGCCGTACACGCGGATGGACCTGGTCTCGGTCTTCCACCGCACCGGCTCGGTCCTGGAGGAGGAGCACGGCGAGCACGGCGTGCGCCTGGCGGTGCGGCTGAAGGACGAGGAACTGAACCGCCTGCTGGGGCGCGACAGCGGGGTGAAGGTGATCCCATGACCGACGCCCGCGACCTGCGCCGGCTCTTCCTGCTGCGCGACGACGTCACCTTCCTGAACCACGGCTCCTTCGGCGCCTGCCCGCGGCCCGTCTTCGACGTCTACCAGGCCCTGCAGCGGGAGCTCGAGGCCGAGCCGGTCGACTTCCTGGCCCGCGAGCGCGACCTGCCCGCCCGCCTGGCCGCCGCGCGCGCCCGCCTGGCCGCCTTCGTGGGGGCCGACCGCGACGAGATCGTGTTCGTGCCCAACACCACCACCGGCCTGAACATCGTGGCCCGCTCCCTGGACCTGCGCCCCGGCGACGAGATCCTGTCCACCGACCACGAGTACGGCGCCATGGACCGCACCTGGACCTTCGTCGGCGAGAAGACCGGCGCGACGTACGTGCGGCGGGCGTTGCCGCTGCCCCTGCAGGACCCGCAGGCGGTCGTCGAGGCGGTGTGGGGCGGGGTGAGCGGGCGCACGCGCGTGTTCTTCGTCAGCCACATCACCTCGACCAGCGGCGTGCGGCTGCCGGTGGAGGAACTGGTCGCGCGGGCGCGCGAGCGGGGCATCTTCACGGTCGTCGACGGCGCCCACGGGCCCGGGCAGCTCGACCTGGACCTGCACGCCCTCGGCGCCGACGTCTACGTCGGCAACTGCCACAAGTGGCTGATGTCGCCCAAGGGCGCGGCGTTGCTCTACGTGCGCGAGGACCGGCAGGACCTGATCGAGCCGCTGGCCGTGAGCTGGGGCTGGCACGACGAACATCCGGGTCCGAACCGCTTCGTCGACGAGCAGGAGTGGATCGGCACGCGCGACGTGTCGGCCTACCTGGCGGTGCCGGCGGCGCTGGACTTCTTCGCCGAGCACGACTGGCCGCGGGTGCGGGCGCGCTGCCGCGAGCTGCTGCTGGAGGCGCGCACGCGCCTGCTGGAGGTCGTCCGCCTGCCGGCGCTCTGCCCGCCCGATCCCTGGCTGCTGCAGATGGCGGCCGTGCCGCTGCCGGCCGGCGTCGACGCCACGGCCCTGCACCTCGCCCTGCGCCGCGATCACCGGGTCGAGGTGCCGGTCACGCGCTTCGCGGATCGCGACTGGCTGCGCGTCTCGATCCACGGCTACAACACGCCGCAGGACGTCGACCGCCTGATCGCGGCGCTGCGGGTCGAACTGGGCTGATCCCGGCCGATCCGCGCTTGCCGCCGCCGCCCGGTCGCGGCTACCATCGTCCGTGCGACCCGCTCGACCCCCCAAGCCGGGAAGGATCCCGGCCGCGAAGGGACGGAGACCGTTGAGACCCCTGTTCGCCAACCGCAGCTTCCTGGCGGTCTGGGCCGCGTCGTTCGTCAGCGGCCTCGGCGACAAGATCGCGATCCTGGCCTTCTTCTCCCTCGTCTACCACCGCACCGGCAACGTGGCGAGCCTGGGCCTGCTGGCCGCCGTGCAGGTGCTGCCGGGCGTGCTGATCGGCCCCTTCGCGGGCGTCGTGGTCGACCGCTGGAGCCGCCGCGGCCTGATGATCGCCAGCGACCTGTTCTCCACGGCGGTGGTCTGCGCCATCCCCTTCGTGCCCGAGCTGTGGCAGGTCTACCTGCTGGCCTCCCTGCTGGCCGCCGGGCGCAACCTGACCGGTCCGGCGCGCATGGCCCTGCTGCCGGACCTCGTGCCGAGCGAGCAGCTCGGCCATTCGAACGCCCTGTTCATGATCTCGCAGAACGCGATGCTGCTGGTGGGCATGGCGGCCGGCGGCCTGATCGTCCACGCGCTGGGCGTCGTGCCGGCGTTCCTGATCGACGGCGCCACGTTCCTGATCTCGGCGGCGATCCTGGCGGCCCGACCCTTCCGCTACCTCGAGGCCGCACGGCTGCAGCTCGAGACCGACGCGCCGGAGCGGCCCGCCGAGAAGTGGCACGACGTCCGCCAGGGCGTGGTGTGGCTGTGGGGGCGGCCGGCCCTGCGCTTCGCGGTGCTGTTCCTGGGCTTGGTGACGATGGTCACGGCCATGCAGCCGCCCCTGGTCTACGAGTTCGTCACGCGGATGCTCGGGCGCAGCGAGGGGGACCTGGGCCTGATCTTCGCCACCGCCGGGCTGGGGGGCCTGCTGGGCGCCGCGGCGGGCGTGCTGACCCGCGGCGCGCGCCGGCCATTGCGGGCGGTCGGCGGGCTGGTGGCGCTCGACGGCCTGCTGCTGGGCCTGTTCGCCCTGAACCGCAGCTTCGCCGGGGCGCTGGTCCTGTTCGCCCTGTTCGGGGCCATCAGCACCGGGATCCAGATCAACCTCGCCACCTTCCTGCAGCGCGAGACGCCGCCGGAGCGCCGCGGGCGCATCTTCGGGTGGCTGGGGCCGCTGCTCGGGCCGGTGACCCTGCTGTCGGTCCTGGCGGGTCCGACCCTGGCCTCGCTGTGGGGGGCCGGGCAGGTGCTGGTGGTCGCGGCGATCGCCGAAGTCGTTTTCGGGCTGGCCGGAGCGCTGCGCGCCCCCGGGTCCGAACGGCCCGGCCGCGCCTGACCCTCTCGCCCCCAACCCATTGAAAATGCATACGACAACGGCCCGGTATCGGGAGCCGCCCCCCTTGATTTTTCCCCGGTGATGGGCGACGATAGTCGGGAACGGACCGCCTCGACATCGTCCTGTTCGTGGCTCGCGAATCATCCGAGGAGGCACCCATGGAGATCCGGATCACCCGTCACCCGAACCCGCCCGCGCCTCCGCGCGGCGATTTCGGTTTCGGCAGCATCTTCACCCCGCACATGTTCGAGATGCCGTTCCGGGACGGAGCCTGGGGAAGGCCGGTCATCGTCCCGTACCACGACATCGTGCTCGACCCGGCGGCCAAGGTGCTCCACTACGGGCAGGAGATCTTCGAGGGCATGAAGGCCTACGCGCATCCCGCGGACGGCTCGGTCCACATGTTCCGGCCGGACATGAACATCGCGCGTTTCGGCCACTCCTGCGACCGGATGTGCATGCCGCGGGTCGACGCCAAGCTGTTCATGGAGGCCTTGAAGCGGCTGATCGACCTGGACCGCGACTGGGTGCCGAAGTCGCCCGACGCGCTCTACATCCGCCCGACGATGATCTCGACCCAGCGCGGCCTGGGCGTCAAGGCCAGCACCGAGTACCTGTTCTACATCATCATCGGGCCGGTCGGCAGCTACTTCGCCGGCGGCAGCAAGCCGTTGCGGGTCAAGGCCGAGGACACCTACGTGCGCTCGGCGCCCGGCGGCGTCGGCGGGGCCAAGACCGGCGGCAACTACGCGGCCGCCCTGCTGCCGATCAGGCTGGCGCAGCAGGAGGGGTTCGACCAGATCGTCTGGCTGGACGCCCGCACGATGTCGTCGATCGAGGAGATGGGGGCCATGAACATCGCCTTCGTCTACGAAGACAAGGTGATCACCGCGGCCACCGGCGACACCATCCTCAAGGGCGTGACCCGCGACTCGGTCGGCGTGCTCTGCCGCGATTTCGGCCTGAACTGGACCGAGACGCCGCCCCTGGTCCGCGAGATCTGCGCCGACGCCGACAGCGGCAAGCTGTTGGAGGCCTTCGCCTGCGGCACCGCGGCCGTCGTGACGTCCATCGGCTCGCTCAGCTACCTGGGCAAGGAGCACCGGGTGGGCGACGGCCAGGAAGGGCCCGTCACGCGCCGGTTACGCGAGGCGCTGTGCGCGATTCACGCCGGGATCAGCGACCTGCACCCCGAGTGGATCGAGAAGGTGCCGGTCTTCGCCCACGTCTGACCGCGGGCGCGGCGATCGCGACGAAAGGGCCCCGGCCGGCAGGCCGGGGCCTTCTTCTTGCCCGGCCGCACCGTTCGGCGATGGCGCCGGGCGGCGGGCTGTGGCAGTCTGTGCCCACGCCCCCGCCCGCTGTCCGGCGGGGAGGGAGACCGGCAAGGAGAATCATGCTCAAGAACCTGGACCTGCAGCGCCCCCTGGTCTGCTTCGACCTCGAGACGACCGGCACCAGCCCCGACCGCGACCGCATCGTCGAGATCGGCCTGGTGCGCGTGGAACCGGGCGGCGCCCGCCGCAGCTACCGCACCCTGGTCAACCCGGAGATGCCCATCCCGGCGCCGGCGACCGCCGTCCACGGGATCTCGGACCAGGATGTGAGCGGGGCTCCGACCCTGGCCGCGGTCGCGCCCGAGATCCACGCGCTGTTCGAGGGGGCCGACCTCTGCGGCTTCAACTCGATCGGCTTCGACGCGCCCCTGCTGGAGGCGGAGATGCGCCGCGTCGGCGCGCCGCTCGAGCTCGCGGGCCGGCGCCACCTCGACGCCATGCGCATCTTCCACGCCATGGAGCCGCGCACCCTGACCGCGGCCTACCGCAAGTTCTGCGGCAAGGACCTCACCGACGCCCACGCCGCGCTGGCCGACGTCGAGGCGACCCTCGAGGTGCTCGACGCCATGGTCGGCTGCTACGACGCGCTGAGCGGGGACGTCGACGACCTGCACCGCGTCAGCAACCCCAACGAGGGCCGCTACGTCGACCGCACGCGCAAGTTCGAGTGGGACGACCAGGGCCGGGCCTGCTTCACCTTCGGCAAGCACCAGGGCAAGCCGCTGGAGGAGATCGCCCGCGCGACGCCCGGCTACCTGAGCTGGATGCTGGGCAACGACTTCAGCGACGAGGTGCGCGGGATCCTGAACGACGCGCTCGTCGGCCGCTTCCCGACGAAGACGCCCGCCGCCGCCCCGCCGGCCGCGACTCCGGAGGCGCCGTCCGGCCCCCTGACCCTGTTCCCCGACGGAGGATGAGCGACATGAGCGACGAGAAGGGCGTGCCGATCGGCACGGTGGGCTGGTTCGACCTGACCGTCGAGGACGCCGAGGGCCTGCGGGACTTCTACGGCGAGGTCGCGGGCTGGAGCTTCGAACTGGTCCCGATGGAGGGCTACGACGACTACCTGATGATCAACCGCGACGGCGGGGTCGTCGCGGGGATCTGCCACGCGCGGGGTCCGAACACGGGCTTGCCGCCGCGCTGGCTGGCGTACGTGACGGTCGCGGATCTCGAGGCGAGCCTCGAGGCCTGCTCGGCCCGCGGCGGCAAGGTGATCGCGGGGCCGCGGTCGCTGGGGGAGTACGGCACGTTCTGCGTGATCTGCGATCCGGCGGGGGCGCACGTGGCCCTGCTGCAGCCGTTGGGAGATGAGGCCCGGGACGAGCGGTCCTAGACGCCGATCTAGACGTCCAGGCTCGGGATGTCCTCGCCGCAGTGCTCGGGATCGGGCCAGTAGCTCTCCTCGGCCGGCTTCACGTTGGGCGTGAAGACCATCATGCCCGCCAGGAACCCGTACAGCCCGATCACCAGCGAGACCGGCACCCACCAGGGCAGCAGCCCCATCGAGAACAGGCCGGGCAGGCCCTCGCGCTGCGCCTCCACGGGCAGGCCCCAGGCGCGGCCCATCCAGGCGACCAGCATGAAGGCGAAGATGTAGATGTAGTTGCGCTTCAGGCGCGCCCGCATCGCCTGCAGCCGCGTGATCTTGAACTTCGGGTGCAGCAGGTCCTCGGCCACCTGGTCGCCCCAGCCCTCCATCGGGCTGTGCGGGTCGCGGCGCAGGATCGGCCCGTAGAAGTTCTCCTCGATCATCCTGACCCGCGAGCGCCAGACGTCGAAGAAGCGGAAGCGCCGCGCCTCGTGGTAGAGGAACATCAGGTTGGCGTACATGCCGGTGATGATCGTCTCCTGGGCGTACTGCGGGTTGCTGAAGCTGAAGGTCAGGATGCCGACCGTCGAGACCAGCGCCCAGTGCGTGGTGGTGTCCAGGCGCTTGCGCCACTCCAGGGCGCGGTGCATCTCGCCCCGGTAGAGGTGGACCATGGCGGTGACGTACTCCCCGCGCTGGAGCGGTTCCGTCTCGTAGTCGGCGCGCTCGAGCACCTGGGGGTCGGTCCGGGGATAGATGGGCGGGGAGCCGCGATCGTCTTTCATGGGGCGAATCTACCAGCGCGCCGCCCGGCGGGCAAGCCCGGCGATGGGCGCCCGCTCTTGACGTCCGCTGCGATCGGGCCTTGCTTGTGGGAAATCTTCCCCGAGGAGAATCGATGGCCTGGTATCCGCTGCGGCGCGCCCTGTGCGCGATCGCCTGTTCGATGTTGACCGCCGCCGCCGCGCCCGTCGCGGCGCAGACGGACCTGTCCGCCCTGTTCGCGCCCGCCGCCGCGGCGGAGGTCGCGGCGGTGGCGCAGGACTGGGCCGGGCGCCTGCCCACGCCCACGGACTGGAAGGTCGTGCGCACGGGCGTCGACGACGTCACGGGCTTCACGGTGCAGGCCGTCAGCCACGAGATCGAAGGTTTCACGCACTACGGCGGCCTGCGCTACCCCCGGCTGTGGACGCAGCAGGGGCGCTTCCCCGTCCTGGTGCTGCTGCACGGCGGCTTCGACGGGCTGACCCTCGACTTCCTGGTGAACTTCGACGCGAACTTCCCCGCCGCGGCCTTCGCGGACAGCTTCCTGGTCGTCGCGCCCACATTCCGCTCCGAACCGCTCAACGGCGGCCAGCCGCTGGGCATCCGCATCAGCGGCGGCGAGCCGTCGCCCTTCGACCGCGACTGCGACGACACGATGGCGCTGCTGACGGCCGTGCTGCTGAACATCCCGCAGGCGGATCCCGGCTACGTCGTCGTGCTGGGGGGCAGCCGCGGCGGCAACGTGGCCTACCATCTGGCCCTGCGCGACCCGCGCGTGCGGCGCACCGCGATCCGCTACGGTCCGACCGACTTCTTCGCGGACCACGTGCACCTGGGCGCGCAGGAGCGGCTCGACGCCGGGGATACCGGCGATTCCCTCGGCCGCGAGGTGGCGGACCGGATCGCCGGGCCGTGGCTGGCCGGACAGATCACCCTGGAACAGGCGCGGCAGGCGCTGATCTCGTGGTGCGTCCTGCCGCACCTGCGGGTCGAGACCCCCCTGCAGATCCACCACGGAGATCGGGACACCGTGGTGCCCCCTCTCCACAGCGCACGCGCCGATTCGGTCATGCAGGGCAAGGGGGCGACGCCGCCGCAGTTCGCCTACTACACCTACCCCCAGGGCAGCCACGATCCCGACTCCCTGGACGGGCACGAGCAGCTGGTCTTGGACTACCTGCTGGAACTGCCGGCCCTGACCGAGGTGGGAGCGGCGGTCCCGCGCCCCGCGGCGCTGAAGGGCTGGCCCAACCCCTTCGCGGGGGGGACGACGCTGGCGCTGACCGGCCCCGGCGCGGACGGCAAGACGCTCGCGGAGCCCGTCGCGGTGGAGATCCGCGACGCCCGCGGCCGCATCGTGCGTCGGCTCGAGCTCGAACCGGGAGGGGAGACCCCGAGCCGGAACTGGGACGGCCGGGACGCCGCCGGCCGGGACGTGGCCGCCGGCGTGTACTTCGCCGTCCTGCCCGGCCGCCGCGGGACCGCGCCGTTGCGGCTGGTGAGATTGCGCTGATGGGGCGCCCGCGGCGCGCCACTGCGCCCTCAACCCGAAGCGGCGCCTGCCGATGACATCCCCCATGAACAACTTCGCCAGGTTCGACCCCCAGCAGTTCAGCTGGAAACGCGTCTTTCTGCTGGTGGCGGCCGTTCAGCTCGTGCTGATCGTCACCCTGGTGGTCTATTGGCGCTTCTTCCGCGCCGAGTTCTTCCCCTACCCGATCAACGAGGACGGCACCGTCACCGTCGCGGGCGGCGACCAGCCCCTGCTGATCGGCTACGGCGCGCAGATCCCGCCCCCGTGGACGTTCACCGGGGTCGGCACCGACACCCTGTACCTGGCCGGGCTGCCCTTCGAGCCCATGCGGCGGCCCGACCCGGCCGATGCGCTGCCCATGCCGCTGAGCGACCGGCTGCGCACGGTCCAGCTTCTGCTCGAGGCGGCCGAAGACGCCTACCAGACCGCGGACGACAAGCAAGAGGGCATGCGCCGCTTCGCCGCCGAGCTCGAGAAGTCGATGGGCACGGTGATGGAGATGGTGGCGTTGGACGTGCCGGGGGAGACGCTGGTCTGCCGCTTCGTGGGCGACCTGCCCGAGATCACGGTGAACTTCGTGCACGAGCCGCACTGGATCGAGCCGCGGGAGGCGCTGCGCCACCGCCAGTTCGACGCGATGCGGGTCTTCATCGAGTGGATGGCGGCGACGCCGGACGGCGTGTTCGGCTTCGGCGAGCACTACATCCTGGTCTCGGACAACCCCGACGCCCGCGCCGAGCACCTGCGGGTGCTGCAGGCCCTGCGGGGCGTCAGCGCCGGCCTGCGCCGGGTCCCGACGCCGGACGACGTCCGGCACGCGCTGGCCGACGACACGCTCTGCGCCAAGTACGACGGGCTGATCCGGGACTACCTGTCCTTCCGCGCCGCCGGCACCGCCGTGCGCTGACGGCGGGGTCAGCCCGCGGGCGCGCGCAGCGTCGCGGTTCCGCCCGCGGCCTCCCGCACCGAGAACTCCCAGATCGGCACCCAGGTCAGCGCGACGAGGTCGACCCGCACGTCGGTGCGGCGCGGCTTGACCGCGACCGCGGCGACCTCGCGCGCGGCGGCGTCCCAGCGGGCGGCGACCTCGGCCGCCTCCTGCTCGAGCTGCGCGCGCAGCCCGGCGATCTCCCGCTCCAGACCGGCGATCAGCTGCTCCGATTCGGAGATGTCCATCCGCGCGCTGTCGGTCAGGTGGCGCTTGCGCGCCGCCGCCGCCAGGCCGCCGCGGCGGCGGCTGCCGAAGACGCCCAGCATGCCGGCGATCGTCTCGCCCGCCGACAGCAGCTCCTCGCGCTGGCGCGAGGCGTGGTCGGCCCGGTCCTGTGCCAGCTCGCGCTGCTCCCGTTCCAGCTTCGCGGTCAGCCGCGCGAGGGCCGCCTCGGCCTTCGCGCGCAGCTTCTCGACGTCGGCGTCGCGGCGCTCGCGGGCCGCCAGCGCGGCGCGCCCGGCGAACGCCGCTTCCGTCTCGCCCGGCAGGCCGTGCAGGTCCAGGGCCGGGCAGTGCGGCAGGGCCAGCTCGCGGTCGCGGTAGAGGTGGTCGGCGAAGTCCTTCGCCGCCGCCTTGAAGACCGCGGCGGCGTTCCAGGCCGCGGGCGGCGGCGCGAACCGGGCGCCGGCTTCGGGGGCGGCGGCCAGGGCGGCGGGGTCGAGGGCCGTGGGTTCGGCCTCGCGCCAGCGGATCAGGGCGCCGGCGTCCTGCGGCCGCACCAGCAGGCCGACGGCCTGCTCCGCTTCCACGCCCAGCTTGCGGTCGACGAAGGCGACGCGGCCGAAGGCGCCGAGCCGCGGCTCGTAGACCAGCGTCGCCGAGGCGACGTCCAGGCGCCCCCGCTCGCTCTCGAGCGCGGCCAGGGCCGCTTCGCGGGAGAGGGCCGCCGGCGCCCAGGCCTGCGGCACCGCGGGCGGCAGGGGGGGCGGCGTCGCGGAGGCCGCCGCCGGGTCCGCGCCGGACCTTGACGCCGCCGGAGCGTCGCCGGCGGGGGCCGGGCCGGCCGCGGTCGGCGACGGCTGCGTGAGGGTGCGGATCTGGTCGCGCGTCAGGGGGCCGCGCAGGTAGCTCATGGCCCAGCGCGTCTGCATCAGGACCGGCCCGTCGGCGTGCGTGTCGTGCAGCAGGAAGACGCGCTCGCCCAGGCCCGACAGCAGGGCGTCGGCCGTCTTGCGGTCGAAGCCGCCGCCGGCGGACTCGAGGCCGTCCAGCACGCGCAGCTTGTCGCGCTCGGTCTGCAGCTTGCCCAGCAGCCAGGTGCCGGCGTTGCCGAGGGCCTTGTAGTCCAGGTCCACGGGGTTCTGGGTGGTCAGCACGACGCCGAGGCCGCAGGCGCGGGCCTGCTTCAGCAGGGTCAGCAGGGGCTTCTTGCTGGGGGGCTCGGCCGTCGGGGGCAGGAAGCCGAAGACCTCGTCCATGTAGAGCAGGGCCCGCAGGCTGGTGGTGCCCGGCTGGCGGCGCATCCAGGCGACGACCTGCTCCAGCAGCAGCGTCGTGAAGAACATGCGCTCGGCGTCCTGCAGGTGCGCGATCGAGAAGATGGCGTGGCGCGGCCGCCCGTCCGGCGCCCGCAGCAGCGCGTCGACGTCCAGCGGCTCGCCCTGCAGCCAGGAGGCGAACGACGGCGCCGCGACGACCGCGTTCAGGGCCATCGCCAGGGCGAAGCGCTCCTGCGGCGGGAAGAAGACGTCCACGTCGAAGACGCCCAGCTTCGCCACCGGCGGCCGCTGCACCGCCGCGATCAGCTGCGCCAGGTCCAGGTCGCGGCCCTCGCGCCAGGCGTGCTCGAAGATCGTCGAGAGCAGGATGTGCTCGCGGCCGCGCAGGGGGTCCGCATCGACGCCGGCCAGGCCGAGCAGGGCGCCGACGGTGCCCGCGATCTGTTCGCGGCGGGCTTCCTCGTTCCCCTCCCAGCCGCCCTGCGGCGCGCTCAGGGAGGCGAGGATGGACACCGGGGTGCCCGCGTCCGAGCCCGGCGTGTAGATGCGGAACTCGGCGCTCGCGCGCAGGCGGCGGATGCGCTCGCCGTCCTGGTCCCAGGCGGCCAGGCCCTCGCGCCAGGCGGCGGCGGTGGCGGCGGCGCACTCCGGCACGGTCTGGCCCTTGCGCCGCGCGTCGTCGGGGTTGACCCAGGGCAGGAAATCCTCGGGGCGCAGCTCCGGGAACGTGAGCAGGAGATTGGCGAGGTCGCCCTTGGGATCGATGATGATCGCGGGCACGCCGTCGAGCGCCGCCTCCTCGAGCAGCGCGACGCACAGCCCGGTCTTGCCCGAACCGGTCATGCCCACGCAGACGGCGTGGGTCGTCAGGTCCCGGGCGTCGTACTGCAGGTGCGCGTCGGGCTTCACGCCGGTGGCGGGATCGAATTCCTTGCCGAGGTAGAAGGCGCCGAGCCTCTCGATGGGTTGCATGGCCGGTGCCGCGCCTTTCTAGGTGAACTGGCCGTCCCGCATCAGCTGGCGGTGCGAGCCGTCCTCGTAGGTGACGTCCATCGACGGCGTGTGGAACAGGTAGTCGATGTGGACGCTCGAGCGGTTGCGGCCGCCGGGCATGTCCTCGTTGCTGCCGAAGGCGATGTGCGCCGTGCGCAGGGCCTTCTCGTCCTCCAGCATGCAGCCGACCAGCCGCGCGCCGGGGTTCAGGCCGATGCCCAGCTCGCAGACGATGTTCGCCGTCGCGTCGGCCGCGCACAGCGCCTCGACCTCGGCCCGCAGCGCGGCGTCGGCGCAGGCCACCCGCGTCACGCGCCCCCCGGACAGCTCGAGGGTGACCGGCGCCGCGGGCTTGCCGATGGCGCCGATCGGGCCGTCGGCCACCAGCACGCCGTCGCCCTCGGTCTCGACCGGGGCGCAGTAGACCTCGCCGCACGGCAGGTTGACGCCGATCTCGATGGTGGCGCGCACGTCGGACTGGAACGGCCGCCCGCGCAGGCCCAGCGTCAGGTCCGTGCCGCCGGGGGCGGTGATGTGCACCGCGACGGCGTCGCGCAGGTTCTCGATCAGCCGGTCGCCGCGCGCGCGCATGGCCGCGTAGTCCACGGCCAGGGGGCCGTCGTCGAGCATGGCCTCGGTGATGCCGGGCGCGTGCCCCAGGCGGATCCGTCGCGTCTCTTCGATGGCCCGGATCCAGGCGATGCGGAAGGGCACCTCGGCGTTCGAGGCCGAGAAGGCGTTGATCACCACCGTGCGCCCGTCGAGCCGCTCGACCATGCCCGCGGGCAGCGCGGCGTGGGGGCGGCCCTGTTCGGGGATGAGGTAGGTGTCGGTGTCGCAGCCCTCGGACTCGGCCGTTGCGGCGAACACGTCGCCCACGCTGCGGGTGATCGCGTCGGTGACGACCAGGACGCGGTCCTGTCGCTTCAAGTCCAGCACGTTGGTCAGCGCGCCGCGCACGGCGCGGACCCGGTCCTCGCGGTTCTTCATCGTCGCCCTCCCGGCGGGGTGGTGGGCTCCCTCGTACGCAAGAATGGGCCTCGCGTTGCCCTGTGTCCAGAGGATCGCGCGATGCTGGACTCCGGGGGAAGCGAACCGGCCGCGGTCCCCGTCCTTGGGAACTGCGGCCGGCGATGACACGTGTCGGCGGAACCATAGCAGATCCGCGGCGCGCCGTGCGCGCAATCTTGCGCCGAGAGGCGCGCGGGTCCAGGATGGGGAGCGGGAGGATCCGCAATGAACGCCGAACCGACCGTCGACCCGACCGCCGACCTTGAGCGCCGCCTGCACTTCCTGGCCCGCCGCCTCGCCGCCGCGCAGAAGCGGTGGTCGCTGTTCGCCGACGGGGACCGCGTGCTGCTCGGCCTGTCCGGCGGCATGGACAGCGTGATGCTGCTGCACCTGCTCGTGCGCTGGCGCCGCGCCGCGCCGCTCGACTTCGCGCTGGCGGCGCTGCATGTCGAGTTCCCGGAGGCGCAGGGGCGCGCGGAGCGCCGCCGCCGGCTGCAGGAACTCTGCGACGGCCTGGACGTGCCCCTGGCGTTCGCGGCCGCCGAGCCGGACCCCGGCCCGCCGGCGGGCGCGCGGCCGGCCCACCCCTGCTTCCGCTGCGCGCACGAGCGCCGGCGGCTGCTGTTCGGCCACGCCGCGCAGCACGGCTGCGGCAAGCTGGCCCTGGCTCACCACCTGGACGACGCCGCCGAGACGGTCCTGATGAACCTGCTGTTCAAGGGAGGGCTGGAGGGTCTGCCGCCGCGCCGCGACTTCTTCGACGGGCGCGTGGCGCTGATCCGCCCGCTGCTGCTGGCCGAGAAGTCCGAGATCGCCCGCGCCGCGGGCACGCTCGGCTTCCCCTTCGTGCCCTGCCTCTGCGACCGCGCGGCCCAGGGGATCGGCTCCGAGCGCGATCACGTCCGCGCCTTCCTGAGCTCGCTGGGTCCCAACGCCCGCGCCGCCAAGCGCCACCTGCTGCGCGTCTCGCTCGCGGCGGCGGAGGGCGCCGCACGCCCCTGAAGGAACCGGCCGCGGCCCCTTCCCGGAGCCGCGGCCGGCGCTTTCGCGAACCGAGCCCGAGCGGGCCGCCTAGCGGACCGCCCTGGCGGCGATCGCCGCGGCCATGTCGGTCGTGGTCGCGTCGCCGCCCATGTCGTAGGTGCGGACCTGCCCCTCGGCGATGACCTCGGCGACGGCCCGCTCCAGCCGCGCCGCCATGTCCTTCTCGCCCAGGTGGTCGAGCATCATCTTGGCCGACAGGATCATGGCGATCGGGTTGACCTTGTTCATCCCGACGTACTTCGGCGCCGAGCCGTGGCTGGGCTCGAAGATCGCGACCTCGTCGCCGATGTTGGCCGAGCAGGCGAAGCCCAGGCCGCCCACCAGCTGGGCGCACAGGTCGCTGATGATGTCGCCGAACATGTTGCTGGAGACCAGCACGCCGTAGTCCTGCGGGTTCTTGATCAGCCACATGCACATCGCGTCGATGTTGGTCTCCCACAGCGCGATGCCGGGGTACTCCTTGGCGATCAGGCGGGCCTCGCGGACCATCAGGCCCGAGGTCTCGCGCACCACGTTCGGCTTCTCGACCACCGTGACCGACTTGTAGCCGAACTTCTTGGCGTACTCGAAGGCGTCGCGCACGATCTGCTGGCAGCCCAGGCGGGTCAGGATGCGGCAGCTGACCGCGATGTCCTCGTTGGCGGTCGCGTCCATGCGGCCCAGCTGGGCGGGGTGGGTCTTCTTCATGACGTCGCGGACGTCCTGCGGCAGGGGGTGCCACTCGACGCCCATGTACAGGTCCTCGGTGTTCTGGCGGAAGACCACCAAGTCGAGGTCGTCGCGGAAGTTCAGGGGGTTGCCCGCGTAGGCCTTGCAGGGGCGCAGGTTGGTCCGCAGGTTGAACTTCTGGCGCAGGCCGACGATGGGGCTGCGGTAGACGTGCCCCTGGCCGCGCAGTGCGGGGACCAGCTCCTGCTCCGCCTCCTCCTTCGGCTTGCTGGTGATGGCGCCGAACAGGGCGGCGTCCACGTTGCGCAGCATCGCCAGGGTGCGGTCGGGCAACGGGTTGGCCTCGGCGCGCCAGATCTCCCAGCCGATGTCGCCGGGGATGTATTCGGCGTCGAATCCCATGGCGTCCAGCACGGTCCTGGTCGCCTCCATCACGTCCACGCCCACGCCGTCGCCGGGCATCCAGCCGATGCGGTACTTGGCCATCGCACGAGCCTCCTGAAAAGGGTCGCTCACCCGAACCGTGCCGCCGGACCGCGTCGCCAGGATGGGGGCGCCGCGCGGTGCGGCAGGCTCCAAGATACATCGCGGCTGCGGTGGCGAAAGCCGGAATCAGCGTCAGGTCGGGTCTTCGCGCGGGGGGATGATCGGCGCCGGGGAGCCGGGAACCGCGTCGTCGCGGCCGCCGGCCTCGAGCTCGGCGTCCAGGAGGCGGTGCAGCCGCCGGATGTCCGGGGACGCGGCCAGCGACGAGGTGCGGCCGGCCAGGCGGCTGTTGACGGTCATGGCGACGACGGCGAAGCAGAGCGGGATGACGAACGGCAGCCAGCGGCGGTGGCGGTGGGCGTCCAGCAGGCGCGCGCAGCCGGTGGTGCCGGCGGCCAGGATCACGCAGAAGCCCACCGCGGCCAGGTAGAGGGAGCGCACGTTCAGCCACTCGCCGCGGCCGGCGATCAGCGCGGCCGGGATCACCGTGATGTAGGTCCAGGCGATGAAGAAGCGCAGCGCCCGGCTGCCGAACAGGAAGCCGAAGAAGCTGAAGCTCAGCAGGCCCAGCGAGACCAGGGTCCGCACCGGCACGCGCCACTCGTACAGGAAGCGCACGACCGGGTGCGAGGACGTCACGAGGTCGCTGACCTGGAGCGGGAACACCAGCAGGTTCAGGTAGCGGAAGATCGTCTTGAACGCGTCCCAGGTGAACTCCGTCGCGCCCGCCTTGCCGCCGAACTGCACCGGCGGCTGGTCGTAGCCCCACAGCACCTTCGCCACGTAGAAGGAGACGCCGGCCACCAGCAGGATCAGCAGCGTCGGCGAGAAGATCGACCGGCCGCCGCGCTCCCGGTAGAAGAGGAGCTTGTAGACCAGCAGGCAGCCCAGGAGCGAGAACGAGGCCGGGCGCGTCAGCCCCGCCAGGACGAACACCCCGAGGCCCCCGAGGAACCAGGGGGTGCGCAGCCGCCCCCCGTGCCGGAAGTCGTTGCGGATCATGCAGTACAGGACGGTCAGGTAGAACAGCGCGATCAGCAGCGACTCCAGGCCGGCGAGGCTCAGCAGTCCCTTGCCGTAGTGGCCGACCCCGAGGGCGAAGAGCAGCGACGAGGTCAGGGCCATCCGCCCGTGCGGGAACAGCATGTTGACCAGCATGTAGACCACGAAGGTGTTCAGCCCGTGCACGGCGAGGTTGACGGCCAGGTACCCCGACGGCTCCAGCCCGAAGAAGTGGGATTCCAGCAGGAAGACGACCTGCAGCAGGGGCTGGCTGAAGAAGTTCCCGAGGTGGCTGAAATAGTCGCCCAGATTGCCCCGCAGGACGTGGGCGTCGCGGAGGATCTCGAAGTCGACGGGGTTCCACAGGGGCGTGTCCAGCACGTGGCGGAACGCGACGAACACGACCGCCTCGAGCAGCAGCAGCACCGCGATGTGGTTCCAGGGACTGCGCATAGAAGATCCCGTCCGCATTCCGCGTACGCTCATGGTTCCGTCACCAGCCATGATGCCCTATCATGTGCCATCGGGCAACCTCGGGCCGGGACGGATGGGCGGCTCGCCGTCCGGCCCCCACTCCATCGGCAGGAAGCGCGCGTGCCTTACGTCTCTCGCGGCGGCGACAAGTTGGCCTGCGCCCTGGACGCCTTCGGGATCGACCCCGCCGGCCTGGTCTGCGCCGATCTGGGCTGCAGCACCGGCGGCTTCACCGACGTGCTGCTGCAGCGGGGCGCCCTGCGCGTCCACGCCGTGGACACGGCCTACGGGGTGCTGGACTGGCGGCTGCGCAGCGACCCCCGCGTGGCGGTCCACGAGCGGACCAACGCCCTGCGCGTGGAGCTGCCCGAGCCGGTCGCCCTGGTGGTCATCGACGCCGGCTGGACGCGCCAGCAGCGGGTCGTCCCCCGCGCCCTGGCCCTGCTGGAGCCCGGCGGCAGCGTCGTCAGCCTGATCAAGCCGCACTACGAGGCCCCGCCGTCGCGCCTGGTGGAGGGGCGGTTGCCCCCGCAGGAAGCCGAACGCGTGCTGGAAGAGGTCCTGGGGAGCCTGCGCGCCCTGGCGCGGATCGTGGCCGGACCCGTGGTGTCGCCCGTGGACGGCGGCAAGGCCGGCAACCGCGAGTACCTGGTCCACCTGGCGGCCCGGGACCCCGCGGCCCCGGATTGATCCCAGCCGGCACTGATCCCAGCCGGCGGTTGCCAGGTTCGCCCGTTCGGCCTACCCTGCCGCGACCGCCCCCGCGGGCCCCGGGCCCGGACCCCTGACACCGGAGTGACCATGCACCATCTCCAGGAACGTTTCGCCCTGCGCGCGCTCGCCGTCTTCGCCGGGCTCCTGCTGGCCGTCTCGTTCGCGGGCTGCGCCTGCGGGCCGAAGTGCCCCGCGCCGGACGACGCCCCCGCCGTCGCCGCCGTCGCCCTCGCCGCCACGGCTCCCGCCGCCGTCCTGCCGCCGCCGCCGGTCCGGGGGGAAGGTCCCTGGAACCTGACCATCTTCCACATCAACGACACCCACACCGCCTTCATGCCCGAGCCGGCCACCTGGCGCGACGACCACGCGCCCGCGGGGGGGATCGCGGCGCTGGCCTCCCACCTGGAGGAGCAGCGGCGCGCCGCGGCGGCCTCGCTGCTGCTGGACGCGGGCGACTTCATGACCGGCAACCCCGTCGGCGAGATCGAGGTCGACGGCGTGCCGGGCGGCGGCTGGATCGACATGCTCAACCTGCTGGGCATCGACGCCGGGGTGATCGGCAACCACGACTTCGACCTGGGCCGCGAGAACGCGCGCCGCGTGGCCGCGCGCGCCGCCTGGCCGATCATGGCCCTGGACCTGCGGAACGAGCGCGGCGAGCTGGAGTTCGCGCAGGAGCCCGTGATCCTCGAGCGCGGCGGCCTGCGCGTCGGCGTGATCGGCGTGACCTGTTCCGAGCTGTTCGAGGTGACCGCGGACGTGCGCGTGGCGGGCCTGCGGCTGGACGACCAGCGCGCGGTGATCCGGCGCTGGATCGCCGAGCTGGACCCGAAGACCGACCTGCTGGTGCTGCTCACCCACGACGGGCTCGACGTCGACCAGGAGCTGGCCCGCGACCTGGCCGGGTCGGGGCTGGACGTGATCGTCGGCGGCCACTCGCACAGCCGGACCCGCGAGCCGCGCCTGGTCGGCGGCATCCTCGTCGTGCAGGCGGGCAGCCACGCCAAGAACCTGGGCCGGCTGGACCTGCGCGTGGCCGACGACCGCGTGGTCGCCTACGACGGCCGCCTGGTCGAGGTGCTGGCCGAGGGGCGCCGCGCCGATCCCGCGCTCGAGTCGCTGGCCGAGTCCTACGCCGCCCGCGTGGACGCCGTGTTCGGCCAGGTCATCGGCCGGCTGACCCGCGACTGGCGCCGCAACGGCCGCGGGGAGAGCAACGTCGGCAGCTGGATCTGCGACCGGCTGCGCGAGGCGGCCGGCGCCGACGTCGCGCTGCTGAACTCCGGCACCCTGCGCCGCGACTTCCTGGCCGGGCCGGTGACCCTGCTGGACATCCACTCGCTGGTGCCGTTCAACAACACGCTCGAGACGTTCCGCATCGACGGCGCGGGACTGCGCGGGATCGTGCTGGCGAACGCCCGCACGGCCGAGAACGGCGGCGAGGGCATCCTGCAGGTTTCGGGCCTGCGCTACGCCTACGCCTGGGCCGATTCCACGCCGGAAGTGCTCGAACTGACCGTGGGCGGGGAACCCCTGGACCCGGCGCGCGTCTATACGGTCGCGTGCCCCGACTTCGTGGTCCAGAAGGCCCGCATCTACATGGACATGGACCCGCCGGCCTCGACCTACGCCGGCCGGACGATCACCGAAGCGATCGCCGACGCCGTGCGCGAAGCCGGCGTCATCGACGCGACCACCGACGGGCGCATCACGCGCCGCTGACCCCGAGAAGGAGACGACGCACATGGCGCACGAGATCGATTACCAGATCCTGGGCGACGACCTGCAGGCCGTGGTGGTGGAGCTGGATCCCGGCGAGGCCGTGCAGGCCGAAGCCGGCGCGATGCTCTACATGGAGAACGGCATCGAGATGAACACCGGCACCGACGGCGGCATCTTCAAGGGCCTCAAGCGCGCGGTCACCGGCGAGAGCTTCTTCATCACCACCTTCAAGCACGGCGGCGCGGGCAAGAGCCACGTGGCCTTCGCGGCGCCCTACCCGGGCCGCATCATCCCGCTGGACATGAAGGCGCTGGGCGGCTCGCTGCTCTGCCAGAAGGACGCCTTCCTCTGCTGCGCCTACGGCATCGACATCACCATCGCCTTCACCAAGCGCCTCGGCGCCGGCATGTTCGGCGGCGAGGGCTTCATCCTGCAGCGCCTGGCCGGCGACGGTCTGGCCTTCGCCCACGCCGGCGGCGCGATCATCGTCAAGGACCTGGCCCACGGCGAGCACCTGCGCGTGGACACCGGCTGCCTGGTCGCCTTCCAGGAGTCGGTCGACTACGACATCAAGTTCGTCGGCGGCTTCAAGAACGCCCTGTTCGGCGGCGAGGGCCTGTTCTTCGCCAGCCTGACCGGCCCCGGCCGCGTCTACCTGCAGACGCTGCCCCTGAGCCGCCTCAGCGACCGCATCCTGTCGGCCGTCGGCCGCAACCGCGGCGAGCACCGCGGCGTGGGGGGGCTGGTCGGGGGGAAGGGGCTGCTAGGGGATCTCCCTGCGGCGGGGAAATAGATCCGCTCCGGGGCGACGCCGCCGGCCGCCCCCCGCCCCCGAAGAATACTCTTCACGGGGAACAAGGGAGCATCCATGGCCCGGGAAAGTCGTTCGACCGAAGAAGCCCCCCCGTCCGGCTCCTTGCCTCGGGACGCGGCGACTCGGTGTGATGGACGGTTCCTCCGGCCGGATATCGCCATCGCGGTCTCGATTCTGGCGATCTCGATATCGCATTACGTCGCGCCGGTCCACGCACACTACCTGCACGACATCTTTAGGCGCCTGTACTACCTCCCGATCATCTTCGCGGCGTTCCAGCACGGGCTCCTGGGCGGCCTGATCGCCGCCGTCGTGGTGTGTGTCGCCTACGCCCCCACGCCTTCGGCCAGATTTCCCACGACCCCGCCTCCGACACGCAGAAGATCCTCGAGATGGTCCTCTATCTCGTCGTCGGGACCACGACCGGCTTGCTCGTCTCGCGCGTCAAGCGGACACAAGGCCAGCTCGTGCGGGCAGCGATCGAACTCCGCGCGAGCCTCGACCAGTTGCGCAGCACCGAGGAGCAGCTGATCCGGACGGCGAAGCTCGCCGCGGTCGGCCGTCTCTCGGCCGGTCTCGCCCACGAGATCCGCAACCCGCTCGCGTCGATCAAAGGTTCTGCCGAGATCCTGGCGGACGATTTCCCGCCGGAAAACCCGAAGCATCGGATGTTCCGCATCCTCGTGGACGAGTCGGACCGGCTGAACAACGTCCTCTCACGGTTCCTCGCCTTTGCGCGGCCGCGCCCGATCGAGCAGCAGGAGGTTGCGATCGAGGAGGAGATCGCTGGCGTCGTCTCCCTCTTGCAGGCGCAGAAGGAGGGACGGGCGGTCCGTTTCGTCTCTGTGCCGGCCGGTGGTCTGCGCGTGCGGGGGGATCGGGAGCAGCTCCGCCAGGTCCTGCTGAACGTCCTGCTCAACGCCTGCCAAGCGGCGGGAGAGGCCGGTGAGGTCCGGATTGCCTGCGAGACCGTCGACGGGATGCTGCGAGTCCGGATCCGGGACTCCGGTCCCGGCTTCACGCCCGATGCCCTGGTCGACGCCTTCACGCCGTTCTTCACCACCAAGGAACAGGGGACCGGCCTGGGGCTGGCAGTTTCGCACCGGATGATCGAGTCTCATGGCGGGCGGATCCTGGTCGCCAACGCTCCCGGGGGAGGGGGCGAGGTCGAGATCAGGCTCCCCATGCCGGGGAGCAGTTGAAGGCCCGCGCTTCGCGCGTGTCCCACGTCTCACCCGGGAGCAGCTTCATGTCCAGGATCATGTTGATCGACGACGACACGAGCCTGCGCGAAGTGGTCGCCTTCACGCTGCGCGAGCAAGGGCACGAGGTCGACGCGCACGGCACCGGGGAATCCGCCTTCGGCAGCATCGAGTCATTCCGGCCCGACGTCGTCATCACGGATCTGAAGATGCCCGGCATCGACGGCATGGAAGTCCTGCGTCGCGTGGTCGACATCGATGCGACGATCCCCGTGATCATGCTCACCGCGTTCGGCTCGATCACCGACGCCGTCGAGGCGATGCGACACGGCGCCTATGACTACCTCACGAAGCCCTACGACCGCGACGAACTGCGCCTGACGATCGAGCAGGCGCTCGAGCGCCGGCGGCTGCTGCTCGAGAACAGGACCCTGCGGGACCGGCTCCACGAAGAAACGCGCCGCGTCGAGTTCGTCCACGCTTCGGCCGCGATGCAGGAGATCCTCGCCATGATCCGACGCATCGCGCCCACCGAGGCGACCGTGCTCTTGACCGGCGAGAGCGGCACCGGCAAGGAGGTCCTCGCGCACGCCCTGCACTCCTGCTCCGACCGGTGGGATAAGCCGTTCGTCGCCATCGATTGCGCCGCGATCCCCCGCGACCTGATGGAGTCGGAGCTGTTTGGTCACACCAAGGGGGCGTTCACGGGGGCGGTCAAGGATAAGCCGGGGAAATTCCAGCGAGCCGACGGCGGCACCCTGCTCCTGGACGAGATCGGGGATCTTCCCCCCGAGTTGCAGACGAAACTCCTCCGTGTCATCGAAACCAGGCTGGTCGATGTCGTCGGCGGACAGCAACCCGTGCCTGTCGATGTCCGCCTCATCGCGGCGACCAATGCCGATCTCGAGGAAAAGGTGCAACGGGGCGAGTTCAGACATGATCTCTATTACCGATTGCACGTCATCCCCATCCATATTCCGCCCCTGCGTGCACGAGCGGACGATATCCCCGCCCTCTGGGAACATTTCGTGAGGCGGTATGCCGGGGACTCCCCTGTACGATCGTCGCCCGGCCTGGTCCGGGCACTCATGGCGCGCCGCTGGCCGGGGAACGTGCGGGAGTTGGCGAACGTGTGCCAGCGGCTGGTGCTGTTGCGGTCGACCGACGTACTGCAGGCAGATGACCTGCCGCCTGAGGAGCAGCGAAGCGAGGGAACCGGCGGGGAGGCGGTGACCGGCGGCGGCTCGTCCCGCAACCGAGACGCCGGGCGAAGCAGCGGTGATTTCCTCGGTGAATTGCCCCACGACCAGCTATCCCTGAATGATGTCGAACGGGACATCATCGTCCGCGCCCTCGCGAAGCACGGCGGCAACCGCTCCCGTACGGCGGCATACCTGAGGATTCCCCGGCACGTGCTTCTGTACCGGTTGGAGAAATTCGAAATCAAGTAGTGGCCGCCACCGGCGAGGGCATACAAGTTCAGTGCACGCTGATGGTATCCAAGGAACAGGCTGTGACACCGTACGCAGAATAGTCGGCATACACCACGATCGTTTTGGAGACTATTCCGCAGCCGGAGCTCCTTCGGGAATGCAGTCCCTGGTCTTAATTGCTATCTTTCCAATAACATACGATCAACGGTATGCGATATGCTCAAGCCCTCAACGACCCTACGCACTTCGTGATCCGAAACCGGGAGAATACCTCATGAGACCGACGATCCGCCTGTTCAGCTCGGCAGGCAAGAGCGCTGCCGTCGCGGCCGCCTTGCTGCTGTCCGCTTCGACCGTCGCTCCGGCGGTCGGCATCGCCGCCACCGCCGACTCCTCAGCCATCACCGCGCCGCTCCATGGCGGTGCCGTGACGAAGACCAACGCCGGCGTCTTCGAGACGACGCTCGCCGCGGACGGCGTGCGGGTGTGGTTCTATTCGTCCGCGGGCGCACCCGCGGGCGTCGAAAAGGCCGCCGGCAAGGCCGGCCTGAAGCTCCCCGACGGCCGCAGCCTCGACCTGACTCTCGCGGCCCGCAAGCCGGCGGCGTCGGAAGCCGCCGTCTACTACTGCCCCATGCACACCGAGGTCGTCCAGCGCGAGCCGGGCAAGTGCAATCTCTGCGGCGGCATGAACCTTTACACGCAGGACTACCTGTTCGCCGCCGCCGACCTCGCGAAGGTCGCACCGAACAAGGTCACGGCGCAGATCCGTCTGACCGGGCTGACCGGCGCGCATAGGGAAGTGACGTTCACGCCGTCATTCACGGCGCCCCCGGCCGGGGCAGCGCCGCAGAAGACGGGCAAGTGACGGCGACCCCGTCGCCGGCCGTGGCCGCCGCTCGACCGGGGCGACAGAACAGGCGGGGAACCATGGTGTCGAAGCGGACGATGATCGCAAGGAACGGCGCCGGACGCCTGGCGCTGGTGCTGTTTCTCCTGATCGGCTCTGTCGCACAGGGGTCGGAGCCCGACGCCGCGCCGACGGGCCCTTCCCTGGCGAACGACCCGGTACTCTCGGACTTCGTCAGGGACGCCCTGGCGACGCGCCCGGAAATGGCACGTGCGCAGGCCGAAGTGGACGCGGAGCGGGAGCGCGTGCCCCAGGCGCGGGCACTGCCCGATCCCATGCTGTCCTTTGGCATCCAGAACGACGGGTTCCGCGGGATTCAGATCGGCAAGATGGAAGGAAGTTTCGTGTCGATCATGGCCTCCCAGACATTTCCCTGGCACGGGAAGCGCGGCCTGCGCGGTGACGTGACCGCGCTCGGTGCCCGTCAGGCCGAGGCCGACGCCGATCGCGCGCGACTGACCGTCCAGGCCGAGGTCGCGCGTGCCTACCTCGACCTCCTGCTGGCCAGGGACCAGCTCGCACTGCTGGCGCGGCTGGAGGACCTCTGGAGCCAGGCCGAGGGTATGGCGCGGGTGCGCTACGAAACCGGAGACGGCGCACAGTCGGACCTGCTGCGGGCGCAACTGGAGCGCAGCCGCCTCAAGCAGCGCCGCTGGGCGCTCGCGGCCGAGGAGCAGCGTCGCATCGCCGTCCTGAACCGCCTGCGCGGGCACACGGTCGACGAAGCGGTCGCCACGAGCCGGTCGCTCGCGGACCTGCCCGACCCGGCGGTGCCCGAGGTGGCAGCCGCCTGGGCCGACGCGGAGACCCGCAGCCCGGAACTGCGGCGGTGGCAGCTGGACCAGGAGCGGTCGTCGCGACTTACCGACCTTGCCCGCAAGGACACGTGGCCAGATCTGACGGTGAGCGCCGCGGTCATGCCTCGCGGGGGCGATTTTCCGCCGATGTGGCAGGCCGGGCTGTCGTTTCCGCTGCCGGCCTGGGCGGGCAGCAAACAGTCGCGCGCCGTCGCCGAAGGCCGCCTGCGGGAAACCGCCTCGCTCCAAGGCGCCGAGGCCACGCGGCAGCTGTTGCGCCAGCGCGTCGCCGAGCGCGTCGCGCTGCTCGACGCGTTGGTGAATACCAACCGCCTCTACCGCTCGGAACTGCTCATCCAGTCTGAGGTCACCGTCACGAGCACGATGGCCCAGTACCAGGTGGGTCGCATCGCATTCGCCTCTGTCCTGGAGGCGATCACGGGCCATGTGGCCGACCTCAACGCGTACTTGGAATCGGCGGCCGCCGCTCAGCGGCTCGACATCGCCCAGGCCGAGGTGAGCCTCGACGCCGACGCGGGGTTGGCGGCCGCCGGGATGTCCGGTTCTCCGGTGCCGGGGGCCGGCGCGATGGGTGCCGGTTCGTCGCCATCCGCAGCAGAAGGATCGCCGGCGGCCGCCGGCGGCCAGGGCCCGGGCTCGATGAAGCGCATGTAGGCGCAGGAGGATCACCGTGGACACGAACTCGACCACCGCGCCGGGCCGGAATCCGGAACCGGGGCGCTCTCCCATCCGGATGGTGTGGCTTGCGGTTCTGGTGCTGATCGTCGGCGTCGCCCTCGGCGCGGGCGGTTTTTTCCTGCTGGACCGCGGTGGCGGCTCGGCCGCGACCGGTGCGGCGCCGGAGGCGAACAAGCCGCTCTACCAGTGCCCCATGCACCCGACGATCACGTCCGACCACCCCGGAGACTGCCCCATCTGCGGCATGAAGCTGGTCGAGGTCAAGCAGGACGCGTCTGTGCCTGAAGCCGCCACGACAGGCGCCGAACACCGGATCCTCTTTTACCGCTCGCCCATGGATCCAACGGTAACATCGCCGGCACCGCGGCAGGACGAGATGGGCATGGACTATGTCCCCGTCTACGCGGACGAGGTCGCCGGCGGCGGCACGGAATCGGTCCCGGGTCTGGCCACGGTGACGATCGATCCCGCGCGCCAGCAGCTCATCGGCCTGCGCACGGCGCCCGTCACGCGAGGCGATGTGGCCGGCAGCTGGCAGACGATCGGCCGCGTGCAGGTCGATCAGACCCGCGTGCGCAAGACCAATGTCAAGGTCGAGGGATACATCGAGCGCCTGTTCGTGGACTTCGTCGGCATGCCGGTCCATCAGGGCCAGCCGCTGTTCTCGCTGTACAGCCCGTCGCTCGTGGCGGCAGAGAACGAGTACCTGCTCGCGCGCCGGACGAAGGACGCGCTGGCCGCGCGCGGCGCCGCCGCCGACAACGGCGAGGCGCTGCTGGCCGCCGCCCGCCGGAAGCTGGAGTACTGGGATGTCCCGACCGCCGAGGTCGAGCGGCTCGAACAGACCGGACAACCCGCGAAGTCCCTGACCTTCGTGTCGCCCATCGCCGGCGTGGTGACGGCCAAGAACGTGGTCGAGGGCGCCCGCGTGAATCCGGGGGACACGCCGTTCGAGATCACCGACCTGGGCGTCGTCTGGGTGATGGCCGACGCCTACGAGAGCGACCTGCCCCGCCTGCAGGTCGGGATGCCGGCGACCTTCACGGTGCGGGCATACGCCGACCGGCCGTTTACCGGCGAGATCGCCTTCATCGACCCGCTCCTGGACGCACGGACGAGGACCACCAAGGTCCACCTCCACCTTCGCAACCCGGACGGGATCCTCAAACCGGAAATGTTCGGCGACGTCGTTCTCACCGGAACGAGCCGTGAAGGGCTGCAGATCCCGGCCGACGCCGTGATCCGCTCCGGCGAAACCGACGTGGTCTTCGTGGCTCTCGGCGACGGGAAGTTTGCGCCACGGGTCGTCCAACTCGGTGCCCGAAGCGGCGACCAGGTCGAAGTGACCGGCGGACTGGACGAAGGACAGGACGTCGTCGTGCGCGCCAACTTCCTGGTGGACTCCGAGTCGCAGCTCAGGTCGTCGCTGGCCGCCATCGGGGGCAAGTCGCCATGATCAAGGGGATCATCCGTTTCTCCGCCAACAACCGGTACCTCGTCATCGCGGCCACGATCGTCGCGCTGACGATCGCGTACTGGACGATGAAACACATTCCGCTCGACGCCATCCCCGACCTCTCGGACACGCAGGTCATCGTCTACTCGCGGTGGGACCGCAGCCCGGACATCATCGAGGACCAGGTCACCTACCCCATCATCACCTCGCTGCTCGGCGCCCCCGGGGTGAAGGACATCCGCGGCTTCTCGGACTTCGGATTCAGCTTCATCTACGTCATCTTCGAGGACGGCACGGACCTCTACTGGGCGCGGACACGCGTGCTGGAGTACCTGTCCAAGATCACGCCGCAGCTGCCGGCGGGCGTGAAGACCGAACTCGGGCCCGACGCCACGAGCGTCGGCTGGGTCTTCCAGTACGCGCTGGTCGACCGTTCCGGCAAGCACACGAGCGATGAGCTTCGCAGCTACCAGGACTGGTTTCTCCGGTACGCGGTGCAGGGCGTTCCGGGCGTCGCCGAAGTGGCGACCGTCGGCGGCCAGGTGCGCCAGTACCAGATCACCGTCGACCCGAACCGGCTGGCCGCCTACGACCTGCCGCTCGAGACGGTCATCGAGGCCGTGCGCAGCGGGAACAACGACGTGGGCGGTCGACTCGTCGAACTGGCCGGCCGCGAATACATGGTACGGGGCCGGGGCTACGTGAAGTCCGCGACCGACCTCGAGAAGCTGGTCCTCAAGACCGTGGATGGCACTCCGGTCACCGTCAAGGACATCGGCACGGTCGAACTGGGCCCCGAGATGCGGCGCGGCATCGCCGATTACAACGGCGAGGGCGACGTCGTCGGCGGCATCGTCGTCATGCGCCAGGGTGAGAACGCGCTCAACGTCATCAACCGGGTCAAGGCCAAGCTTGAGTCCCTCAAGTCGTCGCTGCCGGCGGGCGTCGAGATCGTGACCACTTACGACCGCTCCGACCTCATCATGCGGGCCATCCACACCGTCAAGAGCAAGGTGATCGAGGAGATCATCATCGTCTCCCTCATCATCCTGCTGTTCCTGTGGCACATCCCGTCGGCCACGATCCCGATCCTGACCATCCCCACGAGCGTGGCGCTGGCCTTCATCCCGATGTACATGATGGGGCTTAACGCCAACCTGATGTCGCTGGCCGGCATCGCGATCTCGATCGGCGTACTCGTCGACGGCGCAATCGTCGAGGTGGAGAACGCCTACAACAAGATCTACCTGTGGCAGGCCGGAGGGAAGAAGGAGGACTTCCACAAGATCCGACTCGAGGCATTGCTCGAGGTGGGCCCGTCGGTGTTCTTCTCGCTGCTGGTCATCGCGGTCGCCTTCATGCCGGTCTTCACGCTGGTCGACCAGGAAGGGCGCCTGTTCAAGCCGCTGGCCTACTCCAAGAACCTGGCGATGGCCATCGCGGCTATCCTCGCGGTGACGCTGGATCCCGCCATGAGGATGGCTTTTGCGCGCAGCGAGCCGTTCCGCTTCAAGCCGAAGCCGCTGTCCTGGCTCGCGACCAAGGTGCTCGTGGGCACCTACTACTCCGAAGACAGGCACCCCATCAGCCGCCTGCTGCACCGCATCTACGAACGCCCGTGCCGCTTCGTTGTCCGGCACGCGAAGGCCACGGTGATCGCGAGCCTGGTGATCGTCGGCACCACGGTCCCGGTGTACCTCAGGCTGGGCTCGGAGTTCATGCCGCCCTTGCGCGAGGGGTCACTGCTGTACATGCCGTCGGCGGTGCAGCCGGGCATGTCGGTCGCCGAGGCGCAGAAGGCGCTGCAGGTCCAGGACAAGCTGCTGATGACCTTCCCCGAGGTGGAGCGCGTCTTTGGCAAGGCGGGCCGCGCGAACACGCCGACCGACCCGGCGCCGTTCTCGATGATGGAGACGACCATCATGCTCAAGCCAGAGTCGCAATGGCGCGCGAAGCCGCGCTGGTACTCGAGCTGGGCCCCGAACTGGCTGCAGGAACTCCTGCGCCCGGCCTGGCGCGACCGCATCTCCGAGGAGGAACTGATCGCTGAGATGGACAAGGTGCTGCAGCTGCCTGGCATCAGCAACGCCTGGACCATGCCCATCAAGGGCCGGCTCGACATGCTCTCGACCGGCATCCGCACGCCGGTGGGCATCAAGATCAGCGGCGCGGACCTCGGTGTGATCCAGAAGATCGCCCTCGACGTCGAGGCTGCGGTGCGCAACGTGCCCGGGACCCGCAGCGTCTACGCCGAGCGGGTGGCGGGCGGTTATTTCCTCGACTTCGTGTTGAACCGCGACCAGCTGGCGCGCTACGGCCTGTCGGTGGACGCCGCGAACATGATGGTGATGACCGCCGTCGGCGGCGACAACCAGACGACGACGGTCGAGGGCCGCGAGCGCTACGGCGTCAACGTGCGCTACGCCCGTGCCTATCGCGAAGACGTCGAGTCATTGAAACGCGTGCTGCTGCCGCTGCCGAACGGGCAAGGCCAGATCCCGATGAGCGAGATCGCCGAGGTGAAGCTGGTCGAGGGCCCGTCGATGATCCGCGACGAGAACGGGCTGCTGTCCGGATACGTCTACGTGGACTTCTCGCCGGCGGCCGTCGACATCGGCAGCTACGTCACGCAGGCCAAGAAGGCCGTCGCCGCCGGGGCAGTGCTGCCGACGGGGTATGCCTTGTCCTGGAGCGGCCAGTACGAGAACATGATCCGCGTGAAGGAGCGGCTGAAGTTGGTCATCCCGCTCACCATCCTCCTGATCTTTGCGCTGCTGTACATGAACACAAAATCGGCCTTCAAGGCGTCCGTGGTCATGCTGGCGGTGCCGTTCTCGATGGTGGGCGCCGTCTGGCTGTTGCACGCGCTCCACTACAACGTCTCGATCGCGGTCTGGGTCGGCATGATCGCGCTGATGGGACTCGATGCCGAGACCGGCGTCTTCATGCTGCTGTTCCTGGACCTGTCGCACGACGACGCCCGGAAGCGGGGCCAGCTGAAGACTTCCGGCGACCTGGTCGAGGCCATCATCCACGGGGCGGTCAAGCGCGTCCGCCCGAAGGCGATGACCGTCGCCGCCGCCTTCATCGGGCTGTTGCCGATCATGTGGTCCACCGGCCCGGGTGCCGACCTGATGAAGCGCGTCGCGGCGCCGATGGTCGGCGGGCTCGTGACCTCGTTCGCGCTGGAGCTGCTCGTCTACCCGGCGATCTACTATCTGTGGCGTCGTCGCGAGGTCGTCGACGGTCCGGCGACCGAGCCGGGAGCCGGTGACGGTGCTATGTTGGAGCCCGTGGCCTGAAGATTGCGGCGGGAGTCCCTTGAGCGAAGATGAGGCCCGCGGATGAGTCGATACCGGAAATGGGTGCTGGTAGTCACGGTGACGGTGGTCGCGGCCGGCGGTGTGCTCTTGGTGGTCGCCGCCCTGCACCTTGTCTCGCGGGGGGTGAGTGCTCGGGAGGAGCCGACCATGGCGGAGTGCCGGGCCGCCGGCATGATGCGCAGACTGGCGATGCCCTCCGCGGCCAGAAATCTTGTCAATCCGGTTCCGGCCGACGAGGCCACTCTCGCTGAAGCACGGGCGCACTTCGCGGACCACTGCGCACTGTGCCACGGCAACGACGGCCGGGGACAGACACCCATCGGACGGAATCTATACCCGAAGGCGCCGGACATGACGCTGGCGCAGACCCAGCATCTCACCGACGGCGAGCTCTTCTACATCATCACTAACGGCATCAGACTGACGGGAATGCCGGCCTGGGGCTCCAGGACGCCCCAGGACGACGAAGCGACCTGGGGGCTCGTGCTGTTGATCCGGCGACTTGGCCAACTTTCGCCGGAACAGATCCAGCAGATGAAGGGTATGAATCCCATGTCGCGTGCCCAATTTGAAGAAGAAGAGCAGGAGCGACTCTGGCTGGAAGGCGGAAGCAACCAAAACGCGTCGGGCGACCTGCCGCCGCGTTGAGAAAGGAATAGACCATGAAGACGAAGACGAAGACCGGGGCACTGTTGGGTTTCTTGCTGATTCTGGCGGTGCCCGTGGCTGTTCTGGCCCACGAGGATCATAAGCACCACCTGATGGGGACCGTGGCCGTGATCGACGCGGCCCACATGACCCTGACGACCACGGAAGGCAAGACGGCCTCCGTAGCCATCACTGCGGACACCAAGGTCTTCCGGGAGAAGATCGCGGCCAAGTTGGCCGACATCAAGGTTGGAGCCCGGGTCATGGTGGAAACGGACGGCGCCACCGACAAGCCGAAAGCAGTCTCGATCATGTTGGGGGCTGAGATGAACAAGAAGTAGTTCGCGGTGCCGGTGGGCAGCCCCGCGCGACCAGTCCCTGCAGTTGGCCCGGCCCGCGACACTGGGCGTCCTGTCGCGGGCCGGCGCAGTTTTGGAGACTATTCTCCGGTCGCCTGCGGGATTGTCACCAACTCGCCGCGCAGATCGGCTCGCCCCAACAAGCAACCCGTTGCCCCGCAACCTCTTGTAGTATTGGTCCGATAGTTGCGATGCGAGTCGTCAACGCTCGTTGTGGTAGGCCGGGCCCATGAACTCGCGGGATGAGGTACGAACATGACCATCGACCGACTGCTGCCCGGACGCACATTCAGAGTCCTGTCAATCCTGGCGGCACTACTCCTGCTCGCGTCGCGACCGGCGGTCGCGCAATGCTCAATGGGACAAGGCGGCATGCACGACCACGGCAATACCCGCGGGAAGGCAACTGTCGCGACACCGGTGTCCACCGTGGAATTGCAGCATAGCATCGACCAGTTGCTGGCCGACGGGTGCGGACGCACCCTCCTCGCCGACTCGCTGCTGAACGACACCGACTTCATGCACGGATTCGTCGCGCGCCTGATGGCCGATCCGAAGTGGAGCGCCCTGGCGACCCGCATGCAGGCGGAGTCCCCGAACAGCGAGGGCGCCGCCGACGCAGCGATTCGTGAGCAGCCGCAGGTGTCGTACACATGCCCGATGCATCCGGAAGTCCAGGCTGCAGTTTCCGGTGCCTGCCCCGTCTGCGGCATGCGCCTGGTGCGCAATGGGACTGATGATCGCAAGTAGACCGGGCGCCGCGCGCCGCGCGCCCGCGGTGCCTCGTCTGCATCCGTCACGTAATGCCACCCATGACCATGGAGGTCGACATGTTGCCCAAGTTTTTCGTTGCCGCTCTTCTGATTCTTATTTCACTCGTTGGCTGCTCCGCGGATTCAACGGCTCCGCCCGGTTCACAGGCGCGCGCGCCATTGACGCTCACGCCGGCGGACGGCACGACCAACGTCCAATTGGACGCGCCCGTCACGCTCGCCTTCGCCGTGGCCGTTGACCGCGCCGTGGTGGAACGTGACATGCACCTGATCAGTGAATTCGACCTGATGAACGCAGCCTGTCCCGATTCGGCGATGGCGCCGCACGGCGACATGATGACCGTCATGGCGGATTCACTGACGATGAGGCACCTTGACGAAGCCCACGCCACCGACATCACTTACGAGTGGAACGCTGACGGTACGGAATGCACCGTACGGCCCGCGGCCTGGTTGCGACCCCAGACGCGCTACATGGTCCACGTGAACCGCGAGATGTCCGAGATGATGCAGTCCCGCATGGACTCGATCGGCGGGATGGGCGGGATGGGCGGGCACGGCTCCGGCGACACGGGTGCGGACATGATGTTCCACTTCACGACCATGGACACATCAGGTGGCGGGCATCTGGGACATCACTAGTCCAGGGAAGCAGGCTCCTCTCAGGTGAAAATGCGCAACGGCGGCGGGCTGGTCTCGCCGCCGTCGCCGTGTTCGACGTCGTGGACGCCGACCCGAAGTTGCAAGTCCGCCCCCGAACTGGCCACAGCCGAACGTCAGCCACAACCTGTTATCAAAATGCAAGATACACATTGTCTTGGCCAAGCGGTACGGCATGCACTATTTCGATCCAGATTTTGGCGAGTTCGATGTGGTTAGTTCTCGGGAAGCCATCAAGCTTCATTTTTACAAAGAGTTACAGAGATATTGACGGAGACCCCGATCGAGATGCGGTTGGGGTCTTTGTATGTGGCAGTAGTTTCGCTACTTTCGAGACAGGGTTTTGGGGTGGTAGGTGTGGCCGAAAAGTAAGGTCGAGGGAGAGGTCCAGTTGGGGTCGGACACGCCTCCGAATTGTCTCGGAGTCTCGTGCGCCAGAATCGTGATGCTGGCGGCGCCGTTCTCGGCGATCGGCGCCATCTGGCTGTTCCACCTGCTTCACTGCAACGTATCGATCGCCGCCTGGGTGGGAATGATCGCCCTGCTCGGCCTCGACGCGGAGACCGGCGTGTTCATGCTGCTGTTCCTCAATCTATCCAATGAAGACGCGAAGAAGCGGGACCGCCTGCGCTCGGTGGTGGAGCTGGACGAAGCCATCCTGCACGGTGAGGTCAAGCGCGCGCGCCAGAAGTTGATGAAGGTCGCCGCCAGCTTCATCGGCCTGTTGCCCATCATGTGGTCGACCGGTGCGGGCGCGGACGTGATGAAGCGGATCGCGGCGCCGATGATCGGCGGGCTGGCGACGTCCTTCCTGCTGGAGCTGCTCGTGTACCCCGCCGTCTACAAGCTGTGGAAGACGAGGGAACTGGGCCTGGGGCGCCCGGTCGGGCGACGGGTCCCGGCGGCGATCCCGCCACGAATCATTGATCCCGATGCCGCGTGACGGTATCCTCCACGGCGCCCGGAAGGTGGAGGCGCCAGGAGGCGGACGTGACCGGTGAAGGCGAGAGACACGACGAGCGGGCCCTGGCGGCCGGACTGCGGTCCGCGGCCCCCTGGGCGCGGCGCGAATTCTTCGTGGCCGCCCACGACGCGGTCTACGCCTACGCCTGCCGCCTGACGCGCGACGCCGACCTGCGCCGCGACTGGACGCACGACTGCCTGCTGCGCCTGGCGGCGGAGGTCGCCGAAGGGCGATTCGTCTACCGGCGGCCGGGCTCGTTCTGGGCCTGGTTCCGCATCCGCGCCCCCTTCCTGGTGCTCGACAGCCTGCGCGCGCGCCGGCGGCTGGAATCCCGCGAGATCACGGCGCAGACGGACGCCGAAGACGCCCCGGACCCGCCGTCGACCGACGATCCCCGGCTCGACCTCGAACGCCTGGAAATCCTGCACGCCGTGAACGCCTGCCTGGAAGGCCTGACGAACCCCGATCAGCGCCGGATCCTGGCCCTGCTGCTGTTCGAGGAGATGCCGTACGAGGAGATCGCCGCGGCGGTCGGCCGGCCCCTCAACACCGTCCGCACGGACATCCGGCGCGGCCGGGTGGCCCTGCGCAGCTGCCTGGTGCGCCGGCTGGAACTGGAGCGATGAGCGGCCGCGGTGCAACTTTCGGCCGGCCCGGCGCCGTGTTCCCGGCGGAGGTGGCATCGTGACATCCGAATGCACACGGCTGCGGCGGTTGATCCTCGTCGAGGAGGAACTCGGGGCGCAGGAGCTGGCCGAGGCGCGGCGGCATCTGCAGGCTTGCCCCGCCTGCCGCGCGCTGCGCGCACGCGTGCTCGCCGTCGAGGACGCGGTGCGGTCGGTCGCCGCCTTGCCCGAGACGCCGGATCCCCTCACGGCGTCGAGCGAGGTCGAGCGGGTCCAGGCGCGCGGCAGTCTCGCGGCGCTGCTGGCCGCGCAGGAGACGCGCCCACCCCGGCGTTGGCCGCGGACGCTACCGCTGGCGCTGGCCGCGATCGTGGCCTTCGCGCTCATCCTGCCCACTCTGCAGCGGGGATCGCCGGTGCGCGACCTGCGCGTCGGGTCGCCCCTGGTCCTGCGCGGGGACGCGGAGACGCCGGCCGGCGGGACGCACGGCGTGAGCTTCCGCCTGAAACAATCCGGCTACCCGGTCCTGGTCCACATCGACGGCGACGGCGCGGCGCGCCTGATCCACCCGGCCGCCGGCGCGCCGCCGGCGCTGCTGGCGAAGGACCGGCTCGTCCTGCTGCCGCCCGGCGAAGAGGCCGTGTGGCGCGCGGATCTGGCGGCCGGTCCCGAGACCTACCTGCTGGCCGTCGCCACGCACGGACCTCCCGATCCCGAGCACCTGCAGGCGCTGCTGCCGGTCGCCGCCGGCTCGCGGCAGGAAGCGATCCGCGCGGTCACCGCGCAGCTCTCCGAAGCGGTCGGCAAGGTGTCCCGCTGCGACGACCCGAGCGTGGACTGATCCACTCGCCTCTTTTCGCGTTGATTTTCCCGCCGCGGCGCACCGGTGCGTGGGCAAGTCCGTTCGGGCATGGTAGCCTCGATGCGCGTCGAGGAGCCCACCATCCCCGCCGGGAGCCATCACCATGCGCCACGTCCTGACGCCGCTGCTGTTCGTCCTCGTCCTGCCCTTCACGCCGGTCGCGGCCTTCGCGGCGACCGCTCCCGCCGACCTCGCCGCCCGGCTGGCCGACTGGCGCGCGCGCTCCCTGCCGGACTCCGTGGAAACGCTGGTCGCTTCGATGCTGCCGCCGGCCCGCGAGGCCGGCGACCGGGCGCTGATCGCGACGCTGGCGCTCGAACGCGGCATGACCCGCGTCGCCTACGGCCGCGCGGCCGACGGCGAGGCCGACCTGCGCGAAGCCCTCGCGCTGGCCGAGGCGAGCGGCGACACTCCGGCCGCCCTGAAGGCGCTGCGCTACCTGGCGGAGGCCTGCCAGCACCTCGGGCGGCGCGACGAATCGGCGGCGACGTTCGCCGAGCTGGAGACCAGGGCCCGCGCGGCGGGCGACGGCTTCCACACCGGCAAGGCGCTGTACGGTCGCGGGCGCCTGCTCTACCGGGCGCGCGACCTCGCCGGCGCCGACTCCCTCTACTCGGCCGCCCGCCCCTTCCTGGAGGCCGCCGCCGATTCGGCCGATCTCGCCGCCCTCTTCAACGGGCTGGGCAACTGCCGCGCCGGCCGCGGCGCCTACCGCGACGCCGCGGCGCACTACGCGCGCGCGGCGGTCATGGCGCGGGGCGGCGGTTCGCGCTCGCTGGAGGCCATGGCCGCGAACAACCTCGCCGGCATCGAGATGATCCTCGGCGATCCGGGGGCGGCGGTCGCCGGTTACCGCCGCGCCCGCGACATCCAGCGCGAGCTCGAACTCTGGCAGCAGGCCGGCGCGCCGTGGCGGAACCTGGCGTCGGCGCTGCTGGAGCTGGGATCCCCGGACGAGGCCGGCGCCGAGCTGGAGGCCGCGCTGGCCTTCAGCCGCGAGCGCGGCTTCCGCGACGAGGAAGCCCTCACGCTCGTCCGTCTCGCCGAGGTCGACCTGGCCGCCGGCCGGTACGCCGCGGCGTACGCCCGCTGCGGGGAGGCGTTGGCTTCGGACGCGGAACTCGCGCCGGACGTGCTCTGCAACGCGCGCCTGGCCGCCGCCGACGCGCTGCTCGGCCTGGACCGCGGCGACGAGGCCCTGGCGGAGTGCGCGGCCGCCGCGGCCTCGCTCGCCGGCCGCGACGATTTCATCCTGGAGATGCAGCTGGCCGCCGGCCGCAGCCGCGTGCTGCGCGCGCTCGGCCGCCACGCCGAAGCGCTGGCCGTCGTCGCACCGGCGCTGGCGGCCGCGACGGCCGCCGACGTCGCGCGCCACCGGCTGCCCCTGCTGGTCGCGGGCGCCGAATCCTGGCGGGCGCTGGGCGCCGCCGACTCGGCCGGCGTCCGGCTCGATGAGGCGCAGCGGCTCTGGGAGCGGGAACGCGCCCTGCCGGCGGATCCCCAGTGGCGGGAACGGCGCGGCGCCGAGGCCCAGCGTCTGTTCGAACTGCGGCTCGGCCTGGCGATGGAGCGGTCCGACCCGGTGGCGGCCTTCGACGCCGCCCAGCGTTACAAGGCGCGCACGATGCTCGAACGCATCCTGGGTCCCGGCGAGGAACTGCCGGTCGCGCAGGAGGCGCCGCCCATCACCCTGCACGACCTGCAGGCCGCGGTCCTGGAGCCGGGCGAGGTCCTGCTGGACGTGTTCGCGGGCCGGGACCGCGGCTGGCTGTTCGTCGTCACGCGCGACGACCTCCTCGCGCGGCCGCTGCCCGGCGGGGACGGCTGGGAGGCCGTCCTCGCGCCGCTGTTCACGCAGCTCGCCCACCCCTTCGACGACTTCGACGCGCGCGGCGCGGTGGCCGCGCGTGACACGCTGCTGGGCGCGCCGGGATCGCCGGCGGCGGCGGCGGTCGCCGGCGCCGCGACGGTCTTCGTCTGTCCGGACGGCGTCCTGCACCGCGCCCCCTTCGCCCTGCTGCTGGCCCCGGCCGAACCCCGCCGGCTGCCCTCGGCGACCGTGCTGGCGCACCTGCGCGCAAGCGCCGCGCCGCCGCCGCAGGCGGCGTGCGTGCTGGCGGTGGCGGGCCGCGAGAACGCCGGTCGCGGGCGGCTGTCCGGCGCCGAGGCCGAGGTCGCGCGCCTGCGACGGCGCTTCCGGCGCGTGACCGTGCCGTCGGCGGCCCGCACCGACACCGCCGCCTTCGGCGGCGCCGCGGTGGAGAGCTTCGACGTCCTGCACTTCGCGAGCCACGGCGAGGTCGACGCGCAACGGCCCTGGAATTCGGCCCTCGTCTTCGGCGACGCGGACCGTCCCCTGCGCGTGCGCGCCGGCGACATCGCCCGCCTCGACCTGAAGGCGCAGCTGGCGGTGCTCTCCAGCTGCGGCAGCGCGGACGGCCAGCTGGTGGCCGGCGAGGGCGTGCCCGGTCTGGCTTCCGGATTCCTGAGCGCGGGCGTGCCGGCGGTGGTCGCCACGCTCTGGCCGGTCGACGACGCGGCGACCTCCCGGTTGATCGGCGTCTTCTACGACGAGCTGGCCGCCGGCCGTCCCCCGGCGGCGGCGCTCGGCGCGGCCCGCGCGGCGCTGCGCGACGATCCCGCGACGTCGCACCCGTTCTACTGGGCGGGCTTCGTCCTGCTCGGGGAAGGGGACACGCCGGTCCGCCTGCAGCCGCGCCGCGTTCCCCGGAGCCTCGTGGCCGGGATCGCGGTCATCGCCGTCGCGGGAGTGGTCGCGGTGCCGGTTCTGCGGCGCCGAAGATCATCGTAATCATTTGATATCATGAAACATATGGAATCAGGCGCCCTGCCGGGCCGCGCCGATCCTGCCCATCGATCAATTCCATGAAACTAAACGATTCTGCCATTTCGTTTTCCAGGGGTATGCACCCACCCGCATCCCGGAGTGACGCCATGAACCCCTGCAAAAAGTTCCTCTGCGCGGCGCTGCTGGCCGGCGTCTGCGCGCTCGTCGCGCCGGCCCGCGCCGCGGCGCCGGCCTTCGCGGCCAAGGTCGCCGGCATCGAGTCGGCCCAGGCCGTCGAACTCGCCCGCCTGGGCGAGGCGATCGCCGCCGCCGCCGACCCCGTCGAGGTGCTCGCGCTGCAGCGCTGCGCGGCGTACGTGAAATCCGCCAGCCGCCTCGCGCTGCACCAGGCGCGGCTGGAAAGCGCGGCCGACGACTCGTCGCGCGCGGACCTCGCCGTCCTGGTCGAGGATCTGCGCGCGCGGCTCGAGGTCCAGAAGACGCGGCTGCCGGCCGATTACGACTTCGCGCCCCTGGCGACCGCCGTCCGGGAGGTGCCGCCGTGCGCCGAGTGACACGACTGCTGACCATCGTGAGCCTGCTGGCGATCGCGGGAACCGCTGCGGCGGACATCGTGTCGCTGCCGGTCAAGGCGCATCTCGACCGCCCGCAGCGCTTCGCCGTCGCGGGCCGGGAGTTCGCCACCGCCGTGACGATCGAAGCCGCGGGCGAGGCGATCCTGAGCGAGGTCGAGATCAAGGGCGAGGGCTGGACGGTCTCCCGCTGGGAGGGCGCGCGCGACCTGACGCTCGCCGCCGGCGGCTCGGTGCGCTGGTCGCTGACGGCCACGCCGCAAGCCGGATTCGGGCCGCTCGTGCTGTCGGCCCTGGTGAACGGCAAGCCGTGGCGCCGGAGCTTCGATCCCTCGCGCGAGGCCTACGACGGCCTGCTGCCCACCGACAGCGACCTGGTGCCGCCGCGCCGCATCCGGGCGGCCGTGGGTGACCAGTTCAAGGGGACGCCGCAGCTGACGATGGCCGAGCTGACGGCGCTCGCCGCGGATGCACCGCCGCCCGTTCCGCCCGTCGACAAGGACCGCACGACCTGCAACGTGTACGGCAACCTCTGGTACCTGCACGCCAATCAGAGCAAGCTGCTGCCGGCCTTCGGCGCCACCGTCTGGATCCAGGTGATCCCCGAGAGCGGCTGGCCCTACTCGCTCGGGTCGCAGCGCGTGGACGAGACCGGCCGCTTCGAGATCGACGTCCCCGCCGGCTGCACCTTCCGCATCTGCATGGCGGCCGTCAGCAACGCCGTGGTGGTGCAGGAGGACGGCATCTGGGAGGACAACTACACCTGGACGACGACGAACTACACGCTGCCCGCGAACGCCACCAGCTACAACGCCGCCATCGTCTTCCCCACCTCGCACCACGGCGCCCTGCACATCTGCACGGACATCACCTACGCCCACAATTATTTCCGGGACCTGGACTGGGACGTGAACCGAGTGGACCTGCAGTGGCCGGACGACGACGGCAGCGCCTACAGCCCCTACTTCGACGAGCTGCACATCGAGCGCGAGGACGCCTGGTCCGACTGGACGCTCTGCCACGAGTGGGGCCACTACTGGCACGCCGCGTACGCCCACACCGTCAGCATCGACTACTGCAACGGCATCTGCGACGACGGCGACGACTGCGGCCACTGCACCTGGTGCCCCGAGAACACCGCCGTGGCCTGGATCGAGGGCTGCGCCCAGATCATCAGCCGGATCTGCACCCAGCACCTCGCGGAGCGGGTCGACTTCGCCGTGTCGCACAACGACGTCGGCTCGGTTCACGACAGCCCCGACTGCGCCTGGGACGCCTGGAGCATCGAGAACACCTTCGCCGGCGCCGTCTGGGACATGGCCGACGACGACTACGGCACCGAGACGGACCACTTCCGCTTCGACAGCCTCGGGCGGGACGTGTACGACCAGCTCGACCTCGAGACCGTCGACATCCTGAACATCATGGCCCAGGACTGCGACATCGAGGGCCACGAGCCCTACCGCGCCCCCGGCTTCTTCCGCTGCGCGGCCGAGTACCTCGACGGTCTCGGTTCGCCGCAGGCCACGCGCGCCATGCTCTGGGAGACCGCCTGGAACTTCGACCTGCAGATCGACGAGCAGTCGCCCGGATCGGTGCCGGGAGTGACCGCGTCGTTCCCCGTGGGCACGCCGACGCAGATCGCCAACGGCGCCTTCCACTGGCAGCAGCCCTGGGACGACATGTCGGGCGTCTGCGCCTACAGCGTCCAATTGACCGAGGGTCACATGCTGACGCCCGACCGCATCATCGACACGACCAACCTGTGGTGGGAGCCCGAGGAGCAGCTCGCGCCCGGCACCTACTACTTCTCGATCCTCGCCGTGGACCGCGCCGGGCGCTGGAGCAACGTCGCCAGCACCTACGGTCCGATCGTGATCATCGCGCCGGGCCCCTCCGACCTCGAGCCCATGACCCCGGCCGGCTGGACGGCGCCGCTGGTGCTGCGCAACGTCACGGTGGCGGCTCCGGACCCGGTGCTGCAGACCAGCCTGGTCAACGGCAGCAGCGTCTACTTCAACTGGGGCGAGCGCAACGTCGGCACCGGCACCTCGGGGAACTTCGTGGACGTGATGTACCTCGACGGCAACCCGGTCTACACCTCGACCGTCCGCCTGCTCAACACCGGCGTCACGAACGCCCCGCGCAACAACGGACCCGTGAACCTGGGCGCGATCGGCCGCCACACCGTATGGGTGCGCGAGGACGGCCAGGACGACGCGGCCGAGTCCGACGAGGACAACAACATCTACGCCAAGCAGTTCGTCTTCGCGCCGCAGGACCTGGACCTGGGCGTGACGGTCGCGCGCACGGGCGGCCTGCCCGACGCGACCGCCGGCCACGGGATGCTGTCCGACGGCAGCACCTTCTATCCGAACGGCGACGGTTTCGAGATCGAAATCTGCCTCTTCCCCGAACTGGTCTGGGCCGTGCCGGACGACGCGAACAACCGGATCGTGCTGCGACTGCACGAGCACGACTTCAACCAGACCGGGTTCAGAACGCCGCTGGCGACGTCGACCAGCCTCGCCGACCTGCCGGCGGTCGTCATCCAGAACCCCTCCGAGACGATCATGACCAACTACTGCGTCGGCGTCCTGGACGATGACGGCAGCGGCGCCGACTACCGCATCCACCGCGAGATCGGGCAGTTCTTCGCCATGCCGGACACCCTGTCCGGGTCGCTGTCGACCGCCGATTGCCTGGACTTCTACCTGACGTACAACGAGCTCGACGAGGAAGCGTGGTTCACGATCAAGCTGGCCAACGGCAGCACGCGCGACCTGCAGCTGCGCTTCTTCGAGCCCGGGCTCGCCGTGGGATCCCTGGCGAACGCCGACGCCCTGGTCACGGCCGCGGCCGGCGACACGGTGCACCACAGCGTGCTGCTGCCGCCGGGCGAGATGGCGCTGACGGTGGTCACCCGGGATCCCCGTCCCGCCGGCTCGTCGCCGTACACGGTCTTCGCCTACCGCGCGAAGTCCGACCCGGCGACCACCGTGCCCGAGGGCTGGTTCGCCAACGTCGTGCCCCAGGTCGGTACGCCGTACGACGCCGACGCGGACGACATCCCGGCCCCGACGTCGCTCACCGGCAACAGCGCGGCGACCGGCATCTACTGGTCGCTGAGCAACGAGAGCGCCGAGGCTCCGATCCCGACGGGGCTGAACCACGTCCTCTACCTGGACGGCACGAGCTTCCTGAACGGGACCTTCATCGAGGAGATCGCGCCGTCCCACGTCGTCAAGGCCGTGCGCAGCACCCTGCTGAACGTCCGCGGCGGCCGCCACGCGCTCACCCACACCGTCAACGGCAACGGTCGCATCGACGAGGACGACTGGACCAACAACCGCCACGGCCGGCAGTGGGTCTGGTCCGCCCAGACCCTGTCGGCGAACACGACCTACCAGCTGCCGGCGCCCGCGAACCCGTTCGGCGGCCTCGCCCTGGTGACCGCGGGCACCGTGGCCCTGAACTGCGACGGCTACCGGCCGAGCACGCCGGTGATGCCGACCTTGCCCACGATCGTCGCCGCCTACGCGTGGGACGACGCGACCGACGTGGACCTGGGGATCTACACGAGCGCCACCGTGCAGGACGGGTACACGTCGGACTACGCCCTGTCGCAGTGGAGCGGGCCGGGCTGCGATTTCGTGCTGCGCGGCGTCCTGCCGCACGGGACGGCCACCTTCAACCTCGGCGTCGTCCGCGCCGGCGGCGCGTCCACCGGGGACTACACCCTGGCCACCAAGACGACCACCGACGCCTGGGCGACCCCGATCGGCCGCTGGCTCGCCGGCACCGTGGAGGCCGGCAGCTACCTCGACGCCATCCGGCTGGACCTGCCGGAGGGGACCTACGTCTTCACGCTCCGCAGCACCGACGTCGAGCTGGGCTTCTCCCTGCACGACTTCAGCCTCGGCGCCACGGGCAAGACGGAGCCCTGGCAGGACGGCATCGCCTGGCAGACGCCCGAGACCGGCACCCAGGATGTGACCTTCGCGGTGACGATCCCCGCCACCGGGGCGCCGAGCGAGTTCGCGCTCGTGGTCTGGCGCACCGACGGGACCACCGCGGCCGCGGCCGGCGGCTGGCGGGTGACGGTCGGGCAGGACGTCACCGGCGTCGACGACGACGACCAGCTGCCGGGCGCCGTCGCCGTCTCGCGCCTGGTGGGCGCGACCCCGAACCCGTTCAACCCGTCGACCGAGGTCGCGTACGAGGTGGCCCGGGCCGGACGCTGCGTGCTGACCGTGCACGACGTGCGCGGGCGGCAGGTCCGGACGCTCTTCGACGGCGAGGCGGCGGCGGGCCGCCACGCCGCCGACTGGAACGGCCTGGACGACGCGGGCAAGCGGGTCCCCAGCGGCATCTACATGGTGCGCCTGCGCTCGGCGGGGGGAGGGGAGGATCTGCTCAAGCTGACCCTCGTCAAATAGGCGACGGTTCCAGTCGTGCGGATCCGCGCGAGCGCCCCGCCCTTCACGGGTGGGGCGCTTGCTTTATCCCAGGTGAATCGGTAATCTCAAGAGGTCGATTCGCCCGATGCGACACACACCCCGGACAGCGCCGGGCGCCCGTGCGCCCGCGCGGATGGGAGTCGATCGTGGATCATCGGCGTCCCTGGAATGCTCTCTCGCGCGACCGCATCCCGTTCATCCTCTTGCTCGTCATCGCGGCACTGGCCGCAGCCGGCGGCGCGCGCGCGCAGGACGACGTCCTCTGCATCTGCGACAACCAGCAGGGACTGTCCGGCGAGGGTTGCATCATCGTGCCGGCTTTCGTGCCGACGCCCATCTACCTGCTCCTGCGCTCCCCGAGTGGGACCCAAGTGCTGTCCTGGGAGGCCCGGGTCACCCACGACAATGCCAACGTCCTGATCGGCACCTGGATCGCCGACGGCGTGGACGCCGACCTGGATCCCGAGGATCTCGTCGTCAACTGCTCGGCGGCGCCGCTGCTGCCCAACCAGCAGGATGTCGTCGTGCTGGCCACGATGCAGGTCATCGTCGTGAACGCGTACGAGCGCATCGAGTTCTTCATCGGCCCGGTCTCCGGATCCTCCGCCTTCCCCGACGGCACGCCCGGCTATTCCCACACGGCGGGGATCGGCACGCCCGCGACCGTGTGCAGCGGCGACTACGCCCTGCCGGTGTTCTTCATCGGCATGTGTTTGATGGACGCGGTGGAGCGATCCGACTGGGGTACGATCAAGGCGCTGTACGGGCGGTGAGCGCTCCGCGGTCGCGGGTCGCACCATCGGGGGGCTCGCCATGAGATTCCGGTTCCGGGACTGCCCGGCGATCCTCGCCGTGCTGCTGGCGACGGCCGTCGCCGCGTCGGCGCAGCAGGACGCCTTCTGCATCTGCCTCGATCCCATGAACCCGAACACCTGCGGTGGCAATGTCGTGATCCCCGTCGGGGTGCCGACGAACATCTACCTGTGCCTGCTCAATCCCAGCGGAAGCCGGGTGATCTGCTGGGAGGCCAGAATCACCGATTCCCGCCAGGACGGCGACATGCTCGGCGAGTGGTCGATGTTCGGCCTCGACGCCTACATGGATCCGTACGACTACGGGGTCGTGCCCGAGACGCAACCGGCGGTTCCCAATGCCGCCAATGTCGTGGTGCTGGGCATCATGTGGGTGAGGGTGCTGAACGAGACCGCGCCCGTCGAGTTCTTCGTCGGCCCGGTCCCCGGCTCCGCCAGCTTCCCCCAGGGCGTTCCGGGCTACGTCCACACGCTGGGACTCGACACGCCCGCCACCGTCTGCAGCGGCGATTTCGCCGAGCCGGTGTTCAGCATCAACGGCGTTGTCGCGGCGGCGGAGAGCACGTGGGGCGCGATCAAGGGTGCGTATATGGCGGGTTCCGCGGCGGGCCGGTGAGCGCGACGATCCACGACCGATCCCGATCGAGATGGGAGCGAGACCATGAAGAAATCCATTGCCGCGATCACGATCGCGCTGACGGCCCTCGGTTCGGGCGCCGCGGCCCAGATCAGCCCCTGCCCCGACGGGATCGGCGTCTACTTCGACCTGGACGCCAGCCGGTTCGAAGTCACCTATCCCGGCGGCTTCGCGCCCCTGGACGTCTACCTGATCCTCACCCACCCCACCGGCGACTGCATCCGGTCGTGGGAGTGCCGCATCAACGAGGCGAACAACTTCACGCTGCCCGGCGTCTGGACGATCATCGGCGGCACGGACACCGACAGCGATCCGTCGGATTTCGCGGTGACGATGGACGGGTGCCCCGTGGCGGCATCCATCAACGTGCTCGCCAGCAAGAGGATGTACGGCGCCGCCCCCGGAGCCGGCTCGTATGCGCGCTACGCATTAGCGGGTATCCCTGGCTCGACCAGCTTCCCCAGCGGGGATCCCGGGTACGTGCACACGCCGGGCATCAACACCCCTCTGCAGGTCGCCATCGGCTTTATGGGCGATGCTTGCTGTCCCCAGGCCTGGGTCAACGTCAGCTGTGAATCCGAGATCAGGTGCCAAACCGCCAACCCGAATTTCGGGGTGAACGCGCGTGCCGTGCTCGACGGCATGCTGGATTACGACAACGGGATCGGCGCCTACTCCAGGGCGACGGACGGGTACGACGGCCAATACGATCTTCCGGAACCGCCGCCGTCACCGGACGGATTCGTGTCGCTGGCCATCCCGCACCCCGAATGGAATGCGTCCGTGGGCGATGACTTCAAGACGGACACCCGGTCGCTCTACGATCCGGTGCACTACGCCAAGACCTGGCCCCTCCGGCTGTCGAGCAGCAACAGCGGGCTCGCGACCCTGTCCTTAGCCGGACTTGGCCAGTCCCGGGGCCGACCATCCGGGCAGGGATCCCCTGGTGTTCCCTAGGTCGGCGGACCAACCAGAGGGGTCTCCCGGGGCGTGGACGCTTGCGCTGGCGGCCCGTTCAACCCGCGTACCGAGAGCGGGCGGGGGCTGCCGCGGGCGGGCCGAGCCGAAGTGCGGATCCACGACGTGCAGGGTCGCCTGGTGAAGCGCCTCGAGTCCATCGATGGCCTGGCCGGCGAGAACCGGATCACCTGGCAGGGCGTCGACGAGCAAGGGCGCGAGGTCGCCAGCGGGACCTATTTCGCCGCGCTGTCCTTGGAGGGGGCCGCAACCGGAGCGGTGGTCCGATTGAGCCTGGTGCGCTGAAAGCCATAACTTGAAGGAACACTTGCAATTCCAAAGGTTCTCTGATAGCATCAACACGTCGAATCGCCCGATGTGACACCCTCGAACCGTCCCGGACGCCGCGGCGCCCGTGCGCAGAGGAGTCGGTCGTGCATCATCGGCGCCGCGCCGCCCCGCCGCTCGCTTTCCTGGCTTGGCTCGCCGCCTTCGTCCCCGCGACGGCGCTCTCCCAATCGATCGTCATCACCCTGCAGGCGCACGGCGACGCGGTCGTCTCCGACGTCCACCGCTTCGGCGTGCACGACGACGCCCTGATGGGCGCGGACGGCTACGACCTGCCGGAGCCGCCGCCGCCGCCCGGCGGCTACCTGGGCTTGTCCTTCGTGATGCCGGGCGCGCCGGCGGAGCTGCCGAACCGCTGGCGCCACGAACTGAGGCCTTCGGAGATCTTCATGGACCAGACCGAGACCTGGGAGCTGCTCCTGGAGACCGACCAGGTCGGCCGGCCGCTGCTGCTGGACTTCGCCGCGGAGATCGGCGCGCAGTACCCGCTGGCGGTGACGGTCCTGGCGCCGCCGGAGCGGGCGTACCGCGTCGAGCTGCCGGCGCAGCTGCCGTTCGTGGCGGTGGCGCCCGTCACGAGGTTGATGCTGGAGTTGACGTCCGACGATCCCGTCGCGGCGGAGGTCGCCGCTTGGGGCGAGATCAAGAAACTCTACGGTCACTGATCGATATCGCGTCGGTATCCGCAACGGTCTGCAACATCATGCGGCGGGCCAATCCCCGTAACGGAGGTCTTCCATGCGAGTTCCCATCCGGCTCTGTCTGACGTTCTTCGCCGTCCTGTTCGCGCTTTCCGGTGTCGCGCTGGCCCAGCAGGACGTCTTCTGCATCTGCCGCGACCCGATGGACCCCACCGATTGTGGAGGCAACACCGACATTGCCGCCTTTACGCCGACGAGCATCTACTTCTGTCTGCTCAATCCGAGCGGCAATCAGGTTCTGGCTTGGGAAGCCAGGATCACCCAGAACAACGCCGCGAGCATGATCGGCACCTGGGCGATGTCCGGACTGGACGTCGACAGTGATCCCGAGGATTTCGTCGTCGGCAACGGCGCCTCGCCGCTGGTCCCGAACGCGCAGGACGTCATCGTGATGGGCTCGATGCAGGTCATCATCCTGAACGCCAGCACCGAAATCGAGTTCTTCGTCGGGCCGATCCCGGGATCGGTCTCTTTCCCCGAGGGGACTCCCGGTTACGTGCATACGCTCGGGATCGTCTCACCGGCGACAGTGTGCGGCGGCGATTTCACGTCGCCGGTCCTCAGCATCAACGGCGACAACCCGCCGCCTTTCGAGAACGAATTCAGTGTGACCGTCGCGCCGTCGCTGGGTGCGTACCGCGATCTGGGCAACATCGCCGGCATGGGTGAAGAGGCGACAGATGGGTTGGATCCGGATCTCGACATCCCCGAACCGCCGGTCCCGCCCTCGGGCTACGTGTCGCTGTCCTTCCCGCACTCCGAGTGGGCCTCGCCGCTGGGCGAGTTCTTCAGAACGGACATCCGGGCCTCCTATGTGCCTTCGACCACGGTCAAGACCTGGGCGCTACGCTTCCTGACCGACCAGAGCGGCGTGGCGACGCTCACGTTTCAGCCCAGCTTCGATCAGGCAGCGAACTGGGAGCTGACGCTGATCGATCTCGACACCGGCGAAGTCGAAGCGCTGTGGGACTCGGCCCTCGGCTATTCGTTCAATGCCATGCCCGGGCAGGTGCGGCGCTTCGAACTGCTCGTGGGGCCGAACCAGATCCCGCCCCTCAACCCGACGTCTCGGCTGCTGCCGACCGGGTGGTCCCTGGTGGGCATGCCCCTGCTGCCGAACGCGCCGGGCACCGTGGGTTCGGTGCTCCTGGACGACATCGTCAGCACCGCGTTCGTGTACGGCCACAACGGCAACACGGGCTACCAGCAGGCTCTGTCGACCGACGTCATGCAGCAGGGGCGTGGCTACTGGGTGGGAGCGACCAACCCCTTCACCTGGACGATGGAGGGCAATCGCGATCTCAACGGCGCTTCGCTGTCCCTGGCCGCCGGCTGGAACCTGCTGGGCGGGCCGTTGTGGACGGCCGTGAGCCTCGACGACATCGAGGTCGACTACCAGGGCGTCCGCCACGACTACGCGACGGCGGTGCAGATGGGCCTCGTCGGCAACTACGTCTACATGTTCCAGAACTCGACAGGCACCTACGTACCCCAGATCAACATCCAGCCCTGGCACGGATACTGGCTGCCCGCCTACATGAGCGGCGTCGGTTTGTGGTTCCATTACACCAACATCGGGCCCGACAAGACAGATTCCCCGGCCCCCGCCTTCGAGCCGGACGACCTGAACTGGCGCCTCTCCCTCGGCCTCGACGGCGCCCCCGAATCCGTCACCGTCGGCCGCCTCGAGAAAGCCGCCGCCGGCTTCGACCCCACGTGGGACCAGCCCCGCCCCCCGCGCGCGCCGGTCGCCGCGTCCCGCCCCGAGCTGTGGCTCGACGGCGCGGCCCTGGACCTCAGCACCGGCGATCAGCTCACGGCCGACTACCGGGCCGCCGACGGGTCGGACGTGGCCTGGGACCTCGTCGTCACCGCGCCCGCGCCCGGCCCGGTCACGCTGCGCTGGGACGCCGCGGAGTGGGGCGGCCGCGAGGACCTGCAGCTGTACCTGCCCCACCAGAACCGCGTCGCGGTGCTGTCGATGCGGGCGCAGTCGAGCCTGACGCTGGACGTCGGGGCGGGGCCGCTGGTCGTGCGCCTGCGCACGCCGGACCTGTCGACCGCGGCTCCGGAGGCCGCGGCGGCCCGGTGCAGCCTGCGCGCGGTTCCGAACCCGTTCAACCCGCGCACCGAATTCGTTATGTCGCTGCCGCGGGTCGGCAAGGCCGAGGTGCGGATCCACGACGTCCTGGGACGGCTGGTGAAGCGGCTCGAGATCGGCGCGGGCGTGGCCGGCGAGAACCGGATCACCTGGCAGGGCGTCGACGAGCAAGGGCGCGAGGTCGCCAGCGGGGCCTATTTCGCCGCGCTCCACCTGGACGGCGCGGCGACGGGCGCCGTGGTGCGTCTGAGCCTGGTCCGTTGAGGGGTCTGAACTCCCGGGGGGCGGCGGGGCAGCTGCAGCTTGTCCCGCCGCCCCCTTTTCAGTAAGGTCATCCCGGACCGCCCCCGCCCACTCCGGAGGGATGCCGATGCGTTGCCCGAGCCCCGTCTCCGTCCTGGCCTTCGCGCTGCTGCTGCTGACGGCCGGCGGCGCCGCGGCCCAATCCGACGTGTTCTGCATCTGCACCGACGCCGCGTCCGGCACCTGCGGCGGGAACCTCGAGGTGGACGTCCCGGGCTCCTGCACCATCCATTTCGTGCTCGCGCAGCCCTCCGGCTCGCCGGTGATGGCCTGGGAGGCCCGCGTGACCGTCGAGGGCTCCGCGACCTACGTGGGCGGCTGGACGCTGACCGCGGGCCTGAACGTGGGCAGCGGCGACGACTACACCGTCGGCCTGCAGTTGGGCGGGTTGAACGGCCTGTCGCCCAACAGCGTCGGCCTGGTGCCGCTGATGTCCATGACCGTGATGCTGCTGGGGGAGGGTCCGCTGCTCTTCAAGGTGGGGCCGGTGCCCGGCTCGGCCAGCTTCCCGGACGGCACGCCCGGCTACCTCGTGGGCGTGAACACCATGAAGCCCGCGACGGTCTGCAGCGGCGACTTCGACCGGCCCGTGTTCACCCTGAACAACGGCGACGCCGACCAGCAGGGGACCTGGGGCGAGGTCAAGACCCTCTACTCGCACTGACTCCCGCCCGCCCGGGACCGGCCGGGAGGGAGCCCCTGCACCGTATTTCCCGCTCAACCGCGAGGACCGCCGGCCGATCATCTCCCGTGATCGCCCCGAAAGGCACGTCCTCAACCGCGAGCGAGCCATGCAAGACACCAATGCCGCCGTCGCCGTCCTCACCGGCGCGGCCCCCGATTCCCTGCTCGAGGCGTTCCAGGACCGGATCCGGCCCGGCGGCCGAGTCCTCGACCTCGCGTCCGGCGACGGCGCCCGCGCCCTCCACCTGGCGGGGGCCGGCTACCGCGTGACCGCGCTGGCCCCAACCGCCGCAGCTGCGGCGAGCCTGAACGAGGCGGCGGCCGCAGGCAGCCACGAACTCGTGGCTTACCGCGAATCGTACCTGGACCACGACCCGGGCCCGCAGCCGTACGATGCGCTGCTCTGCTACGACGTGATGCCGCGCCTGTCCCGCACGGACAACGCCAGCCTGCTGCACCGCATCTTCAGCTGGACGGCGCACGGGTCGCTGCTGTTCCTGACGGCGCGGCACGTGGACGACGCGTCCTACGACGAGGTGAGCGCGACGTGGGAGCGGGCGGGGCTGCACAGCTTCCGCAGTCCGGACGGCGAGTACCGCACCTACCTGGCGCGCGGCGTCGTGCGCAACCTGTTCCGGGGTTGGAACACGCTGCACCACCGGGAATGCATGCCATTGATCGACGGGAACGCGGCGGACGGCCCCCGGGCCGGCCTGATCGAACTCGTGGCGGGGCGCCGCTAGATCAGCGGCGCCCCGTCACTTCAACCCCCGCCTGCACTGCTGGAAGGAAGAGGAAGGCCGGAACCCCTCCGAATGGCCCTCGCCCGTAGGTCATTCTCGAAAGAGGAGTTCCGGCCAAGAATGCGAGGGGAAGGGTAGGTTCGCGACTCACTAGAGCTTCGCACAGTGTTTCGGAATCCCGATCGTGATCGAATGGTTTGTCCCCCCGGACTCTTCTCCGACAATAGCTACAATCACGGTAGCCCCGGAACGTTGCATGAAATCAGCGTCGATCCGGATGATTTTTCACATTTCTCCAGCGCGGTAAGTGTATGCTGTCCTTGGCCCTCGCCCGGCCATCGGGAGAATGAACCGCATGATCAAGATCGTCGAACCGGACCATCGTCCCGATACCCTCGCCCCACGCGCAGATGGAACGTGTGGCTGCTCCTGTGCCTGCAATTGCGTGACGGGCGACCAGGCCGGAAGCCAGTCGACCAAGTCTGCCAAGGATGATGTCGGCGCACTCCCGGTCGTTCTCGGGAAGCGTGACGGCGCCTGAGCCAGGCCACCCGCTCTGCCGGGTCTTCCGGCACGGGGGCCGGATCTACGCCTACGACGCCGGGGCCGATCAGGTCGTGGAGTTGTCGCCGTCCGTGGCCTCGTGGCTGGAAGCGGCGGCGCCCGATCCGGCCGTGATCGACGCCGATCCAGCCATCTCCGACGAGTTTGGGCGGGCTCACGCCGAACACGGCCTGTTCTGTTCCCGGCGTCCACGCCTGGTCGCGAAGCGGTCCGGCCGGGACCGCGCCATCGACTACTCGAGCCGCATTTCCCAGATGACCCTGACCCTGGACGAGCGCTGCAATCTGCGCTGCGCCTACTGCCCGCACACGCGTGCCGTCGCCTGGACGCGCCCCCACGGCGAGCGGCGGATGTCGGAAGAAACGGTGCGGGCCGCCGTGGACCTGTTCCTGACCTGCGCGGGCGGCGGGTCGCCGTCGATTTCGCTCTACGGCGGCGAGCCCCTGCTGGCGCCGGGACTCGTCCGCATGGTCGCGGACCTGGTCCAAGCGGAGCAGCGGCCCGAAATCCGGATCATCCTGGACACCAACGGCACCCTGCTCGATGACGCGATGGTCGAGCTCATCGCCGAACGGGGTCTGTACCTGCAGGTGAGCCTGGACGGCCCGGCGCCGATCCACGACCGCTGGCGCACCACGTCCGACGGCCGGCCCACGCACGCCACGGTGATGGCAGGCCTGGCACGCCTGCTGGCTCGGGATCCCGCCGCGGCAGGTCGGCTGCGGTTCCAGGCGACGCTGGCGCCCGGCAGCGACCTGTTGGAAGCCGACGCCTTCTTCGTGAAACTGGGCCGCAATTTGGGCCTCGCCGACTTATCGGTGGGGGCGTCCTATGCGGACCTCTCGTGGATGGTCGAAGCCGACCCGGCCATGACGCCGTCGGATGCGGACGGTTGGGAGCGGGCGCGTGACGCCTATGTCGCGGCCTGCGCGTCGGGACGCCACGCCGCTCTGGGGCCGCTGGTGCGCGCCTGGTTCGACGGCCCCCTGATCCGCTTCTACCACCGCGAGGCCGTACCGCTCGGCGCCACCTTCCGGCCGGGCGGCGTCTGCACGCCCGGCCTGCGCCGCCTTCACGTGTGCAGCGACGGCAGGCTGCAACCCTGCGAGCGCGTGGGCACGGCGTTCGTCCTGGGCGACGTGCGGCGCGGGTTCGATCTCGACGCCGTGGACCGGCTCGAGCAGGCGTGGTTCGACGCGCTCGGCGGCCGGTGTGCGGACTGCTGGGCGCTGCGTCACTGCAGCCTCTGCTTCACGGCGATGATCGACAGGGAAACGGGACGCGTGGGCGCCGTACCGGAATCGGCGTGCCGGGCCGTCAGGGAGGAGTTCGAGAGTACGCTGCGCCTGTGGGTGGAACTGCTGGCGCGCAGCCCGCGGGCCCTGGATCACCTGAAGGGCAGCAGCGTCAGTTGAGCGGAGTGCCGAGGTGGTAGGTGAAGATGCCGCACTCCGGGATGTCGAACTGCCAGGACTTGAACGCCACCGGCGTGCCGTTGAGCATGAGCGTATCCTGCGGTGCGGGACCCAGGGTGCCCCTGTAGGCCGCCAAACAAATTTCCCGGTATCTGGGGCTTAGAAAAAACTTCTGGAGTTGCTCTGTAGTCCCGATATCACCGATGCAGACCGGGAATGTGCTCACTTTATCCTTTCCGTATGCCAAGTGGTATTCGGTCTTCCCCGCGTATGACAGGCCGAAGGCACGGCTCAAGGGCAGCTGTCCCTCGAGGTACAACTGCTGCAGCTCTTCCATCGCCGTTCGTATAGACTCGAGTTCTGCGTTGGTGTAGGGCACGCGCACCCCGTCGGACGTACTGCGGCTGAATCCGAAGGAGGTTCTGGCGTCCTGACGGGACGCCAGGGATGCCGTGCCATCGTCGTGGACCTGCATGACGTCGAGACGGAGCCCCGTCGATTCCAGCGCCGGCTGGTTGGCGAAGGTCGCCCCCAGCATCACCACCGCGACCGCGGCCAGGACGAGGGGGCGCGAGGTCCGGCGGTCGCGGAGGCGCGCCCGCAGTTCCGCGCGCAGCGCTTCCCTGTGCTCGTGATCGTGCCGGGGCTCGATGCGGGTGTCGCTGAACCAGAGTTCCAGTTCGTCGCGATCAGTCATGTCCGTCATAACCGTCCGGATCGAGTTCGTGGCCGTCTGTCATGGCGCGACGCAACTTCTCGCGCGTGCGGAACAGCCTGGCCTTCATGGTGCCCTCGGAGACGCCGTAGATCGCGGCGATCTCCTTCACGGGCAGATCTTCGTGATAGCGCAGGGCGAGCCAGTTGCGTTCCTCGTGCGTCAGCTCGCCGAGATACCGGTCGAGCCGGATGCGCAGCTGCGCTCTCTCCAGCTTCAGGGCGGGGTTTCCCTCGCTGTCCGCGAGCACGTCCTCGCCCAGGACGTTCAGGGGCGTGAACCAGTCCTTCTGCCGCTTCGCCACCTTGAAGTGGCGGTTCAGCCGGTTGATCGCGATCCGGTAGAGCCACGCATGGAACGGTTTGTTCTGCCACTGGAACTGCCAGATCCGATCCAGGGCTTGGAAGAACACATCGGAGGTCAGCGCTTCGGTGTCGTCCCGGTTCTGGAGCCGGTTGTAGAAGAAGCGGAAGACCCGTGCGTAGTAGTAATCGTACAGGTAATCGAACGCTTCCGGGTCGCGCTTCGCATCCTGGATGCAGACCCGCTCGTACTCGAGCCGCTCCGGATCATCGATGACCGCCGACTTCGGCTTGAAGCCGGGCACCAGCGTCAGCCGACCTGCGGGGCGTGTCTTCCACTTCATCACAATGACGATATCCCGGATCGGTTGCCTACAAACCTCTATCCCGGAAGGCGGTCCTGCCGGCCGCCTTGCCGCCCGGGGGCGACTCTGCTACGTTCACGCATGAATATACCACATCGGGCGCCGTCGCGGCGCGTCGTTCCCCGAAAGGTCCCGTCATGGCCGAACTTCCCGCCAGGAACCTCAAGGCGTTCATCGCCTTGCTCGAGCAGGCCGGCGACCTGGTGCGCGTCCGGGAGCCCGTGGACCCGGTATTGGAAGCCGGCGAGATCGCCGACCGCTTCGTAAAGGCCGGCGAGGGCCCCGCCCTGCTCTTCGAGGACCCGCGCCCCGGCCGCTGGAGCGAGCGGGCCGGGCGCACGGCCCGCGCCACGACCGCCGACGGCCGGCCGGTGCCCCTGGCCATGAACCTGTTCGCCTCGCGCCGCCGGATGGCCTGGGCCCTGGGCTGCGAGTCGCTGGAGGAGGCCGTCGCCCGGGTGCGCGAGCCCCTGGAGCTGGCGCCCCCCGAGGGGCTCTGGGAAAAGCTGAAGCTGCTGGGCAAGGCCCGGGACTGGAGCGCCGGGATGCCCCGCTCGGTGGCCGGCGGCCCCTGCCAGGAGGTCGTGGTCCGCGGCGAGGAACTGGACCGGCGCGGCCTGCTGGACCTGATGCCCGTGCTGACGACCTGGCCGCAGGACGGCGGCCCCTTCATCACCCTGCCCCTGGTCATCACGCGCAACCCCGAGACCGGCCGGCGCAACATCGGCATGTACCGGATGCAGGTCTACGACGGCCGCACCACCGGCATGCATTGGCAGCTGCACAAGACCGGGGCCGATCACTACCGGACCAGCGAGCGGCGCGGCGAGCGCCTGCCCGTCTGCGTGGCGCTCGGCGGCCCCCCGTCGCTCACCTACGCCGCGACGGCGCCGCTGCCGCCGGAGATCGACGAGTCGCTGTTCGCCGGCTTCCTGCAGGGCGCCCCGATCGCCTGGACGAAGGCTCTCACCTGCGACCTGGAGGTGCCGGCCGAGGCCGACTTCGTGATCGAGGGCTACGTCGATCCCGGCGAGCGCCGCCGCGAGGGGCCGTTCGGCGACCACACCGGCTTCTACACCCTGCCCGAGGACTTCCCGGTCTTCCACGTGACCGCGATCACCTCGCGCCGCGAACCCGTCTACCCGGCCACCATCGTGGGCGTCCCGCCCATGGAGGACAAGTGGCTGGGCTGGGCCACCGAGCGCCTGTTCCTGCCGCTGATGCAGAAGCCGCTGCCCGAGGTCGTCGACTACCACCTGCCGCCGGAGGCCTGCTTCCACAACCTGGCCATCGTGGCGATCCGCAAGCAGTACCCGGGACACGCCCGCAAGGTCTGCCACGCGCTGTGGGGCATGGGCCAGATGATGTTCTGCAAGACCATCGTGGTGGTCGACGCGGACGTCGACGTCCACGACCCGCGCGAGGTCCTGTGGCGCGTCACCAACTCCATCGACCCCAAGCGCGACACCTTCTTCGTCGAGGGTCCCGTCGACCACCTCGACCACGCCGTGAACGTCCAGTTCCTGGGCGGCAAGATGGGGATCGACGCCACCGCGAAGTGGGAGGGCGAGGACGGCTTCCGGCGCGAGTGGCCGCCGATCGTGCGCATGGACGACGCGGTCCGCAGCGACGTCGCGGAGCGCTGGCGCGACCTGCTGGCGCTGGCGGGGCGCGCGAAGTGAGCGAGGCCCGGCACCCCGAAGGCGTCCACGAGCGCGGCCGCGACGGCGTCGTGCGCGACCCCGCCGCCCACGACCGCGTCGTCCAATCGATGTTCGCGCGGATCGCGCGCGTCTACGACTTCATGAACCACGCCCTGAGCTTCAACCGCGACCGCGCGTGGCGGCGCGACCTCGTGCGCGCGCTGGATCCGGGCACCGACCTGCTGGTGGACCTGTGCGCGGGCACCGGCGACCTCGGGCTGGCGGCCCTGCGCGGCGGCCGCTGCCGCCGGGTCGTGGCCGCCGATTTCACGCCGGCGATGCTGGCGGCCGGCCGCGGCAAGGGGCTCGGCGCGCAGATCCCCGCCGTCGCCGCCGACGCCCAGGACCTGCCGCTGCGCGACGGCTGCGCCGACGCGGTCGCCGTCGGCTTCGGCGTGCGCAACCTGGCCGACCTGCGCCGCGGCCTGGCCGAGGCGCGCCGCGTCCTGAAGCCGGGCGGCCGGCTGCTGGTGCTCGACTTCTTCCGCGACGACCCGGCCGCCGCGGGCGCGGGGCGCGGCGCCGCCCGGCCGCTGCGGCGCGGGCTGGACCTGGCGCTGCCGCTGGCGGGCCGCCTGCTCGGCCGCGACCGCGCCGCCTACGCCTACCTCGCCGCCAGCCGCGACCGCTTCGTGACGCCGGCGGAGTTCGCGGCGCTGCTGGGCGAGTTCGGCTTCCGGGACATCCTGGTGCGCCGGCAGACCTTCGGCATCGCCCATCTGATCGGCGGGCGCTTCGAGATCACCGACTGAGGGGAGACCCATGGAACGCGAACGCATCCCGCAGCCCCCGGTCACGGTCGCCTGGACCGGCGCCAGCGGCCTGGTCTACGGCGTGCGCCTGGTGGAGGTGCTGCTGGAGGCGGGCCGCGACGTGGCGCTGCTGCGCAGCGACGCCGTGGAGCAGACGGCGGCGGCCGAGCTGGGCCGCGCGCCGCGCGCGCTGATCGAGGAGCTGCGGTCGGTCGCGGTCGCCCGCGGCGCGGCGCTGCACGAGTACGGCAAGCACGCGTTCTCGTCCCCGGTCGCCAGCGGTTCGGCGCCCTCGGGCGGCATGGCGGTGTGCCCCTGCTCGATGAGCACGCTGGCGCGCATCGCCACCGGCACCGGCGACGACCTGCTGCACCGCGCCGCCGACGTGCAGCTGAAGGAGCGGCGCCGCCTGGTGCTCGTGCCGCGCGAGACGCCGCTGGCCGCGCACCACCTCGAACACATGGCGCGGCTGGCCGCCGCCGGCGCGGTGATCCTGCCGGCGATGCCCGGCTTCTACCACCGCCCGACGACCGTGGCGGAACTCGTCGACTTCGTCGTGCAGCGCGTCTGCGACCAGCTCGGCGTCGCGGTGCGCCTCGCGAAGCCGTGGGGTGCGGAGTGAGGGAGGGGAGCCGCGTGAAGGCGGGCCGCGGCTGGCGCACCGCCGGCGACTACTTCGGGCTGGTGAAGTTCGAGCACACCGTCTTCGCCCTGCCGTTCGCCCTGATCGCGCTGCTGGTCGCCACCGGCGGCCGTCCCTCACGGCGCGTGCTGCTGGGCGTGCTGGCGGCGATGGTCGCCGCGCGCAGCGCCGCGATGGCCTTCAACCGGCTCGCCGACCGTGACTACGACGCCCGCAACCCGCGCACCGCCGACCGCCACCTGCCCGCGGGCAGGATCGGCGTGGCGGGCGTCGCGGTGTTCACGCTGGCCAGCGCGGCCGTCTTCGTGCTGGCCGCCCGCAGCCTCAACCCGCTCTGCTTCGCGCTGGCGCCGGCCGCGCTCGCGGTGGTCCTGGGCTACTCCTACGCGAAGCGGTTCACGCCCTGGTCGCACCTGGTGCTGGGGCTGGGCCTGGGGATCGCGCCGACGGGCGCCTGGCTCGCGGCCGTCGGCCGCTTCGCCGCGTTCCCCCTGTGGATGTCGGCGGGCGTGATGCTCTGGGTCGGCGGCTTCGACGCGATCTACGGCTGCCAGGACGTCGAGGTCGACCGGCGCGAGGGACTGCGCTCCCTGGCGGTGCGCTACGGCGTGCCCGGCGCGCTGGCCATCGCCAAGGTCCTGCACGTGCTGGCCGTGCTGTGCCTGGCCATCGCGTTCCGGTCGGCGCCCGCGTTCGGCGTCACGGCGGACCTGGGCCTGGTCGCGCGCCTCGGCCTGGTCGTCATGACGCTGCTGCTGGTCTGGGAGCACCGGCTGGTGCGCGGGGGCGACCTGCGCCACATCGACCGGGCGTTCTTCACCGTCAACTCCTGGATCGGGATGATCCTGCTGGGCTTCGTCGCCCTCGACGTCTACGTGGTCTGAGCCCCGGCGCGGGCGTCCAGATTCCGACCCCCGTTGCTTCCGTATTGCTCACCTCCGGCGCCGCAGCAAGGCATTCTGCGCCCTCCCGCGACACGACAGAACACGTCCGGTACTCGGCGCCGAGGGGCCGACGCGTGCGCCCGGCCAGGCCGTCCGCGGTCGCACTGGACGTGCTTGTTCATTGAATATCAACACGTTACACGAAAGGCGCCGACTTTGGCCGCCTCCTCCGGCCGGACGCCAGGAGTCGCCCGCAGATCCCCGCCAAGAAATCCTCAAGCGGGTATGAGGCTTGCCGATGGACTCCCGTGAATTCACCCCGGTCCGGCCGCGCGGACCCGACATGAGCGCCCCCTCGCGAGGGCAAGAGAAAGGGATCTGGAATGAAGACTCGTTACTGCCTGCTGGCCGGCGTCCTGATGCTCGGCCTGGCCACCACCGCGATGGCGACCGGAACCATCGGCCTGTTCTTCGACACCGAGGGCACCACCGCCCAGCTGGTCGGCGAGCCCGGCATGGTCTACGACGGCTACGTCCTGATCAACAACTCCGACCTGCTGATCGGCGGCGCGGCCTTCAAGATGGAGTCCGAGGGCGGCTTCATGATCGTCAGCGAGACCTGGGCCGACGGCCTGGTGTTCGGCACGCTGCTGACCGGCGCCGAGATCGGCCTCTACACGCCGATCGCCCAGTTCGGCGACGACCCCCAGTCGATCTGCCACATCCAGGTGTTCTCGCCGACGATGATCGTGAACTCGCACCAGACCATCGTCGCCGACCCGGACTACGCCACGCCGATGCTGGCGAACTCGTCGGCCATCCTGTTCCCGGCCGACGGCCTGACCTCCAGCATCACGCTGCGTCCGACGCCCGAGATCGGCCTGTTCTGGGACGCCGAGGGCACCGAGACCGTGTCGACCCAGAACGGCGGCTTCACCGAGATCCACAACGCCTGGATCATGGTCCGCAACGCCGAGATGATGGTCGGCGGCGCCGCCTTCAAGCTGAACCTCGACCCGCGCGTGATGATCCTGAACGCGACCCCGGCCGCCGGCCTGATCTTCGGCAACCCGGCCGCCGGCGTGGAGATGGGCCTGTACAGCTACCTGCCGGTGTTCGGCACCGACCCGGGCCTGCTCTACACCCTGCAGCTGTCGACCCTCAACTACCTGATGGTCAACGCCGAGCTGGAGATCGTCAACCATCCCGACTACGACGCGCCCAAGGTGGCGGACAACAACGCCGTGCAGTGGACCGCCGACGGCCTGACCTCGTACCTGACCATCCCGGTCGAGACCGAGCAGATGAGCTGGGGCCAGGTGAAGAGCCTGTACTAGGCGCAGCGATCCCGCGGAGGGCGTGTCGGAATCCCCCCCAGGACGCGACGAACCTCCGCAAACGGGAAGCGGGAGAGGGCGACCTCTCCCGCTTCTTCGTCCGTTGCGGCCGGTCTCAGGGCTGCTCGGGGTCGCGCTTCACGACGTGGAAGCCGAACTTCGTTTCCACCACGCCGGAAATCCCGCCGGGCGGCAGGGAGAACAGGGCGTCCTCGAAGGACGCCTCGAGATCGCCCGGCCGCACCAGCCCGATCAGGCCGCACCCGAAGCGGCTCTGCTCGTCGTCGGAGAAGCGGGCGGCCAGCTCGCAGAAGTCGGCGCCGGGAACCTTCGCCTTGGCGGCGATCTCGTCGGCCAGGGCCCGGGCCTGCTCACGGGAGCGGGAGATCGTGCCGAAATCGCCGCCGGCGCCCTTCCAGGTGATCATGACGTGGCGGGCCACGGCGCGCCGGACGGGCACGCGCATCAGCACGTGGAAGCCGGCGGGGGACTCGACGCAGGGTGCGATGTCGCCGACCTCCAGCTGCGTGAGGCCCATCTCCAGGGGCAGGGGCAGCTGGCCCGGCCGCACGAGGCCGAACTCGCCGCCGAGGGCGGCGGTGCGGGCGTCGTCGGAGTAGCGGCGGGCCAATTCCGCGAACGAGGTGCGGTTGTCGAGGATCTCGGCGGCCAGGCGCACGGCCATCTCCTGCGCCTCCTCCCGGGTGCGCGTGACGCCGGGCAGCGGCGGCCGGCCGTCGCGGTGCGCGATCAGGATGTGCGCGCCGGCGATCCCCGCCGGCGTCGACACGGTGTCCCCGGCGGCGGTCTTGGGCCGCCCCGCGGCGGGGCCCGCCGGCCCGCGGTCGCGCAGCAGCGCGAAGGCGGTCAGCGCGACGGCGCCCGCCAGGGCCGCCAGCAGCGCGAATCGACGGAGGCTCATCGTTCGCCTTTCCGGTAGGGCTCGGCGCCCGTCGCGTGCAGGACCTTGCTCGCGAACAGGTGGTAGATCTGCAGCTCCCAGTTCACGATCCCCGCGCGCATGTGCAGGTGGCGCATGTAGGTCAGGAACTTCTCCCGCTCGGGCGGCTCGAGGCCGACCGCCGCCATGGCGGCGCCGAGGTGCTCGTACATCACGTCCAGCTCGTCCTGCGTCGGCAGCTTCGTGGAGCGGTGCGGGTGGTTGACGCGCATCTCGGGCCGCCGGCTGGGCTCGCGGCGGGGCGCCGCGCAGGCCGCGCGCCAGGCGCGGCGCAGCTCGTAGCTCATGACCATCACGGCCTGCGAGAGGTTCAGCGACGGCTGCTCGGGCGCGGTGTCGATCGAGCAGACGTAGCGGCAGGCGTAGACCTCGTCGTTGGTCAGGCCGGTGCGCTCGGTGCCGAACATCAGGGCCACCGGCCCCTCGGCCGCGTGCTCGATCAGCAGCGCCGCCAGCTCGTGCGGCGCCATCAGGGCGCCCTTGCGCAGCTCGCGGGGCCGCGCGGTGGTGCCGGCCACCACCAGGCAGTCGCGCACCGCGGCCCGGTGGTCCAGCACGACCTGCGCGCCGTCGAGCACGTCCTCCGCCCCGTGCGCCAGAGCGCGGGCCCGCTCGCCGTAGGGATCGTGCGGCGAGATCAGCACCAGGCGCGACAGGCCCATCGTCTTGATGGCGCGGGCCGTCGCCCCGACGTTGCGCGGCTCGGTGGTGTGGCTCAAGACGATGCGGACGTTGTCCAGCACCGCCTGGGCCGCGGGGTCGACGGGATCGTGGGGGAAACGAGCCACGTGATTCGTCCTCGGGGGGGAAGGATGGTCGTCCGTTCCCCCAATATCGCGCCCCTCGGCCCGCTTGTCACGGGCGGGCCGTTCAGTCCAGCCCGATGACGAGCCTGGCCACCACGATCAGCGCCAGCGCGCCGCCCGCCGCCCACAACATCCACCCGTTGCGCCGCGCCGCATACTTCCGCCGCACCCGTAACGGCCGCCGCCTATCGTCATTCATGATCCGCCCCCTGCCGCGGCGCCGTGAGACGCCCCCCCCCCCCCGCCCCCCCCCCGCCCCCGGGGCCCGCCCCCCGGGGGGGGGGGGGGGGGGGGGGGGGGGGGGGGGGGGGGGGGGGGGGGGGGGGGGGGGGGGGGGGGGGGGGGGGGGGGGGGGGGGGGGGGGGGGGGGGGGGGGGGGGGGGGGGGGGGGGGGGGGGCGGGGCGAGCGGGGCCGCGATCCCATGATCGCCCGAGCAGTTCAGCGAGCCAGCACCGCTTTGGTGATGCTCACGAACCCGCCCCCAGCCGCCCGCACCAGGTAGACGCCGCTGGCCGCGGCGCGCCCCCCGTCGTTGCGGCCGTCCCAGGCCAGAGCGTGGGGCCCGGCGGCCAGGTCGCCCTCGTGCAGGCTGCGCACCAGGCGGCCCTGCAGGTCGTAGACGGCCACGCGGGCGGGACCGTCGGCCGGCAGCGTGAAGGCGATGCTCGTCTGCGGGTTGAACGGGTTGGGCCGCACGCGCAGGTCGAGGCCCGGGTTGAGCGGCAGCTCGCCGACCGCGGTGGCGTCGGCGGCCAGCAGCCAGGCGCTGGCGTTCAGGAAGAACTCGCGGTTGTCCGAGCCGGCCTCGGTCCAGTTGTTCTCGTGGGATTCGCTGTCGGTGCCGTCGGCGGTGCTCGAGGAGTCGCCGTAGCCCACGATCTTGCCCTGGCCGTAGCGCGACCAGGCGGCGACGTGGGGCGAGCCCTCGTTCTTGCTGATCAGGGCGCCCACGTCCGAGAGGTCGGGGTTGGCGGTCGGCCACAGGCTCATCACGTTGCCGACGTGGTAGATGACGGCCGACACCTCGCCGTAGGGGCCGTGGATCACGGGGTTGGCCGGGTCGGCGTTCACGTTGGCGAAGGTGCCGGTGATCGCGTTGTTGCCCTCGTCCTTGACGTGGAAGTGCAGGCCGAACAGGGCGCCGCAGAAGGTCTCGGTGTCGCCGGTCGGGGGGACCGTGATGTGCGGCACGGAGTAGCCGCCGAAGATGCTGGGGCTGTCCCAGCCGTCGCCGTCGCGATCGCTGCCGTTGTGGTCGGCCACCACGAACAGCGAGCCGCCGGCGTGGACGAACTGGCGCACGGCCTCGATCTCGGCCGCGCTGAACGGGGACTGCGGCTCCGGGATCACCAGCAGGTCGACGTCGGCCAGCTGGGCCGCCGTGATCGCCGAGGTGTTGCTGCGGATGGTGTTGCCGGCGAGGTACAGCTCGTAGCCCCAGCTCGACAGCTGCCCGCTCCACGCGGATTCGCTCGTCGGGTTGGCCGGCTCGGGGTTCGGGTGGTTGTTGTCGACGCGCCAGTTGCCCGAGGTGCCGGCGTCCTGGTTGTGCATGTGGTCGAAGAGGACCACCTTGCCGCCGGCGATGCCGCCCTGGATCGCGACGGAGTAGTAACCCGTCGGAGCGTTGATCGGGCTCAGGGTCTCGGCGCTCTCGTCGTCCAGGGCCCGCAGGTAGTACTGCAGCTCCGTGTTGCCGACCTGGTCGAGGAAGGTCGCGGCGTACTGGCCGCCGCCCTGGGCGGTCATGGCCGTTGCGACGAACGAGCCGGCGCCCACGCGCGACCAGCACCAGACGCCGGCGACGGACCCGTCGCTGTCGGTGACCGTCGCGGTGACGGTGACGTCGTCGCCGTCGGAAGGGGCGGCGGGGGCGTGCTGGACCGACGCGATGACCGGCGGCTGGTTCGAGGTGCCGGTCGTGCCGTCGTAGTACAGCTCGATGTACTCGTAGACGTAGCTGGCGGGGTTGTTGGCCTCGCTGATCACCAGGCCCGACATGACGGCGTCGGGAGCCTCCACGCCCGCGCCCGGGGTCGGCGTGGTGTCGATGACGGTCCAGGGCGACGCCTCGGGATCCAGCCGGTGGTAGGCGCCCACCGCGCCGGTCAGCGCGGGGGTGGGCCCGTCCTCGACGCCGTTGGCCGCGTTGCGCAGGGTGTAGGTCTCGTCCCCGTTGATGAAGGGGAACGTCGCCGCGGAGTTCAGGAACACCACGTTGGCGCCCAGGGTGACCCCGTAGTAGGTCTCGAACGCGGCCTCGGACGCGTCGCGCGCCACGATGAGGTAGCCGCCCGCCGGCACCGCGGTCCCGGCCGGGATCGTGTAGGTCTGGCTGGAGTTCGCCTGTTCGAGCTTCCAGCCGCCGACGTTCAGGCTCTGGGCCAGGACGGGTCCGGCGAGCAGCAGCAGGGCGGCGAGCGCGAGCAGGGGGCGGCAGCGGGTCATCGGGCACATCCTTCGGGTGTGGATCCGGGTGGGCGGATGCCGGGTCTGGCTATTGGGGCGGCGGGCGAATCCGCCCCAAAGTTGATCAATGATAACACAGTGAGAACAAGAACGCAAAATCGGATCGCCGCCGAACTCCATCGGGGAGAAGTTCCCCCGGGAGCGCGGGGGGCTCTGGACACCCGAGATCGCCGTGGTACGATCCCCGCGGCAGCTATCGAAGGAGATATCCCGATGAGAACCTCATCGCTGGTCTGTGCGGGCCTGTTCCTCGCCGCGGCGGCCGCGGCCGGCCCCGGAGTCCCCGCCAAGACGCGCCCGGTGCGGCCGGCCCCGCCGGCCGCCGGCCTCCGCATCGGCGGCGACACCATCGAGAACGCCGTGGGCATCTTCACCCTGCCCTACGCCGACACCGGCTCCACCGCCGGCGCCAACAACGACTACGACGAGATCTGCCCCTGGGACGGCAGCGATTCGCCGGACGTGGTCTACGCCATCAAGCAGTCATCCGACACTTATGTCGCGATCGACCTCTGCGGCTCCGGCTACGACACCCGCGTCTTCGTCTACGACTACCTGCGCAACCTGGTGGCCTGCAACGACGACAACCCCTACGCGGAAGCGCCGTGCAGCGGGCTGGACTCGCGGATCGACGTCCTGCTGCTCGAGGCCGGCATCCCCTACTACATCATCATCGACGGCTACGGCGGCGGCAGCGGCGACTACGCCCTGTCGGTGTCCGTCACCGACAGCCCCGAGCTGGACTGCCCCGACGGCGCCCAGGTCGAGGGCGAGCCGCCGATGGTGTTCGGGATCGACGACGCGTACAACTGCGGCTGCTTCTGCGCGAACCCCCCGGCCCGGTTCCAGAAGCTCGGGATCGACCCCGCCGGCACGACCTTCGCCTGCTTCCGCTCCGGCTGGAACGGCATCCCCGGCGGCAACGCGCGCGACTTCGATTGGATCATGACCACGGTCGGTCCCGGGGGCCAGCTCCGCTGCGAGCTCGTCGTGGAGTGGCCCTCGGAGCTCACCGTGATGCCGCCCGTCTGCGAGTTCACCGAGATCTACGGCTTCGCGGCGGTCGAGCCGGGTGCGAGCGGCGTGCTGGAGCTCGCGCTCGCGCCGGGCACGCCGGTCTGGATCGTCCTGACCCCGTCGCCCTACGTCGACCCCGGCTTCGGCCTGCCCCTGGAGTACGACCTGCACCTGACGATCGAGGGCCAGGCGACGACCACGGCGAACGAGGCGTCGAGCTGGGGGGAGATCAAGGCCGCGTACCGCTGAGGACCGGCACGTACCGCCCGACCGCGGAGTTCCTTAACTTCATCGGCCGCCCGTCCGCTCGCGAGAGGGAACCGATGAAAGCGACGATCCCGCTGTTCGCCGTGCTGATCGCCGCGGCGCCGGCCGCCGGCCAGCGCGTCGGCGGCGACACCATCGAAACCGCCACGCCCATCGCGGCCCTGCCGTACTTCGACACGGGCACCACCCAGCCGGCGAACGACGATTACGACGAGCCCTGCTCCTGGGGCGGGATCGGGTCGCCGGACGTCGTCTACGCGCTCGCGCTGCCCGCCGACACGTACGTCGTCGTCGATCTCTGCGGCTCGAACTTCGATACCCGCGTCTACATCTACGACGACGCCCGGACGCTCGTGGCCTGCAACGACGATCTCGTCGGCCCGGCCCACTACTGCCACCCCACCGATTCGCGGCTCGACGCCGTGCTGCTCGCGGCCGGCGTCCCCTACTACATCGTCGTCGACGGTTTCGGCGGCCACAGCGGCGGCTACACGCTGGCGGTCGACGCCGCCGGCATCCCGGTCCTCGCCTGCCCCGACGGAGCCCAGGCCGAAGGCGAACCGCCGCCGGTGTTCGGCGTCGACGACACCTACAACTGCGGCTGCACCTGCGCGGGCCTGCCGGCCAGGTTCCAGAAGCTGCCGGTCGACGCCGCCGGCTCGACCCTCGCCTGCTTCCGCTCCAACTGGAACGGCTACCCCGGCGCCCCCGTGTTCGACGAGGACTGGCTGACGGTCTTCACCGGCCAGGACGGCCTGCTCCACTTCGAGCTCGCCGCCGAGCGGGCGACGGAGCTCATCTTGCGCAAGACCACCTGCGAGCACGCCGTCTACTACGGGTTCGTCACCGCGACGGCGGACGCGCCCGCGACTCTGGACGTCCGTCTCGCCCCCGGCACGCCGGTCTGGGTCGAACTGGCCCCGTCGCCCTTCTTCGACCCGGGCGTCGTGCTGCCCCTGGAGTACGGCCTGCTCCTGCGCATCGACGGCCAGGAGACACCCACGGCGAACGAAAGGTCGAACTGGGGGGCGGTCAAGGCCGCGTACCGGTAGGCGGGCCAGCCGCCGCGATACTTCTGGACCCGGGGGCGTCTGCTGGTAGGATCGGGGCTCCGGCCGCCATGCACGCCACCGAGGAGGAAGATCGATGCGCGCGACACCGCTGCTGTTGATCCTGCTGCTGGTCCCGGTCTACCCGGTCTCGGCCTCCCTGGCCGCCGGCAACTCCGAACCCTGGTCCCCGCAGAAGACCGGCCGCCCCCACGCCCGCCCCGTCGCCGCGACCGTCGCGCGCGACGGCGGCGAGACGATCGGCGACGCGGTGGCGATCCCCGCCCTGCCCTACACGGACAGCGGCCAGACGACCGGCGCCGTCGACGACTACACAGAGCATTGCCCCCTCGAGGACAGCGGGTCGCCCGACGTGGTCTACGCCTACACGCCGGCCGCCGCCGGCGCGATCGCGATCGACCTCTGCGGCTCCGACTACGACACGAAAGTCATCGTCTACGACGACGGGCAGAACCTCGTCGCCTGCAACGACGACTTCTACCTCTTCGATGACGCGGTCTGCGGCAGCTACGTGTCGAAGATCGAGTATCTGGAGGTCGCGGCCGGGACGACGTACTACATCGTCATCGACGGCTACGACGGCGATGCGGGCAACTACGAGCTGGCCGTCGCGCCGGCGGCGGACTACGAGCTGGAGTGCGCGTCCGGCGCGCGCGTCGAGGGCGAACCGCCCCTGGACGGCAGCGGCGACGACGTGTTCAACAGCGGCTGCTCCACCGGCGGCCTGCAATTCCAGACGATCACCGGCGGCCTCGACGGCATCCTCGAGATCTGCCAGGTCGCAGGCTGGAACGATGCGGCCGCCTCCAACATCTACGACGTCGACTGGCTCGTCGCGACGATGGGGCCGGGAGGGATCCTCCACGGCGAGTTCGATGCCGACTGGACCATCGACTGCCGGGTGTTCGTCCCCGACGACTGCTTCTTCCTGGACGAGCTGCAGCAGGCCCGCGGCGGCCGCGGCGTGCCCGGCGTGATCGATCTGGAGGCGGCCCCCGGCACCGTCTTCTGGCTGTACTTCGCGCCGGCCAGCACGGGCCCGCCGATCCCCACCGCGCCCTACATGTTCGACTACGTGCTCGAGGTGTCCGGTCTCGAACCGGCGCCGGCGGCGAACGAAGCGATGGGGTGGGGGGCGGTCAAGAGCCTGTACCGGTGACCCGGCGGCAGCGGGAGGAACAGCGCGGGAGGGGACGGCGGCGGTCCCCTCCCGCGCTTCGTTTCAGCGCGCCAGTTCCCCGAGCACCTCGATGTGCCCCGTCATCGGGAACATGTCGATCACCCGCGCCCGCTTCAACGCGTAGCCCCCCTCGCCCAGCGTCTTGACGTCGCGGGCGAAGGTCGCCGGGTCGCAGCTCATGTAGAGCACGCGGGCGGGTCCGAGCGCGGCGAGGTCCTTGGCCACCTGCTCGCCCAGGCCGGTGCGCGGCGGATCGACGACGACCGTCGTGGCGGCCCAGTCGAGCGCTCCGGCGGGATCGCCCGCGTTGCCGGGCTGGTCGGCGGGATCGCCGGTCTTCCAGGACAGGACGGCCCGCTCGACCGGAACGTCGAGCACGGCGGTGCGGGCGGCGGCGGCGCGGTCCCGCTTGACGTTGTTGCGGGCGTCGCGGACCGCGCCCGCGTCGCTCTCGACGGCGATCGTGCGCGCGAAGCGGTCGTCCAGGGCCAGGCTGAACAGGCCGACGCCGGCGTAGAGGTCCAGCAGCGCGCCCCCCGGCGCCGACGCGGTGACGCCGGCCTCGTCCAGCCAGCCGCGCACGAGCGCGACGGCGGCCTCGGTCTCCGCGTAGTTCGTCTGGAAGAAGCTCGTGGCGTGGACGCGGTAGGTGCGGCCGGCGAGCTGGATCACGAGGTGGTCGCGCCCCCACAGGGGCCGGTTGTTGTACAGGATGCCCAGGCAGCGCGGGTGCGGCGCCTCGCCCTCGGGCAGCTTCTTGAGCACGGCCTTGAGCATCCGCGCGCGGTCGGGCTCCCCGAACAGCGACACCAGGAAGCGCCCCTGGTGGTCCATCCGGATCACGACCTGGTCCGCGGGCGGCAGCGTGACCACGAAGGGCAGGACGTCGTCGTTGAACGCGTCCGGCATCAGGCCGTGCCGCTCGATCGGCAGCACCTCGTGGCTGTCGTGGCGCAGCATGCCGTAGGGCCCGGCCGGCGTCCGCCACAGCCGCACCTTGTTGCGGTACCCCAGCGCGGGGCCGGCGGGCACGGGCTCCTGCAGCCGCTCGCCGACCTCGAGGCCGGCGATCCGGGCCAGGCAGTCGCGCACGATCTCCGTCTTGGCCCGCAGCTGCGCCTCCACCGACAGGTGCTGCAGGTCGCAGCCCGACAGCGACCCCAACTCGCCCAGCGGCGGCTCGACGCGGTCGGCCGACGGCACGATCACCTCGACCAGCCCGGCCTCCAGGAACCCCTTGCGCCGGCGCGTCACCCGCGCGCGCACCGTGTCGCCCGCCGCGGTGCCGGCCACGAACGCGGCCAGGCCGTCGGGGCTGCGCCCCAGCCCGGCGCCGCCGGTGACCAGCTTGGTGATGGCGGTCTCGAACACGTCGCCCACGCTCAGGGGGCGGGGGGGAGGGGGGGGGGGGGTGGGTCATGGGTGGTCCTTGGATGGGGTTGAGAGGTCCCCACACTAACACCCGCCCCCCCCATATCAAACCTTCGGTTGTGCCTTCGAGATTGTGTCCGAGGTACTACAGACGTCAATCGTCACAATATATGGAAATATATGTATAATATTATGTATATAATCGCACTCCATCAGTTCGAGACACAATATCCGAGGCACAACCAAAGTGACACGGGGGAGGGGGGAGGGTAGACTGCCCGGCATGCTTCACTCCCCTATCCCCCGCACCCCCCTATCCCGAGCCGCCCTGCTCCTAGCCGGCGCCCTGCTGCTCATGCCCGGCTGCGCCCCGCACCGCCGCGGCAAGCTGCCGCCGCTCAGCGACCAGCCGGCGGCCGGGCCCGAGGGGGAGCGGGCGGATCGTTCGCGGCCCCGGGGGCATCCCGCGCGGGTGCCGAAGTCGTCCGAGCGGCCGCCGGTGGAGACTCCGGCCGACACCCAGTCCGGAGCGGAGTCCGCAAGCGAGAGCGGCACGGCGACCGGGCAGGAGGTCTGCCGGCTGGCCATGGAGCACCTCGGGACGCCCTACCGGTTCGGGGGCTCGACGACCAAGGGGTTCGACTGCAGCGGGTTCGCGCGGTTCATCTTCAAGAAGGTGGGGGTGGAGCTGCCGCGGTCGTCGGTCGAGCAGAGCCGCGCCGGGCATCACGTGTCGCGGGACGAGCTGCGGGTGGGGGATCTGCTCTGCTTCAACAACGGGCGGGGGCGGATCTCGCACGTGGGGATCTACATCGGGCACGGGGACTTCATCCACTCCACGTCCACCGGCGGGCGCGTGCAGATCGACAGCCTGGAAGAGCCCTGGTGGACCAAGAGCCTCGAGACGATCCGCCGGGTGCTGCCCGGTTAGGGCGTCGGGGCCGGCCTCGACGCGGCCGTGCGGGCCGATGCGCAGCTTGGTCGAGGTCAGGACCGCCTCGTTCACCGCCTCTTCGAGCCCGATCTTCTCCGACAGTTCCAGCAGGTGGACGGGGCGGGCGTTGAGCACCGGCCGCGGCGAGCGGATCGAGCAGCAGTCGCGGTGCGGCTCGATGGAGATGTCGTAGGCGCCGATGCGGCGGCTCAGCGCGGTGATCTCGAGCTTGTCCATGCCGATCAGCGGGCGCAGGATCGGCAGGCGGACGTCCGGGGTGATGGCCGCGAGGTTGGGCAGGGTCTGGCTGGCGACCTGGCCGACGCTGTCGCCGGCGATCAGCGCCTGGCAGTTCTCGCGCCGCGCGAAGCGCACCGCCGTCTTGAACATGTAGCGGCGGAACAGGACCATGTCGTAGGCGTCCTCGATCACGCCCACGGCGCGCGTCTCGTAGGGGTAGGACGGCACCAGGTGCAGGACCAGGGGCTGGGGCGCGAAGCCGGCCAGCACGGCGGCCAGGCGCTCGATCTTGTCGGAGTCGGCCTCGGCGACGCTGCGCCCGGGGTAGAAGTGGACGAACTCGGGGCGGCAGCCCCGCCGCATCATCATCCAGGCCGCCACCGGCGAGTCGATGCCCCCGGACATCAGGACCGTGACGCGGCCGCTGGAGCCGACGGGCAGGCCGCCGCAGCCGGGCAGCTTCTGCGCGAAGATCAGGATCTCCCGCTTCATCACCAGCACGTGGACCGTGAACTCGGGGTGGTGCAGGTCCACCGGCAGGGCGGTCGCCGCGACGATCGCGGCGCCGAGCTGCGCGCTGATCGTGGGCGAGGGGACCGGGAAGGCCCGGTCCGAGCGGCGGGTGTCCACCTTGAAGGTGCGGGCGTCGCCGGCTTCGCGGCGGGCCGTCTCGGCGGCGATGGCGCCGGCGCGCTCGAGGTCGCCCGCGTCGTCGCCGGTGCGGGGCACCGAGGCGGCCAGCGACAGGTTCTGGATGCCGGGCACCCGCTGCAGCTTGGCGGCGGCGCGCAGGGCGGCCGCGGGGTCGCCCAGGCGCAGCAGCAGGCGGCTCTCGATGTGGTTGATGGCGACCACCGGCTCGCCGCGCAGCTGCGCCATCATGTTGTTGCGCAGGCGCAGCAGGAAGAGGTGGCGGTTCTTGCCCTTCAGGGCGATCTCCGCGTAGTGGGCGCTGATCACCGTGCGGTCGGCGTCGTCGGGCAGGCGGTCGTGCACGGGTTCTCCGTCGACAGGGGTGGGGTGCCGGGGTCCGCGGACCCGCCCAAGGATGCGCCCCGGGCGGGGGATGTCAACGGGCGAGGGCGATCTTGGCCGTGCGGCGCTGCGGGGCCGAGCCGTCCAGGGGGCGGCTGACGTAGGTGGCGAAGTAGACGCCGGCCGGGCAGGGGCGGCCGTCCCGGTCGCGGCCGTCCCAGGTGGCGGTGCGCTCGCCGGCGGGGGTCGGGGGCAGGTCCCGCTCGTGGAGCAGGCGGCCGCGGGCGTCGTGGATCTCGAGGCGGTCGCGGCTCGGCACGGTGGTCCGCCAGCGCAGGACGCCGCGGCCGTGGAAGGGGTTGGGCAGCGGCGGCAGCGGGGTCAGGGCGGCGTCGGCGCCGTCGTCGCCCACCGCGACGGCGACGTCGGCGGAGTGCAGCAGCCAGCCGTCGGGGTCGACCGTCAGGGCGGTCACCGCGGCCGGGACGGGCAGGGTGACCTGCATCTCGCGCCGCTCCATCCAGAGGGTCACCAGGGTGTCGCCGGCGGCCGTGGTCAGCTTCAGGTCCAGCGGCGCGACGAAGGGGGCGTCGCCGGTCAGGGGGTCCGGCGGCTGGACCTGGCGCAGGTCGAGGCGCAGCAGGTCCTGCCCGGATTCCTGGAGGTTGTACCAGGTCAGCGCCAGCTCGGGGTGGGTGGTGCGCAGGAGCCACTGGTCGAAGAACCAGTCCAGCTGCCGGCGGCTGGTGCGCTCGCACGAGGTGACGAAGTCCGCGGTGGTCACCGCGGGGTGCGACGGGTCGCGGTTCGCGATGTAGTCGCGCAGGGCGTCGAAGAAGAGCTGGTCGCCGAGCACCCGCCGCAGCATGTGCAGCACCCAGGCGCCCTTGTGGTAGACGAGGTTGTCGAAGTAGTACCAGGGATCCTCGACGCCGGCCTCCCGCAGCAGGGGCGTGTCCCACCACGTGAAGATGCTGCGGGCCTTCATGAACCACTTCAGCGAGACCGGGCCGGAGACGTGTTCGCGCCACAGGCCCTCGACGTAGGTCGCGAAGCCCTCCTGCAGCCAGATGTGGGTCCAGTCGGCGCAGGTGACCTTGTTGCCGAACCACTGGTGCGACAGCTCGTGCATGACGATGGTGTCGAAGAAGTGGTCGCCGCGCACGAAGTGCGACCCGTAGGAGGTGGCCGTGGGGTGCTCCATGGCGCCGTCCCACTCGAACAGGGCCATGCCGTACTTCTCGCCGGGGAAGGGGTAGGGCCCGAACTTCGACTCGCAGAAGGCCATCATGTCGCCGAGGCGCTCGAAGTCGACCGTGGCCTCGTCGACGAGGTCCGGGTAGACGTAGTGGATCAGCGGCAGGTCGCCCTGCTGGCCCGCGTAGGTCTCCTGCAGCACGGCGTAGTCGCTGACGGCGACCGACACGTGGTAGGTGCTCACGGGCTGCGCCTCGCGCCAGCAGAACAGCCCGCGCGAGGCCGCGTCGCGGCCCGCGATCGGCGAGCCGGGCGGGGAGAGCGCGGCGGCGCCGGGCAGGTAGGGGTTCGGCGGCGGCGCGGGCAGCTGGACGCCGTTGGAGACGCCGGTCAGGCCGTCGGGCACCACCAGCACGACATCGCAGGTGGCCTTGTCGACGGGGTAGTCCTTGCAGGGCCACCAGGAGCGGGCGCTCCAGGGCTCGCTGAGGCTGGCGGCGATGGGCCCGCCGTCGGGCCGCGTGCCGAACTGGAAGCCGAAGAAGCCGGTCGGCTGCGGCGAGCCGCTGAAGATCACGCCGACGGTCAGGGTGTCGCCGGGGGAGGCGGTCGTCGCCAGCCGCACGCGCAGCAGGTCGCCGTCGCGCTCCCAGCGCAGGGGCGAGAACGTCGCGGCGATTTCGCCGGTCGCTTCGACAACCATGCCGGCGGCGAAGTCCAGCACCAGGTCCCGCACGCCGGCCTGGACCGGCACGAAGGAGACGTAGACGGCGCCCCGGAGCGCCTCCTGCCCGACGTCCACGTCGAGGTAGAGGGCGTAATGCAGGACGTCGATGGCGGCCTGCTCGGGCGTCATCACCGGCATGCGGCCGGAGGCGAAGGCGTGCGCGGCGGCCAGGGCCCGGGCCTTGCCCTCGTATTCCCAGGCGTCCGGGCCGGGGTCGGTGACGGCGGGGATTTCCGCGTAGGGCGCGGCGAAGCCCGCGACGGGCAACGAGAGCGCGACGCAAAGCAGGGCGGCAGCCAGGCCGGAGGGTGTCTTGGGCGATGTTCGCATGACGGGGGTTACGTGCGCAAAGAACCCTGTTGTCTCCTCTTGGTGTCTGGCTCAGAATGCAGGTTGCCGCGCGAGCGGCTCATCCTAACACATGCGAGCAGCTTTCGCACCCGCCGGAACCCGCGACGGGATCCCCGGCCCCGGTCCCCCTGGAGGCAACGATGCTGGACGCCCGCGCCTTTTCGCTCGATCTGACGGGTCTGGAGCCCTTTCTCGACGGCGGCGCGATCGCGGCCTGCGCCGACCTGGCGCGCGCGATCGGCGCGGAACTGGACCGCCGCGAGGGCCCCGGCGCCGAGTTCCTGGGCTGGCTCGACCTGCCGCGCACCGCGACGGGCCCCGGCCTGGACCGCCTGCTGGACGCCGCCGAGGCGGCCCGCGGCGACAGCGACGTCGTGGTGGTCATCGGCATCGGCGGCTCCTACCTGGGCGCCGAGGCCGTCCTGCACGCCCTGGCCGACCGCGCCTCCGGCCCCGAGATCCTGTTCGCCGGCACGCACCTCTGCGCCGCCGGGCTGCGCCGCCTGCTGAAGCGCATCGAGGGGCGCGACGTGCGCCTGTGCGTGATCTCCAAGTCCGGCACCACGCTCGAGCCCGCCGTCTCGTTCCGCCTGTTCCGCGCGGCGCTGCGGGAGCGCTACGGCCGCGACGGCGAGCGCCGCCGCATCACCGCGATCACCGACGCCTCGCGCGGCGCCCTGCGCGCCCTGGCCGACGCCGAGGGCTGGGACACCTACGTCATCCCCGACGACGTGGGCGGCCGCTTCTCGGTGCTGACGCCGGTGGGCCTGTGGCCGCTGGCGGTCGCGGGCCTGGACGTGCGCCGCCTGCTCGAGGGGGCGGCCGACATGGCGACCACCTGCGAGAACCCCGCGCTCGCCGCCAACCCCGCGCACCTCTACGCCGTGGCGCGCCACCAGCTCTACGGGGCCGGCTACACGACCGAGGTGCTCAGCACCTTCCACAGCGACCTCGGCCCCCTGCAGGAGTGGTGGAAGCAGCTGTTCGGGGAGAGCGAGGGCAAGCACGGCCGCGGCATCTTCCCGGCCGCGTGCCGCTTCACCACCGACCTGCACAGCCTCGGCCAGTACCTGCAGGACGGCCGCCGCGAGCTGTTCGAGACCTTCCTGACCGTGCGCGAGACCGACCCCACCCTGGTCGTGCCGGCCTCGCAGGACGGCGGCGACGGCCTCGGCTACCTCGAGGGCCGCTCCCTGGACGACATCAACGCCCGGGCCTACGCCGGCACGCGCGCGGCCCACCGCGAGGGGGGGCTGCCGACGCTGAGCCTGGAGCTGGCGCGGCTGGACGAGCGCAGCCTGGGCGGGCTGCTGTTCTTCTTCGAGAAGGCCGTCGCGGTCAGCGGGCGCCTGCTGGGGGTGAACCCCTTCGACCAGCCCGGGGTCGAGGCCTACAAGCGCGAGATGTTCCGGCTGCTGGGCAAGCCCGTGTGAAAAGGGCGCGAAGGCCCGGCCCCGACCTGACAAACCGGACCCTGCGCGCTACATTTCGCCGGCAACCGGCACTCCAACGCGAAGGAAGACCGACCATGTCCAGCCAGATCCGCCCGCACGGCAGCGACCACCTGATGCCCCTGCTCCTGGAGGGCGCCGCCCGCGACGCCGAACTGAAGCGCGCCGCCGGCCTGCCGCAGGTCGTCATCAGCAGCCGCGAGGCCGGCGACCTGATCATGCTGGGCATCGGCGGCTTCACGCCGCTGACCGGGTTCATGGGCAAGGCCGACTGGGAGGGCGTCTGCCGCGACATGAAGCTGCAGAGCGGCGTCTTCTGGCCCATCCCCATCACCCTGAGCGTGGACCGCGCCACGGCCGGCGCCCTGAAGACGGGCGACGGCATCGCGCTGGTCGAGCCCGAGACGGGCGAGGTCCTCGCCACCATGGAGGTGCGCGAGCAGTACGAGATCGACCGCGCCTTCGAGTGCGAGCGCGTCTTCCGCACCGTCGATCCCGAGCACCCGGGCGTCAAGATGGTCCTGGAGCAGAAGGACGTGAACCTCGGCGGCCCGGTGAAGGTCCTGAGCGAGAGCACGTTCCCGGCCGAGTTCCCCGGCCTCTACATGCGTCCCGCGGAGAGCCGCCGCATCTTCGCCGAGCGCGGCTGGAAGACGATCGCCGCGCTGCAGCTGCGCAACCCCATGCACCGCAGCCACGAGTACCTGGCCAAGATCGCGCTGGAGATCAACGACGGCGTGTTCATCCACCAGCTGGTGGGCAACCTGAAGCCGGGCGACATCCCCGCCGACGTGCGCGCGAAGTGCATCGACGCGCTGGTCGACGGGTACTTCCTGAAGGAGAGCGTCCTGCAGGGCGGCTACCCGCTGGACATGCGCTACGCCGGGCCGCGCGAGGGCCTGCTGCACGGCCTGTTCCGCCAGAACTTCGGCTGCACGCACATGATCATCGGCCGCGACCACGCCGGCGTCGGCAACTACTACGGCCCCTTCGACGCCCAGAACATCTGGTCGGAGATCCCCGCCGGCTCGCTCGAGATCGAGATGCTGCCCATCGACTGGACCTTCTGGTGCTTCAAGTGCGGCGGCATGATCTCCATGCGCACCTGCCCCCACGGCAAGGAGGACCGCCTGTTCCTCTCGGGAACGGCGCTGCGCAAGGGCCTGAGCGAGGGGGGCGAGATCCCGCCCGAGTTCTCGCGGCCCGAGGTGCTGGCGATCCTCAAGGAGTACTACGCGGGGATCGACGCCGCGAACCGCGTCGAGGTCAAGCTGCACGACGCGGCTACCGGCAAGGGGACCGAGCCGAAGAAATAGGTTCCGGTCGGGAGAATCGATCCCCGGGACCGCATCGATGTGCATGGGCTCGGGGATGTTCACACTGCCGTGACAGGGGACGCGCTCAGGGCACCTCGTGTGCCCTGAGCGCTTGACCTTCCGGCCCTTTCGCCATCCTGGCTTCAGGGCCTGCAGGACACCCCTGTCACGGCAGTGTGAACATCCCCGAGCCCGTGGACATCGATGGGTCGCGGTGGGGTCGATTTCCCGGCCGCGACCTGTCGGCGGGCGGTCACTCGCAGGGAGGGCAGCCGCGGTCCAGGATGATCTCCCAGCGGCCCGCGGCGGTGCGGCGCCAGGTGGAGGTGAAGAAGCCGGCGGGCGAGCCGTCGGGGGCGGTGACCGGGCCGCTCGAGAGGCCCAGCTCGCCCGAGGCCAGCACCGCGACGTCCTGGGGCGCCCAGGCGAAGGGGGCCTCGTCGCCCTCGAAGTAGCGGGCCCAGGCGGCGGCGACCGTGTCGCGCCCGCGCAGGAAGCCCTTCCCGCCCAGGAAGATCGTGTCCTCGGCCAGGAACGACGCGAAGGCGACGAGGTCGCGGTCGGCCATCGTCTGGGCGAAGGCCGTCTCGGCCGCCCGCAGTTCGGCTTCCAGCGCGGCGATGTCGACCGGAGCTTCGTCGGCGACGGCAACGGCGGGCGCGAGCAGCGCCGCGAGCAAACTCGCGATGAGCAGATGACGGATCGTCGGCATGGGGGCACCATCCTGACCTGAGGTGGCTGAGCAGCAACGGCCGAATGCGGTGAATATAGGTCCCGGGACGGGATTTGTCCGCATCCGTAGGCGTTGCCGCAGGGGCGGGGCGGGGTTATCCTGGAGCCCGCAACATCGCCGCAATACCGCACGACCACCTCAAGCGAGGAGATACCGTCATGGCGCACGTCCTGCCCGAACTGAAGTACGCGAAGAACGCGCTCGAACCGCACATCTCGGCCGAGACGCTCGAGTACCACCACGACAAGCACCACGCGGCCTACGTCACCAACCTGAACAACCTGGTGCCGGGCACGGAGTTCGAGGCGATGTCCCTGGAGGACATCATCCGCAAGGCCCCCGCCGGCGGCGTGTTCAACAACGCGGCCCAGGTCTGGAACCACACCTTCTACTTCGACGGCATGGGCCCCAAGGGCGGCGGCGCGCCGTCGGGCGCCCTGGCCGCGGCCATCGACCAGGCCTTCGGCTCCTTCGCGGCCTTCAAGGAGCAGTTCACCAAGGCGGCGATCGGCAACTTCGGGTCGGGCTGGACCTGGCTGGCCAAGAACAAGGCCGGCGGCCTGGAGATCGTGAGCACCGGCAACGCCGGCTCGCTGCTGACGACCGACAAGACGCCGGTGCTGACCATCGACGTCTGGGAGCACGCCTACTACATCGACACGCGCAACGCGCGCCCCAAGTACGTCGAGAACTGGTGGAACGTCGTGGACTGGAACGTCGCGGCGAAGCACTTCGGCGGTTGACCAAAGGCGAACCGCGATGACGACGACCGAACGGCCGGCGCCGCCCCACTTCCTGGGCATCGGCGTCGTGCGCGGCGGCACGACCTGGCTCTGGCGCCAGATCGGGCTCCACCCCGGGGCCTGGATGACCCCGGTGAAGGAGCTGGACTACTTCAACCGCCTCTACCCGGTCGTCGGCGGGCCGCCGGGCGGCGAGGTCGAGGTGGCCGAGGGCATCGACCCCTGGCGCGAGACGCTGCGGCGCCTGCGCTGGGACCGCCTCGGCCGCTACCTGCGCGGCAGCGACCCCGCGACGCTGGCCTGGCGCTGGCGCTTCTACCGGGGGCGGCCGTCGCCCGAGTGGTACGCCTCGCTCTTCGCGCCGGCGCGCGGCCGCGTCACCGGCGACGTCACCCCGCACTACAGCGCGCTCGGCGACGACGGCGTCCGCCACGTCGCCGAGCGCTACCCGCAGACCAAGATCGTGCTGCTGCTGCGCGACCCGGTCGCGCGCGACTGGTCGCACGCCGCGCACTTCCTGGGCTTCGAGCGGGGCCGCCCGATCGCCGACCTCACCGAGCGCGAGATCCTCGACCACATCCACGACCCCTCGACGCGGGCGCGCGGCGACTACCTGCCGATGCTGGCGCGGTGGGAGCGGCACGTGCCGCCGGAGCGGTTCTTCGTGGGGTTCTTCGAGGACATCCACGAGCGGCCCGACGAGCTGCTGCGCAGCCTGTGGCGGTTCCTGGACCTCGACGACGACCCGGCGCTGCTGCCGCCGGGGCGCGGGCGCAAGGTCAACGCCGCCGGCGGCGGCGCGGCGCCCGCGGCCGTGTCCCGCCACCTCGCGGAGCTGCACCTGCCGGCGCTCGAGGCGCTGGCCGGGCGGTACGGCGGGGCGCCGGAGCGGTGGCTGGCGCGTGCACGCGGTTTGCTGGTATGACAGAGTTGGACGTATGAATCAAGCCTCCCAGAATGGAACGCAGGAGGATGAAGGACTCGAATCGTGAACTGCGCGTAGGAGATGTTGAACAAAGAATTCTGTTCATTCGTGGCGAGAAGGTCATTCTCGATGCGGACCTCGCTGCCTTCTATGGAGTGCCGACGAAGCGGTTGAACGAGCAGGTGAAGCGCAACAAGGGACGCTTTCCTGCGGACTTCATGTTCGAGCTGACTGGTCTCGAAAAAGACGAGGTGGTCGCAAATTGCGACCACCTCGCTAAATTAAAATATTCCAATACGTTGCCGATTGCGTTCACGGAACATGGCGCCATCATGGCTGCGAGCGTGCTCAACTCGCAACAAGCAGTCGAAATGAGCGTGTTCGTGGTGAGAGCATTCGTCAAGCTCCGGCAAACGGTTCTTCAACACGGCGAGCTAGGCCGGCGCCTGGAGGAGCTGGAACACCGGCTCGGCTCGCACGATCAACAGATTGTGGCTCTGGTGGAGGCAATTCGGCGCCTGATGAGTCCTGCGGCCGCGCCCGTGCGGCGACGGATCGGTTTCGGGGGTGGCGAACTCTGAAAGGCGCATGAACCCGTCGAAGGCTCTGTCACGGATCCGGCTTGTGCCAGATCCGCACCAGCCGGTCTCGCCAGCCACCTTCACTGGTCATGCGCAGCGATACCCCGGTTCAGCGATGACACCACCAGGCGACACCCTGCCCGTCCAGAAAAGCCTCAGCCTCGCGCCCGTGCAGCATCGCCACGGTCGCCAGCACGCCGGCCTCGGTGCAGGTCGGGGCCGCGACGGTGACCGCGCGCGGGGCGCCGCGGACCGGCCAGCCCGTGCGCGGGTTCAGGATGTGGCCGTAGCGGACGCCGTCGCGCAGCAGGTAGCGCCGGGCGTCGCCGCTGGTGGCCAGCCCGCCGCCCTTCATCTCCAGGACGCGTTCGGCGTGGTCCTCGCGGCCGGGGTCCTCGACGCCCACCCGCCAGGCCGCGCCGCCGCCGCGCGGGCCGGTGGCGCGCAGGTCGCCGCCCAGGTTCACCAGCGCCGCGGCCGGCGCCGCCGCGGCCAGCAGCTCGGCCGCGCGGTCGGCCGCGTACTCCTTGCCGATCCCGCCGAGGTCGATCTCCATGCCCGCCGGCAGCGCGATCTCGGGATCGCGCCAGGCGACCTTCTCCCAGCCGATCAGCGGCAGCAGCGCCTTGACCCGCCCGCGCGAGGGCAGGCGGTCGCCGCCGTCGAACTTCCAGACGCGGCGCAGGATGCCCGAGGTGACGTCGAAGCGGCCGCCGCTGAGGGCGTGGCACCGCGCGGCGAGGTCGAGCAGCCGGGCGGTCTCGTCGTCGACGCGGACGACGGCGCCGGCGGCGGCGTTGATCGCCCCGACGGCGCTGTCGTCGCGGTAGCGGCTGAACTTGTGTTCGATGCGCAGGACTTCGGCGGCGGCGAGCTCGGCGAGGCGCCGGGCCTGCGCCTCGTCGCAGCTCTCGAGCAGGATCTCGCAGGGGCCGGCCATCGCGGTGAAGAGGCCGGCGAAGAGGTCGCCGCGCCGCTGCACGGCCATGTTCACGTCAGGACCCGAACGAGTAGCCCACCTGGAAGATCCAGGCGTCCACGACCGGGAACAGGTCGTAGTTCGCCAGGGCTCCGGGCGCGCCGGCGGGGTGCCCGTCGCCGACCTGGCGGTAGTACTCCACGCGCGCGGTGAGGCGGTGGTCGCGGCCGAGGTCGCGGCCGTGCTCGAGGCCGAACGTCCAGGCGTGGAACTCGCCGAGGCGGTAGTCGGCCGTGGCGTGGTCGGGCAGCGCGGCCCCGTCGAGCAGCCAGCGGGCGTAGAAGTCGGCGGCCGACTGGCGGTAGAAGCGCAGGTGGGGCTGCAGGTACTTGCCGCCGCCGCCCAGCGCGACGCGGTCGCGCAGCTCGACGGTGTGCGAGGCGATGCCCCAGTCGTCGGTCATGAACCGGTACGACAGGTCGAGGGCGCCGTGCGGCAGCTGGCGCTTCACGCGGCCGAACAGGATGTGCTTGGTGCGCGCGTCGGGGCGGTGCTCGTAGAGCTGGTCGACCGGCGCGCCGCTGGTCGGGTCCACCACGCTGACCAGCTTGTAGGGGTCGGTCTGGTAGCCGGTGACCCGGCTCAGCGAGTAGGTGAACTGGACGAGGGTGGCGCGGTCGATGACCTGCACCAGGCCGAGCATGGCGTCGGCCACGTCCTTGCTGCCGTCGCCGGCGAGGCGCGGCTGGTCGGCGCCGACGGCCGCCATCGAGGCGAAGGGGATGGGGCGGCCGCCCTCGGGGGTGACCGTGTCCTGCGAGAAGGAGACGCCGGCGCTCAGGGTGCGGTTGCGGCGGTCGAAGTCGCGCGAGAACGAGGCGTTGGCGCCCAGCGACGTGTAGTCGTGCTCGCCGGAGCCGTAGAGGCCGGCCGAGACCGTGGACAGGCGGCCCAGCGGGAGGGTCGCGCCGCCGCTGACCGCGACGCGGGCGTCGCGGAAGGTGTCGTCCAGGGGCGTCTCGCCGGGCGCGGTGTCGTAGCTGCCGCGGCCCGAGGGGCGCGTGAAGGTCTGCACCGCGGCGCCCGGCACCGCGCCGCTGGCCGAGGCGCCGGTCAGGGCGTCGTAGACGACCTTGAAGTTGGCGAGGCGGCCGGAGCCGAAGTCGTGCCGAGCCTGCACGACGGTCTCGAGGGCCGAGACGCGGTTGGGCTCGGTGTAGCCGAGGATGGCGGTCTCGACCTCGGTGGCGTGGGAGGTCGCGACGCCGCCGACGCCCGCGAGCGCGCAGGCGGCCGACAGCGCGCCGCGGATCGAGCGGAAGGTGCGGTCAGTTGCAGCCACAGCCGCCACCTCCGAACCCGGCGCCGCCGGTGGAGGCTTCCTTGCTGAAGTAGATGTGCTCGTCGAGCGCGACGGTGACCGGGTCGCCGTCCAGCCGCATCGCGCGCTGCGCGAGCAGGTCGCGCTCCCAGGGCTGGACGCCCAGGCTGGCGCAGCCGCCGAGCAGTGAAGAAGCCAGCACGGCCGCCGCCGCGAGGATCGTTCTATTTCTCGGTCGCAACGGGCGCTCCTTCGGCCAGCAGGGCCTCGATCTCGGCCTCGACCTCGGCGGTCTTCTTCGGGTCGAACCCGATGTGGCTCGCCCTGAGCCGGCCGTCGCGTCCGATCAGGAAGCTGGCCGGCATGCCCTGCAGGCCGTACGCGAGGGCGAGCTTGCCCTCGACGTCCCAGACGATCTGCAGGTCGCCCCCGAGCTCGGCCAGGAAGGCCTCGGCGGCCTTGCGGTCGTGGTCCTCGTTCACCATCAGCACGGTCAGGCCGCGCTCGCCGAACTTCTTCTGCAGCTCGTTCAGCCAGGGGAACGACGCGCGGCAGGGCTGGCACCAGGAGGCCCAGAAGTCCACGTAGACCACGCGGCCCGCGTAGGGGGCCAGGTCCAGGGCGGTGGGCGTCGGCAGGCGCGGGCCGTCGAGGCCGGCGGCGGCGGGCAGGGAGGCGGTCATCAGGGCGGCCAGGACGGCCAACGCGAGCACGGCCCTCTTCACGACGGGCTCCTTTCGGTGGATCCGGTTCCCCACGAACCGGCGAATCCTACCGAACTCCAGGTGTTTCGGATAGTTCCGAAATTCAGGGGCGGGTCAGGGCGGCGGCGGCCAGCGCGAGCAGCAGGGGGGACAGCAGGACGGCGGCGGCGCGAAAAACGAGCTGGCGTGTCATCTGGGGGCCTTTTCCGGGGTTGACGGCGCACCCTCCTGGCGCGACCGGGGCCGAAAATAGGTCGCGGCTTTTCCTGGGGCAAGCCGTAAATGGCGACGGTGATGGTCTTTTCGGGGCCAGTGCCGTATCATGGACACGGATGTTCGACGCCACCCCTGGTCAACTCCTGGTCCGCTGGAGGTCCGTCATGCTGCGCTGCGCGCTCCCGGCAAGGCTGCTGCTGTCGCTGTCGCTGCTGCTGCTGGCCCTGTTCGCCGGCTGCTCCGATTCCACCGCGCCCGTACCCGACGACAAGGACAACATCCTGGATCCCGGCGACGGCTCCTTCGCCCTGAAGGACCTGACGATCCCGGTGCCCTGGGGCCCGCCCGTGCTGCTGCGCCTCGAGGGCGCGAACTTCACGGCCGACCCCGCCGACGGGACCGTGTCGCTGGACGTGCGCGTGGTCAACATGTCGGACCGCACGGTCGGCTCGCCGCTGGTCGTCTGGCTGTCGGGCTTCTCGCCGGCGGAGGTGGCGCCGCTGAACGCCGATGACGTCCACGCGCTGGGCGACGACCCCGTCCGGCGACGGCGTCGTCGATTCGACCGGCGTCTGGGTGCAGTGGGGCTACGACTACGCCGGGCTGATCGGCGACGACGGCGCGCTCGCCCCCGGCGAGGCCTCCGAGTCGAAGACCTGGATCTTCCACGACCCCGCGCTGGCCTCCTTCGCCTTCGCCGCGAACGCCGACGTCGGCGGCGACCCCGGCGCGACGGTGCTGGGCGGCCGCTGCTTCCTCGACCAGAACTACGACGGCCGGCCCCAGCCGGGCGAGGAGCCCTTCACGGCCGGCAGCGTGATCGTGACCGGCCCCGGCGACTTCTGGTTCGCCACGTCGCCCGATTTCGACGGCCGCTACGGGGTGCCGATCTACGAGCCCGGCCTCTACCAGCTGACATTCGAATCCTACGCCATGACGCCGATGCCGCTGACGTTCACGACGCCCAACCCCCTGACGGTCATGATCGTCGCGGGGCCCGACGGCGCGCCGCAGAGCTACCCGAACGCGCACTTCGGCATCGCGCCCGATTGGTTCCCGCCGCCGTCGGTCCTGCCCATCTGGTTCACCGAGCTGCCGCCCGAGGCCCTGCACGTGGCGCCCTGGAACTTCCAGGACGCCTCGGTCCAGGGCGCGCTGATGACCTTCCACGTGGGCTACTCGGGCTGCTCGCCCGAGCACCCGTTCGCGCTGTGGATGTCGGGCGAGTTCATGGAGTCGCAGCCGCCGCGGGCCTCGATCACGCTGGTCAACGAGCTGGCCGAGGAGTGCGACGCGGCCTTCGAGCAGTGGACGACCTTCGACCTCGGCCCGCTGTTCCGCCGCTACATGGAGGCCTACGGGCCGGGCGAGCTGATCCTGGACGTGCACGGGCCGGACGGGTTCATGCACGTGATGAAGATCGGGATCGCGCTGCCGGATTCGACCGATCCGGACGGCCCGGTCTACCCCGGCGGGCATTGACCGGTCCCGGCCGGAACGAACGCGGCCCCGCTTCCGGGAGGAGGCGGGGCTGCTTATTTTACCGATCGGGAAAAAATTAGCAGGCTGTCGGCGGCAGTTGCGTTAATTGCCCGATCGGGATAATTTTATTGACAACTGTCCCTTGATGCTGAATAATTTCCCGATCGGGACAATCGACTGGGGGCGAACATGGATCCATCGACGACAACCGGCGGCATCCGATCGGCGGCGGATCTCGGCAGGGTCATCCGCGAGCGTCGCAAGCGCGACGGACTGACGCTCGTCGAGACGGCCGGGCTGACGAACGTGGGGGTGCGGTTCCTCTCGGAGCTGGAGAACGGGAAGCCGACGGTCCGCCTGGACAAGCTGCTGCGGGTCCTGGGCGCGCTGGGCCTCGAACTGCGCGCCGGCGATCGGGACGGGCGGTGAGGTCCGCATGAACACGCTCGAAGTCACCTGGGATGGAGCGCTCGTCGGCCGGCTCGTCGAGACGGGCAAACAGGCCGTGTCCTTCCAGTATGCGCAGGAGTACCTGTCGTCCGCGCGGCCGCGTCCGATCTCGCTGTCGCTGCCGCTGCAGGCCGACGCGTTCGACGGGGACGTCGCGAAGGCCTGGTTCGCGAACCTGCTGCCCGAGGGCGAGATCCGCGGGCACGTCGCCCGCCGGCTCGGCGTGTCGGAACGCAACGAGTTCGCGCTGCTCGCGGGGATCGGCGGCGACTGCGCCGGGGCCCTGCGGATCCTGCCCGAGCACGCTGCCGGCGCCGAGGCCGGCAAGCTGATCCCGCTGCCCTGGGACGAGCTCGAGGCGACGATCGCCGCGACGCCGCGGCCTTCCCTGCTGGCGCTGGTGATGCAGGACCGGGAGCTGCGGCTGTCGCTGGCGGGCGCGCAGGACAAGCTGCCCGTCCACTTCGCCGACGGCCGGCTCTCGCTGCCGAGCGGGAACCGGGCCAGCACCCATCTGCTGAAGATCGCGAGCGGCGGCTTCCCCGACCTCGTGCAGAACGAGCTGTACTGCCTGACGCTGGCCCGCAGCGCCGGGCTCGACGTGCCCGACGCACAGATGGCGGCGACCGCGACGCCGATCCTGATCGTCGAGCGGTACGACCGGCGGATCGGCGCGGATGGGAGCGTCCAGCGGCTGCACCAGGAGGATTTCTGCCAGGCCCTCGGCCTGCCGCCGGACATGAAGTACGAGAACGAGGGCGGCCCCTCGCTGGCGGCGATGTTCGAGGTCCTCGCCCGCGGCAGCCGTTCTCCGCTGCCCGACAAGCGGGAGCTCCTGAAGTGGGTCCTGTTCAACTACGTGATCGGCAACGCGGACGCCCACGCCAAGAACGTGTCGTTGCTGCACGGCGGCCGCGACGACGATCGTGGGCCGCGCCTGGCCCCGTTCTACGATCTGGTCTGCACCGAGGTGTACGGCGGCCTGGCGCGCCGGCAGGCCCAGAAGATCGGCGGGGAATACCGCACGGGGAGCCTCGGCGGCCGGCACTGGGACCGCTTCGCGGACGCGATCGACGTCAACCCGAAGTACCTGCGCACGGTTGCCGCGGAGCTGTGCGAACGGGTCGAGGCGGCGGCGGCGCCGCCGGCGCGGACCATCGGCGACAACGGCGCCGGCGGTGCGATGCTCGAGCGGATCGCCGATGTGGTCGGCAAGCGCATCGGGAAGCTGCGGGCCGACCTCGCCTCCTAGATCCGGCGCAATTTAAGATCGTCATTTCAGATAAAATTAGTCTATGATCAAGGTCGCCGTCGATCAACGCAGCGGGGCGCCGTGCCGTGCCCGGGTCGAGACGGGGGGGGACCATGCTGACATGCCCATCGTGTGCCGCTGTTACGCCCCCCGGGTCGCGGTTCTGCGCGTCCTGCGGGGCGGTGCAGCCCGGCGGAGGTGAATCCCGCACCCGGGATGTTCACGCGACGCACACGGGCGACGCCTGGGTCGGCGACGGCGGCCGCTTCGAACCCGGCACGCGCATCGCCGGCCGCTACCGCATCGTGGGGCTGCTCGGTCGCGGCGGGATGGGCGAGGTCTACCGGGCCGACGACCTCAAGCTCGGCCAGGCGGTGGCCCTGAAGTTCCTGCCCGGGGCCCTGGCCCGCGACGCCGCGGCGCTGGCGCGCTTCCACCGGGAGGTGCGGGTCGCCCGTCGGGATCTCCCATCCCAACGTCTGCCGCGTGTTCGACATCGGCGAGGTCGACGGGCAGCACTTCCTCTCGATGGAGTACATCGACGGCGAGGACCTCTCCTCACTCATCCGCCGCATCGGCCGGCTGCCGCAGGACAAGGCGCTCGACGCGGCGCGCCAGCTGTGCGCGGGCCTGGCGGCGGCGCACGACGCGGGCGTCCTGCACCGCGACCTCAAGCCGGCCAACGTGATGATCGACGGCCGCGGCCGCGCGCGCCTGACGGACTTCGGGCTGGCCGGCCTCGCCGACGAGCTGCGCGGCGCGGACGCCGCCTCCGGCACGCCCGCCTACATGGCGCCGGAGCTGGCCGGCCGCGACGCGACGGTCCGCAGCGACATCTACGCGCTGGGCCTGCTGCTGCACGAGATGTTCACCGGCCGCCGCGTGTGGGACGCCGCGACGCTGCCCGAGCTGCGCCGCCAGCGCGAGCGGGGCGCCGGCGTGTCCCCCTCCTCGCTGGTGCCGGAACTCGATCCGCGCGTGGAGCGGGTCATCGCCCGGTGCCTGAAGGAGGAGCCCGCCGAGCGGCCCGCCTCCGCCCTGCAGGTCGCGTCGGCGCTGCCCGGCGGCAACCCGCTCGAGGAGGCGCTGGCCGCGGGCGAGACCCCGTCGCCGGCGATGGTCGCCGCCGCGCCGACGGCCGGCGCGCTCTCGTTGCGCAGGGCGACGGCGAGCCTGCTGGCGATCGTGCTGCTGCTGGTCGGGTTGTCGTTCGCCGACGCGGTCAACCTGCACCACCGCGTGCCCCAGGACAGGTCGCCGGAGGTGCTGGCCGACCGCGCCGCCGAGCTCCTGGCGGGACTGGGGCTCGGGAACGAGGGCGCCCACCGCGCCTGGGGCGTGGCGCTCGACGAATCCTACTTCAACGCGGACGACGACCCGCTGCCGCCGGCCGGGCGGTGGCGGCGCCTGCCGACCGGCCAGCCGTTGAGCTACTACTTCTGGTACCGCCAGAGCCCCGTTCCCCTCGCGCCGGGGCGGGGCAGCAACGCGGTCACCGCAACGAACCCGCCGCAGCTCACCGAGGGGATGGCCCGCGTGGTCACGGACCTGCGCGGCCGGCTCGTGGCGTACGAGGCGGTCCCGCCCGCGCGCCGGCAGCCGGCGGCGGCCGCCGACACCGCGGCGCGCGCGTCCGCCGAAGCGTTGCTGTGGGAGGCCGCCGGACTGGAACCCGCGAAGTTCACGCCGGCACCCGCGCTGTGGACGCCGCCGGCCGGGGCCGACGAGCAGCGCGCCTGGGTCGGCGCGTTCGCCGACCATCCCGACCTGCCCCTGCGCGTGGAGACCGCGTCGAGCGGCGGCCGCGTCGTCCACTTCCGCGCCTTGGGGGGGGGGGGGGGGGGGGGGGGGGGGGGGGTCGGCGGGCCGGGGCGTCGCCCTGCTGGCGATCCTGGCCGGGGGGCGGGGCGGGGTCCTGGCCCGCCGCCCTGGCGCAGGGCCGCGGCGACCGGGCCGGCGCGACGCGGCTGGCGGCGCTGGCGTTCGGCCTCGAGGCGCTGGGCGCGCTGGTCGGCGGCACGCGGCCGGCCTCGTTCGCCGCCGCGGCGAACCTGATCCTGTTCTCCATCACGGGCGCGCTCACCACGGCCGCCGTGATGTGGCTGATGTACATCGCCCTGGAGCCCGTGGTGCGGCCCCGGGGCCCGGGGCGGGGGGGGGGGGGGGCGGGGCTGCTGGCGGGCAATTTCCGGGACCCCATCGTCGGGCGCGACATCCTGATGGGCGGGCTGCTGGGGCTGGGCGCCTGCGCGGTCCACGACCTGGCCGGCTGGTTGAAGGACGTGTCCGCGGTGGCGCTGGCGCCGAACCGCTTCGTGGACCCGGCCACGCTCAACGGGCTGCCGGCCGTGCTGCAGTCCGCCGCGCGGCACGGCGTCGGCGCGATCTGGATCGCCCTGGCGGTGCTGATCTTCCTGGCGATGCTGCGGCCGCTGCTGCGCGGCGAGCGGCGGGCGGCCCTGTGCCTGTGGCTGGTGCTGACGTCGCTGGTCATCCTGGCCGTGGCGCGCAGCTGGCCGGTGATCCTGTCCACCGCGGTCGTCAACGCCCTGCTGATCGTGTCGGTGGCGCGGTTCGGCTTGGTGGCGGGCGTGGCGTACAGCCTGTTTTTGGGCTTCACCCAGCAGTCGCCCCTGACGACGGACTTCTCGGTCTGGTACGCCGACGCGACCGTCGTGTCCCTGCTCGTCCTGCTCTCGCTCAGCCTGTACGCCTACCGGGTCGCGCTCGGCGGCCGGCGCGCCAGGGAGTAGGATCCCCGCCGGCGCGGCGCCGGCCGCCTCCGCCAGCGCCAGGCGCCCAGGATCGCGCCCATCAGCGCCAGCGCGACCACGTCGTGCAGGGCCAGCACCAGGTAGAGCTTCAGCGAGCGGCCCTCGAACAGCAGGTTGGCGCCGGTGGCCATGCCCACCAGGCCGAGGCCGGCGTAGAGGCCGACGCGCGCGCCGTCGAGCCAGGAGTCCGCGCCGGCCCAGCCGACGACCACGGCCAGGGTCAGCGCCATGACGGCGCCCGACAGGAAGGCCCAGACCATGGTGACGGGCTTGTAGTCGGCCGCGACCTGCTCCTTGGTCTTGCCGATGCCGGCCATCCAGGCCTTGCCGAACAGGCCGGGCGAGAACCAGGCGCCGCCGATCACCAGCGACAGGACCGCGCAGACCAGCACGGCCAGGTAGTTCACCGAGACGGGGGGCATCGCTCACCTCCGGGTTGACGGGTAGGACCGATTCCGGCTGGATCTTCCACTTAGAAGAGCGATTTTGTCCAGGAAATCGACGAGCACCCCCGACGGGAGAAGACGATGAAGGCGTTCACGACCCTGACGTTCCTGCTGCTGGCGGCGGCCCTTCCGGCCGCGGCCGCCGAGGAGTTCGAGCGCGTCCCCTACTCCGGCACCTACGACGTGTTCGCCCGCCCGCACGACGCGCGCGGCGACGGCATGGGCGGCACCGGCACCGCCGGGGCCGAGGGGGCGCTGGCGGCGTGGTGGAACCCCGCGACCAGAGCGAACGGGGCCGCCGGCGACGGCGCGACGGCCGGCTACCAGGGCTTCGGCCAGTTCTTCGACGGGCAGCAGCAGTGGGCCGCGGGCGCGGCCGTCGCGCGGGGCCGGCTGCAGGCGGGCGTCATCGCCGGGCGCTGGAGCGGGGAGCTGCCGCTGGTGACGCTGGTGGGGGACACCGTGAGCGTCGGCTCGCAGCAGGACCAGCTGCTGGTCCACGCCGCCTGCGAGCTGGGGCCGACGCTGTTCGGCGAGGGCACCGGCACGGTGCTGCGGGCGGGCGTCGCCGGGCGCCGTCAGCGGCTGGAGGTCGCGGGCGGGGAGGCCTCGACGTGGAGCGTGGACCTGGGCGTGGTCGCCGGCCGCGGTCCCGATCATCTGGCCGCCGCCGGCGACTGGCGCTGGCGCGCGGGCGCCGTCTTCGCCGGGCTGGCGGGCGAGGGCCGCGACATCGGCTCGCTGGGCATCGACCCCGTGCGGCGGCTGAGCTACGGCGCGGCGGTCGGCGTGTGCCTGGCGCGGCGCGACGACGGCGGCGACCTGCTGGACCTGAACGTGGCCGGGGACTGGGTCCTGTACCGCCGCGACGGCGACTGGTTCGACGCGGCCGAGTGGCGCGGCGGGGCCGAACTGCTGGTGGGCGGGCTGGTGGCGATCCGGCACGGGCTGGCGGCGGAGCACTCCCAGAGCCCGTACGCGGGGGATGCGTGGGGGCTGGGGGTGCGGTGGCGGGAGCCGTGCGGGAGGTGGGAACTGGCGGCGGACTACGCGCGGCTCGACCTGGACGGCGCGGTGTTCCGCGACGCGGTGGATCGGGTGGGGGTGGCGGTGCGGGCCGGGTTCTAGGGCGTCAGGTACCTCGTTCTGAGCACCTCGAGGTGGTGGGCGGCGTGGCCGGCGGTGATGTAGGGGATGGCGCGCACCACGATGCGGTGGTTGTTGGCGGTGCCGGCGCGGGCCAGGGCTTCGGGGGACAGGGCGGCGAAGAAGCGGACCGTCGAGCGGCGCAGGTTGACGAACTCGTCGAGGAGGTCGGCGAGGGGGATGCGGTCGAAGTCGGCGGCGGCGACCCAGGCGTCCTCGTCCATGCCGGGGAGCTCGGCGGGGTCGGAGCGGGCGATGCTGGTGGCGCGGTAGAGGAAGAGGCGTTCGGTGTCGATTAGGTGGCCTAGGAGTTCTTTGATGGA
>JADJYS010000038.1 GCA_016719645.1 bacterium
TCTTCCAGGGGTGTCCACGCCGATCAGGCCCACGACGAGATCAGGCATGAGGCGCGCGGCCTCCGCGATCACCGTTCCCCCAAGGAATGGCCGATCAGGATGACGGGGCGGCCGCCCGACGCCTCCACCACCGCCTTCACGTCCTGCCCGAAGGACGCCATCGTGCAACGCTCCCGCGCGGCGCCGGGTGGCCGTGGCCGGCCAGATCCAGCGGTGATCACGCGATGATGTTGCGCGAAATGAGGCACCTGGGCGCGCCAATAGCGGAGTCGCGCCCAGCCGTGCACGAACACCAGGGCCGGCTCCCCGGCACCGCTGACCTCGTAGGTGATCGGCACGCCGTCGGCGGAGACGGCGATGCGCCGGCCAAGGCCGTTTGCGCCCCGCGCCCCGCCCGCGGCGAGGACCAAGAACGCCAGGAATGCGGCCAGGATCCTCGATCGCCTCCCCGCCGGCCTGACGGCGGGCACCGCCAACCGCCGACTCGGATCGTCTTCCCCAGCGAGCGCGCCGCGGTCTCACCGCCCAGGCGATCCCCGCTTCTCGAGCGTGAACTCCGGCAGCCTCCGCCCCTGCGCCGAACAGGTCTTGAGCTTGTCCAGCCGCCGCCGCCGCGTCGCCTCCTGCTTGGCGCTGACGATCCACCAGCTGACCGCCTTGCGGTAGGACGCCGGCTGCCCCTGGAAATAGGCCCAGGCGGTCGCGTCCTGCTTCAGCAGCCCGGCGTACGGTTCAGAGCTCCCCGCGCTGCTCGTAGGAGTAGGCGCCGCTTCCCTCCACGCCTGGCTTCGAAGACCGCGAGGCCGGGCGCATCCCTCCCGCCCGATCAGCGCCCGGGCGGGGACGATGTTGACGCCGCTCCAGTGGCTCCGGGCCTGGCGGGGGGTGAAGCGGATCGTGTAGCTGCTGTCGTCGAGCCTCCGGCGGATGCTGTCGATCCAGCCAAAGCAGAGGGCCTCGTCGACGGACTCCGGCCAGGTGAGACTCGGCTTGCGGAGCCCTTCTTGTGGAAGCCGACCAGCAATTCGCCCGCCGCGGCATGGTGGAGTTCGAGCCAGGCTCTGAATTCGTCCGGTGTGCGGAAGAACTTCGGTTTCATGCCGGCTCCCGTCATGCTCTCGATCCTGTCGTTCGCCGCCGCGGAGAATAGCAAGGATCCCGCCCGACGCGCAACCGGCGGCCGGGGCCGCCTCCAGGGACAAGCACCTCGAAACAGCACATCCTGTGGCGACAGGGGTGTCCTGCAGGCCCTGAAGCCAGGATGGCGAAAGGGCCGGAAGGCCGCGCCCGGGCACACGATGTGCCCGGAGCGCGTCCCCTGTCACCACAGGATGTGCGGACTGATCAACCGTGCTTGCGGGCGAACGCGTCCATGAAGTCGGCCAGGGCCTTCGCGCCCTCGACCGGCATCGCGTTGTAGATGCTGGCGCGGCAGCCGCCGACGCTGCGGTGGCCCTTCAGGCCGCTCATCCCGGCCGCCTTGGCCTCCTTGATGAACTGGCCCTCGAGCTCCTCGCTGGGCAGGCGCCAGACGACGTTCATCTTGCTGCGGCACGACGCGTCCACCGGGCAGCGGTAGAAGCCGGCGTGCTTGGCGATCATGTCGTACAGCATCTGGGAACGCTTCGTCGCGAGCTGCTCGGCGCCGGCCAGGCCGCCGTGGGCCTTGACGTGCTCGAGCACCAGCGCCGAGACCCAGATCGGGAAGACCGGCGGCGTGTTGTAGAGCGAGTCCTCCGCGGCGTGGACCTTGTAGCTCAGGTACGCCGGCAGGTCGTCGCTGCACTTCTCCAGCAGGTCGTCGCGGATGATGACCACCGCCATGCCGGCGGGGCCGAGGTTCTTCTGCGCCGGCGTAGATCAGCCCGAACTTCTCCACCGGGAAGGAGCGGCTCAGGAAGTCGCTGCTCATGTCGCAGACGATGGGCACGGCGCCGGCGTCGGGCCAGCCCTGCCACTGCACGCCGCCGATGGTCTCGTTGCTGGTCAGGTGCAGGTAGACCGCCGCGGGATCGACCTTCAGCGAGGCCGGGTCGGGCAGGGTCATGAAGCTCTCGGGCGCGCCGTCGTAGATCACGCGCGGCTTGCCGACCTTCTTGGCGTCGGCCAGGGCCTTCTTGGCCCAGGTGCCGGTGACCGTGAAGTCGCAGGCCTTGCCGCCGGCCAGCAGGTTCAGCGGGATCATGCCGAACTGCAGCGTGGCGCCGCCCTGCAGGAACAGGACCTTGTAGTTGGCGGGCAGCCCGAGCAGCTCGCGCATCAGCGCGCCGGCCGTCTCGTGGACCTTGGTGTACTCGGCGCCGCGGTGGCTGGCCTCGATCAGCGACATGCCGCTGCCCTGGTACTCCACCATCTCGTCGCGCACGCGCTCCAGGACGGGCAGGGGCAGGGTGGACGGGCCGGCGCTGAAATTGAAGATGCGGGACATGGCTACTTACCTCCGTTGACGAAGTCCGCGATGATGGTCTGCACTTCCTCGCCGATGCGCAGCAGGTTCTCCTTGGTGCTCGCGCCGAGGTGCGGCGCCATCAGGACGTTGGGCGCCTTCAGCAGGGGGTAGTCGGCCGGCGGCGGGTCGCTGGGCCACACGTCGGTGGCGTAGGTCCCGACCTGCCCGCTGGCCAGGGCGGCGGCCATGTCCGCGGCGTTGACGCACTTGCCGCGGCCCGTGTTGACGATCACGACGCCCTTCTTCGCCTTGGCGATCAGGGCGGCGTTGATCATGCAGTCCGTCTCGGGGGTGAAGGGCGTGTGCATGGAGATGTAGTCGGCGTCGGCGACCAGAGCCTCGAGCGTCTGCTTCGCGACGGCGTGCTCGCTGGCCGGCACGAAGGGGTCGAAGTACTGGACCTTCATGCCGAAGGCGGCGGCGCGCTTGGCGACCTCGCGCGCGATGTTGCCCATGCCGATCAGGCCCAGGGTCTTGCCGAACAGCTCGGTCCGCTTCAGCTCCTTCTTGAGGAACTGGCCGCCGGCGGTGGTGGTGTGGGCCTCCACCAGGCGGTTGGGCACCGCGAGCATCAGGGCGAAGGCCAGCTCCGCCACCGCGATGCTCGAGGCCTTGGGCGTGTTCACGGCCTTGATGCCGTGGGCCTTGGCGTACTCGCGGTCGATGTTGTCCATGCCCACGCCGCCGCGGATCACCAGCTTCACCTTGGGGGCGCCGGCGAACCACTCGGCGGTGCACTTGGACTTGCTGCGGATGAGGACCACCTCGGCCTCGGGCAGCCGGGCGTGGTCCTCGGTGACCTCGCCGAAGCGGGCGAGCTTGGCCGGCAGCGAGGCGTCGAAGGCGTCGGCGATCAGGATGAGCATGACGTCCGTCCTTTCAACTGGGTATCGTTCCCCGCGGAACCTTCAATCGTCGAGAGATCTGACCACGACGCCCGAGCGCAGCTTCGGCTCGAACCACGTCGATTTCGGGGGCATCACCTCGCCCGCGTCGGCGATGGCCATCAGCTGGGCGACGCTCACCGGGTACAGCGCGAAGGCCACCTGCATGTCGGCGCGGCAGCGCCGCTCCAGCTCGCCGGTCCCGCGCATGCCGCCCACGAAGTCGATGCGGCGGTCGGTGCGCGGGTCGTCGATGCCGAGGATGGGCGCCAGCAGGTTGTCCTGCAGGATGCTGGCGTCGAGCCCCTTGACCGGGTGCTCCGCGGGGTACGTCCCGGGCTTCGCGACGAGCCGGTACCACCGGCCGTCGAGGAACATGCCGAACTCGTGCACGGCCGCCGGCTCGGCCGCGGCCGCGGGCGCGACCTCGAACGAGCGCGCGACGCGGGCCAGGAAATCCGCCGCCGTCAGGCCGTTGAGGTCCCGCACCACGCGGTGGTAGCCCATGATCCGCAGCTCGTCGTCCGGGAAGAGGGTCGCCAGGAAGAAGTTGTAGGCCTCCTCGCCGGTGTGCCGCGGGTTGCGGTCGCGGAACAGGTTGCGCACGCGGTAGCCCGAGGCGCTGCGGTGGTGGCCGTCGGCGATGTAGATCGCCTCGACGCTCCGGAACGCGTCCCGGATGCCGGCGACCAGGGCGGGGTCGGACACGCGCCACAGCGTGTGGCCGATGCCGTCGGGGGCGGTGAAGTCGGCGACGGGCGCCCCGGCGCAGGCCCGCTCGATCAGCGCGTGGATGTCGTCGCGGCGCTTGTAGGTCAGCAGCACCGGCCCGGCGTTGGCGCGCAGCATCTCGGTGTGGCGCGCGCGGTCGTCCTCCTTCTCGCGGCGCGTGTGCTCGTGCTTCTTGATGGCGCCGTCCTCGTACTCCTGGGCGCTGACGCCGGCGACGAGGCCGCTCTGCACGTGGTCGCCCATGCGCAGCCGGTACACGTAGAACGAGGGTTCGGCGTCGAAGGCCAGCACGCCCTGGTCGATCATCCGGCGGAAGTTCTCGACGCTCTTCTGGTAGACGGCCTCGCCGTGGACGTCGGCGTCGGGCGGCAGGTCGACCTCGGCCTTCGAGACGCGCAGGAAGCAGTACGGGTTGCCCGCCGCCATCTCCCGCGCCTCCGCGGAGTCGAGGACGTCGTAGGGAGGGCTGGCGACCTGGTCGACGAGATCGGGCCGGGGGCGCAGTCCCCGGAAGGGGCGGATGTCCGACACGTGGAGCCTCCTTGACGGACGGGCGGTGGGTGCGATGCGGACCGGCCGGCTGCCCCTGAACTAGGAGCAGGAACAACCCGGCGTTCAGCCGTAGCCCAGCCAGTAGTGCTGGAAGGGAAGCAGACACTTCTGGAGGTAGGCGGCAGCCGCATCGCGGTCGTCGAAGGCCCTGATGTCCTGGCTGCCCAGGTCGTAGGACTCGACCACGGCCCACAGGGTGCCGATCCTCACCAGCCTCAGCAGCCCTCCCGCTCCGGTCACGTGGGACTCCTCGACGTGGATCGCGTCGAGCAGCGATTCCCACTCGGCCGTCCCGAGGTGGACGCACCGGCCCTTGGCGAGCTGAGTCCTGAGTGTCCTGAGCGTCATCGCCTTTCCAGGCTTCGGTTTGATCCCCATCTGTGAAGTTATTATCTGGAGCGGTTATTTCCACAACAATCTTAACGCGGGGCCGCCGCCGAGGCAAATACGTCGGCAGGCCCGGGAACACATCGATCCTGCACATCCTGGCGTGGTGGGGGGCGCTTGCCGGTCACATCGTGTGACCGGCGGCGCTCGGCTTTCGGGTCCCTGCGCCCTCCTGGCGCAGGGACCCTGCAGACGCCCCCACCACGCCAGGATGTGCAGGATCGATGTGTTGCGGGGTCAGTCGACGTAATCGTAGGCGGCGGCGCCGCCTTGCCAGCGCATGTTGAGGCCGGGGAAACCGAGGGGAGCCAGGTCCTGGGCGGTCCACCAGAGGGCGGGGTCGACGGGGTCGACGACGATGTCCATGGCGCCGGGGAGGGCGCGCAGGGTGAGCGTGCCGCGTCGCCAGGGGGCGCCGGGGTGGACGGCGAGGGTCAGGCGGGTGGGCTGGTCCAGGGGGATGGTGACCGCGGCGCCCGGCGCCGGGGTGAGGCGCAGGGAGTCGGGACGGGCGGCGGCGGGTTCGTAGACCAGTTCCACGAGGTCGCCGAAGACCGGGCGGGCGCCGACCGCGCGGGCCACCGGGGCGACGACGGGACCGGCCCACGCCGAGGGCATCAGCTGCGTCTCGATGACCGGCTTGAGCGTCGCTGTGGCGACGACCGCCACGGCGGCCAGCGAGCCGGCGAGCGCGAGGCGCCGCGCGCGGGAGCGCAGCTCGGCGCGGTAGGTCCAGCCCGCGCCGGCCGCCGGCAGCAGCAGCGCCAGCAGCGGCAGGTGCAGGCGCGAGAAGGCGACGGTCAGCAGCGGGCCGATCGCCCCGGCGATGGTCAGCAGCAGCAGCGCGCGACGGTGCCGCAGCCGCCCCGGGATCAGCAGGCCGCGCAGCGCGAGGCCCGCCAGCGACAGGTAGGCCGCGAACGTGAACGCCCAGAGCGAGGCGACCAGCGGCAGCGGCAGCGGCCGCACCACCGCGTGCACGAGGTGGCGCACCGGGAACGCGTCGGCCGACCACAGCAGGGCGGCGCGCTCGGCGACGCGGCGCAGCGCGGCCGCCGGGTCGCGCGCGATCTGGTCCAGGGCGTAGGCCTGCAGGGCCGCCTCCGGCGCGCTCCCGCGCGCCGCGGCGAACGCCGCGACCTCGCGCCGCAGGCGCGCGTGCGTCGCGGGCCCGAGCCACGTGGCCCCCTCCCCCCGGCCGATCAGCGGGTTGTTGCCCAGCGCCAGGTTGAAGCCCGTGCCCGTGGCCAGCAGGACCGGCCGACCTTCGTGGCGCCACAGCGTCGCCTCCCAGGGCAGGACCGTCAGCACGGCCGCCAGGACCATCGCGCCGGCCGCGCGGCGGCGGCCCGCCCAGCAGCGGCGGGGTCCGAGGAAGGCGAGCGGCAGCAGCAGCAGGTACGGCAGGCCGGCCGGGCGCGTCAGCAGCAGCAGGCCCAGGGCCAGGCCCGCGGTGGCGGCGCGCCGCAGCTGCGTGCGGCCGCCGGCCTGCGACGCGGCGACCTCGCGCGCCGCCAGCGCCCGTTCCCAGGCGCCCAGCAGCAGCAGGATGTACAGGGGCTCGGCCCACAGCGACGCGCCGAAGAAGGTGAACGTCGGGTAGAGCACGTGCAGCCAGGCGGCGGCCGTCGCGACGCGACGGTCGGCGAGCCGGCGCGCGATCAGGTAGACCAGCGGCGTCGCGAGCGCGCTCCAGAGCGCCGACAGCGCGCGGGCGCGGGCCGCGCCGGCGCCGTCGGCCGTGTAGACCGTGCTCATCAAGAGGGGGTGCAGCGGCGGCTGGAAGCCGTCGGCGTAGGCCTGCTCCCAGTGTTCGGGGGCGACGTCGCCGCGGGCCAGGTCGTCGGCGACGGCCTGCCAGCCCTGGGCGCGGCGGTCGTAGCCGTACTCGTCGAAGGAGGGGCGCGCGTCGAGCTCCAGCATGACGGCCACGCCCGCCAGGCGCACCAGCAGCGTGACCAGGAACAGCGACAGCACCAGGCGCCGCTCTCCCCGCGGCACGCTCACGCCGGACCCGCCGCGCCCGGCATCCCGGCCGCGGCCCGTTCCACGGCCTCGGCCATGCGGTCCCACGAGTAGCGGGCCTTCTCGCGCGCCACCGCGGCCGAGAAGGCGCCCGCGCGGTCCTCGTCGAAGAAGCGGATCAGCGCCGCGGCCAGCGCGTCCGGGTCGGCGGGCGGCACCAGGAAGCCGGTCTCGCCGTCGCGCACGACCTCGGGCAGGCCGCCCACGCTCGTGGCCACGACCGGGAGGTCGTAGTTGTAGGCGATCTGGACGATGCCGCTCTGGGTGGCCGACACGTACGGCAGCGCGACGACGTCGGCGGCCAGGAACCAGTCCTCGACCTCCTCGTCCGGCGCGTAGCCGTCGCGCCAGACCAGGATGTCCTCGCACGCGGCCGCGCGCCGCGCCGCGGCGTAGACCTCGCCGTCGCCGTAGACGTCCCCGACCACGGCCACGCGGATGCCGTCGCCGTAACGCTCGCGCAGGCGCGGCAGCGCCGCGAGCAGGTGGACCACGCCCTTGTAGGCCTTGATGAAGCCGAAGTACAGCACCACGCGCCCTTCGGCGGGCAGCCCGAGGGCCGCGCGGGCCTCCGCGCGCGAGCGCCGCGGGCGGCCGGGCACGCCGAAGTCGTAGACCGGGTGCGGGCAGTCGGCGACCCGGGCCGGGTCGGTGCGCGGCGCCGTGGCGAACAGGTCGCGCCGCACCTGGTCGCTCTGCGCGATGTACGCGTCCCCCTGCCCCAGGGCGAGCCGGGACAGCGGCCCCGCGAACGGGTAGCGCTCGTGCGCGACGACGTTGTCCAGCACGTAGACCACGCGCACGCCCTGCGCCCGCAGCCGGCGCGCCACGCCCCAGTAGCCGGGAGCGAAGAAGGGCAGCCAGAACTTCATCACCACCGCGTCGGGCCGGAACGCCAGCAAATCGTCGGCGGTGCGGCGCCAGCTCGCGGGATCCCAGGGCACGAAGCGGCAGGAGTCGGGCGACGGCATCCAGGCCGCCGTGGCGCCGGTCTGGCTGTGGCCGGGGAAGAGCCGGTCGGGGTACTGGCGGCGGAAGCCGGCCCAGTGCACCTCGTGGCCGCGCGCGGACAGCGCGCGGTGCAGCATCGCCAGCCAGGTGACGATGCCGCCGTGGAAGGGGGGAGCCGGGCCCAGCAGGGCGATCCTCATCGCGCCGCCGCCTGGCGCAGGACCGCCGCGCGCACGGTCTCGGGCCGCAGGGTCGGCAGGCAGGGCTCGCTCTCGCGGCACCGCGGCGCGAAGTAGCAGGTGCAGGCCTTCTCGGGCGCGAGGATCTCGCCGCGGCCGTACAGCTCGAACTCGGCGGGGTTGAAGATGTTGTTCAGCAGCACCAGGCGCTTGCCCAGTCCGATCGCCAGGTGCATGGCCATCGTCACCGCCGAGACCACGACGTCGCAGCGGTCCATCACGCCCACGAACCCGTCCAGCGGGAAGGTGCCGGGGTAGCAGGCGCCGGTGGCCTCGGCCAGGCGCCGGTTGCGCGCGTCCTCCTCGGGGCCGCCCAGCAGCATCACGCCCAGCCCGTCCCGCGCAGGGCGGTCGCCAGCGCCGCCCAGTGCTCCTCGGGCCACAGGCGGCTGGTCCAGCGCCCGCCGCAGCCGGTGTTCAGGCCGACCAGGGCGCGGCCGACCGGGGCGTCCAGGCGGGCGGCGCGGCCGGCCGGTCCAGCTCGTAGGGCTCGCCCGCGAACTCCCAGCCGCAGATCGCGAAGATCTCCTGCAGGTAGGACTGCGTGTTCGCCCGGCTGAGGTCGTCGAACAGGCCGGTCAGGAACTTGGCGCGGGCGGCCTCGCGCACCGCGGGCTGGCAGAAGCCGTCGTTGCGCAGGGTGAAGCCGACGCGCCGCGACGAGCGCGACTCGCTGGTCAGCGCGCAGGCCTCGGGGTCCTTGTCCAGGTTGATGATCAGGTCGAAGTCGGTGTTGCGCGCCCAGACGATCGAGGCGGCGTCGAAGCGGCGCCGGTCCGGCACCGACGCCGGCACCAGCTCCGGGTAGTACGACAGCCAGGTGAGCAGGTGGCGCGGGTAGTGCCGGCGCAGGGCCGCGAGCAGCGGCGTCGTGCGCACGACGTCGCCCGCCGCGCCCAGCTTGATCAGCAGGATGCGCCCGCAGCGCGGCGTGAACTCGGGGCAGCCCTCGCAGTGGACGCCGCGCTCCTTGTGCGGAGCGCAGGGCCGGTCGCCGCGGAAGTGCAGGCAGTCGCGCCGGACCTCCATGTCAGGGGCCTCCTTCGGTGTCGGGTTGCCGCAGCAGGGCTTCCGCCTCGCGGTCGAGATCTCCGGGCAATCCCAGCTCGCGGGCGAGCCGCAGCGCGGCGCGCGCCTGGTCCGGGTTGGCCAGGGCCAGGTGCAGGCGGGCGAGAGCGAAGGCGCCCAGCGCCTTCTGCCCGCGGTCGGCGGCGCCCCGCACCGCCGCGTCGAAGGCCTCCAGGGCGCCGTAGAGGTCGCCCCGCGCCTGCAGGATCCAGCCCAGGCGGCGCTGCGCCTCGCTGATGGACCAGGCCGTGGCGTCGGGCGCCGCCAGCGCCCGGCGGCAGAAACGCTCGGCGCGGGTCGTGTCGCCGGCGGCCAGCATCGCGTCGGTGTCGGCCAGCAGCGGCGAACCGTGGACGCGCACCACGTCGAGCTGCCGGCGCAGCTCGCGCTCCACGTCGGCGAGCTCCGGCGGCAGCCGGTAGCCCAGGGCCCGGTCCAGGTGCGCCGCGGCATCTTCGGCGGCGCCGCGCTTCTTCGCGAGGCCGGCCAGCATCAGCTCGGCCACCGCCCCGTCCTCGCCCTGGCGGGCCGCGTCCTCGAACAGCGCCGCGGCGCGCTCGTCGTCCCCGGCCTCGAGCGCCTCGAGCCCGCGGTTCATGGCGTAGCCGTAGGCCTGGCGCGTCTCGTCGGGCGGCGGGCCGAGGAGCTTGACGGTGAAGACGCCGCCCCCGGACAGGTCCGCGGTGATCGTCACCGCGATGGCCTCGTCGCGGCCCCAGGGGACGCGGACCTCGTGGTGCGACTCGCCGTTCTGCTGGTAGAGCAGCGAACCGTCGGCCAGGCGCAGCACGTTCACGTGGCAGAGCAGCTGGTCGCCGTCGACGGTCAGCCGCCAGGCCCGCACCGGGATCTGCGCGTACTCGATCCGGAACTGCACCGACTCCCCGCCCCGCAGCAGGTAGGTCTCCTGGCCGCGGGCCGTCCAGAGCCCCTCGGGCACGCCGTCGGCCGCGGCCGGCGCGGCGGCGAGCAGCAGGGCGGCGAGGATCGCGCAGGTCGCTCTCACGGGGTTTCTCCTTCGACGCGCCCGGCTTCGGTGCTATCTTGGCCGTCGCTCCGAAGATATCGGAAGCGGCCGCCCGCGACAAGCAGCGTCACTCCCGGAGGAGAGCCATGAGCACGACCGTGAACCTGACCCTGGGCCACTCCCCCGACCCCGACGACGCCTTCATGCACTACGCCCTGGCCCGCGGCAAGATCGACACGGGGCCCTACCGCTTCGAACACGTCCTGCAGGACATCCAGACCCTGAACGAGCGGGCGACCCGCGGCGAGCTGGACATCACGGCCATCAGCGTCCACGCCTACGCCTACGTGGCCGACAAGTACGCCCTGCTGCCCTCGGGCGCCAGCATGGGCGACCGCTACGGGCCGATGGTGGTGGCCCGCGAGGCCTTCGCGCCCGACGACCTGCGCGGCCGCCGCATCGCCGTGCCCGGCCTGATGACCAGCGCCTACCTCGAGCTGCGCCTCGCGCTCGGCGACTTCGAGCCGGTGGTGGTGCCCTTCGACCGGATCATCGAGGAGGTCGCCGCCGGGACCCACGACGCCGGCCTGATCATCCACGAGGGCCAGCTGACCTACCGCGAGCAGGGCCTGCACAGCTGCCTCGAACTCGGCCCCTGGTGGGACGACCTGACCGGCGGCCTGCCCCTGCCCCTGGGCGCCAACACCATCCACAAGCGCCACGGCGAGCGCATGCCCGAGATCGCCCGCATCCTCGAAGCGAGCATCCGCTACGGCCTCGAGCACCGCGCCGAGGCCCTCGACTACGCCCTGGGCTGGGCCCGCGACATGGAAGTCGACCTCGCGGACGAGTTCGTCGGCATGTACGTCAACCACTGGACCCTCGACTACGGCGACAAGGGCCGCGCGGCCATCCGCGAACTCCTGGACCGCGCCCACGTCGCCGGTCTGATCCCGCAAGTCCATGGGCTGGAGTTCGTGACGACGTGAGCGATCTGCGCATGGAACGACCCAAATCCAATGGATTTGCGGATTTGATGGGAATATGGCATAATTGAGGAAATGTGCGGGCTTTCTTCCTCCCGGGAGTCGTCATGCGTTCGTGGACCCTGATCCTCTTGATCTGCCTGCTGTGCGGCGCCCAGGCGGGCGCGCAGACCTACACGCTGGCCGACACGCTGACGGTGATCCAGCGGCCGCTGGTCAACCTCCCCTCGCTGGTGCTGCCGGGGCAGGACCTGGTGATCAGCTGCGTCGCCCCCCTGGGGACCACGGGCTGGACGGCGCGGCTGGAGCGCGGGGCGCTGCAGATCCCGCTGGAGGTCGTCGGCGCCGCCTACGACCCCGCGACCACCTGGTGGACCGTCGCGGCCGCGGTGCCCGACGTGCCGGTCTTCGACCTCTACGACCTGCGCGTGACCGCCTCCGGCGGCCTGAACGACCGCGCCCGCCACGCGGTGCGCGTGCTGCCGCAGTGGCGCGAGGACTTCACCTTCGTGCACATCACCGACACGCACCTGCCCACCTACCTCTACTACTACGAGAGCGGCGCGGCGACCGACAGCACCACCAGCGTGGGGCTGCGCACGATCCTGGACGACGTGGGCATCATCAACCCGGAGTTCATCCTGCTGACCGGCGACCTGGTCAACGAGGGCGAGCTCGAGGACTACCTCGGCCGGCGCTACTACAGCCGCGCCCAGCAGCTGCTCGCCGAGTCGAGCGTGCCGGTGTTCCTGACCGGCGGCAACCACGACCTCGGCGGCTGGGACAGCACGCCGCCGAGCGACGGCACCTCGCGGCGCGACTGGTGGCGCTTCTTCGGCTGGCGGCGGCTCGGCAACCCGCCGCCCGGCGCCCCGGCGCGGACCCAGGACTACGGTTTCGACTACGGCCCGGTCCACTTCATCGGCCTGGAGGCCTACGACAACTACGACAACTGGCGCGCGGAGATCTACGGCACCGAGAGCTACACCAACGCCCAGGTGTCCTGGCTGCAGCAGGAAGTCGGCGCCGCCTCGGCCAGCGAGGCGATCGTGCTGTTCAGCCACTTCGACTTCCAGGACGAGCTGGACCTGCCCGCCTTGAACATCGACCTGAGCCTGTGGGGCCACATCCACAGCGACACCGACGACGCCACCGCGCCCTACGACGTCTCCACCGACAACGCGAGCGGCTCCAACCACCCCTTCCGGGTGGTCCGCTGGACCGGCGGCCACTTCGACGTGCGCCCCACCCTGGACGCCTACGCCGGCGCCAACCTGACCACGACGTTCACGCCCGACAACAGCGGCACTTCCGACACGGTGTCCGTGCTGCTGCACAACGGCTACGCCGAGCGCTTCCACAACGCGCTGGTGCGGGTGAACATGCCCGCCGACGCCCCCGGCTTCCTGGTCACCGGCGGCACGCTCATGCAGGTGGACGACACCGGCCCGGTCGCGGTGTGCTACGTCGAGACGGTCCTGAACCCCTCGAGCAACCAGACCGTCACCGTGACCGTGGACCCCGACGCCCAGACCGGCGCCGGCGACGCCCCCCACCCGCGCCTGCTGGCCGCGAGCCCGAACCCCTTCAATCCCCGCACCGAGGTCGCCTTCGACCTGCCCGCGGCCGCCGTCTGCCGCCTGACGGTGTTCGACGCCCGCGGCTGCGAGGTCGCGGTCCTGGCCGACGGCCCGCTCCCGGCGGGGCGCCACGTCGCCGCCTGGGAGGGCCGCGACGCCGCCGGCCGGCCGCAGCCCTCGGGCGTCTACTTCCTGGGCCTGCGCGCCGGCGCCTTCAGCGAGACGCGCAAGATCACCCTGGCCCGCTAACCTTTGGTTGGTGGACCCCCCCCCCCCGCCCCCCGGGGGGGGCCGCGCCAGCTGCCGGCCATCGCGCCTTCTCCCACGCTCCGATCTCTGATAATCTCCCGAGGCAACCCCAACGCTCCCGGGAGGCTTCCATGTCCCTGTCGCGCCGTCTCCTTCTCGCGGCCCTGCTCGCCGCCGTCGCCCTGACCGGCTGCAAGCAGCCGGCCGACGATCTCGACGCCTTCCTCGCCGACTACAACGTCCTGTACCGCGACCTCTGGCAGAGGGCCGAGGGCGCGCGCTGGGACGCCAACGTCGACGTCGGCGAGGCCACCTCGGCCGCGCGCGTCGCCGCCGAGGAGGAGTTTGCGGCGCGGCTGGGCGAGGCCGGACTCATCGCCAAGGCCCGCGCCTTCCTGGAACGCGACGACCTGACCTTCGTGCAGCGCCAGCAGCTGAAGTACGTGCTGCTGAACGCCGCCAAGTTCCCCGGCACCATCCCCGAGGTGACCTCGCGGCTGATCCGCGCCGAGGCCGCGCAGAACGAGCGCCTGTTCGGCTACGAATTCTCGGTGACCCTGCCCGACGGCACGGTGCGGCCGACCGACTCCAACGAGATCACCACGATGCTGGCCGACTCGCGCGACCTCGCCGAGCGTCGCGCCTACTGGGAGGCGAGCAAGGCCATCGGCCCGACCCTGCGCGACGGCCTGGTCGAGCTGCGCGACCTGCGCAACCAGACCGCGCAGAGCATGGGCCACTCCTCGTACTTCGGCATGGAGGTCGGCGAGTACGGCCTGACCTCCGCCGAGATGATGGCCCTGATGGACGAGGTCCTGGCCGGCCTGCGCCCGCTCTACGAGCAGCTGCACTGCTGGGCGCGGCACGAGCTGGCCGCCCGCTACGGCGAGCCCGTGCCCGCCCTGATCCCGGCCCACTGGCTCGGCAACAAGTGGGCCCAGGACTGGCCCGGCATCGTCGAGGGCGTCGACCTGGACGCCCTGGTCGCCGGCCGCGACCCGCAGTGGATGATCGAGCAGGCCGAGCGCTACTACACGAGCATGGGCTTCGAACCGCTGCCCGCCTCGTTCCACGCGAACAGCGACCTGTTCGCGCTGCCCGACGGCGCGACGCGCACCAAGAACTCCCACGCCTCGGCCTGGCACATCGACCTGGACCGCGACGTGCGCTCGCTGATGAGCGTCGAGCCCACCTTCGACTGGCTGCAGACGACCCACCACGAGCTGGGCCACATCTACTACTACCTGGCCTACAGCAACCCCGAGGTGCCGTTCGTGCTGCGCACCGGCGCCAACCGCGCCTTCCACGAGGGCGTCGGCACGCTGATCGAGCTGGTCGCCGGCCAGACCGCCTACCTGCAGGAGATCGGCCTGATGACCGCGGCCGACGAGCCCGACCGCATCAGCTGGCTGCTGAACCAGGCCCTGCTGGGCCCGGTGGTCTTCCTGCCCTTCGCCTGCGGCACGATGACGCACTGGGAGCACGACTTCTACGAGGAGCCGCTGGCGGCCGACCGGATGAACGCGCGCTGGTGGGAATACGTCGCCCGCTTCCAGGGCGTCGCCCCGCCCGCCCCGCGCGGCGAGCAGTGGTGCGACGCGGCGACCAAGACCCACATCAACGACGACGCGGCCCAGTACTACGACTACGCGCTGTCGAGCGTGATCCTGCACCAGCTCCACGACCACATCTGCCGCGAGATCCTGCACCGGGACCCGCAGACCGCGACCTACTACGGCAACCGGGAAGTCGGCGCCTACCTGCGCACGATCCTGGAGCCCGGCGCCACCCGCGACTGGCGCGAACTGATGCGCGAGGCCACCGGCGAGGACCTCTCCAGCCGCGCGATGCTGGCGTACTTCGCCCCGCTGCAGGCGTGGCTGGAGGAGCAGAACCGGGGCCGGGCCGTCGGCTTCTGAACACGGGAGGGATGACGCGATGAGAGGATACCCGTTCGCGGCCGCCCTGGCGGCGGCGCTGCTGATCGCCGGCGCGGGCGCCGCGCCCGCCCAGGACTTCGGCCCGATCCAGGTACGGACCACGGAGCTGGCCCCCGGCGTGCACCTGCTGCAGGGCGCCGGCGGCAACGTGCTGGCCTGCGCCGGCGACGGCAAGCTCCTGCTGATCGACGCCGACTACGAGCAGATGGCCGACAAGCTGCTCGCGGCGACGGCCGCCCTGGCAGCCGGACCGGTCGCCCTGGTCGTCGCCACCCACTGGCACTTCGACCACGTCGGCGGCTTCGCCGCCCTGGCCGACGCCGGCGCCGTGCTCGCGGCCCACGCGTCGGTCCGCGACTGGATGGCCGCGCCCCAGCACCTGGACGTGCTGGACCACGACGTGCCGGCCTCGCCGCCCTCGGCGCTGCCGGGCATCTGCGTCGGCGACACGCTGACCCTGCGCTGGGGCGACGAGACGGTCGGCCTGCGCCACGTGGCCGGCCACACCGGCGGCGACCTCGTCGCGCACCTGCACCGCGCCGACGTCGTGCACGCGGGCGACCTGTTCTTCAACTGCGGCTACCCCTACATCGACACCGCGCACGGCGGCTCGATCGACGGGATGATCCGCGGCGTGGAATACGTGCTGAGCCTGTGCGGCCCCGCCACGCGCATCGTGCCGGGCCACGGGCCCCTCGCCTCGCCCGACGAGCTGCGCGTCTACCTCGGCATCCTCGAGGAATATCGACGGATCGTAGCCGCCGAGAAGGCGGCCGGCCGCTCCCTCGAGGAGGTCGTGGCCGCACGTCCGGCGGCGGCGCTCGATGAGCAGTGGGGCCGGGCCATGTTCCCGCCCGAAGCGTTCATCGAGATGATCTGGCTATCCACTCCCTGACCTGGATCCATGCACGTGGCGGCAGGGGACGCGCGCCGGACACATCCTGTGTCCGGCGCGCTCGGCTTCCGGGCCGCTCCGCCATCCTGGCTGCGCGGCCCTGCAGACGCCCCTGCCGCCACGTGCATGGATCCAGGTCAGGGAGGAACAGGTTGCAGATGATCGCGATGAATGGTTGCGGTGCGTAACTGTCAGCCCTATATTTGCACTATGGCGCACATATGCAAGGGAGGCCGGGTTTGAAATCGCGCACGACCTGCTGCCGGGATCTCGAGAAGTGGCTGGAGCCGGACACGTTCCGGGCGCTGGGCGAACCCAGCCGGGCGGCGCTGCTGATGCTGCTGGCCGGGACGCCCGGTCCGCGGACGGTGGGCGAGCTGGCGGCGGAGCTGCCGATCGACCTGTCGGTCGTCTCGCGGCACCTGAAGGTGCTGAAGGACGTGGGCGTGGTCACGGCGGAGCGCCGCGGCAAGGAAGTGCGCTACCGGCTGGCGTGCGGCGACCTGGTGCACATGCTGCGCAACCTGGCCGACGCCCTGGAGTCCTGCTGCCCGACGGCGGCGATCGAACTGGAGGTCCGACGATGAACGAGAAGCGCCGACCGACCGATCCCGACGCCCTGCGCCGCGAGGTGGCGGCGGGCTACGCCCGCATCGCCGAGAGCGGCGAACTGGGCTGCTGCAGCTCCGGCTGCGGCTGCGGCGCGCCCGCGGACATCAGCCGCGAGGTGGGCTACCGCGACGACGACCTGGCCGCGATCCCCGCCGGGGCCGACCTGGGCCTGGGCTGCGGCAACCCGGTCGCGCTGGCCGACCTGCGGCCCGGCGAGACGGTCCTGGACCTGGGTTCGGGCGCGGGGATGGACGCCTTCCTGGCCGCGTCGAAGGTCGGGCCCGGCGGCCGCGTCATCGGCGTGGACATGACCCCGGCCATGCTCGCCCGAGCGCGGCGCAACGCCGAGCTGGGCGGCCACGCCAACGTCGAGTTCCGCGAGGGGCTGATCGAGGCGCTGCCGCTGGACGATGCGAGCGTGGACGCGATCCTCTCGAACTGCGTCATCAACCTGTCGCCGCAGAAGGACCGGGTCTTCCGCGAGGCGCGGCGCGTGCTGCGGCCCGGCGGGCGCATGGTCGTCTCGGACCTGGTGCTCGAGGCGGAGCTGCCGGCGGCGATCGCCGAACGGATCGACGCGACCGTCGGCTGCATCGGCAACGCGTCGCTGCGCGCGGACTACCTGCGCACCGCGCGCGAGGCGGGCTTCGGGTCGGTGGAGATCCTCAAGGAGGGCAGCTACGGAGCGAGCGTCGCCGCGGACTCGCCGCTGGCGCGCGACGTCGCCCGGGACACGGGCCTCCCCCTGTCGCGGATCGCCGAGCTGCTGGGCGGGGTCACCAGCCTGACGCTGCGCCTGCGGCCCTGACCGCGGTCAGCCGGTGACCGTCTTCATGCTGGCGTAGTCCAGGGTCGAGCCGTTCATGCTGTGCGGGATCATGTAGACGGCGAAGACCACCAGCGCCGCGACCACCGTCACGACGCGCGCGGCGCGGCCGTCGCCGCGCATCAGGGCCGCCGCGACCCAGGCCAGCACCGCCGCCGCGAGCTTGTTGTCGGTGAGGTCCTCGCCGAACGGCCACCCGGTCCAGTAGGCCCCGAAGGCGTACTTCTGGACCAGGGGCCCCAGGAGCAGCCCGCCGACGGCCAGCAGCCCCAGCGTCCGCCGCGCCAGACGCGACCGCCCCGCGCCGCCGAAGGCGGCCTCCAGGCCCGCGCGGTTGGACCAGAGCATCCCCAGGAACATCAGCAGGATGTGGGGCGCCAGCACCCAGGGCGGCACGTCGCCCTTGAAGCGCGCGACCACGGCCCGGTCGGCCGGCAGGTCCAGGACCTCGTCGCCCCGCGTCAGCCGCACCCGGTACTCCAGCTTGCCGGCCGAGGGCTGCGCCGGCAACTGCGCGGCCAGGCTCCCCTCGCCGTCGCGCGCCAGGGGCAGCGCGCGCCAGGGCTCGTCCGTCGGGAAGCGGCGCCAGCGGACCTCGCCGGCGACCTGCGGGTCCGCGGCGCGCACGCGCACGGGCAGGTCCCCCGCGACGCTGTGAGTCCGCTCCAGCCGCGCACGGACGGGTTCGCCGGCCAGCTCGGCGCGCACGCGCACCGGGTAGGAAGGGCCGGTCATCCTCTGGTAGAGGGCCGAGGCCAGGGTCACGACGACGGCGAGGATCCACAGGGTCCGGGTGCTCAAGGTCCGTTCCTCCCGACTGAAGGTGTCGGCGGAAAATAGCCCGTCCGCCGCCGGGAATCATCCCCCGATTGACCCCCCCGCCGCAATGGCCTAGATTCCGCAGATGCACCCGACCGCCGGGACGCCGCGCCCCGGCCCGCATCCGGCCGCAATCCGTGGAGGAACCGATGGCTGCGAACACGGCAACCGCGAAGGGCCAGCCCGCTGGCCTGAGACCCCTGTTCTTCACGGAGATGTGGGAGCGCCTCGGCTTCTACCTGATGCTCGGCATCCTGCTGCTCTACATCACCGACAGCGAGCGCGGCGGGCTGGGCTTCTCGACGAAGCTGGCCGCCGAGATCTACGGCACCTACATGGCCTTCGTCTACTTCACGCCCTTCATCGGCGGCATGATCGCCGACCGCTTCCTGGGCTTCCGCCGCTCGGTCTTCATCGGCGGCCTGCTGATGGCGGCCGGCTACTTCTGCCTCGGCGTGCGCAGCCTGCCGACGTTCTACGCCGGGCTGACGCTGCTCTGCCTGGGCAACGGCCTGTTCAAGCCCAACATCTCGGCCATGGTCGGCAACCTCTACGCGCCGGACGACCCGCGCCGCGATTCCGGCTTCAACATCTTCTACATGGGCATCAACATCGGCGCCTCGCTGTCGGCGCTGCTGTCGGCCCCGCTGCGCAACCTGTGGTCGTTCAACCTGGCCTTCACCGCCGCCGGCGTGGGCCTGCTGATCGGCGTCGTGATCCTGTCGTTCAACTGGCGCCAGCTCGCCAAGGCCGACCGCCAGACCGAGCGCAGCGCCGACGACATCTCCTTCAAGCAGGTGATCCTGACGATCCTGCTGCCGGCCGGCGCGTTCGGCGTCCTCGGCTACTTCGTCGGCGGGAAGATCCCGTTCATCCAGAACACCGTCGGGGCCATCACCTGCGGCTTCATCGTGGGCATGCTGCCGGTGATCACCTACTTCGCGCTCATCGTCCGCCGGGCCACCCCCACCGAGAAGCCGGGCCTGACCGCCCTGATCCCGGTCTACGTCGCCGGCGGCGCCTTCTTCATGATCCTGCACCTCAGCGGCGGCCTGATGACCGTCTTCGCCGAGCGCAACACCGACCGCCGGGCCGAGTGGATCCCCGCGGCCACCGAGTTCTACGCGCAGAAGGCCATGCCCTCCTACTTCAGCAACGCCGACGCCGACCTGCCGCGCCCCGACGAGCGCACGCTGCTGACGGTGACCGCCGAGGACGAGGCCATGTTCGGCGCGCGCATCCTGAGCGACCGGCTGGTGTCCACCCTGGGCGCCGACGCCGGGCTGCGCGTGCTGCAGGCCGAGGCCGTCCCGGTCGACCAGCGCTTCCTCGCCTGCAAGGTCGTGGCCGAATCCGACGTGAAGATCAGCACCGGCGCCGACGCCCACGGCGTGGCGACGACCACCGCCAAGGCGGCCGAGGGCGCGGCGGTCCTGGACGAGGTGGTGGTGGCCCGGTCCATCGACGGCCGCGACGTGCCCGTGCTGCTGGTTTCCCCCGCCACCCGCGAGGCCGTCTTCAAGCGGACCGACGCCGGCACGCCGACCCTGCCGCCCGGCAAGTACGTGCGCCTGATCAACGCCGAGATGCTCACCGGCCTGCTCAACCCGCTGTTCGTGGTGCTGATGACGCCGGTGGTCGTGGCCTTCTTCACCCGCCTGGCGATGCGCGGCCGCGCCGTCACCACGGCCCGCAAGATCTTCATCGGCATGCTCATCACCACGGCCTCCCTGCTGATCATCGCCCTGGGCGCCAGCCTGGGCCAGGACGGGGCGGCCAAGACCGGCATGATCTGGATGGTCGTCTACTACCTGGTGATCACCTGCGGCGAGCTCTGCCTGTCGCCCATGGGCCTGTCCCTGGTCACCAAGCTCTCGCCCAAGCGCCTGGTCGGCCTGATGATGGGCGGCTGGTTCCTGTCGACGTCCATCGGCAACAAGCTGTCGGGTTTCATCAGCGGGCTCGAGCCCAACACGCAGATGTTCATCATCCTGGCGGTGGCGATCCTCGGCGTGGCCGGCTTCATCTTCGTGATGCTGCCGCGGCTCGACGCGGCCATCAAGAAGTACGGCGCCTGAGCGGGCGTCCGGACATGCACGCAAAAGGGCTCCCGCCGGACGGGGGCCCTTTTTCATCCCCGAATCAGTCGCGGGATGTCGCCACTTACGCCGATTTCGCGAAATCTCGCGAGACGGAAACACGCGTCCGACCCGATAACTCATTGTCTGGCAACAAGAATGAAATTCGAAGGAATGGCACACGACGTGCGTTAGGCAGGGTCGATCAGGGGGCGGTCGCTGGACCTGTATCTCCCTCCAACCCCCGCAGGCCCTGAGGCCGCCCCCCACTCCCCCGCACGGGTGCCGGGACGGACAACATAGCTCGACACCTCCCGTGGATGATAACAAGAGACCGGAGCCTCCCAGGCTCCGGTCTCTTTGTCGAGGGCGGCGCCGCTCGGCGCCGGCCCGCTTAAAAGTAGTAGTAGACCCCGACCTGGGGGAAGAGCATCAGCGTGTCCTTGTTCCCGCGGTCGATGAACGTCGCCTCCGCCTGCACCGCCGTGCGCTCCCCGAAGAGCCGCTCCATCCCGACGCCGAAGCCCACGTTGATGTGGTCGCGCGTGCGGCCGGACTCCTGGTGGTAGAAGTGGGCGGCGCCGAGGCCGCAGTACAGCTTGTCGCGCCCGCTCTGGCGCAGGATGTACTGCAGCTCCAGGCCCAGGTTGTGCCGCTTGTCGTTCTGGTTGTTCCAGACGCCGCCGCTGGCCTGGGCGTACAGCCACCACCGCAGGGGGAACTTGTAGGCCAGCCCGACGCCGCTGCTCAGGCCCAGGTTCAGCCCGATCGCCTCGTACATGGGGTCGTCGAGCCGGTTCCAGTCGAGCGTCTGCGCCCGCGCGGGCAGCGCGTACAACGAGGCGATCAGCAGCAAGGCGAGTGAAAGCAACCGCGGGCCGGGACGCATGGACGACCTCCGTGTCGGACGATCAACTTCGACGATGCCCGGCATAACCCCGCCCCTCGGCGCCGGGTTCCCGGGCCGCCACGATACCACGCCCCCCCCCGCCCCGCACCCTTTTCCGGCTGCTCCTGGTGACATCTCGTCCAGGGGGCGCACACGCGCCACGTCGGGGGTGTCTGCAGGCTGCCTGCGCCAGGAGGGCGCAGGCGGCCGGAAGTCAAGCGCGCCGGACACAGGAAGTGTCCGGCGCGCGTCCCCCGACGGGGCGCGGGTGCGCCCCCTGGACGGAGGTGCGTTTACGAGCAACCGCTCGTAGCGGCGCAGTTGAGGCATTTGTAGCAGGCCCCGTTGCGCACCATGATCATCCCGCACTCCGGGCACGGCGGCGCGTCCATCTCCTTCTGGAAGACGGTGGCCTGCCCGTCGTCCATCGTGATGCGGATGGAGGGCTCGACGGCGTACGCCGGGTCCGGGCCCAGGCCGGTGTCGTACTCGGGAGTCTCGGCGGCCGGCCGCCGGGTCTTGCCGAACTTCATCTCCATCCAGCGGAACAGGTAATCCATGATGGACTTCGCCATCGGGATCTCGGGGTTGGTGGTGAAGCCGCTCGGCTCGAACCGCGAGTGGCTGAACTTGGTGATCAGCACGTCCAGCGGCACGCCGTACTGCAGCATGATGGAGCAGGCGGTCGCGAAGGAGTCCATGAGCCCGGAGACGACCGAGCCCTCCTTGGCCATCGCGATGAACATCTCGCCGGGCTGCCCGTTGGGGTAGAGCCCCACCGTGATGTAACCCTCGTGACCGCCGATGCTGAACTTGTGGGTGACGGCCGTGCGCTCGTCCGGCAGCCGGATGCGGTGCGGCGCGGGCGGCGCCTGGCGCAACTCCTCCGGCGTGGGGACCCGGGCGGCCGCGGCCTTGGCCTCCGGCTTCTTGTCGCCGGTGTTCAGGGGCTGGGTCCGCTTCGAGCCGTCGCGGTAGATGGCGACGGCCTTCAGGCCCAGCTTCCAGGCCTCGACGTAGGCCTCGGCGATCTCCTCGACGGTCGCCGACTGCGGCATGTTGACCGTCTTGCTGATCGCGCCGGAGAGGAAGGGCTGCACCGCGGACATCATCCTGATGTGGCCCTTGTAGTGGATCGAGCGCTTGCCCTGCGTCGGCCGGAAGGCGCAGTCGAAGACGGGCAGGTGCTCGTCCTTGAGGCCGGGCGCCCCCTCGATCGTCTCCTGCTCCTCGAGGTGGGCCAGGATCGCGCGGCGCTCGTCGTCGCTGTAGCCGAGGCGTTCGAGCGCCTCGGGCACCGTGTTGTTGACGATCTTCAGGATGCCGCCGCCGACCAGCTTCTTGTACTTGATCAGGGCGATGTCCGGCTCGACGCCGGTGGTGTCGCAGTCCAGCATGAAGCCGATGGTGCCGGTCGGCGCCAGGACCGTCACCTGGGCGTTGCGGTAGCCGTAGTCGTAGCCGACGGTGTAGGCCTCGCTCCAGACCTCGCGCACGGCGGCCAGCAGGTCCTCGGGCACCCGGTGGGCGTTGATGCCGTTGATGTGGGAGCGGTGCTTCTGGATCACGCGCAGCATCGGCTCGCGGTTGGCGGCGTAGCCGTCGAAGGCGCCGAAGCGCTCGGCCATGCGGGCCGAGGTGAGGTAGGCCTGGCCGCACATCAGGGCGGTCAGCGCGGCGGCGTAGTCGCGCCCCTCGTCGCTGTCGTAGGGCAGGCTGCGGGACATCAGCAGCGCGCCGAGGTTGGCGTAGCCCAGGCCCAGGGGCCGGAAGCGCCGGGAGTTCGCGGCGATGCTGTCGCGCGGGTAGCTGCTGCCCTCGACGATGATCTCCATGGCGGTCAGCACCGTGTCCACGGCGTGGCGGAAGCCCTCGATGTCGAACTCGCCGTCCCGGCGGCGGAACTTCATCAGGTTCAGCGAGGCCAGGTTGCACGCGGAGTCGTTCAGGAACATGTACTCCGAGCACGGGTTCGAGCCGTGGATGCGGTCGGTGGCCGGGCAGGTGTGCCAGTCGTTGATCGTCGTGTCGAACTGCAGGCCCGGGTCGCCGCAGACGTGCGTGCCCTCGGCGATCATCTTCATCAGTTCCCGGGCGCGGTAGGTCTGCATGGGCCGGCCGTCCTTGACGGCCTTGGTGGTCCAGGTCTTGTCGTCGACGATCGCCTGCATGAACTCGTCGCTCGCGCGGACCGAGTTGTTGGAGTTCTGGAAGAACACCGAGCCGTAGGCGACGCCGTTGAACGAGCCGTCGTAGCCGGCGTCGATCAGGGCCCAGGCCTTGCGCTCCTCCTCCACCTTGCAGTTGATGAAGTCGACGATGTCCGGGTGGTCGGAGTTCAGCATGACCATCTTCGCGGCGCGGCGGGTCTTGCCGCCGGACTTGATCACGCCGGCGAAGGCGTCGTAGCCCTTCATGAACGAGACCGGACCCGAGGCCTCGCCGCCGGTGCTGAGCTTCTCCTTGCTGGAGCGCAGCGGCGAGAGGTTGGTGCCCGTCCCGCTGCCGTACTTGAAGAGCAGCCCTTCGGTCTTGGCCAGGTCGAGGATCGACTCCATCGAGTCGTGCACCGAGTTGATGAAGCACGCCGAGCACTGCGGCGTCTCCTCCACCCCGACGTTGAACCAGACCGGCGAGTTGAAGGCGGCGTGCTGGTGCACCAGCAGCCAGCTCAGCTCGGCGCGGAAGGTCTCGGCGTCCTCGGCCGAGGCGAAGGCGCCCTGGTCGCGGCCCCAGCCGGCGATGGTGTCCGCCACGCGCGACACCAGCTGGCGCACCGAGGTCTCGCGCTGCGGCGTGCCCACCCCGCCGCGGAAGTACTTCTGGACCACGACGTTGGTGGCCATCATCGACCAGTTGCGCGGCACCTCGACGTCCTTCTGCTCGAAGATCGTCTTGCCGCCGGCGTCCTGCAGCGACGCCGTCCGCAGCTCCCACTTGACCTCGTCCAGGGGGTCGACCCCGGGGCGGGTGTGGCGCCGCGCGAAGGCGAGGCCCCGGCGTTCGACGGCCGGGCGGGCCGCCGCGGCCAGATCGTCGGGGGCGGCGGTCAGGGCCTCAAGGTCCAGTTCGGGAGCCGTTTCCCCGGCGATCCGGGCTTCCAGCCCGGCGTCGGCGCCGGCGGCCGCCTCCATCTTCCTCTCCGTGTGATCCTTCATGGGAGAACCTCTCTTGGTACGCTCGCGGTGCTCGGGACGCTCGCGGTGACGGGGTGGTACCTGGGATCTATGTTCCGTTCCGGGACGGGAAGCTCCGGCGCGGAGGCGGCGCGATGGCCCGCGTCCGAGCTGCCCACTGATTCCGACGTGTTCAGGACGAGTTCTCGATGCCGGGATGTCTTGGAAGTGCTGTTACCAAGCCTGGTTCCGCTCTTGGACATCCGTGTGGCGGACCCCCAATATCTTGGGGGAGGCCCTACCTTAGGGCACTACGGGTGGACGCGCCAAACAGGAATTTTCCTCACGGGCGCCTCGCCAATTCCGACTTGGCAGTACCCCATTTCCGTCGGGGCCGGCAGGGCCGGATTCGCGGCCATCCGGCTGCCGGGGGCCTGGTCCCACCGGGGGCGGCCGTGTGAAAAAAAGATGAAGGCGTCGGCGCGGTGGGCCCTGCGGGAGGGCTGGGCCGTTTTGACAAGCCCCTGCCGAATGGCGCAACCATAGAAATCTTCGTGCCTTGGGATTGCCGGCGCGGGAGGACGAAAGCGCGCGGGGGCTCCGGCGGTCAGGCGCCGCCCAGCTCGGCGATCACGTCCCGGACGATGCCGTGAACCTCGTCCCTGGCCTTGGCGAACGCGGTGCGCCGCTCCCCATCGTCGCCCTGCAGGCCCATCGGATCGACGATCGGACGCCGCCAGTGCCGCTCCGGACGGGCCAGGGCGGGCAGGAACTGCCCCGCCTCGCGGCTGAGGGTGACCACGAGGTCGAACTCGTCCAGGTCGAAGCCGTCGAGGGGCTTGCTGAACTGCCCGTCCATCGGGACGCCGGCTGCGGCCATCGCCGCGAGGGTGCGGTCGGTGATGGGGTAGGTGATCAGGCCGGCGCTGGCGACCTGCCAGCCCGCGGGAAAGAGGCGGCGGGCCCAGGCCTCGGCCATCTGGCTGCGGCAGGAGTTGGCGGTGCACATGAACAGGACCTTCAAGGGCGGACCTCCATCCGGTTGAGCGCGGCGGCGTCCTTCAGTTCGATCAGCAGCACGGCGCCGAGGATGAGCAGGGCCCCCGCCAGGCTCCCACCCGACAGGCGTTCGCCCAGCACGGCCCACGAGAACGCCGCCGCGAAGACGGGCTCCGCCGAGAAGATCAGGGCGGCGCGGGTGGCCGTGGTGCGGCCCTGGAAGCGGTTCTGCAGGTAGAGCGCCAGCAGCGTCGACAGCAGGGTCGTGACCGCCAGGGCGGCCGCCAGGTGCGGGTGCCATTCCCAGACCCGCTCCTCGACCGTCGCGGCCAGCAGCGCGTTCCAGCCGGCGCAGACGGCCAGGGTCCAGAAGAGCAGGGGCAGGTAGGGCACGCGTTTCAGCGCCGCGCTGAGCCGTTCGAGATAGACGGCATAGGCCACGGCCGTGCCCACCGTCCAGAGATCCCCCGTGACGGTGCGGCCCAGGTCCGGACGCGTCAGCAACGCCAGCCCCAGCAGCGCGAGCCCCAGCCCGGCCAGGACCGGCCGCCCCGGCTTCTCGCCGTGGACCAGGAACACCAGCACCGGCACCAGCACCACGCTCAAGGCCGTCAGGAAGGCGCTGTTGTCGGCGCTGGTGGTGGTCAGGCCGATGGTCTGGGTCGTGTAGCCGGCGGCGATGAGGGTCCCCATCAGGAAACCCCAGCGCAGGGTCGCCCTGTCGCCCAGGGCGCGGTAGCTGCGCCATCGCGCCTGCGGCGCCTCGCCGCGCATCAGCCAGGGCCAGGCGGCCAGCAGCAGCAGCGTCGCCGCCGTGAAGCGCACGGCGACGAACAGCACGGGCGAGGCGTGGTCCATCGCCGTCTTGATCGCGGCGAACGAGACGCCCCAGCAGACGGTCACCGCCAGCAGCATGAGGTCCGCGAAGCGGGTGGGCGAGCGCGCGAAGGCCACGTCAGGCGCTCCGCGGCGCGGGCGCCGGCGCGGCGTCCAGGGCGAGCCGGGCCGCCGCGGCCCCCTGCGCGATGATGTCGTGGAGAAGCCGGAAATCCTCGATGTTGACCTCGGGCATCGGCGGGGCGATCAGCAGGTCCGGCGGCTGGTCGGCCAGCTGCCGCCGGCAGACCTCGGTCTGCAGGATGTCGACCGCCTTGAGCAGGATGTCCGCGGCCAGGTAGCGGCGGCGGAAGGTGAGCGCCTCCCAGAACCGGCTCCAGTCGAGCGTGTTGGCCGTCTGGCTGGGCACCACGGGGCGGTTCAGCGGCGGCTGGAAATCGCAGGCCACCACGTAGTCGATCGCGCCGGCCGGCAGGCAGCCCACCGGGACCGTGCTCTTCAGGCCGCCGTCGACCAGGTGCCGGCCGTCCCGCTCCACCGGCACGAAGGCGCCCGGGAACGCGCACGTGGCCCGCACCGCCGACACGAGGTCGCCGCTTTCGAGGCGGACCAGCTCGCCGGTGTCGATGTCGGTGGCCGTGCAGACCAGGGGGAACTCCAGATCCTCGAAGCGGGCCGGCAGGTGGTCGGACAGCCAGCGCTGGAAGCGCTGGCCCCGCAGGATGCCGCCGGCCCCCGCGAAGTCCACGACCTCGCGCCAGCGCGTGCCGGTGGCCAGGGCCTTCAGCTCGTCCACGGAGAAGCCCGCCGCCCAGAAGGCGCCGATCAGCGCGCCCATCGAGGTGCCGGCCACCGCGGCGGGCTTCAGTCCCGCCCCGACCAGCACGTCCAGGATGCCGATGGCGGCCACGCCGCGGGCGCCGCCGCCGCCCAGCACGACGCCGATGCGCAGATCCCCGGGAAAGCGTTCCATCTCCGCCTCACTCCCCTTCGACGGGCTCCTGGTCGGGTTCGAGGTCCAGCAGGGGATCGCCCATGGCCAGGATGCGGCCGGCTTCGACGTGGACGCGCGCGACGCGCCCGCCGCGGGGCGCCGCGACCTCGGTCTCCATCTTCATCGCCTCGAGGATGACCAGCGGCTGCCCCGCCGTCACGACGTCGCCCGCGGCCACCAGCAGCTTGACGACCTTGCCCGGCAGCTGCGCCCGCAGGTGCGGGCCCGTGTCGGCGGCTTCCTCCGCCTGGTCGTCGCGATCCTCGTCGGCCAGCCGCAGCACCAGGACCCGGCCGTCGACGGCGACGTGGCGCTCGGCGCCGCGGACCGCGACGTGCGCGCGGCGCTGCACGCCGTCGAGCGCGAAGCCGACGATGCCGTCGCGGACGCTCACCGCCGCGACGTCCAGTTCGCGCCCGTCCAGCGAGACGCGCCAGACGCCCCCGCTCTCCCGGACCGTGACCTCGCGGCGCCCCTGCGGCGTGCGGAATTCCAGGTGCATGGTCAGTCCAGTCCCTTCAGCCGGAAGCGGCCGATCGCGGGCGCGGCCGGAGCGGCCGGCGCGTCGCGGCGCGCGGCGTCCGCGGCGGTCCCGCGGACCGCTTCGTTCAGCGCGGCGGCGACCAGGGCGGCCGTCTCGTCGGCCGCGTCGCCGGCCGCGGCCTCGCCCGACAGATGTTGCTGCAGGAAGCCCGTGTGCGTCTCCCCGGCGGCGAACGCGGGGTGGGCCAGCACCGCGTCGAGGTAGGCCGCGTTGGTCGCGATCCCGAGCACGACGTAGTCGCGCAGGGCCGCGCGCAGGCGCGCGATCGCCGCGGCGCGGTCCTCGGCGTGGACCGAGAGCTTCGCGATCATCGGGTCGTAGTGCCGCGTGATCTCGTCGCCCTCGGCGACCCCCGCGTCCACGCGCACGCCCGGTCCCGACGGTTCGCGGTAGCGCAGCAGCCGCCCCAGCGACGGCAGGAAACCGTGGGCCGGGTCCTCGGCGTAGAGGCGGCACTCCAGCGCGTGGCCGCGCGGCACGAGGTCGGCGTCGGACCAGGGCAGCGGCTCGCCCGCGGCCACCAGGATCTGCGCCCGCACCAGGTCCAGCCCCGTCACCCATTCGGTCACCGGGTGCTCCACCTGCAGGCGCGTGTTCATCTCCAGGAAGTAGAACTCGCCGCCGGGGGCCAGCAGGAACTCCACGGTGCCGGCGCCGACGTAGCCGGCGGCGCGGGCGGCCGCCACCGCGGCCTCCCCCATGCGCCGCCGCAGCCCGTCGTCCAGGGCCGGGCAGGGCGTCTCCTCGACGATCTTCTGGTGGCGGCGCTGGATCGAGCACTCGCGCTCGCCCAGGTGCACGACGCGGCCGTGCCGGTCGGCGAAGATCTGGAACTCCACGTGACGGGGCCGCAGCAGGCAGCGCTCGAGGTAGACCGTGCCGTCGCCGAAGGCGCCGGTCGCCTCGCGCACGGCGGCCTCGGCCGCGGCCACGGGGTCCTGGCCGGCCTCGACCAGGCGCATGCCCTTGCCGCCGCCGCCGAACGCGGCCTTGACCAGCAGCGGGTAGCCGACCGCGTCCGCCGCCGCGCGCACCGCGGCGGCATCCAGGGAGCCGCCGGGGCCGGGCGGCGGCAGCGTCGCGCCGGGCACCACGGGCACGCCGGCCGCCTCCATGAGGCGCCGGGCCGCCGTCTTCTCGCCCATCGAGGCGATGACGTCGGGCGGCGGCCCGATGAAGACCAGTCCCGCCTCGGCGCAGGCGCGCGCGAAGGCGGCGTTCTCGGCCAGGAAACCGTAACCCGGGTGGACCGCCTCGGCGCCGGTGGCCAGGGCCGCCGCGACGATCAGGTCCTGGCGCAGGTAGGATGCCTCCGGCGGCGGCGGGCCGAGGTGCACGGTCCGGTCGGCCAGGCGGGCGTGCGGCGCCGCGAGGTCCGCCTCGCTCGCGACGGCGACCGTCGCGATGCCCATCTCGCGGCAGGTGCGGATGACCCGGCACGCGATCTCGCCGCGGTTGGCGACGAGGATCTTCCCGAAGGGCGCGCTCACGGCTGCCGGCCCTCGCGGTCGCGGGTCCATTCCTCGAGGTCGCACGCCCACGGCGACGGCTCCTTCGCGAAGAAGGCGTCCAGGGCCGCCAGCGCCTGCGGCGTGGTGCGGGCCTCGGCGATCATCCCGGCCGTGTACTCGAGGCTGTCGGCGAAAGGCAGCGCGGCCGCGCCCTCGACGAGCTCCTTGATCCGGCCCAGGGCCTCGGGGCCGCCCTGCAGCAGCGAGCGCACCGCGCCCGCCACGGCTCCGTCGAGCTCGCCCTCCCCGGCCAGCACGTCGACCAGGCCGATGCGGTGCGCCTCGCGGGCGTCGATGCGTTCGCCCAGCAGGCAGTGCAGGCGCGCGCGGGCCGGCCCGAGCCGGCCGATGACCAGGGGCGAGATGACGCCGGCGACCAGCCCGAGCCGGGCTTCGGTCAGCGCGAAGAAGGCTTGCGGCCCGGCGACCACGATGTCGCAGGCGCAGGCCAGGCCCACGCCGCCGCCGAAGGCGCCGCCCTGGACGCGCGCGATCACCGGCGCGGGGCACAGCCGCACCGCGCGGAACATCTCGCCCAGTTCGCGGGCCGCGGCGAGGTTGTCCTCGCGCCCCGCTCGGCCGAGACGGCGCATGTCGTTCAGGTCGCCGCCGGCGCAGAAGGTCGCGCCCGCGGCCTGCAGCAGCACGGCGCGCGGGCGGTCGTCCGCGGTCCCGGCGCCGGCGAAGACGTCGCGCAGGGTGACCACCATGTCGTGGTCGAAGGCGTTGCGCGCCTCCGGCCGGTTCAGGGTCACCGCGAGCACCGGGCCCTGGCGCTCGATCAGGATCGTGGACATGATTCGTCCTTAACAGGCTCGGGACGACGGAAGCCTGGCGGGGCCGGACCGGCCCGCCGCAGGCCGACCGACATGATAGGCCAGAGTCACCATCTGATCCAACCCGTTGTCGGGTCGGCATCGCGCAAGGTCATGAATATGTATAATCAGTTAAAAACTGTCCCTGATCGGAGGGAAGTTGTGTTATGCTGCCGCTCGTGCCAATCCGCCCACAGACCCTGCAACGCTCCGAGAGGTGCACCATGAAGGCTACGTTATCGGTCCTGCTGCTGCTCATGCTCGTCTCCGTCCCCGTGATCGCGTTCGCCGATCCCGTGGCGGGGCTCTACACCTCCACCGATCTCGGCGGTCAGCTGCTGACCGGCCGCGCCGCGACCTGGCGCTCGGGCATCAACTCCGGCTTCCCCCACGTCCTGCACGCCCAGTCGTGGGACGGCGCCGCCCTGGGCACCCAGTGGGAGATCAGCTGCCCCACGTCCTCGAGCATGAGCGTCCAGGACAACCGCATCAGCGGCGTGGGCACGATCGTCTACACGTCGACCTACAGCGGCGGCACCTTCAACTTCGTCGCCGGCGGCTTCCCGTGGGGCGACGGCTCCGGCACGCTGAGCGCGATGACCGTCATCACGACCGTCCAGTACGTCATGATCAGCGGCAACAGCACCCCGGTGGCCGCGGTCGTCAACGGCAACACCAGCGGCACCTTCGCCAACGGCTGCACGCTGGTCTTCGCCATCGGCAACGGCGTGGGCGCGGGCGAGACCACCAGCCTCAACCCCGCGATCACCAAGCCGGCCGACTACCCGTCGTTCCTGGACGGCTCCTGCGGCGCGGCCCCGGTCGGCCAGCAGTTCGGCACCTGGGGCTCGGTCATCACGCTGACGCTGCAGATCGACTGCGCGGTGGCGAACGAGGCCGGGAACTGGAGCAGCATCAAGGCGACGTACCGCTAGATTCCCGCGACACCGGTCGCCGGACATGCGAACCCCCGCCCCCCTCGGGAGGCGGGGGTTCTCTCGTCGGTGCGGCTACATGCGGAAGACGCCGTAGGTCGCCGGCGGGATCGGGGCGCAGAGGCTCATGGCGATGCCCAGGGCCAGGGCGTCCCGCGTCTGCAGGGGATCGACGACGCCGTCGTCCCACAGCCGGGCGCTGCTGTAGTAGGCGTGGCCCTCGGTCTCGTACTTGGCGCGGATCGGCTCGACGATGGCCGCCTCGCCGGCGGCGTCGAGGGCCTGCCCCTGGCGCGCCAGCTGGTCCTGCTTGACCTGCAGCAGCACGCCGGCCGCCTGCTCCCCGCCCATCACCGAGATCTTGGCCTGCGGCCACATCAGAAGCAGGCGCGGCTGGAAGGCGCGGCCGCACATGCCGTAGTTGCCGGCGCCGTAGCTGCCGCCGATGATCACGGTGAACTTCGGCACCGTGCTGTTGCTCACCGCGTTGACGAGCTTGGCGCCGTCCTTGGCGATGCCGCCGTGCTCGTAGGCCTTGCCCACCATGAAGCCGGTGATGTTCTGCAGGAAGACCAGCGGCACGCGCCGCGCGTTGCACAGCTCGATGAAGTGGGTGCCCTTCAGGGCCGACTCGCTGAACAGGATGCCGTTGTTGGCGAGGATGCCCACCGTGTAGCCGTGGATCCGCGCGAAGCCGCAGACCAGCGTCGCGCCGTAGCGCGGCTTGAACTCGTGCAGGCGGCTGCCGTCGACCAGGCGGGCGATCACCTCGCGCGCGTCGAAGGCCTGGCGCGGGTCGGCCGAGGCGACCCCGTAGAGCTCCTCGGGGTCCTCGTGCGGCGGCTCGGCCGGGGCGGTCGGCACCGCGGCCGTCTCGACCGGGCCGAGGTTCTCCACGATGTCGCGCACCAGGCGCAGGGCGTGCGCGTCGTCCTGGGCGAGGTGGTCCGCGACGCCCGAGATGCGCGTGTGCACGTCGCCGCCGCCCAGCTCCTCGGCGGTGACCTCCTCGCCGGTCGCCGCCTTGACCAGCGGCGGACCGCCCAGGAAGATCGTGCCCTGCTCGCGCACGATCACCACCTCGTCGCTCATCGCCGGCACGTAGGCGCCGCCCGCGGTGCAGCTGCCCAGCACCGCCGCGATCTGCGGGATGCCCAGCGCCGACATGCGGGCCTGGTTGTAGAAGATCCGCCCGAAGTGGTCGCGGTCGGGGAAGACCTCGGCCTGCAGGGGCAGGAAGGCGCCGCCCGAGTCCACCAGGTAGACGCAGGGCAGGCGGTTCTCCAGGGCGATCTCCTGGGCGCGCAGGTGCTTCTTCACCGTCAGCGGGTAGTAGGTGCCGCCCTTGACCGTGGCGTCGTTCGCCACGACCATCACCGGCCGGCCGTGCACCGTGCCGATGCCGGTCACCAGCCCCGCGGCCGGCACGTCGTCGCCGTAGACGCCGTGGGCC